>CBDEFX010000001.1:0-1940050 GCA_965237635.1 Dehalococcoidia bacterium | reverse complement strand
TCAGTAGGAGCCGTTAGCTGGAATGAATGCGGCGGTCTATGCGTCAGCAGGATCGCTGGCAGCGCGCACGGGAGCGGCTTGCCTACTCTGCTTGAGGCGGTAGCTCTCGCCGTTCATCTCAAGGATGTGAACGCGGTGAGTGAGGCGGTCCAAGAGTGCGCCGGTCAGCCTCTCAGAGCCGAAGACCTCGGTCCACTCGTCGAAGGGCAGGTTGGTGGTGACCAGGACCGAACCTCTCTCGTAGCGCTGGCTGAAGACCTCGAAGAGGAGCTCCGCGCCGGTCTTGGAGAGTGGAACGAAGCCCAGCTCGTCGATGATGAGCAGTTTGAGTCGGGCCAGCTTCTTCTGGAGGTTGAGCAGCCGTCGCTCGTCCCTGGCCTCGATCAGCTCGTGGACCAGCGAGGCGGCGGTGGTGAAGCCGACCGACAACCCCCTCTGGCAGGCGGCGAGTCCCAGGCCGAGGGCCACATGGGTCTTGCCGGTACCGCTGTTGCCGATGGCGATGACGTTCTCCCGCCGGTCTACGTACTCGCAGCGTGCCAGCTGCATGACCAGGTGCTTGTTCACCGACGGGATGGCCAGGAAGTCGAAGGTGTCGAGGCTCTTCGTGGCAGGGAAGCGAGCAGCCTTGATCCTGCGGTCCACCATGCGATGATGGCGGTCTATCAGCTCAAGCTCAGAGAGCCTCTGCAGGTAGCCCGGATGGTCTACGTCCTCAGCGGCACACTGAGAGGCCACCTTGCCGTACTCCCTCAGGAAGGTCGGCAGCTTCAGCTCCTTGAGGTGGTGCTCCAACAGCACCGTAGACCTCTCGCTCACCGCCCGCTCCCCGGCATGAGCGCCATGTAGTCCCTGGCTGCTGTCCTGGTCACGCTGACCCTGGGCAGATAGGGATACAGCTGTAGGTCGAGTCTCTGGGGACGACCCTCTATCCTGCACAGCACCAGGTGCTTGACGGCGTCGAAGCTTATGGCGCCGAGCCTGAGGGCATCCCGCACACCCTCGTACACCTCCTCCTTGCGGAAGTTCTCCACCAACCGCAGCACCTGCACGAACTCACGCTTGCCTCGCCTGCCCATCCTCGACTCCAGCAGTCTGCGCAGCATGCCGAACTCCTCCGGCAACTCCCACCCGGCCAGCGGAGCAGCCTGGTCCAGCGCTCCCGTCTTGCGCTCCAGCAGCGGCAGGTAGTGCACCGGGTCGAACACGAAGTCGTCGCGTTCGTATGAGCGCCTGTGCCGGGCTATCACCTCTGCCCCGCAGCTGATCACCACCTCACCCACATAGCCCCGGACCACCACCTCCCTGTGACCGTAGGCCACGGGCACCGAGTAGTCGTTGGTCCGGTACCGCACCAGGGACAGGGAGCTGACACGGCTCACGTGCTTGTCGCTGGCGTCGTATGGCACGGCGGGGAACGCCAGCAGGGCTTCCAGGTCACGCTCCATCCGCTGGCCTATAGTCTCCCTGTGCCCACGTAGCTGTCTCCCCATCCGTTCCAGGCACCTCTCCTCGAGGTAGGCGTTGAGCGCATCGAAGCTCGGGAACGACGGCACAGGCACCAGGAAGTTCCGGCGAGCATATCCCACCAGCCCCTCGACCTTGCCCTTGTCGTTACCCTTGCCGGGACGGCCGAACCGATCCTCGAACAGGTAGTGGGACACGAGCTCCGAGAACACACGAGTACGCTGGCGCCGGCCGTCTCCCAGGATCCTGGCCACCGCCAGTCTCGTGTTGTCGTACAAGATGCTCCGCGGCACGCCGCCCAGGAACGAGAACGCCGAGACGTGACCGTCGCAGAACGCCGCGGTCGTCTCTGCGGGGTAGGCCTTGACGAAGCACGCGTCGCTGTGGGGAAGGTCCAGCACGAAGTAGTGGATGGTCTGCTCCACTCCGCCGATCACCGCCTTCGCCTGGCCGAAGTCGCACTGGGCATCTCCCGCGGGATGGGACAGCGGAACGTACATCTCCCGTGTCCGGCGGCGGCGCTCGCGCACGTAGTCCTTGACTATCGTGTACTTGCCACCGAACCCGTGCTCCGCTCTCAGACGGTCATAGATACGCTTCGCAGTGTGGCGCTGCTTCCTCGGAAGACGCCGATCCTCTTCCAGTATCCGGTCGATCACCCCATGGTACGGGTCCAGCTTAGGGCGACGCGGCGGTGACTGTCGACGGTACCCGGGTGGCACCGAGTACTCCAGCATCTTGCGCACCGTGTCCCGGTGCAGCCCGAACACGCGGGCAGCCTCTCGCGTGCTCATCCCTTCCACCATGCAGGCCCGGCGCACTCGAACGTACAGTTCCACTTTGTACATCCTTCACACCTTCCATCGAGTTGCCTCCAACTCTATGGAAGGCGGCGGGTGGTCCAGTTTTGCAGCGCCACTCCCGAACGCTCACCCCCGCCTCGCCGGTCCATTATTACTCCGCCCTTTACAACATGGCCGCCCTCGTGAATGGCGCCTTGGTGCGACATCTGGACATCTCGTGACTTCAGGCTGCGGACGCCATAGAGCGCGGTCGATGTGTCACTGCGGAGCCAGCCCAGTATGCTCGTCGATCAAGACCTGCAGTCGTTCGTCGTGAGGGTCCCGCCCCGCCAAGATGACCAGAAACTCTTGCCACTGTGCGATCGCGTTTGTGAAGAGCGTTGGCCAGTCCAGAGCGAACATATCATCGTCTTCTAGTGCGATGATCTTGTCCACGAGTTCAACTCGATCGTGCAGCTTGTCCGCGACGATGTAGCCCGTAGCCCGCTTGAACCTACCTCCCGTATTCGCCCTTACATTGGCTCCGACGATTCTCACATATCGCTCGAAGCGGTTGACGTGGTCCCAATCAAGCCTGAGGCCGGGCCGCATGAACTCCAGGACGAGTAGGTGTTCACCGCTTGATAGTGCAAGGTCAACCCTGCCTGCGAAGTCTGGGTCGGTTTGAATGCCAGACTCCGCTAATGCCCGTTCGAGTAACTGCTTTACTCCTGTCTCCGCAGCAAAGGTCTCCCACTTCGGAGAGACGAGCCAGGGATGTTGGCTTATGTAGTCTCGGACGGCGTTCTCGAGATCCCTGCGATCTATCCGCTGCTTCAGCCCGCCCACAGTCAACAACTTCGTCCTAACGGCTTCAGCCGTATTCAGAGCTGTCAAGACTTGGGCCTCAGCGAGGATCCCCAGAAGTTGATCGGATGTCAGGTCTTCGACCTGGGCGATGTCACCTACGAGGTCATGCAACCTTCCCTGCTCCCAGGCCGTGACCATCGCGTTTCCCAGGTCCTCGAATTGGTCTTGAGAAAGAGTCTCGACCTGCGCCACTCGCCTAATCGCCCGAGAGACGGTGGTCCGCTCGTGGTCACTCAGCCGCCCGAGTCGGGCAGCGAACCCCGCGAGACGCGCTTCAAGCTGCCGTTCTCGATCCTCCCCCCGTCGGTCTCTCCAGATACCCAGGAGTTGCCTCAGACGCCGGCGTCCCCACTCCTCGATTTGGGAGGCCAGAGGATGATCCCAGTTCACTCGCTGGCGTTCCGGCGCGACAAGGTCTGCTTCTTGTTCATCGAGGGAATCGGCCTGGATCTTGCCAGCAATATACTGCTGGCCGTGCTGCCCCGAAAGGCCACCGGAGAGATTGAAGAAGAAAGGTGCCTGCACCATCTTAACGCCTGCGAACACGCTAATGCCCCTCAGTTCTTCTTCCCCGATGGGGTCGTGATAGAAAAGCACGCGCCACCTGACTTCTTGGCCGCCGACAGTCTCAATGCCCCAGCCCCCCTTGATATCAAGATCAGTCGGACGTTCCTCGGTCCGGTACTCGGTCGGGAACGAGAACTGTACCGGAAGCAAATCGTCGTCCCCGGGCAAAGGCACTTCGTTGACGCGAACACGAAAGTCGACGGCAATCTGATGTATCAAGAACCGTCTAGCCATGCTGCGGGCGAACGACGTAGGCTCGCGGCGCTGTGAAAGAACCAGACGCCTAAGCCGAATAGTGGTGCCGTGTTCCTGCTGTCGGTCGTCTTCTGGAGCTTCATACTCGATTAGATCAATCTCCGTCCCTTCAGGATTGACGTATTCATCGGAGCGCAACTTCGAGATGTCCATCTCGAAAACAGTTCTCTCGCCGCTAGTTCTACTCACGGTTTCAACGCGAACCACTTCAGCTATGCCGAAGCCAGCGAATTTCCCGATTCCTTTACGACCGAGGATCCGCCTCCCTTTCAAAGGAGACCTTTCGGTCCTGTCGTTTCCACGTCGGGCAAGCCCGACGTTCAGAAATCGGTTTTGGCATTCGGCGAAGGTCATGCCGTTCCCATCGTCTTTCACCACGATCTCCGCGGTGTCGGCCAAGGCCTCGGGCAAGCTAATCTCCACTCTGTCGGCGTCTGCGTCCCAAGCGTTGGCCACGAGCTCGGCGACTGCGGCCACTGGGCTCTGGTACATTTGAAGCCCTAGGTGGTCGATGATCCGACCGCTGTAGTTGAGTCTTAGAACGCGGCTGTGCTGTGCGGAGTCCGGGGACACTGTGGTCATCCATCAACCTCCCGATTGACTACGTTTGCCCGAATGAAGTGTCCCTCGGCTACTCAAGTGCAATCTTCAAGCCTACACACGTACGAAACCGAGCGCTTCCCCAAGGTCGGCGAACTCGGCATAGCCCTCAGTTGAGACCATGGCTCTCTTTCGATTGCTGATACTGAGGTACTCACGTCACTCCAGAAAGACATGCTCCCTATGGTAGGCAAGAAACTCCTTGTCAGGTCGGAATTTCTCCGGCCGACGGATAGGCTGTCCATCGTACAGCTCAATAGAGTCCGAAAAGAACCTGTCGTTTCGCACGGCGTGTTTCCGGGAAACCCGGATGGTCATGTTCTCTTCGATCGTGATCAAACCGATGTCGAACGCTTTGTCGTGTAGGGCCGACAACAGCAGACCATTTCTGGGATTCGCCCTGTTGAAGCTGTCAATACGCCACGGAACGATGTGGCTTGCCACGAGGAGTTTGGGCATTGACAACCCGGAAATGCAGCACTGCCCGCTGTATGCGCTCAGGACTGCCGCACGGAAGAAATCCTGCCCGATGCGGGCTGTAGTGTGCATAACACGGTCTTCACCCACAGGAAAACCGCTGTCGTCGACAGGAACCTCTCCGCCGAGCGGTTCCGCTATTGCTTCGAAGTCCCTCGTGGCCCGATCAGACTCTACAGCGAAACGGTCCCAGTTGTCTTGCATCTCATCCCACATTGCACGGTCGTTGGTGGATGCATTCTTCAGGCCGCTGCGGCCCGTGCCTGTGATTTCGGGATCAAGGCTGGCGATATTGACAAGCTTCATCGCAAGTGCTGATGGTGTCCGGTCAATGGCGTTTGCGATTCGCACTATCTCAGGATTCTTGGCGTGCAGCCTGCCAAACGGCATTCGGGAATACAACGCGAACGCCACCAGCAGTTGCTGGCGTGTCCAACCTGACCTACTAATAGAGGGCATCGCTGTCATCCCCCATGAGCTTGGTTGCGATCACGCAGCTGCCTTCAATTTCACAGTGCGCATGATGCTTTGGATGCTGGCCTCATGGTTCCGTTCAAAGTCATGTTGCCACAGGCGTATCACCGTCCATCCCATTTCATAGAGCCTATGGTCGTTCTTCGTGTCTCTCTCTCGGGTCTTGGATATCTTTGTCTTCCAGAAGTCCGAAACCTTGTGTTCCCACGTTGGGAACCTGTAGCCATGCCAAAAGTCGCCGTCAATGAAGAGGGCGACTTTTGCTTTGGTGAAGACGACGTCCGGTTTGCCTGGCAACTCTTTGACGTGTTTACGAAACCTCAAGCCTCTCTTATGGAGTTCCGATCGCACACGGGTTTCCAATCCCGTATCCTTCCCCTTTATACGTGACATACAATAGCTTCTCTGTTCAAGTGTCAGATTGTCTGGCACGTCGTTATGGCTCCTGATGTTGGCTGAACGACCGAGCCATTTCCGTGCGGTCTGGCAGATGAAGTTCCGGTGGAGTCGTACGCGATGCACTGAAGCTCTGAGGTGTCTTTGGACAAATCGAACGAAAATCGCAAGTCTTGCACTTTTGGGGGTGTGGCCTCATCGGGAAGTCTGACTCGAGAATCCCAGTCACAGCCCATTCAATATTGGCTAGAGCAGCATTCACCGCGTCCTGGGTAATCGGAACTTCTATGCGGTGGCCGTCCTTTAGGAGATGGACGCTGCCGGTCTTGGCGTTCTGACCCAGCACCTGATCCGCTGCTCGGGCATACAACTGAACCTGCAATGCGAGTTCAGTCCAATCGAGTTTGTTGCTAGTGGTGGGTTGATCGCCGCCTTCCATTGTCTTGAAGTCGATGATTTCTGCCTTGAGAATGTTCCCAGCCGCGTCTTCATGGAGTAGAAGGTCAATCGAACCCGATATGACACAGTTGGCAGCTGGAATCTCAAAAAACGCTTCCAACTGGCGCTCCCGCTCGAAATCGGCCCCGAAGTTCGTTACGTAGTCCTTAGCGATTTCCACTGCACGGCTTCGGCCATTCTCATACGCCCCGGGCCGATTCACTGGATCTCCACTCTGGGGAACATGCTTCAGATGGAATGTATCCTCGACTATCGGCTCGATGAGGTGTGGTCCAGGCGGCGCGGTCGGGTAGAGTGTGTGCAGCTTCTGGATTGAGGTGTGGACAGTCCGTCCGTAGCCGAACATTTCCGGAACAACAGGGTTTAGACCGTACCTCTCCCTGAACTGATAACTTTTCGGGCACTGGAGGTAGTATCTGACCTCGGTGAAGCTTGTCGGATAGTCGGCGTCATCCACTCGCCTGCGCGGCGGGGCTTGCATGAGTCCGTTCGGAAGGATCGACGGCTCTTCGTGGACCGCAGGGTGTCCTGCGATCTGCAACGCATATGAGGATCGCCGTCTCGGTCTTTTTGCCTGCGGCAGGCTCTCGGCGCCACTCACGTAAAGATACCTTTCGGCGCGTGTCATAGCCGTATAGAAAAGTCTGATTTCCCCGTCCTGTGTGCCTTGATAGGCGCCTCGATTGATCGCCTGAGCCATGACGCCCGGTGGCAGCCATCCCCGATAGCTGCTCATGTCCCCAGGAAATCTGCGTGCCTCCACATCTACTACGAACACGCACGGAAACTCAAGGCCTTTCATTTTGTGTACAGTGGAGACCGTGACCGCATCTGGTCGTTGGATGACATCGTCTGTGGATACGTCATATCCTGTGTCCGCTGCGTTTTGAAGGGAATTGAGAACGTCGGAAAACCGTTGACTGGAGTCGACGCTCATGTACACGGTTTCGACATCCAGAATCATGCGACTGAACAAGCCGATGTCCCGCATGGTTTCGTCACTGAAGTTTGTCTGAGCGACATTGAATGCTTCCAGTAGGTCGTAGACCAATTGTTGCGGGTAGAGCCGAATTCTTGTCGAGCCCTGAGGTCGGTTAATGCGACGGCTCCAATCGGTTAGAACCCGGACCAACGCATTGAAATCAGCGTTGGGGTACGCAGGAAGTACGTCTGAAGTGAAGTGTTGTTGTAGAGTGTTTCGGTCAAGCGGAGTGTTACGCAGGAGTTCGAACGTGCTGCGCAGAGCTGCTGTCTGGGGTCGGTCGAAAGGTCCCCCTCCCGCTTCCAAACTGAACGGAATCCCTATGTTCCCCAGAGCGGCTGTAAAGGCACCATGCCTCGGAGTACCATCCTGTTCCTCCGTTCGGGTCGACCTCATCAGCACTGCAAAGTCAGCTGGTGTCAGTCCTCGTACGCTTCCATTATCATCGTACGCAGTTCCAAGCAGGTCACGAATTCGGCTAGCAACCCACTCCGCTTCCACGGCGCGTTCGGAAAACCACAACACACCGAAATCCTGGGGCACAACATTCGCAAAAGCAGCGGGTGCTTTCGCAATTCTACTAGGGCCGAGAGTTGCGGTGACGAAACCATCCGATGCCTCCACGATCGGTTGGGTGCTCCGAAAGTTCTGCGACAAGGTATGCACGCTGCAGCCTAAGTAGCGTTGCTGGAAGTCGATAATGTTGCTGACGTCGGCGCCTCGCCAAGCATAGATCGCTTGATCGTCGTCGCCAACCGCGAAAAGTGTGCTAGAGCGCTGGTGAAGAAGCCGAATCAACTCTTCCTGACAAGGATTCACGTCTTGGTATTCGTCAACCATAAGATGCTGCAATGACCCAATAGCATTTGCTATTCCCGGCACACTACTTTGTACGGCTTCTACTACATTACGAATCATCAAAGAGAAGTCTATGTACTGGTCCGTTCGAAGTCCATCTTGAATACGCACTAGCAAGTCGCCGAGATCCGGGTCTTCGGCCGAGACCGCGGCGAGATCAAGCAACTCATCGTTAGCAGTCTTCCAGGCATCTGAAGTCTGTTTGATCGTGTCAAAGTAGCTGTTGCCGCGCGCGCGGCCACGGAAGTTCTGAAGTCCCAACTGGGGATAGCGTGAAATCAGGTAGAGTTTCAGCCGGTTTTCGTCAAGCACATCGTATTGGCGGTACGTGGGTTCGATGTCTCCAAGGATGCGCCGGCAGTAGGCGTGGATTGTCCCGATGTACATCGCGCCCATGATGGTAGAGTCAAGCCCGGCCGTCTGGAGTGCCTCTGTGACGCGCCGCTTGATTGACTCGGCTGCCTTTTCGGTGAATGTGAAGGCAACGATACCCTCAGGCTGTTTTCCCTCGGCAAGGAGCCTGGCGATTCTATACGCGAGCGTCCTAGACTTACCAGAGCCGGCACATGCCAAGCACAGAACTTCCAGTGCCGGATCAATTGCTGCTGCATATTGTTCCGGAGTCAGTTCACTCTGCAACACTTGGCCAATACTCGTGGTCATTGAATCTCCCTACTTAGTATGAGTGTCTCTAGGTTGCAGAGAATTAAGGACTCCTCTGGCATGAGCAGCAATGAAGGGAGGAGGCAAAGCGTTACCGATCATCATTGCTATTGCGGACTTACCACTCCCGGCTAGGAACTTGTATTGGCGTGGGAAGCCCTGGAGTAACGAAGCCTCACGCATCGTGATTGCACGGTCCTCCTCCGGATGAAGGAACCGACCCTTGGAGGGATTGAAGCACCCGCTGGTTATTGTTGGTGAGACCTCACCCCAGGCCATACGGCCGTAAACGTCCTTGAAACCATTGCAACGCTTGTGACAGTCAAGTTGATCCTCTTCAGGAAGGTCAGTGCGACTCCCGCCATCTTTGGGTATACGTCGAATCATTTGCATAACCCGCGGTGTCCGCCTTTCTAACATGTCATGGATCGGATCACCACTTTCGCCTGCTCTCGGAAGCCCTCCGATAGCGTCCTTGACTGTTACCTTGTCGGGAACAGGTTCAGCAAAGGGTATTCGTGTCCCAAGCCCGGCGAGATAGATGAGCCTCCGTCTGCGTTGCGGAACTCCATACTCCGCAGCGTTGAACACATCCTGGTTCCCTAGGTATCCAGCATTCTCCATCCGCTTCCGAAAAACGTGAAAACGCCTATCATGGGCCAATCCGGGGACGTTCTCAATCATTACGGCTCTAGGACGTAGAACGTCGACGAACCTTAGAATTTCAAGTAGAAGGTCGTTGCGAGGGTCGTCGACTACTAGGGCACCGTTCAAGGTTCTCATTGTTGAGAATCCCTGACATGGAGGGCAAGCAGCAAGGAGATCGAGGTCTCCCGGCCTTATTCCCAAGGAAGATTGCATTTGAGCTGGGGCTAAGTCCCTTATATCCACATCCCACACTGTGACTTCTTTGTGATTTGCTCGGTACGTCTCCACGGAGAGAGGGTCAATGTCCACTGCCCCAAGGACATTGAAGCCCCCCTGCTTCAAACCAAGCGTTAGGCCCCCACATCCTGAGAACAGGTCAAGCGCCGTGGGCTCCATTAAGGAAGTTGCCTTTCTCGGTATCCCCATCGTCACCTAGAGCCTCTGATCATCGCCTCGACGCTTTGCGCCGGGACGGGGGTTATAGGTTTTTGAGAACTGGACAAGCACTTCCTTACGAATGAGCCAAGTGTTGTGTAGTTTCTCTGCAGGCAGGTCTCCCTGTCTACACAGGCGTTTGACTGTTTCCGGGTGAACCTTAAGTTGGCGCCCGGCTTCAATCGCGGTCACATAGTCTTCTAAAGTCATAATGACCAACCGGCTAAATAGTGTTGTGACACAACAATATTTCAGGCGCCTGATGAAAGTCAAGGGCTTGTGGACAATCTGTTCACTCAGGCCAAGCAGGGCCACCAATGTCTGCCACTGGGCATTCATAAGTTATGGCGGCACCGCCAGCTGTCGCCCATGCCTGCGCCGCCCGATCCTGACCCGCCTCGCCATAACTACGACTAACCCCGGTAGTTCCGCCGCAGCTCGGACACGTACCGTCTCCCTAGTCCGTCCCCGTTCTCTTCCAGCCAGTCGCCCAGCCTCGTCGTGCCGGTCGGCGGTTCGGCGGATGTCAGCAGGCCATCCATGAGACCGACAACCTCGTCGCGGGTGAGCGCCATGTCACGCATCAGCAGGCCGACCAGCCCGGTCAAGGAGAGACCCACGCGCGCAGGCGTGTGAAGGAACCATCTTCGGACGCCCATTGAGGAGGCAAGCAGGCGAAGCAGGGCCTCGAAGGAGAACGTGTCCGGCCCGGCTGCGTCGGCCACGGAGCTCTCGCTCAGAGAGCCAGCTTCCACCGCCTGGGCCGCAAGGTCTTCGACGTAGATAGGCTGGACCGGATAGTCACCGCTCCCGTAGACGGGGAAGACAGGAAAGCGCCGCAGCGCCCAGGCCATGTTGTTGAGCAGCAGGTCGCCGACCCCGAAGACCAGCGTCGGCCTGATGATGGCATAGGGCACTCCGAGGCCCACCAGCATGGCCTCAACCTGGGCCTTGCCCCTGAAGTAGGGCAGCCCGGACCCGGAGGAGACGTTCGTCACCGAGAAATGGACTATCCTGCCAACGCCCGCCCTCTTGGCAGCCTCTAACAGCGTCCTCGTGTTCTCCACCGCGAGGTCGAAGGTTGTTCTTCCGTGCGCGTACCGTATCCAGTAGGTGTTGTAGAAGACGCCCGCTCCCTGCATCGAGCGGCGCAGCCCATCGGCGTCCGAGAAGTCCAGGGGGGCCACCTCCACCCGGCCGCCGAAGGGGTTCTCCGCATCCGGGCTGCGGGTGAGGGTCCTTACATGGACGCCCTGGTCAAGTAGACGCCGGGCGACATACCTGCCCGTATAGCTGAAGGCGCCGGTGACGACGGCAAGGTCGGGGTGCGGCATCCTATTTCACTCCTCATCTCCCCATTGGAGGTGGGCCAACAGCGGTTCAAGCAAGTTGCCGGCGCTCCAATTGTTTCTGACTCTTGGCTCTCGCCCGGGACTCCCCTTGTCCTCGCCGAGCTTGTGGGGGCGGTTCCTCACCATGGCGCGCACCGGCCCCGCGAGATTCCCTCGTAAGCCAGCCTGCGTGGTCAGTCATCCAACAGCCCGTTCCGCACTGCCCAGACCACGATCTCCTGCTTCGAGGCAACGCCCAGCTTTACCTGAATGGTGTAGATGGCGTTTCGGATGGTAACCACCTTGACTTCCCTTGCCTCTGCAATCGCGACGTATGACATGCCCCGGCAGAACGACACAAGTATCTCCTTCTCCCTCTGGCTCAGGTCGACCTCCTCCTTCGATTTCGCCCTGCGCCGAATCCTGTCGAAGACCCGCCTCACCACCTCGGTCGGCAGCCGCCCCTCGCCCGCAGCCGCGCCCTTCATCATGCCCAGGAGCTGGTCCATCCCTGCCACCTTCTGAAGATAGCCGGCCGCACCGGCGGCCACCGCCTCTATCACGGCGTTCGCCTCCGTCGAGGCGGTCAGCATGATCACCTTTGTGTCGGGCAGAGACTCCATGATCTCCCGGCACGCCTCCACGCCGTCTTTCTTTGGCATCATGACGTCCATGACGATCAGGTCGGGCGACAGCTCGGAGGCCGCCTTCACCGCCTCCACTCCGTCCCTGGCCTGGCCCACCACCTCGAACTCCTCAGACCGCTCCAGAATCACCTGAAGACCTTCCCGCGTGACCGCATGGTCGTCTGCGAGCAGCACCCTTATGCGACGAGACTCCGTTGACAACCTATCCCTCCTGTTCTCCGCGAGCCACCGGCATCACGCAGGTCACGCTCGCGCCCCCGACCGGTCCCCTGGGCTCGACGATAAGCCGTCCGCCCAGACGCCCGGCGTACGCCCGCATGTTTTCGAAGCCGTGGCCCCGCTCCTCGTAGTCGTCGGGAAGTCCCACCCCGTCGTCCGACACCGACAGCCTGAGCTCATCCCGTCCGAAGTCGAGCTCGACCAGCACCCGGCTCGCCCCGGCATGGCGAAAGGCGTTGGCGAGGGCGTTGTGGGCTATGGAGAACAGGAGACTCCTGACCTCTACTGAAAGTGGCGGCTCCACCCCGTTCTGAGCCAGCTCCGCCGACACCGACGTTATGGTTCTGAACGTCGCAACGTGCGAGTCCAGGGTCCAGCCCAACTCACTGCCTTCGAATATGCGGCCCATGTCTATCGGGTGCCTCAGCTGCCAGACGGCGGTCTTGGAAAGCCGTGAGGTCGCGTCGAGCCTGGCGGCGAGCTCCTCGTTCGAGTCTCCGGCAACCTGTTTGGCCGCGTCTATCCCCAGGCCGATCATGAAGGCGGTCTGGGCGGCCGTATCGTGAATGGCCTGGGAGAGCTCAATCCGCTCCCGTTGGAGCTCCCGCTCCCGCTCTAGCGCGGCCCTCCATCTGCTCCGCTCGAAGCTGGAGATCAGGTTGACCGTTGCCGCCACCGCATACATGACGAAGATCCGGGCCAGCAGGGGCTTCTCTTCCCTTGCCCCCATGTCAATTCCTTCCCCAACGGTGAGGCTTATCGCCAGATACATGGCCGACACCACGGTGACACAGACCATGGTCAGCCTGAAAGACGTGAAGACCAACGCGTACCCGGCCAGCAGGGGGTAGTACAGCAGATGCAAGAAATAGTGGCTGAAACCTCCCCCTATCGCCGTGGCGACCGAGACCATTGTTACGTCCATAGCCGCGAGCCCCAGAATCCAGCGCCATGTGATGGTCTTGTTCGTCGCCAGCCGGTAGTGCGTGTATCCATTGAACGCCACCAGCAGCAGGAGCAGCGGCGCATACACGACATAGCGCTCCGGCCAACCCGCAGGGCGGTACGCCAGCTGCACAAAACTGAAGGCAACGACGAACCAGTGCGCCCAGACCAGTATGGTCGCGACGTATCTCAGCCCGTCCGGGTCGAGGCGCATGAGCGTCGAGCCGCCCATCCGAAGGACGCTGGCGGCTGCCCTAATTAGATGAATGCCACGGTTCTGGCGAGGCGCCTGAGACATCTCCTCTCCGGTGTGCGCGTGAGACCACGGAAGTGTTTGGCGGTCACGGCGGTGTGGTTATGGCTACTAATCTAGCCACTTTCGTTTGTGTCAGCAAGAGTAAAAAGTTGCAGAAACACCCTATCAAAAGTGCTTCCCAAAGAGTGTGATTTGACACTTACCAAATCAACGCAGAGTCTCTAGAGTTTTCATGGGTAAATGCGAAATAGGAACCACTAGGTAGGCGGAATCGCAGGCCGCCGCTATACGTGCGGAGAGCGGAGGAGATCTTAGGTTCCGCTCATCCCGAACGTGCGAGGGAGGCATTCACATGGCGCTCGACAGACCGGTTCATGCACCTGAGACGGCGGACGGAGAGACGGCCACTGCCGTCGCTGCGCCGGTCGCGCTGGGGTCCGCCGTGCGCGGCGGCCTAGCTCAAATGTTCACCCCCCCCCCCCCGATTTTTGGCCCCGGCGAGCCGGGGGTAGGTCATGACCACCTCACGGCGTCTTGCGCCGCTCCCACTGCTGCTCATCGGGCTGGCGGTCCTCGCCGCCCTGTTGCTCGTCCCCTGGGTCGTTCACGCCCAGACTCCGGTGAACCAGGACGCCACCGGACGGCCGGTAATCCTGGCTTCCGCGGAAGGCGCCGGCATCCTGTTCGCCGACACTGAGGGCATCGCCGACGGGAACGGGCTCCCTATTGTCATAGTCAATAGTTACGCCACCTTCACCTGGACCTACCAGTGGATCCGGGTCGACGGCAACTCCGAGACGAACGTGGGCGCCAACTCGGCCAGTTACCAGCCTGTCGAAGCCGATGTCGGCAACCTGATCAAGGTGAGAGTCTCGTTCAGGGACGGGGACAACTACTCAGAGGCCGTGACCAGCCTGCCGTTCGGCCCAATCGCCGAACTGACCCGCACGTCAGCAACACCATCGACGCTGGTCAGCAACACGGGCCAGTCGGCGTCGGCCAATGCCGACATCACCCAGCGCTACGCCGTGGGCTTCAGGCTGGGGGATCACGGCCAAGGCTACGAAATCTCCAGCGTCTCGATCGAGCTGGCCGCGGTCCCGTCCAGTCTGACCGTCTCCCTGTGGAGCGGCGGCGTTGAAGGGGGCCTTCAAGCCAATACCGCGAGCAAGCTTTTCGAATTTGCCAAGCCGTCCTCCTTCGCCGTCGGCCTGAACGAGTTCACGGCTCCCGCGGGCGCGTTCGCGTACCAGAACGTCAACTACTTCATCGTGCTGTCGGGTTTCGGCGCCACGCTGTCGATCAAGGAGACGACCTCGGACGACGAGGATACGGGCGGCGAGACGGGGGCCGTCATCTACAACACCGCGGCCGTCCGGGCGTTGAGCGACACTGGAACATGGGGAGCTTCCGGCTCGCGCGCCAGCGTGCTGCGCCTGGCCGTCGAGGGGTCGAAGCGGGCCAGGGGCATCGTGGCTTCGAACTACGCGCAACCCAGAATCGATGATATGGGCACTGATGACACTTCTGACGACACCGGTCCTCATCAAGAGATCATCTCGCTCGGCGACGATATTGGTTTCGGATTCGAACTCGGAGCAGCGGACCGCTACCTCATCCGCGGTGTTTCTATCAACATGGACGACTCAACACCCTCCGGCAGCGGATTTACCAACCCGTGGGACCTGCGCTCGGGTTCCCGGACGGGCGCCGTGCAGTTCAGCCTGACCAATACACGTAAGGCACCCGGCCTGCCGGTATGGACGGCTCCGCAAGGCGCAACCGTGGCAGGAGGGTGCATCACGAGCATGGGTGTAGAGACATGCAAAGAATACGTCTTCGACCAGCCTATTGGCTCCGATTCTGGCGACGAAAATACACGGAGACGAGATGCCGTCTTAGAACGCGTTGCAGGCGCCGCTTCCGATGGCGTTGACAGTCCGGCGGCGGGGGGCGTGAGCTTCACCGGCGGAAAAGGGGATGTAGCTATTAACGACCCGTACATGGCCATCCTCGGCGAGCCGCTGGAGGCGATGGTGCAGAACCTGGGCCGGGCCAACAACAGCTATGTCTCCGCCAACGCCACCAACAAGGTGGTGTCGCAGGGATTCACGACCGGTCCCGCCTTTCTCGGCTACCGGCTGCAGGGGATCGGCGTCAACATCGAAGGCTCCGGCAGCAACTATCCCGATGGGCCGACCTCCGTGTCGGTGGCCGTCCACGCCAATTCGAACGGACAGCCGGGCGCGAAGCTGGTCGACCTCGTCAGTCCCACCGAATACGCGGCAGGCCACAGCTTCTTCGAGGCGCCGCCGGGAACGTACCTGGAGGGGAGCACTTCCTACGTGCTGGTCTGGAGCCACCTCGGCGGCACCGTGCACAGGCTGCGGAAGACCTTGAGCGATAGCGAGGATTTGCACGCGCTGACCCACTTCAGCATCGCGAACGCGTTCTACCGGGGCGCCGACCTGGGCAGCCTGTCCGCGAACTCAGGCAGCAATGCATTGGAAATCGCGGTGTACGGCGAGATCAACAGGGAGACCGCGGTGTTCATCATGGCGCCCCCCCCGCCGCCCCCGCCGCCCCCGCCGCCCCCCTTCATACCGGGCGTGACCGGCGGCGGCGGCGCCATCCTCAGGTGCTTCGCCTCGCCGCCCGACACGTGCCCCTCGTACGACGACGTCGTCCCGGCGGAGATCACCGTCTGGTCGGCCACCCTGACGGTGGGGACGCACTCCGGCTTCGGGTTACCAGGGTGGGACCACTCGGGGACTTACACCGGGGCAAGCCTGACGGACCGGAATTTCACATTCGGCGGGGATACCTACGAACTAGACGAAATAAACCTTGTGACCGGGACACTAACTCTCACTTTCGACTCGTCGAACGCCGGAGACATCGCGACACAGGCAACCCGCGACAAACTCACACTCCACGTCGGCAGCGACTCGTTCAATTTGGGGGCGGCAACACTCGCGTTCGACCAAGTCAGGATGCATTTGGCCAGCACCGGCCTCTCATGGTCCGCCGGCGACTCTGTCGCGGTGAAGATCACCAGCCCCCAGCCGCCGAACGCTTACGGCTACAGGACCATCTGGACGGCGCTGATGACGGCGGAGCCGAATCCATCCGACGCGACTCGGTACATCGGATACTACATAGACTCGTACGGCGAGATAACCAATAACATCATCGTGGACGGGCGGACCGACCGGGGAGTAGTCGACGACCAGTTTCGATACCCCTGGAAGGGGTATGAGATCACGAATACGGTGGAGGACACCATCTCCTCCGATATCAGTTTTGATTTTGATTCGGAGTCCTATCCAAGCAATGAAGAGGTTGCCGGATGGACGCTCGTGGTTGACGGGAAGAAGTTGCCCTTCGCGGAAGCGGCTAATGTCCATGCCTCTCTTCCCTATAGATGGATCTTTGACTACGCTCCGGGCTGGACCGCTGGGCAACAGGTGGTGGTCTCCATCCGCACTAAAGACGTACAGAACCGGTACGGCCAGGTAATCCTCAAGGCAAGAAGAAGCACGACGGTAGGTGATAACGGCAACATCGTCTACGGAAAAACCCATTATACGTACCCAAGACAACCGGATCAGGCTTATTCGTACGCAAGAGGAGACGGCAGGTTCGGCCGAGGATACAGGTGGGATCTGCAGGGTCTGCGGGTAACCACCGATAAAACCGGCGACACGGACCCGGTCTGGATCACTGCCACATTCAGGGCGCCAAACCAATCTGACGCCTGGACGGGGTACTGGGAAGGCCAGTTCGACGACTTCCACACGCTGTTCATCAGGTGGATTTACCACGAGGGCGGCGTAGGCAAGGGCGTAGTCACCTACACGCTCCCGCTCAGAGCGGCCGCTACAGAAGGCGGCATCCAGCGGTCCAGGTCAGGCCGCGACGTCTCCTTCACATGGGTGCGCACGTACAAGGAATTTCAACGAAGACACCTGGACCTGGCGAACCACTCCGACCTCTTCGCCGACATGCTGGCCCCGCCAAAGCCCTCCACGGCCAGGAGCACAACAAGCATCCAGAACACCGGCAGTCAGCACGGCCTGTACACCCCCGCTCCGACCGTCACGTCAGTGGAGTTCACCTCGAACCCGGGAGATGACCAGACCTACGGTCCCGGAGACGTCATCCAGGCGACCCTCACGTTCGACCAAGAAGTGACCGTCCGGTACGCCGACTCAAAGCGCCAAGCCGCCAGCTTGGAGCTGGAGATGAACGGCGAGACCAGGACCGCCTACTACGAACGGACAGATGGCAAAAAGGTCATCTTCGAATATACGGTCCTGCCCGGCGACGAAGCGCCGGTGGCGCTCAAGCTACCACTAAACAGCCTGAAGCTGTTCTCGGAACGGGGCCGCCAGGACGGCTCGATCCGCAACTCCGAGGGCACTGACGCGGTCCTCGACCACAATGGAATTCTCAGCACGAAGCACCGGGTGGACGCAGTAGACCCGGAGTTCTCCAGCGCCCACGTCTCCACCGACGGCGCCCAGGTCATGGTCACCCTGACCGAGGACATCAAGTCTCCGTCGATCCTGAGAGCTTTCGGACTGCAGACCGGCCTGCTCCAGAGCCTGGCCCTCGACGTTTGGGTCGACGGCGAACTGCCCGTTCGCAGCGACGCCACGGTCTCTGGAGACACCGTCACCCTGACCATGTCGGAACCCATCACCCAGGGCCAGACGGTAACCGTATCCTACGACAACCTGTTCACCAACAGCGAGCCCATCTTCAGCGACGCCCATGGCAACCACCTGGTCGCCTTCACCAAACAGCCGGCCACAAACCACTCCACGGTTGCCGACGCGAACCAGCCCGGAGGCGGACTGGCGCTCAGCCGGACTGACCTCATCATCAAAGAAGGCGACACCGGTACCTACACCGTCGTACTGACGTCCCAGCCCTCCAACGACGTCACCGTCTCCGTTGACGATCACCCGGCGGGTCGAGCGACAGTGAGTCCCACCAGCCTCACCTTCACCGCGGACAACTGGAGCACGCCCCAGACCGTGACAATCAGCTCCACAGAGGACTCAAACTACATCGACCGCTGGGTGATGCTCCGGCACACGGCCACCGGCGATAACTACCGGGCCACCGCCGCGGCGTGGCTGAAACTCCGCGACAACTACAACCTGACGACGACCGCGGCAAACACGCCGGCCACGGGCAGTCCCACCATCAGCGGCACCCCCGAGGCGGGGCAGACACTCACGCTGGACATCTCGTCAATTGCCGACGCCGAGGGATTGACCAACGCGTCCTACACCTACCTCTACCAGTGGCTCCGGAACGGCGCCGAGATACCGGAAGCGACGGACACCTCCTACACCGTGGTCGACGCAGACGAAGGCAAGACCATAAAGGTCAAGGTCTCCTTCACCGACGACGCGAACAACGCGGAAAGCCGAACCAGCGCGGCGACGGTGGCGGTTGCGCCCCGGCCAAACAGCCCGCCGACAGGGGCGCCCACCATCAACGGGACGCCCCAGGTGCGCCGGACGCTGATGGTGGACACATCGGAGATCGCCGACGCCGACGGTATGGAAACCGCCGTCTTCAGATACCAGTGGCTCGCCGCCACTGACTTCGCCACGCTGGAATTCCACGGAGAGAATAGCCCGACCTACACACTGGGCCCACTCAGCGAGGGCCTGGCGATAAAGGTCAAGGTCTTCTACACCGACGACCGCGGCCACACCGAGACCCTGACCAGCGAGGCCACGGAGGCGGTGATAGCGGCCGAGCCGAATTCTGAGCCCACAGGCCTTCCCACAATCAGCGGCACGCCCCGGGTCGACGAGACCCTGACGGCTGACACATCCGCGATTAACGACGCCAACGGGCTCACCAACGTGTCATATACCTACGTGTGGATGGGCACCCATGTGGTCGTCGACGAGACCTCAGGAATCTCTTACACCATTGGTTTCCAAAGCCCGGACCAGACCAGTCCGACCTACGCGCTGACCCCGGCCGACCAGGGCGCGACCATAAAGGTGCGGGTAACGTTCACCGACGACGACGGGTACCAGGAGTCCCTGACCAGCGCGGCAACGGAGCCGGTCGCTGCCAGGCCCAACACAGAGGCCACAGGAGCGCCCACCATCAGCGGAACGCCCCAGGTTGGCGAGACGCTGACAGCGGACGTCTCCGGAATTGAGGACGCCGACGGGCTGACCAACGTCTCCTACAGGTACCAATGGCTGGCCGGAGGCTCGGACATCGAGGATGCAACCAGCTCCAGCTACCTGCTCACCACCGGTGAGCAGGGCCAGACCATCCAGGTCAAGGTGACCTTCACCGACGACGCGGACAACCAGGAGTCCCTGACGAGCGCAGAGACGCTGGAAGTAGCAGCCAAGCCCAATACGGCCGCCGCTGGAGAGCCCACCATCAGCGGAACGCCCCAGGTGGACGAGACGCTGACCGCCGGCACCTCGGCCATATCGGACGAGGACGGCCTCGACAACGTCTCCTACCAGTACCAGTGGCTGCGGGACGACGCCGACATTGCGGGGCAGACCAGCTCCACCTACGAGCTGATCCCCGCCGACGAGGGCAAGACCATCAAGGTAAGGGTGACCTTCCAAGACGACGCCGGCAACGCGGAATCCCTGATAAGCGGGGCCACAACGGCCGTGCTGGCCAGGTCCGCGCCGGTCGACGCCCTCACCGCGAGCTTCGCAAACATGCCGGCCGACCATAACGGCGAGAACTTCACCTTCCAGCTGAGCTTCAGCGAGAACGTGGAGGCAGGCTACGCCCGGATTAGAGACCATGCCTTCACCGTCACCGGGGCCACCATCGCCAGCGCCAGCAGGATGACCCAGGGCAGCAACCAGGGCTGGAACGTGGAGGTGGACCCCACCGGAAACGGCTCAGTAACCATAACCCTGCCCGAGACCACCGACTGCAACGCCGTCGGCGCGATCTGCACCGATGACAGCAGAAAACTGTCGCATTCCACATCAGAGACAGTGGCGGGGCCACCCGCCATCTCGGTGAGCGACGCCGCCGTGCAGGAGGCCCAGGGAGCCGTCCTGGTCTTCAGCGTAACGACGAGCCACGCCTCAAGCAGGACCGTCACCGTCGACTACGCCACCTCCGACGGCACCGCCCAGGCCGGGTCCGATTACACCGCAGCCAGCGCGACGCTGACCTTCAATGCAGGTGAGACCTCCCAGACCGTCCAGGTCACCGTCCTGACCGACCAGGAAGACGAGAGCGACGAAGCCCTCACCCTCACCCTGTCCAACCCCAGCCAAGCAACCCTGGACGACGCCACCGGCACCGGCACCATCGAGAACGGAGAATCATCTTCCGGAACACAGGAGGACCCACCGGCCGAAGACCCGCCGGTGGTACTCCTCACAGCCAGCTTCGCGAACGTGCCAGCCGACCACGACGGCGGCAACTTCACCTTCGACCTGAACTTCAGCGAGAACGTGAACGCCGGCTACGCCAGGATCCGGGACGGCGCGTTCACCGTCAGCGGCGGCACCATCGCCAGCGCCAGCCGGAAGACCCAGGGCAGCAACCAGGGCTGGACCGTGGAGGTGGACCCCACCGGCAACGGAGCCGTCAGCATCACCCTGCCGGAAACCACCGACTGCGACGCCAGCGGCGCCATCTGCACGGATGACAGCAGAAAACTGTCCCATCCCACATCGGCGACAGTGGCCGGGCCACCCGCCATATCCGTCAGCGACGCCACCGTGCAGGAGGCGGAGGGAGCCGTCCTGGTCTTCACCGCCACCCTCAGCCACGCCTCAAGCAGGACCGTGACCGTGGGCTACGCCACCTCCGACGGGACCGCAGTGGCCGGGTCCGATTACACCGCAGCCAGCGGCACACTCACCTTCAATGCAGGTGACACGTCCCAGACCGTCCAGGTCACGGTCCTGACCGACTCGGAGGACGAGGGCCAGGAAGCCCTGACCCTGACCCTGTCCAACCCCAGCCAGGCCACGCTGGACGACGCTACCGGCACCGGCACCATCGAGAACGGCGAATCGTCTTCCAGTACCGTGGTCAACAGCCCGCCCAACGGCCTGCCCACCGTCAGCGGCACGCCCCAGGTGGGCGAGACGCTGACGACGGACACGTCGGCCATCGCCGACGCCGACGGGCTGACCAACGTTTCGTACAGCTACCAGTGGATTCGGAACGACGGCGGCACCGACGCCGACATAGCAGGAGAGACGGCCTCCACCCACACCCTGGTCTCTGCCGACGAGGGCAAGACCATCAAGGTGCGGGTGAGCTTCACCGACGACGCCGGTAACGAGGAGACCCTGACCAGCGCAGCTACGGCGGCGGTTGCCTCCAGGCCGAACACTCCGGCCACGGGCTTGCCCACCATCAGCGGGACGGTCCAGGTGGATGAGACGCTGACGGCGGACACGTCGGGCATCAACGACGCCGACGGGCTGACCAACCTGTCGTACAGCTACCAGTGGATTCGGAACGACGGAACCAATGACGGCGACATAGGAGGTCAGACAGGTTCGACCTACACCTTGGTCTCCGCCGACGAGGGCAAGGCCATCAAGGTGCGGGTGAGCTTCACCGACGATGCCGGTAATGAAGAGACGCTGACCAGCTCGGCGACGGCGGCGGTGGCGGTCCGCCCCAACACTCCGGCCACGGGCCTGCCCACCATCAGCGGCACGGCCCAGGTGGACGAGACGCTGACGGCGAACATCTCCGGCATGGCCGACGAGGACGGCCTGACCAACGTTTCGTACAGCTACCAGTGGATTCGGAACGATGGAACCAATGACGCCGACATAGGAGGTCAGACAGGTTCGACCTACACCCTGGTCTCCGCCGACGAGGGCAAGACCATCAAGGTGCGGGTGAGCTTCACCGACGACGCCGGCAATGAAGAGACCCTGACCAGCGCGGCGACGGCGGCGGTGGCGGCCCGCCCCAACACTCCGGCCACGGGCCTGCCCACCATCAGCGGCACGGCCCAGGCGGGAAAGACGCTGACGGCGAACATCTCCGGCATGGCCGACGAGGACGGGCTGGACAACGCCGAGTTCAGCTACCAGTGGCTGGCGAACGACGCGGACATTCAAAACGCCACCGACTCGACCTACACGCTGACCGACGACGACGTGGGCAAGACCATCAAGGTCAGGGTGTCCTTCACCGACGACAGGAGCAACGACGAGACGCTGACCAGTGCGGCGACCGATACCGTTGTTGCGAAACCCGACTCTCCGGATACGGACGCGCCACCCCGCGACCCCGGCGCCACCGTCGACGTTACGGTCGGGAACACGGTAACGGGCGAGATCGAGGAGGCCATCGAGGTGGACTGGTTCAAGGTCAGCCTGCTGGCCTCCGAGACCTACCAGATTGACATGCGCGGCGCGTGGGGTGGTGAGTGGGCCAGGATCGACGGCGAGATAGTCTGGGTCGCCCCGGGCACGTTGCACGATCCGAAGCTGCTGGGCGTCTTCAGCGCGGCCAACGTGCTCGTTCCCGGCACCGACGAGGAGGTCAGCGGTGATGACCGGGGTGATTACGAGGAGGGGAAGAACAGCCGCATAACGTCTTTCAGTCCCCCGGCCGACGGCTACTACTACATCGCCGCCGCAGCCGAGGCCGCCTGGACCGGCACCTACGAGCTCACCGTCACAGTCGTTGCGGACGAGTAGGCGTCTCGTTCCCCAGGGCCGGCCCAAGGGCGGCCCGGCTGCGGCCAAGGAAAAATGTCGCACACATGGACGGGCGGCCCGGCGGCAACGCAGAAAGGGCCGCATAGACGGGAGGACAGAGGGCGGTCGCAGGCGAGTCCGGAAGTGTCGCCTGGTGAAGAGAGTATCCGGCTGTCCTCTGCGAGGACCGGCTCGATGCCGCGACAACGCATCCTTTACAGAAGAAGGACCCACGCCTTCCCAGACGACTTCCCGCAGCGGCTGGTGTGGTTCAAGTACGCGTCCGGTCTGTCGTGGGCGGAGATCGCCCGTCGTCTCGGCGTCGATCCCGTCACCGTAAGGCGTTGGTGGCAGCGAGGAGTGCGGCCCAACTATCGGCATTTGAAGGCGCTTCAGGATCTGGCAGACGACCTGGGCCTCGGCCACCTGTTCACCGGCTGAGGCGGCCTGCCGGGGAAGCGGCCCGCGACCACAAGTCCTGAAACGCAGAAAAGGCGCACATAAGGGTGAGAGGGCCGGTCTCCTAGCCCGAGCGAGGTCCCAGACCGGTCTCCCGCAAGAGTGTGTCGGCAAGCTGGCGATGCTCTTCCGCCTCGTCCAGCAGACCCTCGGATTCCAGGTCACGGGTGAGGTTCGCGGCGAATGGGACGGCCTGGGCTTTGCACCCCTCGCAGAGGTGCCGACCGACAAGCCGTACAACCGGCTCTCCAGGTAGCCGCCTACGGCTCTCCGGTAGTCGGCTGAGGTGTCGGCTCCACAGAGGGCCTTCTCCTCTGTGGCATCAGTGTCAAACAGGTGAAACTCCGTCGATTCATCGCGGTTCTTCATCTGCTCTTCTCCTTGCTGAAATGCAAAAAAGGCCTCATACGAGCCTGTCCCAAAAGCGATGTTGCGACCAACTTGGGTCAACGATGCTCGCCAAACGGACTACCCTGTAGGGCAAAAGCAGGTGACGGGACTTGCGGCCAGTGGGTGCCCGCTGTTATCGCGACGGTCTAGGAAGCGAAGTGAGGCTTTGGGCCGCGAAGTAGATTAACGAAGACGCAGAGGCGCCACACCTTCCAGAGGGTGCGCAGGTTGAAGGCGGTGGCCAACAGAGTCCACTCGGCCGACACGTTCGCGAAGCCACGCAACAAGAATCTCCGAGCCGCCAGTTGCTCTTTGATGATTCCGAAGACCGGTTCGACCAACGGCTTTCTCCGCTTGTACGCCTCCCTGGCCTCGTTGGTAGACATCCAGACACGATGACGGCGCAGCGCAGCGTCGTAAGGCCCTATAGTCACACTACGGCCGAACTCTTTGGACTTCGTACAGACTCCGAAGGCCGGGCACGCCTGACAGATGCCTTCAGAGGCTCGGTACAGACGCCACGGGACTCCATTCAAGCGTTGGATACGAAGAAACTGGAGCCTCTGTCCTTGTGGACACCTGAAGCTGTCGCTGTGCTCGTCATAGGTAAATCGGTCCTTGTGATACGGGTCCCCAAGCAACTGTTGTCGCGTCTCCGGCATCGCAACCGACTGGCCTCTACGAGCGCATCCTTCCAAGCCCTTCCCGGAATGGTAAGCGGCATCTGCCAACGTCATCTCTGATTTCGTTCCCGTCGTCTCCTCAGCCTGCTCAATCATGGGAACCAACTGAGGGTCGTCGCGACTATTGTCTGCCATGTCAACCGCCGTGATAAACATGCCGGTCGCTGCCCCGTCCGGTTCTAAGGGTGAGACCATAGCCTGGGCGTTGTAACCTAGCAAAACGCTGCCGCGCGTCTTCATCAGCCGGGCGTCTCCGTCCGTGAGGTTGATGCGCTTCTGGCGCTCCTTACTCTCAAGGTCGGCCATCGCCTGCCTCACTTGCTCCCTCAGCATCTCCTTGTTGGCCAACTCTGCGGGCAGATGGGCGACAGCCGTATCTTCTCCGGCTTCGTTCTGAGCTTCAAGGTCACGTATCGCCGCTTCTACCCGGTTCATCAACCGGCGCAGCTCCTCGGCATTGTGGGTCCGGTACACCGATGCGTTGGCGCTCACCTTTGTACCATCCACCGCCTGCACCGCCAAGTCCACCAGTTTCATCGTCACCGCCGTACGAACCGTCCGCTCGAACAGCTTCCTCATGGACTGCCTATGTTCTTTGTAGAATCGCCACAAGGTGTTGTGGTCTGGATGTTGCCACCCGGTCAGCCACAGGTACGGTATCTGGTCGCGGCAGGCGGCCTCCTGCTTCCGGCAGGAGCGCACACCGGTCATGAAACCGTACAGCCACACGCAGAGCAGCGCCCTGGGATGGTAGGCCGGCGCTCCCAGCGGGTCCCCTTCTATCTCCACGCCCAGTTCGGCCCAGCCTTCCTTGTCCAGAGCGTCGACGAACTCAGCCACGAACCGGGCCGGATGGTCCGACGGCAACAGTTCGTCAAGGGTGGGCGGCAACAGCCACATCTGCTCCCGATCCATGTCTCGAAGCGGCATCTGATTCGCTCCTGTCCCAGCGTTGCATCACAGTGTACATCTTGGCATAACCTAGCGACTTTTGAGACAGGCTCATACATGGCTGGGCAGGGGAAAGCCGTCGCCGTTGCGACGACCTCCCCCTGTTACTGCGGTCAGCGTCCCGCGCCGACCGGCTCTTCGGCCTTGAACTCGGCCCCTAGAACAGCCTCAGCGTCTCGGGTTGCTGCTGCTCTTGTTCCGCCACTCCCTCGGCGGACGCGGCCTGCGCCGTCCCCTGCTCCCGCCGGTTCCGACGCCTCGCCGGGGGAGCGGGTCTCTCGTGCGTCGGATGCTTCGGTTCGTCCTCCCACCTGGCCCTCGCCCTTTCGATCACCGCCGAGACCTCCTGGGTCAGCCCGGACAGGTCAGGGTCATCGAAAGACTCGATGTGCGGGTCCGACGCGGGCCGTTGCACCCCGATGGTAGCCCTGCCTCCCTTGATGGACACGACGACCTTCAGGTCCTCGGACGAGCCGGTCTCGTCTCCAGCGGCCTGTTCCCCGGCGGCGTCGGAACCCTGCGGGTCCTGTGCGGACTCCTCGTTGGCGTCCTGCTCATCGGCAACCGCGGCTTCCGTGTCGTCCGCCGCTTCGCCGAAGAGACTGTCGTCTGCGCTCGGGCCGTCCGAGCGGGTTGCTTCCGTTCCGTTGTCGTCAGGCATGGTTGCTCCTCTCTGTGGGTCTTCTCAGACTGCGTTGCGCCGCGGGTGTCTACCGCGACTGTCTCCTGATCTCGCCGAGGGTCTGCGGCTCCCAGTACAGGTCCCGCTCCACGGCGGGGACGCTGCCGAACACGGTTACCTCAGCCAGCTCGGTCAGATCGAAATACCCCAGTTCCGTCTCAAACCCCTCGACGAGGCCGAAGCACAGTCCGGTCTCGGACTCCCACTCGGTGATGTACCAGCGCCAGCCGGTGTAGGGGCTGAATAGCTTGGCTTTGGCGACGACGGCGTCGTAGTCTTCGACGTTCTCGTTGGCGTAGAGAGCGGGGATAGTGTCCCCCAGCTCCTTCGTCATCAGCTTGTGCCTGCGGAGCCCGCTGTGGTTGTCCTGCCAGATCGTGCCGGTCGTGGCGGTTGTTTCTTGGTCAAGCATCGGTTTCTCCTCTCCTTGTTGCTTCTCTGAATGTGTGTATGTGCGTTGGTCGCTATGACGCCATCCCCGGCTCGGAGTCGGACCGCGCCACCCGCGCCACCGTCTCCGGGGTGGCGTAGGTCGGCGTGACCGTGCCCTGCTCCATGTCCAAGTAGAGGCCCATGAAGGGGCAGGTTCCCGCCGCCATGCGGCGGACCACCTGTAAGACCAGCGACGCCATCATCTGGTTGATGGTCGGGTCCTGGTCGGTGAGGTCCAGGGCCGCCGCGCAGTCCACGTCCGGCGGGGTGGTGGACACGGCGGTCAGCAGGTCGGGGCGCTGGACCGTGGGCGCGGGCAGCAGGTAGCACGTCTCTTCGGCGAAGGCTTGTTCGTCCCCAAAGTCCCGATCGGCGACGTTGCCGATGAGCACCTGTCCCCAGTTGGTGTCGTTGCCCGCGTCGATGAGCCACCGGCGCGGGTCGCCCGGCAGGGACTCCGCCATCGCCCGCCGTGCTGCGGCGTTGTCGGCGCAGCCGATGAGCAGGGAGTTCCCGTAGGAGGGGAGGCCGGGGTAGCGGCCCCCATCGGAGCCGGAGTCCTCCTCCCGGAAGGCGTAGACCGAGTAGCCGACGGGACGCCGGTAGGCCCGTGCCAGCCGGTCGGCCAGCGCCTGGCTCTTGAATTTGCCCACGTCCTCTGCGTAGAAGTTCTGGCGCAGCAGGTTGTGGGGCTCCACACGGTCGTGGTCGACCAGGACGATGGTGGCCTCCCGCCCCTGGAAGAGGCGGCAGAGGCCCTCGGCCAAGAAGCCGCCGGTCCCCCCGCAGCCGACCACCGTTATCCAGGGGTTGTCCAGCAGGAACGCGTTGTCCAGGTAGTAGGGCATCTTTTGTTACCTCCCTGTCGTTGGGTTTGTGTCTCGTGTTGACTCCGCCTCTTCGCTCATGAGCCGGAGTTCTGGCTGCGGGCCGCCGAACACCTGGGGCCAGTCCACCAGAGCGAAGTGGCCGTAGACGCCGACCCGGAGACGCAGTTCCGGTCGAGGGTTGTCGAGGCGTCCGACGACCCCGTAGATGCGGAAGCCCTGCTCGTCCCGGTCGTCGGTGGCCGAGAAGAAGGCGCGGGCGCTTCCGTGCGAGTGGAACTCGGCGACCACGCCCGCGGGGGGCTGATACGCGAGTCTCGTTGCGGTCCCGGCCTGCGGGGGGACCACCAGCCGGTAGCCGTCCCCGTCCCAGCGCACCGCAAAGAGCCGCTCGGTGTCCGGGTCGTCCTGGAACCAGCGCAGCCCCAGCTCGAACAGGCTTGCCGGGATGGGGCCATGAGTGAGTTGCAGCTTCTCGGCCACGGGAGCGAGCCCCCGCACCTCGCAGGGGGCGGCCAGGACCCGCGCCGTCAGGTGGGCGCCCTGGGACTGGACGTAGACGCCCCCTGCCCCCAGAACGTAGTCGTAGCCGATGCCGTGGACACCCGCGAGGCCGCCTGGGTGGTTGACCAGGTAGCCCACCGGCCCCGGCGCGGCGCTAGCGGTAGCCACGTCTCCCCTCGGAGACCGCCATCGCCTGGCCCACCGTGCACTGGGGAACCAGGTCCTCAGTCGGGTACGCAGTTTGTCCATCGAGCTCCTCCCATAATGCGACTAGGTTGTCGGGGCGCTTCTTCGAGCGGTCCCGCGTGTCTCCGGTCAGCGAGAAGAAGGACTGGAAGAAGCCTTCCGGTATCAGGTCCACCTCCTCCGGGAACCGGTGGCTTCCGGGGCAGACCCGCCCGTCGCTGAAGACGTTGAAGGCCGGGGCCCGGAAGAGCTTCTGCTCGGGGTCGGAGGGCCGCTCCGTTGCGGCGTAGACCCAGGGCGGGCGCCCCGGCGAGCAGACGAAGACCAGCCCCGGCATGGGAAGCCGGAGCCGGTCGGGAGGCTTGAACGCCTCCCGTTGCAGGGCCACCGACCAGACCTGCGGCGGCCTCCAGAGGGCCACCACCTGCCCCGTCTCGCCCTGGTTCCACCAGAGGGCCTCATCCGGTAGGAGACCGGAAGAGAACCCAAGGTGCTGGGTGAACACGTTGGCGATTGCGTCCGCCGAGACGGTCCGTACCCAGGTGGCGTCGTTCTCGAACCCCCGCAGCAGGATGGTCTCCTTGTAGACCTCCAGCTGCATCTGGAGCGTGTCCCTGGGCATGTCCGCCGGACCCGGCAGGGACCATTGGGTCGTATCGACTGCATCAGTCATGGTCGTTGTCCTCCTGTTCTTGTTCTTGACTGGGGAGCCGCTCTAGGACGAAGTCCAGCATCTCGGCGAAGCGGCCCGGCAGGTCCTCCTCCAGCCAGTCGGTCAACCGGCTGACCGCGTCCATGAGGGCGCTGGCCTTGCGCCACTCCTCCGTCCCCTCCTGGATGATGTCGTCCTCCCAGGGGTCGGCGAAGCCGTCGTACGACCCGTCCTCATAGGTGTGGTCGAGGAAGAAGTTGCCGGTCTCGGCAAGGACCCAGGAGCACGCCTGGGCCGCCCCCTCGAACCCGGTCCCCTTCAGCGCCTCGGTGAGGTCGTCCAGGGGTATGCCGCCTTGGGGGATCCTCTCCAATGTCTCTTGCGGGATGCGTTCGGCGGCCGACTCCAGCCAGGCCACCCGTATCCCGTCGGGTCCTTCGTAGTAGGCGTCGGCGGGCTTGACCAGCAGGGCCATGGCCGAGAGCCCCTCGCGGTAGCCGTCCCACATCTCGTGGAGGCCGTCATAGCCGAAGCCCATCAGGTCGAAGGGGATGCCCTGCCTCAGCCATGACCAGGGAGGCTGTTCCCCCTCCTCCTCCGTCCAGAACTCGATGAACGGCGCGTAGAGGGGGAAGTGCCGCTCCCCGAAGAGCCCGGCGAAGCGCTCCACCCTCCCGCGTACGTCGGGGGCCGCCAGCGCCGCCTCCGCCTCCTGGGGGAAGAGGCGGCGCACCAGCCCCACGAACCAGGCGTAGTCCTGGGCGTATCCGACCAGCGTGACCAGCTCCCGCAGCGACGGCGGACGCCGCAGGAGCAGGTTCGCCAGGCCGCTTAGTTGCGCCGGGGCCGCAGTTGCCATCGCAGCGCCTCCAGTAGCCGCCCCGTGGCCGCGGCGTAGTCCTGGGCCTGGACGCAGGCCAGTTCCACCTCCGTCTGCCTTGCGGCCGCGGCGTCCAAGTCGAAGGAGCCGTCGGGCCGTGTGAGCTCCGCCGTGAGCTCGAGGATGCTGAGGCCCGCCGGAGGCGTCGCCGCCAGCAGACCGGTGAATGTCCGGTTGTCCATCGGACTCCCTCCTCTAGCGCCGGGGGTGGGTGAAGGCGCCCTTGGTGCCCACCCGCCGCTGGAACTCGTAGATGGTGTCGTCTCCGCGCTTGGTCTCCTTGACCGAGGCGTTGGCGATCTCCCCGTAGAAGTCGGACAGGGTCGCCTTCACCTGGTCGACGCTCATCTGGGGGTCGGGGTCTGGGAACTCGCGGTCGTCGTAGACAAAGATGCGTGCCATTGGTTCATCTCCTTTGTGCGTGTAGTGTTTCGCTGCGTTCGTTGGCGGCGCCCCGTTCAGCCACCTGCGGGGAGGCCGCCACTCCACTGGCGGCGGCCTCTCCCGTGTCTTTGCGGTCTAGCGACCTGCGCCGACCGGCTCTTCCTCCCGCTCCTGTTCCACCGCCCACTCAAACAGGGACAGTGACGGGGCCTGGGTCTTGCGGCCCTTCGACTTCACCGGCTCCTCGGCCATGAACTCCGCCCAGGAGAACAGCGACTGCTGCGGCTCCGGGGCCTCGTCGTGGTGGCCGTTGCCGTTCCCGTTGACCGGGGCGGGCGCGTGGCCGTTCCCGTTGCCGTTGGCGTGTCGGCCGTTGACCGGGACGAGCTCGACCGTCGGCCCGATGGCCTCGTGACCGTTGCCATTGGCGTGGTGGCCGTTGCCGTTGACCGCGACGGCCTCCGGCCCGATCTCCACCGGCTTCCAGCCGTCGTCCACCAGCAGCTCCTCGGCCTCGCTCTCGGCGTTCCTGGCCTGGGCGAAGACCTCCTCCATCGTCTCGGCCTCGTCCTCCTCGTCACCGCTGACGATCTTGCGGGCCAGCGCCATCATCATGTCGTCGCCGTCGTCGCCGTAGGCGGCCAGCCCGTCCTCCGGCAGCTCCCCCTCGACGGCCAGGGAGCTCTGCATCTTCTTCGCCACCAGCTTCAGCGCGTCGGCCTGCAGCGTGTTCCGGTAGCTCATGAACACGACCTTCACCGGGCGGGTCTGCCCGATGCGCCACGACCGCCGCGACGCCTGCCGGACGACGTACACGCTGTAATCCGTCTCGTCCCAGACGATGGTCGGGAAGTCGATGAGGTCGAGGCCGGTCTGCACCAGCCGCGGGTGGCAGATGAGGACGTCGATGCCCTCCTTCACCTTGTCGGCCACCCACGCCTCACGGCGGTTCGGGGCCACCGCGTCGGCCTTCATCACCGCCACCCTGAACCCGTGCCGGGTGAGGATGTCGTCCATCCGCCCGGTGATGTCCCTGGTCCCCGTGTGGGTCACGTAGACCAGCACCCGCCTTCCCTCCAGCCGCTCGGCGGCCACCAGGTCGACGAGCGCCTTCTCCTTGGGGTAGAGCTTCTCCTCGGACAGGGGCGGCACCTGGACGATGACGTCCCCGCTCCGGGGGTCGAAGACCGTCTCCCCCCTGGTGCAGCCGTCCGGGTAGGCCAATAGGGTCTGGAGGTAGGTCGCCAGCAGCCGTTTGGAGCCGCTCTTGAGGGCGGCCGCCAGCTCCTTGCGCAGCTCCTCGAACACGGTGTTGTAGGCCGTGCGCTGGGAGTAGCCCGTCGCGTCCTCCTCCGAGTCCATCGAGGACACGAGGATCTTCTCCTCGTAGTCCGGGCAGGCCGGAGGCAACGTCCGCCAGTCTGAGGAAGACCGTGTTGCCGATGATGTGGAACAGCGCGGAGGGAACGAGGCCCGGCCGCTCCCTGACCACCTTGCGGTAGCTGCGGCGACGGCTGTTGCGCCCGTCCTCCACCGCGTCGTCGTCCGGCTTGCCGATGGTGACCTCCTCGAAGCCGTACCGCTGTATCCAGCGGTGCTCGTCGGAACGCCCGAACTCCGTCCTGATCTCCGGCGAGAAGCGGTAGAGCAGGTGGAAGATGGTCGAGGAGTAGCCGCCGAGGAGCGTCCCGGTCAGGCTGAGGGACTTGCCGCACACGTCGGCGAGGATGCCGGCGGCGATGCCCTGGGCGCTCCCGCGCCCCTTGAACTCGTGCACCTCGTCGCCGATCAGCAGGTCGAAGAAGCCCTTCATCCGGTGCTTGATGTAGTCGGCCAGCGGGTAGCGGGCCGGGCCGGACCTGTCGGCCTGCCAGAGGGGGGCGCCGCAGCCGGCGCAGGTGTGCTTGCGGCGGTTCAGGTCGGCGTCCGTGAGCGGCACGCCGTCCTTGTCCACGACCTGCGCCGTGCAGTCGGGGCAGCAGGGGACCCGGAAGGGCTCCCCCGTCTCCTCCTCCCGTATGAGCCTTCCCCTGGACGTGGCCCACCGCTGTATCACGGCGGGCATCCAGCGGTAGGACAGCTTGGCCTTCTCCCGGCTCATCACCGCGAACAGGGGGCCGGAGCCGACGGAGAGGCGGAGCCGCTCCAGGTCGGTGATGGACTCGACGATGGCGGCGCGGACGCCGGGCACCGTCATCTCCACCTCCCGCTTCCACTTGGGCACCAGGTGAGGCGGGCAGATGATGAGGATGCGCTCGAATCCCGCCATGTGCGCCGCCGCCGCGCCGATGAAGGTCTTGCCGGTGCCCATCTCGCCGACGACCGTGGTGCCCCGGTGGGCCTTGAGGGAGAGGGCCGCGCCCCTGATGGCGTCGGCCTGCGCCCCCAGGGGCTTGCGGAGCAGCCTGGGGAGCGTGCCGCCGTTCTCCGAGGGGCGGTAGAGCGGCGGGTAGGACTCCACCACCCTCTTGGCAATGGCGTCCTTGAACGTGTCGATGAAATCTCCGAGGTTCATGTCGTGTCGTCCTCCTTTTCCGTGGTGGGCCGGAGGACGACGCCGGGACCCGAGGCGCACCACGCCCCCGGAGGGGACGTTTCGGAGCGACAGGTCCCTGGAAACGTCCCCAGGCGTTCGTTGAACGTGCGAGGCCCCGCCTTGTGGCAAGCCTCGTGATGCGGCTCTGCGTGAGCCGTCTATGCGGCTTTCAGGGCCTCCCTGCGGGCGGCTTCGGCGGCCCTGGATTCGTCGTAGCAGCGTCCCCGCAGGTGGTATGCCTTCACCGGGGAACTGACGGCCCGCCCGCCGATGATGTCCACCGAGGCGGTCTGCATGGCCGGCTCGCCGGGGGCGATGGGCTGCCCGCACCGGCAGCAGGCTTCCAGCGTCATGGTCGTCTGCATCTTCAACCTTCCTTTCCTTATATGAGGGTGTAGTCCGTTGCGTCCAAACGAAGCGAGGCCCCGCCGGTCTCCCGTAGGGGATGAACGGGGCCTCGTGGGTAGAGCTCCGGGTGAGTCGTCCGGGCTAGGCGGCGATGTCCTCGATGCGTCCGTCGCCCAGGTCGAGGGCCACCACGGTCGTCGTCAGCTTCTCGCGGTGGACCTCCTTCTCCGGGGCGTCCTCGACCAGCACCATCTCCTTCGAGGTGCGGCCCTTGACCAGGATGCGCCTGTCGTCGCCTTCGAGCACCAGGTTGTCGAGGAAGCCCGCCGCCACCAGCATCGCCATGTGCCCCCGTTTGAGGGGCATCAGCGGCCGGGTGCGGTTGTCCCTGGCGGGCCAGAGCGTGTCGGTGATCTCCGTGTTGGCCCACAGCCCCGACCGCCGCGCCTCGGCAGCAGCCGCGGCGGGATCGACGGTGCGGGTGGTGAACAGGATGTCGCCGCTCGGCGTCGTGGCGGGGGTGTACTCCGGGTAGGAGTAGGAGTTGCGCTGGGAGCGCAAAGGCTCCGGCTCCCCCACCGCCCACTCCAGGACCATGCTCTCGGCGGGGGCGTCGGGAACGGGGTCGGCCTTGCGGTACCCCATCAGGACCACCTGGTCGAAGACCTCCCGTTCAGGGTCGGGGAAGGCCCAGCATCGCATCCGCCCGTAGTGGGTGGACAGGTAGCGGGCCGAGACTGCGAGGCGCTGCCGTGGCACGATGAAGACCAGCAGGCCGCTCTCGGCCAGGTAGCGCGTGGTTTGCGTCAGGAAGGCGTGCTCCGTCCGCTTGTCTTCGGAATCAAAGTCATACGGCGGATTCAAGAGCAGCAGGCCGAAGGCCCCGTTCGCTATCGAGGTGGCGAACAGGTCCGAGGCCAGGGTGCGGTGGAGCACCTTCTCGGCCTCCTCCGCCCGGTCGCGGTGCAGCTCCACGCCGTAGGTCTCGATGGACAGGGCGTTGGGCCTGTCCAGGCGCTCGGCCAACCGCTCAAGGGCGTCCCCGGCCCCGCAGCAGGGGTCGAGGATGCGGATGGTCTCCCGGCCCCGGTGGTAGTAGCCGGTGGGGGTGTGAATCAGCTCGGCGACCAGGTCCACCACCCGCTCGGGAGTCGGGTAGTAGCCCCCTTTGGCTTGTGCAGCGAGTCTCATGTCGTCTCTCCTTTCTCATGCCGCTTCAGGCGGCGATTGCCAGGTCCTTGTGGCGAGTGTCGATGCCGACCACCTCTCCGACGCCCAGGTTGCGCTGGTAGCACAGGACCTGGTGCGTCCCGATGCTCTCGGCGCACGCCGTGCAGAAGGCGGTGATGAGCTCGGCGTGGGCAGCGACGGTCATCCGCCGCACCAGCATCGAGCCGCCGTCCGGCAGAGCCTGCCCCGTACTCGATACGGGGGTGTGGCGGTAGAGCATGACCGTGGGGTCGCGCCGCTCCGCCTCCGTCGCGGGCCGGTAGAAGTGGGGCTGGCCCGACCGGCACAGGTGCTGCGAGCCGTCGTGCTCGCAGTAGCGGCAGGTCTTCCCGTCGGGGGAGAACCGCTGCCATGCCCCGTGGTTGCGCTGTCCGCGCCGCTTGTTGTTGCGCTTGGCCCGCTTCAGGGTCCTATCCATCGGACGCCTCCCCGGGCAGCGTGAGCCGGCCCGACGCCACGGCGTCGGACAGGTCTTCGCGCAGCTTCTTGGCCTTGGGGGAGCACCGGTAGGCCGAGACGCCCACCGATTGCAGCGGGACTATCTCCTCCTGTTCTAGGCCCCGCTGCCAGAGCCAACCGGCCCAGGAGCCGTGCAGGGGCAGCGGGCTGCGCTTGTCGAGGAACCGGTGATGGAGCGAGGGGGCCTCCTCCTCCGACTGCGCCAGCAGGAGGAAGGAGTCCTTCTCGTAGCCGAACTCCGCCGTTTTCGTGTACACGAGGGCGTGCCAGCCGCCGGACACCGGCAGGCGGGCGATCTTGGTCGTCCAGGTGCCGATGGTCTCGTACGGGATGATGCACCGCTGGTAGCCGCCGTGAAGCGCCATTCCGTCCGCGCCCTTGATGATGTGGGCGACGTCCGGGGGCTGCTTGAGGAGCGAGGCCCAGATCGCCTTGAGCGCCGTCTGGGAGCCGACCATCGAGACGAACCAGAGGCCCTCGGTCTGCTCGTCGCGGGCGAAGGCGTCGGCGGTGGCCGAGAAACCCCCGGCGGTGATGGTGTAGAGAGCCTGCCCCGCACTGGATGCGGGGTCTTCGGGGTCGATGGTGTGAGTCTGCAACATGGGCAGTCTCCTTTCGTTCCTTGATGTGGGTGATGCAAGCGCGGGAGGGTGTCCCCCCGCGTGAGAGCCGGACGGCGTGGGCCGTCAGGACATGAGGCCCCGTTCCTTGAGGCTGACGAACCGCTCCCCGCCGATGACCACGTGGTCCAGCAGCTCGATGTCCAGCAGCTTGCCCGCCTGGACCAGCTCGCGGGTGAGGGCCGCGTCCTCGGGGCTGGGCGTCGGGTCCTGGCTGGGGTGGTTGTGGCTGACGATGATGCTGGGGACGGCCGCGATGACCGCCGGGCGGAAGACCTCGGCGTTCCGGACGATGGCCGAGGAGACGTTGCCCTGGTAGATGACCCGCTGGCCCATCACCTGGTTCCTGGTGTTGAGCAGCAGCACCCGCAGCTGCTCCTGGGCCAGGGGCGCCATCTCCGGCCCCAGCAGCCTGCGCACGTCTTCGGGGCAGGAGATGACGGGCAGGTCCTCCGTGGGGCGCTCCGGCTGGAACTCGACGGCGTAGCGCACCGCCAGCTCGCCCAGCAGGTTCAGGTTGCTCCGCAGGGCGTCCAGCAGAACGGCGTCCCTGGTGGTGGTCTTCTTCTTCGTGGTCATGTCGGCCTCCTTCGCTATCGGTTAGAACAAAGAGCGGGGCCGCCCCATGTAGGTGAGAGCGGCCCCGTGGTTGCGCCTTCGGGAAGGCGTCACTCTGCGGTTGTGAGACTAGAAGGGAGAGGCGCCGACCGGCTGCTCGATGTCCGCGGCGTCGCCGTTGCCGTTGCCGTTCCCGTTGGAGTCGAGGAACACGACCTCGGAGGCGTGGACCTCGGTGCGGTGGCGGCGCTGGCCGTCGTCGCCCTCCCAGCTGTTCTGGACGAGGCGTCCGGCGACGTAGATGCGGTCGCCCTTGGCGACGTACTGGTTGACCGCCTCGGCGGTGTTGCTCCAGCAGACGATGTTGTGCCAGTCGGTCGCGTCCTCGCCCTCCTTGCGGTAGCGGTCCGTCGCCAGCCGCAGCTTGGTGACGGCCGTGCCGCCGGGGGTGTACTGCATCTCCGGGTCCGTTCCGACCCTGCCCAAAAGCTCGACTTTGTTGATGGTGCGTGACATTTCGTTTCTCCTTGGGTGTGAAGTAGCGCGGTCTTGCCGCGCCCGTCTTGAATGAGAGCGGGGCCGGCTCCCCAATAGAGGGAAGACGGCCCCGTCCTGCGCTCCCAACAGGGGAAGCGTCTAGGTGTTCACCCGCACGTACTCCGACTCGCTCTCCGTGACGATCTCGGCCCGGACCTCCGGGTCGAGGGCCTCGTTGAGCCTCCTGTGGTTCACGGAGTACCTGGTGGAGCTGACGAGGGTGACCGTCCGGCCCCCCACCGTCGCTTTTGAGTCACCCTGCCGGCGCATCCACGCCTTCAGGGTGTCCAGCGCGGCGCGCTTGGCCTTTTCGGGCTCCTTGATGGACTCCTGAGCCTCTGCGTAGGCCGCCACCGCGTCCCGTGCCTCTTCGTCGCTCACCTCCTTGTCCTCTATCTCCGTCTCTTCGCTCGCTTCCGCCGCTCCCGGCAGGCAGACCGCCAGGAAGGGGCAGCTTCGGCACTGCCAGCTGGTTGCGGAGAAGTCCCGCTCCGGCAGCGCGTCGGGGTCAGGCCCGCTCCGGACGTGGTGAGCGGCAAGCTCACCGAGCCACTCGCAGGCGTCCCGCAAGGCCCTCTCCAGCCGTGCGGCGGGAATCCGCTCCCAGTCCCAGGTGCGAGCCCCCGTGTCCATCGTGGCGATCACCGCGTCCCGCAGGTCGCCGAACTCGCCGAGCGAGTAGAAGGCGGCCTGGGCCACCGACGCCGGGTGGCTGCGCTCCGCTCCCAGCGTCTGCCAGCGCTTGAACGCCTCCGGTCCCCGCGTCTTGATCTCGACGACCATCGGGTCGCCGTAGGCGGGACCGTGCGTCTCTCCCTCGAAGAGGAAGAGCTGCGGCGCAGCCGCTTCGTCCCCCTCTATCGGCAACCGCACCGTGCCGTCGGGGTGTCCGGTGACCAGCAGATTGGGGCCGATGCGCACCGCCACCTGCTGCGGGTCCTGGGGGTCGGCGGCGTCGACCTTCCAGCCCGCCCGCTCCATCGCCCGCACCACCACCGGCTCAAGGGCGTTGCCCGCCTCCATCGCCGTCAGCGACTCCTCGCTGGGGGGATTCGTCGGCTCGTAGCCGGTTGCGGCGTACCAGAGGGCGCGGCGGCAGCCCAGGGCTGACGATGCCCGCACCTCCATGTTGCCGTCTGCGTCGAACCGCGCCGCAGGGCGGGAGAAGACCTCCGCCCGCTCGTCAATCGTCGTTACCATCGTCGTCGCCTCCTTCCTGTAAGTGAGAAGCGGGGCCGCCCCCGAAGGAGACCGCCCCGCCTCGATGCCGGTGTCCGTGCGGCTCATGCGGCCTTCGCCTCGACCGCCTGCTCCGTCTTTCTCTCCTCCCTGGCCTTCAGGTGGGCCTTGAGGATGTGGGCGATGCCGTCGCCGAGTCCGAGCACCGCAACGCTCTTGCCGTCCGGCATCGTGTTGAAGAAGGGCTGCATCTCCTGAATCCCCCGGCACTGGTCGATGATTTCCTCCAGGGGAGTCCCGCGCCGCAGGTGCAGGGAGATCAACCGGCAGGCCAGCTCGGTGACGCCGTGCTGGAAGCTGCCTCCCTTGCCCAGCCAGCCGAAGACCTCGAAGGGCTCTCCGTCCTCGTCCGTCGAGACGGTCACGTAGAGGTTCCCCATCTCCGTCTGGAGCTTGGTCGTCGTGCTGGGAAGGCTGCGGGGCCTGGGCCGTGTCGTCGCGGTCATGGCCTGCCCCCTTCCGCACGGCAGAGCGGGAGCGTCCGGCTGCACTCGACGGCCTTCAGCTTCCCGTAGGCCCGCACCATCTCGGCGTCGCCCACGAACGACTCGGCCTCGATGCGGGTGTCGAACCGCCCGAACGGGTCCGTCCCGAAGCCGCCCCGGTAGGCGACGGCGTGGTAGTGGATGCCCGGCGGGCAGTCACGGAGGTGCGGGAGGGCCGGAGCGTAGCGGTCGAAGTAGCCCGCCACCTTCAGCGCCATCTCCCTCTCGTTGTCGTCGCCCAGGCCGAGCAGCGTCCTGACGATGGGCTCCTCGCAGTCCTCCTGTAGGGTAGGCCGCCGGCGAGTTACCCTGAATTGCTCAGAGCACTTTTCCGTCGGCCCCCCTCCGAACCGGACGTGCGCCTTTCAGCGCATCCGGCTCTCCAGTGTCTTGTGTTGCTTGCGCGGATTCCAACTGCCGTCGTGGGCGTTCAGGTGGCAGGGACGACAGACCACAAGGGTCTTGCGCCGCCGGGCCGCCATGATCTGTACCCACTTGGGCTTTTCCCTTTGGCCTTTCACGGTTAGGTCGCGAAGTGCGCGGATGTGGTGGACTTCAATGCCCACCGTTGAGCCGCACATCTCGCATTCGTTCGCTAGGAGCCGTTTGACAAGCTCGTTGCGTTCTGTCCTGTACCGCGTAGGCGTTCGGTCTACGGGGACGGCCTGCCTGTTCCGTTTCAAGGGAATGCCACCGAACCTTGCCACCAGAGGGCGTTTCCCTTCACCCTGCTGTTCCACGACCTCAAGGCAAGCCCTTTCCCCATGCGCGGTCTGCACGGTGCTCTTGTAGCGCCGGAAGATTGTCGCGGATGTGGTCTTGTGCTTGCTGGCGAGGGTCTTGGCCAGCGACTTTCCCATGACCCATTGCAGCTTTCCGAAGTGGAAAACGTTGTAGGCCAGCAGGTAGTACTGAACGACGCCCCGGAACTCCGCTTGATACCTATCCACGATGGTGTAATCCGTATCGTTTATGAGGTGGTTGCGGTGCGCTGGTTTGCCGTTGCGCATGTATGCGTGGCAGTGTTGCTCGATGACTTTGGCGGGAACTCGTAGCGCTATGATGCCATTGACTTTGCGCCGTCCGTTGCGGTCGAGCTTGTCGTTGGCCTGTTGGCTTGTGAGTTCGTAGCCGAGGAACTTCGCCGCCTGGCTGGTGGCGTGAGTGATGAGGGTCTTTTCCTTGGATAGTTCCAGCTTGAGTGTGTCGCGCAGGAAGGTTTCCAAGGACCCTCGTATCTGCTCGGCTTCGGCTTTTGGCCCGATGAAACCCAGTACGAAGTCGTCTGCGTAGCGGACGTACCGTAACCGGCGGTACTCCGGGTCGAAGGTGTCCACGGATGGCAGTTGCCGCGACTGCTTTCGCAGTTGCATAGCCAGTTGATGGTGGCCCTTGTTCCGGTGGTAGGTCGCTTGGTTCTTCAGTCGTGTGTACGCAGGGTTGCGCGTCCGGGCTGTGCCTCGGGTGTGTGCTGGGATCAGCACCGTTTCGACGTACTTGTCCAACCGGTCTAGGTAGATGTTGGCGAGGATGGGACTGACCACGCCCCCTTGCGGGGTACCGCTCAGAGTGAGGCCGTATTTCCAATCCTCAACGTAACCTGCCTTCAGTAGGTACTTGAGCAGGCGTAGGAATCGGTTGTCGTGGAGCTTCTCGCCGAGTACCGACAACATGACCTCATGGTCGATGTTGTCGAAGCACCCCTTGATGTCGCCCTCGACGAACCAGCGGACGCCGGTCCAGTGGTCTGCTATCCCGCGCAATGCGGTGTGGCAACCCCTGTCGGGCCGAAAGCCGTGGGAGTAATCGGAAAACTGCGGCTCGTAGTAGGCTTCCAGAATCATCCGGATGACCTCTTGCAGCAGCTTGTCCGGCCACGGCGGTATACCCAGGGCGCGGGTCTGGCCGTTAGGCTTGGGAATGTTGACCCGTCGCACCGGCGTCCACCGGAACCGCTCGTAGCGCAAGGCTTCGATGGTGCGGTCGATTTTCGCCAGTGACATACCGTCCACGGTCTCTGCGGTGATTCCCTTGGTCATGGCTCCCTGGTTTGAGTAGATATGACCGTAGGCCCGCAGGTACAAGTTCCGGTTGTAAAGCAGCCGATAGATGTTCTCCAGCGGCAATCCTCGTTCTCCGCGTTCGCGTATGACGTTCAGTACAGTTTCGGCTTCTTGCATTATGCATACCTCCCTGGTTTAGTCCGTCGTTGACACCTGCCCTCCTTCGCCATGTGCCGGGCTTTCCCCGGCTCGGACTACTATGAGGGCTCCGTTGCCGTAGGGGTCGCCCCCCGTAGGCAATCCCGCGTTCCGTTGACTGTAGGGGATAGGGCTCTGCTAGACTCTACGGCATGGAAGCCGTAGAGAATGTCGGTGAATTGGTTCTATGGGTCGAGGTCGGTGTCCTGTTGTTGGGCGTCCTGGGAGTGCTTTGGGCACCATTTGCCGCTGCCATCTGCGCACTGGTAGCCCGCATTAGGAAGCTGGCAACGGGGTCTTACGCCGCTGCTGGTGCGAAACACTCGGCACTGTTCATATTGCCGTGGCTCTATCAATTGGTGCGGATGTGCGATAGAACGGTGCCACGCTTCGTGGTGGGGGCAGTCTACGGCCTGCTCTATGCGACTTGGGCCTTGGCTTTCCTTGGGGGCCAAGGGGTGGCGTTGGTAATCTTGGTGGCCGATGTAGACAACGCGGAGATGCACTTGCCCCTCGCAGGGATGGTGATCTGGATCGCGTTGTACGTTGTGCTCCTGCCGCTAAGCGCCCTTACGTGGGGTTGGTCGGCCAGACGACTCTGGAAGCGAGCGACCGCGGGCGGAGGAAGTTCACAGCTACCGCTGAGTGTTATGCCCGATGGTCCCTACCTAGAGCCGTTCTATTGGCTGTTTGGTTGGACCGTGGTCTTCTTCTTCCTGCTGCTGCTGACAACTATCTTCTACTTCAGCAACTCATGAAGGTGGAGCGGGGGAATTGAGGCGACTTGCCTGTACCTCCACTCCCGTCTGACCGGTTGAAGCCTCTGGTCATGTTGTACGTTTTGGAGTGAACCTTTTTCCCCTTCTGTCTGTCGGCATAGGACGTTCTAGCGCGACTTAGGTGCCCCGTTCGTCCCCTTGAATAGACCTCATTGGTCATCGTCCACTCATCGGAGGTGCATCGGTCTCGCCGAGGGACCGGTGCAATGAGTGACGCCGGGTTACAAGCGTTCTACCGGCGGGTGAGACCATCACCACCTGGGAACTGGGGTTCAGGCAATCCAGCTTTCACCGTATCGCGCGGGTCTTGCGGAACCGGCCCTACAACGCTTTCAGGCCGTAGCCGCTTTACCGACATGCTGTTGTCCCTCTCGGTTTTCACGTCAAGGTAGGTCGGTTGACCCAAGAACTTTCTCCGAGTTCTTCCCAACTGAGTTGAGTATCCTATGCCGCGTGACGCGGCGCACCGGCGAAGGTCTGTGTGAACATGGCGGACCGGACGCAGGCGGGGATTGCGGCCCACCGCTCGCGGCTGAGCTTCAGCCCGCCGTGGCTGGGCGTCCAGACCCGCCAGACGCCCTCGGCCAGCTCCTCGATGTCGTGTGTCCAGCCCCAGGGTGTGCTTACCAAGGTCTCAGTCGTTGTCATAGCTCGTAGCCTCCTTGTCCTGTAATGAAGGAGCGGGGCCGCCCCCCGAAGAGACGACCCCGCTCGAAACCGAACCCGATTGACCGGCAGACTAGGCGGCCTGGGCCTGCTGCATCTGCCGCAGCTTGTTGGCGGCGGCCTCCACGAGCGGCCCGAGCTCGGTGCCGTCCAGGTCGTCGAGGCTCTTGCCCGTCCGGTCCAAGACGGCCGTCCGCACCTGGTCCTCGTCGAGGCCCTGCTCGGCGGCGATCTCGACGAGCCGCTTCCGCAGCTTTTCAATCTGGGACTCGCTGCGCCCGCCCTGCGCCTGCCGCGTGGGGCGGCTGGCCTGTGCCTGGCCGGAGTTGCCGTTGGCGTGGGCGGAGACGCGTTGCGGCTGCGGCGGGTTGCCGGCCTGCGGCTGGTCGCCGTAGAACCCGTTGCCGAACTGGACGCCGAAGCTCCTGAACGCCCGCTTCATGCCGTCGGTGACGGCGCCCTTCATGGCCGTGTCGTGTCCGTCCAGGGTGTCCTCGGCCACCGGGTGGACGCCGAGGTCGGTGCGGGGCAGAGCGCCTGCCACGGTGACCCGCACCGGGGCGCTGTAGCCGAGCGAGACCTTCACCTCGCCCGTCTGGGTGTCGACGGTCTCGACCTGGCGCAGCGTCACGTCGCCGGCCAACTCGTAGCCCCAACCGCCGTAGCCGAAGATGCGGTTGGCCTGCTCGATGACGACGTGGCCTTCGAGGTAGTCGAAGCTGCGCCCGCCGCGCCCCTTGCGCTGGGAGGCCAGCGCCGGGTCGAGGGGCTGTCCGAGCGCCTGGCTGACGGCGGGCGAGAGCCCGTCCCAGAGCAGCTCGTGCTCGCTGACGATTGCGGCGTCGGGCTTGTGCCCGTTGCCGTTGACCTGGACGAGGCCGTTGCCCGTCCCGTTGCCGTTGTGCCCGTTGTTGTTGCCGTTCTTGTTGAACATTTCGTGTCTCCTTCTTGTCAGTGGTGTTGTGTCCTGTAGCGAATGAGCAAGTTGCGGATTCCCCTTATGGGAAGCCGTGGGCGGGCAAAGCCCGTCGTGCATTGGGCATAGGTCCTCCTGTGCGGTGAGAGTGGGAACCGGTGAGGCGGGAGCAAGTCCCGTTAGGAGAGGCGGGGTGGGGTGGGAAGACCGCAGAAAAGCGGCGGGGAGCCGCTAGCGGGCGGAGCGGGCCGCCTGCGAGAGCAGGCGGAGGAAGACGGTCCGTCCGTGGGGAAGGGCCGCAAGCTCGCCCACGTCGCCTATGCCCCGGGGGAGGACGACGGCGGCGGCCCTGCGACCGAGCAGGGTCAGAAGCCGCTCCGTCGCCTCACGGCCCGCGTCATCGTTGTCGAAGGCGAGGAAGACGCGGGGACAGCCCCGCAGGACTGAGGCGACCCGCTCCATGCCCTGGGTGCCCAGGGCGGCGACGGCGGGGATGCCCCATCCGGTAAGGGCGAGCCAGTCGAAGACCCCCTCGGCGACGACCGCCCAGGGCGGCGCAGGGCCGAGGCGCCCGAGGCCAAGCACCGGCTTGGGGCCGGGCGGAGCCTGGAAGCGGGGCGTCCGGTCGGGGTCTATGGCCCGCCCCGCGAGCCAGCGGACGAGGCCGCCGGTGACGTCGGGGACGACCACCATGCCGGCGAACCGCTCCGCCCCCCGCTCCATGAACAGCCCCGAGTCCTGGATGCGCTTCTCGGAGAAGCCGCAGGACTCCAGGGCTTGCCGCAGCCCGTTGCCCGGCGCATATCCGAGACTGAGGCGGGCTGCGGCGGACTGGCCGACGCCCCGCGAGGCCAGGTACTCCCAGGCGGCGGGGCTGCGCCGGAGTTGACCGGCGTAGAAGCGCGCCGCCGCCGTCAGCAGGGCGGGGTCGCGGGGAGGCAGCGCGGCGGACCGGGGACGCCGCGTTCCGGCTGGACGAGTGGCGGCCCTGGGCGCAAGCCCTGGGCTGCCGTCCAGCCGCGCGATGGCCTCCGGCAGGCTCAGGTTCTCGACGCGCTGGATGAAGTCCAGCACGTCGCCGCCCTCGCCGCAGCCGAAGCAGTAGAACCGCTCCGAGTCGGCGTATACCGTGAAGCTGCCCTCGTTCTCGTCGTGGAAGGGGCAGACGCCCTGGCGTACCCTGCCCCTTCCCCTGAGCCGCACCCCTGCGGCCTCCACCGTGTCGCCCAGGGGGTGCCGGGCCTTCAGCGCGGTGATGTCCACGTTGGCCGTGACCATCACGCACCCCCGTTCAGGGGCCGCAGGCCCCGGAGGCTGCGCCCCGAGAGGACCTTGCCGGGCCGCCAGCGCATCCCCAGGACCGCCGCGACCTCCAGCGTCCCTTCGTCGCCGGTGGGCACCAGCGCGGCGGCCCGTCCCGTGCCCTGGCTGTAGACCAGGGCGCCGCGGCCGCCGAACCGCCGCTTCACCAGCTGCGTCCACTCGGAGAAGGCCCACCGAGCCTCCTTCGTCTCCGCCTTCTCCGCGTCCACGCCGGCGAGGACCGCCAGCGCGCCGTCCACGTCTCCAGCCTGCCGGAGACGCCGCGCCTCGTGAACGCTCTTGGCCACGCTCGGTATCTCCGTCGCCGATGCCGTCTCCGGCTCCTCCTCCTTGAATCCCATCGCCGCCATGAGCTGGTCGACCAGCTCTTCGAGGCTGCGCCGGGGCCTGTCCACCGTGTCCATCGACCGAGTTCCAGTTGCCAGTGTTGCCGTCGTCATCGTGCACCTCCTTAGTGCCTTTGCTTTGTTGCCTTGCCGATCTGCGCCCGCTTGCGGGCAAAGAAGAAGGGCCGCCCCCGGATGGGAGACGGCCCTTTGCGTTGAGTTGGGATGGGTATGAGGGAGCCGGAGGCCCCGTCGTCAGCGGCGACGGACCCTCCCTACCGGACGCCGGGGCATGAACCGCCGGAGCAGCAGCGCCCCGATGCCCAGCCCGACGAGGTTCAGGAAGAAGAGCTCCACGTCGAGCGTCAGCAGCGGCGCCGCAACGACCAGGCGACCGCCCCGGCCACCATGACCCGCTTCCGCTTCCACCACGGCTGCTTCTCAGGGGCCTTGACCGGGGTGTCTTGCACCTGTGCGTAGGCCGTCCAGATGGGCAGCCCGATGAGCGCCTCCAGCTCGGTTATCACCACGCCGGCCGAGCAGCCCCCGGTGTGGCACTTGACCTCGATGCCGTTGCCGTCCGGTCGCTGCCGGAACGCCAGCCCGTCCGACTTTCCGCCGTGACAGATGGCCGTCGTCGTCCAGAACCAGCCCCGTTCGAAGCTGACCCGGTGCGGCAGCAGGTTGGCGACCCGCATTGCGCTCGGCCCCACGTACTGTTCCGCCATGTCCGTTCCTCCTTCGCTTGCGTGTGCGTTCATTGGATGGCCTCCAGATCCTCAGGGGTTGACCAGTCGAGGGACACCCGGACCCGCGTGTCGAACTCTCTCACCAGCGCGGGATCGGGCTTCAGGTGGGCTGCGTCGCCTACGGCTGCCCCCTCGTCCAGCGTGTGGAGCTGCCCGCATCGCTTGCAATACCAGCCGTCCGGCCCGGCATAGCCCACCCCTGGCCGAGCGTAGGAAGACCCGCAGCCGCAGACCTCGAGAGACAGCCTGACCGTCTCAATGATGTTGCCGCCAACGTCTCTCTGGGCAGCGAGACGGAAGCGCGGGTTGACGACCACGCGGTCGCCGATGGTCTGCACTCCGCATCCCCGACGCCGACCAAGCCGAATGCCCTCTTGCAGTGCCGTCATGTCGAGGCCTCCTTCCGTCCTGTCCTGTGTCCGTGATTCGTCCATGCCCATGTACCTCCTTGCTGATTGGTATGCCGATGCCGTTGAACCCGTGACTCCGTTCCGAAGACGCACTCCGCCCACGGTCGCATGTCGAACGCGGAAGGCGGAGTGGGGTGAAAGAAGACGCAGCTCGGCCCAGGGTGGATGCCGTCCGAGTTGAGGGAAAGCTGCGAAACGTGAAGCGGCCAGCCTGCTTCTCAGTCGCAGACCGGCGCGTGTCGAAGCTGCGGCCCTGGCTGTGAGACAGTCGTGCCGCAGGCATGTTGAATCGGCCGGGGCGAAAGACGCACTCCGACCGACTGGGTGAGGACGAGGCGCAGAAGGCGCTGCATCCTCAGAGTCCAGCGGGAGAAGCGATCAACCACAGCCGCCAGACCAGTGTCCAGCGGGAGAAGCGATCAACTCCAACCACCGGACGGGTGCCCAGCGGGAGAAGGACTTACGTCAAACTCCAACCGCCGGACGTGTACCGAGGACGAAGGACCTACGTCAAACTTCGTCGTTTCGGCCCGTGCTGCTTGCGGAGAGCTACGTCAAATCCGCAGCGGCAGCAATTCCCTCGTGGGAGACCTTTCAGAGAGCGAATCATCCGTCAAGTCAGACCCGGGCAACAGGGATCGCGCCCCCAGGTTTCTATGGTCGGAAACCTTGGTTGAAAGCCAAACAGTGCAGACATTATTACCCACCAAAGACCCGTTGTGAAGGCTTTCGGGCAGTCCACGCCAACATCGTTCACAAAACTTCACGGAAGTTCACTGGAAGACGGAGGGCACAACCCGCCGGGCTATTTCCACAAGAGTCTGAGCGTCAGCGTGTGCAGAAGCTCCCGCTTTCTCAGCGCCCTCCGCGTGTCGGAGAGCGCTGTCTTCCGCCAGTTGACCTGCCCGTTGCGGTCGAAGCCCCGCAGCGGAAACGTCGCCGGGGGAAGCGTCAACCCGTGCCCCTCCAACAGCGTCAGCTCCAACGCCAGGAAACGCTCCTCGGTGCGCAGCCAGGACAGGCTCTTTCCCGCGTCGGGATGCGTCGCCTTCAGCTCCCGCCACTCGACGATCAGGGGCCAGACATCCCCGAACACGTCCTCGTCGTCCTCGGCGGACTCCAGCGTCACGAGGTCGGGGTACTCCCGCCTGAGCGAAGACCTCTTCCTGGGCTGAGGGCCGGCGTCGTTCGCCTTCGCCTCGTCCCCGGCGTCCCCCGCCGTCCTCCGCTCCACCTGTTCCCGCTCCCGCTGGCGCAACCCCTGCGCCAGCTCCTCACGAATGGCCCTGTCTCTGTCCTCGCTGGCCCTGTTGTTCTCCCGCATCTCCTTGCCAAGCTCCTCGAAGCCGCCCTCCAAGTCCTCCAGACGGTCCGCCAGCCTGTCGTTGCGGTCCCGCTGCTCAGCGGCGGCGGAGCCTACCCCCGACTGGAGCGCCTTCTCCAGCGCCCCCCGGATGCGCCGCGTCAGCACCCCCTCGTCGAGGCTGGCGTCCAGAGTCCTGCGGTCCACCCCCAGGACCTCGGCCGCCTTCTTGCGCCCGTTGTCGCGCTCCAGCTCCTGCAACAGCGACATGAGCCGCAGGTGGTGCATGTCCCGCACGCTCCTGCCCTTCTCGACCACGTCCTTCTTCGGTTCCATGAGCCCTCCTCCTTGCGCCGGCCTTAGTCCCCGGTCTCGCCCCCGACCCAGGCCCGATTTCTCACGGGCTGCGCCATGTGGACCACCTGTAGGGCGAAATGCGGGATTCCGACCCGATTCTGCCCCACTCTCATGCGGCCCCGCTGCGCCCCTTTTTGCGGAGAGAGGCCGACCTGGGGACTTAAGTCCAAGTGTTCACAACTTCTGCGCCATTTCGGCCCCATTTGTTCCTGTTTCAGCTTTGCCGTGCCCTCACAGACAACTTCGCAACAGACTTCGTTTTCTTGTACAGCCCCCATACTGCACGGGAGGGTGTCTTTTGCCAAGAACCTCAAAAGGGGCGACAAAAATGTCGTCCCTTCCAGGCAGTTTCCACCGTCATTTCGTTTGTTCACACTCTGTTGCAGAAGTTGCGAATCGTTGATTTGCGGCAATAGGCAGAGAGGTGGACGAGATGGCGCTGAAATCGAAACTCCGGTCACTCAGGCGGTTTATTCCCCTGGCATCCGCGCTGCTCCTGGCGGCGCTGGTGGCGATTCCGTCCAGCGGAGTCGCCCGGGCCCAGGCCCCGCCTGACGAGCTGACCCTAGTCAACGCCGACCGGGATTTCGTCGAGCGCAAGAAAAAGGGCGAGTTCGTCGCCCGGCCCCTCTTCGACCGCGAGATCGCGGACCTCTTCTACGCCGTCCGGGACGCCGACACGGGCGACTGGATAAGCGCCATGTACCGGGTGAAGGGCGGCGAGAAGAAGAGAGGCGACGGCTGGGAGTACTCCTGGGAGTACCCCGACCTAGACGAACACCCCGACCTCGACCGCGACCGGGCCTACCTGCTGGTGATGCTGGCCACGGCCGAGGACGGGCTGAGGGGCGACTTCTACGCCGTCGTCCCCATCTACCAGCCGGGCCGCATCTGGGACAAGATTCTCTCCGCCCTCAACCCCGGACGCTGGGCGAGGGCCTTCGCCGGCTGGATGATCGAGGGAGTCCACGGGACCCTCTGCGGCGTGGTTGAGCGAGCCAGCGGCGAGGACGCCGACAACTGCCGGAGGGAATCCGGCAGATGAGCGACATCCTCACCGGCACCCCTCCCGACCTCACCTACGCCAACGATATGGTGCGCCATGCCTGGATGGTCGTCTGGGCCATCACGTCGGGCGCGTTGGTGGTGATCCTCGGCTGGATGGGCCTCAGCCTCATCGTCTCCGAGCATCTTGGACGCCAGCAGGCGGGCTGGCGGGAGATGGTCCCCCGCCTGGTGCTCGGCCTGGTGGCCGCCGCATCGTCCCTCTGGTGGTGCGCCCTGGTCCTGGACGTGGCCGACGCCGTGTCCGGCTTTATCGCGGTCTCCCTGAACGTCACCGCCGGAGACATGCTCCGCTCGACGCTTCGCACCCTGATGACGGCGGTGGAGGCCGGGAGCGTGGGCATGGCCCTGCTCCTGGCCGTGCTCTACCTCGTCTACGGCTTCTTCGTGCTCTACGTCATCGTCCAGATGGTGCTGCGCCTCGCGTTGATCGACATCCTCCTGGCCCTGGCCCCGATCGCTTTGGGGCTTTGGATATTGCCCCACACGGCGGGCTGGGGCCGCCACTGGCTGCGCCTCTTCATGACGACGGTGTTCCAGCAGGCCATCCAGCTCATCGCGTTGGCGCTTGGGTTCGGCTTCCTGAAGGAGTTCGCCGCCATCGCCGCCTTCGAGCCGGTGCAGGACCTGATCTGGAAGCTCCTCATGTCCCTGGCCTTCGTCTACATGGCGACCCGCGTCCCGTCGATGCTCGGCAATCACGGCACCTTCGACTCCTGGCTCTCGATGCTCTACTTCGGCATGAACCTGCCCTCGTCGCTGATGCGGTCGGCCCGGACCATCGGCTTGGTGGCGGGCGGCGCGGCGGGAGGGCCGGGAGGAATGGCGGTGGGAGCGGTGGCGGCCAGCGCGGGCGTTTCGGCCGCCGCCAGCGGCCTCAGCTCGGCGGCTTCGATGGCGACCTCATCGGCTGGCGGGGGAGACGGCGGCGGCGAGCCCAGGAGCAGCGGGGAGTAGCCCCACCACACGACTACAACGCAACGGCGCGGACGAGACCCGCGCCTGCGAACGACACGACGGAGGACCAGCGATGTGCAGATAACGGGGAGTCACCGAGGAGACAAGACGAAGCGATGAACGCCGGTTGTGGGAGACCCGCCCGGCGGCAGAAAGGAGCAATAGCAATGGAACAACTGACACAGACCATCTCGAACCTGGTGGGCATCCTGCTGGGCGTCGTGGGAGCGGTGGGCGTCGGCTTCTTCATCTACGGCGCGTACATGTACCTCACCGCCAGCGGAGCGCCCAACCAGATGGAGCGAGGCAAGAGCGCCATGATGACCGCCCTCGCCGGCATCGTCCTGGCCCTGGTCGCCTACGGCGTCGTGGAGCTGGTGATGAACGCGGTCGTGGACCCGGGAATCGAAATCGACGACGTGCTGCCAGAGCCGGAAGCCCCGGACGCCGGCGACGCCGGCGACAGCTAGGCGGACGCGAGAAGGGAGGAAAGAAAGACATGAGAGAACACGAGGTACCGACTCACGTTCAGGCCGAGGACAAGGTCCTGCTTGGGTTCACCTTCCCGCAGGTCGTGGCGGTGATGGCCGTATTCGCTTTGTCCTACGGGGCCTACCGCTACGCCCCCGTCGGCCCCTCCGAGGTGCGCATGGCCCTTGCCGTCCTCTTCGGACTGGTCGGGGTGGCGATGGTGGTGGGGAAGATCGGCGGCCGGCGGCTGCCCCTGGTGGCCGCCGACCTGCTGAAGTACCGGCTGGGGGCGCGGCGCTACGCCGGGCCGGTGTCCCAGCTGGTGCGGGCCGAGCCGCCCGCGCCGGCGCAGCCCGTCAAGAGCGGCCCCGGCCCCGTGAGCCTGATGGCGAAACGCGTCGGGCGCGGCATGGGGAGGCTGCGCAAGAGCAGGAAGCGGCGCAACGGCAAGGAACGCCGCAACGGGCGTATGCGCTGGTTCGGCAAGCGCAGGGGGAAGGACGGCGGGAACCCCCACGGCCAGGACCACCGGTCCGAGACGCTGGAGACGAGCAATCTTAAGCCCCGCATGGGCTGGATTCCGGTCGTGGCCCTGGCCGTCCTGATGGCCGCTGCCGTGGCCGTCCCGCAGTCGGCCCTGGCCGACGACCACTGGCGGGACGAGATCGACTTCGAGGTCGAGGAACCCGTCCCCGGACGGAGGATATTCGTCGAGGCGCTGACCGTCTCCGGCGACCGCGCCGCCGTCACCCTTCGGGCCGCCACGGACCTGGACATCCGCGTCCGGGCATTCGGCGGGCCGGGGGGCGCCTGGCTGCGCTTCTGGGGCTCGGCGACCCTGGCCCAGGGGGAGCGCATCGACTACTCGCTTCCCCTCCACGGTCCCGCGCCGTCCTTCACCGTGTCCTGGGAGGACACCCTCGGTCAGGCCGGGGCGCTGACCTTCGAGGAAGCACAGCTTCCCTTCCCCCTGCCGGTCGTGGAGGGGGAATTGTGCGACCTTCGCATGACCTCCCTGGGCTGGACGCCGGGAGCGGTCAGCGGCGTCGTGGAGTCCGAGTGCGTCACGCGCATCGAGCACCCGGTGGAGCTTCAGATGGTGGCCGGACACGAGAGCGTCACCGAGACGGCGCTCATGGACGCCCAGGTGACGGCAATCACGGGGACGGTCTCAGCAGCGACCGGAGCGTCGAGCGCGAGAGTGCCGTTCGTCCCCAACGGAGAGACGAGCTTCCGGCTCGGCGTGCCCGCGGGCGAGGCGATTCACGCCGTGAGCATGGACGTGAGCCTGGAGGCGGGCCTCCGCATCCCCATCCCCCCGCTGACCGTGCTCACCCACCACCCTGAGCGGACGGAGCAAGTCACCAGGACCGTGCACCTCCATCGCCCGGGGGACAGCGACTCCGACAGTGAGACGGCGACGGCCACCTGCGAGGACGGCGCCACGGCGTCCGCCACCGCGACGGCCTACGCCTACGTCCCCAGCGCCACCATCGCCAAGGAGGTGACGGTAGAGGTCCTGCACAAGGAGCACGTTAAGGCCGAGACGGTGGAGCGGTCGCCCATCACCCGCACCCGCGAGGAGCTCTTGAGCCTGGCCTCCGCCATTGGCAGCGACGACCCCTTCGAGGTGCTGGTCCTGCCCGAGCCGGAGCCGGAAGAGCCGCCCGCCGAACAGGAGCCCGCCGACGGCCTGCGCCAGTGGTTCGACCTGCTGGGATGGGAGTGGCCCTGGTGAGGAGTCTGTTGACGGCAATCCTGCTGGCCGGTGCTGCGCTGGCGACAACCGGCGCGGCCCCGGCGGAGGAGCAGGAGATGCTCCGCCAGTTCGACCGCGTGCTCACGGCGATGGCCTACGCCGCCTCCGGCCTCTGCTTCTTCGCCATCGTGTGGGCCGGGTTCGTCCTGATGGCCGAGGGAGGCGAGGAGCGCGGCGGGGGACGCGCCAAGGCCGCCGTCGTCATGGCGGTCGTCGGCCTGGTCCTGGTGCTGTCGGCCAAGGGCGTCGCCGCCCTCCTGAGCCACGGCGTCATCCCATCAATCCCAACCCCATAGAGAAAAGGAAACGAGCGAATTGAAGAAGCTGCTTGCACGAATCACGAGACGCGGAGGGGAGACGCCGCCAAGGGAATCCGCCGCTCCGCAGGAGATGCCGGAGGGCCGACTCCCCACGGAGTCGGCACCCGGCGCAACGACGGAGGCCCCTCCCAAGCTCCCGCCCGCGCTGCCCCTGTTCTTCATGCTGTCCCACCTCGACGACGACGGGCCCGTGCGCCTGGACGGGGTGAAGCTGGGGGTGTGCGAGGTGATGGGCCTGGAGCTGGACGAGCCGAAACTGGGGGCCTTCGCCGGCGCCCTCAACGCCCTGGACTTCCCCGCCCAGCTGCTCATCAGGCAGCACGCGCCGCGCCTGGAACGCCTGCGAGACGACCTTCGGGAGGCCCAGCCGAAAGACCTACCCCCGCAGACGAGGGAGGCCGCCGAGTCCCTCCAGCGGCTGCTCACCGAGCTTGAGGCCCGCGACGGCATCCTCGACCGGCGCTTCTACGCCGTGTGCGAGGTCGGCCGCATCGACGACCTACGGGGCCTGCTGGCTAGGGCCGGGCTCTCCGTCCACCCGCTGAAGGGCAGGCAACTCCGCATGTTCCTGGCGGCAGCCGCCCTGGGCGGCACGCCCGCCGAGTTCGACGAGGACGCGCCCGTCGAGGTGGAGATAGGCCGCCGCGACGTGCGCATAGGCGGGCATCTGACACGCTCCCTCCACCTGGGCAAGTGGCCCCGGTCATTGGCCCCCGGCTTCCTCCAGGGGCTGATGGCGGCGGGCGCGCCGATGGACCTGTCCGTCCACGTCGGCCCGATACCGGCGGAGCAGGCGGCCAGGACGCTGGAGTGGCAGAAGGTGCGCTTCGAGTCGGCCCAGTCCCTCTCCTTCAAGCGGGGCCGCACCATGTCCCCGGAGGCGGAGATCGCCCTGGAGGACATCACCCGTCTCCGCGACGAGGTCCAGCGCGGGCGCGAGCGGCTCTTCCACGCCTCCCTGTCTGTGACCCTTCACGCGAATGACGAGGCGTCGCTGAGGGAGATGACCCAGCGGGCGAAGGCGCACTTCGGGGCCACGCTCGGCAAGCTCGACGACCTGGCCTTCCGCCAGCGCGAGGGGCTGCTTTCGACCCTGCCGCTGGCCCTCAACGCCGTGGCCGAGTGGCGCAGCCTGGACACGTCCAGCATCGCCCGGCTCTTCCCCTTCTCGCCGCCGGACCTGGACACCCGGAGCGGCACCCTCTACGGCATCGACATGCGGGCCTGCTCCCCAGTGGTCTACGACCCCTGGGACGGGACGCACATGAACGCCAACACCGCCGTCCTCGCACGGTCGGGCAGCGGCAAGAGTTTCGCAACAAAGCTCGGCTTGCTCAGGGGTTTGACCAGGGGCATCACCGCCTACGTCATCGACCCCGAGGGCGAGTACGCGGACATGGCCCGCGCCGCTGGAGGCAGGGTGCTTTCCCCCGGCGTGCCCGGCGAGGGCATGAACCCCTTTGTCATCGACAAGGGGGACTCGGAGGAGCTTCTCCAGCGCATCGGCAGCCTGAGACGGCTCATCGAGGTCATGGTGGGCGAGAGTCTCGGCGCGGAGCGAAGGGCCTCCCTGGACCACGCCCTGGCGGGCTACTACGCCCAGCCCCGGGAGCGCACCGGCTTCCGCGACTTCTACCAGTATCTGCAAGAGGATGAGGCGGGCGACGCGGGTCTGGCCCGGCTGCTCAGGCCATTCGCCACCGGCAGCCTGAGACACCTGCTCTCCGACGAGGGCGACGACCTGCTGGGCAACGAGGCCCTGGTCACGGTCTTCGACCTGCACCTCTTGGAGCCGGAGCTGCGTCCCGCCGCCGCGATGGTCTGCACCGAGACGGTGTGGGCGGCGGCCGCCCAGGACCCCAAGCCCCGGCTGCTGGTCGTCGACGAGGTGTGGTCGATCATGCAGCACCCCGAGGGCGCGGCCTTCATGGTGTCGATGGCTAAGCGGGCGCGCAAGCACCGCCTCGGCTTGCAGTTCATCACCCAGGACGTCCAGGACCTGCTCTCCGAGGACACCTCTCGCACCATCACCGGGCACTCCGGTCGCGCCCTGCTTCAGAACGCCGCCTTCAAGCTGCTCCTCCAGCAGGACGCCGCCGCCATCAGCACCGTCGGCGACGCCTTCGACCTGCCCGTCGAGCTACAGCGATGGCTGCTGTCGTGCCCCAGGGGGGACGGGTTGCTGCTGTCGAAGGGCAACCGCTTCCCCGTCCGCATCGAGGCCACCCCGGAGGAGACGGCGGTCATCGAGTGGACGCCCGGACGCCATTAGAGAAAGGAATAACACCATGAAGCTGAACCCGAAGGAAATCCTGTTTGGAAACGACACCGAGAAGAAGCCCGTCCTGCTGACGGTGACGCCGCCCCGCGCCGGGGAGCGCACCCTGCTGGGCGTGGAGAACATGCTCGGCTCCATCGCGGTGCCGGAGCCCTTCTCCCTGGAGCTGGCCGGGGACATGGACGGCGTGACCCTGATGGCTCGCTGCCTCGACGACCAGGTGGTGCGCGGCCAGCTCTCCGCCCACTATCCCCAAGCCCGCATCCGGAAGGTGGACCCGGACGACGATCCCCTGTGCATGGGCGAGGGCGAGCAGGCGTGGAGCATGACCCTGCGGGCCGACGGCCCCGAGTACGTGCCCCTGAGGACCTTCAGGGACGACGACCTGCTCGATCCCGGCTCAGACCCCCTCATCGCCCTGATGGGCGCTCTCTCCAACATCAACAAGGGTGAGCGCGTCGTGGCGCAGCTGATGCTGCGCTCCCTCGGCCCCGACTGGTCGCAGCCCCACCTGGACAAGGCCCACAAGCGGCCCGGCATGGAGCCGAGGGAGCCCGCCTACACCTTCCAGACCAAGCCTCTGCAGATGGACGGCATCACGATGGCCGTCCTCGGCCTGGGCGCGCTTGCGGCCCTGAAGGGCTACCTGTGGGTGCAGGACGGCGAGACATGGAAGGCGGCGCTCCTGGGGATAGGCTCGGCCCTGGGGCTGGCGGCCGGCGGCTGGGCATGGCACCGCTGGAAGAAGGCCCGCAAGCGCGTCGAGGACCCACTCCTCATCAAGGAGAAGGTGTCCCGCGTCGCCTTCGACGCCGAGCTTCAGGTCACCGCCATACTACCCGCCGGGACGAGACCCCAGCGCGCCAGCGAGCTCCTGGGGCCGGTGGCCGCCGCCTACCGCCATTTCGACAACCCCGCCGGGGCGCGCTTCAAGGTCGGCAAGGTCCGGCCAACCGCGACCGACCCCGACATGATGCACCCCGCAGGCCCCGGCCTGTTCGGCGGGCGAAGCGTCCTGGGCGTCCGCGAGATCGCCTGCCTGTGGCACCCGCCCGGAGCGGGGGACGAGACGCCCCTGGTGGAGCGGTCCGGCGCGAGGGCGCTCCTGCCGTTCGCCAAGGGCGTCAGGGGCGGCGCGCTGGTGGGGGACACCACCGCGGGCAAGCCCCGGCCCATCCGCTTCCCCGAGGACCTGCTCCGGCGGCACCACCTCTACGTGGCGCGCACCCGCATGGGCAAGTCCACCCTCATGCACCACCTCGTCACGCACAAGATGCGGGAGAAGGCCGAAGGCAGGGACAACGACGCCGTCGTCGTCGTCGATCCCCACGCAGACCTGGTGGCGGGCATCCTCGAACACGTCCCGGAGTCCCTCATAGACCGGGTGCGGCTCATCGACCTGGCCGACCAGCGGAGGGCGCCGGGCATCAACCTCCTCGACACCCGCATCTTCACCGACCGCGACCGCACCGCCGACTCGGTGGTGCGCGTCGCAAAGGGCCTGTGGGAGCAGTGGGGGCCCAGGATGCAGTCCATCCTCGAACAGACCGTCAAGACGCTGCATGAAGCCAACGAGCACCCCGAGACGGACGAGGGCAGCCAGCACACCATCCTCGACGGGCTGAAGCTCCTGTCCGACAGGAAGTTCCGGGACGGCGTGCTCAAGAGGATTGAGGACCCCTACCTGCTTGAATGGTGGGCCAGGGACTTCGGAGGCTGGCACCAGCAGTACCGCGCCGAGGCCCTCGCCCCCGTGCAGACCCGCCTCTCCTACTACGCATCCTCCAAGCGGGCGCGGGCCATCCTGGGCCAGCGCCGCTCCACCATCGACCTGCGCGACACCATCCTGGGCGGCGGCATCCTGCTGGTCTCCACCGCCCAGGGAGCCGTCGGGAGGGACGTGTCCGCCCTGGTGGGCGCATCCCTCCTCAACCTGGTCGATTCGGTGATACGGGAGCAGGAGAGCGTCTCACTCGGCCAGCGGCGCGGCGCGCTTGTCGTCGTGGACGAGATGCAGTCCATGCCCGGAGTGGACTACGAGTCGATGCTCTCGGAGCTGGGCAAGTTCGGGGCGTCGTTTGTGCTCGCGACCCAGAGCCTCGCGAAGCTCGACGACCTCTCCCGCACCATGCGGGACACCCTCCTCGCCAACGTCGGATGCCTGGCCGTCTTCCAGGTGGCCGGGAGCGACGCAAGGCAGCTGGTGTGGGAGCTGGGCAAGGAGCGGGTGACCGAGGACGACATCACGTCGCTGCCGGTCCACCACTGCTACGTCCGCGCCACCGTGGGCATCGAGCGGATGCCCGCCTTCTCGATGATGGTCAGAAAGCCGGAGGACGGAGACCCCGCCGTCGCCGCGCAGATCCGCAGCGCTGCCTCCGCATACACCCTGACGGCCCAGGACCTGGAGGACGCCGGGTCCGCCGCCCAGAAGAAGGTCCGGGACTTCAAGGACCGCGCAGCCGACCTGGAGAAGGACGGCGGGGAGACGGAAGACAAGGCCGCCAGTAAGGACGCGGCGGAAGGGGAGGCCGAGCAATGAGAACTGAAGGATGTGAAGCCCAGACCCTCCGAGCCCTGGCGTCGATGCCCTTCCTCGACCGGACGGAGATGGTGGCCGTCACCGGCTGGTCGAAGGCCGCGGTCCACGAGGCCGTCGACAAGCTGGACTCGGGCGGCTTCTGCGCCGCCGTACCCCACGCCACCGCCCTCTTCCCCTCACCGACCCAGAGGTTCCACCTCACCGCCGCCGGGCTGGGGCGGCTGGCCGAGGAGGAGGAGGCCTCCCTGGACGAGCTTGTCCGCGACCGCCCCGTCTCCGCCCAGTGGCGGCGCAACCTGATGGGACGGCTCGACTCCCTCGCCGCGATCTACCGGCTGGCGGCCGCCGTCTCCGGCGTCGCATACCCCATACGGTTCCGGTGGTACAGGGCCTCGACCCTGGACGCCGCCGTCGAGCTTCCCGGCGGCCGCACCGTCGGCATCGTCAGGCAGGGGCTCACCGCCGATAGGACCGGCTTTTCCAACCGGATGTGGAGGCTGCGCCAGGGGCCGCTCCCCGGAGCCGTGCTCGTGCTGATGGCCGACGACGTGCGGCTCAGGCACGTCCGCAGGACGCTGGCCGGCGCCCCCGTTCCCTTCTATCTCGCCCTCGAGCGCGAGGCGGTCGCGGCGTCGCCGGACGACCCGGTGTGGAGCCCGCCCGCGGTCAGCGCCTCCGTCGAGCTGCGCTCGGTCCTCGACCGGATAGAGAAGGGAAGCCTCCTTCCCGAGGAGGACGAGCCCCGGATGGTCTCGGTCCCAGCCGACCTCTCCGTCGAGGGTCCGGGGTGGAAGGTCCCCGACTATCTGCTGCCCGCCACCCTCAAGCCCGCCGAGAAGCGCGCCCTCGACCTCATCTCCGACTGGCCCTGGATCACCCTGACGGACCTGGCCGGAATGTTGGCCGTCTCGGTCCCCAGGGCCTCCCAGCTGGTGACGCCCCTCGAAGGGTTCCGCCTCGTCACCCGGCCCATCGCAGGGAGCGGGCGCATGGCCCTCACCGACCGGGCCCTGGCCCTCCTGGCCCGCAGGGACCGGACGTCCGTGGCCGTCGCGAAGAAGCGGTGGAGCGCCGCTCCACTGTTCCCCGGCACCCCATTCGTCTGGGACAACGTGACCGGCGCGAGGAGCCGCCAGCTGCTCAGGAACGTCGAGCACACCGCAGCCGTCCACTCCTTCCTTGCAGCCATGACCGTGCAGGCGGGCCTCCTGGATTGGGAGGTCTCCCAGGTCGACCCGCCCCGCAGGGCCTCACGACACTTCAAGCACGGCGACGGGATGCGCTCGGTCAACCCCGACGCCTTCGGCGTCCTTAGAAAGGGCGAGACCACGTGGCCCTTCCTGCTGGAGTGGGAGCGGAGGGCCGTGCGGCCCTCGACCATGTCGGAGCGCCTCGCCCCCTATCTGCGCTACTTCTCCTCTCACCGGCCCACCGACGACCACGGCACCCGGCCCTCGGTCCTCATCGTCTTCGACGACGAGATCGTCCAGACCCACTTCCTGCGCCTGGCGCGGGACGAGATGCAGGCCAGAGGCGTGGCCGTGCCCCTGTGGGTCTCCCACAGGGCCGCCATCGAGCAGATGGGGCCGCTGGGACGCGCATGGCGCGCCCCGGACGACTGGCAGTCCCCCCAGGCCATGCCGCCGCAATGACCAACGACTGACATCGGGGAAGCGGCGCGACGGCTCGCGCTCCCTTCCCCAAAGGAAGGCTGAGAGCCATGCATTCGCAAGACGACCACAACAAGAAGAAAGGCCCCCGGAGGCGTGGTGGACGGACCGTTGTCCGGCTCAACACGGCGGCCCTATGGGAGCGGCTCACGCTGCTGAACCGCTCCCAGAACTGGCTCGCCAGGGAGGTCGGGGTCAGCCCCGGCTACATCTCGATGCTGGTCAACGCGGGGCGCACACCCTCCGGTCGCATTCGCCGCCGGATGCTCAGGGCCCTGGGTTTCGACGACTTCGACCAACTCTTCACGATGGAGGATAGAGATGACGAACCATAACGATTCGTCCCGTTTCGACGGGATCACGGAGCAGACCTTCGACGAGGAACAGGACCTGGCGCTCCAGGCCGCCGTGCTGGCGGAGGACTTCCCCAAGCGCCTCGAACGGCTCAAGGAGGCCAGCGGCCTCACGTGGGCCGCCTTCGCCAGGGCCATCGGCGTGGACCCCAAGCTGGCCCACCGGTGGCGCAACGGCGTCGAGCCCCGCGGCTGGGCCATGCACGCCCTCTTCCGCTTCGCAGCACGGATGCCCGGAGGCATGGCGATCCTCGTGACCGAGAGCTTCCAGATGAGCTTCTTCAAGGAGCACAGCTAGACAAGCGGCCCCGCCGGGCGCAGGCGCAACGGCGGCACGGCGGGGCCTGAGACGGCTGGATGCCGCCGGCGCTCGCCCGTTCCGTCGGCTCCGGCGGCCCAGCCGCAATCCCGTAATGAGAGGCCAGCGGCCCACCAGACGCCGCTGAGACTACGCAGTATGAAAGATACCAAGAGAAAGAAGAGACGCAAGGGACCCGCCAAGGGTGTCCCGAAAACGTCGGCCAACCGGCCGAGGTCGTCCTACACACCGGAGCAGCGTGAGAAGTACCGAAAGGGAATTCGCATCCTGGCCCGGATGGTCGTCCGCAAACACATGCAACGGCTCGAGTCCAAGGACTGTCCTCCAATGGACAACGGCAGTGAGGAGGTGAACTGATGACCTCCCCAACGATCATCGTCCTCAGCCTGTGCGGAGGAGTCCAGCTCAGTGGGACGGGTTCGGCAACCGGCGTGAGGGACATTGTGGAGTTGGAGGGCTGTTTCTTGCCCTTCGACGCCATGACGCGGTATACTTTACGGTACGGTATCTGGTGATGTCGACCGGCGCGCCCCGCTTCACCGACGAGCGCGGAAACGAGGTTCGGCTCACCGACGAACGGCTCCGGCACATCCTGCGAAGGCACCCCGAAATGGCCTTCCAGATCCGCCAGCTCGCCGAGACCCTCGCCAGCCCGGACGCGGTGAGCCCCTCCAGGTCCAGCCCGGCGGTCCAGCTCTACTACCGGCTCTACCCGGACCTGCGGGGCAGGAACCGCTACACCTGCCTTGTGGTGAAGCGGGAGGCCGACTACTCCTTCATCCTCACCGGTTACCTGGCTAGAAGCATCAAAGGAGAGTGAGCATGGCGACCAGGAAGGTGTTTATCTCCTACGACCACGAAAGTGACATGCTTGAAGTGCTGTGGGCACTCCGGGAGGGATACTTCACGCCTACCGACGATGAGCGCATCCTCAAGCGCCTGGACGACGACGGCGAGGTCATCGGGTTTCTCATCCACGACATGAGCACGCTCAAGGTGCCGTGCCCCGTTGAATTCGAGCTGGCGCCAGAAGCTCCCGACGACGATGTCGCCAACGTCACGGTGCGAGAGGCGGCTGTCCGGCTGGGCGTGTCGGACCGCAGGGTGCGCAAGCTGGCCCAGGACGGGCGGATGCGGGGAGCGACAAAGGCCGGTGCAGAGTGGTTGATTCCGACGCCAGTCGAGGTGATTCCAGGCAAGCGCGGTCCTGTGGGTGTCGCGGGTCGGGGACGGTGAGACAGGAGCCAGCCACTAGCTTGTCCCTAACTCGATATCGGATGCTCAAGGACTCACCGCAAATTCATCAGTTTACTGAGATGTACAGTGGGAAGCCAAGCTAACAATCTAATGCTGTCAGTGGTGTGGCTAGAGGGCGTTCTAGACTACTTCAATGCCTCTTTTCCGCACGGACCAGACGATCCTCGCCGAATTGGATTCGGCGTGGGCCGCCAGGTCATCGGCTTGTATCTCATGGAAATGCTCCTCAAGTACGCCTTGGACAATGTTCACAGACCCTATGACCGTAGCCACAACTTGCATGATCTGTTCAGCGAACTGCCCGAGTCGGACCGCCGCGCCGTCGAGAGTAAGTACAGCCAACTCCTATCGGACATGGTCTCCGAGACTTGGGATTTCGAGAGAGCGGTCAAGTCCTTCCTTCAATATCTGGGGGAAGACCCTATGACGGATTCGCGTTACTTCTGGGAGAGGGACCGCCCTCATGACGCGTCGATACTGTTCTTCAATACCGGTCTCAGCATACCCATATATGCGCTATGCATAGCTTTGCACAACTACCCTGAAGGCCAGCCCCTCAAAAAACGTTACAACACTAGGTTCATTTCCTTTGATGATTCATTGAAGAATCAAGAGGATCCTCCTCGACACGAAACAGAACGTGAGGATAGGCGGATTACGCCTGCCAAGTTCTGGCTTGAGGGATTGCTTGAGTACTTCAACGTGCTTTGTCCGCACGATTCCGAAGACCCTCGTCAATTCGGATTCCACGTAGGCCAGCGAATAGTTGGCCTGTATCTTACGGAGATTCTCCTCAAGTATGCCCTAGACGACTCGGACAGACGATTCGGCTATAGCCATAACTTGCATGGCCTGTTCAGGAGACTACCCCGCCCGAGGCGCCGTGCTGTGGAGCGGAAGTACAAAGACATCTTGCACAATCGAGTGTCCTGGACCTGGCACTATGCCCAATCCGTAGAGTCGATATTAGAGCACTCGGGGCACGATCCTCTTACTGATACTCGATACTTTTGGGAGCCAAGAGGCAAGGATATTTCATTGTCTCCGTGGCCGCTGATGCCACTGATCTACGCATTGTTCATCGAACTGCATGCGTATCCTCAAAATGGCCCCATCCGGAGGATATATGAGACTCAATTCTTGAGGTACGAAGACGTTGTGACGAGAGATGAGATAGATCGATGACGATTCGTTCCAGGCCCAAGCGTGGATTTGCACCTCCACGAACGACGGCTGCGTTACTTGGCACGCTCTTCATGTGCGCGAGGAACGACAAGGGCCGCGGCCGAGTGGGTGATCCCAACGCCGGTCGAGGTCATCCCATGCAAGCGCGGTCCCGCGGGAGTCGCATTTGCAACATAAGGCCACCTAAGCGACGGTACTGACGAGTCTGGACGTAGGTGCACTCAGTCCAGATATGGTGCTGATAGCTAAGGATCGGACTTCCGGCATTCTGGCCAATGTCAATAGGCTAAGGAGTTGGGCATAAATGGATATCCAGAAATACACCCGCGTAATGCAGACCATCAAAGGGCGCAAGGAGCACATTGACTGGATCATGGACAATGCCGAATCTATGGGGAAAGTATCCACGTTCATGATTGAGTCCATTTGTCTGCAATTGCGAATGATGATCGAGGACATAGCGGTCGCGTGCGTAATTGCGAACGCAGAGGAGATGCCTGAGCTGGCGCGCGGGCTGAGGGGAGAGTACAGACCAACCCTCATACTGAAGGGGCTAGAGAGAATCAATCCTCAATGCTATCCGACTCCGATTGTAGAGAACGTCGAGGGGCCGCAAGGCCATTTCAGGGATACTCACAACCGTCCTGAGGGTGATTGGCTAACGAGGGCTGAAGCGGTCGTGGAGTACGGTAGGCTGAGTAATGTGATCCATAGGAACCTGAAGGCGTACGACGGGAAGCAAGTCGGCTACCCAGAACTTTACCAACAGTGCGGGTATCTCGAATATAAGATACGGAACCTACTGTCTCATCACCACATCACGGTCTTGAACGAAGACACCATGTATCGCGTCCTAATGTCCGGTTCTGGCGTGGATGATAACGGAGTCCCATTCGAAGGACGAATACAGGTCGCCCCGTTCATGCGTATCCCGAAAGGCATGGAGGAGGCCGCATTGAAAGGGGAGATAAGCGTAGATGATATAGCGGCCGCGTACGAGCATCGACCAACCAATACGGCCTGATGTTCCCCGCGCCGACCCTCCCTGGTGGGTTAGCTTCGGCCCCAGCCCTCTGCTACGGGCTCTTGACAGCGCCGGGCCGATTCGTTCATGATAAGAGTATAACGCTGTCATACTCTTGGAGGCAAAAAGAGAGAATGCCCACAACCCGAAAGGCCATCACCTTCTCCATGCCCCCGGAGCTGGCCGAGCAGGTGCAGCAGGTGGTCGAGGAGGACGGCCGCACCGTGAGCGAGTTCCTCCGCGAGGCCATCCGCCTGTACATGGAGGAGCGGGAGTGGCTGCGGCAAGAGCGCCGCCAACGGGCCGAGGCCCGCCGGAACGACCAGGAATGAGCAAGGAGGACGCACCCATGAACCAGAACACCGACTACACGCCCGTGGCCCTCTACGCCAGGGTATCCAGCGACCGGCAGGACGTGGACCTCTCCATCTCCGCCCAACTCAGGGCGCTCAGAGACTACGCACAGAAGAACGGCTACATCGTCGCCCGAGAGTACGTGGACGAGGCCGAGAGCGGTCGCATCGCCGACCGCCCGGAGTTCCGCAAGATGATCGACGAGGCCAGCAAGTCCGAGGCCCCCTTCAAGGAAATCCTGGTCTGGAAATTCTCCAGATTCACCCGTAAGCGCGAGCACGCCGTCGCCTTCAAGTCCATGCTGCGGCGCAAGGGCGTGAGAGTGGTCTCGATCACCGAGCACGCCGACGACTCCCCGACAGGCAAGCTCATGGAGGCCATCATTGAGAGCGTGGACGAGTTCTACAGCGAGAATCTGGCCCAGGAAGTGACGAGGGGTATGCGGGAGGCGGCGTCACGGGGCTTCTTCATGGGTCCCAAGGCCCCATTCGGGTACAGGAGGGTGAAGGTCAATGACGGCGCAAAGGAGCGTCCCACCTTGGAGGTCGACCCTGCCAACGCTCCGGTGGTGAAGGAGATATTCGAGAGCTCGCTGCGTGGGAATGGCCTCAAAGAAATATCCAAAGCCCTGTACGACCGAGGCATCACAAATCGTGGCAAGCGCTGGCTCAAGGGGACTCTCCATTACCTGCTGACCAACGAGTCCTATACCGGCACTGCCGTCTGGGGCAGAACGTCGAAAGGAGCGAAGGCTGACGACCCCGTGCGTGTGGAGGGAGCGTGGCCAGCCCTGGTTTCGAGGGAGATGTTCGACACTGTGCAGAGGGGCTTGCGAGACCGTGCGCCGACGGTTCATGAGCCCGGCCGAGTGGGTAGCAAGTTTCTGCTGAGCGGATTGCTGAAGTGCGGCGTGTGCGGCAGGTCCTACATTGGTCAGGGAGCCAAGAGTGGCCAGTTCGCCTATTACATCTGCGGCACGCTGTATCGTGATGGCGCGGGCACCTGCGAGGCCAGCTACCTGAATGCACCCAGGGTTGAGGAGTTCATCGTCGAAAGGATCAGGGAACGAATCCTTACCGAGGAAACCATCGTCGAGCTAGTAACAGCGGTTGCTGAGGAGATCGACGTCGTGGCCGGCGAGCTGGCCGGGAGGCTGGATTCGATAGACTCCCAGCTTGCGGACGTTCGGAAGCGGCTTGAGAAGAACCACGAGGCCCTTGAGACGAGCGCTCTCACTCTGGAGGCCCTGGCGCCCCGCATCCTTTCTCTCAGGCATCGTGAAGAGCAACTAGCGGCAGCCCGTGAGAACGCCGCCGGTCAACTTCAACAGCGCAGAGTGGAACTGCCTTCTACCGAGGAGATCAAGGGGTATGTGGCAGATTTCCGAGAGCTACTACAGGCTGGCTCGTTCCCTGAGCGAAAGTCGCTCATCCGCAACTTCGTGGAGCGCATCGACGTATTGGGAACCGAGGCCACGCTGGCTTACACCGTCCCTATGCCAACGGACGGCGTGAGACGCGAATCGGCCTCGGTTCTCGATTTTGTCAAGACAAGTCCACCTGAGAAGACTCGAACCAACAGTGAGGCAAGCCTGTTTTTCTTGAGGTTACGTCAATAGGTGTGTAAACGACATCAGGCGGCGACCATCTCAGCCGTTGATTCAATGGCGATTCCATCCGCATACTGTGCACCGAGGTAGACGTCTTCGATCAACTCAGGGGCCTTCAGACGCCTGAAGCGTCCTTCGGCGACCATCAGCATCTTCCAGATCACCGCTATCGCCCGATCGACCCTCTTGTAGCGATTGGCGACGTCTGTCCGAAGCCTAAGGGCCGCGAAGGGTGATTCCACTGGGTTCGTCGTGCGAAGGTGCCCCCAGTGCTCCTTTGGGAAGTCATAGAAGGTGACCATGCGGTCCCAGTCCCGCTCCAAGGCCTCTGAGGCCGCCTCGTAGGAGTGGTCGCCGCACCACCTGGTGAACACCGTCCTGAGACGCTCAGCCTCCGTCCGAGTCGGCGCGTAGGGGATAGTACGCAGCATGAGCTTGGCCTGGTCCTGTTGTCGCTTTGGAAGCTTGGCGAGCACGTTTCCGATCTTGTGGTTCCAGCAGCGTTGCTCAGCCGCCTGCGGATAGACGTTGCGCAGAGCTCCCCAGATGCCCAGGTGTCCGTCTCCAACCACCAGCCTCGGGCAGCTCAAGCCCCGGCGCTTGATGTCCCTGAGCACCTCGGACCAGCTCTCTGTGGACTCCCTGTATCCGGGAACAGTGCTCACCACCACCTTGCTCCCGTCGCTCAGGGCCGCCATCACCACCAGTACCGCCGCCTTCTCCTTCTCAAGACCAGCCTTGACGTAGACTCCATCCACCCACATGTACACCACTTCGAGGTCATCCAGGGGCCGGCTGCGCCATTGGGCAAGCTCATCGTTCCACTTGGACTTCAACCGGGCCACCGTGCTCGCCGATACCGGTGCGTCCTCTCCCAGCAGCCCCCGCAAAGCCAGATCGAAGTCGCCTTCGGATAGACCGTGCAAGTACAGCTCGGGGATCAGCTCAGCAATCTTCCTGGTCCTGTTGACGAACAGCGGCAGCAGCCGGCTCTCGAACTGCTCCTCGGTATCGCGGACTCGCGGCCGCCTCAGCTGTATCCTTCCCGAACTCAGCGTAAGCCCGAATCCACCGAAGGAGGGCGTCGGGTTAGCGTCCTGAGGCGGCAAGAAGGCGCTCCTGTGCTTCTGGGATAATGGTTTTGTAGCAAAAAAACGACCCCGGAAAAGGAGCACCCAGTAGATGCTGCCACGCAACCACCCCGACCGGATCCAAATCACCTTCGACGACCGCCGCTTGGTGGCCAATGCCGGGCTGCTCCTTCCGGCCACCCTGGCGCGGCACCTCGGCCTGCCCGAACTCGTCCGGCAGCGCCTCGACCTGGGCGATGCCCCGGGGCGGGCGAACACGAGCGACAAGATGATGACGCTGGTGGCGTCTGCGCTGGCTGGGGGCGACTGCATTGACGACGCCGATGTGTTGCGCACCGGGGGGACGGCCTGCACCCTGGGCGGCACGGTCAAGGCGCCATCCACCCTGGGCACCTTCCTGCGCAGCTTCCGGTGGGGCCACGTCCGTCAACTCGACCGGGTGAGCCGCGAGTTGCTGGCCCGGGCTTGGCAGGCCGGGGCGGGACCCGGCGACGGGCCCCTGACCATTGACCTGGACTCCACCATCTGCGAGACCTACGGACTGGCCAAGGAGGGCGCCCGCCACCACGGCTATACCGGCAAGCGGGGCTACCACCCGCTGCTGGCCATCGCCGCCGGCACCGGAGACGTGCTGATGTCCCGGCTGCGCGAGGGCCGGGCCAACACCGCCCGCGGCGCCGCCCACTTCCTGCGGGAGACGGTGGGACGGGTGCGCTACGCCGGGGCCAACGGACGACTCACGCTACGGGCCGACAGCGGGTTCTACACTCATGGCGTGGTATCCGTCTGCCGCAAGATGGATGTCCGCTTCTCCATCACCATCCGCCAGCACAAAAGCCTGCACAATCTCATCGAGGCGATACCCGAAGATGCCTGGACGCCGATTCCTTACTGGATGGACGGTGCCGCCGATGTGGCCGAGACCACCTGCACCCCCTTCCAGGCCGAGGCGGACGCCGCGCCGGTACGGCTCATCGTCCGGCGGGTGAAGCCGACGCCCGGTTCCCAACTGGCCCTCTTCGCCAAATACAGCTATCATGGCTTCATCACCGACCGAGACGGGGAGTTGCTCGAACTGGAGGCTGACCATCGCCGCCACGCCGAGATCGAGAATACCATACGCGACCTCAAGTACGGCGTCGGGCTGAACCATCTCCCCTCGGGCCGCTTCGCCGCCAACGGCGCCTGGCTGGCCGTCCAGACGATGGCCCACAACCTGGCCCGCTGGACGGCGCGGATCGGTCTGGGAGAGCGGATAGCCACCACCAAAACCCTCCGGCGGCGGTTCTTCTCCCTGGCCGGACGGCTCACCCGCTCGGCACGCCGGTTGACCCTGCATCTTCCGGATCGCTGGCCTTGGGCTGAGAAGTTCAGCCGCGCCTTGGCCCGGCTGCGAGCCATTCCACTCCCGGCCTGACGGCACCGTCGGCGACCGACCCACCCACCGGACAACCGAAGATCCCCGCAGACTCGTGCCAGCCCGGTCCGAGAGAGTTCCCTGCTGCGTATTCTCTCGCCATCCCGCGCATCGCAGCTCCCGCAGACGGCCATAGGGGCCCCTGTGCGGCGATGAAGACCGTCCGCCGACCTCCCTACCCCAAATGGAACCCAGGCTATTTCCCCTGTAGCTCCCTCACCCCCCTTCCGCTTTCCTCACGCCGTCCATCGGTGTCCTTCGGTGGATTCGGGGTAAGCCTCCGGGCTCTGCCGTATCCGTTCCGATAGCCGGTATCTGAGTCCGAGTCGGATCTGAGCGCCGACTTCGCCCTTCCCAGAAACTCCGTCACCTCCTCCTCCAGCAACTCCTGGATCAGCCTCTGGACCTGGCTTCGCACCCAATCCTCCAACTGCTCCCACTCCGGCCTTGACTCCGACCTACTCCCAGTGCTTTCCTTCCTCATGGGCGGTGTATCTCCTCTCTCGGGCCTTGAGCCCGTGTTGTTCAGACAGAGGGTACACCGCCTGACTGTTTACACACTTTTTGAGGATACCTCTTTTTCTTATCCAGCCGAACTGTTGACGAGGGAGGGTTATAGAGCTTTCGGAACTGGTCAAGCTTGTTTGAACCTCGGTTCCGTCCAAAGCCCACCGCTCACGAGTACCGCAGAGTTTCGTTGCGATTACTTCTTCGCCATGCAGACTCCGCTCTACACCCCAAAACAACTAGCTGGGAGATTCAGCTTCATTTCCTACCCGAACTCTTCAGATCGACCGCCCAGGAGTAGCTAAGTTTATTGTGTCGATTGAGAAATGGGGATGGTATAGCGTATGAGAGCGTCGCCGGGAATGACGATGATCTCTTTGACGAAGGACTCAATGAAGGACCTGCGCTCGGTCAGCTCGCTCTCTTGGAGGAAGTCCTTCATGTCCTTGGCGTAGGCGGAGATAGTCTTCACGTCGTCCAGGTGCGCCCTGCGCTGGGAGAGGATCGCCCTGGCGTCCGCCGCCGCATCCTCGAGACGCTCCTTCCGCTCCCGGTGCTCTTTGACCCTGTCTGAGGCGTCGGCGATGTCAATGTCGGACGTCTCGATGGCGTTCCAGATGCGGCCCAGCCGGCGCTTCACGTCCTCAAGCTCCGTGTCGATGGTCTCCAGCCTCTTGCGCTGCTCGCTGGCTATGCCGTCCATCTCCTCGTCCACAGCCCTCACCAGCTCGGTGATGCTCCCCTCGGTGAGGATGTTGGAGCGAATCTTGATGACGATGAAGCAACCGCAACAGAATCATCGACGGGGATTGCCAGGGTGACGTTCATGTTGTTGTCCCGGTCGATCATGACCTGTTCCACGACCAGTTGAAGGACATCCCTGCGCTGCTCGGGGGCCAACTCGTCCAGGCCCTCGCCAACCTCTCCGGCCCACGCAAGGACAGCTTCCATCAACGCCCGCTTCTCGGCTCCGCTCGCCTCCCGCGCACGGTAGTCGTCGAGCTTTGCCCGGAGGCTCTCCAGCCGTTCCGTGATGAACTTGCGCTGAAGGTCGAGTTGCTCCTCGGTGATCTTCCCAGACACGAACAGCCTGATGGCCCGGTCCTCTTCCATCTGAACGCTCCGCAGGCCACGCTCAGCTTGGGTGATCTCCTCCTCCAATTCACCGCTTTCCCGGCCGTCCAGGGCCTCGATGCCCGTGACGATCAGATCGGGGTTCTGAAGGACGCGCTTGACCTCGCTCCAGACCCGCTCCTCCAGCCGCTCCGCCCTGATGTAGGGGAGCCTCCGGCAGCGCAGGCGGTGCGTCTGCATCCCACTGCATATGTAGTACCGGAGGGGAGTGGGGTACTCGTACCTGTAGACCTTGCCCTTGTGTCTGGTGCTGGTATACCTGTTCGCTTTCGCCATGAAGCTCAGCCCGCACTCGGCGCACCTGAGCACGTGTTGCAGCAGATAGAACTCCCTGGTGTTCCTCTTGGACCGCTTCAACCGCTGCTTCTTGAGGACCTGCACCCGGTCCCACGTCTCCTCGTCCACCAGCGGCGGAACCGGCACCTGTATCCATGTGTCCTGCGGTTGGTCGTAGACCTTTCTCCCCTGTTCCGTCAAGACCTGCCTGGTCTGTCCATAGCTCCAAGTGCCCTTGTAGGCCGTATTCCTCAGCAGAGTATGGACATATGCCTGATGCCACCGCCTGCCGGAGCCGGGCGCGGGGACTCCCTCATCCATGAGTTGCCAGGCTATGGAGGTCGAACCCATCCCTTCATGCACGTACTGGCGGAAGATGCGCCGGACGATCTCCGCCTCGGCGTCATATATCTCCGGCCTGCCATCGTCTCCGGTGCGATAGCCATAGGGGAGTGAGCCTGTTGGGATGCGCCCCCGCTTGGCCGTCCCCCGTTTGCCCATAGAGGCCCTCTCCCGGAAGTTGTCCAGCTCTATCTTGCCTATCGCCGCCATGAGGCCGAAGGTCTTCATGTCGATGGCGTCCATGACGGCTTCGAGGTTGATCTGGTGGGCCTCGACCACCTCCATGAGTGCTGCGGCGGGGTACATGCCCCGGCTGAGCCGGTCGGACTTCCAGCATACGATGGTGTCGAAGCGTCCGCTCCTGGCGTCAGCCAGCATCCGCTGGAACTCCGGGCGCTTCTTGGACCATCCCCTGCCCACCTCCTGATAGCGGGCGGTGATATTCAGCCCCTTGCCCTCGCAATAGGCTTCCATCTCGCCTATCTGCTCGGAGATGGAGGTCTTGTCGTCCCCGTCCTGGCTCTTGTCCGATACGCGGGCGTAGATTGCCGCCCTCTGGCCGGTTGCCTGCTGTTGCTGTGCCCTGGTTTTCGCCATGATCGCCTCCTTATCGCTTATGCCGCTGAAACAAAAAGACCCGCCTCCTGTCGGGAGCGGGTCTGCGAGTAGTACAATGCTACTTGCATCACCTGTTCCTTCAGGTGGCGCCGCGGCCCGGGGTGTTATCAGCATCGCCGGGCCAACTTGTCTGTACGCATAATCATACCTGATTGGCGTGGCGGCGTCAAAGGGCTGCCGCGCCGTTCAGACGCCACAGTGACCCTCGCACTCGTTGCCGAACCCGTCCGATTGCCCATCGGTTCCCATCTCCGCTTCGTCGAGCATGACCGCTTGGGCGAGAGGCATTCGCAGGGGGTGGAGGTAAGGCTCCTTGGCGAAGGCCAGCCTGTCGCGCATGTTGGCGTCGATCTCCACCGCCTCGGTGAACAGCTCCGGCCACCGGCGCTTGGTCTCGACCCATCTCCGGCGGGACTGGAAGGGGCAGGCGACACAGGCCGAGCGTTCCAGCGGCCTGTCGTAACGCTCCTTCCACCACACCTGGCAGTCCCTCCGGGACATCCCCGCTTCGATCAGGGGGTAGCGGTTCTCGATCCACCTGTCGCGTGAGGTCTTCATGCGGATGGCCTCGTCGGTTGAGATGCCCAGCCACAGCTCGACGGCGGTTCCTGCGGGGACGCGCTGCCCCTTTCTGAGTCCCAGCAGCTCGCGTATCTTCCTGCGGATGGGCCTGATCTTGTAGCTGTCGGTGCATTGCCGCCGCCCGATGCCGTCGCCCTGTCCGTCACTACCCTTGAGGTATACGGGGATGTCGATGTAGCGGGGGCTGCCCGAGTGATTGGTGAGGGCCTTCACGTCCTCGCGGAGACTGCGCCCGTTGTCCACCACGTACAGGGGGACGCGAAGCTGGCTTCCGAGCCATTCCAGGTGGACGTAGATGGAGGGAGGTTCCCACTTCGTGTCGGCGAATATGGCGCAGTCCGGGACGCGGTCGAACGCGCCCTCGCTGGCCATGAGCGCCATAACGGAGGACTGGACGCCTCCGCCGAGGCTGATGACGGTCAGGGTTCGAGGGGACCGCATCAGCCTTCCTCCTCGCTGCCGTCCCCCGTATGCGGGGAGTCTGAGGGAGAGTCCTTCTCCGGCGCGGCTTCCCTGTCCTGGGTGGCGTACTTGACCAGGAGGGAGAAGAGGCGTCGCAGCCGGTCCTCGGCGTCGGGGCCGGGGTTGGAGAAGACCCTGACCACGCCGATCTCCGAGGCGTCGCTGTGGGGCTTCCCCCGTCTGTCCTGTCTCTTCTTATCCTTCATATAGGTCTATTCCATCGGTCCAGTCGCGGGGCGCAGGTGGCCCCTGCGCTCACCCCATCGGCTTTTTCGGAAGCCGCCGGTCTTTCGTGTTTGCCTCGTTAGCGGTCGTACTCCCTTCGCACCTCGGTGCGAGCGTTGGTGAAGGTGAGGAGCTGTCCTCTGCGGGGGCTGCGCAGGCCCCCGCGTCCTATTCAGCCCGGATGCGGTCCCCCGGACCGTGGGCGGGCACGTTTATGACTCTTATGGTGGGCAGCATGTGCCCGAGTCCCATGCCGACGGCCAGGTCCTGTAGGGCGAGGAGATAGTGGGCGCTGGGCCTGATCCCCTTCTTTCGCCATCGCCACAGGGTGGCGGTGGTCGTTCCGAGCAGCCAGGCGATCTCGTCCCAGGTCATCCCGGAAGCCTTCTTGAAGCGTTCCAGGGCCTGGGGAAAGTCGTCCGGGAAGGCGTCGCGTCGAACGCTCCCGCGATGGGTGGGCTGGCATGACATCAGGGTCTCAGTCCTGCCGGTCCTGCCAGTCCTGCAAGAGGTACAGCTGGAATCCCTCGCCCATGAGGATGTCGAGGCCCCCCGGTATGAGGGCTGCTATCTTCACCAGGGCGTAGAACCCTCCGCTGTCGGGCTTGGCGGGCTTGACGGGCTTCTTGACGTCCTTCTTGCGCTTGCGCCACCTGTGCACGCGCTTCTTGTCGATGCCGATGGCGTCGGCGAAGGCGTTCCAGGTGAGTCCGCTGGCCTCCCGGAGCCTTTCGAGGCGCTGCGGGAAGTCCCTGGGCAGGACGCCGCTCTGGTAGGGCGCGATGCGGCCGGCGATCATGATGCCGGCCTCCTCGCCGTTGCCGTGCCGCGAGTCGTCATGGTTTTCCATCTTGGTCTTCCTCCTCCTCGTCGAGCTTGAAGAGCTCGTGAAAGTCCTCCACTCCGAGGGCCTGGAGCATCCTTTGGCGGATGCGGCCGGAGGGTGCGCGGCCTACTGTGACCAGCTTGGACATGTAGCCGGAGCTGATGCCTATCTGGTCGGCGAGCCAGTTCTGGGAGCGGTTCAGCAGCGCCAGCCGCGCCCAGAGTGCCTGGGTGTCGAGGCGCACGGCTGAGCGTTCGCCCCGCCTCCGGCGGCCTCTCGGTTCTTCTGTCCGGTTCGTTGCCATGTTGTTTATGACCTCCTTTCAGGACGGGGCGGGAGCCGCCGCTCCACTCACGCCCCGTGCCGGGTGTTCAGCGAGTCAGGAGGACGTGGGCGGGCTCCCAGTCGCTGGGAGTCCTCCACGCCCGTCCCAACGGGCCGAGCGCGTGGATGGCCTTCCTGTGGGAGACCCACAGGGGGACTCTGACCCCGGTGCGGTCCATCTCGTCCCGCGCCACTCTCAGGAAGTTGGCGGCGGCGATGTCGTCGTCGAAGACGATGAGGACGGATGGCCTCGCGCCGTGGTCGTCGATGGGAATGTGGGATGAGTAGTAGCGCAGATAGGGAGCAAGCCTGGTCGCCATCGTCGAGGGGCGCACGGCGCGGCGCTCCCACTCCAGGAAGAAGCTCCAGCTCGCCGGGCCTCTTTGCAGGACGCCGAAGGCGTCGGGGTTGACCGAGCGAGCGCCGCCCTCGTGCCTGAAGTGGCGTGAGGCGCTCCCGGGCGGGTCGATCTGGGCCAGCTCCCACCCCAGGGCGTGGGCCTGCCTTGCGAGGGCTGCGACGAAGGCGTGGACGGCTGCCGTGTGCTCGATGTTCCTGAGAAGCTGCCTGCTCCTGCCGCCAGTCACGTTGCGCCACTCCAGCGGGGCCTCATAGTCCACGGGGGCGACGCTCCACCGCCTCCTCGCCACGGCGACGGAGGTGCGGTCCCTTCGCGCCAGGAGCGCCACGCCCCGGTCGGTGAGGGCGAGCCGTCCGCTCCCGTCTATGGGGCGGGTCACGAGGCCGAACCCTTCGAGGGGGTTGACGATCTGGGAAGCGCGGCGCGGCGAGACGTCCATCAGGCTGGCCAGCTCCTTGCGGAGCATCCAGGGCCAGTCGAAGATGAGGTCGAGGGCGCGCTTCTCTGCGGGCCTGAGCAGGACGGGCAGCGCGCGGTCGGAGTCCGGCGCGTCGTCGCCGGGCACGTCCGCCTTCGAGGGCGGGTCCTCCTCCGGAAGCCTGCCTCCGGGAGCCAGCTGCCCCAGGGCGTTCCACAGGCCCACGGCGGGGCCGGAGGCGGCGGGGCGCCATACCTCGTCTTCGGGTCCGGCGAGGGCCGCGTCCCGCTCCAGGGCCAGTAGCGCCTCCACGGTGCGGGGCAGCATCTTGCGGGCGTGTCTCAGCCGCACCTCGTCGGTGACCAGGACGAGGACCGTTCCGGGTCGCGGCTCGTCTCGCAGCTTCCAGAGCCGCCGTGAGAAGCCCGTCCTGTCGGCGGCGTGTCCCTGTCTGACGATCCCCACGGTGCGCCCTTCGGGGAGGATCATGGCGGAGTCGAGGGGTCCGGCTCGGTACAGCCGCAGGCTGACGGGGTATGCCACGCTGGCTACGGTCGAGGCCAGGCGGTAGACGACGGCGAGGGCGTCGAGCCGGTCCATCAGAAGCCGCAGCCACTTGACGGAGACGGGGCGGGAGCGCAGCAGGTCGTCGAGAGTGGAGCCCTCGGCCTCGGCGAGCGTGCGCAGCCCCTTGCCGGTGAGGCGGTAGCGGCGGGTCGGCGGTATCAGGTCCGCCGCGTGGGTGATGTATGCGATGAAGCCCCGGTCTTCCAGCCCGCCGACCGCCTCATAGACCGCGCTCCTGGACGAGCCGGATATGGCGGCCAGCTCCAGCCGGTCGATGAAGGGGCACGACGCAAGGAGGCTGAGCGTCTCCCGCTCACTTCCGGTGGTCTTCATCTGGACCCTCCTTCCTCTGCGCCCTGCGCCTGCTGGTCCGCTTCCACCGCTCCGGGCCGTGGGGAGTCTTCTTCTTCGGCTCCGTCGTGGGGCTCTCGTCCTCTTTCAGGGCCTCGACGCCCCTGCGGAACTCGTGCACCTTCCCATGGCCTTCGGCCTCGCCGTAGCCGAGCTGTTGGGCCGATACGGTGTAGGCGGAGGCCGCCTTGCGGATGCGGCCTGCCCTCTCCCGGTCTCCCACCTCCGGCTTCCTCACCTCCATCGAGAAGGCGTCCATCCGCTCCGTGCCGACGGTGGCTCTGACGTAGCATTGGTGGACGGGGAGCGACACGACGTCCTCCTCGGTCACCCGGTCCTTGCCCAGCTCCCACACAAGGTGGCGGGCGTCGGACCCGGCCACCTGGAAGACGGCCAGGCATCCCACGTTGGCGAGCAGGGTGTCGCGCATGGTGCGGGAGAGGTCTTCGAGCTTGGCCAGGCTCTGTGTCGCCAGCACGAAGGACGCGCCGAACTTGCCCAGCTCGCTGAGCATCGACTCGTAGTCCACGCCGGGCATCGACTGCATCTCGTCCACGATCACCAGCGCCCCGCGACGCTCTCTAAGGGACAAGCTACCCTGCTCACGGATCACCGCGTCCACCAGGTTGAGCAGGGACGCGCCCACCAGGGCGGCCACGTCCCTCCCCACCGTTCCCTGGGAGGTGGAGACCAGGAGGACGCCGCCGTCGAGGATGGTCTCCCGCAGGTCGATGGTGGAGCGGCGCTGGCCCAGGATGGCCCGCGCCCGCTTGGAGGATGCGTAGTAGGAGAGACGGGTCTGCACCGGGGCGAGGGCCTCGGCGCGGTACTGGCGGTGCCAGCTCCCGAAGTCCCTGGCCCACCACTCCAGCAGGTAGGGGTCGGTCACCTTCGCCAGGACGGAGTTGCGGTAGGGGTCGTCGGACAGCAGGCGCAGCCCGTCGAGGATGGTGTGCTGCTCGCGCTCGTCGGTGGCGGGGTGCTCGTTGGCCTCGTGGAGGGTCTTGACGGTCTGTTCGAGGATGGACTGCATCCTCGGACCCCACTGCTCCCACAGGCCCTTTGCGACGCGCACCACCGAGTCGGCGGTGCGGTCCCGGTCGGAGAAGACGCGGGTGTCGAGCAGGTTGATGCCGGGGGAGCGCGACGCGTCGGACAGGTCGATCAGCCGCACCCGGTCGATGAGCGATTCGGGGACGTGTTCGAGGATGCCGTCCACGAGATCGGTGTGGGGGTCTATGACGACGATGGCGTCCGGGTCCCTGCCCGCCGCCTTCTCCCTCATCTTGTGGACGGCGACGTGGTGCATGAGGGTGGACTTGCCCATGCGGGTGCGGGCGACGTAGAGGTGGTGCCGCCTGAGCAGGTCGTCGGGGAAGTGGACGGGCGTGGGTTTGCCGGCCGTGGTGTCGCCCACCAGCGCTCCCCCCCTGATTCCCCTGGCCGTGGGGATGAGCCCTCTTGCGCCGGAGCGCTCCACCAGGGGCGTCTCGTCACCGGCTCCGGGCGGGTGCCACAGGCAGGCGACCTCGCGGACTCCCAGGACGCTCCTCTTTCCGAATAGGCCGGGGCCTGCGGGGTCCAGCATGTCCGGGTCGGGCGCGGCGGGCCGGACCTTGCCCACCCTGAACCGCGCTCCTGCGGGGTTGTCGAAGTGGCGGTAGGCGGCGGCCGCCGGCCCGAGAAGCTCGCTAACGCGATGCGGTCCCGTGTCGGCGGGCAGCAACGCGGTGACCTGTATCTCCGCGTCGAAGGCGATGCGGGAGACCTTCTCCCCTATCAGGATCGGGTCCTCGACGCGGTTTCTGGCCCTCTTCCAACGCCACCACGCCCAGCCGCCTGCGGCCAGCCCCAGGGCCGTGCCAATGGCCCAGGAGCGCGGCCTTCCATATCTCCCCGTCCTGCACCCACAGGTAGCCCTTGAGGGCGGCCAGGGCGCCGATGCCGAGCACCGCCATCGTCACCCCGTCCAGTTGCAACGGCTTGGTCTGGATGGTGTAGGCGGGCTCTCGCGGCTCCATGCCGGGCCGCTTGTGGGCCTTGTCCATGTGTCCCTGCGACCAGTCGGGGCCGAGGGAGCGCAGCATCAGCCGCGCCACCACCCGCTCCCCCTCGTTGAGGGCGGAGAGCGCCCCCATCAGGGCGATGAGAGGGTCTGAGCCGGGGTCGAGCAGGTCGTCGTCCCGGAAGGTGCGCAGGGGCACGTACTCGGGGCCGTCGGACCGCAGGGTCATCGACCACGCCTGTTCCCCTTCTCCGAGTCGTAGGGGATCGTCGCCGGGGTCCACCCTGCGGATGCGGGCCTGGGGGTAGTGGGCGGAGAGCTGGCCCCGCACCACCCGGTCGTCGAGGCAGCGGGCCATGAGGGTCACGCCGTCCATGTCCCCGGCCAGCTCCAGGGAGAAGGGTTCCGGGACGGCGATGGACTGGAGCAGGTTCTCCACGCCCAGCAGGGTGCGCTCTCCCGTCCTGGGGGGCGTCACCGCCAGCAGGACGGGGTTTTTCTCTCCTTCGTCGTGTCCAAACAGGATGTTCTTCGTGTTCAGCTTCAATGCTCTACTCCTTCCTCTACGGGCTATTGACTGCGTGCTCTCCGGTCTACCTGTGCGCTCCGGGCCTCCACTCGATTACCGCCGTCTCCTCCGGGGTGGCCTCGATGCGTACGGGAAAGCGGTGCCCCTTCGCCAGAAGCAGCCCGTCTCCCCTGGGGCACGAGAGCAGCCAACGCTGTAGGTCTTGCGGCAGGTCGAAGGCGTCGCCCACCGTGCTTATGGCCGCGGCGTCCTGCTGCAAGAGCAGCTTGAAGGCGGCGTTCTGTAGGAGCGCCCTTCCTGAGTGGCCGGTGATGGTGCGGGAGGAGTCCTCGGAGAGGAGGTCCTGGACGTCCTGGGTGATGAACTGCAACCCCAGGCGGTGCTTCCTGGCCCGCTTCGCCATGCTGACCATGAACGCCGCGCCCTCCGGGTGCTGCATGATCGACCACACCTCGTCCACCACCAGCAGGCGGGGCTTGGGATCCTGGGCGGCGGCGGCCCACACCGTCTCGGTGCAGACCATCGCGGCGGCGGGCCGGAGCTCGGGTTCGAGGAGCCGCAGGTCGAAGACGGTGACCAGGGCCTCGTTGCCCAGCAGGTCGTCGCCCTCGTCGGTCAGCAGGTGCCGGAGGCTGCCGGTGGCGAAGGGCCGCAGCAGGCGGGCCAGACCGGGGTCGCCCTCCTCGTCTCGCTGTAGATAGTCATAGAAGTCCCTGAAGCCGGTTCGCTCGCGGGGCCGGGCGTAGTAGCCCGCAAGGGCGTGGTCGAGGGAGGCCCTGCGCTCCGCGCCGAGACTCTCTCCCACCATCACCTCGATGAGCCTTCTCAGGCTGCCGATGCGCTGGAGCATCTCCTCGGAGTCGCCCCGCTCGATGACGAAGGGGTTCATGCCCTCGCCCGGCACTCCGGGGGAGAGGACTCTGCCTCCCGCTGCGCGGGCCATGTCCGCGTACTCGCCCTCCGGGTCGATGACGTAGGCGGTCACGCCTCTCGTCAAACCCCTGAGCACGCCCAGCTTGGTGGCGAAGCTCTTGCCGCTGCCCGACCTTGCGAGGACGGCGGTGTTGGCGTTCAGGTGGGTGCCGTCCCAGGGGTCGTAGACCACCGGGGAGCAGGCCCGCATGTCGATGCCGTAGAGGGTGCCGCTGCGGGTGTCCAGGTCGGGCGGCGAGAAGGGGAAGAGGCGGGCAATGCTGGACGTGTCCAGCGTGCGCCACTCGGCGACGGCGTTCAGGGCAAGGGGCAAAGTCGAAAGCAGCCCCTCGCGCTGGCGGAAGGCCAGGTCGTCCAGCTTGCCCAACGTGGCGGCGAAGTGGGCCTTCGCCCGCTGGGTCATCTCCCTCAGCGACGCCTCGTCCCTGGCGTGGAGGGTGACGGACAGCGAGGCGTGAAACAGCCGCTCCCTGCCCCTCTGCACCTCGTCCCTGAGACGGGTCACGTCCTCCAGGGCGATCTCCGCCTCCGGGGACATGGTGCGTCCCCGCTTGAACGAGAGGGACTGGGCCGACTCGAAGCGGACCTTCTGCCACTCCAGCGTGCGGGCCGCCTGCTCAGCCGGTATCGGGCCGACGTGGACGGACAGGTCCATCGGCGCTCCTGCCGCCATCAGCCCTTGCAGGAAGCCGGGGGCCAGGGAGCGGGGCCAGCGGCCCAGGTGCAGGGAGCGGACCAGCCGGTCTCCGACGCGCATGTCGCGGCGGTTGATCTCCGCCTCGACGGGCGTCTCCTCGTCGAACTCGGACGGTGAGCCGCCTTGGGCGGCCGATACGAAAAACATCCGAAGCTGTCGGCCTCTCAGGGGGTGGACGGACAGCCCGGCCCTCGCAAGCAGGCCGCGAAGGTCGTCAACCCGTGCGAACTCGCATACGGCGTAGAAGCGCCGGTCGAGGATGCCGTCGCGGGCCTCAAGGTCGGTGAGCAGGCGCCCAAGCGACTCGGAGGCCGCACGCGTCTGCGGGGGAAGGTTGTCCGGCTGCGCTCGTTGCAGGTCTTCTCTGAGGCGTTCCAGGCGCGGCGGGTGCTGGCGCACGAGAAGCTGCGCCGGGAAGTCCAGGGCGTTGAGCGCCCCGGCGAAGGCTCCGAGCTTCGGCTCGTCGATCTCCAGCCCCATCACCTCGCAGACGCCGAGCTTCACCCCGTCCAGGCGCACCGGCCCGTCGTCGTCCAGGTGCGACAGCATGAAGAACAGGGGCAGCTCGGGCAGGGGCCTGGGTTCGGTCTGTTTCGCGTTTTCAGGCAGCTTCTTCAATTCGCTCGATTCCTTTTCTCTAGGGTGTTGGAAAGGACGGGATGACGCCGTGGCTCAGGAGGGCGGCGACGCCCTTGGCAGACAGCACCAGCACCAGGCCGACCACAGCCATGATGACGGCGGTCTTTGCCCTGCCCCCGCCGCGCTCCTCGGCTCCCTCGGCCATCAGGACGAACCCCGCCCAGACGATGGCGAAGAAGCACAGGCCGGAGCCCGCGTAGGCCATCGCCGTGAGCACGCGGTCGAAGGCGTGAAGCATCGCTTCCTCTTCGGGCGCGGCCCCCATGAGGACGAGGGCCGCGCCGGTGAGCGGCAACAGGGTCGCGGCCCGCCTCACCAGGGCCACTCCCATCCGAGCAGGTCGAACCAGCTGCGCATGTCGTCTGCGGGCTCTTGCTCTGCGGGCGGCTCCTCCGGCTCGGGCTCCGGCACGACCAGGACCGCGTAGAGTTCGTCCGATCCCACGCCGGACGCAAGGCTCAAATGCTCCTGGCGGCTGCGGGCGAGCGGCTCTCGCTCCACCGTCTCGGCCTTGACGTGCTCCGGGTGGACTATGGTCAGCGTCACGTCCCGGTGGACCGTCTCGCCGGGTATCGACAGGGTGGCCGACAGGACGCGCTCGGTGGTCGTTCCGTCTGGATTCTCGATGACGACCGTCTCGCTGACGGTCTCGCTCGTCCCCGGCCTCCACAGGCTCACCGTCTTCGTGCGGCGCTCCGTCCGCTCCGGGTGGTGGGTGAGCATGGTCAGCGGGGGAAGCGGGATGCGAAGGGACGCCTCAAGGCTCACGTCCACGGTCACGCCGTGAATCGCCTCTCCATTCCCGACGGGCAGCCGGAAGCGGGTCTCGCCGTTGGGGACGAAGGGGACGCTCGCCTGCGACGCGCCGGTGGCTGCGGCGACCGTCCCGGAGATCGCCGTCACCCCGGCGTCCATGAGGGCCGTCTCGGTGACGCTCTCGTGCCCGGCCACCGTCTGAAGCTCGACCGGCTCCTCGACGACGGCGGCGCACTCCGACTCGATGACGCCGTTGACGGCTCCCGGCGTCCAGCCCAGGGAAGTCATACGCAGGTCACACAACTCCCCCTCCACGACTGGCAAGGGATAGGGAAGCTGTGCTTCCTTGAAGGTGACGGCCCCGGCCTGTCCGAGTGTGTCCTCCCAGGACACGGTGAAGGACGGCCTGGGGCCGTTCAGGGGGAGCGAGTAGTCGATGCGCTCCCCCTCGTCCAGGCTTGCCGAACCCCAGAAGCGCAGCCAGCTTCCCTCCGGCCCGCCGTAGGCCCGCACCCGGATGTCCAGGGCGGTCGCGGCCCGAAGGGTCACGGCGGCGCGGTCGCCGGAGACGGTCAGGCCCTCGACGAATATCCTTCGGCCTTCCACCGGCTCGGTAAGCTCGAAGTCGATCTCGTCTCGCCAGTGGTCGTCGGCGAGGGCGGCTTGGGGGAGCGTCGCGACCGCCGCCCCGAGAAGGGCGACGGCCACGACTGGCAGAAGGTCCCTGCGGGGCTTCCGCTGCCTGGTCTCCAGAGACTCGGTTCGGTGGTCGCGGCCGTGGCGGTTCCCCCCGTCCTTCCCCCTGCGCTTGCCGAACCAGCGCATCCGCCCGTTGCGCCTCTCCTTGTCCTTGCGGGTCTTCTTGCGGGGCGTGCGGAGGCTGTGCCGCGCTTTCCTGAGCATCAGGCGCAGGGCGCCGGGGCCGCTCTTCACCGGCTGCACCGGCGCGGGCGGCTCGCTTCTCACCAGCTGGGACACCGGCCCGGCGTAACGCCGCGCCCCCAGCCGGTACTTGAGCAGGTCGACGGCCACCAGGGGCAGCCGACGACCGCCTATCTTGCCGACGATCATCGCCACGCCGACCAGTCCGAGGACGACGGCCAGGGCCATGCGCACCTCGGACGGGCCGACGGGGGCGTAGCGGTATGCGCCGTAGGAGATGGCGCACACCGCCACGACCGCCACGACCTGCGGGAAGGTGAACCCCAGCAGCACCTTGTCCTCGGCCTGCACGTGGGTCGGGACCTCGTGCTCTCTCATTGCTTTTCCTCCCTTCGTCGTTCGCCTATTCTTGTTCCGTCGGTTCGGGCAGCACGTCGTCGATCTCGATTCCAGGGTCCACGACGGCGTTCATCACCAGCTCCACGACGCCGTAGGCGACCAGTGCCAGCACGATGCCCGCCAGGGCGGTCATCATTGCGCTCTTGCCGCGCTCCATCTGGTGGGGCGCTCCGCTGGCCGTGAGGTACAGGTACGCGCCGTAGATGAAGAAGCCGACGCCTATCGCTCCCACGACGCCCAGCAGGATGCCCACCAGGTTCGATATGGTCTGTGTCAGTTGTTCCATTCCTCTTGCTCCTCTCTTGTCTCCCTTTCGGAGTCTCTTGCTCGTCTCTATCGGTCGGGTTTCGTTAGCTCCGCTAGCTGCACATTTCGCCTCCTCCGTCGTGGCATTGGTCGGCGCGGGTCTCGTCCGCGCCTGTGGGTTGCCAAGTCGTTACTCGCCGCTGCTCCTGGGCGCGTCCCCGCCGCCGTCTCCTCCGCCCGATGGGGTCGCCATCGAGGCAGCCGAGCTGAGGCCGCTGGACGCAGCCGAAAGGCCCGCGCTGGCCGTCATGGCGCCCACCGCCATGCCTCCCGGCCCTCCCGCGGCTCCGCCCGCAACCAGCCCGATGGTCCGGGCCGAGCGCACCATCGACGCGGGCAGGTTCATGCCGAAGTAGAGGGTGCTCAGCCAGGAGTCGAAGGTCCCGTGGTTGCCGAGCATCGAGGGCGCCCGGGTCGCCATGTAGACGAAGGCCAGGGACATCAGCAGCTTCCAGATCAGGTCCTGCATCGGCTCGAAGGCGGCAATCGCCGCCACCTCGTTCAGGAACCCGAACCCCAGGGCCAGGGCGATGAGCTGCACCGCCTGCTGGAACACCGTCGTCATGAACAGGCGCAGCCAGTGGCGGCCCCAGCCCGCCGTGTGGGGCAATATCCACAGCCCCAACGCGATGGGGGCCAGGGCCAGCAGGATGTCGATCAACGCGAGGCGCAGCACCATCTGCACGATGACGTAGAGGACGAAGAAGCCATAGACCAGGTAGAGCGCCGCCAGAAGCAGGGCCATGCCCACGCTCCCGGCTTCCACGGCGGTCATCAGGGTGCGGAGCGTCGAGCGCAGCAGGTCTCCGGGTGTGACGTTCAGCTCGAAGGCTATGAAGCCGGACACGGCGTCGGCCACGTCCAGGACCAGGGCGCACCACCACAACGACGAAGCGGCGGCCACGAGGCCGAGCACGAGACGGGGGACCATCTCCCGCCATCCCGCCTGCTGGCGTCCCAGGTGCTCGGCCATGATGAGGCTCAGCCCCATCCAGCCGAGGATGACCACCAGCGCGCCGGACGTGATGGCCCAAACGACCATCCACGCCTGCTTGACCAGCTCGTGGCCGTAGGTCAGATTCGGGGGAGTGCCGGTGAGGATGTCGCCCATGCGCTACCCTCCCCCGCAGTTGTCGGCGTCCTCGCCGGACGCCCGCTCCACCACGCCGCAAAGCGTTCCGTGGACTCCCTCGATCACCCACCCGGCGAAGGCTTTCGCCCATCGCGCCGGGCTGAGGGCGCTCAAAATCTTGTCCCAGATGCGCCCCGGCTGGTGGATGGGGACGACGGCGTAGAAGTCGCCCCGCTTCCCGTCCTCGGCGACGGCCAGCATGACCAGCAGGTAGGCCCGGTCGCGGTCGAGATCGGGGTGCTCGTCCAGGTCGGGGTACTCCCAGCTGTACTCCCAGCCGTCGTTTCTCTTCTTCTCGCCCCCCTTGACGCGGTACATGGCGCTTATCCAGTCGCCGGTGTCGGCGTCCCGGACGGCGTAGTAGAGGTCCGTGATCTTGCGGTCGAAGACGGGGCGGGCGACGAACTCGCCGCCTTTCTTGCGCTCCACGAAATCCCGGTCGGCGTTGACGAGGGTCAGCTCATCGCCGGGCGGGGCCTGGGCCTGGGCGATGCCGCTGGACGGGATTGCCACAATCGCCGCCAGAAGCAGCGCGGTTGCCAGGGGGATAAGCCGTCTTGCCGACCGGAGTTTCGATCTCAGCGCCAACTCGTTCGCCTCTCTGCGGTTTCTTGCGATTCATCGGATCGCATTGCCCGCAAAAGAGTGTGAACAACGGGATGGCGATTCGGAACCTCCCACGGGGCGGTGCAAAGCTGCACCCCCCTGTGAGACGGTGCAAAGCTGCACCCCCCTGTGAGACGGTGCAAAGCTGCACCCCCCTGTGAGACGGTGCAAAGCTGCACCCCCCTGTGAGACGGTGCAAAGCTGCACCCCCCTGCGAGGGCTTACGAAATACCCCCCTGTCGTGCTGTAGTTGGGGTGTACAGAGATTGGCGTTTGGTGCAGAAGTGCCAGGCGGTCGAAGTTCGTAGCTGATACAGGTGTAAATCACCCCCTACGGGACGTAAACGGGAAGCACTTTTTGGGAAGTGCTCCTTCCGCTCCGTGAGTGGGAAAACCCCGCCCTGAGTGACTGTTTGCAATCGTGCGGAAACGGGGGTCTGATTACGGAACTCTGCCTGTGAGTGACGTTTGGCAATCGAGGGAACGACTTGGCGAGAAAGGAGGTCGAAGCATGGAAAAGAGAGGTCCGGTCTTCGAGAAGAGCACGAGCGTCGAGAACGTCTACAACATGCGGCTGACGGCGCTGCTGAGGGAGCTGGTGCGGGATGGGGGGTTCAAGGGAGCGGCCAAGGCTTTGGACCTTGACCAGCGGACGGTGGCGGCGGCGTTCCGGCGCGGAGTGTTGTCCCGGCGGGTCCGCACCGCGTTGGAGCGGGGGCTTCAAGAGGGGGAGGGCTCGGCTGCGGCCGGGCAGCGGGAGCGCAACGACGAACTGGAGGGGCGGCTGACGGACGTGGAGGGCAAGGTGGAGGCGCAGGGGAAGGACGTGAGCAAGGGCTTCGCGGCGGTCCGGGGCGACGTGAAGGCTGTCAAGAACGAACTGGCCCAGGGGTTGCGGCAGGTGGGACAGCGGCTGACCAAGCTCGAAGGAGGCGGTGACGTTCAGGACGAAAGGGAGACGGCGAACGCGGCGGGCGGGCGGACGCAGAGGAGGGCCGCGCCCTGGCGGGAGTACCCCGACCTGGTGACCCGTGAGCCTGCGGACGACGACGAGGCGGTGTTCGGGGCGGCGTGGCCCCTCATCGCCGAGTGGCGGGAGCTGAAGGACGCGCATCCGAACCGCGGCAAGGGCCTTGAGTGGCTACGCGACGAGGAGCGTCTGCTGGTGATGGAACTGTCGCTGTTGGAGGAGCACGGCATGACGCTGCCGCCGGAGAAGCAGCCGCTGCGCGACTTCGCCCGGGACGGGCAGATCAACTGGCGACAGGCAGCGCTCTACGACACGCGTAGGGCGCTGGCCAGGCGTGAGCTTCTGCTGCGGGTAACCCGCGTTGTCACGCTGGGACTGTGGTGGAGGTAGCGGGCAGCTTCGTGGGGTAGATGTCGAGGACCCTTTCGTGCAACAAAAGAGCCATAAAAGGAAGTGATTTGGCGGCGGGTCTCCAAAGGGCTTCCATTCGGGTCTCGGCTGCGGTAATAATTGATGCAGTTTCAGGCTTTTCCAGCGTTTCCCGCCCTAGAAACCTGGAGGTCAATCCCTCAGCCCGGGTCAGACCGAAAAGGCGGCCCACGAGGGAATGCTGCCGCTGCGGAGTGATAAGCCCTTCGCAAGCAGCACGGACGTATCGACGGAGTGATAAGCCCTTCGTCTTCGGTCCACGTCCGGCGGTTGGAGTGATAAGCCCTTCTCCCGCCGGGCACCGTTCAGCGGTTGGAGTGATAAGCCCTTCTTCCGCTGGACACCTGTTCAGCGGTTGGAGTTGATCGCTTCTTCCGCTGGACACCGGGGGCGGAGTGCGTCTTGCGCTTGGTCCTCGATGCCCTGGTCGGAGTGCGCCACGCGCTCTGACCGTTTCTCCATGCCTGCGGCACAGCTTGGAATAGCCGGGCCGCAGCTTCAACACGCGCCGGTTTGCGATCACGTCGCAGGCTGGCCGCTTCACGTCCTCGCAGCTTCCCCAGGCCGGACGTTACCCAATGTAGACCCTGGTCGAGCTGTGTCTTTCTCCACATGCGCCGTCCCGTGACCACCTCGTAGGACGGCCGCTTCACTTCGCAGCAGCTCCCAGCAGTCGATTCCCACCGAAAAGACCCTGGCTGAGCTGCGTCTTCTTCGTCCCTGGCCTCTCTGCGTTCGACTTCGCGGGCGGGCCGGGTGCAAGCCACGCTTCGTCTTCCGCGTTTGGCATCCGACCGTGGGCGGAGTGTGTCCATCGTCAAGGAAGGAAGCAATCAAGCACGACCCGTGCTCCGGATGCCAGGCGCGGGTCAACAACGGAAAGGAGGAGTCAATGCGCGTCAAGGACATCAAGGCAACGGTGCCAAAGGTCAGGGGAGTCGCGGTCGGCTTCGGCGGGTTCCTGCGGCGGCGCAAGCGGTTGACGGTTGCGGTCGTGGTCGCGGCGCTGCTGCTCGCACCCCTTCTGCTGACCGGCGACGGCGAGGTCTTCTTCCTGAACGCGGTCGGCCTCGGCTTCGGCGCTCTGCTGCTCAGGCGGTTCGCCAGGCCCAGGGGCAGGCGGCGGAAGGGACGGGCGCGACAGGCGCAACGGAAGGACGGAACGCAACGGACGGCAAGAACACAAGAGCATGAAGGAGGACACGATGACGACGCAAGCGATGACGATTGGTGGGACTGGGACAAGGCCACGCGCCAGCCTGGAGGAGCTGGTGGACCGGCTGATGGCGGCGCTGTTCAGGGATGAGCCAGAGACGGCGACGCCGGCGCAGAGCGTGGTTCGGAGCGTCCACGACGCGCGGCGGATGCGGCAGGCGGGAGACATCGACGGGGCGCTGGCGGTCCTCGGCGGCGTGGACACCGGGCAGGCGGCAACCAGGGAGGCTCGGTGGGCCTTCGCCGAGTGGCTGGACCTCGTGCGGCGGCGGTTCGGCGACCGGGACGCCCTGGTCTACATCCAGGGCGCGGGCAGGGCCGCCGCGCTCGCTTCCCGTGACGACGGCTCGCTGGAAGTGGCGGCGGTCCTGGGGATGCGCTGGCAGGCGGGCAAGGTCGTCTCCCGGCGCAGCCTGCGGGGTCTGAAGCCTCTGGGGGGAGGCGCGTCATGGTCGTAGCCAACGGGACTGTGTACCTGGTTGCGCTGAAGGCCCGCCACCCCCTGGGAGACGCGGTTGAGGCTGCGGGAGTCCGGCTGAGGGGAAGGGGCAGGGTCCGCCAGGGCGTCTGCCCCTTCCACGACGAGAGCGAGGCCAGCTTCACGGTGTACTCAGACACCGAGAAGTTCTACTGCTTCGGCTGCGGCGAAGGGGGCGACGTGCTGGACTTCGTGCGGCGGGTCGAGGGCCTGACCCTGCCCGAAGCGATCAGGAAGCTGGACGGTGGGGGCGGCGCTTACTCCACCGCGATGCCTCCGGCCCCACGCCGGGGGCGGACCGTCCAGCCGCGCCACTCAACCTCCGTCGCGGTTCCGCCACGGGCCCCGGCGCTGCTGACGGCGGCTACTCGGTTCTACGCCGGGCAACTGCGCCGCAGCTCCGGGGCAAGGGAGTACCTGGCTTCCAGGGGCGTCGGTCTCGAAGCCGCCGTGCGGCTGGGCCTCGGCTACGCGCCGGGGAACGGCCTCCGAGAGTTCCTTGAGTCCTCCAGCTTCACCCCCGGGCGGCTCAGGGATTCGGGCCTGTTCATGGAGCGCGGCGCGGAGCGGTTCGCGGGGATGGCGGTCGTTCCCGAGGTCGCCGGGGGGCTTGTCCGGTGGCTTGCGGGGCGGGCCATCGGCCCCGACGCCGCGCCCCGGTTCCAGTCGCTGCCCGGCCCCAAGCCCGTGCTTGGGCTTGGGCGTCTCGGCCCCGCGCCGTCCTGGGCGGTTCTTGCCGAAGGGCTATTCGACTGGCTCGCCCTTACCGGATGGGGCCTTCCCGCCTGCGCCGCCCTGGGCGCCCAGGGCGTGGAGAAGGTCGCCGCCTCCCTGCGGGGCTGCCCCCGCGTCTTCCTCGCCTTCGACTCCGACGACGCGGGCCGTGAGGCCGCGGAGCGGCTTGGCTGCTTGCTTGGACGCAGGGCCGCTTCCGTGAACCTGCCCGAAGGCATTGGCGACGTTGCCGAGCTTGCTGCCCTCCCCCACGGCCGCTCCCTCTTCCTGCGCCTCCTCGCAAGGGCGGCGCACACCGCCCGGTAGCCCCCACTCCCCCACGCTGCTTCCCCCTCTACCGGAGCTTGAACCGCTCCGCCCTCACCTGCGGGGTTCCACCCCGATTCACCCATCCCCAACGCGCCACCCGGGAGGACCTATGCCCAACTCACGACGGGGCCTGCCTGTCTGCGTGAACCGCGCAGGCTTGCCCCGTCCACGGCTTCCCGCAGGGGAATCCGCACCGCTTACAGGCACGAGAAGTCAGCACATCAAGAAGGAGACACGACATGACGAACGGAAAGAACGGAAACGGAAGCAGCAACGGCGTCCACAAGGACGCTGCGATAGTCAATGGACACGACCCCGCATCGAGCGACCTGCTCTGGGACGGGCTCTCGCCCGCCGTGACGCAGAAGCTCTCGGAGCCCCTGGACCCGAGCCTGGTGTCCCGGCGCAAGGGCCGGGGCAACCGCAGCTTCGCATACGTCGAGGGCCGCACCGCCATCGACCAGGCAAACAGGATATTCGGATTTGGAGGGTGGGGCCACGAGGTCGTGGGCCAGGTCGCCCTGCGGGAGATCGAGAACGTCGATCCCAAGACGGGAGAGGTGACGCGCATCCGCGCCTACTCCGCCACAGTCAGGGTCAACGTGCCGGGAGCGCCGTCCCGCACCGACGTGGGCTTCCACACGGTGGCCGAGGAGAACGGCGAGGGCCACGAAACGGCGTGCAAGGGCGCTGTCACGGACGCCATGAAGCGGGCGCTGAGGACGTTCGGAGACCAGTTCGGGAACGCTCTCTACGGCGAGCAGCCCGCCGCCGGGCAACCCGCGAAGCGGGCCGGGGCTGCCGACTCGCTTGCGCCGTCGCTGAGGAAGAAGCTCGTGGAGCTGGGCGTCGAGCAGGGCTTCGACGAGGAGCAGCTCCACGCCGCGGTCAAGGGCAGGACGGGCAAGGGCCTGGACGAGCTGACGGCGCCGGAGCTGACGCCGCTGGTCGAGGGCGCGGCCAGGAAGCTCCGGCAGATGCGGGAGGCGCAGGAGCAGGAGGCCAGGTGAGCCGGACGCTCCTCGACGAAGCGCGGCGCGGGGCCGTCTCCTTCGGGGAACGGTCCCGCTCTTTCACTACAGGACAGGACGAAAGGAGAGACGAAATGACAAGGACGACAATGGACACACCCTGGGGGCCTCCCCAGGACGCCCAGGAACTGGCCGAGGGCGTCTTGAGAGTCTCGACGGCGGGCCACGGCGGGCTGAAGCTGAGCCTGGGGCGATGGGCCTCCCTCCCCCGCGCCGTCCGGGACGCGATGTTCCACCAGACCTTCGCCGAGGAGGACTGCGAGGAGCCCATCGTCAGGACGCTGCTGGGCATCGGCGACGACCGGGACAGGGAGATGGCAATCAGGGTCGCCGAACACTTCGAGCAGTACGCTCCCGCGCTTCCCCATCTCCGCGACTATCCTCCGGGGCTGCATCACCACGTCATCGCCTACCTGGGCGGACTTGCTTCGGACCCCTCCGGGCGGTTCGACACCAGAGAGCAGGCCGAGGCGTTCGCAGGCGATGCGGAGAGGGCGGTGAGGTACGAGAGGATGGAGGTCATCGAGTGCCGGCGGCAACGCCCGCGCTGCCAGGGGGAAGGGGGGAGGACATGACCACGACGACCAGGGTCAGGCCCCGCAGCCTTCCAAGCACGACGACCAGGCTCAAGACGGAGATGGGCAATCTCTGTGCGCCGCGTGACGCGGCTTAGGATCCTCGACTCAATCGAGAGGGACTCGGAGAAAGTCCCTGGGCCAACCGACCCACCTCAAAGCGAAAGCCTAGGGGGAAAGCAGCATGTCGGTAAAGCGGCTACAGCCCCAAAGCGTTGTAGGGCTGGTTCCGCAAGGCCCGCGCGATACGGTGAAAGCTACACTGCCTGAACCCCAGTCCCCAGTTGGCGAGTGCCGACGCCCGCCGGTAGAACGCTTGTAACCCGGCGCCACTCCTTGCACTGGTATGTAGAGATTACCAGTGCACCTCCGAGGAGTGGACGATGACCAATGCGGTCCATTCAAGGGAACGAACGGGGCACCTACAGTCGCGCTAGAACGTCCTATGTCAACGGAACGCGGGATGGCCTACGGGGGGAGACCCCTATGGTCACGGAGTCCTCGTAGTAGTCCGAGCCGGGGAAAGCCCGGCACATGGCAAAGGAGGGTGCGCCAAGAAGCGCACAGGTTGAACGTTCCAGGTATGGAGCCCGGCCAGGAGTGGGCCGGTGGCTAGGGAAGCAGGCACGAGGGCCAGAGGCGGAATCGTGTCTGAAGCCTTCCCGACAATGTGGCGGCGGCCACCCTGCTGAGCCGCGCGCTGCTAGCCAGAATGTCGTTATGGTTACGAAAGGAACTGCTGATTGAAGCGTCGCACCATGAACCACCCGCTCACGGTAGGGCGAGGGTGGAGTCATCGGACTCTCTGTTTCCTCCTTGCAGAGACAGCCTAATTAAGGCAGGGATGTTGTGCTCCCTCTGACCGGCATCCTCCGATGGCGAGCGCGGCAACGAGCCGTGCCAGGCGTATAGGCAGGACCTAAGACGGCACGCAGACGCAACCTGGGCGAACTTGGGAAGCACGTCCGGCTCTCCGGCGACGGAGCAGGCCAGCCTTCGGCCAATGCCGGACGTGTAGCAGAGCCCTCGTAGTAGTCCGAGGTCGGGAAAGCCGGCCGCATGGCGAAGGGGGGCAGTCGGATGGGTGCGGAACGAAGCGAACTACGCCGGAGGAGGGATGTATGAACCCGACGATGATGGCGGACAAGCCGATGTTCCCGACACATAGGTCTACCCATCTGATGGAGAGCCGGATGCGGTGAAAGTCGCACGTCCGGTTCGGTGAGGGGGATGGCGCGAACCAGCCGGAGCGATCCGGTCACCGGCGGCGCCGTCCCCACTCTATACAGGTGGTTTTGACGGAATACAACAGGGAGGTACTCAGGATGAGAAATGCCGAAACTGTACTGAACGTCATACTAAACCACTGGAGAGCCGGATGCGGTGAAAGCCGCACGTCCGGTTCGGGAGGGGGCCGACGGAAAAGTGCTTCGGGCAACCGGAGTAACTCGCCGGCGGCCTACCTTACACGTCACCGTCTCGGTGGATGAGGAGGGCGAGCCCTTCGAGGTCTTTGGAACGCTTGGCAAAGCCGGGTCGCTCACGACGGGGGTGACGGAGCTGGCCTGCCGGTTGATCTCGCTGCACCTGCGGCGGGGAACCCCCGTCGAGGAGATCATCGACCAGATAAGAGGCATCGCCGAGATGCAGCCCTTCGCCAACCAGCTCCCGGACGGCACAAGCATATGGGTGCTCGGACTCGGAGACGCCATCGCCCACGTCCTCAAGGGGTTCGTTCAGGGCGCAAAGGAAACGCATGAGGGGGAGGAGGTCGAAGCAGCCGAGGCGAAGGCGGCAGCGTGAGCGGCGCAGACAACGGAACCAAGAATCGAGCGGGGCCTGACTCTCTCGGAGGCTTGCCCCGCTTCCCATCTACAGGAGAAGCGGCTGGCAGGCAGGCCCTGCCCCAATCAACACCGCACAGGAGGCACACAATGCACAACGACTCCCAGACCATCGGGGACCGGGTCATAGTCAATCCAAGGTTCAAGCTGGCCACCCTGAGAGACAGAGAAGGGAGGATCAGGGAGCACGTTCGCCTATCTATGGAGGTCTGCGGGTGCGGCTACTCCTACGCGCGGCCAGGCGTGGGGTACGCCGGGAAAACAGGCTGGCACTGCAAGCGGTGCAGCCAGCTTCACACGACCTTCCCGAACACGCCGGAAGCTCCGAGGATCGAAGCGCACCGCCGACCGGACCCCGAGAGAGTAGCGGAGTTTGACGAGGCGTTGGACTACACATTCAACGCGCACAACTGGTTGACCGCAGGGGACATCAGGCGCGTGGAGGATGCGCTGGGCAACCCGGCGCCGTCACAGCCGGTTCCCGGTCCCAGGCATCCTTGACCTTCCCCCATGAGCGGCGCGGACAACGGGAACAATCAATCTAGCGGGGCTCGTTCCTTCGGGGGCTTGCCCCGCTTCTCATCTACAGGACAAAAGGAGGACACGACATGGAGAAGAACACAGACCCCGGACCCGGTACAGGACAGATTCCGTCCGATGACAAGGCGGACGCCTACTCCCGTCCCAACGCCCGCTTCGACGAGGACGGGCAGCTTGAGATACGGGCCTCGGCGGTGGGCGGCTGCCGCCGCGCCCTCTGGTATACCGCCACCGGACACCAGCCCTCCACGACCCCCACCGAGGATTCGCTGACCGTCATGGAGGCGGGGAACGCCCTTGAGCCGGTGGTGCTGCGGGCGATGGAGCGGGCCGGTTGGGAGGTCACTCCCGCCGACCCTCACGACCCGAAGCCGGTGTCGGTGCAGCTCGCCCCGAACCTGAAAGTGACGGGCCATCCCGACGCCACGGGGGTCATGCCCCTGTTCGGCGGCGAGGCGGTCATCGAGGTCAAGACCAGGGGGCCTGGGGCCTTCAAGCATTGGCGGACCCTGGGGGCGGAGCGCAGCCACCCCGACTCGGTGGCGCAGGCTGCTATCTACACCTACGGAACCTACGGTGCGGCCCGCGACGCGGTGATCGCCACGATGGACACGGCGAGCCGGGGGTGGGACTACGAGGTGATACCCGCCGACCGGGTGGAGCAGGCTCTGGAAACCGTCCGATCCCGGCTCGGCGAGCTTGCCGAGCACCATGCCCTGCACGGAGAGGACCCCCACGTCCTGCCGGAGCGGGACTTCCCCGTAGGGAGCTGGCGGTGCAGCGGCTGCCCCTTCCTCAACACCTGCCTGCCGGGACGCGAGCCGGCGGCGGAGGAGGCGGAGACCGAAGAAAAGGAGGTGAGCGCGGAGGAGGCGCGGGAGGCGGTGGTCGCTTACGCGGCGGCCCAGGAAGCGTTGAAGGAACCTGAGCGGGCCAAACGAGCGGCGCTGGACACCCTGAAGGTGTGGATGCGCCAGCGGGGCACGGAGAAGGAGGCCATCGAGGGCCGCACGGTCAGCCTGGTTCAGTCGAAACGATACTCCGTTGACTACCGCAAGCTCAACGCCCTGCTGGAACCGGAGACCAGGGCCGAGATCGTCACCGAGCACGACTCCGAGTACGTGCGGGTGAGCTAGACGCTCCCTGGCGGCAGCGCAGGACGGGGCCGCTTTCCCTCCACAGGGGGCGGCCCCGCTTTCGTTTCAAATCGGGCGCGGCAAGACCCGCACTACTTCACCTAAAGGAGAGTCGAAATGTCGAGAACCATCAACAGAGTTGACCTGCTCGGAAGGGTCGGGACGGACCCTGAGATGAAATATACCCAGGGCGGCATCGCCTACACCCAGCTCCGGCTGGCGACGGACCGCCGCCGCCAGAATGGGGAAACGACCGCCGACTGGCACACCGTCGTCTGCTGGGACAAGCTGGCGGAGGCCGTGAATGAGTTTGTGAGCAAAGGCCAGAGGGTCTACGTCGCCGGTCGCCTGGCGCAGCGCATCTGGGAGGGCGAGGACGGCCAGCGCCGCTACTCCACGGAGGTCCACGCCTCCGAGGTCGTGTTCCTGGACTCCTCCCGCACCGGCGAGCGCACGGCGAAGGAGGACGGCGACGACGGGCAGGCGGCTGACGCCTCGCCCTTCTAGCCCGCTACCGGAACATCGCCGCCCGCCAGACCGGGCGCAACCCCGTTTTCGTTTCAGACGAATAGCGAAGCAAGGAGGATGACATGACTCGGAAGAAACAGGCCGCGCAGAGCAAGACCCCGGCCACCCAGGAACAGGCGCTGCTGGACGCCCTGCGGAGCAACCTGAGCCTGCTGGGGGAGCTGGCGGTGCGCTACGAGGTGGCGACGCACCCGGAGCGCCCCAGGGGAGAGCTTCCCGCCATCTCCTCTCCCGATGACGTGCGGCGTCTGCTGGGGCCGGAGATGTCCGCCCTGGCCCAGGAGCAGCTTCGGGTGCTGCTCCTGAACACCAAGAACCTGGTCGTCGGCCAGAGGGTGGTCTACCAGGGAAATATAAATTCGTCGGTGGTGCGCCCCGCCGAGGTGCTCCGGCCCGCCGTGGTCGAGGCCGTCCCCAGCATCATCGTCAGCCACAATCACCCTTCGGCAGACCCCACGCCGAGCCCCGAGGACGTGGCGATCACCCGTGAGTTGGCGCAGGCGGCCAAGCTCCTGAGCATCGAGCTTCTGGACCACATCATCATCGGCGGCGACAGGGCGGTGAGCCTCAAGGAGCGGGGTCTGATGCCCTGACGCTCCACAAGACCGGCCTCCCAGTCCGGCCCTCACGCGGGGACCCGCTCCCCGCGCATCGACTCAACACACACGATACTAAGGAGACATACCATGCTTGCGACTCACAACACCCTCGACCCCGAAGACCTGTACACAATCACGGCGGGCGGCTTCAGCGCCACCGCCGACGCCTTCGCCCGGGACCCCGACTCCCAGGGACTCTGGTTCCTGTCGATGGTGGGAAGCCAGACGGCGCTCAAGGCCATCTGGGCCTCCCTGCTCAAGCAGCCTCCCGACGTCGCCCACATCATCAAGGGGGCCGAGGGCATGGCGCTGAGCGAGGGATACCAGCGCTGCTCCATACCCTACGCCACCATAGGCACCTGGACGACGAAGATAGCGAAGCTGCCGGTGAGTGGCGGATGGCACGCCCTGATATATACCAAGACTGCGGAGTACGCCTTCGAGCGGGACGACTTCCTGCTGCTGGCGCAGAGCGAGGAGGAAGCGCCGGAGATTCACCGCCGATTCCTCGACAAGAGAAGCCCGCTCCCCCTGCACCGCTCCTGGACCGGCTGGCTGTGGGACCGGGGCCTGGAGACCGGGGAGATCGCGCCGCTCCAGTCCTCCGGGGTCGTCGCCTACCGCTGCAACCCCGATGGGAAGCGGCTCAGGGAGGACCTCTCCGATGCGGTGGCGTCGGGAAGGGTGGCGCTGCCCGAGGAGAAGGGAGGGGAAGATGGATAGAACGCTGAAGCGGGCCAAGCGGCCCAGCAAGCGGCGGAACCACCGCAACGTCGGCGCATGGCGGCGCTTCTCGCCCGACGGGACGACGTGCCGCTTCTGCGAGCACGACGGCTCTGCCCACCTGTGCGCCTCCGCTCAGCCCCACTTCTACAGGAGGGCGACGGAGGCGGAGCGCGGAGACCCCAGGGTAACGCTGTACCGCCACGACACCCCGGAGGGCGGCTCGGCGCTGGCGCGGCGGGTGGTCGTCGCCAACCACGCCGAGCTGATAACGGCCTTCTGCACAGCGTGCGCGGAGGAGGCGGGCACCGCGCAGGTGCTCTGCTACCAGCGCACCCTCGCCACCGGAGAGGTGGTGGGGGTCGGGACAAACAACACGGAAAGGAGATAGACATGAACAGGGACCAGACCATCTACTTCACCTGCCCAAGCTGCGATGAGCGGTTCGCGCAGGTGGAGGAGATCGACAGGGACATCCACACGGGAGAGATCTACCACTGCGCGTCCTGCGGCGTCCAGGTGGTATTCCAGGCGGTGTCCGCCGAGGACTACGCGCCGCCACCCAGGGCGAAGAGGAACTGCCGCTTCCGCAATCCCGACCCCCTGTACATTCACCCCTACAAGACGACCTACAGCCTGATTGAGAAGGAGGACTGACATGAGACTGGCAGCGCAAGCAAAAGGGGGCTTTTACCCCACGCCGCCCAGGGTCGTTGACCTGATAGCCGGGCTGATTCGCGTGCCCGCAGGCTACTACCACCGGAACCGGGAGTCGGTCCGCATCCTCGACCCCTGCTGCGGGGCGGGGGAGGCGTTGGCGCAGCTCGCCCAGCGCCTGGGCGGGACCAACAGCCTGCCCATCGAGACCTACGGCGTGGAGCTGCACCGGGACAGGGCGGAGGAGGCCGAAGGGCGGCTCGACCGCGCCCTGGCCGCGGACCTGTTCCAGACCTCAATCGCCAACGGGGCCTTCGGCCTCGCTTTCGTCAACCCCCCCTATGATTGGGACCGGGAAGACAAGCGGGTGGAGCACGCATTTCTGACGGCCTGCACCCGCTACCTGGCGGACGGCGGGCTGCTGGTGTTCATCGTCCCCAAGCACCGGCTCGCGGTGTCGGCCAGATTCCTGGCCTCCCACTACGGGCGGATGCGGTGCTGGGCATTCCCCGACGCCGAACGGGAGGTGTTCGACCAGGTGGCGCTCATGGGCTACCGGAAGGCGGACCCGAGCTACGACGCCTCCGCAGAGGAGATGGTGAGGGAGTGGGCCGAGGGAGAGCCGGAGCGGATGGCGTCGTACCCCTATCCGCCCTACAGCGCACCCGCCACGCCAATGGGGGACATCCTGTTCACCACCCGCACCGTCGATCCGGTGGCGGCTGCTGCGGAGGCCCGCCGTTCGGGGCTGTGGACCAGCGCGGAGATCGCCGACACCCTGTGGCCCGCGAAGGACCAGCGCACCCGTCCGCTGATGCCCCTGCGGAGGGGCCACATGGCGATGCTGGTGGCGGCGGGGTTCCTGGACAACCTGGCGCTGGAGGCCGGGGGACGGCGCATTCTCGTCAAGGGCAGGACCAGCAAGGAGATGGTGCTGGTTGAGTCCACCCCGGACAAGGAGACCTACCGGGAGAGGCTCAAGACCACCGTGGTCGCCCTGGGACTTGAGGACGGCGAGATCATGGACATCGCCGCGTAGACGGCTCACCATAGAGCCGCATCACGAGGCCCCATCGGTTCCCAAGAGAACGGCGGGGCCTCGCTTCGTTCGGACGAAACGCAACACCCCTATATAAAGGAAAGAGAGGCTTAAAGATGCAGATGACGATGAGCGTTGACGCCTGCTGCCGGTGCGGGCAGCCCATCCGCTCCGGGGAGCCCCACGTGCGGACCTCCTCGGTGGACGTGATTCACGGAAGGGTCGTCGCCTCCCCGCCCAAGGCGTACCACATGAAGGGCGGCTGCCCCGGCGACGCCAAGGGGCGGGAGCTCGACGCCGAAGCCGCATAGACGGCTCGCCCGGAGCCGCGCCACGAGGCCCCATCATCCCTCTCTTGGGAACCGATCGGGCCTCCCCCTTTGTCACGACCGGGAAGCAACCCCAGGAGCACACCCTTATATAAGGAAGGAGAAAGAACATGGACCTGGCAGGATTCATAGACACGTACCGCGACGCCATCGCCCAGCGGGTGGTGGAGTCCTACCCGCCCCTCTACCGGCCCTCGGAGAACGGGCGCAAGCTCCCGATGCTGCTCCGCTCCCCCCTGGGGGCGCAGGCGGACGCCATAAGAGGCGCGGCTCTCTCCCTCGAAGCCCACCGGGGAACCACCGTGGTCGGGGAGATGGGTACGGGAAAGACGTTCATCGCCGCCAGCGCCGCGCTCATGGCGGGCTTCAAGAGGATTCTGGTCCTTTGCCCGCCCCACCTGACCAGAAAGTGGAAGCGGGAGGTGGAAGCGACGGCGCCCTTCGCCCGCGCCGTCATCGTGACCTCCATCACCGACCTGGAGCGGCTGCGGCTCTCCGTAGGCTCAGGACCCCTCTTCGCCGTGATGTCACGGGAGCGGGCGAAGCTGTCCTACCGCTGGATGCCCGCCGTCGTCAAGCGGTGGGCCGCGTCGGGGGGCAGGCTCATCAGGGACGAGGAGACGGGGGAGCCCTTCCGCGTCCCCTGCTGCCCGGTCTGCGCCGCGCAGATAGTGGACAAAGACGGCGTGCCCCTGACCGACGAGGACCTGTCCCGCAGGAAGCGCGTCTGCGGCCACTGCGGCTCGGCCCTCTGGCAGGCCGACCCCTCCGGCCCCAAGAGGTACCCGCTCGCCGACTACGTGAAGAACAGGATGCGGGGCTTCTTCGACCTGCTGGTGGGGGATGAGATTCACGAATATAAGGGGCGCGGCTCAGCCCAGGGCATCGCGGCGGGGGTGCTCGCCGACGCCTGCGGCAAGTCCCTCACCCTGACAGGCACTTTGACTGGAGGGTACAGCTCGACGCTGTTCCACCTGCTCTATCGGTTCTCGCCTGAGATCAGGACCGAGTTCGGGCGCTCCGACGAGCACCGCTGGATTCAGCGCTACGGCTTCGAGGAGCACACCATCGGCAAGCCCGACAACGACTCGGTGGAGGACGGCAGGTACAGCCGGCGCAGAAAGTACCGCAAGGTGACGCGGGAGAGGCCGGGCCTCGCGCCCTCGGCTCTGTTCCACCTGATAGGAAACACCGTGTTCCTCAGACTCTCGGACGTGGCCTCGGGCCTGCCCCCCTACGAGGAGCAGATTCTGCTCTCCTCGATGGACTCGGAGGAGGACGCGACGGGCTACACCCAGCGCGGGGCCTACAACCACGTCTTCGACAAGCTCCGCGAGGCGCTGGCCGACGCTCTGGCCAAGGGCTCAAAGCGGCTGCTGGCGGCGTACCTTCAGACCCTGCTGGCCTACCCCGACGGCTGCACGCGGGGCGAGACGGTGTTCGACCCCAGGACCGGCGACGTCATCGTGCAGGTGCCTCCGCTCTCCGAGGAGAAGATCTACCCCAAGGAGAAGGCCCTGCTGGACCTGGTGGCGGCGGAGCGGCTGGAGGGGCGCAGAGTGCTGGTCTACGCCACCCACACCGGCACCAGGGACGTCACCGAGAGGATGGACGACATCCTCACCCGGCACGGGTTCCGGGTGGCGGTGATGAAGGCCGACGCGGTGGCCCCGGACCGCAGGGAGGCGTGGGTGGCCGATAGGGTCAAGCAGGGCATCGACGTGATGATCTGCCACCCCAGGCTGGTGCAGACCGGCCTCGACCTGATCGACTTCCCTACAATCTGCTGGTACGAAACCGATTACAGTGTGTACACGATGCGGCAGGCGTCGCGGAGGTCGTGGCGCATCGGGCAGACCCGCCCGGTGAAGGTCGTGTTCATGAGCTACCGGGGCACGCTACAGGCCGACGCGCTCAAGCTGGTGGCGAAGAAGCTCCAGAGCTCCCTCGCCGTCGAGGGCGAGCTGCCGGAGGACGGGCTGGCGGCCTACGGCGACGACGGGGACGACCTGATGCTGGCGTTGGCGAGGAAGATCGTGAACGGGGAGGAGGAGGACGAAGCGGAGACGGTGGAGGCGGTGTTCGCCCAGGCGAGGGACGCCGAGGCCGCAGGCGAGGAGTACCTTGTGGACGACGGGTGGAAGGCGGTCGAGGTCGAGCCGGAGGCCGTCGCGGTCAACGGCAACGGTCACGCCGCCAACGGCGTCGGGCCGAGCGTCGAGCTGGTCCTGGGCAACGGCCACGCCGAAGTCCCGGTCAACGGCAACGGACGCCGCGACGAGGCCCCTGAGCCGCAGCAGTCGCTGTTCTCGTGGGCCGAGTTCATGGCCGAGGAGCCGGTGAAGTTGAAGGGCCGCAAGCCCCAGCCCGCAACCGCGTCCCTGTTCGAGTGGGCGCTGGAAATGGAGCAGGAGCGGGAGCCGGTCGGCGCGGGACGCTAGGCCGCAACACACAGGGGGAGGTCGTCGCTACGTCAGCGATGGCCTCCCCTTGCGCAACCATGATTCCCTCGTAACAAGGCCTGTTTGAGATGAGCCCTGGCGTGCGAAGGTGGTCTGGAGCGGAGGAGGCCACGGGATGCCGGCTGCTGGCCTCACCGCACCATCTGCCGCGCTCAGGACAAGCGTGATCCCGTTGCGGTACCCATTCCGTGGCTCAGGGCACCCGGTGGAAGTTGTGGAGCGGCGCCCTCATGCGGCCGCGACCGCAGGTACCGTCCCGACCGCCTGCTGAGCCGTGTTCTCCATCTCCACCAGGCGTGCATGGACCATCCGCTTGAAGTTGCACGCCAACGCCTTCAGGTAGACGGCAAGCCGCACCCGACGGCCCCCTCGCACCCGCAAGCGCCCAAGCCCGTGGGCGCGCTTGAGCTCGGAGTTCGTTCCCTCGATCCCGGCCCTTATGGCATACCGCTTGCGCCACTCCTCGGTGGCCTCGGCCCTCCGGCGCCGCTCGATGTTTACCTTCACCAGGTCCGCCTTGAGGACGTAGTCCCCCGCACGCCGGTCCAGCTTCACTGGGCAACGGGACCGCAAGGGGCAGGGCTCGCATGTTGTCCCGGCAAAGTGGACCTCTACCCGCTCCGGCGCATCCTCCAACTCGTACTCCTCGATGGACGGGTGGCCGGCGGGGCACACCGTGGTCTGCTCCCCTGTGACGTCGATCTGAAAGTCCGCGGCGGTGAGCGGCGGTGGTCCGTCACGCTCTCCTTCGTGCGAGTTCCCCGGCGCCGACCCCGCCACCGGGCTCACCAGTTCCGTTCCCCGGCGCGAGGCTTCGAAGGCGTTGCGGCCCGACCCATACGCCGTGTCGGCGAAGAGCTCGTCCGGTCGGACCTTCCGCTCCGCGAGCCCGTCAACGACCGGCACGCTCACGTCGGTGTCGCTCCCACTCGAGGGGGTCACCTCCACGTGGGTGATGAGCTGGGTGGCGTTCTCCTCGTGGCAGGTCTCCGCCACCTGCACCTCGTACCCCTTCCCCTTGTGGCCGCTGTAGGTCACATCCGGGTCGTGGGGCGATTGCAGCGAGTCGGCGGACACCTGCTTCGGGTCCTTCAGGGCCACGGGCACCTTGCATTCCCCAGCATCGTCATCATCGTCCCCCGGGCGCCCGTCCCGGTGTTTGCCCACATGGCACTGCTCCCGCAGCAGCCGCTCCAGCAGCCGGTACTCCTCCAGCTGGGCAGCAGTCGTGCCATGGAACCGGTCCACCAGCCGGTAGAGGTCCCGGGCACAGACCGAAAGGCGTCGCCGACCCTCCCCCGTGCGGGCGTCCTCGTAGTGGGTCGCCTCGTCTTCTTCCTTCAAATAGCGCCCCAGGAGGCCCTCCGGAACCACAGGGCGAAGCTCTGGGTGCTCCCAGCGCAAGGCCCGCAGGAACAACCGCATCGTCTCACAGAACAGGCCCAGCCGGGTGAGTGTAGCGATGTTGCTCATGATGTGGGTGGAGTCCAGCCGTTGCTTTCCGGTGCGTATGCCCAGCGCCTGGATGATCCGGTCCGTGGTCTCCTGGAAAGCCAGCCGGCCACCATCGTGCTGCATCAGGCGAACTCGGAAGTTGTGGAGGGTCTTCTGGGGCAGGTGGGTCTCCTCGATGTCCAGCCGCAGGGCGTGGTGCCAGAGCAGGTTGAACTCTAGCTGCTCCAGGGCTTCACCGTCGGTGAGGTTGAACATCTCTTTGAGAAGGTGGACCCCGAGGACGGTCTGCACCGCCCGGTTGGGACGGCCGTTGTCCGCGCAGTACATCGGAGCAAAGAGCTCCTCGTCAATCAGGGGGAGCGCCTCGTTTCGGAAAACCTCGGCCCAACTTCTCTCCAGGCGCTTAGCCTTCTTCGGCGTCACCAGGAACCGGGACTGCCAGAGGCTCTCTTGCGGGTCTCGTATTCGGAACATCCTCCCCTCCCTCGGCCAGGCGCAGCGCCCACGACCTTTTATTACATTATCCCCACCTTGCCCCAGGCTGGCGAGGGGTTTTTACGAACAAATCAACCATGTATGCGGCCCTTTTTGCGTTTCAGCAAGTCTATGCCCGTGTCCGGGCCGTGCAGAGGGGGCTAACTGACGTGGGTGCGCCACGAGAGTTAGTCAGTAGTACCTGTGGTCGCAGGTCACTTCACTCTCAAACGCGAGCGCAGGCATCGCCTTTCCCGTCCGCCTCAGACCGTGGGTGTTCCGTGCTCCGGCCAGTACGCTTGCCTCACCCGTCCGTCCATATGTGTCTCCCTTTTTTGTTGCCCTCTACCGGCCCGGACCGCTGACGGTCAGTGCCAACTCGTCGGACAGCATCCTGCCGTCTCTCGTGCCGATGGCTCCCTCGGCGGCGCAGTCCTCGATACCCTGCTACGGGGCCGCCGGCGTGTCGATGTGGAACCAGCGCGAACGCACGCTCACCCCGCGCTCGTTGATGGCCTTGATGCGGTGGGTGTAGAGAGTCTTAGCCGACACGGTGTCGTCGGTGTAGGTCGTGGTGGCGGTGCCCGTGTCCGGCACCAACTCTCTGAACTTGCCCTTTTCGTCGGTCTTGCGGTTGCGGCGCAGGATCACCATCCCCATTTCTCAATCGACGACAAAAACTGAGGTACTCTTGGGCGGTGGACTTGGATGCCGCTGGGAGTGGTGGAACTGAGGTTGGCGGCTAATTCCCTGAATGGGCAGAGTCGCTTCTCTAGGGCTTAGCTTCAGACTCCGGTCGTTGCGGATACCTCTGCGCCACCCTACTCGTCTTTGTAGGTGTCGCCGTCCGCGTATGCGCTCACGCGGAACTCATAAGACGTGTTGCACACCAGTTCGTCTACGGCGTGGGTAGCGCTGGTAATCGTGTCCGCTCGGTGTCGCCGCCCACCCGGTATCCGGTGTTGAGGGCAACGACACAGAAGATTGCGGAGTAGAGTCCCAGGAAGTGGTGTAAGAGGGAGAGGGTCTGGAGAAAGAGAGACCACCGCGTCATCCTTAGCGGGCAAACACGAAGCTCGAGAAAAGGAGTGCAACGGTGGTCAAGGAAAGGATGGACCTGCTTGGGCTATTGCGCAAGGGGGGAATGGACGGTGACGTGGACTTCCTACGGGAGGCTCTGAGAGTGTTGGTAGAGGGGATCATGGATGCGGAGGTGTCTGGGAGGATCGGCGCTGAGTATGGAGAACGCAGCCCTGAGCGGGTGACCCAGCGCAACGGGTATCGGCCCCGGGCGTGGGATACCCGTGTGGGAACGATGGAGCTACACATCCCGAAGCTCAGAGAGGGGAGCTACTTCCCGTGCCTGCTGGAGCCACGGCGTCGCAGCGAGCGAGCTCTGCTGGCTGTGATCCAGCAGGCCTACGTGGAAGGCGTGTCCACCAGTCGTCTATGAACGCTGTTGCGGTTTGGACGTCGAACTCCCCGTCCACGTTCTCCGGTTCGGCATACAGATTTCTGGAGAAAACGAGAAAAAGCGGCCGGATCGCAAAATCCCACCATGAACCGCCGATCAGGCCGCCAACGCCGATATGGGGGGAGGGCGTGACCCCGGCCGGATTCGAAGCCGGCGATCTTTGTCTCGACAAATCACGTCCATCGCGAGCAGCTGATGGGGCGTCTCAATACCCACTACGTTTCTGTAAGACCTCGTCTACCATCACCTATCTGGCAGTCCTTCCAGACAGGCCCTTAAGCACGTTCGAGATGTGCCTCCTGTTACCCAGTCAAGTGAGTACCCTCTCCAAAGTGAAGCGAAACCATGTAATTGTATACACTTCGTCACGACCATCGTTCTGGGTGAAGTGGTCGTTGGCATAGTGGGCGGTATCTCTGAGTCCGACCGCAACCTTGAGACCATCGCGACGGCCATGCTGGCTCTGGCAGTCGGGTTCGGTCTCTGGTGGAACTACTTCGACCTGACCGGACGGCGCCTGCCTAGAGAGGACCGGGGCGGCCTGCCGCTCTGGCTCGTCCTCCATTTTCCCCTGACGATGTCCATCGCCGCGGCCCGAGCAGCAATGGCCAGCTTGATCGAACATGCGGGCGACTCCCGCGCCCCAACCGTCACGACATGGGTCCTCAGCGGCTCGGTGGCCGTTGCCCTCCTGACCATCGCAGCGATAGTCCGTACACTCTTTAGGCGCAGGCGTCTTGTCACCCACTGGAGCACCAATGAGCCCAACAAAGATCGCGGTTCGGTATCTCATTTGTATCTCATTACCGTCTCATTACTATTTCATTAGGTTCGGTGTTTCTGTAGCTAGCGCCTACGTGGCACCGTTTTTCTCGTTCAGCTTCCGCCGGTAGCTGGAATCGGCCTTTGAGCGCGTTGGAGCGGTACAAAGCTCCTGCGGCTCGTCGTCGAGCGCGTCACCCTCACAAAAGATCGCGTCGGTGTGGAGACCATCATCCCGACGGGTAGTGAAGATGATAAATTGCGTACACCTCGTCGTGAAGAGACCAAACCTCTCGACGAACGATTCGGATACGACGACCGCTCGTCGCTCGTGCCGCAGGCGACGGCCACCGCGGAGATCATTAGAGCGGATAGCGTCAGAGTTATCCCGCCTGGTCCGGCGAGGCGGGTATGTCCTCATTACGGACATACACCCGGACGTGACTAAGCTTGGTTGGGGAGCGGAGACTATTCGTCCAGAGGGCAGCTACACAATAGCGGCCACGGTCACACACGTGACGACTACTTGAACAGCCTTGCGTCGGCAAGGCTCATGATAAAGACCCTCATGGACGTTCCGTTCAGCGAGATTCCGCCTGACCACGTTCTGGACCGACAGCTCGATATCTACGGCGATTATGGATTCTGTCTCATAATCCTCGCCCAAAAGCCTGAACGTCCATGGTGACGCCCGCAAGGTTTTCCACCTGCGGGTTAGAATGTCCCTGCGCTGGGCTGAGCCACTGGCCTATCTTGGGAAAGAGCTAGTCTCACATTGAAAACACGACAACACTCCCGCCAGGTGAACAACTGAGCCCAGCCATCAGCTCGTGGATGAGCTATGCAGATTCAAGATATCCTAAATTGGGGAGCCAGGATGGGAATTATCCAAAGAGCATTGGGGGCTATTGACGAGCTTAGTGATCCTAAGGCGCAAGACTTTCTCCGGCCTCGCGTTCTTGTTACACTTGCCGAAAGGTAGATGCAGGGTAACGCGACATACGGAACGAGGGTGACCACGGCTCCTCAGGGCAACAATGGCACGGGCTACGCTGCTATCTCTGTCATCTGTATCTAAGAGATACGGTGCGACCGAAGTAGTTAGGGACGCGACCTTCTCGCTGAATCAAGGGTGGCGCGTTGGACTCGTGGGCCCAAACGGTGTTGGCAAATCCACACTTCTGAAGATTGTCGTCGGAGAGGAAGAGGCCGATACTGGGGAAGTTTCAATCAGGTCGGGGATTCGCGTCGGCTATGTCCCGCAGTCAATAACTGTCGAAGCAGGACTGACAGTAGGCGATCTGATCCGGAAGAAACTAGCCAAGGTCTACGAATTGCAACGACGCCTACGTACTCTCGAGAGCATGATGAGCACCGATGCGGCAGAACTTGACCAGATCTTGGAAGAGTATGGCCACGTGTCCCTGGCGTTTGAAAGTCTCGGGGGCTATGAGATCGACCACAAGATATCGCTGATGACCAACGGATTAAGTGTCGCAAATATTTCTCACGAACGTATGCTCACGACGTTGTCAGGTGGAGAGAAGGCCAGAATGGTTCTCGCCGTTACGCTCCTCGAGTCGCCTGAACTGCTCCTACTCGACGAGCCGACCAACCACCTAGACGCCTCTTCATTGGAATGGCTTGAAGCCTACCTACGCGGCTACCGCGGGGCGATACTCATGGCATCACATGATCGCAAGCTGCTGAATCGCGTCGTAGAGGCCATCATTGAGATTGACGATTACTCTAAAGGCATCAGACGATATACTGGAGACTACGATCAGTACTTGCGAGCAAGGAGGACAGAGCGGCTGAAATGGGAGGAGAAGTACGCGCTGCAAAGGGATGAGATCAGGGAGCTACGGGAGGTGGTGAGAAGCAGAGGCTACGCGGTAGGGCATGGCAGGAGCGCACCAGATCGCGATAAGAGCGCGCACAGTTTCAGAGGAGAACGTGTTCAGCACACCGTGTCGCGGAATATCCGCAGCGCTGAAGAGAAGCTACGACGAATTGATGCGGACCCGATTCCCAAACCACCAACGCCCTTGCAGATTAATGCGGAATTCGATCCTGGACATCTGGGGACCGGGATTCCAATAGTGGTTTCCCACCTAACGAAGTCCTTCGAGACCAAGCTTGTCTTGGATGACCTAAACTTCGAGGTCAAGGCAGACAATCGTACAGTCATCATCGGAGAGAGCGGCGCAGGGAAGAGCACTTTGTTAAGGATAATGGCGGGTGAAGTGGACCCTGATTCTGGGACGTTGATCCTGGCTCCCGCAGCAAGAGTAGGTCTTCTCGACCAGGAGCAGACAACTCTACCGGATGATATTAGCCTATTTGATTCCTATAGGGAAGGCCTCACGGGGACCGAGGAAGAGATAACAAACAGGCTGATGAGCCACGGGCTATTCAAGTTTGAACAAATGTCCAGGCAAATCGGGCAGCTAAGCAAAGGTGAACGTAGAAAACTCCAGATTGCCAAACTTATCGCATCGCGTTCAAACGTTTTGCTCCTTGATGAGCCAACAAACCATATCAGTTTTGATGTGCTCGAGGAGTTGGAGACAGCACTACGAGGTTTCCGCGGCCCAGTGATCGCTGTTTCACATGACAGACGATTCATCGAGCATTTCGCCGGGGATGTACGAGAGTTGAGCAGGGGGAAGTTACATCCTGCTGCGTCATAGGTCGTATTTCTCGCTATGGACACCCGGCGTCCCGGCCACTGGTACTGTTGAGCAAATAGTGGCTAACGACCTCTGTGAAGCGGCAAGAACCGTGTCCGACCGGGTTGCGCTAGGTCGGCGACTCTAGTCGCCGCTCGAGGGATCAGAGTGACACTATCGCGCGCGTTGTCCAGAGTGCTGATCGAAGAGATGATATGGCGATGGCAGGCCGAGGGACAAGGCTGAAGGCGCCAACGCTTTGCTATGGTCAAGCTCGTGTGCGATAATCACCGCCAAGAAGGCTAGGAGTCGGGCTTACAGAGCGTTCGACTGCTTGCGGTCCTCGAATTCGAGCCAGCCCAAATAAAGGCACACGGGCGCTATGCTTTCTTTGAGCCGCCCGTGCGTTAGCTGCTGTCCTACCGCTTGTCAAGCAACGTTCTAACGAGAGTGGGAGAAATTGACAACAGATATGAGCGATCCGACTTCGATTCTACAAACTCCACGGCAGCCCGCAACAGTTGGAAGCCCAGCGTGGAACGACGACGAACAAGTAGATCGCACCGACAGCTTATCGCTTCATCAGTTCTTTGAGGCGCAGGTATCCCGGACGCCGGCCGGAATAGCGGTCGTTTTTGAAGACGAACAGCTTACCTACCAAGAGCTTAGCCGTCGTTCCAATATGCTGGCTGGCCGCTTACGAGGGCTTGGCGTCGGCTCCGGGACTACGGTGGCACTATGTATGGAACGATCTCTTGAAATTGCGATTGGACTCCTTGGAATACTAAAAGCGGGCGGTGCGTGCATGCTCTTGGACCCCGCTTCACCAAAGAAGCGCAAGGCCTTCATGTTGCAGGACACTGGCGCCGATGTGCTGTTGACTCAACATACACTACTGGCTGGATTGCCCAGGGCCGAAGGCCTGCTATTCTGGTTGTATGACGAAGGTGACGAAGTCACCCGAACTGAGAGCGAGCGAGCCCAAGGCACTGAGGTGGCTGACAGTGAGATCGCCTTCGTTGTCTACACATCTGGATCCACTGGCACACCTAAAGGCGTGGAGCTGAGTCACCGAAGCGTCGGCAGTATGCTGCTTCCAGAGTCCGCACTGAGTCGTCTCACTGCGACGGACGGATTCCTCCTGACAAGCTATACCATGTTGCCAGATTTCTTCTGGGCTTGGCTCGCCGGAGCTCGAGCCATTGTCGCCACCGACAATGGGTATCGGGATAGCAGTTATCTAGTTAGGTTGATCGCCCAAGAGCAGGTTACTGTCGCTTGCATGGGACCATCGATGCTACAAGCGCTATTGGAGGAAGAAGGGATTGAGTCGTGTAACTGTCTAAGACGAGTCATATCTGGCGGCGAGTCTATTTCCGTTAAACTCCAAGAGCGGTTCTTCCGCCGTGTCTCTGCGGATCTGCAGAATACGTACGGCCTTACCGAAACCGGTAGCGCGACTAGTTGGGAATGCGAACGTGAGCAGAATCGACAGTACATTCCAGTTGGCCACCCCTGTGCAAATGTCGAAGTATACCTGCTAGACTCCCATCTGCAGCCTGTGCAGGTCGGCGTATCAGGCGAAATATTTATAGGTGGTCCTGGGTTGGCTCGGGGCTATCTCAACCAAGCTGCTCTGACGGCCCAGAAGTTCTTGCCCAACCCGTTTTCCGATGAGGCCGGAACGCGCCTGTACAGATCTGGAGACTTGGCACGCTGCCTACCGGATGGCAATATCGAGTTTCTCGGTCGCCGGGATTTTCAGGTCAAGATTCGTGGCTATCGGGTCGAGCTTGAGGAAGTAGAATCAGTATTACTTCAAAACCCAGCCGTGCGGAAGGCTGCCGTCATAGCTCGTGAGCATGTAACTGGTAGGAAGACGTTGGCGGCCTACGTGGAACCGGCCCACGACCAGACGGTTGCACCGGCTGACTTGCGCCGTTTCCTGAGGCCGAGACTCTCAGATTACATGATACCCGCAGTGTTCGTTGTCCTTGATCGTATGCCTCTCACCCGGAACGGCAAGGTCGACCGAAATGTACTACCACCACCGGAAACCGTTGAGGTCGGTACTCAAGCAGATTTCGTCCTCCCGACAAACGCTGAAGAGGAGATCTTGGCAGCGATATGGGCAGAGGTTTTGGAGGTAGAGCGCATCGGGATACACGACAACTTCTTTGAGTTCGGAGGCGACTCCCTCCTCGCGACGGAAGTGGTTCTTCGAGTTCGAGAAGCATTCCAGATAGAGCTTACGTTGAGCAGTTTCTTTGAGGCACCAACCGTGGCTGAGCTGATCGAACGCCTCGATATCACACATCTGGCGAACGGCGATTCACAGGCTCGCGCCCCCGAGTTCCCGGATGAGTTCGAAATGGGTGAGGTGTAATTCGAGTTGGCTTCCAGGATTCACCATATGGAGGCCGAGTCAATTCCAGGCCAAAACGTGACTGCTTGACCCTGAACGCCCCGTTGCACGTTCGGTTAGCGCCGGTGAGCGTCCCTAGCTTGTTGGAGGGTAAACCACGTTGGTTGGCGGTTCATGCCTCCGATGCTTGACAACCGAGACAGTCGCTTCACCCCTCGGCACACGCGAACCCAGCCGACGAATGCCCAGGCAGCGATCGTCAGGTGTCATGCACCGCGAAGCTAAGCGAGGACGAGGTCGTTGTTATCGCCCATGTGGGCCGTCTTCAATCCCAACTGACGCCAGGGTACCTGCCTCCGCTGGGAATCGGCCGACTGAGGACCCCCGAATACTCCTTGGCCTTTGAGCTCAAGTCTGCCCGGCCTAACTCGCCTCTTCGCCCAAGTCGCCTCGCCAAAGCCTGCGCATCTCCCCGCTTGTCTCGAGCAGGTAGTCGAGCTTGCCCTCAGCTTCGACACTACCCTCTTTGAGGACGATGACATGGTCGGCATGGCGTAATGCCATGCGGCGGTGTGAGACGACCAGTGCCGTCGAGTCCTCCCGCTCGAAGAGGCGTTCCCACAGTGTCTGCTCGGTTTCCACATCCAGCCCGCTGGATAGGTCGTCCAGGATGAGGAGCTCCGGATCTCGGACAAACATTCTCGCCGCGCCTGACCGTCGCTGTTGACCTCCCGACAGCTTCACCCCTTTTGGACCCACAATCGTGTCCAGCCCCTTCTCAAGCTCCTCGACATCGTGCTCCATGACGGCGGAGGCGACCGCGCCGGGCAGGTCAACCCTCTCCTCCGGCAGGCCCATCAGGATGTTGGAGCGGAGCTCCTCGCTGAAGAGTCGCGGGACCTGGGAGGTGTACCCGCAACGGGGCGGCACCAGGAACTTGTCCGGCTCGTCGACGATCGAGCCGTTCCAGCGGATCTCGCCGGCCTGATGAGGCAACCAGCCGATGAGCGCACGAAGTAGCGTCGTCTTACCGGACCCTATTCGGCCCGTCACGACTGTGAAGCTGCCCCGCTCCAGCTTGAGGTTGACGTCGCTCACTCCCAGACCGGACTCAGGGTGAACGTAGGTGAGCCCATTCACTTCCAGGAGATCGAGGCGGTCTTCGATGGTCTTTTCAACGAACGGGGCTTCGGGGAGACCCCGCAGCAGATAGCCCGGGCTCGCTTCCACCAGGGTTTTCGCCGGGGCGCCCGGCATCAGCGCCAACAGGCGGTCCCTAGAGACCCTAACGTGTTTGTGGTCCATCATAATAGCGCCTATATGGACGCTGACCTGCTGCATGTGGGATAGGTAAAAGACAAAGAGAGACAGGTCGCCGACAGTAAAACTACCCTGGCTCATCGCCTGGCCCGCCAGGATCAGGATCAGGCCTGTGCCGATGTTTGCGACGTTTTGGGAGACAGCTTGAAGCGTCTGTCTGATCACCGTATCCCTCAACGCTGTCCTCTGTCGCTCTCTGTTGAGCACGTTGAACCGGTCGATAGCGCGCTCCTCTGCATTGGCCACCTTTATCGCCTCGACCATGCCGAACGCCTCTGCGATAAACCCTGTGACGGCCCCGGTGGCCTTACGGCTGGCTTCGTTGGTCAGCAGTATGGGCCTGCTCGCTATGCTGATGATCGCCATCACGATAAGGATGGGCAAGAAGACCGCGAACGTGATAAGCGGGCTAATCCGTACCATGAAGTACAGAGCGATGGCGGCAAACACCATGTACTGGGCGATGAAGCTGAACCTCGCTACATATGCGCCTGACCCTTTGGTATCGTCGAAGAAGCGGTTCACCGCCTCTCCCGCCGATGAAGGAAGAGGACGACTGCCGGGCAGGTAGACGAGGTGCCTGAACGTGTTCCTCTGCAGCTGGCACGCGAGCATGACGTTGGTCGCCCGGGTAACTGTCTGTCCGGCCAGTCGTACGGGGAACTGCGCGACGGCGATAGCCACCAGTACGGCGCACAGCTCCCAGATGCCAAGCGATACTCGGGCATCGCCGGTCAGGCTGTTGAAGATCTCACGCTGCACCAGCGCCACGGCCTGCGGGATAACAACCGCCATCAAGAACCCGAGGGCCGCATCGAGCGACAAAATGCGCCAGTTCGCCAGGAAAATGGCCGAGAGGTACTGCCACAGTCTCACGACAACACCCCCTCCAGGCCGGTCTGGAGGAGCTGATGGAAACGCGACCCAAGGTCTGCCGCGAGCTGCTTCCGGTCCCCGTGCTCGGTCACCCGGCCGCCTTCTAGGATGACGATGTCGTCGCAGCGCTCGACCGTCGCGAGATGGTGCGCGATTATGATCACGGTGCGTCCCTGCACCAGCCTGCCGACAGCGTTCTCGATGAGCTGCTCGGTGCTTCTGTCGAGCCGGGACGTGGCCTCGTCCAGGATTAGGACGCTCGGGTCCCTAAGGAAAACGCGGGTGAAGGCCAGCAGCTGGGCCTCCCCTGCCGACAGCCCGCCCCCGTCCGACCGGAGCTCGGTGTCAAGTCCGCCGGGCAACCTTTCGTACCATCTCATCAGACCAAGGTCTTCGAAGATCTCGAGCAGCCGATCGTCAGTGACTGTCCGATCGAAGAGGGTCAGGTTGTCCCGTATGGTGCCATGGAACAGACGGATGTCCTGCGTGACCATGGCGATGTGCTCTCGCAGATCGTATACAGTACGCTCTCGGATATCCCGGCCTCCGACGAGCACCCTCCCTTCGTCAGGATCGTACAGCCGGAAAAGCAGGCGCGTCATGGTCGTCTTGCCGGCCCCTGTGCGCCCGAGTAGGCCGAGCGTTCTGCCGGGTTGCAACTCAAGCGAGACGCCTTTCAGTACCGGCTCGCCCTTGTTATAAGAGAACGAGACGTTCTCGAATTTCACGGCCAGCTCGTCCCTCGAGAACTTGGCCCCGGCGCCGTCCAGGACTGTCTTCTTCGTCTCGAAGAGCCCGACTACCCTGTCTATGTTTGCGGCGGCCCTTTGCAATGTACTTAAGCTATCTGACAGCCCCCCGATCGGGCGCAAGAGCAGATTCGTGTAGTGGAAAATCAAATAGACCGCGCCGATGGTGATGTGGCCCTCGCGGAACAGGTAGGCACCAACCCCGAGTGCCGCCGCGTTACCCAGGGCGAACATGAAGAAGGTTGTATTCCCTATGATGTTGTTCACCAACCACGACATTGTGCGCGTGCGGAACCAGCTGCGCTGGTGCTCGTGAAACCGCCGGATGACGTAAGACGCGGCTGCGCTGGTGCGCGTGTCCTCTCGGCCCGACAGGCGCTCCTCTAGAAAGCCGTAGTAGTTGGTTTCAGCCTTTAAGGAGGCCCTCCACTGTTCCCACGACACGTGCTTCAGCCTCGATATTGCGAGAATCGCTATCGCCGCGAAGACGGCCAGCGCGAGCCCGGCCCGCCAGTCCTCTCTGAACAGCAGGCCAAGGATGCCGGTCAGCAGTAGGACATTGCCGAGGATTTCGATGATGAACGTAGAGAAGAAGCCCCCCAGCCGACTTGCATCCCCGTCGACGCGCTCGATCATCTCGCCGGGTGTGCGGTTATTGTGGAACGACATGTCCAGCGACAGGCAGTGTCGTGCTAGATCGGCCCGCAGCGCGTTAGTGGCTCTCCAGGCGACCCTACCGCTCGTGTAGGTGGCGGCGATGTTCACCACCTGTCCCACAAGAGTAATGCCGGTGAAAAACGCGGCGGCCGTGATCAGCCGCCCGACGGCGCTCCCTCGCACCGCCTCGTCTATGAAGTAACGAAGGATCTGGGGGTTGATTAGGTCTAGGCTGATGTCGGTGAGGAGCAACGCGGCGACGACCAAGGCCATGCGAGTTTGTGGGCGCAAGTACCTGGCCAGTAGGTCCGCACCCTCCTTGAGGGGCATCGTTCTTCGAGGCTGTGTCAGAGTCTTATCTGCCATGGTGCGATCATCCGCTACCGCTATGATGGCCTGAGTCCAATCTTAAGTGCAAGTGGCTGATGCGAAGTTGAGGCAGGCGGCTCCTGTATGCCGAGTGATCCTGCCCCGCCGCGAGCGCGCCAAGCATTGATACTGGCGGATGCCCCAGTTGATGCTGCAATGATTTCAAACATGGGTAACACTCTGGTAGTCCGGGAAGGACTGGAGTTCCCTGGAGTGGCGTACGTCACTCCAAGGAAGAATGAGGGCGTTGGCGGTTTTGCCATTCAGTTCGGGCTTACCGACAGGGATGAGTTTGTGGCGGACGCCATGGGCAGCCAGAGTCTGCGACGCTGGCTCGAGGTGTGATCTCAGAGCTGACCCAAGCGACCTTCAGGCGAGCGCAGTCGTCTATGGCGTTGTACAGATACTGCTTGAGGGGCTCAGGACGGCCCTTGAGGTGCAGAACAGGCAAGCGCCTTACGTCCACCTGGACTCGCCGCCCAGGGACAGCCATAGCGTAGCACTGTGGCTTCTTCGTGGTCGGGAGCGGCGCTTCTTGACCCAGCCTTGCCCCTGCAGGACACGGTAGACCCCATAGACGCTGATGGTGATGCCCCTCTTGGGCCATGTAGTAGGCCAGACGCCGAGGACCATAGCGGGTCTTACGACGGAGAGACACGATGCGCTCTGCGATGGGCTTGGGAACTGAGCGAGGGTGACTGTAAGGGCGGCGAGAGCGGTCCCGGAAGTCTCCGCGAGAGTTCTGGTATCGACCATACCCCTTGTAGAAGGTCTTGCGGCTGATCCCATAGTGACCGCAGACTAAGGTGGACCCCATTATTAAGACAGCACGAGGGCTAAATTAAGAGAGTCTCCCACCCCTGCGCTAGGTTTCACCAAGCCCGATGGCAGCCCTGCTTCTTCAGCTGCTGCTCCCCTTTCTTCCTGGCCATGTTGGTACACCTCTGCTGGGGTCCGGTAGCCCAAAGCCTGGTGAGGCCTCTGCCGGTTGTAGAACTCCAGGTAGGCATTGATCCCAGTTCGGGCCTCGGCGACGGTCTGGTAAGCTTTCAGATACACCTCCTCGTACTTGATGCTCCGCCACAGCCGCTCCACGAAGATGTTGTCCAGGTACCTACCCTTACCATCCATGCTGACCTGGACCCTCTGCTCCTGCAACGTCTGGGTAAAGGCCTCACTGGTGAACTGACTCCCCTGGTCGGTGTTGAATATCTCCGGTCGTCCCTTACCCAGGGCTTCCTCCAACGCCGCCACGCAGAAGCTGGTGTCCATGGTGTTGGAGAGCTTCCAGGCCAGCACGTGCCGGCTGTGCCAGTCCATGATGGCCACCAGGTACAGGAAGCCCTTCGGCATGGGGATGTAGGTGATGTCCGCGGCCCAGACCTGGTCGACCCGATTAACCTCCACTCCCTTCAGCAGATAGGGAAAGATCCGGTGTCCCGGCGCTGGTTTGCTGGTGTTGGGACGCCGGTAGATGGCTTCCAGACCCATCAACCGCATCAGCCTTCGAACCCTTTTTCGGCTCACCAGATAGCCCTGTTGCAGTAGCCAGGCCTTCATCTTCCTGGAGCCGTAGAAGGGGGTCTTCAAATACTGACGGTCCATCAGGGCCATCAACTCCAGGTCTTCTGCCCTGGTCGGTACCGGCCGGTAGTACACCGAGGCCCGGCTGACGTCCAGCAGGATACATTGACGCACCAAAGACAGCTGCTGGTGGTCTCGGTCTATCATGGCTCGCCGTATGCTGCGACTCATAGACCGGACCTTTCCGACAAAAAATCGCGTTCCACCTTCAGCTGGCCGATGTGCCGGTAGAGGTGGTTAATCTGAGCTTCCTTGGCTTTCTCCTGGGATTTCTGATTGGTGGCAAATAGCTCCGGGGCTCCTTCCGCCAGGGCCCTTTTCCAGGCGTGAATCTGACTGGGATGGACCTCAAATCGGCTGGCCAGCTGGGCGATGGTCTCTTCCCCCGCAAGGGCGGCCAAGGCCACCTTGGCCTTGAACGCCGGACTGTGCTTATTCCTCGTCTGCTTCATGTCCTGCTCCTCCACGTCGGTTAGTTGCCGGTTATTTTAGGAGCTGGACTCTCTCTTAGCCAGTTGTCTAGTTTTTGGGTATCACCTCATACGGCCTGAGTACGCGGAACGGGTTACAGGGATTGTTAAGCGACTCATGGTCAATTTCGGATTCATCCAGACTGATTCAGTCGGTGATGTTCACATGGATCGATCGTCGTTGGCTCGGCCTAGTAACTGGCAAGAACTACGGGTTGGTCAAAAGGTGGTGTTTGCGGTGAGACCAGGGAGCAAGAGTCCTCATGCTTTGGAACTTGAACCCGATACAGAACCAGGACATGATGATTCCAGCGTTACAAAGCCGACAGCGGGTGCGGACCAATCAATGCCAAGCGTGGAGTGAGCGTGCGGGATTGCAGAAACCTCTTGCCAGTGCCAAGTACAGATGCGGGATCTCGCGTCTCTGGCGCTGAGAGATCATGGTGCGCGAGTGAGGTCATGGTAGAGCGGCAATGGGGGGGGTGGAGCGCGCGCGCGCATGTATATATATAGGGAGCGGCAAAGTAGGCCGACTTATGTAATTGATTAGCGGAGCGGAGCGGAGTGCGAGGAGGGGTTCAGAAGGAAGGGGTGGGGACCGGAGCACCGCTGAACACACCGCAGAGCCCGTTGACCAGCGAGTGATCGCCGCCATTGCGAGCCAGGGTCCTGATTACGCTGGTGAAGGCCGAGAACGCATCCGCACCACCGACGTTCTTCGAGCAGTGCGATACCTTCCGCGCGATCACTGCCGGGCGGAGCGCTCTCTCAGCACGGTTGTTGGTCGGCTCAATGCTTGGATCATCCAGGAAACGCAGCAGGTTGCCCCGGTCATCGTGCCAACCGAGTTCGTTCTGCAGCCTCCAGTTGTCCGCATCCGACATGGGACGGTCGCGGAGATGATAGGCCGCCTCTCGTCTCAGCCGCTCGGCCTCGGCGGCAAAGTCCGCCGCCTCTCCTCGGTGATATGCCTGCCGGAGCTCCATCGCTTCTCTGAGCAGGCGGCTCAGACGATTGCCGAAGCTGCGACCTCTTCCTCTCTTGGTCTGGACCACCTCACTGATCGAGCGCAGCACGTGGGCCAGACATTTCTGCTGCTTCACCCCCGACAGAGCCTGAGCATCGTAGCTCCGTCCTCGATCCGTTACCATCACCCCTCCATAGTCCGAGGGCACCACCTCACGTACCTCTTCGTTGCGGTGACGAGCACGAACCTGGTACACCGTAGCCTCATCCGTTTCGAACGCCATCAGAAAAGCAGGCCCGCCGTCCACTCGCCATCCCGTGTCGTCGGTGTGGACGAGTGGACTGGCACGCACCGAACCCCGCAGCTCATGGTAGGCATCCCCCACTGCAACCCTGGCACGTCGCAGCGCGTCTTGGCTGATCGCCCCCTGGCTCAGCTCCACACCAGTCAGCGCTCTGAGCACAGCGGGGACCTTCCGTACCGGAACGCCCACTCCATAGTGGAGCACGTGGGCCGCCGCCATCACTCGTCTCCCTACCCGGTGCGCGCTGGCCCCGTACTGGTCCGGCGCAACATCGGGATGCCGCCCTCGGACCTGCTTACCGCAGGACCCGGCACCGGCATATCTGCACCCGGTACCCCGTCACCTGGGGTCTGGCAACCGGAGGAATGTCGGTTGCGTAGACAACCCGCACTCCCTCATGCTCGAGTCTGCCTCCACATCCGGGGCAGGTGTCCTCAGCCAAGTAGAGTCCCAGGAAGTGGTGTAAGAGGGAGAGGGTCTGGAGAAAGAGAGACCACCGCGTCATCCTTAGCGGGCAAAGAAGAAAGCTCGAGAAAGGAGGACAACAGTGGTCAAGGAAAGGATGGACCTGCTGGAGCTATTGCGCAAGGGGGGAATGGACGGTGACGTGGACTTTCTACGAGAGGCACTGAGAGTGCTGGTAGAGGGGATCATGGATGCGGAGGTGTCATCGAGGATCGGTGCTGAGTATGGAGAACGCAGCCCTGCGCGGGTGACCCAGCGCAACGGGTATCGGTCCCGGGCGTGGGATACCCGGGTGGGGACTATGGAGCTGCACATCCCGAAGCTTCGAGAGGGGAGCTACTTCCCGAGCCTGCTGGAGCCACGGCGTCGCAGCGAGCGAGCTCTGCTGGCGGTCATTCAGCAGGCCTACGTAGAAGGTGTATCCACAAGGCGGGTGGATGACCTGGTCAAGGCCCTGGGGTGTGAGGGTATCTCCAAGAGCCAGGTGTCGCGTATCTGTCAGGAGCTGGACGTGGTGGTTGATGGCTTCCTGGGCCGTCCGCTGGACGGTGGACCCTACCCTTACCTGTGGCTGGACGCACTGACCCAGAAGGTCAGGGAGGACGGCAGGATCGTCAACGTCAGCGTGGTGGTGGCGACGGCCGTCAATGGCGAGGGCAAGCGGGAGATCATTGGGTGGACGTGGGTACCAGTGAAGACGGCGCCTTCTGGATGGCCTTCCTACGCTCGCTGTCCGCCAGGGGCCTCAGCGGGGTGGAGCTGGTGGTATCGGACGCTCATCAGGGACTCCGCGGCGCCATCGCCGCAGTCTTCGGCGGAGCCAGCTGGCAACGGTGCCGCACCCACTTCATGACCAACCTGCTCACTCGGGTACCCAGAAGAGTCCAACCATGGATGGCCACCATGGTCCGCACCATCTACCAGCAACCCTCCCCCGATGAGGTACACGCCCAACTCGATAGGGTGACCGATCAACTCGGAGACCGGTTCCCTCAGGTGGCCTCTCTACTGGACGAGGCTGGACCCGATATCCTGGCCTTCTCCAGCTTCCCTGTCGCCCACTGGAAGAAGATCTGGTCCAACAACCCCCTGGAGCGTCTCAACAAGGAGATCAGGCGTCGCACCGATGTCGTGGGCATCTTCCCTAACCGACCAGCCGTGCGTCGCCTGGTTGGCGCCGTCCTCGCTGAACAGCACGATGAATGGGCCGTCGGCCGCCGATACCTCACACCCGCCATTCTGATCCTAAACGAAGCTCTTCCGGAGGCCGATCTCGCGGAGGCGACAGCCGCCTAAACAACATCAACAGGATGACGCACTCTTACACCACTTGACGGGACGTGACCCCTCAGCCACCGCCACCTCTACAAGCGGCTCGGCGACTTCATCGGGAGACGGCGACTTTCGATAGCTGAACGACCCCATACCCGGCTTGCGGCCGGGACGCTTGGGTCTGCTGCTTCGCCCACCCTTGGAGAACGGAGCCGCCTGGCGCTTTCCTGCTCGCTTGAGCTCGGCGACTTGCTTGTGCAACTCTTCCTTGGCCGCCGTCAACTGCGCAACCTGCCCTTTCAACTGCGTGACCAGCCCCATCAGCGCGTCGCGCTCAGAGGGAGGGAAGTCCTTGGCCTCACACATAGCCAAAGTATGAAAACTTGTTCAGTATCCCACAACCCCCCTACCGACGCCGATCCCGCTAATCAATTACCGACTTATCCATCACCCACCGGGGGGCACCAGAGAGACCCGTTCTTGGGGGGGGGGTGATGAGACGTAGCGGCGACGGCCGCCGAGCGGGACCGGGCCGGGACAGATCCGGCGTATCGGGACTGGCTCAAGGCCAGGGGGCGGCTGTAGAGTCCCGTAGTCCCCTACGGGATGCACTAGGGCGACACAGTGCCGCGATACGGCCCCAGGGCGTACCCACACCCCCAGGCGTTTCAAGGCCCTCTCTGGGGCGGTTGTCCTCCAGGCAAAGAGGCCCGCCTCGGCGTGGGTCGTGGCCCCGTGGCACACGCAGCGACAGCCCGAGGCGGGGAGACCCACGGTCGGGCAGCCGGCGCCGGCGATCTTCACCCCGCACCCCTGGCAGGCGACGGCGGCCAACCCATACCCCATTCCCCCGGGAGGGATTGCCGTACAGCCGCCCGGAGTGCAAGGGCGGGGCGTCCCGTGGCTGACGGCAATCACCCGGTGCTCGGACATCCCTACCCCGCCGCCGCCAGGACAGCCCGGACCGTCACGCACCCGTCGCACCCGCAGTCCACCGCGTGAGCTCCTGGCTCCCACTGGCGCAGCTCGAGGTGGGCCCTGCCCGTGCCCCGGGCGTAGCCGTCACCATGGTCGTCACAACGGCCGCACGCGACGAGCTCGCAGGAGGAGGCATCGTGGGGGATGGCCTCCTCCTGGGCGCGCTCCTTGGCGTCCTCCCCTCCTGGCGCGCCGCGGCGATGGACAGGCATCTCCATGGACTGTAGGGTCCCGAGGATCTGAGAAGCACCTGGCGTCTCCTGCCGTGCGCGGCCCAAGCGTGCACTGCCTGGAGAGAGCGGCCAAAGCGTCCACCGAAGCCGCGGGGGGCCAGGCCCACAAAGCCTCCCCACATGCTGGGCCCCAGACGGTCACGGGCGGTGTGAGTGAGCGCGAGGGAGAGGGAGGAAAGGGCCACCAAACTGGACTCCTTATATCCGAACTTCCCACCGAAAAGTTCGCAATTCGGTACGTGTAGGCCCGCTCACAGGGGTTCGAACCACACGAGGCCCCATGAACTGTTGTCCTAGTCAACCGGCTCTAGTCCCACCGCCCACGAGTACCGTAGTTTTTCGTGTCGATTGCCTCTCATCCATGTTGTCGACGATCATCTGCTCGAAGCGGCGGGCGTTGAGCCTGGGGGTAACGCAGGCGTTCTTGCCGCGCTTCATGATCGACTGGCAGACGTAGTAGGAGAACTGACCGCTCTTGGCGTCCTGGCCGGAGAGCGCCCTGCCGCACGCCTTGCACTTGACCAGACCGCTGAGCAGGTAGGTGCTTCCGACCCTTCGGGGATGGGACCTCTTGGGAGCACGGGCGCGCATCAGCTTGCCGACTCGGTTGAACTGGGCCTTCGTGATGATGGCGGGGAACGCCTTCTCCACCCGCACCGGCTCGGCGTTGTCCTTTGCCTTCGCGCCCCAGACCAGCTTCCGCGGTTTCTAATAGACACAAAAAACTGCGGTACTCGTGGGGGGTGGGCCTGGAGGCTGCTAAAGGTGACAGCGCCGAGACTTCTCGCTAGCAACGTCCCGACAGGCCGACCGAAGGAGCCTAGGACGCCGCCGTAACCGCAACGACCGCCGTGACCTCCGACGTGGTCCCCTCGGCGTCGCTGGCCTGGACCGTCAGGGAATAGGACGATCCCGCCTCGTCGCCCAGGGCGCCGGTCAACCGACACCTCCCCAGTGGCGGTGTCGATGCCGAACTTCCCGTCATCGTTGCCCGCCGTTATGGCATAGGTCACCGTTCTCCCGTCGGGGTCCGAGGCCGACACGCTCCCCACCACGGCTCCTGTGGCTGCATCATCGGCAACCGTGAAGGAGTAGGAGCTCTCGGCGAAGTCGGGGGCCTCGTTGGGACAGTCATAGATCCAATAGAGATCGGGGCGGTTAAGGTCGTTGTTGGGCACGTCCCGCATTCCGTGGGGGAAGCAGCCGTGGAAGGAGTTTCCCGATAGGTGGAGTTGCTCCAGCTCCAGACGGCCCAGCCTGAGCGGTATCCTCCCGGTCAGCTGATTGTCCCTGAGCCACAGCTCCCTCAGGCTGTCCATGTCGCCCAGCGCCGCCGGAACGCTTCCGCTCAACTGGTTGCGGTTCAGCACAACTGAACCAGTTTGTCCAGCTTTCCCAATGCCTCCGGTATGCTACCGGTCAGCTGGTTCCCTTCCAGGTACAGCACATTCAAGTTGGACAGGTTCCCCAATGCCTCCGGTATGCCGCCGGTCAGGCTGTTGCCATCCAGGTCGATCCGGCGCAGTTCCCTCAGCTCCCCGAGCGCCGCCGGCATGGTCCCGTCCAGACTCAGATCGGCCAGCAGCAGCATCTGCACCCGACCAGGGTTTCCGGTCACCCGAATCCCCTGCCAACTCGTCAGCGCGGTGTCCCCGTTCCAGTTGAGGGACGCGGTCCCGGCCAAGGTTGCGCGTATTTTGTAGAGGACAAGGCAGTCGCCTACCAGGCCGGGGTCGTCGTCCGGGTCTGGCACAACGACCCCGTTACGGCAAACCGACGTCACTGTGATCTCGACACTTGCGCTGGCCGTCCCGCCCCTGCCGTCTCCGGCCTCGACAGTGAGCATGTGTACGAGAGCCTCAGAGTGACTCAGTTCGCCCGCCACGGTGATCGTGCCGCTCGCGCCTATGGCGAACTTCTCGTCTTCATTCCCCGCCGTGATGACGTAGCTCACCGTGTCGTTCTGGTCCGGGTCCGTGGCCGAGACGGTGCCCACTGCGGTGCTCGTCGCGGCGTTCTCGGGGATGGAGAAGGCGTAGGAGTTCGGGTCGAACTCGGGGGGCTGGTTGCAGGCCGGGGTCTCCATCGGCTCGACAGCCGACTCCTGGCCCCACACCTCGCCATAGGTCTCCCCGTCGCCGTAGGCCCGCACCCGGAACTGGTACTCCGTCCCGCAGGCCGGGCCGCCCGCCGGGGTGTAGGTGGTCGCCGCCGTCGTCGTCTCCGTCAGCGCCGTCCACACCGCGTCGGCGGCATCGGTGCGCCACTGGGCCTCGTACTTGGCCGCTCCGGTCACGGCGTCCCACGTCAGGGAGAATACGCCGTCCGCCAGGCTAACCGTCAGCCCTGTGGGCACTGGCGGCGGGTCCTCCGCCACGTCCGTCACAGTGACGGTCGCCGTGTCCGTGCCTCCCCGCTCGTCACTGGCCTCCACCGTCAGCCTGTACTCGTCCGTGGTCTCGTAGTCGAGGGCCGCGTTCACGGTGATCTCTCCCATGCCGCCGTCGATCATGAACTTTCCGTCCCCGTTGCCCGCCGTGATCGAGTACGACACCGTGTCGCCCGGTAACCCGCAAGAGGCGGCTGCACGGCGACATCCTCCTATTCACGTTCGGGTGGCAGAAGCTGCATCAGCCGCTTTCCCCAGTGCTGTGAGGAACTCCCTCTCTGTCATGACGTCACAGAGCTGGGGAAGGACCTTCTCCATCAGGACCCGGTCGACCCACGGCTGATCAACGTTGGAATCCGGCAAACAGTCCTTGAGTACCACCACCTCCGTAGCCGCGGTTGGTCGCATCGGTCACGATGTTTTTCCCTGCCGCGCCGTTGGCGGTCAATCCCATACAGACCAGGGTGCGGATATCCCGGCTGCGCAACGCGGCGTCCAGCCACGTTCCCACAAAGGGCCCCGAATGATACGCCGGCATGACGATCTCCCCCGCCCGAGGCGCTAGCTTTGGAGTGGTCTCCCAGCCCTGAATGCCTTCCGGCATGGCGCCAAACCTGAAGCCAAACCTCTTGACACTGTGCTCGTGAGGATTTGCCCAGGGGTCCGACAGCCGGGAACCCTTCGTCATGGGAAGGTCCCCGGGGATGGACAAGGAGCATCCCAGCCTGACGTGCGGCTTCCTGGACCTCCGCCATGCTTTCCACCATGCCCTCGGTCGCGAACATCTGCATAAAGTGCTCCTGCACATAGATGGTGATGAGCGCAGTCCGCTGTAGATTGATCTCCATGACGTCCCTCCTGGTCAGCTCCACGCCTACGGTCTCGGTATGCCACCCACTTCGGCCGGTTTAGCTGGACTTACCGGCCTCCGGGGGCGGGGCCAGTGCGGTGAGGAATTCGTCGGACGGGACGATCAGATTCTGGTGCCTGAGGGCGATCATCAGCGCCTCGTGGACCTCGGGGTCCGGGTCCGCGCAACAATCGGAAAGAAGGGCTACGAGGAAATGCTTGTTGCAGGCATCGTCGCCGATGTTGCGAACGGCGCGTCCGGTCGGGGTACCCGCTATGACGAGATAGTAGCGGTCCAGGTCACGGAGGATGCGTTCGAGCCCGGTGCCGACGAAGGGCCCCTCATGCCGCTTGGTGATGACGATTTCACCGCCCTGAGGCGCCACTTTGGGATGAATCTCCGCACCTTTGCTTCCCTCTTTCCCCCCACCCCTTGGCCCTGAGCTGCCTCTGATACCGGTCGTCCGCAACTCCTGCGGGGGATTCCCCCAATGCCGTCCTGATGTGGATCACGGGAACGCCTGCCGCCCGCGCGGCATCCTGCACCCTGGCAACCCGGTCCAACAGGCCCTTTTCATTCTGCACCAAGTCCACCCACTCATGTTGATAGTCGATGGTCAGGACCGCCGTCCGTTCGGCTTCGATCTCCATAGCTCCCCTTTTCGTGAGAGTTTCCGCCAGTAGGGGAACAGGGGCAGCGAGCCTCTCAGCGGCCTCGCGAGCGGCTCCTGGCCGCTGGGACTCCGCCCCTCTTCTCTCCAAATCCAACCAGATCACCGCCTCATGACCTTTGATACCGGCTGTGCGAAGGCCGGAGACGGAGAAGCTCTCGCCCGAGGACATGGCACCGCCCATGAAGCCTCGCAGGGTGCAGCGCCAGCATATAGTACGTGCAGAAAGTCCATATTGTGGAATCCTGCGCTCGTTGCCTGCCATACCGCTGAATGTGGATGCCCCTATAGCGGAGTTACAAAAGCTCGGTACAACCATAGGGTACGGACATTTCCAGGTCGCCGAGGAGGCTGCCGTCGAGGTTAGCTCGACATCTCGGCGAGCCGGCGGTAGAGGTATCGGTGCTCGGACTCTCCGAATCCCTTCTACGACACCCTGGGTGACCTTACCCCGAAGTTAGTATCATTGGCTAGTAGAGTCCAGCCATAGAGCCAGCAAACTCTTTGGGCGTTTTACCCTTCAGGGAACTGTGGGGCCTGACCTCGTTGTAGTCCTGCCGCCAGCTCTCTATGATCTCCCTGGCATGCCTTACACTCATGAACCAGTTGATGTTCAAGCATTCGTCGCACAGTCGGCCGTTGAAGCTCTCAGCAAAGGCGTTCTCTACCGGCTTGCCAGGACGTATAAAGCTTAACTTGATGCCCCTCCGATAGGCCCACTCATCCATGGCCTTGCCTGCGAACTCCGGGCCGTTGTCCACAGTGATCACCTCAGGTAGTCCCCGTGTGATTGGCCTCAGCTATTATTGCCGGTGGGCGTCGATTAGTTTTGCCGGTTCAGCTCCTCCCTTGACTGCGTTGTTGGGCCACGCCGGTGCTTGCGTAGTTGACGCGGCAGGGCCAAGTCGCGCTTGGCTGCCAGCAGGTCCTGCACCAGCCGGTAGGCCGGGGCGAAGATGACGGAGCGGCCTGACTCCACCAAGCGGTGGCCTATGGCGCACAGGGCATGGGTCATGGGTCATGCCGGCGCCGGGCAGTCCGAAGGCTAGGACCGGGCTCTGGGTCGATCAAGTTAATGAGCCGGGTCTCAGTGCCCCTGCTTTCGCACAGAAACGGGAGTGGGCACCGGTAGGCGGGAAGATTGTCGGGCAAACCAGTACTACAGTTCTCGGACTGGCCCTTCAAAGAACCTTCACGTTCAGGTTCCGCTTGGTCCCGTAGGAAAAGGAACTGGGCCTGGTTACCTCTGCAGACCGGCAGAAATAATAGTCAACTTGACGGTCACGTCTGTGAGGAGATGCGACTCCTAGAACTTCCAATAGGAAGGGGGCACTCGACATTGTGCCGGGTGCCCCCAGTTTTCCGATACGCCTTCAGAGTTGCTCAGTCGCGCAGCCGTCTCATTAGCAAGACTCCCCCTGCGGCGACCAGGACAGCTACCAAAGAGAGGATCAAACTCACGATCCCCAAGACGCTGGAACCGGTATCCCCGGTATCTCCCTTGGGCCCGGCAGGTCCGGTATCCCCGATATCTCCCTTGGGCCCGGCAGGTCCGGTATCCCCGATATCTCCCTTGGGCCCGGCAGGTCCGGTATCCCCGATATCTCCCTTGGGCCCGGCAGGTCCGGTATCCCCGATATCTCCCTTGGGCCCGGCAGGTCCGGTATCCCCGGTATCGCCCTTGGGCCCGGCAGGTCCGGTATCCCCGGTATCTCCCTCGGGCCCGGCAGGTCCGGTATCCCCGGTATCTCCCTCGGGCCCGGCAGGTCCGGTATCCCCGGTATCTCCCTCGGGCCCGGCAGGTCCGGTATCCCCGGTATCTCCCTCGGGCCCGGCAGGTCCGGTATCCCCGGTATCTCCCTCGGGCCCGGCAGGTCCGGTATCCCCGGTATCGCCCTCGGGCCCGGCAGGTCCGGTATCCCCGGTATCTCCCTCGGGCCCGGCAGGTCCGGTATCCCCGGTATCTCCCTCGGGCCCGGCAGGTCCGGTAGAGCCCCTGGGCCCGGCAGAGCCCCTGGGCCCGGCAGAGCCCCTGGGCCCGGCAGAGCCCCTGGGCCCGGCAGGTCCACGCAGCCCTGCGGTGGGTTCCGGCGTGGCCGTGGGTTCCGGCGTGACCGTGGGTTCCGGCGTCGGCATTAAGGGCACCGGGTCAGCGAACGCCAACTGCGCTCTCTTGCCGCTGCCGTGGCCGTCGGTATACACCACCGTTGCTCTCAGGTAGTTACCCTCGTCGGCTTCCACAGGCGCGTAGGTGTTCGACGTCGCCCCGGATATGGCGGTCCAGGTCATGTTGTCCTGAGAGCGCTCCCAACTCCAGCTGGCGTCCGACACGCCTCCGTCGGCATCCGTCAGGGCGGCCGTCAACTCTGTGCCGATCTTCGGTTGTTCCGGCGACAGGGTCACCGCACCATCCTCGTCCACATTGGTCACGTTGATGGTCACGGAGATAGTGTCCCGACTTCCGGAGGGATCCCTGGCCCGCACGCTGACGATATAGGAGTCCTTGGCCTCAAAGTCGAGCGATGTGCCCTGGGCGACGGAGATTTGGCCGGTGGAAGGAACGATGTTGAAGAGCTCCGTATCTCCCCCAACGAGGCTGTAGGTGACTCTGTTCCCGTCAGGGTCGGTGGCAGTTACCCTACGCCCAACGGCCGTGCCAGCCGCGGAGTTCTCGGCGACGGAGCGCGTGGCGCTGGCCCCCTCGCTGAATACAGGGGCACGGTTGGCAGGCGGTCCGCCACCGCCAGAGCTCGGCCTGCGAACCGTCACGCCCGTAGCGCCGCCGACCGTGTGATCGTTCGTGTCGGAGTCCCTGAGCATACCCGAGAAGGAGTGGGACCCCGCCGTCCTGGAGGCGGTGACCGTGTAGGCGACGGAGGAATCCCCTTGCAGCGTGAACCGGACCTCCTGGTCGCTCACACGCACTCCCGACGCCAAGTCGTGGGTGCTTTCTACGTAGGCGAACCCTGCGGGCAGCGTCTCCGTCACCCGTCCAATGCCCCCGTAGTTGGCGACCTGGATGGTGACCGTCACCGTCCCGCCAGGGGCCACCGTCGCCGGGTTGAAGCTCCGGGTGGCGCTGGGCTCAGCAGGAGCGGTCACCGTCACGCCCGTAGCGCCGCCGACCGTGTGATCGTTCGTGTCGGAGTCCCTGAGCATACCCGAGAAGGAGTGGGACCCCGCCGTCCTGGAGGCGGTGACCGTGTAGGCGACGGAGGAATCCCCTTGCAGCGTGAACCGGACCTCCTGGTCGCTCACACGCACTCCCGCCAAGTCGTGGGTGCTTTCTACGTAGGCGAACCCTGCGGGCAGCGTCTCCGTCACCCGTCCAATGCCCCCGTAGTTGGCGACCTGGATGGTGACCGTCACCGTCCCGCCGGGGGCCACCGTCGCCGGGTTGAAGCTCCGGGTGGCGCTGGGCCCAGCAGGAGCGGTCACCGTCACGCCCGTAGCGCCGCCGACCGTGTGATCGTTCGTGTCGGAGTCCCTGAGCATACCCGAGAAGGAGTGGGACCCCGCCGTCCTGGAGGCGGTGACCGTGTAGGCGACGGAGGAATCCCCTTGCAGCGTGAACCGGACCTCCTGGTCGCTCACACGCACTCCCGCCAAGTCGTGGGTGCTTTCTACGTAGGCGAACCCTGCGGGCAGCGTCTCCGTCACCCGTCCAATGCCCCCGTAGTTGGCGACCTGAATGGTGACCGTCACCGTCCCGCCGGGGGCCACCGATGCCGGGTTGAAGCTCCGGGTGGCGCTGGGCCCAGCAGGAGCGGTCACCGTCACGCCCGTAGCGCCGCCGACCGTGTGATCGTTCGTGTCGGAGTCCCTGAGCATACCCGAGAAGGAGTGGGACCCCGCCGTCCTGGAGGCGGTGACCGTGTAGGCGACGGAGGAATCCCCTTGCAGCGTGAACCGGACCTCCTGGTCGCTCACACGCACTCCCGCCAAGTCGTGGGTGCTTTCTACGTAGGCGAACCCTGCGGGCAGCGTCTCCGTCACCCGTCCAATGCCCCCGTAGTTGGCGACCTGAATGGTGACCGTCACCGTCCCGCCAGGGGCCACCGATGCCGGGTTGAAGCTCCGGGTGGCGCTGGGCCCATTATTCTCCTGCGCGGCTACCGAGGCGACGCCCACAAGAAGTACCACACCCGCCATCGCAACAGCTATCATCGCTGTCATCGCTGTCAATATTTTTTTGTTCAAGCTCATCCTCTCAATTGTGCTGCTGGCGCGCGGGGGTCCGCAGCACTTGGTCTGCGGACCCCCGGGTATCCTTCTCTAATTAGTCTCCCAGGTACAGCTCTATGAGCTTGAACACGTCAGCCCTAGTAGGCGCACCCGCACCTCCATCCAGGTAGTCGTTGATCGCCGCAAAGACTTCGGACCTCTCAATTTCGTCGTTGTCGTTTGCGTCGTATTTGTCCTTCAAGGGGTCAGCCGGGGCAACGTCTTCGTCCACGTCGGCCACGGTGACGGTCACGTCCAACGTGTCCTCATTGGTCCCGTCGCTGGCCTTCACAGTAACCTCGTAGACGTTGTCCTGGTCTGCGTCAGCCGGATTCTCGTAGTCGGGGGATGTCTTGAAGGTGAGCACGCCACCGTCGCTGATCTCGAAGTCGGCAGCGTCGTCACCCTCCAGGGACCAGGTGATAGTCGCACTCTCAGGGTCTGTCGCCGAGTAGGTGGCAACCGCGGCCGTCCCGTTCTCGGCATAGTCCATCGCGGCGGGGCCCGAAACCCCAAAGCCTTCGTCTACGTTCGTGACGGTGATGGTCACGTCGATGGAGTCATCGAGACCGCCTGAGTCGCTGGCAGTCACCGTGACGGAGTAGGTGGCCTTGGTCTCGTAGTCCAGGGCCGCCAGGGTCATCAGCTGGCCCGTGTCCAAGTCTATGGCGAAGGACGCGGCGTCGGTCCCGCCCAAAGTGTAGGCGAGAGTGTCGCGGCTATCGTCGGTGGCCGCGACTGGAACGCCGATGTCTTCGCCTGCATCCGTGTTCTCCGCCACGCTCCGAGCGCCGTCTTCGGTGTCTGCGAATTCGGGGGCAACGTTCTCGTACACATCGATCACGGTGACGGTGACGTCCAACGTGTCCTCATTGGTCCCGTCGCTGGCCTTCACAGTAACCTCGTAGACGTTGTCCTGGTCTGCGTCAGCCGGATTCTCGTAGTCGGGCGGGCTCCCGAAGGTGAGCACGCCACCGGTGCTGATCTCGAAGCCGGCAGCGTCGTCTCCGCTCAGGGTCCACGTTGCCGAAGCCGCCTCTGGGCCTGACACCACGTACGTTGCCACGGCGTCCCGCCTGTCCTCGGCGTAGCTCACGCCGGTAGGCCCTGATACGGCCAGCCCACCAATCGCGATCTTCGGCGCTTCGTCCACGTTGGTAACCTTGATGGTCACATTGATGGTGGTCTGCAGGCCGGACGGATCTGTGGCCGTCACGGTTACCGTGTACGTGTCCTTCGTCTCTTTGTCCAGCGCCACCTTGGTGGTCAGCTGACCGGTAGCCCGGTCGATGGTGAACGAATCCGCATCAGGCCCACCCAGTGTATAAGTCAGTGTCTCCGGTATTCCCACTCCGGTGTCCGGTGCGATGATGGAGTCCATTGCTTCTACGGGGTCGCCTATTCCCGTGGCTGAAGCAGTGTCCTCAGCGACGCTCCGCTCCTGGTCCGTCTGGTCCCCATCCATCTCCGTGTCCTGATCAGGGAACACAGGCGCCTTGTTGCGCGTGTCCGCCAGCACCTGGTTTGCCGTTACCATCATGGCAAAATCCTTGGCATTGTCCACATTGGACATGCCGTCAGTGTACAGCGCTACAGCAACGAGGGTGTCCCCCACATCAAACGCAACCGGGGTGTAGGTGTCAGACGCGGCGCCCTTGATGAAGCAGTTGTTGGTACTAGCGTCGACACATTCAGTCCCATCCCGAGCCACCAACTGCTCCTGCGTCACATCACCCCGGTACCATTGCCACGAGACGCTGCCCGCAGTTATGTTGTCAAGGTCAGCCAGGGTGGCCGTCACTGGGAAGCCAACCCGCGGCTGCAGGGTGGAGAGGGTGACCGTTCCGTCTTCCTCTACGTTGGTGACCTTCACCGTCACGTCCTGCTCGTCAGAGTTGCCCTTGGAGTCGGTGACCTTCACGGTCACTTGATATACGTTGTTCCGACCCGAGTCTCCGGGAGACTCGTAGTTGGGGTTGGCCTTGAAGGAGAGGGTGCGCATGGCGCCGGTGGTGGTGATATCGAACTTGCTGGCGTCCGCGCCCGACAACGTCCAGCCGGTAGCAGCGTTGTCATCGCTGTCCTCGTCGGTGGCGGTGTATTCGGCAGCTTGCACACCGTCCATTTCAGCATTGATGTCCAATCCGGTGCCATTCTCAGCGTGGTCTATCGAGGCAGCCCCGGTCACCATTGGATCCTCGTTCACGTCGGTCACCGTGATGGTCACCACCGACATAACCATAGCCCCGAAGGGGTCGGTTGCCGTTACCGTTACTGTGTACGTGGGGGTTCCTTCGTGGTTCAGCGCCTCCTTGGTGGTCAACTGACCGGTAGCCCGGTTGATGTCGAACGCCGCTGCAACTGTACTAGCATCCAACGAATACGTCAGTACGTCACCACGATCAGTGGCTGCAACGCGAGCGCCTATATTCCTGCCCGCAGGCGTGTTCTCCGCCACTTCCCTAGTCTGCGCGGTCTGAACTCCGTTCGCAGCGGGGTCCTGGTCTGGGAACACCGGGTTGGTGTTGATCTCCGGCGCGCTCCGGACCCTGTTAGCCGAATCTTCCTGCGCTGTCTTGTCCCCGTCCTCGCCGTCGTCGTACATGGCCCTGGCCCGCAGCTTACTGCCTGAGTCACTGGCCACGGGAGTGTACATGCTAGTGATCGTGTTTTCGCCCTCGTTAGCGCCCGTGATGGGGCTGCTGCCCCGGTACCACTGCCAGGTGATAGAGCCCACAGTCTCTCCGTCCGGGTCATCCAAGGTGGCCATGATTTCCCGATCCACCTGGGGCTGCAATGTGGACAGGGTCACCGTTCCGGGTTCGTCCACGTTGGTGACCACGATGATCACTTCTTCCGTAGCGGTCGTGCCTGCTCCGCCATCGGATGCCCGGACCGTAACTGTGTACATATGGTCGTTGTTGTCAGTGTCTTCATAGTCGGGGGAACTCTTGAAGCGCAGCACTCCGTTCACTATGGAGAAGGCCGCGGCATCAGTGCCGCCCAGAGACCAGACGATCGGCTCGCCCTCCGGGTCCGCTGCCGTAAACCTGGCCACGACGCCCGTGCCGTTCTCTGCGTACTCCTCCGGCGCCTCGCCCTCCAAGTCCGGCATTTCGTCCACGTTGGTGACCTTGATGGTCACCGTAATGGTTGAACTTTCACTGAGTGAGTCCGCAGCCGTCACGGTTACCGTGTAGGTATCCTTCGTCTCTTTGTCGAGATCGGCTTTGGTCCGCAGTTGCCCCATGTTTCTGACGATGTCGAAAGAAGCCGCGTCAGGCCCGCCAAGCGAGTATGTTAAGACCGTATCTTCGTCTGTAGCCGTTACGGCATCACCTATGACTGTGCCTGATTTGGTGTTCTCCGCAACGGTCCGCTCCTGGGCCGTCTGGCGGCCCTCCATCTCAGTGTCCTGGTCTGGGAATACAGGCGCCTTGTTGCGCGTGTCCGCCAGGACCACGTGCATCGCTGCCCCTATCATAACATCCTTGGCATCGTCTTCATTGGCATTGCCGTCAGTGTACGTGGCTATCGCATTCAGGGTCTTGCTAATGTCACCCGCGGCTGCCGTGTAAGTGCCAGACGTGGCGTCCTTGATGGGACAGTTGTCGGCGTCAGCGTCGGCGCATTCTGTTTCTGACAAACTAGAGGTTTGTAGGTTTCCACCCCGATACCACTGCCAGGAGACGCTGTCCGCAGTCACGTTGTCAGGGTCAGCCAGGGTGGCCGTCACCGGGAATCCAACCCGCGGCTGCAGGGTGGAGAGGGTGACCACTCCATCTTCCTCTATGTTGGTGACCTTTACCGTCACGTCCTGCTCATCAGTGTTGCCCTCAGAGTCGGTGACCACCAGGGTCACTTCATAGACGTTGTCCCCGCCCGAGTCTCCGGGAGACTCGTAGTTGGGGTTGGCCTTGAAGGAGAGGGTGCGCATGGCGCCGGTGGTGGTGATATCGAACTTGCTGGCATCAGCGCCCGACAACGTCCACGTCAGGCCGGTATCCTGGTCTGCTGCGTCAACGTCGCTGCCGGTGTAGTCTTCTGGATCTGCGTCCAGAGGGGCGACGATGCTCTCGTCGTTGCTTTCAGGGTGATCTATGGAGGCATCCCCTGTCACCATTGGAGCCTCGTTCACGTCAGTCACCGTGATGGTCACCACCGACATAACCGTAGCCCCGAAGGGGTCGGTTGCCGTTACCGTTACTGTGTCCGGGGGGTTGTCCTCGAAGTTCAGTGCCACCTTAGTGATCAGCTGACCGGTCGCCCGGTTGATGTCGAACGACATCGCATCCGTACCATCCAGCGAGTAAGTCAGTACGTCGGGATCACTGGCTACAACGGGAGCGCCTATATTCGTGCCCGCAGGCGTGTTCTCCGCCACTGTCCTGGTCTGCGCGGTCTGAACATCATCCATAGTGAGGTCCTGGTCTGGGAATGTCGGAGGGATATTTGACTCGGGAGCTTGACGGACTGCATGGGCCGAATCTTCCTGGGCTGTCTTGTCTTTGTCCTCGGCGTCGTCGTACATGGCAGTAGCCCGCAGCACACTGCCAACGTCCCCGGTCGTGGGAGTGTAAGAGGACATGAGCGCGCCTGCGCCACCGGTCGCTCCTACGATCTCGCTGTTGCCCCTGTACCACTGCCAGGTGACGGTGGTAGCTGTCGCGTTGTCCGGGTCAGTCAGGGTGGCCGTGATTGCCACACCCACCTGGGGCTGCAACGTGGACAGGGTCACCGTGCCAGACTCTTCCACGTTGGTGACCTCAATGGTCACTACTTCCGTAGCGGTCGTGTCATCCCCGCCGTCGGATGCCTGGACCGTAACTACGTAGGTGTTGTCGGTATTCTCGTCCACCGCCATCTCGTAGTCGGGAGAACTCTTGAACCTGAGCACCCCGTCCTTTATATCGAAGTCTCCCATGTCGCCGCTATCGGCCAGAGACCAGACGATCGACTTGCCCTCCGGGTCCACCGCCGTAAAGGTGGCCACCGCGCCCGTGCCGTTCTCGGGGTATGAGATGGCGGCTTCCTGCGCATGGAGGGGGCCGCCGGGCAGCAGGAACAGCAGGCTGGCGGCTAGGAGCGCGAGCAATGCAGCGACGCCTAGGGCGCGGCTTGCGCCCTTATAGGAGGGAGAGGAATTAGTGCGGCCGGATGGGGGGTTAGAAGCGGGGAGGTTGCGGGGGAGGAGCCCCGCCAGAGCAGCTAGGAGACGCTGCCTTGGTGATGGCCTCGGTACGGTTGAAGTCGCTAATTGGGGAGGGGGATTCGTAACTACAGGCACTGAACCTGCGAAACTGCCTGGGAAGCCATTGGACGATACCAAATTGTCAATCATTTGCGGGTTGCTCCCTTTTGTACTTTCTATTTCCTAAGCCTGGGTTGGAGTTATTGAGGTCACCCCAAAGACCGCACACTCCTAGTGCGATCATATCATTTGCTACGAAACTACAAACGTACAAACGCTATGAAACTACAAACCTCAGTCACTTGTCAAGGGGACAAAGCAACCTACTGCGCCGAATTGGTGCGGTTTCGGACCTCAGGGGCACTTGCTTGCCGTCAACCTGCACCGGCTCGCCGGGCGCATCCACCACCAGTTCCTTGGGCCGCCGTTGGCGCGGCATCTGCGCGTAGGGGTTGCGACGGGGTTTGGGGGCGCTTCCCGCAGGAGGGCCCGGGCCTTTGGGCGATCACCTTCCCGAACCGCGCGCCCGGTAGGAGTCAGGACAGGCTCGCCCACATCCGAGGGCGCGGCCCACACCACCCCCGCGATCTGTCCGTCGTCGGGGTATGCCAGCCCCCTGAAAGTCGGGGGGGGGGGGGATAAGCGGGGCGCGGGAGGCCCCCGGCCGGGCGGGAAGCGCCCGCGCCCACAAGCGTCAATAAGAGATTCACAGGGTTGAACACGGTGTTGCGGTTACCCCCTCGGTTCTATGATTACGCGCCCGCCGTCAGTGATTTCCACGTACAGGCTATGGCTGTCCATCAGATCCATGCCCAGCAGGGGTGCGACGCCCACTGCGTCAATGTCAATGTATCGTGGCCGACCGTCCCAGGCCACTGTGGCGCCGTGGACGTTGAAGGCCACCACCGTACCGTCAGCCAGAGCCGACCGGCTCCGGATCACAAAGGGCAACTCCAACTCAGCCACCAGTTCCGGCGGCAAGGCCAGATTGCCGCTGTACCCTGTGTCTATCACGGCTTCTATCTCCCAATCCCGATCCTCTGGACCTCGTACCGGAAGGCTCACTACCGCTTCAAGAAAGCCGTTCACCACACCCTCAATCACTTGGCTCTCCACAGGGAACTGCCACCGAAGGTGCGCAACGTCGGATGCCCCACCCGCACCAACCAGGCATCGGCGTCCGGGCGTCGGGCACGCAGACGCTCCGCTGCGGCAAGGACGCTGCCGGCGATGGCGTAGTCCCCGCTGTCCACGTCGATGGCGACGAACTCGCCATGATGGTCCGCCTCAACAAGATGGCGAATGTCCCTATCGTATATCTCGTCGCCGAGGCGACCCGTCTCCTCGGCAGGCCGGCGGACTGGCGTTGCCATCTCTTCGACCCCTTCCGCAGGGCATTCTTCCTACCGATCCGATCCTACCATGTTGCGGTGATTTTAGACAACAAAAAAGGGGCTGCATACAAGGGAAGCGGAGAGGGAATCCGCCCCGGCGATGCGGGGCCGGAAAGGCAAAAGGGCCGCATGGCCGTGCAGGGGGAGGCCATCGCTGACGTAGCGACGACCTCCCCCTGTGTGTTGCGGCCTAGCGTCCCGCGCCGACCAACTCCTCCTCCCGCTCCTGTTCCACGGTCAGCGCCCACTCGAACATCGAGAGGGTGGCGGGCTGAGCCTTGCGCTTGCGGCCCTTCGGCTTGACCGGCTCCTCGGCCATGAACTCCGCCCAGGAGAACAGCGACTGCTGCGGCTCCGGGGCCTCGTCGCTGTGGCCGTTCCCGTTGACCTCGACGGCTGCGTGTCCGTTGCCGTTGGCGTGGTGGCCGGTGTCCAGGACCAGCTCGACCGTCGGCCCGATGCCGCCTGCGTGGTGGCCGTTGCCGTTGACCGCGACGGCCTCCGGCTCGATCTCCACCGCCTTCCAGCCGTCGTCCACCAGGTATTCCTCGGCGCTGGCCTCGGCGTCCCTGGCCTGGGCGAAGACCTCCTCCATCGTCTCGGCGTCCTCCTCCTCGTCCCCGCTGACGATCTTGCGGGCCAGCGCCATCATCAGGTCGTCGCCGTCGTCGCCGTAGGCGGCCAGCCCGTCCTCCGGCAGCTCGCCCTCCACCGCCAGCGAGCTTTGCAGCTTCTTCGCAACCAGCTTCAGCGCGTCCGCCTGGAGGGTGTTCCGGTAGGACATGAACACCACCTTCACCGGGCGGGTCTGCCCGATGCGCCACGACCGGCGCGACGCCTGCCGCATTACGTAGACGCTGTAATCAGTCTCGTACCAGATCAGCGTTGGGAAGTCGATCAAGTCCAACCCCGTCTGCACCAGCCTGGGGTGGCAGATCATCACGTCGATGCCCTGCTTCACCCTGTCCGCCACCCACGCCTCCCGCCGTTCGGGGGCAACGGCGTCGGCCTTCATCACCGCCACGCGGAACCCGTGCCGGGTGAGCATGTCGTCCATCCGCTCGGTGATGTCCCTGGTGCCGGTGTGCGTCGCGTAGACCAGCACCCTGCGGCCCTCCATCCGCTCCGCCGCCACCATGTCGATGAGGGCCTTCTCCTTGGGGTAGAGCCGCTCCTCGGAGAGGGGCGGCACGTGCACGATCACGTCCCCGCTCCTGGGGTCGAAGACCGTCTCACCCCTGGTGCAGCCGTCGGGGTACGCCAACAGGGTTTGCAGGTAGGTCGCCAGCAGCCGCTTCGAGCCAGCCTTGAGGGCCTCAGCCAGCTTCAGCCGCAGCTCCTCGTACACGGTGTTGTAGGCGCTGCGCTGGGAGTAGCCCGTCGCATCCTCCTCCGAGTCCATCGAGGAGAGCATCACCTGCTCGTCGTAGGGAGGCAGCCCCGAGGCCACGTCCGCGAGGCGCAGGAAGACGGTGTTGCCGATGATGTGGAAGAGGGCCGAGGGCACGAGGCCCGGCCTCTCCCGCACCACCTTGCGGTACTTGCGCCGCCTGCTGAACCTCCCGTCCTCCACCGAGTCGTCGTCGGGCTTGCCGACGGTGTGCTCCTCGAAGCCGTACCGCTGTATCCAGCGGTGCTCGTCGGAGCGTCCGAAGTCCGTCCTGATCTCCGGGCTGAACCGGTAGAGCAGGTGGAAGAGCGTACTCGAATAGCCGCCCATCAACGTCCCGGACAGGCTGAGGGACTTGCCGCAGACGTCGGCAAGGACGCCGGCGGCGATGCCCTGGGCCGAGCCTCTTCCCTTGTACTCGTGCACCTCGTCCCCGACCAGCAGGTCGAAGAAGCCCTTCATCCGGTGCTTCACGTAGTCGGCCAACGGGTAGCGGGCGGGGCCGGACTTGTCGGCCTGCCAGAGGGGAGAGCCGCAGTTGGCGCAGGTGTGCTTGCGGCGGTTCAGGTCCTCGTCGGTGAGGGGAACGCCGTCCTTGTCCACGATCTGAGCCGTGCAGTCGGGGCAGCAGGGCACCCGGAACGGCTCGCCCGTCTCCTCGTCCCGCAACAGCCTGCCCCTGGAGGTGGCCCACCGCTCGATGACGGCGGGCATCCAGCGGTAGGAGAGCTTGGCCTTCTCACGGCTCATCACCGCGAAGAGGGGGCCGGAGCCGGTGGATAGGCGCAGCCGCTCCAGGTCGGTGATGGACTTGACGATGACGGCGCGAGCGCCGGGCACCGTCATCTCCACCTCCCGCTTCCACTTGGGCACCAGGTGGGGCGGGCAGAGGACCAGGACCCGCTTGAAGCCCGCCAGGTGTGCGGCTGCGACGGCGATGAAAGTCTTGCCGGTGCCCATCTCGCCGACGACGGTGGTGCCCCGGTGGGCTTCGAGGGAGAGGGACGCTCCCTTTATGGCGTCCTCCTGCGCCCCCAGGGGCTTGCGGAGCAGGCGGGGGAGCCTGTGGCCGTTCTCCGAGGGCCGGTAGAGGGGCGGGTAGGACTCCACCACCCGATGAGCGATGGCGTCCTTGAACGTGTCGATGAACTGTCCGAGGTTCATGTCTTTCTCCTTCCGTTATGAGAGTGCTTGGGGTTGGGCGATAAGCGAGTCCCCGCTAGTCGATGGGACCAACGGGGCCTCGTGAGCGGCTCGTGTGAGCCGTCTAAGCGGCGTTCGGGAGTCCCTCCCTGCGCCTGGCATCCTCGTAGCAGCGGCCCTTCAGGTGGTAGGGCTTCACCGGGGAGGAGATCGCCCGTCCGCCGATGATGTCCACCGAGGCGGTCTGCATGGCGGGTTCGCCGGGGGCGATGGGCTGCCCGCACCGGCAGCAGGCTTCCAGCGTCATGGTCGTTTGCATCTTCTGCCTCTCTTTCCTTAGTTGGGGTGTTGTGTTCCGTCCAAACGAAGCGAGGCCCCGCCGTTTCCCGGTAGAGGGATGGCGGGGCCTTGTGGCGCGGCTCTTGGGGTAAGCCGTCTAAGCGGCGATGTCGGTGATCTCGCCGCCGTGCAGGTCCAGGGCGACCACGGTGGTCTTGAGTTTCTCCCGGTGGACCTCCTTCTCGGGGCTGTCCTCCACCATGACCATCTCCTTCGAGGTGCGGCCCTTGACCAGGATGCGCCTGCCCTCCGCCTCCAGGCAGAGGTTGTCCAGGAAGCCCGCCGCCACCAGCATCGCCATGTGGCCCCGTCGCAGGGGCATCAGCGGGCGGGTGCGGGTGTCCCTGGCGGGCCAGAGGGTGTCGGTTATCTCCGTGCTGGTCCACAGCCCCGACCGCCTCGCCTCAGCAGCAGCCGCGACGGGATCGACGGTGCGGGTGGTGAACAGGATGTCGCCGCTCGGCGTGGTCTTCGGCGTGAACGGCGGGTACTGTTCGGGGCGCATCGGCTCCGGCTCCCCCACCGCCCACTCCAGCGCCATGCTCTCGGCGTGGGCGTCGGGAACGGGGTCGACCTTCCGGTAGGCCATCAAGACGACCTGGTCGAAGACCTCGCGCTCCGGGTCGGGGAAGGCCCAGCACCGCGTCCGCCCGTAGTGGGTGGAGAGATAGCGGGCCGAGACCGCGAGGCGCTGCCTGGGGACGATGAACACCAGCAGCCCGCCCTCGGCCAGGTAGCGCGTGGTCTGGGTCAGGAAGGCGTGCTCCGTCCGCTTGTCTTCCGAGTCATGGTCATACGGCGGATTCAACAGCAGCAGCCCGAAGGCCCCGTTCGCTACGGACGTGGCGAACAGGTCCGAGGCTAGGGCGTGGCCGAGCCGCTTCTCCGCCTCCTCCGCCCGGTCCCGGTGCAGCTCGACGCCGTAGGTCTCGATGGGGATGGCGTTGGGCGCGTCCATGCGCCCGGCCAGCTGCGCCAGCGCCTCCCCGGCTCCGCAGCAGGGGTCGAGGATGCGGAGGGTCTCCCGGTCCCTGTGGTAGTAGCCGGTGGGGGTGTGAATCAGCTCCGCGAGCAGATCAACGACCCGCTCCGGCGTGGGGTAAAACCCTCCTTTTGCCTGTGCTGCAAGTCTCATGTCGTCTCTCCTTTCTCTGTGTCGTCTGTCGTGTCCGTTGACGGCCCGAACCGGCAGGGTTCGGGGTTGCAGAAGCGGCAGTCCCTCCTCGCCCTGGGCGGCGGCACGTAGTCCTCGGCGGTCACCGCCTGGAATATCACCCGGATGCCGCAGGAGGAGCAGTGGTATATCTCCGCGGTGTGGATGTCCCTGTCCAGATCCTCCACCCGGGCGAACCGCTCGTCGCAGTGGGGGCAGGTGAAGTAGACGGTCTGGTCCCTGTTCATGTCTATCTCCTTTCCGTGTTGTTCGTCCTGACCCCCACCACCTCTCCGGTGGCGAGGGTGCGCTGGTAGCAGAGCACCTGGCCGGTCTGCATCGCCTTGGCGCAGGATGTGCAGAAGGCGGTTATCAGCTCGGCATGGTTGGCGACGACCACCCGCCTGACCAGCGCCGAGCCGCCTTCCGGCGTGTCGTGGCGGTACAGGGTCAACCGGGGGTCGTTGCGCTCCTCCTCCGTCGGCCTCCTATAAAAGTGGGGTTGGCCGGAGGCGCACAGGTGGGCCGAGCCGTCGTGCTCGCAGAAGCGGCAGGTCGTCCCGTCCGGCGAGAAGCGCCGCCATGCGCCGACGTTGCGGTGGTTCCGCCGCTTGCTGGGCCGCTTGGCCCGCTTCAGCGTCCTATCCATCCGCTCCTCCCTTCTCCACCGGCAGGGTAAGCCTTCCAGACGCCACGGCCCCGGATAGGTCCTCCCTGAGCCGCTCGGCGTTGGGGGAGCACCTGTAGGCGACGACGCCGGAGGACTGGAGCGGCGCTATCTCGCCGTTCTCCAGGCCCCGCTCCCACAGCCAGCCGGCCCAGGAGCGGTGCAGGGGCAACGGACTTCTCTTGTCGAGGAAGCGGTGGTGAAGCGCGGGGGCCTCGCCCTCGCTCTGCGCCAGCAGCAGGAAGTCGTCCCGCTCGAAGGCGTATTCCGCCGTCTTGGTAAAGACCAGCGCGTGCCATCCGCCACTCACCGGCAGGCGGGCTATCTTGGTCGTCCAGGTGCCGATCGTGTTGTACGGGATGGAGCAACGCTCGTAGCCGCCCGAAAGCGCCATTCCGTCCGCCCCTTTGATGAGGTGGGCCACTTCCGGGGGCTGCTTGAGCAGGGAGGCCCAGATGGCCTTGAGCGCCGTCTGGCTCCCCACCATCGACAGGAACCAGAGTCCCTGGGAGTCGGGGTCGCGGGCGAAGGCGTCGGCGGTGGCCGAGAAGCCGCCAGCCGTGATGGTGTAGAGGTCTTCGGGGTCGATGGTGTGAGTTGCGAGCATGTCATGTCTCCTTTCGGTGTATGTGTCGAGGGGATGCGCAGGGACGGTTGCCCCCGCGTGCGGGCCGGACGGCGTGGGCCGACCGGACTTGTGGAGCGTCAGGCCATGAGGCCCCGCTCCTTGAGGCTGACGAACTTCTCCCCGCCGATGACGACGTGGTCCAGAAGCTCGATGCCCAGCAGCTTGGCCGCCTGCGCCAGCTCCCTCGTGATGGCTGCGTCCTCCGGGCTGGGCGTCGGGTCAGACGAAGGGTGGTTGTGACTGACGATGATGCTGGGGACGGCCTCGATCACGGCGGGGCGCAGCACCTCGGCGGGCCTGACAATGGCCGACGATACGTTCCCTTGGTAGACCACCCTCTGTCCCACGACGTTGTTCTTGGTGTCCAATAGCAGCACCCTGAGCTGCTCCTGGGCCAGTTGCGCCATCTCCGGCCCCAGCAGCCTGTAAACGTCGTCGGGGCAGCTGATGGCGGGCGGGTCCTCCGGGCGCTCAGGCTGGGTCTCGACCTCGTAGCGCATGGCGATCTCGCCCAGCAGGTGCAGGTTGCTCCGCAGCGCCTCCAGCAGCGCGGCGTCCTTGGTGAGGGTCTTCTTCCTGGTCATGTCGGCCTCCTTCGTTTTCGGTTAGAAATCGGTTAGAAACAGGAGCGGGGCCGCGCCCTGTAGGTTGGGAGCGGCCCCGTGGTGCGGCCTTCAGTGAGGCGTCGCTATGCGGTTGTGGACTGAGCGGGCTAGAAGGGAGAGGCGGCGACCGTCTGCTCGACATCCGAGGCGTCGCCGCCGTTGACCTGCCCGCCGTTCCCGTTGCCGTTGCGAGAGTCCAGGAAGACGACCTCGGAGGCGTGAATCTCGGTGCGGTAGCGGCGCTGTCCGTCGTCGCCCTCCCAGGTGTTGTTCACCAGGCGTCCGGCGACGTAGATGCGGTCGCCCTTGCCGATGTATTCGTTGACGGCTTCGGCGCTCTTGCTCCAGATCACGACGTTGTGCCAGTCGGCCTCGACCTCCCCGTCCTGGCGGCGGCGGTCCGTCGCCAGCCGCAGCTTGGTGACGGCGGTGCCGTTCGGCGTGTGTAGGGTAGGCCGCCGGCGAGTTGCTCCGAGTTACCGGAGCACTTTTCCGTCGGCCCCCCTCCGAACCGGACGTGCGGCTTTCACCGCATCCGGCTCTCCAGTGGTTATTTCTGCGGTTGCGGATTCCAAGTGCCGTCGTGGGCATTCAGATGGCAGAGGCGACAGACCACGAGGGTCTTGCGCCGCCGGGCCGCCATAACCTGTACCCACTTTGGCTTTTCCCGTTGGCCCTTTACGGTCAGGTCGCGTAGAGCGCGGACATGGTGGACTTGAATATCCACAGTGGAACCGCACATCTCGCATGTATCCGCTAGGAGCCGTTTGATAAGCTCATTGCGTTCAAACCTGTACGGCTGGGGCTTTTGGTCTACGAGAACGGCCTGCCGTTTCCGCTTCAGGGGTATGCCACCGAACTGTGCCACCAGTGGGCGTTTCCCCTCGCCCCGCTGGACTTCGACCTTGAGGCAAGCTCGTTCCCCATGCTCGGTTAGTGCGACGTTTCGATAGCGCCGGAACACTTTCCGAGTAGTGGTTTTGTGCTTGGCCGCTAGGGTCTTGGCTAGCGACTGTCCCATGACCCATTGGAGTTTCCCGAAATGGGAGACGTTTTGGGCCAGCAGGTAGTACTGAACGACGCCCCGAAACTCCGACTGGTACCTATCCACGATGGTGAAATCATCATCGTGGATGAGTCCGTTGCGGTGTGCCGGTTTGCCGTTGATCATGTAGGCGTGGCATTGTTGATTCCCTCGTAAAAACCCCTCGTCCTCCGGGGGCAATGGGAGGATAATGTGGGGAAAGGGCGTTGGGGCAGCGCCCGGGCGAGGGAGGGGAGCATGTTCCGAGCGCGAGACCCGCAAGAGAGCCTCTGGCAGTCCCAGTTCCTGGTGACGCCGAAGAAGGCTAAGCGCCTGGAGGGGAGTTGGGCCAAGGTTTTCCGAAACGAGGCGCTCCCCCTGATTGACGAGGAGCTCTTTGCTCCGATGTACTGCGCGGACAACGGCCGTCCCAACCGAGCGGTGCAGACCGTCCTCGGGGTCCACCTTCTCAAAGAGATGTTCAACCTCACCGACGGTGAAGCCCTGGAGCAGCTAGAGTTCAACCTGCTCTGGCACCACGCCCTGCGGCTGGACATCGAGGAGACCCACCTGCCCCAGAAGACCCTCCACAACTTCCGAGTTCGCCTGATGCAGCACGATGGTGGCCGGCTGGCTTTCCAGGAGACCACGGACCGGATCATCCAGGCGCTGGGCATACGCACCGGAAAGCAACGGCTGGACTCCACCCACATCATGAGCAACATCGCTACACTCACCCGGCTGGGCCTGTTCTGTGAGACGATGCGGTTGTTCCTGCGGGCCTTGCGCTGGGAGCACCCAGAGCTTCGCCCTGTGGTTCCGGAGGGCCTCCTGGGGCGCTATTTGAAGGAAGAAGACGAGGCGACCCACTACGAGGACGCCCACACGGGGGAGGGTCGGCGACGCCTTTCGGTCTGTGCCCGGGACCTCTACCGGCTGGTGGACCGGTTCCGTGGCACGACTGCTGCCCAGCTGGAGGAGTACCGGCTGCTGGAGCGGCTGCTGCGGGAGCAGTGCCATGTGGGCAAACACCGGGACGGGCGACCGGGGGACGATGACGACGATGCTGGGGAATGCAAGGTGCCCGTGGCCCTGAAGGACCCGAAGCAGGTGTCCGCCGACTCGCTGCAATCGCCCCACGACCCGGATGTGACCTACAGCGGCCACAAGGGGAAGGGGTACGAGGTGCAGGTGGCGGAGACCTGCCACGAGGAGAACGCCACCCAGCTCATCACCCACGTGGAGGTGACCCCCTCGAGTGGGAGCGACACCGACGTGAGCGTGCCGGTCGTTGACGGGCTCGCGGAGCGGAAGGTCCGACCGGACGAGCTCTTCGTCGACACGGCGTATGGGTCGGGCCGCAACGCCTTCGAAGCCTCGCGCCGGGGAACGGAACTGGTGAGCCCGGTGGCGGGGTCGGCGCCGGGGAACTCGCACGAAGGAGAGCGTGACGGACCACCGCCGCTCACCGCCGCGGACTTCCAGATTGACGTCACAGGGGAGCAGGCCACGGTGTGCCCCGCCGGCCACCCGTCCATCGAGGAGTACGAGTTGGAGGATGCGCCGGAGCGGGTAGAGGTCCACTTTGCCGGGACAACATGCGAGCCCTGCCCCTTGCGGTCCCGTTGCCCAGTGAAGCTGGACCGGCGTGCGGGGGACTACGTCCTCAAGGCGGACCTGGTGAAGGTGAACATCGAGCGGCGCCGGAGGGCCGAGGCCACCGAGGAGTGGCGCAAGCGGTATGACATAAGGGCTGGTATCGAGGGAACGAACTCCGAGCTGAAGCGCGCCCACGGGCTTGGGCGCTTGCGGGTGCGAGGGGGCCGTCGGGTGCGGCTTGCCGTCTACCTGAAGGCGTTGGCGTGCAACTTCAAGCGGATGGTCCATGCACGCCTGGTGGAGATGGAGAACACGGCTCAGCGGGCGGTCGGGACGGTACCTGCGGTCGCGGCCGCATGAGGGCGCCGCTCCACAGCTTCCACCGGGTGCCCTGAGCCACGGAATGGGTACCGCAACGGGATCACGCTTGTCCTGAGCGCGGCAGATGGTGCGGTGAGGCCAGCAGCCGGCATCCCGTGGCCTCCTCCCTTCCAGGCCCCTTCGCACGCCAGGGTTCATCTCAAACAGGCCTTTTTGCGAGGGAATCATTGTTGCTCGATGACTTTGGCGGGAACCCGTAGTCCGATGCGACCATTGACTTTTCGCCGACCGTTGTGGTCGTGCTTGTCGTTGGCTTGCTGGTTCACGAGTTCGTAGCCAAGGAACCTCGCCGCCTGGCTGGTGGCATGGGTTATGAGAGTCTTGTCCTTCGATAGCTCCAGCTTGAGCGTGTCGCGCAGGAACGTCTCCAGGGACTCCTTTATCTGCTTGGCTTTGGCCTTTGGCCCGATGAAACCCAGCACGAAGTCGTCCGCGTAGCGGACGTATCGCAGCCGTCGGTAGCCAGGGTCGCTAGGGTCTCCTGACGGTAGGTGTTGCATCTGCTTTCGCAGTTCCAACGCCATCGCAAGGTTTCCCCTTCCCCGGTAATTAGGATGCTTGGCTGTTCAACGCTTTCCATGTGAGATTGCGTCTTCGCGCTGCGCCTCGGGTGTGTGCTGGAATCAGCACCGTTTCGACGTACTTGTCCAACCGGTCTAGATAGATGTTGGCGAGGATGGGGCTGACCACGCCGCCTTGCGGTGTACCGCTGAGCGCGCGGCCATACTTCCAGTCCTCAACGTAGCCTGCTTTCAGTAGGTACTTGAGCAGGCGTAGGAATCGGTTGTCGTGGAGCTTCTCGCCGAGTACCGACAACAGGACATCGTGGTCGATGTTGTCGAAGCACCCCTTGGTGTCTCCCTCGACGAACCAGCGGATACCGGTCCAGTGGGTAACCACGTCGCCCAAGGCGGTGTGGCATCCCCGGTCGGGCCGAAAGCCGTGAGAGCGGTCGGAAAACTGCGGCTCGTAGTAGGCTTCCAGAATCATCCGGATGGCCTCTTGCAGCAGCTTGTCCGTCCACGTTGGTATGCCCAAGGGACGGGTACCCCCATTGGGTTTGGGAAGGTTGACCCGTCGCACCGGTGTCCATCGGAACCGCTCGTAGCGCAAGGCTTCGATGATGCGGTCGATTTTCACCAGTGACATGCCGTCCACGGTCTCTGGGGTGGTTCCCTTGGTCGTCGCCCCCTGGTTTGAGTAGAGACGACCGTAGGCCCGCAGGTACAAGTTCCGGTTGTAAAGCACCCGATAGATGTTCTCCAGCGGCAATCCTCGTTCTCCGCGTTCGCGTATGACGTTCAGTACAGTTTCGGCTTCTTGCATTGTGCATACCTCCCTGTCGTATTCCGTCGAAACCACCTGCCCTCCTTCGCCATGTACCGGGCTTTCCCCGGCTCGGACTACTACGAGGGCTCCGTTGCCATAGGGGTCTCCCCCCGTAGGCAATCCCACGTTCCGTTGGCATAGGACGTGATAGCGCGACTGTAGGTGCCCCGTTCGTCCCCTTGAATAGACCTCATCGGTCATCGCCCACTCATCGGAGGTGCATCGGGCTGCAGTACATACCGATGCAAGGAGTGGCGCCGGGTTACAGGCGTTCTACCGGCGGGTGCCGAGTACACCGTCTGGGAACTGGGGTTCAGGCAATCCAGCTTTCACCGTATCGCGCGGGTCTTGCGGAACTGGTCTTACAACGCCGTCAGGCCATAGCCGCTTTACCGACATGCTGTTGTCCCCCTTAGCTTTCGCTTTGAGGTAGGTCGGTTGACCCTTAGAACTTCCTCCGAGTTCTTCCCGATTGAGTCGGGTATCCTATGCCGCGTTACGCGGCGCACACTGCATTTCGGGGTCAGTCCCGACCCGTCCCAAAAGCTCTACCTTGTTGATGGTTCTCGACATTTCGACTCTCCTTTGTGAGTGATGTGGCGCGGTCTTGCCGCACCCGTCTGAATGAGAGCGGGGCCGCGAATCCCTGTAGAGGGAAGCGGCCCCGTCCGGCCTGCCCGTTGCAGGCGGGCGCTCCGAGAGGGAGCGTCTAGCCGGGCTCAAAGTCTTGAGGCTCAGGCCCAGTCCCCGCCTCGGTGAAGAGGTTGTCGGGGTCGAAGGGCGCGACCGCAGCCTGGAGCTCCATCAGCGCGTCCGTCCTTGCGCCCGGTCCGAGATCCGGATCGTCGATCACCTTGACGTAGCGCAGCGCGGCTTTCACCACGTCGGCGTGGGCGGCGTTGCTACAGAACACCCGCTCCGACGCCCTCGCCATCATCTCCGTGCTTACCAGCCCCCCGATGCGGTTGGCCAGGCGGGTCTGGACCGAGGCCAGCTCGTTGGCCAGCCGTGCGCTCTCGCGGGTGGCGGGCGGCATCTTCCGCAGGGTCTTGGGCGCGAATCTGCTCATCTGTCCTCCTTGTTTCTTCTCTGATTGCGTCTGTGACCGCCGAGTACCAGGGCGCTATCCTCCCCTCCTGATCTCGCCGATGGTCATCGGCTTCCAGTACAGGTCGCGCTCCACGGCGGGGACGCTGCCGAACACGGTCGCCTCCGCCAGCTCGTCGAGGGAGAAGTAGCCAAGCTCCGTCTCGAACCCCTCGACGAGGCCGAAGCACAGTCCGGTCTCGGGGTCCCACTCGGTGATGTACCAGCGCCAGCCGGTGTAGGGACTGAAAAGCGTGGCCGGGGCGAGCACGTCGTCGTGGTCCTCGACGCTCTCGTTGGCTCCGATGGCGGGAATCGTGTCTCCGATCTCCTTCGTCATGAGCTTGTGCCTGCGGCGCCCGCTGTGGTTGTCCTGCCAGGTCGTGGCGGTCATGGCGTTTCCTCTTGCGTTAGGCATGGTTTCTCCTCTCCTATGGGGTTTGTTGGGATTCGGCGGGGCCGTCCCCTTTAGAGGGAAGCGGCCCCATCCTGCGCTCCCGCTGGGGGAGCGTCTAGGTCACCCGCACGTACTCCGACTCGCCCTCGGTGACGATCCCGGCCCGAACGTCGGGGTCAAGCGCCTCGTTCAGCTTGCGGTAGTCCACGGAGTACCGCTTCGATTGCACGAGGCTGACCGTGCGTCCATTGACGGTCGCCTTGGAGTCCCCCTGGCGGCGCATCCACGCCTTCAGGGTGTCTAGCGCCCCGCGCTTGACCTTCTCAGGCTCCTTGATGGCTTCCTGTGCTTCCGCGTAGGCCGCAACAGCCTCCCGCGCCTCCTGGTCGCTCACCTCCTCTCCCTCCATCTCCGTCTCGTCGTCCGCTTCCGCCGCACCCGGCAGGCAGACCGCCAGGAAGGGGCAGGACCTGCACTGCCAGCTGCCTGCCGAGAAGTCCCGGTCGGGCAGCGCGTCGGGGTCAGGCCCGTTCTGGACGTGGTGGGCGGCAAGCTCGCCCAGCCATTTGCAGGCGTCATCCAAGGCCCGTTCCAGCCGGTCGGCGGGGATGATTTCGTAGTCCCACGTTCTGTTGCCCGTGTCCATCGTGGCAATCACCGCGTCGCGGGGCCATCCTCCGAACTTCCCGTAGGTGTAGAAGGCGGCCTGGGCGACCGACGCGGGGTGGCTGCGCTCCGCTCCCAGGGTGCGCCACCGCTTGAACGCCTCCGGCCCCCGCGTCTTGACCTCGACGACCATCTCGTCGCCGCAGACGGGAGCGGCGGGCTCGTCCCCGAAGAGGAACGTCTCCGCCGTGGGCTCCGAGGCGGCCGTTTCACCCTGGGGGAGGGGCATCCGCCCCGTGGCGTCGGGGTGTCCCGTCACCAGCAGGTTGGGGCGGAGCCGCATGGACACCGATTCGGGGTTACTGGGGTCGGCGGGAGACACCTGCCAGCCCGCCCGCTCCATCGCCCGCAGGACGACGGGTTCGAGGGCGTTGCCCGCCTCCATCGCCGTCAGCGACTCCTCGGTCGGCGGGTTGGTGGGCTGGTAGCCCGTCGCCGCGTACCACAGGGCGCGTCGGCAGCCCAGAGCCGACGAGGCCCGTATCTCAAGCTGCCCGTCCTCGTCGAACCGCGCAGCGGGGCGGGAGAAGACCTCCGCCCGGTCAATGTCTGTCGTCATGTCGATTCCTCCTTTGTCCTGTAGATGGGAAGCGGGGAGGCCCCCGTTGGAGACAGCCCCGCCTGGATTCCAGACTCTCGATTGTTCAGACCGCTCATGCAGCGGCCTTCTGTTCCACCGCCTCTGCCATTTCCGCCGCCTCTCCCTCCTCCTGGCCTTCAGGTGGGCCTTCAGGATGTGGGCGATGCCGTCGCCGAGTCCAAGCACCCAGACGCTCGCGCCGTCCGGGAGCTGGTTGGCGAAGGGCTGCATCTCGGCGATGCCTCTTATCTGCTCGATGATCTCGTCCAAAGGAGTGCCCCTACGCAGGTGCAGCGAGATCAACCGGCAGGCAAGCTCCGTCACGCCCGTCGTGAACGACCCGGCTTTGCCAAGCGTTCCGAAGACCTCGAAGGGCTCGCCCTCCTCGTCCGTCGAGACGGTGACGTAGAGGTTGCCCATCTCCGTCTTGAGCTTGGTCGTCGTGCTGGGAAGGCTGCGGGGCCTGACCCCGGTCGTCGTGGTCATCGGCTTCCCCCTATCTCGCGGAGATAGGGAAGCGCGGGAGCGTAGCACTCGAAGTGCTCCGCGACACTGACCGCCATCTCCCTCTCGCGGTCGTCGCCCAGGCCCAGCAGCGTCCTGACGATGGACTCCTCGCAGTCCTCCTCGGCGAACGTCCGGTACATCATCGTGGCCCGGACGGCGGCGGGGAGCTCGGCCCACCGCTCCGGGCTGAGCTTCAGCCCGCCGTGGCCCGCCGTCGAGACTCTCCAGACGCCCTCGGCCAGCTCCACGATGTCCTGGGAGCATCCCCAGGGTGTGTGCATCGTCGTCCTTGTCATTTCGTCGTCTCCTTTCTCTTTCTCCCGGTTGGTTGATTGCCCGAAAATGAGAGCGGGGCCGTCCCCTGTGGAGGGAAGCGGCCCCGTGCGGCGCTTCGTCGAGGAGCGTCCGGCTCACGCGGCCTCCTGCTCCTGCGCCTGCCGCAACTGCCGGAGCTTCGCGGCCGCGCCCTCGACCAGAGGCGTCAGCTCCGCCGCCGTCAGTTCGTCCAGGCTCTTGCCCGTCCTGCCCTTGACCGCAGCGTGAAGCTGCTCCTCGTCGAAGCCCTGCTCGACGCCGAGATCGACGAGCCTCTTCCGCAACGTCCGCGCGTCGGTCTCCTCATGGCGATTGGACGGGACCGGGCGGGGTGAGCCGACTGCCTTGCCAGCAGGCAGGCTCGCTGGCGGCTGGTCGCCGTAGAGGCCGTTCCCGAACGCCTCCCCAAAGCTCCTCAGCGCCCGCTTCAGGCCGTCGGTGACAGCCCCTTTGCAGGCCGTTTCATGCCCCTCTCCACTTTCCTCAGCCACCGTGTGGAAGCCGACGTCGGTGCGGGGCGGAGCGCCGGGGACGGTGACGCGCACGGGGGCGCTGTAGGCGTGGATGCGCGTCACCTCGCCGGTCCTGGGATCGACGTTCTCGATCCGCCGCAGGGTCACGTCCCCCGCAAGCTCGAACCCCCACCCTCCAAATCCGAAGATACGGTTGGCCTGGGCGATGACCGTGTGCCCCTCTATGTAGGAGTAGGTGCGCCCGGCCCTGCCCTTGCGCTGGGAGACCAGAGCGGGGTCCAGGGGCTGCTCCAGCGCGTTGGCGACTGCGGGCGAGAGCCCGTCCCAGAGCAGGTCGCTCGATACGGGGTCGTGTCCGTTGACAATGGCGGCGTCCCTGTGGACGCCGTTGCCGCTTCCGTTCCTATTCGTTCCGTTCATTTCGTGTCTCCTTCTCTGATGTGCTGACTTCCTGTAGTGAATGACCAGTGCGGGCTTCGAGTGAAAAACCCGTGCGCGGGGCAGGCAGACAAGCAAGCCCCGTCGTGAATTGGGCATAGGTCCTCCTGGGCGGTGAGAGTGGGGATGGGGTGGAGCGGGAGGGAGTCCCGCAAGCAAGGCCGGAGCGGGTCAAGGCTCCGGTAGAGGGGAAAGTGGTGCGGGGAGTGGAAAGCTGCCGCTATCTGGCGGAGCGAGCCGCCAGAGCCAGCAGGCGCGGGAAGACGGTTCGACCGTGGGGGTGGGCCGCAAGCTCGCCCACGTCGCCGACGCCCTCGGGCAGGCTCACGGTCGCGGCCCTGCGCCCAAGCAAGCCCTCAAGCCGCTCGGCGGCCTCACGGCCCGCGTCGTCCGAGTCGAAGGCGAGGAAGACGCGGGGGCAGCCCCGCAGGGAGGCTGCGGCCTTCTCAACGCCCTGGGTGCCCAGGGCGGCGCAGGCGGGAAGGCCCCACCCGGCAATCGCAAGCCAGTCGAAGACGCCTTCGGCGAGCACCGCCCACGGCGGAGCGAAGTCGAGCCTCCCAAGCCCAAGCACCGGCTTGGGACCGGGGAGCGCCTGGAACCTTGGGGCAGCGTCGGGGTCTACGGCCCGCCCCGCAAGCCACCGCACAAGTCCCCCGGCTACCTCTGGAACGACGACCATCCCCGCGAACCGCTCCGAGCCCCGCTCCGTAAACAGGCCGGAGTCCCTGAGCCGCTCGGCAGTGAAGCCGCAGGACTCAAGGGCCTCGCGGAGGCCGTCCGCCGGCGCGAAGCCGAGGCCCAGCCGCAAGGCGGCGTCCATGTCGACGCCCCTGGAGGCAAGGTACCCCCTCGCCGCAGAGCTGCGCCGAAGCCGACCGGCGTAGTACCGTGCCGCCGCCGTCAAGACCGCCGGGTCCCTCGGTGGAACCACGGCGGCGGTCGAGCGTCGCTCGACGGTTCGACCCCGCCGCGTGGCCGAAGGCGTAGCGGCGGGGTAAACGCCGCCGTCCAGCCGCCTGATCGCATCGGGCAGGCTCAGGCCCTCGACCCGCTGGATGAAGTCCAGCACGTCGCCGCCGTCACCGCAGCCGAAGCAGTAGTACCGCTCCGAGTCCGAGTACACCGTGAAGCTGCCCTCGGACTCATCGTGGAAGGGACAGACGCCCTGGCGGACCCTGCCCCTTCCCCTGAGCCGCACCCCCGCAGCCTCCACCGCGTCTCCCAGGGGGTGGCGGGCCTTCAGCGCAACCAGGTCCACAGTCCCGTTGGCTACGACCATGACGCGCCTCCCCCCAGAGGCTTCAGACCCCGCAGGCTGCGCCGCGAGACGACCTTGCCCGCCTGCCAGCGCATCCCCAGGACCGCCGCCACTTCCAGCGAGCCGTCGTCACGGGAAGTGAGCGCGGCAGCCCGTCCCGCGCCCTGGCTGTAGACCAGGAGCTCGCGGTGGCCGAACCGCCGCTTCACCAGGGCCGTCCACTCGGCGTAGGCCCACCGAGCCTCCCTGGTCTCCGCCCTTGCCGTGTCCACACCGGCGAAGACCGCCAGCGCCCCGTCGAGGTCTCCCGCCTGCCGCAGCCGCCGCGCCTCGTGGACACTGCGGGCCACGCTGGGGGTTGCCGCCTGCGGCGCCGTCTCCGGCTCAGCCCTGAACAGCGCCGCCATCAGCCGGTCGACCAGCTCTTCGAGGCTTGGCCGCAGCCTTGTCCCAATCCCACCAATCGTCGTTGCTTGCGTCGTCATCGTGTCCTCCTTCGTGTTGTGTTGCTCTTGCCGTCCGTTGCCGTTATGCCTGTTGCGCCCGTCCCGTTCGCTGCCTGCCTCCGGGCTTGATGAACCGCCTGAGCAGCAGCGCACCGAGTCCGAGGCCGACCGCGTTCAGGAAGACCAGCTCGCCGTCGGTCGTCACGAGCGGCCTGAACAGCAGCGCCGCGACCACGACCGCTATCGTCAGCCGCTTGCGCCGCCGGATGAATCCGCCCGCCTTGACCGCGAGTCCCTTGACCTTTGGAACCAGTTCCTTGACGTGCATCGACGCCTCCTTTCCGTTGTTAACCCGTGCCGGCCTCCAGGTCGCTGGACGTGGACCAGTCGGGGGATACCCGGATGCCCACGTCGAACTCCCTTACCCGCGATGGATCGGGCTTCAGGCAGGCCGGGTCGCTCGCGGATTGCTTCCCGTCCAATGTGTGCAGCTGCCCGCATCTCTTGCAGTACCAGCCGTCCGAGCCTCTGTAGCCCACCCCCGCCCGCGCGAAGGAATACCCGCAGCCGCAGACCTCGCGAGACAACCTGAACGTGTCGAAGACGTTGCCCTCGGCGTCTCGCAGGGAGCAGAGGCGGGTCCGTGGGTTGAGGACCACGCGGTCGCCGATCACCTGCCGTTCGCCCTTCTGATACCGACCAACTTGCCTGTCCATGTGTGCTACCTCCTTGCTGAATCTCATGCCGTTGCCGTTGAAGCCGTGTTGCCGTGCCGACGACGCCCGCAGTCCGACGGTGAGCCGAACGAGGGAGACACCGTGTTGAAAGAAGACGCAGCTCGGCCCAGAGTCAACTCAGAGGAACGGACTCAGGGAGAGCTGCTGCTACGTGGGGGAAAACCGACCGGCCTGCAGATCAACCACAGGACGGCCCGGTGAGAGACGCAGCGAGACCCGGGAGCTACGTCGGTAACGTCCTGGGATGCTGCGCGAGGGAAGCGGCCAGTCTACAACGCAATGGCAGACCGGCGCGTGGTGAAGCTGCGGCCAGTTCCACAGGAACCATGCCGCAGACGTGAGGAACCGGCCAGTGTGCAGGGCGCACTCCGACCAGGGTGTCCGAGGGGCCGAAGCGAGAGACGCTCCAACCGCTGCGAATGTGTCCTCCGGGGCGACCGTTGGGAGAGCAAGGCTCAATCCTTCCGGTCTACTCCCCTGGGCGGCTGTTCGGAGAGCAAGGCTCAATCCTATGCAACCGGTCCCGGATTCGGGGGACTGGAATCCTCCAGGTTTCTAGGGCGGGAAACTCTGGAAAAGCCTGATAACGATCTCAGTATTACGCCTCATCTGAGCGTTGGCAAGGGTTTCGGGGCCTCCCCGGCCAAAGTGTTCGATCCAGTTCAGTTCAGTTCAGTTCAGTTCAGAAAAACTTCACTTTACTTCAGATAAAGTTTGGCAACCGCCGTCCGGACCCCGAGAGCCGCTACCTACGCCACAGGCCGAGGGAGAGGACACGCCGAAGCAGCTCCCGCTTCGCCCGCGCCCTGCGGGTGTCGTAGAGAGCCGCCTTCCGCCAGTTGAGCTGAGAGCCCCGCTCAAGGCCCCGCAGCGGCTGCGTCTCGGGGGGCAGCGTCAGCCCGTGCTCCTCCAGAAGCGCCACCTCCACCTCCATGAGCCGCTCCTCCGCAACGAGCCACGACAGCCCCTTGCCCTGGTTGGGGTGGCTGTCCTTCAGCCCCCGCCACTCGACTATCAGCGGCCACGCCGGACCGAACGCCGCCTCGTCGTCGCCGGCAGGCTCGCGGGTCGCCAGCTCGGGGTACTTCCGCCGGGACGCGCCCCTCACCGGGAGTTGCCTGACCGGGCCGGGCGCTTCCTCCACGCCCTGAGCGCCCTGCCGCGTCTCCACCTGCGCCAGCCGCCGCCTGACCCCCCGCATCTCCTCCGCGCGCTCCTCCCGCAATGCCTCGACCCCGCCCTCGACGGCTGCCAGGGCTCTGCGCATCTCGCTCTTCAACCCGTCGATCCGCCGCTCCAGCGCATCCACCTGCTCCCTCTGCCGGGCCGCAGCCGAGCCGCCCCCCGCCAGCAGCAGCCGCTCCAGGGCATCGGCCAGCCGGGGCGTCAGCCTGCCCGCGCCCAGGCTCCTCCACACCGTCTTGCGGTCTATCCCCAACACGTCCGCAGCTTCCCCCTGTCCCACGTCCCCCACCAGGTCCCGCAGCAGCGCCATCAGACGCAGCTCCTGAACGCTCATCAGGCTGGGAGTTCCGGGTCCGTCGAGCAATTTATTCCCTCTTTTCATCTTTCTCACCTCCGTTTCCACGTTCCACGAGGAACATCTCATAGCAGCCCGTGGAACATGACCCCCGGCGATGCCATGTTCCAAGTGGAACATCTCGTAGCTGGCTGTGGACCATGACCCCCGAAAACGCCATGTTCCAAAAGGAACATTCCGTAGCTGGCCGTGGAACATGCCAGTGGAACCCGCTGTTCCGACAAAGTGTTCACTTTTTACGTCCCGTAGGGGCCGATTTCCCCCCGTTTCAGCTACGAAATGACCCGGCCTGGCACTTCGCCACCAAACTCGTTTCTCTGTACACCCCCATGACATCACATCAGGCACCCTCTGCGGAATGCCCTAGAGGGGGGTGCAAACATGCACCCCCCTCTAGGAAGTTCTGTACGACTTTCCGATCCTTCACACTCTATTTGCGAGAGCAAAGACCCCATGAATCGAACCGCAGGGAGGTGACGAGTTGGCGCTGAAATCGAGAGTCATTCCCGGTAGAGCCAGGCGGCTGATACCCCTGGCGGCGGCGCTGCTGCTGGCGGCGCTCATGGCCGTCCCGTCGAGCAACCCGGCCCTGGCCCAAGCCCCGCCCGGAGCGGAGATCACCCTGGTCAACGAGGACGAGGGTTTCGTCGAGCGCAAGAAGGACGGGCGCTTCATCGCAAGGCCCGTCTTCGACCGCAAGCCCACCTCCCTCTACTACGGCGTCCGCCACCCCGACTCCGGCGACTGGCTCACCGCCATATACCGGGTGCGGGGTGGAGAGAAGGAGCGCAGGGACGGCTGGGAGTACTCCTGGGACTACCCCTTCGAGGACGACCAGCCCGATCTCGACCCCGAGCAGGCGTACCTGCTGGTCATGCTGGCCCGGGACGGCGGCAGCGGGGAACTCCACACCTTCCACGCGGTCATTCCGGTGCATCAGCCCGGGGGCCTCTGGAACAAGATTCTGGGAGCCCTCGACCCAGAGCGGTGGGCCAAAGCCTTCGCCCGGTGGACCATCGAGGGAGTCCACGGGACCCTCTGCGGCGTGGTGGAGAAGGCCAGCGGCGAGGACGCCGCCAACTGCCGGGGAGATTAGCGGCGCATGACCGACATCCTCACTGGAACACCCCCGGAGCTGACCTACCTGCACCCCCTGGTGCGGGAGGCGTGGACGGTCGTATGGGCCGTCGCCTCCGGCGTTCTGGTCCTCATTCTCGGCTGGATGGGGCTGAGCCTCATCATGCAGCACCACCTGGGGCAGACCCAGAACGGATGGCGGGAGATGGTCCCGCGCCTCGTGCTCGGCCTTGTGGCCGCCGCCACGTCCCTGTGGTGGTGCGCCCTCATCATCGACGTGGCCGACGCCGTGTCGGGATTCATCGCCGCATCGCTAGGCGTCACCGCAGGAGACCTGCTGAGAGCGTCACTGAATACGCTGCTGACGGCAGTGCAAGCGGGAAGCGTCGGCATGGCCATCCTGATGGCCATTCTGTACCTCTTCTACGGCTTCTTCGTGCTCTACGTGATCGTGCAGATGATCCTGCGCCTCGCCCTCATCGACATCCTGCTGGCGCTGGCCCCCATCGCGTTGGGGCTCTGGATACTGCCCCACACGGCGGGCTGGGGACGGCACTGGCTACGGCTGTTCATGACCACGGTGTTCCAGCAGGCGGTGCAGCTCATCGCGCTGGCATTGGGCTTCGGGTTCCTCCACGAGTTCGCGGGATTCGCGGCCTACGAGCCGGTGCAGGACATCATCTGGAAGCTGCTCATGTCGTTGGCCTTCATCTACATGGCCACCAAGGTGCCGTCGATGCTGGGCAATCACGGGACCTTCGACTCATGGCTGAGCACCCTCTACTTCGGCATGAACCTTCCGGGCTCCATGGTCCGCTCCGCGAAGTCCATCGGGCTGATCGCAGGCGGAGCGGCGGGAGGCCCCGGAGGAATGGCGGCGGGGGCGATGGTGGCGGGAGGGGGCCTGTCATCCGCCGCATCCGGCATCCGCTCGATGGCGGACATGGCGACCCCCTCGGACGGGGGAGGCGGAGGCGGAGCGCCCAGGAGTGCCGGGGAGTAAGCGCCGGGGAGTAAGCGCCGGGAGACGCCGGTTCCAACTGAAAAAGACCGTCAAGAATCACATGAAGACGACGACCACGCAGAGGAGGTGAGGAGATGTGCAGGTAAGCGAGCGGACATACGCGAACCAATCGGACCGATAGCGACGAGCAAGACACTCGAAAGAAGAGAGGAGAGAGACCTATGGCAGACCTTACACAGACCATATCGAACCTGGTGGGAATCCTGCTGGGAGTCGTAGGGGCCGTCGGCGTGGGCTTCTTCATCTACGGGGCCTACCTGTACCTCACGGCCTCGGGAGCGCCCCACCAGATGGAGCGGGGCAAGTCGGCCATGATGACCGCCATCGCGGGCATCGTGCTGGCGATGGTGGCCTACGGAGTCGTCGAGCTGGTGATGAACGCCGTGGTGGGATCGCCGGTGGAGATCGACCTGCCGGACCCGGCCACGCCCACGCCCACAAAGTAAGCGGAACAAGCAAGGAGGAAAGACATGAGAGAGCACGAGGTTCCGACCCACGTGCAGGCAGAGGACAAAGTTCTGCTGGGGTTCACGTTTCCCCAGATCGTGGCGTTGACGGCGGTGTGCGCCCTGTCCTACGGCGCGTACAGCTACGCCCCCGTAGGCCCCGCAGAGGCGCGGATGGCCATAGCCGTCGTCCTGGGTCTTGCGGGGGTCGCGGCCGTCGTGGGGAAGATCGGGGATCGGCGGCTGCCGTTGGTGGCCGCCGACCTGCTGCGGTTCTGGCTGGGGGCGCGGCGCTACGCCGGGCCACCGGCCCAGCTTGTCCGCAGCCTGCCTGACGGCAAGGCAGGCGAGCCCCCCGCGCCGGCGCAGAGCCTGCCTGACGACGAGGCAGGCAAGGCAGGCGGACCCGGCCCGCTGCGGCTCATGGCGAGGCGGGCAAGACGGGTCCTGCGGAGACGGCCCAGGGACAACAAGAAGAGGCGGAATGAGGGCGAGCGCCGCAACGGGCGGATGCCCCTCCGGTGGTTCGGCAAGCGCCGCAGGCGCAAGGGGGGAGAGGGCAACAACGCCAACGCGCCTGTCCGCAAGGCAGCAGGCAACCGTGCCGCTACACGGGAGACCAGCCATCGCAAGTCATGGCTCGCCGTGCTGGCCGTCACAGCCCTGGCGGTCTTGACGCTCACCGTCCCGCAGCCGGCCCTGGCCGACGGACACTGGCCCGGCCAGATCGAGTACGAGATACCCGAGCCCGTCCCCGGACGGAGGATATTCGTCGAGGGACTACAGGTGTCGGGAGACCGGGCCAAGGTGACCCTGCGGGCCGCCACGGACCTGCACCTGCGGGTGCGGGCCTACGGCGGACGTGAGGGCCGGTCGCTGCGCTTCTGGGGATCGGCGAGCCTGGACGAGGGGGAGCGGACCGTCTACTCCGTCCCACTCTCCGGCGAGTCGCCGTCCCTGACGTTCTCGTGGGAGGACGGCCTCGGCCAGGCGGGGGCCGTCACCCTGAAGGACGGGCAGATCCCATACCCCCTGCCGTCGGCGGAGGGGGAGCTGTGCCGCCTCAGCGTCGCGTCCCTGGGCTGGACGCCGGGGAGCATCGAGGGAACCGTGGCCTCCGAGTGCGTGGCCGAAATCGAGGAGGCCATAAGCCTTCAGACAGTGGCCGGACACAAGAGCGTCACCGAGACGGCGTTGATGGAGGCGGCAGTTGCCGCCATCACGGGGACCGTCAGCGTCACCGTTGGCGGGTCGCGCACGAGCGTCTCCTTCGTCCCCAACGGCGAGACCCGCTTCTCCATCCCCGTCGCAACCGGCAAGGCGGTCCACGGCGTGGCAATCGAGGCGGAGCTTGAGGCGGCGCTCAGAATCGCCATGCCGCCGATGGTTCGGCTCACCCACCACCCGGAGAGGACGGAACACCGCACCGAGACGGTGCGGCTGGTGCGCCCGGGAGCTAGCGAGACCGTCAGCGAGACGGTGACGGTGACCCACGAGGACGGGACGACGACCGAGCACACCCTCACGGCCCACCTGTCCATCCCCAGCGAGGCGGTCTACAAGCAGGTCACTCTCACCATCGTCCACCCGGAGCGCGTCGAGGCCGAGGCGGTGGAGCGGGAGCCCGTCGCCCGCAGCAGGAGCGAGACCCTGGCGACGGCTTCGAGCATAGGTTCCGACGCCCCCTTCAAGACGCTCACGCTGCCCGAGCCCGAGCCGGAACCCGTCCCCACCGAGCAGACGCCCCTCACCGACGAGGAGATGCGCGGCCTGTTCGGATTCTTCGGATGGCGGTGGCCGTGGTGAGGCGGCTCACAACAACCCTGCTTCTCGCCGGGGCTGCGCTGGCGTCCGTCGGCGCGGCCCCCGCCGAGGAGCAAGAGATGCTCCGGGCCATCAGCGACGCATTGACGGCGATGGCCTACGCCGCCTCCGGCCTCTGCCTCTTCGCCATCGTCTGGGCGGGCTTCGTCCTGATGGCCGAGGGAGGCGAGGAGCGGGGCGGCGGACGGGCCAGGAGCGCCGTCATCGGCGCGGTGGTGGGGCTTGTGCTGGCGCTCTCGGCCAAGGGCGTCGCGGTTGCTCTGCTGAGCGGCATCGTCCCCATCCCATAAGCAAAGACAAGGAGAACACGGGATTGAAAGAGCTATCCGAACCCACGAATGGAGTCGCGGGCATGGCTGAGAAGCCCAAGAGCATCAAGGCCAAGCCGCCGCTCCCGCTGCCCCTCTGCTTCATGCTATCGCATCTGGAGGAGGACGGGCCGGTGCGTCTCGACGGTGTGAAGCTCGGCGTCTGCGAGGTGATGGGCCTGGAGCTTGACGAGCCGAAGCTGGGTGCCTTCGCCGGGGCGCTCAACGCCCTGGACTTCCCGGCGCAGCTTCTCGTCCGTCAGCACCCACCCGGCCTGAAGCGCCTGCGGCAGGACCTGCAAGAGGCCCAGCCGGACAGCCTGCCCCCGCAGACGAAGGCGGCGTCCGAGTCCCTCCGACGCCTGCTGACCGATCTGGAAAAGCGCGACGGCATCCTGGACCGGCGCTTCTACGCCGTCTGCGAGTTCGGGCGGATTGACGAGCTGCGCGGCCTGCTGGCGCGGGCCGGGCTGTCCGTCCACCCGCTCAGGGGCCGTCAGCTTCGGATGTTCCTCTTGGCATCCGCCCTCGGCGGCTCGCCCACGGAGATAGACCTGTCTGACGGACAGGCAGGCGAGGAGACGCCCGTGGAGGTGGAGATCAACCGCCGCGACATGCGCGTCGGCGGGACCCTCGTCCGGTCGCTGCACCTGGGCAAGTGGCCCCGGTCCCTGGCCCCCGGCTTCCTGCAAAGCCTCATGGCGGCGGGAGCGCCGATGGACCTGTCCGTCCACCTGGGGCCGATTCCCGCCGAGCAGGCGGCGCGGACCCTTGAGTGGCAGAAGGTGCGCTTCGAGTCGGCCCAGTCCCTCTCATTCAAGCGGGGACGCACCATGTCCCCGGAGGCGGAGATCGCCCTGGAGGACGTGAACCGCCTGCGGGACGAGGTGCAGCGGGGCCGAGAGAGGCTCTTTCACGCCTCCCTGTCGATCACCCTTCACGCGAAGGACGAGGCGTCGCTCAAGGAGATGACCCAACGGGCCAAGGCCCACTTCGCCGCCACCCTGGGCAAGCTCGACGCCCTGACCTTCCGGCAGCGCGAGGGCCTGTTGTCCACGCTGCCGCTGGCCCTGAACGCCGTCGCCGAGTGGCGCACCCTGGACACCTCCAGCATCGCCCGGCTCTTCCCCTTCTCGCCGCCCGACCTGGACACCCGCAGCGGCACCCTCTACGGCATCGACATGCGGGCCTGCGCCCCGGTGGTCTACGACCCCTGGGACGGCACGCACCTGAACGCCAACACGGCGGTCCTCGCCCGCTCCGGTTCGGGAAAATCCTTCGCCACCAAGCTGGGGATGCTGAGGGGCCTGTGCCGCGGCGTCACCGCCTACGTGATCGACCCCGAGGGCGAGTACGCGGACATGGCCCGCGCCGCAGGAGGGCGGGTGCTCTCCCCCGGTGTGCCGGGCCAGGGCATGAACCCCTTCGTCATCGAGCGGGGCGACAGCGAGGAGCTGTTGCAACGCATCGGAAGCCTGAGGCGGCTCATCGAGGTGATGGTGGGGGAGCGGCTGAGCGCCGAGCGGCGGGCCGCCCTGGACCACGCCCTGGCGGGCTACTACGACCAGCCCCGCGAGCGCACCGGCTTCCGGGACTTCTACGCCTACCTGCAAGGAGACGAGGCGGGAGGCGGAGATATGGCGAAGCTGCTGCGGCCCTTCGCCACGGGCAGCCTGCGCAACCTGCTCTCCGACGAGGGCGACGACCTGCTGTCCAACGAGGCCCTGATCACCGTTTTCGACCTGCGGCTCTTGGAGCCGGAGCTAAGGCCAGCCGCCGCGATGGTCTGCACCGAGACGGTGTGGGCCGCCGCCGCCCAGGACCCCAAACCCCGGCTGCTGGTCGTGGACGAGGTGTGGAGCATCATGCAGCACCCCGAGGGCGCGGCCTTCATGGTGTCTATGGCAAAGCGGGCGCGGAAGCATCGCCTTGGATTGCAGTTCATCACCCAGGACGTCCAGGACCTTTTGTCCGAGGACTCGTCGCGGGCCATCACCGGCCACTCCGGTCGCGCTTTGCTTCAGAACGCCGCCTTCAAACTGCTGCTTCAGCAGGACGCCGCCGCCATCAGCACGGTGGGCGACGCCTTCGACCTTCCCCAGGACCTCCAACGCTGGCTGCTGTCCTGCCCCAGGGGAGACGGCCTGCTGCTGACGAAGGGACACCGCTTCCCCGTCCGCATCGAGGCCACCCCCGAGGAAACCGAGGTCATCGAGTGGAGGCCGGGTAAGCACGGGTAGAACGTCAAACACGCAAGGAACGCCCAATAGAGGAAGGAAACACGCCATGAAGCTGAACCCCATCAACTGGCTGCTGGACGACGACCGGAACAAGAATCTCCCCGTGCTGCTGGCGGTGACGCCGCCGAGGACCGGGGAGCGCACCCTGCTGGGAGTGGAGAACCTGCTCGGCTCCATCGCGGTGCCCGAGCCCTTCTCCCTGGAGCTGGCGGGAGACATGGACGGCGTGACCCTGATGGCCCGCTGTCTCGACAAGGAAGCAGTCCGGGGCCAGATCTCCGCCCACTATCCCCAGGCCCTCATCCGCGAGGTCCCCCGGGAGGAGGACCCCCTGCGGCTCGAAGAGGGGGAGCGGGCGTGGAGCATGACGCTGCGGGCCGTCGGCCCCGAGTACGCGCCCCTGCGCACCTTCCGGGACGACGACCTGCTGGACCCCGGCTCGGACCCCCTCATCGCCCTGCTGGGCGCTCTGTCGGCCCTGAAGGAGGGTGAGCGGGTCGTGGCGCGGCTGCTGCTGCGCTCCCTGGGTCCCGACTGGTCCGAGGCCCACATGGAGAAGGCCCACAAGCGTCCGGGCATGGAGCCGATGGAACCCGCCTACACCTACCAGACCAAGCCGCTGCAGACCGACGGCATCACGATGGCCGTCCTGGGAGTGGCGGCGATGGCCGCGCTCAAGGGCTACCTGTGGGTGCAGGCGGGCGAGACGTGGAAGGCGGCGCTCCTGGGGACCGGCATAGCCCTGGGGCTGGCCGTCGGCGGCTTCGCCTGGCACCGCTGGAAGAAGGCCCGCTCCCGCGTCTACGACCCCATCCTGATAAAGGAGAAGGTCTCCCGCATCGCCTTCGACGCCGAGCTACAGGTCACCGCCGTCCTGCCCCCTGAAGCGGGGCCTAAACGCGCGAAGGAGCTGTTGGACCCGGTGGCTGTGGCCTACCGCCACTACGACAACCCCGCCGGAGCCCGCCTGAAGGTGGGCAGGGCGCGGCCCGCCTTGCCCACGGACAACCTGCACCCCGCAGGTCCGGGACTCTTCGGCAAGCGCAGCGTCCTGGGCGTGCGCGAGGTCGCCGCCCTGTGGCACCCGCCCGGGGCGGGGGATGAGACGCCCCTGGTGGAGCGGTCGGGGGCCAGGGTGCTGCTCCCCTCGGCGCGGGGAGTCAGGAGCGGAGCGCACGTGGGGGAGGCCACCGCCGGGAAACGCCGGGACATCCATTTCCCCGACGACCTGCTCAGGCGTCACCACCTCTACGTGGCCCGCACCCGCATGGGCAAGTCCACCCTCATGCACCACATAGTCGTCCACAAGATGAGGGAGAAGGCCGAGGACAGGGACGGAGACGCCATCGTGGTGGTGGACCCCCACGCCGACCTGGTGAACGGCCTGCTTGAGCACGTCCCCGAGTCCCTCGCCGACCGGGTGCGGCTCATAGACCTGGCCGACGAGCGGGGAGCTCCCGGCATCAACCTCCTCGACACGAGGGTGTTCGCCGACCGCGACCGCACCGCAGACTCGGTGGTGCGCGTGGCGCGGGGCCTGTGGGAGCAGTGGGGTCCCAGGATGCAGTCCATCCTGGAGCAGACCGTCAAGACCCTCCACGAAGCCAACGAGCGGATAGACGCCGAGGAGCAGCACACCATCCTGGACGGGCTCAAGCTGCTCTCCGACAAGAAGTTCCGCGACGACGTGCTGAAGAAGGTCTCAGACCCCTACCTCCTGGAGTGGTGGGCCAGGGACTTCGGCAAATGGCACAGCCAGTACAAGGCCGAGGCGCTGGCCCCCGTCCAGACCCGGCTCTCCTACTACGCATCCTCCAAGCGGGCGAGGGCCATCCTGGGACAGCGCCGCTCCACCATCGACCTGCGCAGCACCATCCGGGACGGCGGAGTGCTGCTGGTCTCCACGTCCCAGGGGACGGCGGGCCGGGACGTGGCCGCCCTGGTGGGCGCGTCCCTGCTGAATCTCGTCGATTCGGTCATACGGGAGCAGGGGAGCATGCCCCTGGAGAAGCGCAGGGGGGCGCTGGTGGTGGTGGACGAGATGCAGTCCATGCCCGGCCTGGACTACGAGAGCATGCTGTCCGAGCTGGGCAAGTTCGGGGCCAGCTTCGTCCTGGCCACCCAGAGCCTGGCAAAGCTCGGCGACCTCTCCCCCACCATGCAGGACACCCTGCTCGCCAACATCGGCTGTCTCGCCGTCTTCCAGGTGGCCGGGTCCGACGCCAGAACGCTGGTGTGGGAGCTGGGCAAGGACCGGGTGTCCGAGGAGGACATCACGTCGCTTCCCGTGCATCACTGCTACGTGAGGGCCACCGTGGGCAAGGAGCGGATGCCCGCCTTCTCGATGGCCGTCAGGAAGCCGGAGCAGGGAGACCCGGAGACGGCAGCCCGCATCCGCAAGGCGACCAAAGGCTACACCCTGTCGCCCCGGGACATCTCGGACGGCGACCCCGAGTCGCAGAAGCGGATGGACAGGTTCCGGAAGGGCATCGCCGCTCTCAAGGAGAACGAGGTTTCATCGGAGACGGAGCAGAGGAGCGCCGGCCCCCAGGACCGTGAGCGGAAAAAGCAGCGGACCAAGCGGGACCGGCCAGGCGAAGCCGCCGATACGGATGCGACGGGCGAGGAACGAGACGACGGAGCCGCCGGGGATGACGCGGCGGACGAGGAGCGTGACCAATGAAGCTCACAGGATGCGAAGGAGAGCTGCTGCGGCGTCTGGCCGAGATGCCCTTCCTCGACCGAATGGAGCTCGCCGCCGTCTCCGGCTGGTCGAAGGGCGCGGTGTACAGGGGCGTCCGCAGGCTGGAGGAGGGAGGGCTCGCAGCTCCCGTCCCCCACGCTACGGACCTCATCCCCCTGACGGGGAGGTTCCACCTCACCGCCGCCGGTCTGCGCCTTCTGGCGCAATGGGACGGCATGAGCGTGGACGAGCTGCTTCGCACCCGTCCCGTCTCCGCCCGGTGGCGGCGCATCCTCCTGGAGCGCCTCGACGCCGTCGCCGCCGTCTACCGCCTCGCCTCCGCCGTCTCCAACATCGCCTATCTCATGCGATTCCGGTGGTACAGAGCCGCGCCCATGGACGCAGCTATAGAGCTCTCAGGCGGACGGACCCTCGCCGTAGTCAGGCAGGGACTCGCCGCCGACAGGACGGGCTTCGCCAAGCGCGTATGGAGGCTGTGGGAAGGGCCGATCCCCGGCGCAGTCCTCCTGCTCGTGCCCGACGAGGCGCGGCTGCGCCACGCCCGCAGGCTGCTCACGGGCGCTCCCGCGCCCGCTATGTTGGCGCTGGAGCGCGACGCGGTCCTGGCCGCAGGCGGCGAGCGCGTCTGGCATCTGCCGTCCATCGCCGCGGCCATCGACCTGGGGTCGGCGCTGGACCGGATACAGCCGGACGGCGCTCTTCCGGTGGAACCGCAGCTCTCGGAAGCGTCCCTCCCCTGGGACATTCCCGCCGTCCGTCCGGGGCGGGACCTTCCCGACCACATGCTACCCGCCCTTCTCAAGCCCGCCGAGAAGCGCGCCCTCGACCTGCTCTCCGACTGGCCCTGGATATCGCGGAAGGACCTGGCGGGCCTGATGGACGTCTCGGAGCCACGGGTATCCCAGCTGGTGACTCCCCTCGAAGGCTTCGGCCTCGCGGCCCGCCTGTCCGCCGCAGGACGCCGCCTGGCCCTCACCGACGGGGGGCTGGCGGTGCTGGCCCGCAGGGACCGCGCCTCCGTGGGCGTGGCGAGGAGGCGCTGGAGCGTCACCCCCGAAGACCCGGAAGCCCCCCTCTCCTGGCGCAACGTGTCGGGCGCGGGAAGCAGGCAGCTTCTCAGGAACGTGGAGCACACCACGGCAGTGCATGGCTTCATCGCGGCCCTGACCCGGCAGTCCCGCTCCCTGGGGTGGAAGCTGGTCCAGATCGACCCGCCGCGAAGGGCGTCGAGGTACTTCAGGCACGGCGGCCTGCCCGCGCGGGCGGGCGGGCTGCGCTCCGTCCACCCCGACGCCTTCGGCATCCTGCGCAGGGGCCGGACCACGTGGCCCTTCTTCCTGGAGTGGGAGCGCCGCGCCGTGCGGCCCGCGACGATGGCGGAACGGCTCGCCCCATACCTGCGCTACTACTCCTCCCGCCGCCCCCTCGACGACCACGGCGCACAGCCCGCCGTCCTCGTCGTCTTCGACGACGACCTGGCGGCGACCCACTTCCTGCGGGTGGCAATGGAGGAGATGGACAGGACCCGGGTCCGAGTCCCCCTGTGGGTCTCCCACAGGGGCGCTCTCGACGCCCTGGGGCCTCTGGGACGGGCCTGGCGTACTCCCGGCGACTGGGAGCCCGCCCACGTCCTCCCGGTGCGCTGAATATCCGGCGCGGGACGGGAGTGGAGCGGCGGCTCTCGCCCCGCCCTGAAAGGAGGTTCTTAAAAGCTATGGGTTTGGACCGCAACGACGAGTCGGCAGGCCCCCGAAGGCGTCGAGGACGCGCCGTCGTCCGCCTCGACACCGTGGCGCTCTGGAATCGGCTGGCGCTGCTGGGCCGGTCCCAGAACTGGCTGGCCGGGAAGGCCGGGATCAGCCCCGGCTACCTCTCCATGCTGGTCAACGAAGGACGAGCGCCTTCGGGACGCATCCGCCGAAGGATTCAGGAGGCCCTCGGCATAGAGGACTTCCACCAGCTATTCAGATTGGAGGACAGAGATGAAAACCCATGACGCGCCCAAGCGTTCCCCCGGCGAGCCCGGGGACCTCGGCATCCACGGCCGCCCCGCGCCATACCAGACCGGCGTGCTGCCCAAGGACTTCGTTCAGCGCCTCAACCGGCTGAAGAAGGCCAGCGGCCTCACCTGGAACGGCTTCGCGCGGGCTCTGCGGGTGGACAGGAAGCAGATGCCCAGGTGGCGTAGCGGACGAAGGATTCGGAGGCCCTCGGCATAGAGGACTTGCACCAGATATCCATATTGGAGGACAGAGATGAAAACCCATAACGCGCCCAAGCGTTCCCCTGGGGACCTCGTCATTCACGGCCGCCCCGTGCCATACCAGACCGGCGTGCTGCCCAAGGACTTCGTTCAGCGCCTCAACCGGCTGAAGAAGGCCAGCGGCCTCACCTGGAACGGCTTCGCACGGGCTCTGGGGGTGGACAAGAAGCAGATGCGCAGGTGGCGGCAGGGGACCGAGCCCTGCGGCGGGGCCTACCACTCCCTCGTGAGCCTCGCGCCCATGATCCCGGGAGGCGTGGACATCCTCATGGGAGACGGCTACCGGATGTCTCTCTGGCGGAACTGACTCCATGCCCCGCCAGCGCACGCACCACAGGAGCGGAAGCTACTACGTCTTCCCCGACGACTTCGGCGACTGCCTGGTGCGGTTCAAGGAGGAATCCGGCCTGTCCTGGGCTGAGATCGCCCGGCGGCTCGGAACGACACCCCTCACCGTCAGGCGGTGGTGGAAGCGCGGGGTCCGCCCCAGCTCCCACTACCTCCTGACCCTCCAGGACCTGGCCGACGGCATGGGCCTCGGCCACATGCTGCCGAAGGTGAGAGTCCGGCGCGTGCCCGTCCGAACCGGAGGACCCTTTCCGGACTGATGAGGGAGGGAGTCACCGGCGACTCCCCGTAGGGACTGCTCCCGGATTTATGAACGCTCGCGCTGAGACGTGAAACGGGGGTCCGACCGGAGACCGGAACAGGAAGAAACGAAAGAAAGGCCCGGCGGCTTCCGAAAACGCCGATAGGGTGAGCGCAGGGACTCCGTGCGCCCTGTGACGGGGCCGATGGAACAGAGCGAAGCGATATGAAAGATACGAACGGCGGGAAAAAACCGAAGAGCTCCGGCAGGACAACCCCTGAGCTGAGGGTGGTGGAGGTCAACTACAGCCCCGGCCCCGACGCCCAGGACAGGCTGCGACGCCTTGTTGCCCTGCTTGCCAAATACGCCGTGAGGGACAGGCAGCTCCCGCCTCGTGCGGACTCATCTCCGGACGGCGGCGGGGAGGAGGGCTGATGCGTTCCACACACTCTCTGACCGTCATCAGCCTGGGCGGAGGCGTCCAGTCCTCCGTCATGGCGCTCATGGCAGGAGAGGGCGCGTTCGACCGCACCCCGGACTGCGCCATCTTCGCCGATACCCATTGGGAACCGCCGAGCATCTACGCCCACCTGGACTGGCTCGAAGGCCAGCTACACTTCCCCCTGTACGTCGTGGACAACGGACGCAGTCTCCGGGAGGACGTGAAGGCCCTCACCAACCACTCGGGCAACCGCAGGTACGTCGATATCCCCGTATACCTCAAGGGCAGCGACGGAGAGGGCGACGGCATCGGCAGGCGTCAGTGCACCGACAGCTACAAGATAAGGCCCATCCGCCGAAGGATACGTGAACTCCTGGGACTCAGGAGGGGACAGCGGGTCCCGTCAGGCGTCAGCGTCGAGCTGTGGCTGGGCATATCCACCGACGAGGCGATACGCATGAAGCCGTCCCGCGACAGGTGGATAACCAACCGCTATCCTCTCATCGAGGAGGGCATGTCCCGCAGGGACTGCATGGACTGGTGGAAGGAGCGATACGACAGGCCGCTGGAACGCTCGGCCTGCGTCGCCTGTCCCTTCCAGTCCCGCTCAAGGTGGGTCGAGACGAAGCGCAGGTGGCCGGAGCTGTTCGCCGAGGCGGTGGAGATAGACGCCAACATGCGGGGCAGGCTGGCCTTCGCCAAAGAGCCCTATCTGCATCCCCTGCGGATACCCCTCGCCCAGGCGGTCAGGCAGGACGAGGCGGAGCTTGGAACGGACGGGCAATCGGACGGGTTCGGCAACGAGTGCGAGGGGCACTGTGGCGTCTGAAGGCTTCGGGACGGACAGATGGCAGAGAGCGGGGCCACACCCACTGGCAGGGATGTCTCCTCCCGCCTCCCCCGTAGTACGTCTGGTATGGCCTCCCGTATGGATAAGCGATCAAACCCCGTGGCCACCCCTGTTGCCTCTCCCGCCAGAAGGCGGTACTATGTAGTCACAACAGCCTATCTCTATAACCACTACAGGAGGAATCACATGACCACGTACAGCATAAGAGAGTTCAAAGCCAGGGTCAGCGAGATACTCAGAGACCTGGACGACGGCGCGGAGGTAATCATCACCCGCCGTGGAAAGCCTTGCGGCAGGCTCACTCCTGTAGAGGGACCCACCGAGGGAAAACCTTCCCTCGGCACGTTGAAGGGCTCCCTGTCCCACCTGCCCGATGCGACCTATGAGGATTTCCTGAATGTCAAGACGCTCTGGGAGCCCAGGTCCCCGGCATCTGGAGAGCCGGAGCGCAGCCATGCTGGATAGTCCGGCCCGGTTCGTGGTGGACACCCACGCCCTGTGGTGGTATCTCCGCTCGCCCGAGCGCCTCACCATCGCCGCCTCCGCCGTCTTCCGTCTTGCCGAGACGGGCAACGCGACCATCATCGTCCCCGCCATAGCGGTGGCCGAGTTCTACTTCCTATCGGCCAAGCTGGGCCAGCCCATCCCTCCCTCCGATCTGCTGGCGGCGTTGGACGCAGTGGGCGGGATAGAGCTGTCCGACCTGGGCAGGGCGCAGCTTGAGAGGCTGGACAGCTTCCCGGAGATACCGGAGATGCACGACCGGCTCATCGCCGCCGAGGCAGCGGCCCTTGACGCGCCGGTGGTGACGCGGGACGAGACCCTTACAGCTTCTGTGCAGATAGAGACCGTCTGGTAGGAAAGGGCGCAGAAGTTCTGCTCCAAGAGGCTTTGCACCAAAAGTGCCGCCTCGAATCAAAAGTGGGGCAGGATTACTGTAGAAGGTGGCATCATGGGCTATTACGTCTACGAGAATTGGACCCACGAGCGGGCAAGAGTCCACATAGACTCATGTCCATATTGCAAACACGGGCGCGGTACCCAGCCGCAGGATGGCGGTCGCAATGGTCGCTGGCTGCCAGGCCCAGGTAGACCATTCGCAACGAGAGAGGAAGCCTTTCAACGGGCACAAGCTAAAGGTTGATTCTCTCGTAAAAAGTCTGTGCAGGTCGAATCAGAACAACCGTACCCTTGCCTGGGTACAATATACAGTCTCTGTTCCGTGTCCTACCCCAACATACGGTAGCGCTCACATGTGCTAAAGCGCTGGAACTTCCTCAAAACGGGTTTTTACGAGGGAATCAAGGTTGGGAAGACTCCAAAGGTTGTAAGTATTGCAAGCCGTGAAAGGTGTGCCTTATCCCTTAAACAAGGAGGTTCCACATATTTAATTTTCTTGAGTACTTGGGTCCAGGAGCAGCCGATCCAAGACGAGGAGTTGCGGTCTGCACGGTGACGCGCTTTGACGCCGCCGCGCCAATCAGGTATGATTAGGGGCAGAAGTTGGCCCGGCGATGCTTACAACACCCCGGGCCGCGGCGCCACCTGAAGGAACAGGTGATGCAAGTAGCATTGTACTGCTCGCAGACCCGCTCCCGACAGGAGGCGGGTCTTTTTGATGTTCACAGGGTAAGAATGAAAGGAGGCGATCATGGCGGGAACCACAGCACAGCAACAGCAGGCAAACGGCAAGAGGGCGGCAATCTACGCCCGCGTATCGGACAAGAGCCAGGACGGGGAGGACAAGACATCCCTCTCCGAGCAGACCTCCGAGATGGAAGCCTACTGCGAGGGCAAGGGGCTGACCATCACCGCCCGCTACCAGGAGGTCGGCAGGGGCTGGTCAAAGAAGCGTCCCGAGTTCCAGAGGATGCTGACCGACGCCAGGAGCGGACGCTTCGACACCATCGTCTGCTGGAAGTCCGACCGCCTGAGCCGGGGCATGTACCCCGCCGCAGCACTCATGGAGGTCGTCGAGGCCAACCAGATACAGCTTGAGGCCGTCATGGACGCCATCGACATGAAGACCTTCGGCCTCATGGCGGCCATCGGCAAGATAGAGCTTGACAACTTCCGGGAGAGGGCGTCAATGGGCAAGAGGGGGACGGCCAAACGGGGGCGAATACCAACCAGCCAGGTGCCGTATGGATACACGATAGCAGAAGACGGCACGCCCCAGATGAACCAGGAGAAGGCGCAGATCGTGCGGCGCATCTACCATCGCTACATCCATGACGGAATGGGCGCCCGCGCCATCGCACGGCAGCTCGACGAAGATGAGGTCCCCCCGGGGACGCCGGGCAAGCAGTGGCATGATTCGCAGGTCCAGCGCATTCTGCGGAATGAGACCTACAAGGGCACCTGGTGGTACGGCAAGGCCCGTCATGTCTCCACGGACGACGGGACGAAGGTATACGAGCAGCCGAAGGATGCCTGGGTCGGGGTCCCGTTCCCGCCGATAGTGGACGATGAGACGTGGGAGCGGGTTCAGAGCCTCAGGAAGCAACGGTGGACGCCGCTCACGCGCAACACAAAGGCGTTCTACCTGTTGCAGCACATGGTCAGGTGCGCGGAGTGCGGGATGCTCTTCGGATGCCGCACGGCGAGACGCCGAACCGTGAAATACAACGGCAAGGTCTACAAGTACGACCTGGACCCCCCTCGCCGGTACTACAGATGCTACGGGGTGCAGAAGTTCCGCCTCAACTGCCGGAATCGCTCCTATATCAGAGCGGAGCGGCTGGAGGAGCTTGTTTGGGGCCAGGTCAAGAGGGTCGTGCAGGACCGCGACCTCCTCATCGCCGGCATCGACGCTCTCGACACCCGGGAAGACGGCGAGCTGGCGAAGCAGACCGCCAGGGCGGAGCGCGACCTGCAAAACATCCAACTGGAAGAGGACCGCGCCATCAGGCTGTTCGTGTCTGGGAAGATCACCGAGGAGCAGCTCGACCATCAACGCAAGTTCATCACCGAACGGCTGGAAAATCTCCGCGCGAAGCTGGATGACTACCGCGCACGGGAGTCGGCCGAGGTCGAGCGGCGAGTGCTGATGGAGTACGTTCTCGAGTGGGCAGAGAAGGTCGGCGAGGGCCTTGACGATCTGCCCTCCGAGGAGCGGCGGGACGTGTTGCAAATCCTTCTCGACCGGGTCATGATCGACCGGGATAACAACGTAGTCATCACGCTGGGCATCCCTACTGATGATTTAGTCGCAATTGGAAACCCCGAACCAGGGTGCCCGTGTAGGCTTCGTTGAGCAGCACGTTGTGGACGGTGGTTTTGAGCCACTTCTTTCCCCTGGAGCTGGCCACGCCCTCGGCGTTGAGGGCCTTGGTCACGTCGAGGATGCTGCTGCCCTGGAGCACCATGTCGAAGATGCGGCGGGCCACGGCGTCGGCGGGCGGGTTAAGCTCCAGCTTGGGGCGCTTCTTCACCCCGTCCTGGACGTGGACCTTCTTGTAGCCGTAGGGGGCGAAGGTGGTGACCCAGAACCCTCTCGACGCGGCCTCCCGCATCCCCCGCGTGACCTCCTGGGCGAGGATATCGGTTATCCAATCGACACAAAAACTGCGGTACTCGTGGGGGGTGGGCCTGGAGGCTGCTGAAGGTGACAGCGCCGAGACTTCTCACTAGCGACGTCCCGACCGCTGCCCCCAGGGCGACCTTATCCCTGGATGTGAACGTCGCCCGCGCCGGGGACGACTATGACTCAGGCGATGTGCAGTAGTCAAGCCCCAAGAGGTTCAGGTCGTTGGTCTCGACATCCCGCAATCCCGACGGGATGCAGCCTGAGAACGAGTTGCCGGACAGGTGCAGAGCCGTCAGATTGAGGTCTTCAAGCTCCTGTGGTATCCCGCCGCTCAGACTGTTGTCGCGCAGCCACAGATCGGTCAGGCTGTCCATGTCGCCCAATTCCACAGGTATGCTGCCAGTCAGGTCATTGTTGTTGAGGTTCAACAGACGCAGGCTGTCGTTCCCAACGACCAGGGGGGGAACAACCCTCTGGAACAAGGAGATCAGACGCCGCACCGATGTGGTGACATCTTCCCTAACCGGCCAGCCGTGCGTCGCCTGGTTGGCGCCGTCCTGGCTGAGCAGCACGACGAATGGGCCGTCGGCCGTCGATATCTCACCCCCGCCATTCTGACCCTGAACGAAGCCCTTCCGGAGGCCGATCTCGCCGATGCGACTGCCGCCTAAACAGCATCAACAGGATGACGCACTCTTACCCAAGAACGGCCATGTCGTCATGCGATTCAATAAGCGATTCATTCAACGGTATCCTCCTTATGAGCCTAGAGTTCGCTCCTTCAGTTCGCAGGTAATCATACGGCCTGTGGCGGATGCAGCCACCTGATGATGTGGCGACTGGCCCCGAACGGCCTGGAGATGGTATGGTCTGTCGTGCAGGCGGCTCTCGTATTGGTCGGCCACGTAGAGCGCGGGCAACAGCCGGGCTAGCAGACTGTTGAAGGGGTGTCCGAAGATCGTGTCAAGGATTGTAAGGCGGCTGCGAAACCCGACGGTGGGTTTCGTGGGCCTTTCACTCGGCCTTCACTTTGGCCTGCTTTGGCTGGCTGACATCGGATTCGGGAGGACGGTTCTCACCACTCCTACGGCTATAGTCATTGTGGGAGTGATCGCCATGCAGACAGCACAGTTCGGTCCATCCATTCACGAGAGGACCGGCGACTTCCCACGGGCAGCTTGATTGGCGGTCGGTGTGCCGCTGGTTCTGGTTGCGGCTGGAGCGCTTCTCTCCATCGTCCTCGAAGGCGCGACAATCAGCCCCGCGACCAAGTCGGCGCTGTTCACTCCCTGGTGGCTTCTCTACCCTGCACTGACACTGTGGAAGGTGGTACACATCCAGACCGAGAGGACCGTGAGAGACCGAACATCGGGCCGAGTATTGCAATGGGCCAGAGCCATGACCCTCATACCGTTGTAGGCGGCCGCGGCGATAGCGGTGTTCTCAATCCAACTCACGTACTTTCGTCCTGAGAGTTGAATGCTCTCATGGGGGCCACGCGGAGGCACGGAAAAGATTCCGGGTCAAGGAGCGGCATACACCTTACGGCAGTGTGCTCCACGTCATTGCCGGTGTCACGTCCTCAAGTTGCCGCGGCGGTCGAGCACACTCCCGCACCCACGGCAGGTCCGTCCTCCCGATAGAAGTTGGCGCAGGCTTCCAGGCCACCACAGACCGTATCTCGTGAAGGCACAGGCTGGACAGTGGAAAGCGAAGTCTTGGGGCCGGAGTTTGGCGATCAGAGCCCATATCAGTATCTCCAAAGGCCCTAGTACCAGCAGTCCACCCACGAAGGCATAGATCATAATTTGGGCGAAACTTAAGCCCAAACTGGAGCCCAACAGGGCCAGCGCTGGGCCAAACAGAATCAACAGCGTGAACTGGACGAGCGCCATCCAGCGTGTTGCGTCGGTATCGCAGAGGGGGAATCTGGGCAGCTTTGGCCCCGCCTGGCCAGCCCAGATCGACTGGGAGCGATATGCGTAGAGGAAGAGGACCACGTACATCGGTGCGAGGAATGCCAGCCCAACAACCAGATACGCCCACAAGTCCTCCCCAAGCGGCCGTAACGCGAGGTCCATCTGCCATGCCAAGACCAGATTGTAGGTGATCTCCCAAGCGAGGAGCGCCGGCATGAAAGCCTGCCAGAAGCCCGGCCTGAATATGCGCATCCGGAAGACGAATCCAAAGACGCCCACCAGTGCGGTGATGGCCATCGGCACGTCCAGCCAGTCGAACACCGTGGGGCTCTCACCAAGTACCGAAATGGCGGACGCGCAGAGGAAAAACGCCAGCAGCAGGAAGTATGGGTACCGGGCGATCTCCGCGAGCAGCGTGACCTGTATGGTTCTACTCAGCATGGTAATCAGACTTCCTGGTGTGGCGTCGTTGCCCAGCCAGGTCCCCATCTAACTGGCACGGAAATGGCGTTCGCTCTCGATTAGGCAATGTGCTTCGCGTCGGTATCTCCCCGTCATTGCCGGTTTCACGTCCTCAAGTTGCCGTGGCGGTCGAGCTCGTTCCCGCACCCACGGCAGGTCCACCCTCCCCAGAGTGCTTCGTGCCTAGTCCTGGGCAAACGGAAGGCACCTACGTAAGCGAAATCACAGACCTGACATGTGAAGGTAAAGTCTTGGGGCCGGAGCCGGGCGGCTAGGGCCACGACCAAGACTATTGTCGCTGCCATGACCAGTGCCGTTATCGAACCATACAGCAGGGGGTTCTCGGGTCCCAATGCGGTTAGCACCACGACCAGCGGCACAATCGCCACAATGGTGGCTACGCCAAACCACCGTTGCGCGTTGGTATCGAAGCCGGGGAGTCTGGTCAGGCCGAGCCGAGGCTGCCCGGCCCAGATTACCTGGGAGCGGTATCCGTAGAGGAACAGGGCCACGTACATCGGCGTCAGGAATCCCACCCCCACAGCCAGGTCCCACGCCGAACTTTCCACCGACCGTAACGCGAGGTCCAGCTGCTCTGCCAAGACCAGATTGTAGGTGATGTCCCAAGCGACAAGCGCCGGCATGAAGACCCGCCAGAAGCCCGGGCTCAATACACGCGTCCGGGAGGCGAATCCCAAGACGCCCACCAACGCGGTGATGGCCATCGGCGCGTCCAACACGTCGAACACCGTGGGGCGCTCACTGAGTATCGAAGCGGCGGACGCTACGAGGAATATCGCCAGCAACACGAAGTATGCGTACCAAGCGATCTTCGCCAGCCGAGTGACCTGTATGGTTCTACTTAGCATGGTAATCAGACTTCTTCAAGCGGCGTTGGTGCCCAACCCGGTCCACGGCGGACGCAATCTCTGTACCAGTCGGATGGGGGACCTGGCTCATTTCGGCAGGTCGAGGCTTCAAAGAGGCCGCGTGCATGAGGCCATCGGCACCGGCAGCCATGTCACACGAATGTACCACCAAGTGGCAGCCACTGTCGACGATTTCGTCGCGGTTGATATGGGAAATGCGGGCTTACACCACTTGACGGGACGTGACCGTGCGACCTTACGGGCGGCGGTAGTGGCGGCCCAGTTCCGAGGCGTAGCGCCGTCCCAACGTAGCGCCTTCGGCCTCCAGCCATTCGGTGAACCGGGTGGAGGCGGTGGGTGGGTCAGCCGACACCAGATGGCCCACCATCAGTCCGTCGATTTCATCCCTGGTCAGCACCACATCCCGCACCAACCAACCCGCCATTCGGGCGGCCAGCAGCGCCACGGAAGGCCGTACGTGAATCAGCCGGGCTCGGCTGCCTACTCGGCGAGCTATGAGCCGTACCATCTCCTCAAACGTGAATGTTTCTGGACCCACGGCGTCTAACACGACATCTTCGCTTCCCGCCCCGGCATTCACGGCAAGTTGCGCCAGGTCGTCTACGAACACCGGCTGTATCGGATAGTCCCCAGACCCTGCGATGGGGAACGCTGGAAACCGCCGCAGGAACCAGGCGATGTTGTTTATCAGCACATCCTCGGGGCTGAACAGCACCGTGGGTCTGAGGATGGCGTAGGACAACCCAGACTCGTGGATTGCCTCCTCCACCAGCGCCTTCCCCCGGAAGTAAGGAAGTGGCGAGTCTTCCGAGGGGTTGGTGATGCTGATATGGACGATGCGACTAACGGCGGCTTCGGCCGCCGCTCCTATCAGGATGCGGGAGTTCTGAACCCCAACGTCATGAGTAACCGTGCCTCGTGCGAAGCGGATCCAATAGGTGTTGTACAGAGTGGCGGCTCCCCGAAGATTTTCTACCAAACCGTTAAAGTCGCCGAAGTCCAGAGGTAGAGCCTCCACCCGATCACCGAAGGGGCTGTGGGAAGTAGGAGTACGGGTCAACGTCTTTACAGTTGCTCCCTGTTCCAGCAACCGCCGCGCGATGTACTTGCCACTGTAGCCAAAGGCCCCAGTGACGACCGAGAGACTAGATCGGCTCATTGCCTTCCTGACCTCCGAGATCAGCAATGGCTGCAACAAGGAGCGCGAGGGCTGTTGGCAGGTAGAACATGCCGATCGAAGCTATCGCTACAAAACAGAATCCCAGAAGCACGACGGCGGGGCTCCAGAGGAGTATCTTGCGCATCGTCGTCTGTTGGAACCGAAGGCCCAACAAAGTGATGGCGGTCAACAGGATAGGCACTAGCAGCAACAAGATTACGTGCAGGCCATTCACTTCTATTGCCGTAGCGCTAGACCGAATCACCTCCCCGCCAGGCTCACCAGGGAGTGTCGGCGTTACCGACGCACCCTCATAGGTGGGCCAGAACGCCAACCAGACCCCAGCGGCCCAGGCAAAGGCATGGGCGACCCATGCAGATACTGTCGCTACGCCGATAGACATCAGATGTCCCTCCGTACCAAGCGCTACTACGTTTCGTGCACCGGGCTCCCGGATATCACGAAGCGCCTGAGTTGAGATGGCTAAACCCCGGCATGGTAAAATCGAAACTTAGATGCCTCTCTATTCTAGTAGGGTTCGTCGGCTTTGACGACATTGCTGTAGTAATTGCATTCGTGAAGACGAAGAAGCGTTGGTATGAGCCGGAGATTCACATACTCTGCAATTCTGGTAGTAGCGCTGCCGTTGATTGCCGCTGCGGGGTTCTTGTACGCCCGAGGCACCGGTGGTTACGAATCGGCAACTGGTCACAAATCGATATCCCACGAGGCCCCCCCTCGAACAATAGACCCTAGGATTGCAAGGCAGATGCCTCTAGCAGATGCGTCGAGTCAAATCTACGAGCTTTGGCAGAGAGAAGGCTTGCAAGGCTTCACAGGGATGCGGTTTGACAATGACAAGAGGGAAGTAATCCTCTACTGGAAGGGACAAGTCCCTCACAGGATGGTCGCGCTTGTGCGGACGTTGCGGACCAGCGTCCCAGTTCGAGTAGTTGAAAGACCCTACTCACTCGTAGAGCTTCAGCGGGAAGCAAGGCGGCTTGTCGAACTTGATCTCTCCGGGGCAGGCGTCAATGTCACTCAGGCAGGACCTCTTCCTGATTTCTCAGGAATAGGAGTCGGGATTGATACCACAGCGCGGCTTGACTCGGCGCAACAAATCGACCGGGCGCGTCAGGTCATCGAGAGTGATTTCCGTCTCGAATTCACAGTTGCCCCAGCGCCGGTACCATTGATTTCTCCGAATCGTTAGCGGAGTTCCTGTTTGGCCTCGTCCTGGCGATGTTGCCCGAAGGGACCGAGCGATAGCCCAATTCGAGCTATGGCCCGCCCTTTGCAACCCCCGCAGTTGCAACGGCGACCCCGGCGGCAGTGGCTGGCCCTTGGCCATGTCTTTTGCCGCCTGCCCAGTCTTGGCTAGCTCAAGAGGACGACATGCGACACCTACCCGAGTAGCCGATAGTTCGTCCGAATACCGGATGGGTCATCTCAAAGTTGACACTGAAACTGGCTTCACTCTCTCCGGTTTCGGTGGTGCAGCCACCTCCAAAAGGCGAGACCCAGGTGGGGAACCCAATAATCAGCCCAAGAAAAGGCACCCTTAACACGTACTTCCGGATGTCATAGACCAAGCTTCCTACGTCGTCAACTCGCAAATCCGACTCTACCCCCAGACCCCATCTCGTAGTTTCGATGATTCGTAATTGATTAGCGGAGCGGAGTGCGAGGAGGGGTTCAGAAGGAAGGGGTGGGGACCGGAGCACCGCTAATCAATTACCGAAAAAGTGTTCACTTTTTCCGTCCTTGTATGTTGGTTCTGGGTGGTAATAATGACTTCACTTAGGTGGATCGGGGTGCGGCAGACCGATGTGTCCTTGGTCATCGAAGACCGTCCTACAGCGAGGGTCGCCGCACCCCCAGGGGTTAGAGCCCGAACAGTTGCCTGGGCCAATCGAGCCCGCATCGTGTAAGGACGGGCCAGAGCTTCACACAGGAGGTATAGATGGAACAGGAATCGACATACGTAGGCATCGATGTAGCAAAGGCCCAGGTGGACGTCGCCGTCCGCCCTACAGGCCAGAGGTGGGTTGTCTCCTACGACGAGTCCGGGGTTGGGGAACTGGTCGCCCAACTGGAAGACCTGGATCCTGCCTTGGTGCTGCTGGAGGCGTCGGGCGGCCTGGAACTGCCATTGGTGGCAGCTGCGGCGCTGCCCGTAGTCGTCGTCAACCCTCGTCAGGTTCGAGACTTCGCCAGGGCCACCGGGACTCTGGCAAAGACCGACGCCTTGGACGCGGCCGTCCTGGCCCACTTCGCCGACGCCGTTCGTCCTTCTGTGCGTCCTCTACGGGATGCCGAGACACAGGTACTCAACTCGTTGGCTGCCCGCCGGCACCAGGTGATGACCATGCTGGTCTCGGAGAAGAACCGCTTGGGCACCGCCATCAGCGCCGTCCGGCCCCGCATCGAGGCACACTTCGCCTGGTTGGAGCAGGAGTTGGACGACCTTGACGAAGGGCTGCGCCAGACTCTCCGCAGCAGTCCCGTGTGGCGGGAGAAGGACGACCTCCTGCGCACCGTCCCCGGCGTGGGGGAGCAGCTCTCCCTCACTCTGCTGGCCTACCTGCCGGAGTTGGGCACGCTGGACCGCAGGCAGGTCGCCGCCCTGGTGGGCGTGGCTCCCTCCAACAGGGACAGCGGGACTCTACGGGGCAAACGCACCGTCTGGGGCGGACGCTCCCGAGTGCGGGCCATTATCCCAGATTCAGAGGCGCACCCTTTTGTTTCTTCAGCAGGCCTCCTACACGCCGTCCTTCGGTGGATTAGGGCCAAGGCGCAGGGCGAGGGTGGCGGGAAGGATCAGCCCGGCATTGGCCACCAGGCGGTGGTCGTCGAAGGCGATTTGGATGCGGTCGGGGTGGTTACGTGGTAGCATCTATCGGGTGCTCCTTTTCTGGGATCGGGTTTCTGTTCCAAAACCATTATCCCAGATTCAGAGGCGCTCCCTTTTGTTTCTTCAGCAGGCCTCCTACACGCCGTCCTTCGGTGGATTAGGGCTTACGCACCGCCGTGTGTAGATTGATAAAGTCGTCCCCCAATGCGCGGGCTACGAGAGAGTTGTTGGCGGGGCATCCCGTCATACGTCGCGGCTTCCTCTCTTGGGATCATCAGGGCATTCCTAGCCCAAGGTCCATGTCAGGCTGTTAGCCTGAATCTCAATGTGAAGGTTCTTGATTTTGTCCAGTTTGGTGGGCCTGTTATACACCGCACCTGCACGGTTCTCGGGCCTCAATGCTGTGCTACACCAATGGACCGAGCCCGAAAGTGCAGCAAGGGCGCAGCGGGAGTGGATAGACGCCACGCGTTACGCTGAGAATCCCGCGGATTCAACTCAGGGACATAACAGCTCGGAGCAATCTGCGTTAGTGCAGAGGAGAGTCCGTCTCAAGGTGACGAAATCCTCGCCCCTCGAATTCTGCACTGACGTTGCTGTCCCTGAGCCCTACGATTCAAGGGCTATGTCCGGGATCGGGACCATCGGCTACCACCGCATGCTTCAGCCGCTTGACCTCCTACCCCACATGCGGATAGGCGTCTTAGCCCGAATCCACCGAAGGAGGGCGTCGGGTTAGCGTCCTGAGGCGGCAAGAAGGTGCTCCTGTGCTTCTGGGATAATGGTTTTGTAGCAAAAAAACGGCCCCGGAAAAGGAGCACCCAGTAGATGCTGCCACGCAACCACCCCGACCGGATCCAAATCACCTTCGACGACCGCCGCTTGGTGGCCAATGCCGGGCTGCTCCTTCCGGCCACCCTGGCGCGGCACCTCGGCCTGCCCGAACTCGTCCGGCAGCGCCTCGACCTGGGCGATGCCCCGGGGCGGGCGAACACGAGCGACAAGATGATGACGCTGGTGGCGTCTGCGCTGGCTGGGGGCGACTGCATTGACGACGCCGATGTGTTGCGCACCGGGGGGACGGCCTGCACCCTGGGCGGCACGGTCAAGGCGCCATCCACCCTGGGCACCTTCCTGCGCAGCTTCCGGTGGGGCCACGTCCGTCAACTCGACCGGGTGAGCCGCGAGTTGCTGGCCCGGGCTTGGCAGGCCGGGGCGGGACCCGGCGACGGGCCCCTGACCATTGACCTGGACTCCACCATCTGCGAGACCTACGGACTGGCCAAGGAGGGCGCCCGCCACCACGGCTATACCGGCAAGCGGGGCTACCACCCGCTGCTGGCCATCGCCGCCGGCACCGGAGACGTGCTGATGTCCCGGCTGCGCGAGGGCCGGGCCAACACCGCCCGCGGCGCCGCCCACTTCCTGCGGGAGACGGTGGGACGGGTGCGCTACGCCGGGGCCGACGGACGACTCACGCTACGGGCCGACAGCGGGTTCTACACTCATGGCGTGGTATCCGTCTGCCGCAAGATGGATGTCCGCTTCTCCATCATCATCCGCCAGCACAAAAGCCTGCACAATCTCATCGAGGCGATACCCGAAGATGCCTGGACGCCGATTCCTTACTGGATGGACGGTGCCGCCGATGTGGCCGAGACCACCTGCACCCCCTTCCAGGCCGAGGCGGACGCCGCGCCGGTACGGCTCATCGTCCGGCGGGTGAAGCCGACGCCCAGTTCCCAACTGGCCCTCTTCGCCAAATACAGCTATCATGGCTTCATCACCGACCGGGACGGGGAGTTGCTCGAACTGGAGGCTGACCATCGCCGCCACGCCGAGATCGAGAATGCCATACGCGACCTCAAGTACGGCGTCGGGCTGAACCATCTCCCCTCGGGCCGCTTCGCCGCCAACGGCGCCTGGCTGGCCGTCCAGACGATGGCCCACAACCTGGCCCGCTGGACGGCGCGGATCGGTCTGGGAGAGCGGATAGCCACCACCAAGACCCTCCGGCGGCGGTTCTTCTCCCTGGCCGGACGGCTCACCCGCTCGGCACGCCGGTTGACCCTGCATCTTCCGGATCGCTGGCCTTGGGCTGAGAAGTTCAGCCGTGCCTTGGCCCGGCTGCGAGCCATTCCACTCCCGGCCTGACGGCACCGTCGGCGACCGACCCACCCACCGGACAACCGAAGATCCCCGCAGACTCGTGCCAGCCCGGTCCGAGAGAGTTCCCTGCTGCGTATTCTCTCGCCATCCCGCGCATCGCAGCTCCCGCAGACGGCCATAGGGGCCCCTGTGCGGCGATGAAGACCGTCCGCCGACCTCCCTACCCCAAATGGAACCCAGACTATTTCCCCTGTAGCTCCCTCACCCCCCTTCCGCTTTCCTCACGCCGTCCATCGGTGTCCTTCGGTGGATTCGGGCTTAGGAGAAGCCACTGTCGCTCGACGCCGAGCGATAACGGTCAGTGCCACGCCAAGGCGTCAGGAGAGCGAATTGTCCGACCCTACCATCTGGACAGGGGTCGATAGGTATGAATTTTTAGTCGATGCCGAGCGTGGCGTTATTTTAGGTGTCACCGCATTCCACAAAGGCAAAGCGTTCGCAGGCGAAGCGTTCCTCGACGTAGAGTTCACCGGTCCTCGCCCACAGTGCATCGCTTGGTGGGATCAGATTGGCCATGTCGTGGGCCTCCTGTACAACGCCCAGGCCAGCTTCTCAGCCGTCCACGGAAGCTGGCGGTGGTGGAATCAGACGGGAGAAAAAAAGAAATGGAACGGTTTGCCGTTGAAGTTTGATTCCCTCGTAAAAACCCGGTTTGAGGAAGTTCTAGCGAGTTAGCACATCTGAGCGCTACCGTATGTTGGGGTAGTATACGGAACAGAGACTGTATATTGTACCCAGGCGTGGGCACGGTTGTTCTAATTCGACCTGAACAGACTTTTTACGAGAGAATCAAGTTTGGGAAGGCTCGAAGATGTCCCGCGCCTCCTCATCGCTGAGGGAGGTCTGCTCAGAGGGGTCCGGCTCGGGTTCCGGCAGCGCCAGGGCCTCGTAGGGGTCGTCGAAGCCGATGGTGAGAGCCAGGGCTGCCGCCTCGCTCCTGCTGGGCGTGAGGGGCTCTCGCTCCACCAGCTCGGCCTTGACGTGCTCTGGGTGGAGGATGGAGATGGTCACGTCGCTGTGAAAAACCTTGCTGGGGATGGAGACGGAGGCCGAGACGGTGTGCTCCTCCGTGGTTCCGTCTTCGCAGGTCAACGTCACCGTCTCGCTGACGCTGTCGCTGGTCCCAGGACGCAAAACGCTCACTGTTCGGATGACCTGCTCCGTCCGCTCCGGGTGATGGGTGAGCTGGACCAGCGGGGGCAGGGCGACCTCCAGGTCGGCAAGAAGGGCAGCGTTCATCGCAACGCTGTGGACCGCTTCCCCGTCCCCGATGGACATGGAGAAGCTCGTCTCACCGTTTGGGACGAAGGATGCGGTCGCGTGAGAACCGCCCACCGTGATCCTGACGGTTCCCGTGATGGCGGTGACCGCAGCGTCCATGACGGCCATCTCCGTGACGCTGTCATGTCCAGCCACCGTCTGGAGGCTGATGGTCTCCAGGGTCGTGGACACGCAGTCGGAGGACAGGACCCCCTCGATTTCCCCCGGCGTCCAGCCCAGGGAGGCGACGTGGAGGTCGCAGAGGTCTCCCTCCACCGAGGGCAGCGGGTACGGGAGCTGCTCGTCCTTGAGGGTGAGGGCTCCCGCCTGCCCCAGGGTGTCCTCCCAGGAGAAGGTGAAGGAGGGCGCTTCGCCGGACAGCGGCAGGTCGTAGGTGACAACCTCCCCTTCGTCCAGGCTTGCCGACCCGTAGAAACGGAGCTGGCTCCCCTGCCAGCCTCCGTAGGCCCGCACCCGGAGGTCCAGGCCGGTGGCGGCTCTCAGGGTGACCTCGGCCCGGTCTCCGGAGACGCTGAGCCCTTCGACGAAGAGCCTTCGTCCGGGGACCGGCTCCGGGGGCTCGAAGTCGAACCCCCAATGGCCGTCGGCCAGGGCCACTTGGGGTATGGCGAAGGCCAGCGTAACCAGGGCGACGATGCCTAGCACCGTGCGCCGGGCCTTCCGGCGCTTTGGCCTTTGGCTAGTCTCCTGCTGTGTTGCCCTGTTGCCGCTTGTGCTCTCGGACTCCTTGGCTCTCCGGCGCTTGCCGAACCAGCCGTGGGGACGGAAGGGCCTCCGCCCGTTGCGCCGCTCCTTACTCCTGTTGAGCCTGCGCGGTTTCCGCAGGCCGCGTCCCGCCTTCTTGACTATCAGGCTCAGCGGACCGGGTTTGGTCGCGACGGGCGCCGGGGGTTCGCTCCGCACCAGCTCAGCCGGGGTCCCGGCGTAGCGCCGAGGCCCCAGGGCGTAGCGAAGCAGGTCGGCGGTCACCAGGGGCAGCGACCGGCCTCCGACCTTCCCCACGATCGCCGCCAGGCCCAGAAGACCCAGGATGACGGCGATACCAAGGCGCACCTCGGAGGGGCCGATGGGGGCCATCCGGTACGCGCCGTAGGCCAGCGCGCAGGTCGCGATCATCGCCACGATCTGGGGAAAGGTGAACCAGAGCAGGACTTTGTCCTCTGCTCCGACATGGGTCGGTACTTCGTGTGCTCTCATGGTTGGCCTCCTAGAAGAATCTGCGTGTGGGCGTTGGCGTTGGCGTTGGCGCTTCCGGTTCGGACAGCGAGGGGTCGATTACCGGGTCCACCACGGCGTTCATCACAAGCTCGACGATGCCGTAGGCGACCAGCGCCAGCACGATGCCCGCGATGGCGGTCATCATTGCCGACTTGCCCCGCTCCATCTGGTGGGGCGCTCCCGATGCGGTCAGGTACAGGTACGCCCCGTAGACGAAGAAACCCGCTCCGACCGCCCCCACCAACCCCATCAAAATCCCGACGAGGTTGGATATGGTTTGCGTAAGTGATTCCATTCGTTTCTTCTCCTCTCTGTTTGCCGGGTGAATTCCCCACCCAGTCTTCAGCTCTTCCCTGCTTCCTTGCTTGCAATGCGGTGGCTCTACTTGCACATCTCCCTGTCTTCATCCTTTGTCGTGTAGTTGGCGTGAACCTCGTTCACGCTTGTAGTTGTCGGTTGTTCGCCGACGCCTTTCCTCTATCGGAAATCAGTCTGGACGGTCCCTACTCGCCCGCGCTCCTGGGGGAGCCGCCGCCCCCTCCACCGTCGGAGGGAGTCGGTTGCCGCGCCGGATGCCAGGCCGGAGCCCGCAATCGCTGCGCCCACCGCCATGCCGCCGGGGCCTCCCACGGCTCCCCCTCCCGCCAGCATCCCGACGGAGCGGGCGGAGCGCATCATGGCTCCGGGCAGCGCCATGCCGAAGTAGAGGGTGTGGAGCCAGCTATCGAAGGTCCCGTGATTGCCCAGCATCGACGGCACCTTGGTGGCCATGTAGATGAAGGCCAGCGACATCAGGAGCTTCCAGATGATGTCCTGCACCGGCTCGTAGGCCGCAAATCCCGCGAACTCGTGGAGGAACCCGAAGCCCAGAGCCAGCGCGATGAGCTGCACCGCCTGCTGGAACACCGTGGTCATGAACAGCCGTAGCCAGTGCGTCCCCAGCCCGCCGTGTGGGGCAGTATCCAGAGCCCCAACGCGATGAGGGCGAGGCGCAGGATCATCTGCACGATCACGTAGAGCACGAAGAAGCCGTAGAAGAGGTACAGAATGGCCATCAGGATGGCCATGCCGACGCTTCCCGCTTGTACTGCCGTCAGCAGCGTCTTGAGTGACGCCCGGAGCAGGTCTCCTGCGGTGACGCCTAGCGATGCGGCGATGAATCCCGACACGGCATCGGCCACGTCGATGACCAGGGCGCACCACCACAAGGAGGTGGCGGCGGCAACAAGTGCGAGGACCAGGCGGGGGACCATCTCCCGCCAGCCCGCCTGTCTGGTGCCCAGGTGCTCGGCCATGATGAAGCTGAGGCCCATCCAGCCCAGGATCACGATGAGCGCCCCGGAGGCGATGGCCCAGACGACCATCCAGGCTTCGCGCACCAGTGGATGCAGGTAGGTCAATTCGGGGGGGGGTGCCGGTAAGGATGTCGCTCATACGTCGCTATCCCCCTCGGCAGGGCTCGGCGTCTTCGCCGGTGGCCTGCTCCACCACGCCGCAGAGGGTTCCGTGGACGCCCTCGATGACCCACGTGGCGAAGGCTTTGGCCCACCGTCCCGGGTCGAGGGCCTGGAGAATCTTGTCCCAGATCCTTCCCGACTGGTGGATGGGAATGACGCCATGGAAGGTGTAGGGGTCCGCTCCCCCGTCGGGGTCGGGGACCACGATGACCAGCAGGTAGGGTTGGTCGGGGTCGAGGTCTGCCTGGTCGTCCCGGAAGGGGTACTCGAAGGAGTACTCCCAGCCGTCCTTGCGCTTCTTCTCTCCCCTATGCACCAGGACCAAACCGACTATCCGGTCGCCGTTGTCTGGGTCTCTCACCCCGTAGTAGAGGATGTCCAGCTCGCGGTTGAAGAGGGGCCGGGCGATGAAGCGCCCGTCGCCCTTGCGCTCGATGAACTCCTCGTCCTCGTTGACCAGGGTGACGCCCTCGGTGGACGGGGCCTGGGCGAAGGCCGGGTTGCTGGCTGGAATGGCTACCAGCGCCGCCAGAAGCAGCGCTGCGGCCAGCGGGATAAGTCGTCTTGCTCTACCGGGTGTGAACCTCGATTGCAGTCCCATAGACGCCTCCTCGAAGGGGTGGAGTTTCGGTCCTACAATCGAGTGTGACGGATAAAAAAGTTGCGCAGAACTACCCATGAGGGGGTGCAGGACTGCACCAGCCTCCTATGTGGGGACGCAGGTTTGTACGCCCCTTTAAGACCTTCTGCGGAGACCCCCTTCTGTGATGTCATACCCGTATACAGAGAAATGCGTTTGGTGACAAAAATGCACACCGGGTCGTGGGCAAGCTAAAACAAGCTAAAACAGGGGGGAATAGGCCCCTACAGGACGGAAAAAGTGAACACTTTGACTTAAGTGCTCCTTCCACCCCCGGTGTACAAAGCCCCTAGCTGAAACGGACATTTCTGTTCGCCGTGAAAAATGGGGGAGTGAACAAAGGCCCTAGCTAAAATGAGCATTTTTGTTCGGAGGGCAGGACCGATGAGATCAGGAGAGCCGATCATGGAAAAGGGCAGGAGCATGGGAGACCTTCAGCATCTGCGGCTCATGGCGCTGCTGCGGCAGATGGTGAGAGAGAAGGGTCCCAGAGGAGCGGCGGCGGTGTTGGACATCGACCACAGGACGTTGATCGCCAGCATGGAGGGGGGAGAGCTGTCGAGGCGGATGCGCCTTGCGTTGGAGAGGGCGCTGCTCTCAGGCGGCGGCTCGGCTGCGGCACGGCAACGGCAGGAGATGGGGGATCTGAAGCAGCAGGTTGAGGCGCTTGTGGAGGAGACCCGCAGCGGCCTCCAAGATATCCGCGATGCCATCGAGGGCGAGGTCAAGGCGCTCAGGGAGGAGCACGCCCAGGGGATGCGCCAGTTGGAGGGAAGGGTGGCGAGCCTGGAGGCACGACAGGTCGCTCAGAGCGCGGGGGAAGCGAAAGGAGCCCTCAAACAGCCAACGAAGAAGGTTGCGTCCCAGCGAGAGTATCCCGACCTGGTAACCCGCGAAGCTGCCCCCGACGACGAGGAGGTCTTCGGCGCGGCGTGGCCCCTGATAGCCGAGTGGCGAGGGCTGAAGGAGACCCATCTCAACCAGGGCAAGAGCCTGTCCTGGCTCGCTACGGAGGAGCGGTTCCTGGCGGTGGAGCTGGCCTTGCTGGAGGAGCACGGGCTGACCCTGCCTCCGGAGAAGCATCCGCTGCAGGGCTCTGATCGCAACGGGCAGATTAGCTGGCGAAGGACGGCTCTGTACGACGCGCACAGGGCGCGGGCCAAACGGGAGCTGCTCAGGTGGGTCCGCCGCGTCCTCACCCTTCGGCTATGGTGGAAGTAGCCTCCTTCGGGGGTCTGAACCGGAGTTTATCAAACTTTTGTTGAAGTAGAGTGAAGTTTTCTTGAACCAAAGTGAACACTTTGGGGGCTGAGGCCCCGAAACCCTTGTAAACGGCGAAATGAGGGGTAATACTTAGATCATTGTCAGGCTTTTCCAGTGTTTCCCGCCCTAGAAACCTGGGGGTCCTTCCCTTAGCCCGGGATAGACCAGAAGGATTGAGCCTTGCTCTCCCGATGGTCGCCCACGAGGGAACTGCTGCCAAGGTGGAGTGATTAAGCCCTTTGCCCGCAGCACTGTCTGGTGGTTGGAGTGATAAGCCCTTCTTCCGCTGGATACCGTGGCCGAAGTGCGTCCTGCGCTTCGCCCTCTCGATACCACGGCCGGAGTGCGCGATATGCTCTGACCGTGTCCCCATGCCTACGGCATAGCTCTCCAGACAGCTAGGCCGTAGATTCAACACGCGCTGTTCTTCGACCACATCGTAGGACAGCCGCTTCACGTCTTCGCAGCTTTCCAGTGTCGATAGCCCGATATTGACCCTGGTCGAGCTGTGCCCTTTTCCCCCATGCGCCGTCCTGTGACCACTCGTCGTAGGCCGGCCGCTTCCACGTCGTAGCTCCCCAGAAGCCGAGGTCACAAAGATACCCTGGCCGAGCTGCGCCCTTTTTCACCTTGGCCGTTCTGCGTGTGATGCGTAGGCGGGCCAGGTACAAGTCACGCTGCGTGCCACGTCAGGCATCCGCCGTGGGCGCAGTGTGTCCATCGTCAGACGAGCAATTGACACGGACCCGTGCTCTGGATGCCGACGCGGGCATAGACACATTAGGAGGTGCGTATGCACACCAAGGAACGAGGTTCTCAGGTTTGGCAGGCCGCCGTGGGGATCGGACGATTCCTGCGGCGGCGCAAGCGATGGGGAATTGCGCTGGTGGTCACAGCGCCGCTGGCGCTGACCGGCAGCATAGAGCTTTTCGCCCTGAACCTCCTGGGCCTGGGCATCGGGTTTCTGTTCATCCGCAGCCGGGTGCGAAGGCGCAGACAGGACCGGGATCACCGGCTGTGGCTGGAGCGCCGGGATCGGGAGTCCGCCCAGGACCCAGGGTAGCTCTATCCCAAGGCCAAGTATGGCGGTGTGGGCGTTCGCGCTCGCACCGCTTTTTTGTTGTGAGTTGACGACCGAAGGCAAACCAGATCGAAAAGAGATCACAGATGACGACGCAAGTAACGACCATAGGAACGGTAGGCACGATGGGGGCAGCCCGGCGGCCCAGCCTCGAAGAGCTGGTGGACCGGCTGATAGCAGCGATGTTCCCCCAGGAAGAGGAGACGACGCAGACCGTGGCCCGGAGCGTCCATGACGCGCGGCGGCTGCGGTAGACCGGCGACCTGAACGGGGCGTTGGCGGTCTTCGCCGTGTTCACACCGGCGAAGACGGAAACGAGCGAAGCTCGCTGGGCGCACGCCGAGTGGCTCAGCCTGGTGAAGCGCAAGTTCGGCGAGAGGGAGCTGGTGCTGTACAGCCAGGGCAAGGGCAGAGCTGCGGCCCTGTCCCCCAGGGACGACGGGACCCTGGAGGTTCTGGCGGCGCTGGGAATGCGCTGGCAGCCGGGCAAGACTCTGTCCAGGCGCAGCCTGCGGGGTCTCAGAACCATGGGAGGTGAGTCATGGTCATAGCCAATGGACATGTGGACCTGGACGCGCTCAAGAGCCTCCACCCGTTGGGAGACGTGGTGGAGGCGTCCGGCGTGCAGCTGCGCGGTCGTGGAAGGGTCCGCCAGGGCGTCTGCCCCTTCCACGACGAGGCCGAAGGCTCGTTCACCGTGTACGCCGACACGGAGCGGTTTCATTGCTTCGGGTGCGGGGCGAGCGGCGACGTGCTGGACTTCATCCAGCGCACGGACGGCCTCAGCCTGCCCGAGGCTATCCGGAAGCTGGACGGCGGTGCGCCCTCGACGGTGGCGGCTCCAAGGCGGGCCGCCGAGTCACGCCGCGCAAGCGCCGCCGTGGTTCCCCAGCGTGACCCGGCGCTGCTGACGGCGGCGCTGCGGTTCTACCTCCGGTCGATGCTCAGAAGCCGGGAGGCGCGGGAGTACCTGGGCTCCAGGGGCATCGCCTTCGACACCGCCTGCCGCCTGGGCCTCGGCTACGCAGCCGGGGACGGGCTGCGCCAGTATCTCCAGGCCGCCGGGTTCGGCGGCGAGCGGGTGCGGGCCTCCGGCCTGCTCACCGAGCGAGGCGAGCGATTCGCCGGGATGGTGGTCGTACCTGACCTCGCCTGGGGCCGCGTCCGCTGGCTTGTGGGCCGGGCGGTAGAGCCCGACGTCACGCCACGGTTCCAGGCGCTCCCCGGCCCAAGGCCGCCGGTGCTTGGGCTGGGCGGGCTTGGTCCGGCCACGCCGTATGTGGTGCTGGCCGAAGGCTTGTTCGACTGGCTGACGCTGGTCCAGTGGGGCTTTCCCGCCGTAGCCGCCCTGGGCACCCAGGGCCTTGAGCGGGTGGCCCTCGCTTTGCGCGGCTGCGCCCGCGTGTTCCTCGCCTTCGACGCCGACGACGCGGGCCGGGAGGCCGCCGAGCGGCTTGCGGGTCTGCTTGGACGCCGGGCATCCGTCGTCGGCTTGCCCCAGGGCGTTGCCGACGTGGCCGAGCTTGCCACGCACCCCCACGGCCGCGCCGTCTTCTTGCACTTACTTGCACAGGCGGCCCGCTCCGTCCGGTAGCGAACTTTCTCCCCTACGGGCCTCGGCCCGCCGCCCCTTCCAGACCTTCCCACCTCCCTGCGGGCTCCGGTCCGCTTTCTCCGACCCAACGCATTCCCCCACTTCAGACCCTGGAGGCGCTATGCCCAATTCCTCGACGGGGCCTGTCCCGCCTACGGGATTCCCATAGGGAGCCCGCAACTGTCAGAAGCATGGACACCACACATCACAAAGGAGACTCGACATGACTAACAATACGACGAAGAACGGAAGCACAAACGGCGTCCACCCTGACGCCGCCATCGCCAACGGGCACGATCTGCTCTGGGACAGCCTGCCGCCCGCAGTAACGGAGAAACTCTCCCAGCGCAAGGGCAGAGGCGGGCGCGACTACCTCTACATCGAGGGTCACACCGTCATCGACCAGGCCAACCGCATCTTTGGGCTTGGCGGCTGGGGATTTAAGCTGGTCGGGGATGTCTCTCTACGGGACATCGAGACCGTTGACGCCAAGACCGGAGAGGTGCGCCGCATCCGCGCCATACAGCGCCCCCGTACGCGTCACCGTTCCCGGCGCTCCGCCCCGCACCGACATCGGCTTCCACGTCGTAGCCGAGGAGAACGGTGAGGGACACGAGACTGCGGCGAAGGCTGCCGTGACGGACGGCATGAAACGGGCGCTCAGGAGCTTCGGAGAGGCGTTTGGAAACGGCCTCTACGGCGATCAACCCGCCGCCGGAGTTCCCAATAAGCAAGCCGTCGGAGCCGACGCCCTGGCCCCTTCCCTGCGCCAGACCCTGGTGAACCTGGGCGCGGCCCAGGGCTTCGACCAGGAGCAGGTAAGAGCTGCGGTCAAGGCCAAGACGAGCAAGGACCTGGACGCCGTGAGCGCATCGGAGCTAGCGCCCCTTGTGGAAGGGGCTGCTCGGAAGATTCAGGGGGCCGTCAAGTCTGAGTCGGGGGAGTCCGCGTGACGCCGGGCGACACGGCCCGATTACAGGCAGCGGGGCTGTCTCCAGGGGGGGCAGCCCCGCTCTTATTTCGCGGCCCTGAGCAAGGAGGATCGAGAACATGTACGACGAAGGAACGATACGGGAGATGCCTCCCCTCAAGGGGCGGCTCGCCATCCTGAGCAACGATCTGGAGCTGGCCCTCGCCCGGGTGGAGGCGCTGGTCGTGGAGGTAGGAAAGGTCGAGGAGGAGGTCCAGCTTTGGGAGGCCGCCGAGCGGCACAACGGGGAGAACCTGGACGGGCTGGTCAGATACGTGCTCTGCCGCTATCCCGACGACCAGGAGTCCCAGGAGCCTTCCTCTCCTACCGGACAAGGGGGTGGGCCAGGCCCAGGACCCTTCCCAGCAGTACGACCAAGCTCCATACCGAGCATGGCAACCTGTACGTCACGGTTTCCCTGGACGAGGACGGCGAGCCCTTCGAGGTCTTTGGCTCTATCGGGAAGGCAGGCAGTTTTACCTCAGGGGTAACCGAGGCGGTCTGCCGCCTCGTCTCGCTGCACTTGCGGCGCGGTACTCCCTTGGACGAGATCATCGACCAGATGCAGGGGGTTAGCGAGATGCAGCCCTTCGCCAATCAAATAGGCGATGGGTCGAGCGTGTGGGTGCTGGGCCTCGCAGATGGCATCGCCCAGATCCTCAAGCTCCATCTGAAGGAGCGAGAAGAGAGGGCGAAAGAGGGGATAGAGGAATCCGAGGCCAAGGCCGCCGCATGAGCGGCGCAGACATCGATAGTTGCCCAACCGAGCGGGGCCTGTCTCCAAGGAGGCGGCCCTGCTCTTCATTTCCCAGACACAACAAAGGAGAACAACCCATGAGCCAGAACGAAGACCCAACCGGAGACCGGGCGGACGTCTACTCGCGTCCGTCGGCCTACTTCGACGGCGACGGGGCGCTGGTGGTGCGGGCATCCGCCGCAAGCGGCTGCCGCAGAGCCCTGTGGTACGCCGCCACCGAATGGCAGCCCACAAACCCACCGACCGACGAATCCCTGACCGTCATGGAGGTGGGGCAGGCCCTTGAGCAGGTGGTGCTCCGGGCGATGGAGCGGGCGAGCTGGGACGTGATCCCGGTGGACCCCAACAACCCCAGGGAGGTGACGGTCCTCATCGCCCCCAACCTGCGCGTTACCGGACATCCCGATGCCACCGCCGTCCTGCCCTTCTTCGGAGGCGACGAGGTGATCGTCGAGGTGAAGACCAGGGGGCCAGACGCCTACAAGCGTTGGCAAACCCTTGGCGCAGAACGGAGTCACCCCGAGTCGGTGGCCCAGGCCGCCCTCTACTCCTACGGGAGCTATGGGGAAGCCCGCGACGTGGTGATCGCCACGATGGATACCGGGAGCCGAGTTTGGGATACCGAGACGATCCCCGCCGAGCGGGTGAAGGGCGCGATAGAGGCCGTTACATTCCGGCTCGGCGAGCTGGCCGACCACTACGCCGCCCACGGGCAGAACCCCGACGGGTTGCCGGTGCGGGACTTCCGCGCTGGTAGCTGGCGGTGCCGGTCGTGTCCCTTCCTCGCCGCCTGTCGACCGGGAGAAGCCGAGGAAGGAGAAGACACGGACGAGGGGTCTGAGAACGAAGAAAGGGAGGTGAGCATCGAGGAAGTTCGGGCTGCGGTGCTGGCCTACCAGGCTGCCCGGGAGGCCCTGAAAGAGCCGGAACAGGCCAAGCGGCAGGCGCTGGACATCCTGAAAGTGTGGATGCGCCAGCGGGGGACGACCAAGGCAAGCGTCGAGGGCCGGGCGGTAAGCCTGGTGCAGACCCGCCGCTTCTCGGTCGACTACCGCAAGCTGAACGCGCTGCTGGACCCGGACACCCGCGCCGACATCGTGACGGAGGCCGTCTCCCAGTACGTGCGGGTGAGCTAGACGCTCCGGCTCAGAGCGCCGGACGGGGCTGCTCTCCACTAGAGGGAGTGGCCCCGCTTTATCAGCAACCCTGTCACTACAGGAGAAGGGAGGACCCATGAGCAGATTCGCGGCCAAGACCCTGCGGCAGATGCCGCCCGCGACACGGGAGATCGCAAGGCTCGCAAACGAGCTTGCCTCGGTCCAGACCCGGCTCGCCAACCGCGTGGAGCGCCTCACGAGCATGGAGATGATGGCGGGCGCATCCCAGAGGGTGTTCTGCAACAACGGCGCTCACGCAAACGTGGTGAACGCCGCGCTCAGCTACGTCAAAGCGTTGGACGACCCTGAGATGCACGGCAGCGTCAGAAGGGACGCGCTGAGATGGCTGAGAAGCGCGGTAGCGCCCCTGGACCCCGACAGGCTGTTCGCTGAAGCGGAGCCGGACACTCACGAGCCCGAAGACTCAGAGCACAGCTAGACGCTCCGCAACGGGAGCGCATGGACAAGGCCGTTCCCCTCCGAGGGAGCGGCGCTGCATTTCCATTCGAGTGCGGCATCGCCGCACTACTACACACACAAAGGAGAACTAAAATGGCACGCACAATCAACAAGGTAGAGCTACTCGGCAGGGTCGGGGTAGAGCCGGAGATGAAATACACCCAGAGCGGCACCGCCATCACCCAGCTACGGCTGGCCACCGACCGACACCGCCAGAACGGAGAGACGAGCACGGACTGGCACAGCATCACCTGCTGGTCCGGCCTGGCCGAAGCGGTGAACCAGTATGTCGCCAAAGGGGACCGGCTGTACGTCGCAGGCAAGCTGGTGGAGAACTCGTATGAAACCGAGGACGGCCAGCGCAGGCACCGCACCGAGATTCACGCCTCCGAGGTGGTATTCCTCGACTCCCGCAACGGGAACAGTTCCACGAGAGAGACGGATGACGCCGAGGTCGAGGAGCCGGTGAAGGCCAAGTCACCCTTCTAGCCGCGAACCGCATAGCCGCCGCCCACTAACGCGGGCGCTCCACGGGGCCATTCCCATCTTTCGGGGGCGGCCCCGCTTTTCGTTTCAGACTATTCACACCTACGGGAGGTCCCTATGACCACGGAACGCTACACCGACACACTACTGGAGACCCTCCGGCGCAACGTCAGCATTCTGGGGGAGCTGGCCGTGCGCTACGGGGTGGAGACCCATCCCCCGCGCCCCGCCGACCCTCCGGCGGTCTATTCGCCCGAGGCGGTGCGGCTGCTGCTAGCCCCGGAGATGGCCCACCTCGCCTAGGAGCAGTTCCGGGTCCTCCTGCTGGACACAAAGACCCGGATCGTGGGCCAGCGGGTGATCTACCAGGGGGACGTGAGCTCCATCACCGTCAGACCGGCAGAGGTGTTCCGGCCCGCTGTCATGGAGGCGGTGCCCAAGATCATCGTGATCCACAACCATCCCTCGAACGACCCCGAACCGAGCCCGGCTAACGTGGCCCTGACCAAGAAGCTGATCGAGGCGGGCAAGCTCCTGGAGATCGCCCTGCTGGACCACGTGGTCATCGGCGGGGACAAGGCGGTCAGCCTCAAGGAGCGCGGCCTCATCACCGACTCCCGACCCTGACTGCTACTACCGGACGCACGGAGGAACCTCCTCTGCCAGACACCCAGACCAACCGAAAAGGAGACACCCATGCTTGCAACCGAATACACCCTGGACCCCGAAGACCTGTACACGATCTCGGCGGGAGGGTTTTCGGCAACCGCCGACGCCTTCGCCCGCGACCCCCACTCCAACGGCCTCTGGTTCGTCTCGATGGTGGGCTCCCAGACGGCGCTGAAGGCTATCTGGGCCTCGCTGCTCAAGCAGCCGCCCGACGCCGCCCACCTTATCAAGGGGGCCGATGGGATGGCGCTTAGTGGCGGCTACGAACGATGCTCGATCCCTTATGCCACCATAGGCACCTGGACGACCAGGATCGCCAAGCTGCCCGTGTCAGGAGGATGGCACGCGCTGGTGTTCACGAAGATGGCGCAGTACGCTTTCGAGCACGACACCTTCCTCCTCCTGGCTCAGACGGAAGACGAGGCCCCCAGGCTTCACTACCGCTTCTTGGACAAGCGAAGCCCGCTTCCCCTGCATCCCTCCTGGGCGGAGTGGCTGTGGCGGCGGGGCCTGGAGAAGGAGGAGGTCACCCAGCTCCAGTCGTCGGGGCTGGTCGCCTACCGCTGCAACCCCAACGCAGAGTCCCTCAAGGAGGACCTCTCCCAGGCGGTCGCCTCCGGGCTGTTGACCCTACTGGAGGAGGAGAAGGGAGGAGAGGATGGATAGAACTCTGGTCACAGCCAAGAGGGCCAACAGACGCAGGCAGGAGCGCAACTTCAAAGCCTGGCAACGCTTCTCCCCTGGCGGGGTGACCTGCCCCTACTGTCCCCACACCAACGAGAGGCACCTCTGTACTGCCGGCCAGCCCAACTTCTACCGGCCAGCCACTGAGGAGGAGATGAGGGACCCCAGGGTGACGCTCTACCGCCACAACACACCGGGAAGCGGCTCCATCCTCGTCCGGCGCATGACGGTGGCCCGCCACGCCGAGATCGTCACCGCCTTCTGTGTGGCATGCGCCGAGGCCGCTCAGACGGCTCAAGTGCTCTGTTTTCAAAGGAGCCGCGCCGTCGGAGAGGTGGTCGGCATCACGCAAGACACCATGACCAGGGCCGCCTGATTGAGCGGTCGATTGAAAGGAGAAACACCATGAGAAAGGATCAGACCATCTACTTCGAGTGCCCGACCTGTCACGAGCGATTCGCCCAAACAGAGGTGTTCGAGACGGAGATTCACATGGGGGAGACCTACCACTGCGGCGAGTGCGGCGGCCACATCATCTTCCAGGCGCTGTCCATCGACGAATACGTCCCACCCCCAACGGCGAGGGGGGACTGCTACTTCTGCACCCCCGAACCCTGCAAGTTCGGGCCAACATCGACCAACCATGAGAGAGGAGACAACCAATAAGACTTGCAGCGCAAAGCAAAGGCGGCTTTTACCCCACGCCGGAGAGGGTGGTGGACTTCATCGTCACGCTGATTCGGGTGCCTGCGGGCTACTACTACCAGGGCCGCGAGGTGATCCGCATCCTCGACCCCTGCTGCGGGGCGGGGGATGCGGTGGCCCAGCTGGGAGAGCGGCTGACCCAGGACAACACCATTCCAATTGAGACCTACGGGGTGGAGTTGCATAGCGACCGGGCTGAGGAGGCCGCATCCCGGCTGCACCGCACCCTGGCCGCAGACCTGTTCCAGACCTCCATGGGCAACCAGGCGTTCGGCATCTGCCTGCTCAACCCTCCCTATGACCATGACCCGGAAAGCAAGCGGACGGAGCACGCCTTCCTGACCCACTCGACCCGCTACCTAAACGACGGCGGGCTGCTGGTGTTCATCGTGCCCCGTCAACGCCTCGCGGTCTCGGCCAAGTACCTGTCTTCCTATTACCACAGGCTGCGGTGCTGGGCCTTCCCACATCCCGAAAGAGAAGCCTTCGATCAAGTCGTTGTCATGGGCTACCGGATGGCGGAGCCTCACCTGGACGAGGAGGTGCAGAGACAGGTGCTGGCCTGGGCCGAGGGAGAGCCGGAGCCTCTGTACTCCCACGGCTACTCCATCTACACCGCCCCCACCTCGGACGCGGGCGCCGTCCTGTTCGCCACCCGCACCGTCGACCCCGTGGCGGCGGCGCAGGAGGCCCGGCGCTCCGGCCTGTGGGTCAGCACCGAAGTAACGGACTCCCTCTGGCCCAGCAAGGACCAGAGGACCCGCCCCCTGATGCCCCTGCGAAAGGGCCACATGGCGATGCTCATCGCCGCAGGGTTCCTGGACAACCTCCAGCTCGAAGCGGACGGTCGGCGCATCCTGGTCAAAGGCAAGACCACCAAGGAGCTGGTGCTGGTGGAGGAGACCCCGGACAAGGAGACCTATAGGGAGAGGCTCCGCACCACCGTCGTAGCCCTGGACCTCGGGGACGGCGTAATCACCGACATCGCTGCATAGACGACTCCACCCCAGGGCCGCATCACGAGGCCCCGCTGGTTCTTTCCAGGACCACGGGGCATCGCCCTTTATCAGGACCGAAGCAGCCAGAAGCGATACCTCTATATAAGGAAAGAGAAAACCAATGGACCTCGCCCAGTTCATCGACACCTACAAGGACGCCATCGCCCAGCGGGTGGTGGAGTCCTACCCACCCCTCTACCGGCCCTCCCAGAACGGCCACGGCCTGCCCCAACTGCTCCGCTCCCCCCTGGGAGCCCAGGCCGACGCCATACGGGGCGTGACCCTCTCCCTGAAAGCCCACCAGGGCACCAACGTCGTGGGGGAAATGGGCACCGGCAAGACCTTCATCGCCGCCAGCGCCGCGCACATGGCGGGCTTCAAGCGGGTGCTCGTACTAGTGCCGCCGCACCTGACCCGGAAGTGGAAGCGGGAGGTGGAGGAGACCATCCCCAACGTACGGGCCGTCATCGTCACCTTCATCACCGACCTGGAGCGCCTGCGCCTCTCCACCGGCCCAGGCCCCCTCTTCGCCATCATGTCCAAGGAACGGGCGAAGCTCTCCTACCGCTGGCAGGCGGCATACATCGAGCGGTGGGCCACATCCAGGGGCGGGCTCATCCGGGACGAGGAGACGGGGGAGCCCTTCCGGGTCCCCTGCTGCCCCATCTGCGCCGCCCAGATCGTGGACAAGGACGGGCTGCCCCTCACTGAAGAGGAGCTGGGCCGAAAGAAGCGCTCATGCTCCGGGTGCGGCTCCGCCCTCTGGCAGGCCGACCCCAAGGGGCCGAAACGATACCCACTCGCCGACTACATCAAGAAGCGGATGAAGGGGTTCTTCGAGCTCCTTATTGGAGATGAGATTCACGAATACAAAGGAAGAGGCTCCGCCCAGGGCATCGCGGCGGGCATTCTCGCCGACTCCTGCGGCAAGTCCCTCACCCTGACCGGGACCTTAACTGGAGGGTATTCGAGCACACTCTTCCACCTCCTCTATAGGTTCAGCCCGACCATCAGGACCGAGTTCGGGCGCTCCGAGGAAGGGAGGTGGATACAACGGTACGGCTTCGAGGAACACACCATCGGCAAGGACAGCGACGAGTCGATGGAGAACGGACGGTTCAGCCGACGCAGGCGCTACCGCAAGGTGGTGCGAGAACGGCCTGGGCTGGCTCCGGCTGCATTGTTCCACCTCATCGGCAACAGCATCTTCCTGAGACTGTCCGACGTGGCCGCGGGGCTGCCCTCCTACGAGGAGCAGGTGATGCTCAGTGGAATGGACTCAGAGCCCGACTCTCTGGGCTACAGCCAGCGGGGAGCCTACGGCACCCTCTACGACAAGCTGCGGGAGGAGCTCACCGCCGCCCTGGTGCGTGGCTCGAAGAAGCTCCTGGCCGTCTACCTCCAGGCCCTACTGGCCTACCCGGACGGGTGCACGAGGGGGGAGACGGTCTTCGACCCGGACACTGACGACGTGCTGGTGGCGGTGCCGCCCCTGTCCGAGGAGAAGCTCTATCCAAAGGAGAAGGCCCTGCTGGATCTGGTGGCGGCGGAGAGGCTTGAGGGCCGGAGGGTGCTGGTCTACGTCACCCACACCGGGACGCGGGACATCACGGGCAGGATCAAGGACATCCTCACCCGCCACGGATTCAGGACCTCGGTGCTGAAGGCCGATACCGTGCCTCCCGACCGGAGGGAGGCGTGGATGGAGCAGCGGGTCAAGGAGGGTGTGGACGTGGTGATCTGCCACCCCAGGCTGGTGCAGACCGGGCTGGACCTGATTGATTTCCCGACCCTGGTCTGGTTCGAGACGGAGTTCTCTGTCTTCCAATCAACAGAAAAAGGTGCGGTTCTCCTGGGCAATCGATTTGGATGCGAGTGGGGCTGAATAGGTGGCAACAGGCTGCGGAAGCTACAGATGTCCCATCGTTAGCCGATCGAAGAACAGGTCTGACGAAGGCTCTACGGGTTCAAGTCTTCTCAGGTGGGGTAGGGGTAACTGTAAGCAGAACCAACTCCAAGATGAGGATGGGACAGCAAGCCTATCCACCCCCTGGCCTTGGCCGTCCTGGAGAGGCCGGCAGAGGAACAGAAGAAGTACCATGGTGGCCATTGGCCCAGCCCTCACGGGTCACTCCCCTCACACCTCTTCCTCTATGTGCCCATCGGCCTCCGGCATCTCACATCCAGCGTGAGACTCCATGCCCAAGTCTTAGAGTTTTTCCCCGTAAGCGTAGTCATGGTGATTCCACGGCTGCCTCTCGGACCTCCTTCAGCGAACGCCCGTTGCCATCCTTCCAGTTGACCTGTCCGTTGCTTGACCTGCCCAGGAGGACTCCCGGATGCAGTGGAGGGCGAACTGAATGCATAATCTTGGATCAGCCGGTATACAGGGCCGTTGTCTTCCAGAAGGCCGTTCCAGAGTAGGGTCCTGCGCAGATCGGAGAGGTAGGCGTGTATTGAAGGGACCTCGTCCTTGACCGCTTGCGAGCCGGATTGCACGACGAACCCTCCCGCATCCTCGTAGCCATGAGCGCGAATGTTTTTGGCCTTGAGAACCGGGATTCAAGATATTGGATGTGCGCCTTGTTCAGGTTCTGATCCTTGCTGGTAAATGCCACGGCGTGCGTCCAGAAGTTCTTATATTCTTCTCGTGACTGTCAAGTCGGCCGAGCAACGCATCCCCTTCGCCAACATAATGCGCGCGGCAACTGCTCCAAACCGTTCGGGCTCCAAAGGACATAGATGCCAGTGCGTCTAAGCTCCTCCCGACCACGTACTTCGGGATAGATTGCACGGGGGAAGAAAAGGCCTTGGCCCGTCCAGTTGGACTTCTCGATTACGCGTAGGCCCTCAGGCTCCCCAGTAGGGATGAAGATTCGTACAGAGAATCCTAAGCTTTCACCCATTGGGATTTCCCTTCCCACTGGTTCGTTTTAGGGCCGTTTTATCCGACACCTTTTTGAACCTACTAGAGACAGCATGATTTCACGATAGAATTCTCGACGACGACTTGTATTATGACCTCATCTTGGCGGAATCTCGTCGGGCAATCTTGACTGCCTGGGTCTAGCGTCAATGGACTGTGGCTGATCTGAGTCCTCTTGGCGATCACCACTTTCGAGCACTCTCTTCGCGATAAGGAGGCCCTGTGCCGGACTCCTTGTACCATAGGTTCTACGCGGTAAGTCTTGATTCTGGTCCTCTCTCCTAGCAAGGGGCGAATTAGGATTGGGACGATGTACCTCTCGTCCCATTGGTCGTGTCTTGAGGCTACCGGTTGAAGCTAGCACTACACGTTCCCTCGCTATTTGCACGTACTCTGACACAATGTCTGCACCTACAGCTCGGCGACCATGCATCACGGCGGCTACTGCTGCGGAGCCAACTCCCATAAACGGATCAAACACAATGTCGCCCGGAGCGGTTACCGACAGTACAAATCTCTCCACAAGCTCAACCGGGAACTGGCACGGATGTACCGTCTTCTCTACGTGATTCGCCTTGACGTTGGGGAAAATCCAGACATCCCCCGGGTTCTTTCCCTTCGGGTTCCCCGAGTACGTTCCAGCCTTAGTACCACTGTAGTGCTTCTTACCTGGATACTTCTGGGGCACTCTGAGTGGATCAAGATTAAACGTATAGTCGGCACCTTTCGTAAACCACAGGATAGTCTCGTGTCTGCCGGATAGCCTCTTGGTGCAATGCATCCCATGTTCAAAGTGCCATACTACTCTGTTACGTAGCTTTAGGTCCTCGTGCCGTTTGAAGAGTGGGTAGAGAAGTATATCGAGTGGATATATCTCACCCTTTCCTACATGATTACCGACTTGCCAGCAAATGCTTCCCCCAGGACGGAGGATACGCACACACTCATCGATCACTTCCTGCTGGTCGGCGAGGTACTCCTCAAGACTTAGCTTGCGATCCCGCTCGTACGGTTTGTCCAAGTTGTATGGAGGCGAGGTTATGACCAGTTGAGCAACCTCGGCTGGCATCTGACTAAGCAACTCAAGGGTGTCCCCCCAATACAGCGCTACGTCCGCATCGACCTCCCAGCGGTCTACAATCTGGATTGGCTCTGCTGTTGAATGAGACATACGTCCTATCCCCACTTATGCTCCCCCATAGGAAATGTAACTCGCATGATTGTACAGGATGTTCCACCCGTGGAGCAACTCTCGGTGACAATGATACTACGATTGGGCATCATGTTCTACCGATGGAGCAAGATCGGTATATGTCCCGATGACCAATCGTAACCTGGTCGGACCACGCGTCAGGCAGGCAAGGCGTGAGCAAGGCCTAACTCAGGCACAGCTCGCGGCCCGACTGCAGTCTGCGGGGTTTGGCCTAGACCGGGCGGCCGTATCGAAGATAGAGAGTCGCATAAGGGAGGTTGACGATAGAGAACTCGTCGCCTTGGCCCATGCTCTAGGAGTACCCGCGGCGTGGCTTCTTGAGCAGGGTGACCAGAGTGTGCGCCATCCTTAAGCCTTCTAGACGGGACTTAGCCGAAGCCCACACACAATGATAATCGTAGACAGGTTTTCTTTCTCGGGTGCTGAAGACTTGCTCAGTGCCAACCACCCATTGGAACTGGCAGAGGTGGAGACGGCGATTGGAGCTATCGATGGCGAGTCTTGCCGAGTCAAGTCATCTCGTGAGAGAGGCAGGGAGGGCGACCTCCTGTACTCCCCCATCGCGATCAATTATTGCCTGCTTCAAAAGCAACTGTACCTCAGGGGCTGGAATACCTCAGGAAGAAAGAGAACGATAAGGAGGCACTTCCCGGCAACTGGTGAGAACCGCAGCATCCCAATGTCCATGGACGGGATTAAGAACGGGGTTGGCCTGGAGAGTCAACTAGCCAAGTATGCATTCCTTGAGTACGACGTGCTAGCAAAAATGCCGATATACCAACGTCAAGGGCTGATCGCCATTGGCATTGAGATCGTGCAGGTTTCTAGACTCAGGCGTTTGATGTCTTCTGGAGTTGGAGATTTCGAACGTCTGGTTACCAACCTTGTGACGCGGGGAGAGCGTTCAGATGACTTCCCTGTGCTTGTTCTGGGCATAGACGTGGATCCTCTCGGTACAGCGGTCCCCAATCGCGTGGCATACGAGGGTGAGGCTGGTTCAAGGCTGCAGGGCGGTCGTCCGGGGCCTGGTTGAAGGCTGACTTCTTCAAGGCCCTATCTACAGGCGGGCTTGGCTAAGCGCAAATTGCACAGATGGAGGGATCCTAGGATGAGTTCGTCAAGAAACGCCAAGCCGCGGACAGTTCAAGGCCTCAAAGTCCGTCAGTGGCTGCCCGAGTGGGACCACCTCGAATTCGACGAAGCGGCCCATCGTCGTCGTCCAAACGAATATTTCTACCTCTTCAGCCTGTCCGCGTCTGACCTTAAGGCGTTGACAGGGATTCAACGTCGAAGTACGGAAGGACGGGTGGCGGGCCAGTTCGATCCCGGCATTCAACGTGCTCATGACGAAACTCGGTCGGACGAGATAGCTAGGTTCATCCGATTCGGATTCCCCTGGTCTGCCCTAAGTGATGCACGGCGACTCTCAGGTCAATATGACGACCTCAAGAAGCCAGGATGGCTGCCGACTTCTATTGTAGTGAACATCCTTGACAAAGATGCGAACGGCTCCGGCGTCCATGGAGTGGATGTGGATGATGACGACTTCGTGCTTGTCGAGGACACGGGACAAGGCTCAGTCAGCCTTCGACTGCCTCGTTCCTTCACCGGAAGTGAGTGGGTGCCAAAGCGCCAGCACCCTATTGAGGTGATCGATGGCCAGCACCGACTATGGGCTTTTGAAAACAACGGCCAGCCATCAGATTACCAACTGCCGGTGGTCGCGTTCCACGCACTAGACTTGAGCTGGCAGGCCTACCTCTTCTATACCATCAATATCAAGCCCAAGAGGATCAATGCGAGCCTCGCATTCGACCTCTACCCGCTTCTGCGGACCGAAGACTGGTTAGAGCGGTTCGAGGGACCGGAAGTATACAGGGAAGCCAGGTCTCAAGAGTTGACCCAAGCCTTGTGGGCCACCCCATCAAGTCCATGGTACAAGCATATCAACATGTTGGGCGAACGAGGCTTGAAGCGAATGGTCCGCCAGGCGGCCTGGATCAGATCCTTGATGGCAACTTACGTCAAGTCCGCGCACGGAACTAAAGTCGGTGGGCTCTTCGGTGGGCGGCCCGGCCAGGAGGTTCTGTGCTGGAATGGTGCTCAACAGGCTGCCTTCCTCATCCTGATGGGACAGAAGGTGCGAGATGCGGTTGCAGAGTCCGATTACGACTGGGCCGAAATCCTTCGAGAAGAAGCCGGAGATTCGGAAGAGGAAGACCCAGCCTTCTACGGAGCGAACAGCCTCTTGAACACCGATCAGGGGGTGAGAGGTTTACTCTTCGTCACCAATGATCTCTGCTACGTCCTTGCGGAGGAGTTGGCGCTAGAGGACTGGTTCTCATTCACCTCATCGGGAGCAGATGATCAAGATGCCGTCAATCATGCACTAGAGGAGCTTCTCCAACATCCCGTTGCAGACTTCCTAGACGAACTGAGCTCGGGGCTAGCAGAATTCGACTGGCGAACATCTGCTGCTCCTGAACTTTCCGAGGAGGAGCGCGTCCTTAAGGCCACGTATCGTGGCGGCACTGGATATCGGGAACTTCGGAGACAGTTACTCGGTCACCTCCTCAACAGGGCTGGCAGGGTTGCAGAGGCCGCTGAGGAAGTCTACGACCTGATGGGGTATGAGGAAGCCTAGCAATAGTGGAGATCGACGCGGATTCTTTAGCACACTTAGAGTCGTCCTCAGCCAAGGGCGTGGCGCTGACAATGAGTAGGGTCGCCGATGGGATGTCCCATGACCATTGGTTGTCCACGTCTCACCCATACAGGCGTCGAGGGCGGCGTGGTGGAAACAATCGCCTGAGAGATGACCTGTCAAACGACAGAATCAATAGCGACCGGCTTTCAGAGTACATTGGGATATCAGCGCCGGTACACTCGATGGATGGATGGAGTTTTCTTGGCCGATCAATTCATTGTCTATCGAGAGGAGACCCTTACATCGCCGTCCACCTAGCCTACTACGCTGAACTGAGGGCCGCTCTCGCAATCTTGGCTGCCCAGGGCATTGGCGTCTTCAGTTACCCACATTGCGTCATTGACTCGGAAGGCCGCTGCAATGTCGTCAAGCCCGTGGACGAAGACGGAGAGCGAGTCGGGAACCACCAGTGGACTTGGCTAGCGTTTCAGTGGTGGGCACAGGGACCAAGGGCTGTTGAGCTACTTCGTAAAGTGATCAGACCAGGTGGACAATCACTCGACATCTGGATTGAGGCAATGAACAAAGCGCGCTTCACGCTTGAAGGGCTCGGCAGTGAGTGGCTGCAGCTATGGGGCATTGACATCTATAGGTACTTCGGTGATCGGGATGCCCGAAACGCTGCTAGCTACTGGCCGAACACGATCAACAGCTGGAAGCCTAGGACCACTGCCGATGACTACCAGGCTATCTCCGATATCTGGCTACCGCTGGAACCCACTTCAGAGGCACGATTTGCGGAACTCGACAAATACTTGCTCCGGATCATCCTATCTCGGGGATACTTTGGCGTCTCAGGACAAATACAGTCGTCAATGACTGGGCGCACCGGATTCGGAGACGAGGTGGAGACCCTTCTAAGCAACATGGGAATGAATGACTCGGCAAAGTCATTGTGGCGGGATTTCCTGACTGACTTCTCCGGATTTGAAGAGCCAGCGGTAATACGAAAGGCCAATGGTAAAGCCAAGGTAGGCGATGCGAGTCACGTAGTGGAAGTGATATCCAGAGCAACGATGCTCCTCAGGTTGGCGACTGGTGCATCTGCAACTCTCTTATCAGATGCAGGGATAGAGAGAGAAGACCTGGAGTTCTGGATTCAGTCCGTGGGAACCGGACGTGGAATATGGCATCCGGATGACCCTCCAGAAGACCTGCTCGACTTATGGGCAGACGTTGAGACTGTATTGGGGCAGGTTGACGACTGGATAGCTGGGGCTGAACCGAGTTCCCAAGAGACATGGGCAACAAGGTCGAGAGGATTGACCATTCTTGGAGAGTGCGAAAGGATAGCGCTTTGGGGCCTCGGTTTGTAAAGTATATGGGCTCAAAGAATGCTCTGCTGGCTAGTGGCCTCGGAGAGTTGATCATAGAAGAAGCTCGACGAGCTGGCCGGATTGTGGATTTGTTCTGCGGTGGCTCTTCTATTTCCTGGTTTGCAGCCGAGAACATTGAACTGCCCGTATTTGCAACCGATCTGCAGCAATACGCAGTTGTCTTGGCGGGAGCGGTAGTGGGGCGTACCAAACCACTCGACCCAGTCGCAGTAACAGATGAGTGGTTCAGTGCCGTGCTTCGTCTGCGTGAAGACTCGGAGACATGGCGTGCCGCACAGGGTGCTAAGACTGGTCACAGCAACATAGCCCAGTTTGTTAAAGCGTCAAGGGACCTATGTAGTCAGGTTGCTGATTCCGGCCCCATCTGGACATCCTACGGAGGCCACTACTTCAGCCCCTCTCAAGCAGCGACCATTGACGCGATGCTTGAAGCGCTTCCGGAGCAGGAGCCGGTACGCACCGTCTGCCTTGCAGCGACAATTGCAAGCGGGAGCCTCTGTGCAGCTTCGCCCGGCCATACGGCTCAGCCATTTCAACCCACGCGAGGAGCAGCTCGATACATAGTGGAAGCCTGGGCGAAGGATCCGCTGGTGGTGGGACGTAGGGCTCTAAGGCAGATCTGTCCACGGCGAGCGAATGTTGCGGGAGAGGCGGCTGTAGGCGACGCTGTATCCGTAGCATCCATTCTCTCATCGTCCGACCTGGTCATTGTCGATCCGCCTTACTCAGGGGTTCAATACAGTCGGTTCTATCACGTTCTTGAGACCATCGCGAGGGGTAGAGCTTCGCCCGTCATGGGGACGGGCAGATACCCTCCCATAAAGTCCAGGCCCCAGTCATCGTTTTCCCGGCCAAGTCAGTCGATACAGGCTCTTTGTACCCTACTAGAGAATCTCTCGCGGGCGCGGGCCACAGTGATCTTCACCTTCCCAGCTGGCCCGTCGAGCAACGGTTTGTCTGGAGACATTGTGACTGAGATTTCGAGCCGTTTTTTCAACGTCGAGGAACAACGGGTCATTGGTCGATTTAGTACTCTCGGCGGGAATAATACCAACCGTTCAGCGCGGTCGGAGGCTGAGGAGCTAGTGCTCTTGATGCGAACCAAACCAACACGGATGAACAAGGGTTGATCTGGATACCTGTTCGCTGGCCTGCTTTACGGGAGACTTTGTAAAGGGCGGAGTAATAATGGACCGGCGGGGCGGGGGTGAGCTGTCGACGCTCCGAGAACATCGGGAACCCGCCGTACCGGGATGCCCACCCCGTAGTGCAGTACATGGGCCGCGGCCTTCACTCGTTCCCCCAGACGGTGCGCGCTCGCCCCATGCTGGTCCTGCGCTATATCGGGATGCCGACCTCGAACCTGCTTGCCGCACGACCGGCACCGGCATACCTGCACTCGGTACGCTCTCACCTGCGGACGCCTAATAGGAGGTATGTCGGTTACGTACGCTACACTCACACCCTCATCCGCAAGGCTGCCTCCACATCCAGGGCAGACGTCCCACGATACTGGCACATCCACAACCGGCTCGGTGACCTCTTCGGCGGACGGCGGCTTGCGGAAGCTGAACATCCCCGTACCCGGCTTGCGGCCAGGACGCTTGGGCTTGTCGCTGCGCTTGCCCTTGGAGAACGGCGCCGCCTGTCGCCTGCCGCCACGTTGGGCCTCGACGAGCTGCCTCTGCAACTGTTCGTTGGCCGCCGTCAACTCGGCAACCTGCTCTTGAAGTCGCGTCACCAGCGCCATCACTTCGTCGTGTTCAGAATCCGTCTTGCACATAGCCGAAGTATAAGAACCTGCACAGCTCTGCGCAACCCCCCTATACACAATCCCGCTAATCAATTACGGCTTTGGATATTTTAGGGTGAAGATGCGCTAGGGTGGGCGGAGTGGAACGAAGGCCGTCGCTCGTGTCTGCTGCGGACTCCATGAGGGCTCTAAATGCAGCGGCAAACCCGAGCGCATTTCGCTCAGAGTATGCCGAGAGAACGGCGGACACCCAATGTCTGCTCCTAAGTATCGCAGTAACTGCGGCGATGTGCGCTCGGCTCAGCATTTCTTTACAATAAATCCGCATACCTTCGCTAACATCTCGGGTCAACAATTCCGGGTATTCTTCGTTATGAATGAGATGGCAGGCAACGCAGGCCGTCGCCGGGGAAGAGAAAGTCAGGATTCCTGGCTACCTGGTGCAGGGAAGTCCGGAGCGAGGAGTACGACGGCCTCTTCCATGTCGAGGCGGCAGGGCGGAGGCACGCAAGGGTTCAACGAGCGCCTCGATCTATGATGCCTCCTGTCCCTGCGTCTCCTCCTGCGCCATGCGGTAGCCGACGCGAGGCTCGGTGAAGATGTAGGTGGGGTTGTTGCCGTCGTCGCCCAGCTTGCGGCGGAGCCGCTTCACCACGCCGCGCACCAGCCGGGCGTCGCCGGAGTGTCCCCCGCCCCAGACCCGCCGCAGCAGTTGATCGTGGGTCGCCACCCGTCCGGGGCTGAGGGAAAGCTCGACCAGCAGCCCGTACTCGGTGGCGGTCAGATGCACCGGACGGCCGGCCACGGACACCCTGCGTTCCAGGTAGTTGACGGTGAGGTCTCCCAGCACCAGGGGTTCCGACGGCGCGGCCCGGACCGGGGCCGCCCGCCCACGCAGGGCCGCCTTGATTCTGGCCGCCAGCTCCGTGGGCGAGAAGGGCTTGACGACGTAGTCGGCGGCCCCCAGCTCAAAGGCCCTGGCGATGACCTCATCCTGGCCGTAGGCGGACAGGAAGATGATGGGCAGGTCGGCCAGCTCCAGGATGCTCTGCATCAGCTCGATCCCGTCGGTCCCCGGCAGCATCAGGTCCAGCAGGACCAGGTCGGGCTTGTTCGTCTCTATGAGGTGGAGCGCCTCCTCCGGGTCGCCGGTCACCACCGGGGCGTAGCCCGCTTTCGAGAGGGCGTCCCGGACGTACCGCAGCGTCTGCGGGTCGTCGTCCACCACGAGAACGCGCTGCTGGTTCCTCTTCCCCTGCCGCAGGCGAGCGGAGGGCTGAGCGGGTCTGGCCGCCGCGCCGGTCCCGCCCTCCTGGGCCACCGGTAGGGTGAAGGTGAAGCGGGCGCCCAGTCCCGGCCCATCGCTCTCGGCCCAGATGCGGCCCCCGTGGGCCTCCACGATCCCCTTGCAGATGGCCAGGCCCAGGCCCGACCCTTCGAGATCGCGCCTCCCCTCGTTGCCCTCCATCGGGGAGAACTTCCTGAACAGGCGGGGCAGGCGCTCGGCCGAAATGCCCACGCCGTCGTCGGCTACGGAGACCGCAACGTGGAGGTCCGCCACCACGGCGCTCACCCGGATGGCCGACGACTCAGGCGAGCTCCTGGAGGCGTTGGAGAGAAGGTTGTTCAGGACCTGGGCGATGCGCCGCCGGTCCGCCATGACCAAAGGCAAGTCCGGCGGAAGGTCGGTGCGGATGTTGTCCCGGCCCCCGCCGCGCAGGAACATGTTCCTGGCCTCGTCCACCAGGACGGCCACCTCCACGATTCCCGCGGCGACCGGCAGCGTGCCCGTCTCGATGCGGGCCACGTCCAGCAGGTCGCCGATCAGGTCCCGCATGTAATCGGCCTGCTGGTTGATGATCCGGAAGAACTGGAGCATCTCGGCGGGGTCCAGGTCCGATGCGGCCTCCAGCAGGGTGGTTGCGGAGCCCTTGATGGTGGAGAGCGGGGTCCGCAGCTCGTGGCTCACCATGCCCAGGAACTCGGCCCGCAACCGCTCCATCTCCTCCAGCGGCGTCAGGTCCTGCAACGTGACGACTACGGACTCGACCGGGGACTCGACTTCGCCCTCCTCCGAGCGGATGGGCGTGGCGTTGACGAGGGTGGCCACCGACCGCCCGTCCGGGGCCTGGATGACGATCTCCTCGGCCCGCACCGCCTCGCCGGTGCTCAGCGCCTGGGCCAGGGGGAACTCCTCCAAGGAGATCTCCCGCCCGTCGGCCCGCCGGAAGCTCAGCACCTCAAGGAGCTGCTCCGCAGAGCCGCCCGGCATACACAGGCCGCTGACGATCCGGCGCGCCTCCCGGTTGATCGAAGTCAGCGCCCCGGTCCCGGCGTCGAACACCAGGACGCCCACCGGCGAGGTGTTGACCAGGGCCTCCAGGCCGGTCCTGGCCCGCCGCTCGTCCCGGTACCGGCGGGCGTTGGAGACCACCAGCGCCGCCTGGGAGGCGAACATCACCAGCGTCTCCTCGTCCTCAGGGGTGAACTCTCCCCCGCCCTCCTTCTCGGCGACGTAGAGGTTGCCCACGTGCTCCCCCTGGTGACGCATCGGCGTCCCCATGAGGCTCCCCACCGGTGGCTGGCCCTCGGGAAAGCCCAGCGCCCTCGTGTGTTCCGCCGCGTCCCGCAGCCGCAGAGGCCCCTGCACCGAGCTGAAATACTCGAACAGCCTCGGTCCCTCGGTCAGCGCCAGCATCACATCCCGCTCTTCGGGAGACAGGCCGGAGGTGATGAAGTCCAGCAGCCCGCCCTCGTCGTCGAGGGTCGTGATGGCGCCGAAGCGGGCGCCGGTCAGGGCGCGGGCGTTGTCCATCACCTCCTGTAGGACGGTATCGGGGTCCAGGCTCTCGTTGATGCGCAGGCTGGCCTCGCTGAGGCGGGACAGCCGGTCGCGCAGCGCCTCGGTGTCGCCGGGTTGCTCCATCTTCCCTCCTCCCGAGCCGTGCTGACCCGATTATACCAGTGTTATTTTACCCGTAGGAACAGATTGGCACAATACTGGCCCGCGTAAAGCCTTGATTGTCACATGTTTGGCACACCCAAAAGAGTACAATTGGGGCACTTCACTATTGAAGGGAGTTACCGCCATGACATCCGACAGGCCCATGAAAGCACTGGAGACGGCAGGCGCACCGGCCCTTTCCGGCCCCGCGACCGCCTCGCTCCGTGCTTTCTCGCACAAATGTTCACCCCCCCCCCCCCCCCCCGATTTTTCGGGCCTCGCATAGGCCGGGGGGTGCGTCATGACTCTCTCCCTGCGCCGCTCGCCGCTCGCCCTGCTCCTCATCGGGGCGGCCTTCATCGCCGCCTTATTGCTCATTCCCTGGGCCGTATACGCCCAGAGTGACTCCACCGCTCCCACCAACCTGACCGCCGGGATAGTTGACGGCGGCGTCGCCCTCAGCTGGGACGCCCCCGCCGAGGACGCCGGGTCGGTCACCGGCTACGAGGTCCTGCGCCGCCAGCCCCGCCAGGGTGAAAACACCCTGCTGGTCTACGTGGCCGACACCGGGTCCACCGACACCTCCTATACCGACACCGCCGCCAACGAACCCGGCGAGCTGTACGTCTACCGGGTCAAGGCGCTGCGGGGCGGGGAGAAGAGCGGGCGCTCCAACTACGTCAACGTGGACATACCGGAGGCCGAGCCGGAGCCTACTCCGGAACCCACGCCGTCCGCGCCCGCCCAGCCGACTGGCCTGAACGCCGCAGCGACCCACGACTCGGTGGCCCTGAGTTGGGACGACCCTCAGGACGAGAGCATCACCGGCTACCAAATCCTGCGCCGCTCCCGAGACGGCTCGAACTACGGAGATGGTAAAGGTGCGCCGGAGTTTGTGGTCATTGCCGAATCCGCTTCGACGGCGGCGACCTATACCGACAATACGGTGGAGCCGGAGACGAGGTACGTCTACCGGGTTAAGGCGGTCAACGACCGCGGCGTGAGCGAACGGTCCAGCTACGCCAACGCCGAGACACCGGCGGCGCCAGCATCTACTCCGGAATCCACGCCGTCCGCGCCCGCCCAGCCGACGGGCCTGAACGCAGCAGCGACCCACGACTCGGTGGCGCTGAGTTGGGACGACCCCCGGGACGAGAGCATCACCGGCTACCGGATACTGCGGCGGGAACCCGCCGAACACGCCCCCGGGCAATTCTTCACCATCGAGGAAGACACCGGCAGCAACGCTACGTCCTACACCGACAGCACGGTGGAGCCGGAGACGAAATACGTCTACCGGGTGAAGGCGGTCAACGACCACGGCGCGAGCGAGCAGTCCCGATACGCCGACATCGAGACACCGGCGGAACCCCAATACCCAATCCACGCCCGAGCCACGCCCGAGCCGACGCCGGAGCCGGACGGGACCGGTCCCCCCGGCAAGATCGAGCGTCTGGACTGGGCTATCCGCGACGGCAGACTCATCATCATCTGGCCCACCCCCAGCGGCGCCATCACCGAGTACCGAGTCAACTGGCATATCGGCGACTCAAACTGGCGCCAACGCGGCGGCAATGTCTTTGTGACCGAGAACGTATGGGGGATTCCCGACCTCGAACCGGGCGAGACGTACACCGTGCGCGTCCGCGCAGACGGCGACGGAAGCCGCGGTCCTTGGAGCGACAACCTCGTCGTCGCCATCCCGCAGCCGGAACAGACGCCTGATCCCACGCCCGAACCGCCGGCCGCGCCCCCGCCGGCCGCGCCCCTCAACCTGAGCAGCGCCGCAACCTACGGCTCCGTTTTCCTGGTTTGGGACGACCCCCGGGACGACAGCATCACCGGCTACCGGGTGCTGCGAGGCGAGGGCGATGCTGAAACCGAGCTTCAGGTGATTGAGAAAAACACCGGCGCCGCCACCACCATTTACACCGACACTACGGTGGAGCCGGCAACGAAGTACGTCTACCGGGTGCGGGCCATCAACGACCACGGCCTGAGCGAACCGTCCGGCCCCATCAACGCCCAGACGCCGGCCGAACTCCGGACCGCGCGTGTAAACCAGGTTTTGCGCCCAGGCGCACCGGTGCCGAGGAGCTTCGGCCGTTATGCCCAATTTCACTATTATCCCGTTGACCTCCAAAAGGGCAACTACTACACCTTCAGCTTGGAATTGGGCCCAGTGGACGGTGAGCCGCAAAGAACGGTAGAGGGAATTATTAAGAATGTCTTCGACCCCAGGGGCGCCCCGATCAGCATATTCAGCGCCGAAGGCAGCATAGACTTAGGCGAAAACCCCTTCAAGGAGGGCGGCGCCTACACCATCGAGGTCACGAATTTGCTGGCGCGTCCCAGCAGAGCCATCGGCGGCTACACCTTGTCCGTGACCGAGGAAACGCGGGGCGCCGACATCGAGGTGGGCGGAGCCGCGGTCGAAGGCGAGAGCAAGGGCCAGCCGGACAATAAGCCGGATGTGGATTTCTCCTGGTTTTCGGTCGACCTCGAAGCCGGGGAGCAGTATCAGGTCGACGTCAAGGGTAGCTCAACGGGCGACGGGACGCTGGAAACGCCCCAGCTGTGGGGGGTCTTCCATTCGGAAGGATACGCCATATCGGGCACCGGCGTATGGGGTGGCGGTGTGGGCGACAACGTCCGCGCCGTCTTCACGACGGGCGGGGGCGGGGCCGGACGGTACTACCTGAAAGTCAGCGGAAACTATTATTTGAACAGCGAGGGTTTCCCAAGATTCGAAAGAGGCACCTACACGGTTTCCGTAACGCTGGCCGGGCCGGATGCCGACCTTAACGCGGGGCGTGGGACGAAGGGCCGGGTCGCGGTGGGGGGTTCGACCACCAGCACGATCGAGGGGCCGAACAGCCCGACGGTGATCGAGGGACACCAACGGGGTGTTAATGACATCGACTGGTTCGCGGTGGATCTCCCACCCGGCAAGTCCTACGTCGTCACCGTCGACGGCAGGGTGCCAGGTGGTTTGACCTACCCCCGTTTAATATGGATCCACGGGCCAGGCGACTTAACGCGCGACCGGTACAAGCCCAACAACCGGGTGACGGTACATCCCCAGACTTCGGGATCGGGAGCGTTCTACATCAGCGTCGGCGCCAATGGTGGCGACACTGGCGACTATACGGTGTGGGTTGAGTCCATCGAGGCCGACGACTTCGCCGACGACACCTCAACGACGGGCCGGGTATCCGTGGGCGGCTCCATCAGGGGCAAAATAGGGCTTCGCCTGGACGGAGTGCGCATGGACCGGGACTGGTTCAGGGCCGAGCTCGAGGTCGGCAAACCCTACCGGATCAACGTCGCCGGATTAGCCTCCCAAGGAGGCACACTGACATACGCGACCCTGCGCGGGGTTTACGACTCCACCGGGGAGTACATCCCCGGTACACGCGACCGTGACAATCGTGAGATTGTTCGTGGGATTGAGTTGGACCAAATGATCGACCCGACGGTGGATTTCGTCCCGACTGAGACCGGGACCTATTACATCGTGGTGGGCAGCGACTACTTGAGCATCGGCTCCTACACCGTTACCGTCGGCCTCGGCTTCTCCGAACAGTCCGGGCAGGACTTCCCCAACGACCTCAGCACCCCCGGCAGGGTCGCGGTCGGCGGCCAGGTCACCGGCCAGATCGACCCCACCACGGACGCCGACTACTTCGCGGTGTACCTGACGGCGGGAGTCACGTACGTGTTCGAGATGGAAGGGATCGACACCGGGCGGGGCACGCTGCCGGACCCGCTTATCGGCGCCATTTTCGACGCGGATCATATTCTTGTTTCCACCGTAGGGATTTTCGCCAATGGCGGAGGCACAGGCCGCAATGCCCGGGGCGAATTCACGCCGTCGGAGACCGGAACGTATTACGTTGAGGTTACACTCAACTTTCTTCCACACCTCCCGCTTGACGAGCAGATTGGCACCTACACCCTGTCGGTTAGGGAGCAGTGACGGAGCCGGGGACGCCCTCCTGCCGGGCAAGACCGCCCGGCGGCGGGTCTCCCCGGACCCCCGTCGATGGGAGCGGGCAGCGGGCGGCGGGCGGTCCAACACCGGACTGGCCGGGGCAACAAGAAAAGCCCACACACATGGACGCGCAGGCGGACTGAACGCAAAAAAGGCCCGCATACATGGACAGGCAGGGGAGGCCGCCGCAACGTCTGCGATGGCCCGTCTGGATTGGGCCTCGTCCAAGCCCTCGTGGTGGACGGAAAGCAGGCTTCCACTGCCTTCTTCCGGCCTGCGCGCCGGATGCCGGACGGCTCGGACGCTCCCGATGGAGGCGGGTAACGCGAAACCTCTGGAAGGACCGGCGCGATGCCGAGACAGCGCATCCACCACAGCAGAATCACCTACGACTTCTTCGACGACTTCCCGGAGCGGCTGAAGCGGTTCAAGGCGGAGTCGAACCTGCCGTGGGCGGAGATCAACCGCCGTCTCGGAACCCATCCCGAAACCGTGAGGCGCTGGAGGGATAAGGACGTGCGGCCCAGCACGCGGCACATGCTGGCGCTGCGGAAGGTGGCGGACTCGCTGGGCCTGGGCCACCTGTTCGACGACTGAGGCGGCGAGACCGCAGGGGCCGTAAACGCAAAAAGGCCGCACACATGGACGAGCTGGGGGAGGAACATCGCAATGCGGTGTTCCTCCCCCAGGCGTCTCTAAGCGGTAGCCGGTTCCGGCTGCGTCAGCATGGCGGAGTAGCCCGGCATCAAGACGGGCGTCATCGACAACCGGCCCGAGCCGTCGTACCCCGCGCGGAAGGCGTACTCCGCCTTCGCGCCCCAGGGCACCCGGCCGCCGGTCCGGACGGCGGGGCCTCCGAACCTGCCGCGGCGTCCGGGTCCACCAGCGCCGTGCACCACCATCCCGGTCCGCTCGCCCTTGCGCCATCCCAGCACCTTCAGCTCGGCGGGCATGACCCGCTCCTCAGCCTTGGCCCTCTGGAACAGTACCCCGTGCAGCTTCCTGAGAACGCCCGCCGAGGGACTGGTCTTGCCGTTCATGATGTTGGAGAGGTGAGCGGAGCTGATGCCGGCGCGCCGGGCGACCTCGTTCTGGCTGAACCCGTGGGCGTCCATCCGCTCCCAGACGGCCTGCGGGTCGACGCAGGCAAGCTGCGCGGACGCGACCGTCGCCTGGGCCTCCAGCGCCGCCACGACCAGCGCCTGGACCCTCACGCCCATGCTCCTGCGGCCGCGGGAGACCATCGACATGTGGCTGGCGGACACCCCGACCCGCTCGGCCAGCTCCCTCATGGTCATGCCCAGGGCGCGGGCGCGCTCCCGGACGTAGCTGCTCTGCCCGCTCACCACGCTCGCCGGGCGGTTGGCGAGCTTGGCCGGCGCGACCTTGGCCGGGGCCTGCAACACCGACTCGACCCTGGCCTGGACCTTCACGCCCATGCTCTGGTGACCGCGGGCCGCGTGCGTCAGGTATCCGTAGGACACCCCGGCGCGGTCGGCCACCTCCTTCATGGTCATGCCCATCTCGCGGGCGCGCTCCCGGATGAAGCAGCTCTCGCTGCTCACCGCGACCCCGCCCTGGCGGTAGACGGTCCCCTGTCCCGGAACCTCTCCCAGCGCCGCCATGACCTTCTCCCGCATCTTCGGGGTCCACGGCCTGTGCCCGTTCGCCACCTGCGACAGGTAGCCCTCGGACACGCCCATCAGGGCCGCGAGCTCCTTCATCATGAGCCCGCGCCGCCGCGCCGCCGCCCTGAGCTCGCTCTCCCGTCCCGCCTTCTCCGTCGTCCTGGTTCCGGTTGCCGTTGTTGCCGTCGTCATCGGTCTGTCCTCCTTCTCGTTGTGGTGTGTTTGCCTCTGACGTGAGCCCGCTCGGGGGCAAAGAAGAAGGGCCGTCCCCCGGATGGGAGACGACCCTTCGATTTGGGCTGTGTTGTGGTAGCCGGAGGCCCCGCCGTCAGCGGCGATGGGGCCTACCTGGCGAATGGCGCACGGGAAGCCGCCCTAGCTCACCGTGACGCCCCTGATGCCTGGAACCGTTGCCTGGATGTCTTTGTCGATGGACTCCTCCTTTCGGTTGTTGACCCGGCGCGGCATCCCTGGCGCGGGCCGTTCGTTGATGGGACCGGTTGACGAAAGACGCACTCCGCCCACGGTCGGATGCCGGACGCGGGAGACGGAGTGGGGGTGCAACAAGACGTAGCTCGGCCGAGGTCAATTCACGGTGAATCGACTCGCCGGGGTTGCTGCGACGTTGGGGGGTGAAGAAGACGCAGCTCGCCCACGGTGTGTAGCGTTCAGGTTGGGGGAAGCTGCGAGACGCGAAGCGGCCAGCCTGCTTCTCAGTCGCAGACCGGCGCGTGTCGAAGGTGCGGACTAGCTGTCAGACAGCCGTGCCGCAGGCATGAGGGGCCGGTCGGGGCGACAGACCTGTCTGCAACAGGCAGACGCGCTCCGACCGACCGGGTGAGGACGAACCGCAGAATGCGCTCCGTCCCAGGTTGCCAACGGCAGGAGCGATCAACCCCGACCGTCAGACCGAGTGCCCGACGGATGAAGCGATCAACCCCAACCGCCAGACTGTGCCCGGTGTGTGAAGCGATCAACTCCACGCGCCGGACGGGTGCCCAGCGGGAGAAGGACCAACGTCAAACTCCAACCGCCGGACGTGGGCTGCGAACGAAGGGCTTATCACTCCGTCCATCGGCCCGCGCTGCGTGCGAAGGGTTTAATCACTCCGCAGCGGCAGCATTCCCTCGTGGGCGACCTTGGGAGAGCGAATCATCCTTCGGTCGGACCCGTGCAACAGGGACCACGCACCCAGGTTTCTATGGTCGGAAACCTTGGAAAGCCAAACAGTGAAGTCATTATCGCCGCTCCCGGCGCCGCAAAAGAGGGCCTGCAACGCCCCTTTCAGAGATTTCGCCAAAGTCGTTCACAAAAGTTAACAGCTAACCCGCCCCACTTGCGGCCCGGCTACCTCCACCAAAGCCCCAGGGTCAGACGCCTCAGAAGCTCCCGCTTTCTCCGCGCTCTCCGCGTGTCGTAGAGCGCGGTCCTGCGCCAGCTGGTCTGCCCGTCGCGGTCGAAGCCCCGCAGCGGCTGTTTCTCAGGAGGAAGCGTCATCCCGTGGTCTTCGAGCAGCGCCAGCTCCACCACCAGCATCCGCTCCTCATCCGCCAGCCACGCAAGGCCCCTTCCCTCGTTGGGGTGGGCGTCCTTCATCTCCCGCCACTCGACGATCAGCGGCCACGCCTCGCCGAATATCTCCTCGTCGTCCGGGGCAGGCTCAAGGGTCACGAGGTCGGGGTACTCCCGCCGCACCCTGGGCCTCGACGGGGGCTTTCTGTGCTGGGCTGACGCACGGGCTTCCGACTCGTCTGCACCACGCGGGGAGGGACCGGCGCCGGCGTGACCGGCCCCGGTCCCCTGGGTCTTGTCCCGGCGCAGGCCGCGATCCCGCCCTCGACAGCAGAGAGACGCCTGCGCACCTCCTTGCCGAACGACTCCTGACCCTTCTCCAGCGACTGCACCCGCTCCTCCAGCCCGTCGTTGCGCTCCCGCTGCCGCACCGCAGCCGACCCGACGCCCTCCTGCAACGCCCGCTCCAGCGCCTGCCGAGCCCGCCGGGACATCTGCCCCGTCTTCGAGCACACTGCCACCGTCCGGTGGTCTATCTCCAGCACCCGCGCGGCGCCCTTGTAGCCCTTCTCCCGCACCAGCTCTTGCAGCAGCGTCATCAGCCGCATGTGGTAGACGTTCTCCACGTCCCTGCTGCCCTCGATGCCGTGTTCGTTGGTCTTCATGGCTCATCCTCCTTCTCAGAGCTTCAACTTGGCTTTGGACCCCGTTTCCGACCGGCCTGGACCCCCGGTGCAAAACGTACCGTTCCCCCAAGGGCTATGTACCGCAAAACCCGCTTCGCCGGACCCGCCGATGTACCGCTCCCCGTTTGGCGATGTCACTGCGACATGGAACGCACCCTTTCGGAAAAGTGTTCACTGATTACGTCCTGTAGGGGGGAGATGCACCCCTGTCCCAGCTACGAAATGACCCCCTCTTGTCCCCTTCGGTACAAACCTCAAACTCCTGTACACCCCCAATACTGCACGAAAAGGGTCGCCAGGAAGAGGGCCTATAGGGGGTCGCATCCATGCGCGCCCCTATGGGGGGCGGGCCTGTAGGGAGTCGCATCCGTGCGCAGCCCTATGGGAGGTCTTTTTTCTCGTTTGATTTGTTCACACTCTTTTGCGAGTCCTGCGAGCCGATGAATCGCAGCAGACCGCAGGGAGGTGAACAACGTGGCGCTGAAATCGAAAACCCGGTCGTTCAGGCGGCTAATTCCCCTGGCAATTGCGCTGGTCCTGGCGGCGATCGTGGCGATTCCTTCCAGCGGGATCGTCCAGGCCCAGGCCCCGCCCGGCGATGAGATAACCCTCGTCAACTCGGACAGCGATTTCGTCGAGCGAAAGGGCGGCGGCGAGTTCGTCGCCCGCCCCGTCTTCGACCGGAAGATCGTGGACCTCTTCTACGCCGTCCGCGACGCCGACACCGGCGACTGGATAAGCGCCATGTACCGCGTCAAGGGCGGGGAGAAGAAGCGCAGCGACGGCTGGGAGTACTCGTGGGAGTACCCCGACCTCGACGAGCACCCCGACCTCGACCGCGACCGGGCCTACCTGCTGGTAATGCTGGCCGAGGCCGAGGACGGCAAGAGAGGCGACTTCTACGCCGTCATCCCCTTCCATGAGCCGGGCCGCATCTGGGACAAGATTCTGTCCGCCCTCAACCCCGGACGCTGGGCGAGAGCCTTCGCCGGCTGGGTGATCGAGGGCGTCCACGGGACCCTCTGCGGTGTCGTGGAGCGGGCGTCGGGCGAGGACGCCGACAACTGCCGGAGGGAACCCGGCGCATGAGCGACATCCTCACCGGCACCCCTGCGGACCTCACCTACGCCCACGACCTGGTGCGCCAGGCGTGGATGGTCGTCTGGGCCATCACGTCCGGCGCTCTTGTCGTGATCCTGGGCTGGATGGGGCTGAGCTTCATCGTCGCCGAGCACCTGGGGACCCGTCAGGCGGGATGGCGGGAGATGGTCCCCCGCCTGGTCCTCGGCCTCGTTGCCGCCGCATCGTCCCTGTGGTGGTGCGCCCTGGTCCTGGACGTGGCCGACGCCGTGTCCGGATTCATAGCCGTCTCCCTCGACGTCACCCCCGGAGACCTGCTCCGCTCCACCCTCCGCACCCTGATGACCGGCGTGCAGGCGGGGAGCGTGGGCATGGCCCTGCTGCTGGCCGTGCTCTACCTCGTCTACGGCTTCTTCGTCCTCTACGTGATCGTGCAGATGGTGCTGCGCCTGGCCCTCATCGACATTCTCTTGGCCCTTGCCCCGATTGCCCTGGGGCTATGGATTCTGCCGCACACGGCGGGATGGGGAAGGCACTGGCTTCGCCTGTTCATGACGACGGTCTTCCAGCAGGCCGTCCAGCTCATCGCGCTGGCCCTGGGCTTCGGCTTCCTGAAGGAGTTCGCGGGCATCGCCGCCTTCGAGCCGGTGCAGGACCTGATCTGGAAGCTCCTGATGTCGCTGGCCTTCGTCTACATGGCGACCCGGGTGCCGAGCATGTTGGGCAATACGGGCACCTTCGACTCCTGGCTCTCGATGCTCTACTTCGGCATGAACCTGCCCTCGTCGTTGATGCGGTCGGCCCGGACCATCGGGCTGGTCGCTGGCGGAGCCGCAGGGGGGCCGGGAGGCATGGCCGTCGGAGCGATGGCGGCCAGCGCGGGCGTTTCGGCCGCCGCCAGCGGCCTCAGCTCGGCGGCCTCGATGGCGACCCCATCGGCAGGCGGAGACGGGGGCGGCGAGCCCAGGAGCAGCGGGGAGTAGCCCCAACACACGACAACAACGCAACGGCGCGGACGAGACCCGTGCCAGGCGAACGACACGACGGAGGACCAGCGATGTGCAGATAACGGGGAGTCACCGAGGAGACAAGACGAAGCGATGAACGCCGGTTGTGGGAGACCCGCCCGGCGGCAGAGAGGAGCAATAGCAATGGAACAACTGACACAGACCATCTCGAACCTGGTGGGCATCCTGCTGGGCGTCGTGGGAGCGGTGGGCGTCGGCTTCTTCATCTACGGCGCGTACCTGTACCTGACGGCTTCAGGAGCGCCCCACCAGATGGAGCGCGGCAAGAGCGCAATGATGACCGCCCTGGCGGGCATCGTCCTGGCCCTGGTCGCCTACGGCGTCGTGGAGCTGGTGATGAACGCCGTCGTGGACCCGGGAATCGACATCGACGACGCCCTGCCCGAACCGGAAGCCCCCGGCGGCGGAGACAGCAGCAGCAGCGGCAGCGGCAGCGGCTAGGCCCGAGGTAAGGAAGGAGAGGAAGACATGAGAGAACACGAGGTACCGACTCACGTGCAGGCCGAGGACCGGGTGTTGCTGGGGTTCACCTTCCCGCAGGTCGTGGCGGTGATGGCCGTATTCGCCCTGTCCTACGGGGCCTACCGCTACGCCCCCGTCGGCCCCTCCGAGGTGCGCATGGCCCTTGCCGTCGTCCTCGGACTGGTCGGCGTGGCGATGGTCGTGGGGAAGATAGGCGGTCGGCGGCTGCCCCTGGTGGCCGCCGACCTGCTCAAGTACCGGCTGGGGGCTCGGCTCTACGCCGGTCAGGTGTCCCAGCTGGTGAGAGCCGAGCCGCCCGCGCCGGCGCAGCCGGTGAGGAGCGGCCCCGGCCCGCTGAGCCTGATGGCGAAACGCGTCGGGCGCGGCATGGGGAGGCTGCGCAAGAACAGGAAGCGGCGCAACGGCAAGGAACGCCGCAACGGGCGGATGCGCTGGTTCGGCAAGCGCAGGGGGAAGGACGGGGGGAACCGCCACCGTCAAGACCACCGGACCGGGACCCTGGAGACGAGGAATCGGAAGCCCCGGGTGGGCTGGATTCCGGTCGTGGCCCTCGCCGTCCTGATGGCCGCTGTCGTGGCCGTTCCGCAGTCGGCCCTGGCCGACGACCACGAGCCCTGGCAAGACGAGATCGACTTCGAGCTGACGGAGCCGGTGGAGGGCCGCCGGATATTCGTCGAGGGCCTGACCGTCTCCGGCGACCGGGCCGCCGTCACCCTGCGGGCCGCCACCGCCCTGGACCTCCGGGTGCGGGCCTACGGCGGCTCCCAGGGCCGCTCCCTGCGCTTCTGGGGATCGGCAAGCCTGGCCGGGGGGGAGCGCATCGACTACTCCCTCCCCCTGCACGGCCCCGCGCCGTCGCTGACCTTCTCCTGGGAAGACGGCCTCGGTCAGGCGGGGGCGGTCACCGTCAAGCACGAGCAGATCCCGCACCCGCTCCCGGCAATCGAGGGCGAGCTTTGCGACCTGCGCATGGTCTCCCTGGGCTGGACGCCCAGGACCGTCACCGGCGTCATCGAGTCCGAGTGCGCCGCCGTCGTCGAGGAGCCGGTCGAGCTCCAGACGGTGGCCGGACACGCCAGCGTCACCGAGACGGCGCTCATGGACGCCCAGGTGACGGCGATCACGGGGACCGTCTCCGCAGCCACCGGAGCGTCGCAGACGAGCGTCACATTCATCCCCAACGGCGAGACCCGTTTCAGGCTGCCCGTCGGGGATGGGCAGGCCCTTCACGGCGTGACCGTGGACGTGAGCCTGGAGGCATCCCTCCGCATCCCCATTCCCCCGCTGACGCAGCTCACCCACCACCCGGAGCGGGTCGAACACGTCACCAAGACCGTGCATCTCCATCGCCCGGGGGACAGCGACTACAACAGTGAGACGGTCACCGTGACCAATGAGGACGGCTCCACGTCGTCCGCCACCGCCACGGCGTACGCCTACGTCCCCAGCGCCACCATCGCCAGGGAGGTGACGGTGGACGTCCTGCACAAGGAGCATGTCAAGGCCGAGGTGGTCGAGAGGTCGCCCATCTCCGGCAGCCGGGATGAGTCCCTGGCACTGGCGTCCGGCGTGGGATCGGACGACCCCTACGCGGTCCTGGTCCTGCCGGAGCCTGAGCCCGTTGACCCGCCCGCCGAGCAAGAGCCCGCAGATGGTCTGCGCAGCTGGTTCGACCTGCTGGGGTGGGAGTGGCCCTGGTGAAGCAGGCATTGACGACGACCCTTCTGGCCGGGGTTGCGCTGGCGACCACCGGCGCGGCCCCGGCAGAGGAGGAAGCAATGCTGGAAGCCTTCGACCGGGTGCTGACGGCGATGGCCTACGCCGCCTCCGGCCTCTGCCTGTTCGCCATCGTCTGGGCGGGCTTCGTCCTGATGGCGGAGGGCGGCGAGGAGCGGGGCGGAGGACGGGCCAAGACCGCCGTCGTCATGGCCGTCGTCGGCCTGGTCCTGGTGCTTTCGGCCAAGGGCGTGGCCGCGCTGCTGGGCAGCGGCCTGGTGGACTTCCCAACCCCATAGAGCGAGGAGAGCAACCCATTGAAAGAGCTTATTCGACGACTTACGAGAGGCGGCGCGCAGGGGCCGCGCGACGATGCCGCCGCTCCGCAGGACAGGCAGGAAGGTGGAGTTCCGGCCAGCCCGCAGATCATGGAACCCGCGGCCCCTGCTCCCAAGCCCCTGCCGGAGCTGCCCCTGTTCTTCATGCTGTCCCACCTCGACGACGACGGGCCGGTGCGCCTGGACGGGGTGAAGCTCGGCGTCTGCGAGGTGATGGGGCTGGAGATCGACGAGCCGAAGCTGGGAGCCTTCGCCGGGGCGCTCAACGCCCTGGACTTCCCGGCGCAGCTTCTCGTCAGACAGCACCCGCCGCGACTGGAAGGGATGCGGGAGAGCCTCAAGCAGGCGCAACCGGAGAGCCTGCCCCCGCAGACGAAGGCCGCCTCGGAATCCCTGCAACGGTTGTTGACCGAGTTGGAATCCCGCGACGGCATTCTCGACCGGCGCTTCTACGCCGTGTGCGAGTTCGAGCGGGTGGACGAGCTGCGCGGCCTGCTGGCGCGGGCCGGGCTGTCCGTCCACCCCTTGAAGGGCCGCCAGCTGCGGATGTTTCTTGTATCGGCCGCCCTGGGCGGCTCGCCCGCCGAGTTCGACGAGGACGCAACCGTCGAGGTCGAGGTCAACCGCCGCGACATGCGGATAGGCGGAAGCCTTGTCCGCTCGCTGCACCTGGGCAAGTGGCCCCGGTCGCTGGCCCCCGGCTTCCTCCAGAGCCTCATGGCGGCGGGAGCGCCGATGGACCTGTCCGTCCACCTGGGGCCGATACCCACCGAGCAGGCCGCGAGGACGCTTGAATGGCAGAAGGTGCGCTTCGAGTCGGCCCAATCCCTCTCCTTCAAGCGCGGCCGCACCATGTCCCCCGAGGCGGAGATCGCCCTGGAGGACGTGACCCGGCTGCGCGACGAGGTGCAGCGGGGCCGGGAGCGGCTGTTCCACGCCTCCCTGTCCGTCACGCTCCACGCCAGAGACGAGGCGTCCCTGAAGGAGATGACCCAGCGGGCGAAGGCCCACTTCGCCGCCACGCTCGGCAAGCTGGACGACCTGGCCTTCAGGCAAAGGGAAGGTCTCCTGTCCACGCTGCCCCTGGCGCTCAACGCCGTGGCGGTGTGGCGGACGCTTGGACACGTCCAGCATTGCCCGGCTCTTCCCCTTCTCTCCGCCCGACATGGACACCCGGAGCGGGACGCTCTACGGCATCGACATGCGGGCCTGCGCCCCGGTGGTCTACGACCCCTGGGACGGGACCCACCTGAACGCGAACACCGCCGTCCTCGCAAGGTCGGGCAGCGGCAAGAGTTTCGCAACCAAGCTGGGAATGCTGCGGGGCCTGTGCCGGGGCGTGACCGCCTACGTCATCGACCCGGAGGGCGAGTACGCGGACATGGCCCGCGCCGCGGGCGGGCGGGTGCTGTCGCCGGGCGTGCCCGGCCAGGGCATGAACCCCTTCGTCATCGAGCGGGGCGACGCCGAGGAGCTGCTCCAGCGCATCGGCAGCCTGCGAAGGCTCATCGAGGTGATGGTGGGCGAGAGCCTCGGCGCGGAGCGGCGGGCATCCCTCGACCACGCACTGGCGGGCTACTACGCCCAGCCCAGGGAACGCACCGGCTTCCGCGACTTCTACGCCCACCTTGAGCGGGAGGCGGGCGACCTTGCCCGGCTGCTCCGGCCCTTCGCCACCGGCAGCCTGCGCAACCTCCTCTCCGACGAGGGCGACGACCTCCTGTCCAACGAGGCCCTCATCACCGTCTTCGACCTGCGGCTCCTCGAACCCGAGCTCCGGCCCGCCGCCGCGATGGTCTGCACCGAGACGGTGTGGGCCGCCGCCGCCCAGGACCCCAAGCCCCGCCTGCTCGTCGTGGACGAGGTGTGGTCGATCATGCAGCACCCCGAAGGCGCGGCCTTCATGGTGAGCATGGCGAAGCGCGCCCGCAAGCACCGCCTCGGCCTCCAGTTCATCACCCAGGACGTCCAGGACCTCCTCTCCGAGGACACCTCCCGCGCCATCACCGGACACAGCGGCAGGGCGCTCTTGCAGAACGCCGCCTTCAAGCTGCTGCTCCAGCAGGACGCGGCGGCCATCAGCACCGTGGGCGACGCCTTCGACCTGCCCGAAGACCTCCAACGCTGGCTGCTGTCGTGCCCCAGGGGAGACGGGCTGCTGCTGGCCAAGGGACACCGCTTCCCCGTGCGCATCGAGGCCACGCCGGAGGAGACGGAGGTCATCGAGTGGAGACCGGGCAGCCACAGGTAGAGAACGCAACGACGGGACACGTTGAGAAACACCGATAGAGAAAGGACTACACCCCTATGAAGCTGAACCCGAAGAACCTGTTGTTCGGAACCGACGAAGAGAAGAAAGGCCCCGCCCTGCTGGCGGTGACGCCGCCGCGCTCCGGGGAGCGCACGCTGCTGGGCGTGGAGAACCTGCTCCAGTCCATAGCCGTGCCCGAACCCTTCTCCCTGGAGCTTGCCGGGGACATGGACGGAGTGACGCTGATGGCCCGCTGCCTCGACGACCGGGTGGTGCGAGGCCAGCTATCGGCCCACTACCCCCAGGCCCGCATACAGAAGTTGGACGAGGACGAAGACCCTCTCAGACTCGCAGAGGGAGAGCAGGCGTGGAGCATGACCCTGCGGGCGGACGGCCCCGAGTACGTGCCCCTTCGCACCTTCAGGGACGACGACCTGCTCGACCCCGGCTCCGACCCACTCATCGCCCTCATGGGCGCGCTGTCGGCCCTCCACGAGGGTGAGCGCGTGGTGGCGCGTCTGATGCTGCGCTCCCTGGGCCCCGACTGGTCGCAGCCCCACATGGACAAGGCCCACAAGATCCCGGGCATGGAGCCGAGGGAGCCCGCCTACACGTTCCAGACCAAGCCCCTGCAGCTGGACGGGGTGACGATGGCCGTCCTGGGCATCGGGGCGCTGGCCGCTCTGAAGGGCTACCTGTGGGTGCAGGACGGGGAGATATGGAAGGCGGCGCTCCTTGGGACGGGAGCGGCCCTGGGGCTGGCCGCAGGCGGCTGGGCCTGGCACCGCTGGAAGAAGGCCCGAAAGCGCGTCGAGGACCCGCTTCTCATCAGGGAGAAGGTCTCCCGCATCGCCTTCGACGCCGAGATACAGATCGTCGCAATCATGCCCCGCACCACCCGGCCCCAGCGGGCCGGGGAGCTTCTCGGCCCTGTGGCCGCCGCCTACCGCCACTTCGACAACCCCGCAGGAGCGAAGTTCAAGGTGGGGAAGGTGCGGCCAACCACCCCCGACCCGGAGAACCTGCATCCCGCAGGCCCCGGCCTGTTTGGCGGGCGCAGCGTCCTCGGAGTCCGCGAGGTCGCCTGCCTGTGGCACCCGCCCGGAGCCGGGGACGAGACGCCCCTGGTGGAGCGGTCGGGCGCAAGGGCGCTCAACCCCTCGGCCAGGGGCGTCAGGGGCGGCGCGCTGGTGGGAGACACCACCGCAGGAGCCAGGAGGGAGATCCGCTTCCCCGACGACCTGCTCAGGCGTCACCACCTCTACGTCGCCCGCACCCGCATGGGCAAGTCCACCCTCATGCACCACCTCGTCGCGCACAAGATGCGTGAGAAGGCGGCGGGCAGGGACAACGACGCCATCGTGGTCATAGACCCCCACACCGACCTGGTTGGAGGGCTGATGGAGCACGTCCCGGAGTCCCTCATCGACAGGGTGCGGCTCATAGACCTGTCGGATGCGTCCCGCGCCCCCGGCATCAACCTGCTGGACACAAGGATATTTGCAGACCGCGACCGCACCGCCGACTCGGTGGTGCGCGTTGCGAAGGGCCTCTGGGAGCAGTGGGGGCCGAGGATGCAGTCCATTCTCGAACAGACCGTCAAGACCCTCCACGAGGCCAACGAGCAGGTGGAGGCCGACAGGCAGTACACCATCCTCGACGGGCTGCGGTTGCTGTCCAACGACCCGTTCCGCAACTCCGTGCTGGCGAAGGTCTCCGACCCCTACCTGCTTGAGTGGTGGGCCAGGGACTTCGGCAGCTGGCACCGCCAGTACCGCGCCGAGGCCCTCGCCCCGGTGCAGACCCGACTCTCCTACTACGCATCCTCCAAGAGGGCGCGGGCCATCCTGGGCCAGCGCCGCTCCACCATCGACCTGCGCCGCATCCTCCACGACGGCGGCGTCCTGCTGGTCTCCACCGCCCAGGGAACCGTGGGGAGGGACGTGGCGGCCCTGGTGGGCGCGTCGTTGCTCAACCTCGTGGACGCCGTGATACGGGAGCAGGGCAGCGTGTCCCTCCGGGAGAGGCGCGGCGCGCTGGTGGTGGTGGACGAGATGCAGTCGATGCCCGGCGTGGACTACGAGAGCATGTTGTCCGAGTTGGGCAAGTTCGGGGCCAGCTTCGTCCTCGCCACCCAGAGCCTGGCAAAGCTGGACGACCTCTCCCGCACCATGCGGGACACCCTGCTCGCCAACGTCGGGTGCCTCGCAGTCTTCCAGGTGGCGGGCAACGACGCCAGGACGCTGGTGTGGGAGCTGGGCAAGGACCGCGTGACCGAGGACGACATCGTGTCGCTTCCGGTGCACCACTGCTACGTCCGCGCCACCGTGGGCAAGGAGCGGATGCCCGCCTTCTCCATGATGGTGCGCAAGCCGGAGGACGGAGACCCCGCAGTCGCCGCACGCATCCGCGAGGCGGCCACGGCCTACACCCCGACGGAGCAACAGGTGGCCTACGGCGACGCCGAGGGCGATCTGAAGGTCGAGGAGTTCCGCAGGAGCGTCGAAGACCTCAAGGACGGCGAAGGCGCCGCGACGGAGCAGAAGAAGCAGGCGCCCCAGGACCCGGAGCGGCGGCGGCGGCGGAGCAGGCGGAAGGCGGGTGCCGACGCCGGGAACGAGGGAGAGGAGGCCGTGGAATGAGACCCGAAGGATGTGAAGCCGAACTGCTCCGCGCCCTGGCCTCTATGCCCTTCCTCGACAGGCTGGAGATGGTCGCCGTGACGGGCTGGTCCAGGGGCGCGGTCTACGAGGCGGTCGACAAGCTGGAGGCCGGCGGGTTCTGCGCCGCTGTACCCCACGGGACGGAGCTGCTTCCCCCGGCCCGGAGGTTCCACCTCACCGCCGCGGGGCTGCGCAGGCTTGCGGACGAGGAGGACATGGCCCTCGACGAGCTGGTGCGCCGCCGTCCCCTCTCCGCGCAGTGGAGGCGCAGCCTGATGGAGCGCCTCGACGCCGTGGCCTCCGTCTACGGCGTCGCCTCAGCCGTCTCCAACGTCTCATACCCCCTGCGGTTCCGCTGGTACCGGGCCATACCCCTGGATGCCGCCATGACGCTGCCCGATGGGAAGACCGTCGGCGTCGTCCGGCAGGGACTGACCGCCGACCGGTCGGGCTTCTCCCGGCGGCTCTGGGGGCTGCGCGACTGGCCGCTGCCCGGAACGGTGCTCGTCCTCATGGCCGACGACGCTCGGCTCAGGCACGCCCGCAGGCTGCTCTCCACCACCGACGTCCCTGCCCTGTTCGCCGTGGAGCGCGATGCGGTCCTGGCCGGGGCTGGCGACCGGATATGGACTCCCGCCAGGATGGGCGCCGAGACCGACCTGCGCCGCGCCCTCGACCGGGCGGCCCCCGGACACGGGCTGCCGCTGGAACCTGAGCCGCAGCGCGCCGACGCGCCCGACGACCTCGCCGTCGAGGGGCCGGGCTGGGACATCCCCGACCACATGCTGCCCGTCTTGCTGAAGCCCGCCGAGAAGCGCGCCCTCGACCTGATCTCCGACTGGCCCTGGATCGCCCTCGGGGAGCTGGCCGGGCTGATGAACGTCTCGCCCCAGAGGGCGTCCCAGATCGTCATACCCATCGAAGGCTTCGGACTCGCGGCCCGGCCTCCGGGCGCGGGCGGACGGCTGGCCCTCACCGACCGGGGGCTGGCGATGCTGGCCCGCAGGGACCGCACCTCCGTAGCCGTCGCCCGAAAGAGGTGGAGCATCGCCCCCGAGGACTACGAGGCTCCCCTGGAGTGGCGCAATCTCACCGGCAGGAGGACGCGACAGCTTCTCAGGAACGTCGAGCACACCGCCGCCGTCCACATCTTCCTGGCCGCGCTCACAGCGCAGGGCCCCCTGCTGGGGTGGGAGGTCGTCCAGCTCGACCCGCCCAGGAGGGCCTCCCGCTACTTCAGGCACGACGACCGGATGCGCTCCGTCAACCCCGACGCCTTCGGAATTCTTCGCAAAGGCGACGCCATCATGGCCCTTCTTCCTGGAGTGGGAGCGCCGCGCCGTGCGGCCCTCAACCATGTCGGACCGTCTCGCCCCCTATCTGCGCTACTACTCTTCTCACAGGCCCACCGACGACCACGGAACGCGGCCCGCCGTCCTGGTCGTCTTCGATAGCGACATCGCCGCCACCCACTTCCTGCGCGTGGCGCGGGAGGAGATCGACCACACCAGGGTCAACGTCCCCCTGTGGGTCTCCCACAGGGAGGCCGTGGCAGCCCTGGGGCCGCTGGGACGCGCATGGCGCGCGCCCGGCGACAGCAACTCGCCCCAGGCCCTGCCGCCCCAATGAACGAGGAGCGATGAGAGAACCATGCCATCACAGGACACCCATAAGCGGAAAGGCCCCCGGAGGCGCGGAGGACGGATCGTCGTCCGGCTCGACACGGCGGCCCTCTGGAAGCGGCTGGCTCTGCTGAACCGCTCCCAGAACTGGCTCGCCAGGGAGGTCGGGGTCAGCCCCGGCTACGTGTCGACGCTGGTCAACACGGGGCGCGCTCCCTCCGGTCGCATCCGCCGCCGGATGCTCAAGGCCCTCCAAGTAGACGAGTTTCACGACCTGTTCAGATTGGAGGAGAGCGATGAACAACAACACTAACGGTACGGCCCGTTTCGACGGGACCCCACATCACAGCCCCGGAGCCGATGGGACGCAGCCCCTGGAGAGCGGCGTCCTGATGGAGGACTTCCCCAAGCGCTTGGAGCGCCTCAAGGAGGCCGCCGGCCTCAGCTGGCGCGGCTTCGCCAGAGCCCTCGGCGTGGACCCCAAGCAGGTGTCCCGCTGGCGCAAGGGCGTCGAGCCCGCAGGGGGAGCGATGCTCTCCATCGTCCGCTTCGCCTGCCGGATACCCGGCGGCCTGCAGATCCTCATCGGCGAGGGCTTGCAGATGTCCTTCTTCAGGGAGGAGAGCTAGACCAGAGGCCCCGCCGGGCGCAGGCGCAACGGCGGCACGGCGGGGCCTGAGACGGCATGGAGTCCGGCCGGCGCTCGCCCCCTTACCGTCGGCGCCGCCGGACCAGCCGCAAACCCGCAACGAGAGGCCAGCGGCCCACCGGACGCCGCTGCGACTACGCAACATGAAAGATACCACCAAGAAGAACCACCGGAAAAGACGGGAGAAGCCCGCCAAGGACGCCCCGGAGATGAGGGTCGTCGGGATCGACTTCAAGCCCGCGCCCGACGCCGAGGAACGGCTGCGCCGCCTCGGGACCATCCTGCTCAGGCTGGCCCAGGACGACACGGACACGCCCGCTCCGGGGACGGACCCGTCGCCGGACGGCGGCGAGGAGCAGGACTGATGGGCTTCCCAAACAAGCCGGATAAGTCGGAGCGGCGAATGGTGAAGAAGACGGCGCCGAACGGCGGGCTCGACGCTCCGTACCGGGCCGTCTTCGGGGACGTGTCGAAGATCATCGACGCGGCCAGGGAGTCGGCCGCCCGCTCGGTGAACGCCGCCATGACCGCCGCCTACTGGCTCATCGGACGGCGCATCGTCGAGTTCGAGCAGTCGGGAGAGGACAGGGCCGAGTACGGAGCGGCGCTCGTCGAAAGGCTGGCGGAGGACCTGGCCGTGCGGTTTGGACGCGGCTTCTCACTTCGGAACATCTACAACATGCGCCTGTTCTACCTAGCCTATCCGACCGACCGAATTCTCCAGACACCGTCTGCAAAATTGGCTCTACTCCCCGAACGGCAGATTCTCCAGACGCCGTCTGGCAAATTGGAAGCCCCCTCCGTCGAGGTGGGCTTCGACGACCTGCTGACCGCCTTTCCGCTGCCCTGGTCCGCCTACGTGCGGCTCCTGTCCGTCAGGGACGAGAACGCCCGCGAGTTCTACGAGACGGAGGCGCTGAGAGGCGGATGGTCGGTCCGGCAGATCGACCGGCAGATCGGCTCCCAGTTCTACGAGCGCACGGCCCTCTCGAGGAACAGGGCCGCCATGCTCACGCGGGGACGGAAGCCCAGCCCCGGAGACGCCGTTCTGCCCGAGGAGGAGATCAAGGACCCATTCGTCCTGGAGTTCCTCGATCTCAAGGACGAATACTCCGAGAGCGACCTCGAAGAGGCGCTCATACGCCACCTGGAGACCTTCCTCATGGAGCTGGGAGACGACTTCTGCTTCATGGGCAGGCAGAGGCGTCTGCGCGTCGGCGGCCGGTGGTACAGGGTTGACCTGCTGTTCTATCACCGGGGCCTGAAATGTCTCGTGGTCATCGACCTGAAGATCGGGGCGTTCACCCACGCCGACGCAGGGCAGATGCACCTCTACCTCAACTACGCGCGCGAGCGCTGGGTGCGCGAGGGCGAGAACCCGCCCGTGGGACTGATCCTCTGCTCCGAGAAGGACGAGGCGCTGGCCCAGTACGCCCTCGAGGGGCTGTCGAACAACGTGATGGCCGCGGAGTACCGGATCACCCTGCCCGACGAGAAGATGCTGGCGGCGGAGCTTGACCGGACGAGGCAGGCGATGGAGCTGCGCGGCCCGCCACCGACGGCGGGGGAAGCCCTCTCGGAGGACAACCCGAAGAGATGAGCGAGGCACCGACAATGGCACGCCAATGGCATCGGCGGCGCGGGGACGCGCTTTGACGCCCCCCTGTCCAGCGGGGTAAAATGGAGGGCAGACAAAGAAGTTGGCCCGGCGATGCGTGAACATCCCGGGCCGTGGCGCCACCTGTAGTAGCAGGCAGTGCGAAGTAATTGTACTACTCGCAGACCCGCTTCCGACAGGAGGCGGGTCTTCTTTTATTTCAGGGGAATACGAGAAGGAGGCAATCATGGCGATGAGGACCGATAGGAAGACGGCGACGAAACGGGCGGCCATCTACGCCCGCGTCTCGGACAAGAGCCAGGACACGGAGGAAAAGACCTCCATATCGGAGCAGATTTCCGACATGGAGGCGCACTGCCAGCGCAGGGGGCTGACCATCACGGCCCGCTACCAGGAGGTGGGCAGGGGATGGTCGAAGAACCGCCCGGAGTTCCAGAGGATGCTGGCCGACGCCAAGCGGGGACGCTTCGACACCGTCGTCTGCTGGAAGTCAGACCGGCTCAGCCGGGGCATGTACCCCGCAGCCGCCCTCATGGAGGTCATCGAGGCGTACCAGATAGACCTCGAAGCCGTGATGGACGCCATCGACATGAAGACCTTCGGCTTGATGGCCGCCATCGGCAAGATAGAGCTTGACAACTTCCGGGAGAGGGCCTCGATGGGCAAGCGCGGCTCGGCCAAGCAGGGCCGCATCCCGGTCAACAACGTCCCCTTCGGCTACCGGCTCGGAGAGGGCCGCAGGCCGGAGATCGTGGAGGCCGATGCCGAGGTCATCCGCCGCGTCTTCCACATGTACGTCCACAAGGGAATGGGGGCTCGGCTCATTGCCAAGCAGCTGACCGCCGAGGGAGTCCCCACGCCCAGGGCCGTCGGGAAGTGGTTGGACGGCACCGTCACTCGCATCTTGAGGCACGAGTCCTACAGGGGCACCTGGTGGTTCGGAAAGGTCCGCCACGTCGCCACCGAGCACGGGACGAGGAGATACGGCCGCCCGGAGGACGAGTGGGTCGAGGTGCCCTTCCCGCGCATCGTGGACGATGAGATTTGGGAGCAGGCGCAGGAGGCCAAGAAGCGCCGGCTGACCCGTTCGGGCCGCAACACCAAGCTCTTCTATCTCTTGCAGCACCTGGTCAGGTGCGCCGAGTGCGGGTTTCTCATGGGCTGCCGGGCCAACAGACGCCAGAGCGCCACGCGCGACGGCAAGACCTACATTTACGAGCTGGACACTCCCCGACGCTACTACAACTGCTACGGAATGATGAACGAGGGCGTCAGGTGCCGGGAGCGCCCCTACATCAGGGCGGAACTGCTTGAGGGGCTGGTCTGGGGCGAGGTCAAGAAGATGCTGGAGAACCCGGACCTTATCGTCGCCAGCATCGAGGCCCTGGACGCCCAGGCGAAGGGCGGCGGACTGGCCGATGAGATCGCCAAGGCGGAGCGCGACCTGCAAAAGGTCCAGATGGAGGAGGACCGGGCCATCAGGCTCTTCGTGTCGGGGAAGATCACCGAGAAGCAGCTCGACCATCAGCGCAGGTTCATCACGGAACGTCTGGAGACGCTCCGGGCGAAGCTGGACGACCACCGTGCCAGGGAGTCGGCGCAGGCGGAGAAGCGGGCGCTGGCGGAGCACGTCTTCGAATGGACGCAACGGGCCGGAGACAAGCTGGACGGCCTGTCCGACAAGGGGCGCAGGGAGGTGCTTGAGCTCCTTCTCGACGGGGCCACCATCGACCGGAACAACAAGGTCAACCTGACCCTGGCCATCCCGACCGAGGATGTTGTGTCGATTGCAGAACTGAGTGCGACTACTCGGTCTACACCATGCGGCAAGCGTCACGCCGCTCGTGGCGCATCGGCCAGACCCGGCCGGTAAGAGTGGTGTTCATGGCCTACAGGGGAACCTTGCAAAGCGACGCTCTGAAACTGGTCGCCAAAAAGCTGCAAAGCTCCCTGGCGGTAGAAGGGGAGCTGCCCGAGGACGGGCTTGCGGCCTATGGGGATGACGGAGACGACCTGATGCTGGCCCTGGCAAGGAAGATCGTCAACGGTGAGGGGGAGGAAGAAGAGGAGTCGGTGGAGGAGGTCTTCGCTCAGGCAAGACAGGCCAAGGCCCTCTCAGAGGAGCTGCTGGTGGACGAAGGGTGGCACGCGGTGGAGGTTGAGCCGGAGCCAGTGGTGGTCGGGGCGCATCGGAACGGAACGGGAGCCACGGTAGAGGTTGGCGCAGCCAACGGCCATCACCACGACGAAGCCCCAGAGACGCAGCAGTCGCTGTTCTCCTGGGGAGAGTTCATGGCCGAGGAACCGGTGGAGAAGCAGAGCCGTCGCGGCAAGAAGGAAGCTGCGTCCCTCTCCCTATTCGAGTGGGCGCTCAGTTTGGAACAGGAAAGAGAGGAGGAGTTGATCGGCCTGCCTGCTGGCTAGGCAGGCGCAGGGCGCTGACCGGGTGCGCAAGAGGGGGGCCGCTAGGACCTAGCGGCCCCCCTTCCCTTATTATAGGAGTCTTTTTCGTTGCCCGGAATCATCGCTGCTCTTGCTGTTGCGCCGGGCAAACCGGAATAGGGATGGGGCCTATACCGACTCAGAGCGCAACTGTAGCAAGCATCTCAAAGTCCTCTTGGGCTTAAGCCGCCGTATAGACAGCTACGAGACCCTGCAATTCAGGTGGCCTGCAACCAGGATCGTCCTACTCGCCGATAACAGCCGTACAGCTTACTTCGCCCAGGCTAGGTCCCGGCAGCGGTATAATGGAACCCCCTTCGCTTGGGGGCCGGTACAGGGACAGATACGCCGGTTGGGCCTCCAGGGTCAATTCCCGCGCGTCTTCAAGCGCGGGCCAACAGACGAGTGTTTGATCCCCATTCCACCACCACATCTGGTTGGAGGTGTTCATGGACGCAACCTGCACCACGTAGTGGTGGCCAGCATTGTCTCTGATACTTCTGAAGCCTTCCCACTGCCGGATAATCCCCGGCTGTTTCGCGGAGGACCATCCCCTTGGAAGGGTGAGTCGGACCCTTAAGTGAAGGGCAAAGCCAAGCTCAAGAATATCAATTTGCCGTACCTTTACATGGAGACGACCGTTTGAGCGGATGTGGACTCTCGGACGTATCGAACGGAGTGGGGAGCCGTTTATTGCAGAGACAACGAGATCTTCCATTGGGACTACTCGCTGTAGGAGATGTTCCAGCACGAGACGAGCAGCAAGGGACAAACGGTGGTCCTGAAGCCACCGTACCGGGTCTGTCGAATCCGGCAGCCTCAGCAGATCGGCAAGGAGCGTATCCGGTCCCGGATCGACCTGCGACCGGCTTGGGGAGGTCTCCGTCGGCAGACCAATCTTCCGGCGAAACCGCATTAGCGCATCCACAAGACGGCGATGCTCTGACGGGCCATCGACGGTATCGCCCCACCTCTTGGAGACAGCCCAATCTTCATCGGATTGAAGCAGTGAGCCATACATGGGACCATACTTGTCTTGAAGGGACTGCTGTGCCTGCCGTTCTTGCTCGCTTGTGAGCATACCGGAGACAATTCTGTTCTGGGCACCGTACATCTGCTCGGCTATTTCCAGGGTCCGTTCTAGGGCCAGCAGGGCGACGTCAACGCCCCTTTCAGCCTCAAGCCACCGCAGAACATCAATGCTCTCCGGCAAACTGAGAAGTTCGCGAAACATCACCCGTGAAAGGTCGCCCTCCGGCCATGACAATCGAGTGCCCGGCCTCAAATTCCTGAGGGCGGTCAGTCGATCCTGTAGTCTAAGCTCCCGTCCAACAGCGGTTTCACATGTGGACGCCTGGGACATTTGAGGCCTCCTTCAGCAGTGTGTCAGTGAACCGATCGGTAGACTGGAGGAAGTAATCACCATATGACGCCTGACCGGTGCCCATGTCGTGGACGAATGTAGCGCTTCCCGAACAGAGCACGGACTGCCTGTCGAGGACATCAGGTCATGGTCGAGGCAATGCTCACGGGCTTACTGATGAACGAGCCCTGATTATGCACCCTACAGCTTTTCCCTGCTTTCTACGTCAATGAGCCTATACCCGTACCGACTGCTGCCCAAGTCATACTCCTTCACCTTTAGGCGGTAGACATACCCCTCCTCGTACTCGAAGCCGTCTATAGTTCCGTAGAAGGCTCGACTGTTGACTAGCAGAAAGTCTTTCTGGTCGGGACCTACCGTCCACTCCAATGTCTCCGGTCTGGCTTTCGTAATCTTCCGCCTGGGCCGTTGTAGTCTTGGCAAATTGGCGACCAGCAAAGCCACCGAGAGGATCAAGATGACCGCTAGCAATATCGTCGTGTCCATATTTCCTCCCAAGGCTAACGGCTCCGGTGGGTTAGACTGGAGCCGTTGATTATGTGCCACAGGAGCCTAAGTCGCTATCAGTCGCAGTCGAGTGTCCTCAACGCACCAATCCAGTACATGAACGACCAATCCCCATTGGGCCAGATGAGGGTGGAGTTGATTCTACCGCGATATGTCCCGGGTTCACAGGGGATGTTGGCCTTGGCCTCAACGTAGATGCACCCCTCTTCCGGCGGGTCGGTGACATCGACCGTATCCCATACGCAAAAGATCCACAGGCACCTCTTCTTCTGCAGCTCTACGGTTACGATGATGTTGTTCATCGTCACGTTGCAAGTCGTCTCTCCCTCCACATTGATTCGCCCAGGATAGTGACCCGAGTTGTGCGGATGGTGTACGTCATGGAGGTTACGTCAATAGGTGTGTAAACGACATCAGGCGGCGACCTTCTCAGCCGTTGATTCAATGGCGATTCCATCCGCATACTGTGCACCGAGATAGACGTCTTCGATCAACTCAGGGGCCTTCAGACGCCTGAAGCGCTGTTCGGCGACCATCAACATTTTCCAGATCACCGCTATCGCCCGATCGACCCTCTTGTAGCGCTTGGCGGCATCGGTCCGAAGCCTGAGGGCCGCGAAGGGTGATTCTACCGGGTTCGTCGTGCGAAGGTGCCCCCAGTGCTCCTTTAGGAAGTCATAGAAGGTGACCATGCGGTCCCAGTCCCGCTCCAAGGCCTCTGAGGCCGCCTCGTAGGAATGGTCGCCGCACCACCTGGTGAACACCGTCCTGAGCCGCTCAGCCTCTGTCCGAGTCGGCGCGTAGGGGATAGTACGCAGCATGAGCTTGGCCTGGTCCTGTTGTCGCTTTGGAAGCTTGGCGAGCACGTTTAGGATCTTGTGGTTCCAGCAGCGTTGCTCGGCCGCCTGAGGATAGACGTTGCGCAGAGCTCCCCAGATGCCCAGATGTCCGTCTCCAATTACCAGTCTTGGGCACTCCAGCCCGCGGCGCCTCATGTCCCTGAGCACATCGGACCAGCTCTCTATGGACTCCCTGTATCCGGGAATCGCGCTCACCACCACCTTCCTTCCGTCGCTCAGGGCCGCCATCACCACCAGGATCGCCGCCTTCTCCCGCTCAAGACCAGCCTTGACGTAGACTCCATCCACCCACATGTACACCACTTCCAGGTCATCCAGGGGCCTAGCGCGCCATTGGGCAAGCTCATCGTTCCACTTATCCTTCAACCGGGCTACCGTGCTCGCCGATATCGGTGCCTCTTCTCCCAGCAGTCCCCGCACCGCCAGGTCGAAGTCACCTTCGGAAAGGCCATGTAGGTACAACTGGGGGGTCAACTCAGCAACCTTCCTGGTCCTGTTGACGAACAGCGGCAGCAGCCGGCTCTCGAACTCCTCTTCGGTGTTGCGGACTCGCGGCCTCCTCAGCTGTACCGTTCCCGAACTCAGCGTAAGCCTTCGGGGTTTGCCGTATCCGTTCCTATAGCCTCTCTCGTTGTCCGACTCAGACCTGCGGGCCGACTTCGCCCTTCCTAGAAACTCCGTCACCTCTTCCTCCAGCAACTCCTGGATCAGCCGCTGGACATGGCCTCGCACCCAATCCTCCAACTGCTCCCACTCCGGCCTTGACTCCGACCTGCTCCTAGTGCTTCTCTTTCCCATAGGCGGTGTATCTCCTCTCTTGGGCCTTGAGCCCGTGTTGTTCAGAGAGAGGGTACACCGCCTGACCGTTTACACACTTTTTAAGGTTACGTCACGTCATGCTCACACGTCCAACCTGTACTCTGCAGAGAGTAAGGGTCACTGTGTTCGATTTCCTTCGTGCGTTCCCCGTCTATGCGTGGCGGCTCTTCGTCGGGCGACTCCGCATATACCACCCCTCCAAAGAGGGCCGTCGCCATGAATACCGCAACCAGTAGGCCGATGACCCTGGTAGCGGAGGGACTGGTGGGGACAGATGTTCAATGCTATTCAATAGACACCAAAAACTGCGGTACTCGTGGGCGGTGGACCTAGATACGGCTGGGTAACCGGAAACGACTGCCTGAAGCTGACAAGCCTACTCAGGACAATCCCAATCCTAGAGCGAAGGCTAGCTGCAGGCGCACAGTAGGGCAGGCCCAGATCGCCGAGGTCGTGGTCAGCGACGCTTTGCAGACCCACCTGTATACACCTCGTGAACGAGTTGCCCCCCGCCAGACGCACCAGGCTGAGAGTAGTCAGATCGTCCAAGCTCCCGGATATCTCCCCCGTAAGCTGGTTGTTGCCCAGGTACAGGTGCGTCAGATTGGTGAGGAGCCCCAGCTCACGGGGCATCGGGCCTGCCAGGGAGTTCGTCCCCAGTCGTAACGATTGCAGTTCCCACAGCCGACCCAGCGAGGCGGGAATGCTCCCCGTCAGGCTGCTCGACTCAAGCTCCAACTCTGTGACTCGGCCCGGAGTGCCGCCAGTGGTAATGCCGTCCCAGCCGGTGAGAGCGGTGTCAGCGCTCCAGTTCAGGGTTGCTGCGCCCGCCAGGGTGTCTTTGGCAGCAAGCGCACACCACAGTCGTGCACCAGGGCGCGATTGACGCCCGGGCCGGACACTGCCGTGCCGTTGGCGCACGGAGGCACAGGCGGCGGGTCGGCGGGTGTGAAAGGCGTGGTCTCACCGTCGTCCGGGGTGATATCCGCGTAAGCGCCGATCTCCTCGTAGTAGTCGTCCAGTTCGTCGACGCTCTCGATCCGCTCGCCCGCGAATGCGTCCTCGTCCGCCGCTGTTATAATGCGACTCTTCAGGTTGGCAAGGGTCTGTGAGTGTTCAGGGTCCAGCTAGGATATGCGACCGTCTCCGTTCGCTGCATCCAAATCAACCGCCCAGGAGTACCGCAGGTTTTTGTGTCGGTTGCATCTGGTCCATGCTGAGACGCAGAGGCATCCGAGTGGTCTCCATCACCGAGCAGGCCGACGACACCCCCACAGGCAAGCTCCTTGAAGCCATTATCGAGAGCGTGGACGAGTTCTACAGCGAGAATCTGATGCCGATGGTTCAATCGAGACAAATTCTTCCGTGGGGACAGCCAGCGTGATCTCGACGTTGTTGTCGCGGTCGATGGTCACCCCGTCGAGAAGAAGCTCCAACACCTTGCGGCGTCCGTCGTCGGACAGGTCGTCCAGCCTGTCGCCCATCTTCTCGGCCCAGGTGACGATGTTCTCCATCAGGATGCGCTTCTCGGCCAGCGCCGTCTGCTGAGAGCGGTACTCGTCCAGTCTTGCCCGGAGCGTCTCCAGCCGTTCCGTGATGAACCTTCGCTGACGGTCCAGCTGGTCTTCGGTAATCTTCCCCGACACGTAGAGCCTGATGGCGCGGTCCTCCTCCATCTGGACTTTCTGAAGGTCGCGCTCCGCCAGGGCGACCTCTTCAGCCAATCCGCCGCCGTCTTCCTGGGCGTTCAGGGCCTCGATGCCGGCGACGATCAGGCCGGGATTCTCCAGGGCATTCTTGACCTCGCCCCAGACGAGGCTCTCCAGTCGCTCGGCCCGGATCATCGGCTTCGCCCGGCACTGTAGGCGCATCTGCTGATAGCCGTAGCACCTGTAGTACCGGCGGGGAGGGTCCAACTCTATCTTGCCGACTGCGGCCATGAGACCGAAGGTCTTCAGGTCGATGGCGTCCATGACGGCTTGGAGATTGATGCGGTGGGCCTCGACGACCTCCATGAGGGCGGCGGCGGGGTACATGCCCCTGCTTAGCCGGTCTGACTTCCAGCAGACGATGGTGTCGAAGCGTCCCTGCCTGGCGTCGGCCAGCATCCTCTGGAACTCGGGGCGCTTCTTCGACCATCCCCTGCCCACCTCCTGGTAGCGGGCGACGATGGTCAGCCCCCTGCGCTTGCAGTGGGCCTCCATGTCGCTGATCTGCTCGGAGATGGAGGTCTTGTCCTCCGCGTCCTGGCTCTTGTCCGAGACGCGGGCGTAAATGGCCGCGAGATTCGGTTCCGTCTTCCTATAGGCGGTTTTCGCCATGACTGCCTCCTCTCGTAGCCCTTGAAACTAGAAAAGACCCGCCTCCTGTCGGGAGCGGGTCTGCGAGTAGTACAATCTATTCGCATCACCTGTAACCGCAGGTGGTGCCACGGCCCGAGGTGTTTGCTGCATCGCCTGGCCAACTTCTGCTCCCATCATACCCTTATCGGCGGGCGGGCGTCAAAGCGCGGCGGCTCTCGGTAGTGTCCTGCTCTGACGCGAGGCGATACAAACCGGGGCGACGGCTGAGCCGCACAAAAAGCTCCGTATTGTCGCCTGGGTTGCCGACTCGATGCTTGGGGAGGAACGTTCCTCCCCAATGAATGGCCAATGCGTCATTCATATCTCGTGGGCTAAACGGCTCCTCAAGGAGTCCGAGAGATACCGCATCTCGAATGCGCCGGATGCTTTCTCCTTCGCGCCTATTCATCGGGCTGCTCCTCTTTCATCGTGGGGCGTGTCATTAGAGCTTCCGACGTCATCGAGCCACGCAAGCTCCATCGCCTGCCTCGTCCGGTCAAGCTCCGCCGCCAGAAGCTCCTCGTCGGGCAGGGTGATTCTATACTCCGCGGCCAGCACGTTGTTCGACAGCCCCTCAAGGGCATCCTGGGCCAGCGCCTCGTCCTTCTCGGAGCAGAGGATCAGTCCGACGGGCGGGTTCTCGCCCTCCCGTACCCAGTGCTCCCGCGCATAGTTCAGGTAGAAGTGCATCTGCCCGGCGTCGGCGTGGGTGAACGCCCCGATCTTCAGGTCGATGACCACCAGACATCTCAGGCTCCGGTGGTAGAACAGCAGGTCCACCCGGTACCACTGGCCTCCGACGCGCAGCCGCCTCTGCTTGCCTATGAAGCAGAAGTCGTCACCCAGCTCCAGAAGGAATGACTCCAGGTGGCGGATGAGCGCCTCTTCCAGGTCGTTCTCGGAGTACTCATCCTTGAGGTCGAGGAACTCCAGGACGAAGGGGTCCTTGATCTGCTCGCCGGGGAGCGCAAGGTATTCGGGACGCTCCCTCTGTCCGCTCGTCAGCATGGAGGCCCTGTTCTTTGGATAGGGCGGTGCGCTCGTAGAACTGGGAGCCAATCTGCCGGTCGAGCTGGCGGACCGACCATCCGCCTCTCAGCGCCTCGGCTTCGTAGAATTCGCGGGCGCTCTCGTTGCTGACCGACAGCAGCCGCACGTAGGCTGACCAGGGCAGCGAAAAGGCCGTCAGAAGGTCGTCGAAGCCCAGCCCGATGGAAGCGGCTTCGGATATGCCAGACGGCGTCTGGCGAATCCGCCATCGAGGGGATGCAGGCAATTTGCCAGACAGTGTCTGGCGAATCTTGTTGGGTGGGTAGGAGAGGTAGAACAGACGCATGTTCTGGACGTTCTGACGGGAGAAGCCGCGGTCGAACCGCCCGGTCAGGTCCTCCGATAGTCGTTCAATGAGCGCGGCTCCGTACTCGGCCCGCTCCTCTCCCGACTGCTCGAACTCGACGATGCGGCGTCCGATCAGCCAGTACGCGGCGGTCATGGCGGCGTTCACCGAGCGGGCGGCCGAGTCCCTGGCCGCGTCGATGATCTTTGACACGTCCCCGAACACGGTCTGGTAGGGGACGTTGCGCTCGCCGAGTGCGCCTTCGCTCGCCGGGAGCGGCGCAGATGCGGGTTGGACACTCCGGCCCAGGCTGTCGTCGGTGGGGAACGATTCCGGCCGCATCAGGCTTCCGCCTCGATGTCGTCGCCAGCGAGTTCCGCCCCTGGAAGGGAATCCTTCTCGGACGGAGCCTGCCTCTCCCTGACTGCGTGTTCGAGCAGCAGGGTGAAGAGGCGGCGCAGCCGGTCCTCCGCGTCGGGGGCGGGCCTGGAGATGATCCTGACCACCCCGAACTCGGAGGCGTCCTCTTCGGGCATCCGTCGCCCGTTCTGTCTGCTCTTTTCCTTCATATCTCTCTTCGCCGGGCGGGCGTGAGCACGCGTCCGGCTGTCACCGCCGGTTTGCCTGCCGCCGAGTCTGAGGGGTCGTGGGGCGGGACACCATGGGAGGAAATGGGCCGGATGTGGTGTCATACCCGTGTACAGGGATTTGCGTCAGTTCCAGAAATACAAGTCGGGGGCTGTATTGAACCTGAAAGTGGCGAGAAAAGAGGGAAGTCGGGGCCGTCTTAGCGAGCAATTTGTGAATGGGCCGGTTCCGAAAAATGGGACGCAGTTGCAAAAAGGGAAGTCGGGGGGTTGGGGCTACATCGGAGCGAGCAATTGGACGTGGAGGCTGGAATCGGGGGTGTGCAACTCCCTATGGGACAGCCCTCTACAGGACATGGGGCCAGGGGAATCAGCCTTCTGGTCCTTCCGCCGGCCCTGCCAAGGATCCGCCGGGCGGTTGATGGAACTCCCACGTCTTTCCCTCCTCGTCGATGGGGTCGTCTGCCTCCCACCGAGTCTGGGGAGTCGAAACGCGCTTAGGAATGGTGAGCGAGGGGGGCCTTTCGGCGTGCCCGGGCTCGCGCAGAGTCCCCCCTTGCAGGGCCTGATAAATGGAGGGCCGGTTGTGGTGTGATACCCGTGTACAGGGATTTGAGTCCGGTGGACGGATTGTAATCGAGGTCGTGGGCAAGCTGGCGTAGGCGTGGAACGCCCCCCTACAGGAGGTAGCCTGCGAGCACTTTGTCTCCGGGGTTCCTTCCACGACAGTTGGACAGCCCTCCCTGCGAAAGTGGACAAAGCGCCGGTGCGGGGCGAGACAGGGATGATGTACGAGGAGGATCTGTACCCAGGGTCGAGTCGGAGCCTGGAGAGCCTGCGGGAGATGCGACTGAAGGCGTTGCTGAGGGACATGATTGACGCCGAAGACGGCGCGAAGGCGACGCAGGCCCTGGGAGTCAGCTACAGAACTGTATCAAGGGCGGTCGAGTCGGGCAGGCTCACTGCTCGACTGAGCGCCGCATTGGAGCGGCACCTGCTGCTGGGGGGCGGCTCGGCTGCTGCCCAGCAGCGGGATCGGGTCGATGCGTTGGTGGAGCGGATGTCTGCTTTGGAGCGGGAGCTGCGCGGCGGACTCGAAGCCGTCGTGGGAGAGGTCAAGGCGCTCAGGGAGGAGCACGCAAGGTCGATGCGGCACGTGGAGCGGCGGCTGGTGCGGTTGGAGGCGGGAAGGAGCGAGTCCGAGACGCCCTCTCCGACCGGAGCAGAGACCGAGCCGACGAAGCGAAGGTACGTTCGCCCAAGGACGTATCCCCAGCTGGTGACCCCGGAGGCCGAACCCGACGAGGACCTGGTGTACGGCGATGCGGCGCCGGTGATCGTCGAGTGGCGGAGGGTGCGGGCCGAGTTCCTCAAGACCTGCACCACGCTGGACAGGACGGAGGTTCAGGAGCCAATGTTGGAGATGGAGATCGTCCTCGTCGGGGAGCACGAGCTGACGCTGCCTCCGGCCTCGTTCCCCTGGGACGAGTTCGACCGGCGGGATAAGGTCTGGGAGCGGACGCAGGACCTCAAGCGGGTGCGGGCGGAGCGGAACCGGGCGTTGTTGCGGCGGTGGCTGCGCCGCGTCCTCACCTTCGGACTGTGGAGGAAGTAGGCGCGGTCCGGTGGCTGCCACATGGGAGCAGAAGCGCGTCCTCGACCTGCTCTACGACTGGCCCTGGATATCGCCCAACGACCTGGCGAGCCTGCTGGCCGTCTCGGAGCCACGGGCGTCCCAGCTTGTGACTCCGCTGGAAGCGTTCGGCCTCGTGACCCGGCTATCCGCTGACAACCTGTCCACCCGCCAGGTAGAGCCAGGCGTTCCCGCAGCAAGCCGCCTGTCTGAGAGGCAGGCAGGCCGTCTGGACCTCACCGACCAGGGACTGGTGCTGCTGGCCCGCAGGGACCGTACCTCGGTGGGTGTGGCCCGGAAGCGCTGGAGCGTCGCGCCCCTGGACCCCGAAGGCCCAGCCTCATGGCGCAACGTCTCCGGGGCCAGGAGCAGGCAACTGGTCAGGAACGCCGAGCACACGGGGGCGGTCCACGCCTTCATAGCGGCGCTGGCCCGGCAGTGCCGCGCCCTGCGCTGGGAGGTGGCCCAGCTCGACCCGTCCCGAAGGGCGTCGAGGTACTTCCGGCACGGTGAGAAGCTCCGCTCCATCCACCCCGACGCCTTCGGGGTCCTGCGCAGAGGCCCCGTGACCTGGCCCTTCTTCCTGGAATGGGAGAGAAGGGCGGTGCGGCCCGTGACCATGGCAGCCCGCCTCGCGCCATACCTGCGCTACTACTCATCCCACAGGCCCACCGACGACCACGGCGCACAGCCCGCCGTCCTGGTCGTCTTCGACGACGACCTGGCGGCGACCCACTTCCTGCGGGTGGCCCGGGAGGAGATGGACCGGACCGGGATCAGAATACCCCTGTGGGTCTCTCACAGGGCCGCCCTCGATGCCCTGGGTCCCCTGGGACGGGCCTGGCGCTCCCCCGGCGACTGGGAGCCCGCCCATCTGCTGGGCGCCCAATATCCGGCACGGGACGGGAGTGGAGCAGCGGCTCTCGCCCCGTCCTGAAAGGAGGTCTCAGAAACATGAGTTTGGACCACATCGAAGAATCGGAAGACCCCCGGAGGCGTCGGAGACGCACCGTCGTCCGGCTCAACACAGCGGCCCTCTGGGAGCGGCTGGCGCTGCTGGGCCGCTCCCAGAACTGGCTGGCGGGGAAGGCCGGGATCAGCCCCGGTTACCTGTCCATGCTGGTCAAAGAAGGGCGCGCGCCTTCGGGACGCATCCGCCTTCGGATGCAGGAGGTCCTCGGCGTAGCGAAAGGACGCAAAGGCCCTCACCAACCACTCAGGAAACCGGAGTTTCGTGGACCTTCCTGTCTACCTGAAGGGACGTGACGGGGAGAGCGACGGCATGGGGCGACGGCAGTGCACCGAGTACTACAAGATCGCGCCCGTGCGCCGCAAGATACGCGATCTCCTCGGACTCAGCAAGGGACAGAGAGTCCCTGCGGACACCACCGTCGAGCTGTGGCTGGGCATCTCCACCGACGAGGCCATTCGCATGAAGCCGTCCCGCCACAGGTGGATAGCCAACCGCTACCCCCTCATTGAGGCCGAGATGTCCAGGAAGGACTGCCTGGAATGGTGGAAGGATCGATACGACAGGCCCCTGGAGCGGTCCGCCTGCGTCGGCTGTCCCTTCCAGTCCCGCCAACGCTGGGTGGAGACCAAGCGCCGGTGGCCGAAGCTGTTCGCCGAGGCCGTGGAGATCGACTCCAACATGCGGGGTAGGCTGGCCTTCGCTAAGGAGCCCTATCTGCACCCCCTACGCATACCCCTCGCCCAGGCGGTCATGCTCGATGAGACGGCGCTGGGAGTGGACAAACAAAGGGATGGCTTCGGCAACGAATGCGAGGGGCACTGTGGCGTCTGAGAGTGCTGCATCTACCTCCCGTCGGCGGGAGCGTCTTCTGCGTTGCAAGACCGGTCCATTCCTGCCAAGAGGAGGCCGCTATGGCAGAAAGAGCAGATGACCGTTCCATGACGAAGAGGCTCACAGATGGCGAACTCGATACTCCGTACCAGGTCGTCTTTGGAGATGTGTCGAAGATCGTCGATGCCGCCAGGCACGCTGCCACCCGTTCGGTGAATGCCGCCATGACCGCCGCGTACTGGTTGATCGGCCATCGCATCATCGAGTTCGAGCAGTCAGGACAGGAGCGGGCTGAGTACGGAACTGCGCTCATCGGAAGACTGGCGGCGGACCTGACGCAGCGTTTTGGACGCGGCTTCTCCCGCCAGAACATCCAGTACATGCGCTTGTTCTACCTTTCATATCCACCCGACCAGATTTACCAGACGCTGTCTGGCAAATTGGCCGCCACCTCCATTGAAATACGCCTGGTAGAGCTTCTCGCAGCCTTTCCGCTGCCCTGGTCTGCCTACGTGCGGCTGCTGTCAGTCAAGAACATTCGCGCCCGTGGATTCTATGAAGCCGAGGCCCTGCGAGGAGGCTGGTCCGTTCGTCAGCTCGACCGGCAGGTCAATTCCCAGTTCTACGAGCGCACGGCTCTATCGAAGAACAAGGCTGACATGCTGACGGAGGGGCAGAAGCCCCGTCACGAAGATCGCGTGGAGATCAAAGACCCGTTCGTCCTCGAATTCCTCGACCTCAAGGACGAGTACTCCGAAAGCGATCTGGAAGAGGCGCTTATCCGCCACCTGGAGACCTTCCTCCTGGAACTGGGCGGTGACTTCTGCTTCATGGGTCGCCAAAGGCGTCTGCGAATCGGTGACAAGTGGTTCCGGGTGGACCTGCTGTTCTTCCACCGGCGTCTGCGATGTCTCGTGGTCATCGACCTCAAGATCGGGGGGTTCACCCACGCCGACGCCGGGCAGATGCACCTCTACCTCAACTATGCGCGAAAGCATTGGGTCCGAGACGGGGAGAACCCGCTCGTTGGACTGGTCCTCTGCTCACAAAAGGATGAGGCGCTGGCGAGGTATGCCCTCGACGGCTTGCCCAACAACGTGATGGCCGCGGAGTATCGCGTTACCCTGCCCGACGAGGAGCTCCTGGCAGCGGAGATCGACCGAACGCGGCAGGTGATCGAGCTTCGCGGCTCGATAGAGTCAGAACTTCCGCTAAGTAGCGGCACGCTGACAGTAGAGAGTTCCAAGGAATGAGCGCGGGCAACCCGAGGGGCACAAGGGGCAGATCCGATAGGAGTCTGGGCCAATGGAATACCTCTCACTTTGACGTTGCCACGGCAATAGCGGTAAAATGCTGGGTAGAGGTTGGCCCGGCGATGCGCTAACACCCCGGGCCGTGGCGCCACCTGTTGGAGCAGGCAGTGCGATGTGATTGTACTACTCGCAGACCCGCTCCCGACAGGAGGCGGGTCTCTTTCGTTTAGACAAGCACGAACAGACAAGGAGGTAGTCATGGCAAGAAAAAAGGCACAGACACAGGAACACGGCAAGAGGGCGGCCATCTACGCCCGCGTCTCCGACAAGAGCCAGGACACCGAGGACAAGACGTCCATCTCCGAGCAGACCAGTGAGATGGAAGCCTACTGTGAACGCAAGGGGATGGCCATCACGGCCCGCTATCAGGAGGTAGGCAGGGGCTGGTCCAAGAAGCGCCCCGAGTTCCAGCGGATGCTGGCCGACGCCAGACGGGGAAGGTTCGACACCATCGTCTGCTGGAAGTCGGACCGCCTCAGCCGGGGGATGTACCCCGCCGCAGCCCTCATGGAGGTGGTGGAGGCTTATCACATCAACCTGGAAGCCGTCATGGACGCCATCGACATGAAGACCTTTGGGCTCATGGCGGCAATCGGCAAGATAGAGCTGGACAACTTCCGTGAGAGGACTACCATGGGCAAACGGGACTCGGCCAAGCGAGGCAGAGTACCAGCGGGCGCACCGCCCTACGGCTATCGTACCGGGGAGGACGGCAAGCTGAAGATCTATGAGCCAGAGGGCGAGGTGGTCCGCCGCGTCTTCCACATGTATGTCCATGAAAACATGACCGGGACGGCCATCGTCCGACAGCTTACAAGGGACAATGCCCCGACCAGGAGACCAGGGTCCCGGTGGCACAAGGCGTATGTCAGCGCCCTCCTGCGCTGCGAGACCTACAAAGGCACCTGGTGGTACGGCAAGGCCCGCTGGGTTGTGACGGAGGCAGGGGAGTCGGTCTATCCTCAGCCCAGAGACTCCTGGATTGAGGTCCCCATCCCCCCGCTGGTGGACGAGGAGACCTGGGAGAGGGCGCAGGCCCTAAAGAAACAACGCAAGATACGCTCCAGGCGCAACACCAAGACCTTCTACCTGCTCCAACACCTCGCTAAGTGCGTCGAATGCAACCGGCTCTTTGCCTGCCGCTCCTCCTACCGCACCTACGTCAAACGCAATAGCAAGCGCCACAGGCAGGACCGGGTCACTCCTCTACGCCACTATCACTGCTACGGAATGCTGAGCGACGGGCGGCTGTGCCGTAAACAGGCGATGATCAGGGCGGAACGCCTGGAGGAGTTGGTCTGGAGCCAGGTCAAGGGTATGATCCAGCATCCCGAACTCATTGTCGCCGGCATTGAGGCTATGGACACTCAGGAAGACGGTGCCCTGGAGAAACGGACCGCCAAAGCAGAACGTGAGCTTCGGAAGATACAGACTGAGGAGGAGAGGGCCATTCGCCTGTTCGTCTCTGGGAAGATCACAGAGGACCAGCTCGACCTTCAACGCAAGTTCATCACCGAACGACTGGAAACCGCACGAGCAGACCTGGACGACCTCCGTGCCAGGGAGTCTGTGGCATCTGAGAAGCGGACCATGATGGAGAATCTCATCCAGTGGGCCGGGGAATTCGGCGACAGGCTCGATGAACTCCCCGACGAGAAGCGCAGGGACGTGCTGCGGTTGCTCGTCGATCAGATCCTCGTGGACAAGGACAACAAGGTGAGCATCACCCTTGGCATCCCAACTGACAGCTTGATGTCGATTGAGAAAGAGGAATCACGTTGCGGTACTCGGCAGTGGCGACAATTTGGTGGTGTTCGCGCTCGCGGGAATGGGAGCGCGGGTTACGTCCGTCGACATCTCTCAGAAGCAGCTGGACACCGCTGCCGAGAGGGTCACGGAGCTCGGACTTGACGTGGCATTCGTCCGCGCCGACGTGGTCGACCTAAGCTCGCTACGGGAAACCAGCTTTGACCTAGTCTACACCGGCGGCCACGTCGCCGTCTGGGTCTCGGACCTGAAGACCTACTACTCGGAGGCCTGCCGGATTCTCCGAGCAGGCGGGATGTTCATGGTGAGCGAGTACCATCCCTTCCGCCGAATCTGGCAAGACTCGGCGAGCGACCTAAAGATCGCCTTCAGCTATTTCGACCGGGGGCCTCAGGAGTACGACCGCTCAGAGAACGCGCCGGGCACCCCGAAGGGCTCCCTCCCAAGCTACGAGTTCCACTGGACCACCAGCGAGTACCTGTCGGCGCTCATGGACGCCGGCTGCGAGCTACTGGCGATAGACGAGTTCGGCGACGAGCGCCAGTACTGGGAGGAATCGCCGATGGATGGCCTACCTTACACTCTACTCATGGTCGGCAGAAAGAGATAGACAGCCCGATGTGCGACTTTTTGCCGCCGACTGGTGTTTCAATCACTGTAGCGCTCTATGACTCCTGCAATCGGGCTGTCCGATATTTGGTGTCCGAAAGGCGATTAATGGCCTGTCATTCTCAGTCCGGATTCGGCATCGGGACTCCCTCAGAATCGTCCATGCAGGTTGCCCCCGGCACCCTGATGGATGAAAAAGAGTAGCCTTTGTCTCCCTGAACGGAGTGAAGGGTCTGGGGTGGCTGGGCGTTTCTGCAGCAGTCCCGACCACTTGGGGATCCGAGGCCCCACCCCAGATTCCTCGCCCGATGCGGCATCGGGGCTCGGAAAACATTCTGTTTACGGCGACCGCCCACCCACACCGACCCTGTTTTCACATAGCAATGACGCGACGCCAGATATATCGGCGATAACTTGTACACGGGGTTAGCTTGCACGACGGACTAGAAAATAGACAATGGGGACGGCGGGATCGAGTAAAGGGCAGTGTCAGCGAAGGGTTATGGAATGTGGGAGACGCGGGCCGACGGCTGGTTGCTCGGACTCAGCAGGAACCACCGCCACAGCCACCGCCACCGCCACCGCCACCGCCACCGCCACCGCCACCGCCACCGCCACCGCCACAGCCACCGCCACCGCCACCGCCACAGCCACCGCCACCGCCACCGCCACCGCCACCGCCACCGCCACCGCCACCGCCACCGCCACCGCCGGCCATGGACATGGTCTCGCCACTGGCGTCTGTCGTGAACGAGGCGAAGACCGATAGCTGACGCGGCGACTCACCGCCGCAGTCCGGGCATCGAGTCTCATCGTCCATCTGACTCATAGGCCGGAGCTTTTCGAATGTGTTCGAACAGATCGTGCAGGTGTATTCGTATATCGGCATTCTCTCACCCAGATGCGCGTCGTGACTCCAATACTAGCTGCTACTACTATATTCTAAGTGCTCCGTCACGTCAGGTCAATGCGAGCCTTGATCAACGATTCGTCCCTAATCAGGCGGTAACACGATGCGGACGTAATACGTTATAATCGTAAGTGTACGGGCGCAACCCGGGCGAGGAGGGAGACGATGAGACAGAGGAGCTACGGAAGAGACAGGGAACTGACGTTCAGGATGTCGTTCACGGTATTAATGTTGGCGATGGTATGGGTCGCCTTTATCGGTCTACTTTTCTGGGCCGGCCTCAATCCGATACTGATACTGATCTTCGCGCTCATCGCGGTACTATTCCAGTACTTCGGATCGGACAAGATCGTGCTGATGACGACCGGAGCCAAGGTCGTCACCCCTGAGCAGGAGCCCGGGCTCATGCCATGGTGGAGCGACTTTCAGCTATGGCCGACATGCCGAAGCCCAAGAAGATAGCAGTAATGGAGACGCACGTACCTAACGCTTTTGCTACGGGCCGCAACCCTAAGAATGCGGTGGTGGCCGTGACCCGCGGCCTGATGTCGCGGCTCGACGAGCGGGAGCAAGAGGCAGTGCTCGCCCACGAGCTCACTCACGTCAAGAACCGGGACGTGATGGTCATTACCTGGGCCAGCCTGATCGTAATCATGGCCGGATACCTTATGCAGATGATGTTCTGGATGGGCCTGTTCGGAGGGTTCGGAGGCGGCCGCGATCGCCAGGGAGGGTGGGGGCGGCTATCTGCTGCTGGTGTACCTGGGGACAATTGCAGTCTACTTCTTGAGCCAGCTGATCATCCTTGATTCCCTCGCAAAAAGGCCTGTTTGAGATGAACCCTGGCGTGCGAAGGGGCCTGGAAGGGAGGAGGCTACGGGATGCCGGCTGCTGGCCTCACCGCACCATCTGCCGCGCTCAGGACAAGCGTGATCCCGTTGCGGTACCCATTCCGTGGCTCAGGGCACCCGGTGGAAGCTGTGGAGCGGCGCCCTCATGCGGCCGCGACCGCAGGTACCGTCCCGACCGCCCGCTGAGCCGTGTTCTCCATCTCCACCAGGCGTGCATGGACCATCCGCTTGAAGTTGCACGCCAACGCCTTCAGGTAGACGGCAAGCCGCACCCGACGGCCCCCTCGCACCCGCAAGCGCCCAAGCCCGTGGGCGCGCTTCAGCTCGGAGTTCGTTCCCTCGATCCCGGCCCTTATGTCATACCGCTTGCGCCACTCCTCGGTGGCCTCGGCCCTCCGGCGCCGCTCGATGTTCACCTTCACCAGATCCGCCTTGAGGACGTAGGCCCCCGCACGCCGGTCCAGCTTCACTGGGCAACGGGACCGCAAGGGGCAGGGCTCGCATGTTGTCCCGGCAAAGTGGACCTCTACCCGCTCCGGCGCATCCTCCAACTCGTACTCCTCGATGGACGGGTGGCCGGCGGGGCACACCGTGGCCTGCTCCCCTGTGACGTCGATCTGGAAGTCCGCGGCGGTGAGCGGCGGTGGTCCGTCACGCTCTCCTTCGTGCGAGTTCCCCGGCGCCGACCCCGCCACCGGGCTCACCAGTTCCGTTCCCCGGCGCGAGGCTTCGAAGGCGTTGCGGCCCGACCCATACGCCGTGTCGACGAAGAGCTCGTCCGGTCGGACCTTCCGCTCCGCGAGCCCGTCAACGACCGGCACGCTCACGTCGGTGTCGCTCCCACTCGAGGGGGTCACCTCCACGTGGGTGATGAGCTGGGTGGCGTTCTCCTCGTGGCAGGTCTCCGCCACCTGCACCTCGTACCCCTTCCCCTTGTGGCCGCTGTAGGTCACATCCGGGTCGTGGGGCGATTGCAGCGAGTCGGCGGACACCTGCTTCGGGTCCTTCAGGGCCACGGGCACCTTGCATTCCCCAGCATCGTCGTCATCGTCCCCCGGGCGCCCGTCCCGGTGTTTGCCCACATGGCACTGCTCCCGCAGCAGCCGCTCCAGCAGCCGGTACTCCTCCAGCTGGGCAGCAGTCGTGCCACGGAACCGGTCCACCAGCCGGTAGAGGTCCCGGGCACAGACCGAAAAGCGTCGCCGACCCTCCCCCGTGTGGGCGTCCTCGTAGTGGGTCGCCTCGTCTTCTTCCTTCAAATAGCGCCCCAGGAGGCCCTCCGGAACCACAGGGCGAAGCTCTGGGTGCTCCCAGCGCAAGGCCCGCAGGAACAACCGCATCGTCTCACAGAACAGGCCCAGCCGGGTGAGTGTAGCGATGTTGCTCATGATGTGGGTGGAGTCCAGCCGTTGCTTTCCGGTGCGTATGCCCAGCGCCTGGATGATCCGGTCCGTGGTCTCCTGGAAAGCCAGCCGGCCACCATCGTGCTGCATCAGGCGAACTCGGAAGTTGTGGAGGGTCTTCTGGGGCAGGTGGGTCTCCTCGATGTCCAGCCGCAGGGCGTGGTGCCAGAGCAGGTTGAACTCTAGCTGCTCCAGGGCTTCACCGTCGGTGAGGTTGAACATCTCTTTGAGAAGGTGGACCCCGAGGACGGTCTGCACCGCTCGGTTGGGACGGCCGTTGTCCGCGCAGTACATCGGAGCAAAGAGCTCCTCGTCAATCAGGGGGAGCGCCTCGTTTCGGAAAACCTCGGCCCAACTCCCCTCCAGGCGCTTAGCCTTCTTCGGCGTCACCAGGAACCGGGACTGCCAGAGGCTCTCTTGCGGGTCTCGCGCTCGGAACATCCTCCCCTCCCTCGCCCGGGCGCTGCCCCAACGCCCTTTCCCCACATTATCCTCCCATTACCCCCGGAGGACGAGGGGTTTTTACGAGGGAATCATGCTTGCCTTATCGCGTTATCGCGAGTACGCGGCGGACCGAGGAGGCGCCATCATCACAGGAGCGCCGCTCCAACTGGCCTCGGCCCTGTCCAAGATAAGCGACGACATGTACCGCATCCCCGAGAAGGATCTGCGGCAGGTCGAGCACGCCAACGCATTCTTTATCGTCTCGGCACTCAAAGGTAAGAAAATGGCGGCGCTGCTCGCCAGCCACCCGCCGATCGAGAAGCGCATCGAGCGGCTGCGGAACATGCAGCTTGACCTGGAAGGCCCGAGAAAGTTCGAAGGCGTCTAGAGTTGGGACTTCTCGGCACGCTCCTTGGGCGTAGCAAGCTACGAAAGCCTAATCGAGAGAAGTTCTTCTCGATTATCACGGCCGAAGTCTCGCTCGCTGGAAGGCTCGACTTGCGCCCGACGGAAAAGGCGGGCCTCGTGTTCAACTCCGTCGAGTCGAGCTTTTTCGAGGGCCTCGACTCGGAGGTTCGGGACCTTCTCCGTATCAGCGGCCAGTCCACGGGAACCCGCCACGAGATCAAGGACGACGGCTTTGGGACGCGTTGGGTCGTTCTAGACGACCGAGACTTCGATGACCTGGTCTCGACCATCCACATGGTCGGCGAGACCTTCACGGAGCATGGGTACGGCGACCGGCTGCTGGCCGCCGTGTTCGGGTTCGAGTACGAGCGTCGAAAGGCATACTGGGTCTACAACATCAAGCGTGGAACGTTTTACCCGTTAGTTCTCGCAGGCGAAAGGCAGCGAGACAACGCCACGGAGATGCGGTTAGCCGCGCTGATGGAAGAGGAGAAGATACCGGTCGAGAAGAGTCTGGAGCAATGGTATGCCCTCTGGGGGATACCCTTCTAGCTAACCCGATGCGCAAATTTTCATAGCTACGTGTGGCGCGGTGTCATCCCCACGAAAAACAGCGACAATCTATCGGGCTGTAGAGACGCCCCGCTGGGGCGTCTCCGCCCGCCGGAAAGCCCTTTCCATCGAATGGGTGCCGGGGGTAACTGGAACGGTGTCATTCTGAGCGGAGTCCCGACTCGGCCCCGATGCCACATCGGGGGACGACCGAAGAATCTAGGCGCTTCTCAATACGCATAGCGATCTGGTGGTCAAACGTTTAGATTCTTCGCCCGAGGCTCAGAATGACATGCATCGGAGGGCCATGGAGGAATGCCGACCCGACGATGGCGAAAAGTCGAGGTTAGCTAACCTCAGCCAGGCAGGAGGCCCTCGCCGGTAAACAGCGCCTCGGCCTCTTCGAGCGTTATGTCCGGCTCCGGGAGCACGAGGTCCGACTCAACCAGCTCATCCACAGGCACGGGAGTACCTTTCTCCCTGACCAGGTCGAGCATAACCTTTAGCAGTCGCTCGAACTCCCCGCGGTCCTCCGTCTCGACCACCTCGACGATCTGATTGTCGATCTCGTTCAGCTCATCGAGGTGGGCTCCCGGAAGGTTGTACTGTCCTTCGGTCAGTATGCGAACGATCATGACTGGCCCTCCGGCAGCGACTTCTTCTCACCACCCATGCCGGCCTTGAGCGCGGCCAGCTCGGACTCAACACTGCCGGCTGAAGCCACGCTCTCGAGCTGGCGGGTCAGGTCATCCTTGCTGCCCGATATCGGGTCGTCCAGGACGCCTGCAGCGGTCAGCTCGTCGATCGCACCGGCCTTGGCGCGGAGCGTCTCGGTCTTGTTCTCAGCCCGCTCGATGGACATGGAGATGTCACCCATCTCCTCAGATATACCGGACATGGCCGAGCCGATGCGGACCTGGGCCTGGGCCGCGCTGTACTGGGCCTTGATAATCTCTTTCTTGGTCTTGAACGCATTCACCTTCGCCTGAAGCCGATGCTCGGCCTGGGTCAGCTTCTCCTGTTCGAGCTCGAGGCCGGAGACCTGCTGGTCGAGCCCTTCGAGCTCCGTAATCGCTGCCTGCTTCCGTTCGAGCGCAATCCTGGCCAAGTCCTCTCGTCCTGCCTCCAACGCCTGGCGGGCCTGACTGCCAAGTTTGGCGACGTTCTCTTGCAGCTTTGAAGCCTGAAGCTCCAACCGCCGCTTGGTGGTGACCATCTCGACCACGCCACGCTTGACGTTTCGCAGCATCTCCATCTGCTTGTCGTACGAAAGGTCGAGCATCTCGGCCGGGTCTTCCGCCTTGTCCAGCAGGGTGTTCATCTTGGCTTTGAAAACGTTCGACATCCTCGAAAGCATTCCCATGGTCTACCTCCACATCTGTCCCAGCTGGTTTCTCAGGCTCACGTACGTCGGCAAGGGGCCGGTTAGTAGTCGCTTGCGCCGCTCTTGTCGCCGGTGAACATCTGGACCAGTCCATATATACCCAGGATGATCCCCGCGACGATAACGACGAACCCGAGAATGTTAAGCAGCCACTCCAGAAGATCAGACTGTATGAGCCATCCCATAAATATCAAGAATACGCCGGCGATCAGAATACCGCCGCCGCCAAGCTTTCTCATCGACTGCTCCTTAACCTGGTTTCAGGCGTCACTCACCTAATATACAACGATAGTATTCTGGATGAGGGGTGTCAAGCGGGACGTACGGGGCCAAGGGGCGGCTGCCCAGTGCCGCGGGACATGTGTTGCCGCCGATCAACGATCCGTTGTACGGAACCAGGTGGTCAGCTTTGCCAACATCGGCTCGATCAGGCGCCAGGGAGGGATACTTTCCTGGAGCGCGTCCGAGAACGTGGGTGGAGGCTCCTGAAACACTTGCTCGCGATGAAACCCGTAGTACGTTCTAAAGATAATCGAATACGCCAGCAGCCGGTAAGGCCTGTTGGCGACATGGTCGGATACCAGATGTCCTAGATGCCCCAAGACGCCCGCGATAAGAACTGGGTGTTGCCAGACCAAAAGGGCCAAGGTAAGGCCCGCGAGCGTGTACTCCCACCCGTGGAAGACCAAAAAGAGGCGTCGCCTATCCTTCCTGACGTACAAAAGATAGTAGTCGAGTACGTGGTCTGAGTCGATGAGGACGCCAGAAACCGCAGCCGCTGGAATCGCCATCGGTGAGCCTGTGGCTGCCCAGACGCCCGTCCCGATTCCTACGGAGACCACGGTATGCCCCAACGGACCCAGTTGTCGTTACCTCCATAGCGTAGTGCAGCGCCTTCGCCGCCATTGTACCGAGTTGGCAGGTCGAGTGAGCCTGCCGGCTGACCTTGACAAGGGTTACCGGCCCACACATACTCACTAGGCCTCTTACGCCGACGGGCAGGAGATGGGGATGACGAGCAGGATCTCAGCGATTGCGGTCTTGCTCTTGCTGCTGGTGGCTTGCGCCGAGCAGGAGCCAGGGACCCAGGCCGAGACCGGCCCCACGCCGGTAGCGGCCGCGACGATCGCACTCCTGACACCAACACCGACCCCTGTCGCGCCGCCAATGGCGGTGCCCACGGCCGCACCGCCGACGCGGACCCCGAGCGCGACTCCCGTGCCAAGCCCCACCTTCGACCCGGAACCTGTGATCCTGCCGACGGTGGAGATCCCCACAAAGACCCCGCCAGCTGAACTAGAGGAACCCCTAGAGAGGACCCTCGACGGCATCGCTTTGCGTGTGAACGTTCTACGCGAGCTGTCCTCGATTCAGGGGGTCGACAGGAGCTTCATCACGAGGGATGACCTCTCCATACGGCTAAAGGGGCTTTTCGAAGAGGACCGGGATGAGATACTAAAGACGCAGCAGCTGTACGCCACCCTTGGGATTGTGAGCAAGGACACCGACCTCTACGAGCTGCTCCTCGGGCTTTACAGCGAGGGGGTGCTCGGATACTTCGACACCGAAGACGAGAAGCTATTCGTGGTTAAGAGGGCCGGCGACTTTGGCCCGGCCGAAACGGTTGTTTACGTCCACGAGTTCGTTCATGCGCTTCAGCAGCAGAATTTCGACATCCACGCGACAGGGGAAGGGCTCGAAGCAAACTCCGGCGCATCAAGCGCCTACCGGGCGCTCATAGAGGGCGATGCCAGGCTGGCCGAGCTCCTGTACATGTCCCACCACTTGACCGAAGAGGAGCAGGCCGCATCCGAGCCGGAGGCGAGCGAGGCACTCATCCAAGCCTTCAGATCGGCGCCGCATGTCATCCTACGGGCGTACTCGTTCCCCTATCTGGAGGGGACCCGATTCGCGTTGAGCTTGTACCAGACCGCCGGATGGAATTCGGTCAACCTGGCGTTTGACGAGGTCCCGCGCTCTACGGAGCAGATACTCCATCCAGAGCGATATATCGACAGAGAAGAACCGAAAGTGGTGACGCTGCCTGACCTGGCGAATTCGCTGGGAGAGGGGTGGAGCGAGGTTACACGGGATACGATGGGCGAGTTCTTCCTGATGGCCTACCTTGAAAGCGGCTTCGCGTTCCGAGAGGCGGCTGTGGCCGCAGACGGATGGGGCGGCGACACCTATAGCCTCCTTAAGGGGCCGCAGGAGGAGAACCTACTCGTACTACCAATAGCCTGGGACAGCGAGAGGGATGCACGAGAGTTCCGGGACACGTTCGTCGACTACACGGAGGCCTACAGTGGGAGTCGGCGGACGAAGGCGACGACTCGAGGCTAGTGAAGCTGGACGACCAGATCATCTTCGTTAGCAGGGAAGCGCTCGATACTCTGCTGATATTCGCGCCTGACCTGAGTGTGCTGGAAGCGGTCAGGGTGGCGCTTGGGAGCGACGACGGAGCCGGAGAGTAACCGCGCGCGGAGACCGGCCTTGCGGAGGGCGCCTCCCGCCCCAGATGCTTCGCCGAGCCTCAGCATGACATGTTCTGTTCACCTTCACTACTCGCACATGTAGCGCGTACCAGGAATCGACCGATTGTCACCCTGAGTCCCGATTCGCCATCGGGACGAAGGTCTGGGGAGGGGTGCCCCCACCCCAGATGCTTCGCCGAGCCTCAGCATGACACTCTTGTTCACTTTCCTTGTAGCATAGACCATTTGCGAGATCGTGGACTAGCTACGGGCGCTCTTCAGGGCGCACTTACGCTACTTGTGCCAGCAGACGACGAGCCGCGTCCGCGATGTGCGCGGCGTCGATGCTGGCGGCGTCGAGTAGCTCGGCCGGAGTGCCGGAACCGGGCATCTCTCTGACGGCGAGTTTTACTATCCTCGGCCTTACATCCGAATCGGCGAAGACTTCGAGAACGGCATCTCCGAGACCGCCTTCTGGCCAATGGTCCTCGACGGTGATTAGCCGGCCGGTGTCACTACCGGCGGCCCGCAGCGTCTCGGTATCGATGGGCTTCACGGAGTAGAGGTCGATCACTCGAGCATTGATTCCTTCCGCGTTTAGCCGGTCGGCCGCCTTAAGTGCTTCGTGCAGCGTGATGCCCGCGGCGACGATCGCGAGGTTATCACTGCCACTTGAACGCACGACCCGGCTGCCGCCGATCGCGAAAGACTCGTTCGAGTCGTAGATCACAGAGCCTGCCTCGCGGGTCGTGCGCATATATACAATCCCGTCGCGATCAGCCATCTCGCTGACGAGCTTGGCAGTCTGGTTGGCGTCGGAGGGGTACAGGACGGTGCTGCCGTACACTGCTCGAAGGGCGGCGATGTCCTCGAGGCCCATTTGGGAGGGTCCGTCTTCTCCGATCGAGACGCCGGCGTGGGAGCCGGCCAGCCGGATGTTCGCTTCGCTCACCGCGGCCATCCGGATGAAATCGTATGCGCGCGTGAGGAAGGCGGCGAATGTCGAGGCAAAAGGGACCCACTTTCTCACCTGCAGCCCGATCGCGGAGGCGATCATCTGCTGCTCAGCTATGTACATCTCAAGATAGCGTTCAGGGTGGGCTTTGGCGAACACATCGGAAAAGGTGGAGTTACTGACCTCGCCATCCAGTGCAACCACGTCCGGGCGGACGGAGCCCAGCGCCGCAAGGGCGTCGCCGTAGGCCTTGCGCGTCGCCACCTTCTCACCGACGTCGTATCTCGGGGCCTCTCTTTCCTCGACGGTAAACTGATGTGGGCTACCCGAGTTGCTCGGGGCAGGAGCCTTTACAGTGATGTTGCGGACCCCGCCGAGCTCCTGTACAGCCGCTTCCGTGTCGGCAAGGGCTTTGCCGTGGAAACCGCTCTTGTCCTCGATGGCGGCGACGCCCTTTCCCTTGATGGTCCGCGCAACTATCACCGTTGGTCTACCGGTCGTCGCAATAGCTGTCGAGTACGCGTCGTCGATCTGCCCGAGGTCGTGGCCGTCGATCTCGATGGCGTTGCATCCGAAGGCACGCGCGCGGTCGACATAGGTGGCCAGGTCCCAGCCATGCATCGTCTCCCCGCTCTGCCCGAGGCGATTCACATCTATGATCGCCGTCAGGTTGTCGAGCTTCCAGAATGCCGCATGCTCGAGTGCTTCGGACATCGACCCCTCGGCCATCTCACTGTCGCCGCAGAGCACCCAGGTCCGATATGGCAAGCGGTCCAGTGTTTTGCCGGCAATCGCAATACCTACGCCAATCGGGAGTCCCTGCCCCAACGAGCCGGTGCCCACATCGACAAACTGAAGAGCAGGGACAGGGTGGCCTTGCATCCGGCTGCCGAACTTACGGAAGCTGAGCATCTCCTCGTCCGAAATCGCTCCGGCCGCCTTGTACAAGGCGTATAGGAGAGGCGACGCGTGACCCTTTGAGAAGATTAGGTGGTCGTTATGCGGGTTCTCGGGCCGCCCAAAGTCGTAGTGCAGGTACTTCGAGAGTAGCACCGACATCAGGTCGGCAGCGGACATCGACGACGTCGGGTGGCCCGACCCTGCCGCCGCGCTGGCACGCACGGAATCGACACGAAGCTGCTGACCAAGCTCGCGCCACTGCTCGAAGTCGTTCATCTCGGTCTCCTCTCGAGTGACTCCACCCTCTTTGGGAGGGTCCGCTCTGCACTCGGTCCGTCATCTAGCTCATTCTAGATGCCTGATCGGCTATTCATCAAGGATATGAGCGCGGGAAGTGGCTGGGTTTGTGAAGGGCACTCTGAGACGCCCCAGCGGGGCGTCTCTACAAGGTGGGTCCACAGGCACTTCCCTTGTGACGAATCCCACTCGTACTGGCGGAGGGTACGACACTATACTCCCGCTAATAAGGTCATCTGCGGGCACTTTGAGACGTCCCAGCGGGGCGTCTCTACAATGGGGACTCACTCGCGTTTCATTTGTGACGAATCCCGTGCAGGCGACTGTTCCTTCCGTTGACCGCTCCGAAGGGCGGTGCTAGACTCGCCCGAGCGACTCGTGAAGGAGCGAAGAAGCCATGCTTGACAATGACCTCGCCTTCACTCCGGCCTTGGAATTGCGGCACCTCGTCGCAGCGAAACAGATTTCCTCTGTCGAGTTGACCGAGCTCTATCTGAGCAGGACCGACAGGCTGGACTCGGGCCTCAACTCCTATCTGACCGTGACATTGGACGAAGCCTTTCTCGCCGCCAGGTCCGCTGAGGAGGCCGTGGTCAAGGGCGACAGCCTCGGCCCCTTGCACGGAGTGCCTATCTCTATCAAAGACCTGGAGATGACCAAGGGCATCCGTACGACCGGCGGGTCCCTGGTTTTCGGGGACAGGATACCCCACGAGGACTCCGTGGTCGTCGAGCGGGTCAGGGCCGCCGGGGCCATCATCCTCGGCAAGACGAACACACCGGAGTTCGGACTCCTGGGGCATACTGAAAACCGCCTAGGCGATCATTGCCGGAATCCCTGGAACACTAAACGGACGTCGGGTGGGTCTAGTGGGGGTGCGGCCGCGGGGGTCGCGGCCGGGCTGTGCGCCCTGGCGACCGGTAGCGACGGCGGCGGGTCCATACGGATACCGTCCAGTTTCTGCGGAGTCTACGGAATCAAGCCCACTCTAGGCAGAGTCGCGCGGTACTCCCGGGCCGGGGCTTCTCCTATCGTCAACCACTTCAGCCAATCGGGACCGCTGAGCCGGACCGTTCGCGACTCCGCTCTCCTGCTGCAGGTGGTCGCCGGTCACGATCCACGGGACCCGGGCTCGCTGCGAGACGAGCCAGCCGATTACCTCGCGGCGGCGGACCGGCCTATCAGGGGTCTCAGAGCTGGTTGGAGTCCCGACTTCGGAGGATACCCCGTAGACCCGGAGGTCAGGGATATTGCATCGAAGGCTGCGCGGGTATTTGAAGAGCTGGGTTGTACAGTGGAGGAGGTCGACCTAAGCTTCGACCCTGTCTCAAATACCTTCTGGACGCTTTTCTGCACAGCCCTATATGCGGGCTACGGACAGCTGCTGGAGAGTAGGTCCGACGAGTTGACCTGGTACGCTCGCGAGAGTCTTGAGTTCGGTGCCAGTGTCTCCGGGGCCGACTACGCCAAGGCCCTCGGACAAATGGACCGTGTCAAAGCCCAGTTTACGGACCTGTTCGATGAATACGACCTGCTTCTCTCCCCCACCATGGCAGTGACCGCGTTCCCAGTGGGAGAGCCTCCGAGCGAGATCGACGGCCGAGAGGTCGACAGTTTCTGGGGATTCAACCCCTTCAACTTCCCTATCAACATGATCGGCAACCCGGCCGCCAGCATCCCATGCGGCTTCTCGTCCGAAGGGCTTCCGGTAGGTCTGCACATCGTTGGGCGCAGCAGGGACGAGGCAACTGTGGTCGCAGCTTCAGCGGCCTTCGAGGAGGCCAGGCCCTGGGCCGGCCACAGGCCACCGCTGGCCTGAGCGAGAGCGCGGGCCTAGGCCCTATTGGGCCTCCGGTCTCACCACACATTCACGGCAGACCGACTCGGGAATCAGCCCCCAGCGGATCAGGTTATTAAAGACGAAGCACCCGGCGCAGAACCCTACGAAGGCCTCCAAGAAGGCAAATACCCCGAGGACCGCCAGCACGCCGTTGGCGGCGACGGTCGACCCTACGCCGTAGTACAGCGCCAGCGCGGTCACCGAGAACACGAGGCCGACCGTCTGAGCGAAGCGCTTAGGCGGACCGGGCACCAGCCGCCGTTTGGCGACACGTGGTGCAAGGACTCGAGTAGCCAGGGTCCCCATAGGACTCAGGGTGGGCCCGGTGGCGACCCGGGCCAGGAAGCCGTACGCCAGCACGAACATCAGCCACGACTGGCCGGTGAGTACGATGGCTAACGTCAGCGCTAGCACCATGCCGGCCACTATCCTGGCCGCAACCTCGTTTACGGGGTTGGTGAAACTGAATACTAACCTCAGGGTGTTCGTTAACGAGCTGGTCTTGATTTGTTCTTTCGTACCTACAGTCATGTCGTCCTCGGTTGAGTGAAATAAAAGAGCCCTCGTCGATTCAGACGAGGGCATGCATCTGTCTGTGTTGAAGCCCGGAAAGAAGTTACTCGAAGCCTACAGACAGGTTTCCTCCCTCAGTTGTGCCATCGTACAAGCGCAAGTATTCAGCAGCATATTCCTATTATAGAGGGGTGAGATAGTGTAGTCAAAAGCGCAAGTTCTGCTGGCGGTCACAAGCCGGTGATCCTTTCCGCCACGGCGTTATAACCGGAGATGATGTCGCTGCCCCAAAGCAGGGCCACGATTGCGGCGGCTGAGAGGAACGATCCGAACGATATCTCGTCTTTTCTGCCCTTCCTGCGAAGGACCAGAAGGACGATTGCCACCAGACCGCCGCTGACTATTCCACCCCACAGGGCCACAATCAGTCCCGGGAATCCTACCAAAAGCCCAATTAGTCCAGCGAGCTTAACATCTCCTCCACCCATCCCGTTGGGATAGGCCACGTAGATCGTCAAGAAAAGTAGGAAGGCACCTATACCGGCCACGAGAGAGTTGGCGAGGGAGGCAAGCATTTCTGAGCCGGCAGGAAATGTTCTGGGTAGGCCAAGCGAGGGCCAGAATGGTGCGACGATCAGAATAATCACGAGGCTCGGAAATACGATTCGATTAAGGATAAGTTTGTGCTCAAGGTCGATGATTGCAACGGCGAGCAAGAGTGAGACCGCGGCGGCCAAGACGACAAAATCAAAACCGAAGTCAAATCTCAGGTAGACCGCGGTGAACAAGAGGCCGGTGGTCACCTCCACGACAATCACGCGGACGGGTATCGGTGCCCCGCAGTGGCGGCACCTCCCCCTTAGCCAGAGATAGCTAAAGATGGGGACCAGCTCGATATTAGATAGGGGTCGATTGCAGGAGGAGCAGTAAGACCGGGGACTTACCAGGGATTTCCCGTGCGGCAACCGGTCGGCGACCACGTTCACAAAGCTACCGACCGAGACTCCAATGGCGAAGGCGATCACCGCGGACATGGGCTGGATGGCTACTCCACCGACACGCTGGACAGATCGGTGGTCGCCTGCGGCTCGAGGAAAACCCAGTGGCTAGCCGTGTTCTCTGTCAGCTCGATGCGGTCCAGGTGGCGCAGCCGGCGAGGCTCGATTCCAAGACGCTCTCCGTTGACAAAGGTGCCGTTGCGGCTCCTGAGGTCTGAGATCCAAAAGCCGCTGGAATCGCTGCGAATGCGAGCGTGCCGCCGAGATACTCCATCCTGGTCCAAGACTATGTCGTTCTGCGCGGTACGACCAAGCTTCATCGTCCCTTTAGAGAGAGCTATCTTGCTCCCCTCTTCAGGGCCTCCCCGTACCAATAGCATCGCCTCAGATGTGAAAGTCATAGTTTGTGGACTGGATCCTAGTGCTTTGTCAACCGCCCCATGACTGAAGACCTTCACCCCCATCCTAACCTTCCCCCTTGACGGCGGAAGGGATTTAGTCGGTATCTGGGATTAGTGAAGATGCGCGAGCAATCGTGAATGATTCGACGTTAGAACCGTACCGGCAGCAGTGCGCAGCAACCTGTAGCCGCCGGAGGCCCATTGAAGTCATGCTACGTACCACGCCAATCGGTGTCAACACTGGGCGTCCTGTGAAACGAGCAACGGGCAGAAACCAGACCGCCGTCTCTCTTGGCTGTCCTGGCATTCCGATATGGTAGGATATTGGTCGCAGACGAGGCTCTGGCTCGTCCCCGCCGGTCTACTTGAGGCAGCGGGCTCGCTCCTTCAATAGGACCACAAAGAACAAGCAACTCTAGCCACAGATGAGACGCGAAAGCCCAATGGGGACTCTCAAGCCAGCACATTTTTCGCGAAAGCTGCGGCACGGTTGGGCAGCCGGCAGAGGTCGGTTCCGTAGCGGTCTGGCCGGTGCGCTCCTTTCGATCTGTTTGGTGGCGATCTCAGCTAGCGCCTGTGCCGTTAGCTCATCCCCTTTGATCTTCGTCTCGGACAGGGATGGCAACCTGGAGCTCTACTCGGTGGGCCCTGCCGGCGAAGGTGAGACAAATCTTACCGATACGGTTGCGGACGAGTTCTCGCCTGTCATCTCTCCGAACGGGAAGCTTGTTGCCTTCCTGTCTGGCTCCGGCGATGATGTCGCGCTAGAGGTCATGGAGCTAAACGGTACCGAGCGGCGGCGGCTGACCACGGGGCCCGGCAGGCACGGGAGTCAACGTTGGTCTCCAAATAGCAGCCGGATAACATACCTGGTGGAGAACGATACGAGCACCTCTATTTACATGGTGAACGCCGATGGCTCGAATCCAACGTTGTTGACGGCTATCACGGAGGGCGAGGTCGGCGATTGGTCACCCGACGGCCAGTCGGTCGTTTACGCTATGTACCAAGGAGACAAGCGGGGAATACATGTCAGGAATCCGGACGGGGTCAACTACTTTCGCCTGACCGAAGAGCTAGACTTCAGCCCGCTGTGGTCTCCCGACTCCAAAACGATCGCCTTTCTATCCCGGCGAGATGGGAACCCGGAGATATACGTCATGAACGCCGATGGCAGTGAGCAAAAGAGGGTCAGCGACAGCGAAGGAGTAGAGTCAGACCTCTCCTGGTCGCCGGACGGAACGAGGCTCCTGTTTGTCTCCGACAGGGACGGAAACGCTGAGATTTACGTTACCGACATAGATGGGGGCAATCTGGAAAGGCTCACACATAACGACGTACGGGACAGGCAGCCGATCTGGTCCCCCAACGGGAAGAGGATCGCCTTCGTCTCAGAGAAAGACGCTGCCGCCGAGATGTTCGTGATGGACTCGGACGGCTCGAACCAGTCCCGCCTTACGAACAACGGCTTTCGAGACGACAGCCCCACGTGGTGAGGGAATAGCCCGGGTCTCCCAGCGATCGGCCCCTCCGACTCCGCAGCTACCAACCGCATTTGTCGGCCTCAAAGATTTTTCGCGAGAGACGATGTGACTTTTGCATTCCTTGTTGGCCCCTGACGGGCGCTGATATAATGGGTCTGTTAGGCGCGCCCGTCTAGCTAGCCACCGAGGCACCTCTGATGTCGCCACAGAGCAAGACCCGCACCGCCGCCACCAAGTCCCAACAGAATGACGTTGCGACTTCCTATCGTCGTGTTGTCGTCAAGGCTGGCACTACGCTGCTGACGCGCGGCGGGGACCGCCTGAACCTTCAAGTCATGGCGACTCTCGTGGAACAGATGGCGCGTCTTCATGGGGACGGCGTAGAGACGATCCTGGTCTCCTCAGGCGCGGTTGCGGCTGGACGGCATGCTCTGGGCGTCCCAAGGGAAGGGCGAAACGTCCCGTTCAAACAGGTGATGGCGGCGGCGGGTCAGGCGCGTCTCATGCATGCCTACGAGCAGCTATTCGATTGGCATCAGATCCCAGTGGCCCAGGCTCTGCTTTCTCGCAAAGACCTCAGCGATAGACTGGGGTATCTAAACGTGCGCAACACGCTCCTCTCGCTCCTCGAGCTTCGGGTAATTCCGATTATCAACGAGAACGACGTTGTGGCGGTGGATGAGCTGGCTGGCGATGTGTTCGGCGACAACGATAACCTCTCTGCGATGGTTGCCAACCTGGTCGACGCCGACGTACTGGTGATACTGGGCGAGGTCGAAGGGCTATACACGGCCGACCCCCATCTTGACCCTGACGCCCGGCTGATTCCTTCGGTGGACGGCCTGGACGAAGAGGTCGAGGCGATGGGCGGAGCGTCGTGGGGCGACCAGGGACGGGGAGGGATGGCTACGAAGCTGGAGGCCGCCAAGCTCGCGATCGCCTCGGGAGTCGACGTCGTCATCGCCAGCGGGCTCGAGCGTGACGTGCTGACCAGGCTGGCGAATGGGGACCGAATCGGCACCAAGTTCTCGGCGACTAGCACCAAGATGGACAGCCGCAGGCGTTGGTTACTCAGTGGGCTCTCCAGCAGAGGCGAGATAGTGGTCGACGACGGCGCATCCAGCGTGCTAGTCCACGGTAACCGCAGCCTTCTCCCGGCCGGCGTTAAGGAGGTATCGGGCCCCTTCGAGCGCGGCGATATAGTTCTCATCCTGGACTCAGACCGGGGCCAGATAGCCTCTGGGATCACGAACTACGGCTCCGAGGAGTTGGCGAAGATCATGGGGTCGCACTCCGGACAGATAGCCGATATCCTCGGCCATCAGTACGGAGATGAAGTCATTCACCGGAACAACATGGTGGTTTCTTAGAGCCGCAGCGGCTGCGTACTGGAGACATTAGTTGCAAACCGTCGTTGAAGAGCTTGAACTAAAAGGGGCCAACGCTCGTAAGGCCTCCAGAGCGGTGGCAAAGCTGTCTGGACGTGTTAGAGACCAGGCGTTGGTGAATATCGCAGACAGCCTGGTAGCGCGTCGACAGGAAATAGTGGCGGCCAATGAAGCCGACCTACAAGCTGGTCGAGCGGCCGGCTTGAGCGAGGCTGTATTGGGCCGGCTCGCGCTGAGCGATGAGCGTATCCAGTCGTTGGCCGATGATGTGCGCGGTATCGCCGCCATGCCGGACCCGATCAGTGAGACTTTCGACGCGGGGAGGCGGCCAAACGGTCTACAGGTAGCGAGGCGCAGAGTACCGCTCGGCGTCATCGGCGCGATATACGAGAGCCGTCCGAACGTGACCATCGATATCGGGGTCCTGTGTCTGAAATCCGGCAATGCGGTCATTCTGCGTGGTGGGAAAGAGGCGTTTCGCACTAACAAGGCCCTGGTCGAGCTGATCAGGGACAGCATCGAGAGCGCGGGCATACCGCACGACGCGGTCCAGTTCGTGGAGTCCACAGACCGCGCGCTGGTGGGCGAGATGCTGGCCATGTCGGACTATATAGATTTGATGATACCTAGAGGTGGGGCGGAGCTCGTCCGTCGCGTCGCCGAGGAGGCGTCCATGCCTGCCGTGACCGGTGGCGTGGGGGTGTGTCACATATACGTCGATCGCGAGGCGGACGTTGATAAGGCTACTGCCATAGCTCTGAATGCGAAGACCTCTCGGCCCTACGCGTGCAATGCGCTCGACACCTTGCTGGTGCACTCCGGAATTGCATCGTCCTTCCTGCCTCGAATGGCTACAGAGTTCGCCAAGTCCGGGGTCGAGATGCGTTGCGACCGTAGGGCCCTGAGCATCCTAGGCCAGGTAGACGGTAGCGCAGCTGTATCGGCGACCAACCAGGACTGGGGGAAGGAGTTTCTGTCGCTGACCGCGGCGGTCAAGGTCGTGGACACCCTGGAGGAGGCTCTTGAGCACATCGAGAGCTACGGGTCGGGCCACACGGATGCCATAATCTCGGAGGACTACTCCGCCGCTATGCGATTTCTGGACGACGTGGACTCCGGTGTGGTGATCGTCAACGCCAGCACCGTGTTCAACGATGGCGGCGAGCTGGGTCTGGGTGCCGAGGTGGCCATTAGTACCAACAAGATGCATGCAAGAGGGCCGATGGGCCTCAAGGAGCTGACGTCATACAAGTGGACTGTGTTGGGTACCGGGCAGGTGCGGGAGTAGACCGCATCCCAGCGCAGAACATGGCAGGCACACAATGAGCAAATTCTACTTTGAGCGTGAGTGCAGAACAGCTTTCTCTGAGTGCCATACTGTGCTTAGAGACGATAATGCAGCTGGTAGGGTTGATATTCACTTCGCCGACCCCGTTGTGCACGCCACTCTAAGCATCGCCGAAAATCTGACGACAGACGAGATCCAGGACCTGGTCGACACCATCGACGAGGAGCTGCTGGACTCGGTGGGCATTACCAGGCAAGAGGTCATCGTGCACGTGCACCAGGGCCGGGACCTGGGGGTATTCAGCACACGCAACTTCGAGGGGAACGGCGGCCACGAGCACGTAAGGTAGGACCCGGGGCTTGCTCGATTGGCGGTTCTATCCTCATTCGCATCTACTTTGACGTCCGTGACACCACTCCCCTAGGGCCATGTCTCAACGCCGCACTGCCGCCAGCCGCCGTCTATCCACTACTTCCGGAGATATACGATGTTCGACGTTCTCATAATCGGCGGCAGTGTCGTGGACGGCACTGAGGCGCCCGCATATAGAGCTGACGTCGGCATCACGAGAGAGACCATCGAAGCGATCGGCGACCTTGCGCGCGCCCAGGCACGTCGGGTGATCGACGCCACAGGACTGACAGTCGCGCCCGGCTTCATCGACACACACACCCACTCCGAGGGAGACTTGCTGGTCGACCCTCAGCACGCCTGCGGCCTTAGACAGGGCATAACCACCGAGTTCCTCGGCATTGACGGCATGTCATACGCACCGCTGTCGCACGAGAACTACCTCGTCTACCGCCGCTGGCTCAAGGGGCTGCTGGGCGAGCCGCCGGAAGACCTGGACATGAGCAGCGTGGCCGCGTTCAGGGCAAACTACCACAAGAAAGTCGCCGTCAACACCGCCTATCTGGTGCCGAACGGCACGGTCCGGCTGGAGGTTGTGGGCTTCCACGACCGGCCGCTGGCCGGGGACTCCATGAAGGCCGCCAAACGGCTTGTCCGCGAGGGCATCGAGCAGCGCGCGGTCGGTTTCTCTACCGGCTCCAGCTACTATCCGGGCCCGTGGACGAGCACCGATGAGCTGATCGAGCTCTGCGAGGTTGTTCGCGACGCCGGGGGCGTCTACATGTCGGAGCCGCGAATGGCCAACCGTGAGCGCGCTTTCGGAGGTGGTGGCGTTCCCGAGGCGCTGGAGATCGCTCGCAGGTCTGGCGTCAAGCTCCACTTCGCGCACTACCGGACTGATGCTAAGAACGCGGGCAAATCAAGTGAGCATATGAGGCTCATCGACGAGGCGAAGGCGGACGGGGTGGACGTCACGCTCGACATCTACCCATACGCCAGCGGGAGCTCGATCCCCGTGGGGTTCCTACCCAGCGAGGCGCAAGAGGGTGGGCCGGAGGCCATCATCCGGCGTCTGAAGGACCCGGCTGAGCGCACGACGATTGTCGCTCATCTAGAGTCTGAGGCCGACCGGACCCGCTCCCTTGATGAGGTGGCCTTTTCTTATCTGCCGAAGAACAGCCACCTGGAGGGCCTCACCCTGGCGCAGGTCGCCGAAGACCGCGGCGTCTCCCAGGGAGAAGCGCTATGCGACCTGCTGCTGGACGAAGACCTGGCGGTCGGTTACACGATGCCGCCGCCCGTCAGCTCCGGTGTCTGGCGGCAGGTCAGCCGCGACTCGATGGAGCTGCTGGCCCGGGACGACTATATGGTCTGCAGCGACATCACTCCTGCCGGCGGTATGCCGCACCCACGGTCCTACGGCGCATTCCCGCGGTTCCTGGGGCGCCTGCGGCGGGAGTTCGGCGGCATCTCGTTGGAGGGAATGGTCCACCGGATGACCGACCGACCGGCCCGGCGCTTCGGGCTGGCCAAGCGTGGCCGCATCGAGAAGGGCTACTTCGCCGACATCACCGTGTTCGACGCCGACCGCGTGATCGACACCGCCACGTACGACGACCCGAAACGGTTTCCGGTCGGCATTCCCTACGTCCTGGTCAACGGCCAGGTTGCCGTAGACCAGGAGCGGTGTACGGGAGTCCTTGCAGGCCAGGCCGTTCCTTGAATCGGTCTTCGCTTGAGCCGCTGATCAGAATCCGCCTCAGAGCTCGCAAGACCAACAGGCGACTTACTTGGCGACACTCGCGGGCGGTCTGATGGAGAACTCGCCCCGAGGAACCGAGAACTAGAGTGATCACCAGCGGCTATGCTTCCCAGACGCCGTATAATGGGTGCCGTTCGTCGAGCCGGTGGCGCTTTCCAGCCGCGGGCCGCCAAGCCATCAATGTTCCACGTGAACCAGGAGGAGGAGTTATGCCAAAGCCACGTATGATGTTCTACGACGATGGGCGTCACGTGCTGATCTATATGTACGAGCCTCCCATGCAGAAGGAGGAGTACCTGGAGGCTGTCGATGGGCTGCTGGGCACGCCGATAGAGGCCCTCGTGTTCTGCCTGGGGGAGGGGCGCACGATGTTGCATGACACGAAGGTGGGCGAGCTCTGGGGCCACAACGTAGAGAAGTGGCCGAGTCTCGTGTGGCGGCGGCCTCACCAGATCGCCAAACAGCTGATCGACGAGGGCAGCGACCCCTTGATGATCATCTGTGAGCGGTCCCAGACCGAGGGTCTGCTGATCTACCCCTCTCTGATCGTGCAAGCCGGCAGCGACGAGAGGTGGAAGACACACACGTGGGTCCGCAACTCGGACTTTCGGTACGACAACAAGCACCTAGAGATCCGCGCTCGGGGTGACCTGGACCCGAGCATTCTTGGTATCGACGGCCTCGACTTCAAGCACGCGGAGGTCCGTGAGGAGCGGTTCGCACTCGTCGAAGAGGTTCTCACTAACTATCCGATCGACGGGTTCGAGCTCCAGCTTGCCGCTCTATGCTTTCACCCCGACGAGATCGAGGCCGGGCGTTCGATAATGACCGAGTGGGTGCGGCGAGTATACGAGGCAGTTAGACAGAGCGGACACGACCGCGAGCTCGCGATCCGTATCCCTGCGGACATAGAGACCTGCCTGTCGTACGGATTGGACCCGCGCGAGTGGATCAGGCAGGGGATCGTAGACGTCATCACGGGCGATGCAGGACATGCGGACCACGTGAACCCGGAGGCCGACTTCCGGCCGCTAGTGGAGGCGGCGAAGGGGTCGAAGTGCCGGATCAACGCGGCCATCCAGGGTGTCGTGAACTCAGACCGCTTCGGCAACGCGCCGATCGAGGTGCTTCGTGCGGTAGCATCGAACTACTGGGCCCAGGGCATCGACGGGCTGTACCTTGCTCGCGGCTGGTTCGCCGCCTGGCCGTACGAGGCATCGTTCTATGAGAAGCTTCGGGAGATCCCTCACCCGACGGTCATGGCCCCCAAGGACAAGTACTACCATATATCGACGACGACCAGCGGGGAACGAGTGTGGCCCCAGCCGGAAGAGGGCATGCAACTCCCGGCGACTCTCGAGGTCAACAAGCCCGTTCGGCTGGACTTTACGGTCAACGACGACCTTCCGCGTTGGGATAGCCTGGGTCGCGTGCACGAGGTCGTGCTGCGGGTGCGCGTAATGGAGACGACGGACCTGGACCGGCTGAGCTTCAAGTTCAACGGAAAGGAACTGCCTCAAAGCCTGCTGCGCAAAATCAACGAAGTGCCGTCCAGGGGCAGCATGCGCCGATACGGTGTTTATGCCTACTGGTTCGTCTTTACGCTGGACCGGGAACACTGGCCGCAGCAAGGGGAGAACACGGTGGAGGTTACGCTGCTTGAGCGAGACCCGGACCTGACACCGGATGTGGTAGTCCGGGACGTCGAGTTGGAGACTAAGTATCTGATGGGCAAGCACTTCCGGCGGGGCCACATGGACCCGGCGCTCGGGCCGTTCGAGCCGGCTTTGCGAGAGCCGTGGTAGCAGTGTTTCAGAGGGGACAAAAAGCGCTCCCAAAGTTACCCTCATATGTCCGGTCCGCATTGCGGACACAAGATCGCTCATCACGAGCGGAGACTCACACACCCGTGTGTCATTCGGCAGATTGAGCGCGGGCTTGCATCGCGATCAGGAATCTGGGGCGGCGTAACTGGACAAGGGGGACCCCCTCCCCAGACTGTATAGACCGGGGACATAGCTTACACATGTTCGGGGACATGGTGGACACCATAATAGGCATGACTTCATTACAAGGAGGTGGTCATGCCATGGAAGGAGATGTCCGTTATGTCTCAGAGGAGAGAGTTCGTGGAGCTGGCGCAGGCTGAAGGCACCAACAAAAGGGGCCTTTGCCGTCGCTTCGGGATCAGCCCTACGACTGGATACAAGTGGCTTGGGCGTTTCCGTGAAGGGAGCGAGGCAGGCCTGGTCGAGCTGCCGCGGCGGCCTCACTACTCGCCTGCACGTACCCCATCGCAGGTTGAGCAGGCGGTGCTGTCTGCCCGTGCGGCCCATCCGGCCTGGGGAGCTCGTAAGCTGCGACGGTGGCTTTTGGAGCGCAGGGATGTGTTTGAGGCGGACATGCCGGCCCCCAGTACTATCACGGCGATCTTGCGTCGTCATGGCCGCATTGACCCCGCCGAGGGGCCCAAGCACCGTTCCTGGCAGCGATTTGAACACCAGGCACCCAACGACCTGTGGCAGATGGACTTCAAAGGCCACTTCCCCCTTACCCGAGGACGCTGCCACCCTCTGACTGTTCTGGACGATCACTCTCGGTTTGCCTTGGGGCTGCAGGCCTGCGGTAACGAGCAGGGAGAGATGGTGCAACAGCGCCTGACGGCTATCTTCCGGCGCTACAGCCTGCCCAACACAATGTTGATGGACAATGGCTCCCCGTGGGGCCATGACCAAGACCACCCCTACACACCTTTTACAGTCTGGCTGCTGAGGTTGGGCATCGGAGTCAGTCATGGACGCCCTTATCACCCTCAGACACAGGGAAAAGATGAGCGCTTCCACCGAACCATGACCGTTGAAGTGCTGCAGGGGAGCAGCTTCACTGATCTGGCGCACTGCCAGAGAGCCTTCGACCTGTGGCGGGACATCTACAACTTGGAGCAGCCCCATGACGCCCTTGACCTTGCTACTCCGGCCACCAAGTACCAAGTGAGCCAAAGACTGTTTCCCGAGATCCTTCCACCCTTGGAATACGAACCAACTGACCTGGTACGCCGTGTTCACGACAAAGGTAGGCTCCAGTTGTTTGGCCGTATCTTCAAGGTGCCTAAGGCCTTCAAGGGCATGCCAGTGGCTATTCGGCCGACAACTGACGATGGAGTCTGGAACGTCTTCTTCGCCACTCATCAAATCGCCCAGCTTGACCTCAGGCACGATGCCTAACATACTCAAATGTGTCCACCATGTCTCCGAACACCCGTCCACCATGTGTCCGGTCCATACACAGACCCTTCGGCCTGGGAAGGCCTCAGGGCGACATCTCTGGGAGGCTTGTTGCTCCCTGTATGCGAAGGATCACGCCAAAGTGGGGGTGACCTACCGGCTGTTAGTCGACTTCGAACAGCCCCCAGAGCCCCCTTTGTCGTAAAGACGCAAGGACCTCCCTGTATGACAGGGCGAAGTGGGTGGCGATGACGACAGCCGACAGCGTTAGGCAAAGGCTAATCTGTGTTGCGCTCTGCCTTGTCGAGATGGTAAGAACGTTGATTGCGACGAAGCCGACGGAAATGCCGAAGATGACGTTCCGGGTGGCGAAGCCAGAGGCCAGGGAGAGTGCCACCGATATCAGGGTCAGGAGGGGCAAGACTGCCAGCGATAGGCCGAAGATCGGAGCAACGCCCTTGCCGCCTCGAAAGCTGAAGAAGACCGGAAAGTTGTGGCCGATCAGTACGGCCATGGCCCCGACGAACATGGCGTAGTCGCCCAGGTCGAGTGCAGAGACGGCCAGAATCACCGCGACACCTTTGAGCACGTCGATGCCCAGGACGCTCAGGCCGGCCCAACTCCCGACCTCGCGATAGACGTTTACGGCGCCTGCGTTGCCACTCCCCAACTCCCGGATGTCGACCCCCTTGACGCGGCGCGTCAGCAGATAGGCTGTCGACAGTGAGCCGACGAGATAGGCGGTCAGGAATACCGCAACGGTCGTCAAGAAGAGGTCCATAGTAGGCGTCAAGAAGAAGCTTTGCACCGAATGTCATGCTGAGCCCCGATGCCGCTTGGGGGCGAAGCCTGTGGGGTGGTGGATAGACATGGGACCACCCCTCCCCAGACCCTTCGTCCGGATGCCGAATCGGGACTCAGGGAGACAACTTGAGTCGGCTTCGTGTCCAGGCCCCGATAAGGCGAGTCTGGAGCCGCAAGCGGATGGCCAGTCACCAGGCCGCGTCGTCGGCTGGGATCGCAGGGGTGGTCAAGCGGTTGGGGCTTTTTCGGCGATGTCGACGACCACTTCAACGTGCGGGCATGGGCGTCGTGGAAAGACCCTGCTACGCGCTGAGCGCGCCTCTATCGTCGCCTTCAGCTCAATCAGGTGCTCCTCCATCATGCGCTTGAACATTGGACGGATGAAGAGCATACCGAATATCCAGCCGAAGACCGAGCCGTGGAGTGCAATGGTGGCGTCATATTTGAAAACGGTGCATTCCCCCCATTCGTCTAACGACCAGGTACATAGCAGAACGGGGAGCGGCACCTTGATCGCTTCGAACCGTATGACCGCCGGCTCGTTCACTGTGACCCATTCCACCGTTCGCTGCAGCCATTTGAATCCGAATAAGCCGTTCACCGGCGTGTAGAACTCGCACAGGACCCGGTCGCCGTCCTCCTCCAGTACCTTGGATGTCGGCCTGCCGTCGGGACGGGCGGCGCCCCAGGCGGTCAGCACCTGGAAGGCCAAACGCCGGTCCGCCTCGACATGGATCTCGGCTGTCGGCACGCGAATGGGAATAAGCCAGAGGCCCACTTGGACTTCTCCCTCGAGGACTTGCGCGGTGATTGCTGTTCAGAGCATTATACAGTGTCCGATTCGGCCCAATCCTGACCTTACGTTGGTGAGTGATGAGATTTGAGGCGCCGCTGCCGTCAGAACTAGCCGAGGAGTTGTTCACGTTCTGGCCCGCTATATTCGGCGGACCCAGTGACGACCCTGACCTACCGCACCATGTATTCCTTGGGAGCGAGCGCGAGTACAACCGCAATACAGTCTACGTCGACAGGCGGGGTGAAGAGATCGCCGGGACGTGTGGACTTACGGTCTCGAAACGAGTGCCGATACTGGGTGGGGTCGGCGAGGTCGCGACCGGTCCGGAGTTCCGGCGTTCGGGGATCGCGACCGAGCTTTGCCGGCAGGCGGTCGATGAATTCCGCGGCAGCGGAGGGCAGGCGGTATTCCTCGCTACCGGGAACCCTGACGCGGCCCGGGTCTACTACCGGCTCGGCTGGCGCAAGCTGGCCGGTGCGAGTGTCATGGCCAACATCTCCGACGGTTCCTCACCCGAGGCGTTCCTGGTCGACTACTTCCGCGACCTCGGGACCGCCAGAGTCGGTCCCGCTACACCTGAGGTCAGGATTCCGATGATCCCGCTCCTCGTCTCCCCCCACGACTGGCAGGTGCTGGACTCCAACGCCGCGATGTTCTCCACCCGGTACGCCGTCCAGGGATCGTGCATGGGACTCTACCGCCGATACGCGGCTGTCGCGAGGGACGACCGGGGTTCGTGGTTCTGCGCTGTCACCGACAGTGGTCACGTCGTCGGCCTGAGCACTGCCCGTCTCAACGAGTCGGGGGGATGCCGCGTGGACGCGTTCGCTCACGAGTACCACAAAGGCGTCTGGAACGAGTTGGTCGAGGCGACGACTGGCTGGGGCGCTAGCCGGGGGGTGTCGTCGTTCGAGGCGACCGTCTCGGTGGAGGATGAGGAAAAGAGGGCGATGTTCGAGGCAATCGGGTTCGTCAGCGTTGGTTCGGGTGAACCGTTCGAGCTAGGCGGCAGGGAGATCGGGTCCGTCCGGCTGAGACTTTAGAGAAGGGGGTAGCCAGCTCGGAAGGTGGTCGTAGGTCGGCGTTGATTGGCGTTCGCTTTCGCACTGGCGGTCGGCCGGTGGGAGACGGCCTAGCGGAGCATGTCTCAAAAGTCCCTTCTCCCCTTGCGGAAGAAGGCTAGGATGAGGGGTCTTGACGGAAAGGCGCCACCAGCTGTCACTAGATGACCGTTCCCGGCGGTTTGCCGGATCACCCTCACCTTAATCCTCTCCCTTCAAGGGAGAGGAAAGAGGCGACCCGTTTGCGAGAGCAGTTCTGAGACGTACTCCAGCGGGGCGTCTCCACGGTGCCCATGAGGGCCCTCAGGTTGCCGGCCTAGTTTCTGCGGTAGACCTGTATCCTGTGGCGGTTGCGGTCGGTTACGTACAGCCTGCGGTCTTTATCGAGCTTGACCGACACGGGCGACCAGAACAGGCGCTCGATGTGTGACGACTCTTCATGTGGTGTATCGCCGCGGATGTTCTCGGCGGTCTCAAGGTTAGACCGCTGCCGAGCCCCCGATTCATCTAAGTTGGCGTTCAGGAACTCGTTGCCCCACGGGGACACGGTGGCCTCGCCCCTGATCTTCATTACGAATGCGCCGTCGGGGGCGAGGACCTGGACCCTCTCGTTCCCCCAATCCGCCACGAAGATGTAGCCGTCGGCATCGACTACGACGCCGGACGGCCGGTTGAACTGGCCGTCTGCATCACCGGCAGTGCCGTATTTGGCTATGAACTTGCCTTCCGCCGAGAACCTTTGGATACGGTCGTTTCGCCAGTCGGCGACGTAGACCTCACCCTTGCGGTCAACGGTCAGGCCCCAGGGCCTGTCGAACTCCCCGTCCTTCCGGCCATGAGTGCCGAAACCCTGGAGGAAACGGCCGTCTTTGGTGAACTTCTGTACTCGATTGTTTCTGTGGTCGGTGACGTACAGATTGTCGTCAGCGTCGAAGGCGAGACCGCAGGGGCCGTCGAGCTCTCCTGGGCCCGAGCCAGCCGTTCCCCACTTGCTGAGGAACTTTCCCGAAGGGTCGAATATCGAGACCCGCTGCGTGTGCTCGTCGCTGACGTAGACCATCCCGTCCTTGTCGAGGGCGATAGCCGTCGCCCAAATAAACTGGCCATCGTCTTCGCCGACAGACCCGAAAACGCCGTGGAACTCGCTCTCCAGGTCGAGTACACAGACGCGGACGCCTCTAGGGTCACCTTCATGGGAACGGCAGAGCCCATAGATGCGCCCCTCATCACTGATGGCGACGTCGACCGGGTAGTAGAAGCCGCGGCCCTGCATAGCCGCGACGCCCAGGGTCCGGTCATACGTCAGAAAGTCAGTCAGCGTGGTACTTTGGGTGACCATTGGCTAGCCGCGCTGGAACTCGGGCGTGGACGCGACCATTCGTAACATCTCGGCGACCTTGCGCTCGGGCATGGCGTCCGGCCCCTCCATGTCGACGAGTCTTGAAGCGTGCTCAGTCAGCGCTTCCATCGTCGGCTCCGACAGCTCGATGGCACCCATCTGGTCCAAGCAGCCGTGCAGCAACCGTTCGGGGGAGGAGACTCCGCCGGAGTCGGCCAGAAACCGAGCGACCATCTTCTTGATGCCGGGCTTGTCGATATCCGCGAATTTCCCTGAGGCGAAGTTTGCCCGCTCCACCAGGTTGCCGGTATCGATCCATTCGACCCCTGCGTGCCATCCCTCGACGCTCGGCGGGTTGATGAGGGCCTGTCCCATAGCCTCCATATCGTCGGAAGCCCCCTGGATACTCGGGTCAGGCTCCCGGTACTCGCCCGTCAGGCGAAGCACGCCGCTCACGAGCTCGGCCGGGCTTTTCACCTTCTGATACCAAGACTCTCTGGACTTGAAGAAGTCGGAGTTGAATAGGACCCGCAGCATCGAGCCTATGTTATGACCACTATCGAAGTAGGCCCGCGACAGCGCTTCAATCGCTTCAGGGTCTCTCGGCGGCGTGTAGGGCCAATTGGTTACGGGTGGCTCGTCGGCCACGAAGAAGCTGTACATGTGACGGGCGATGAACCGGGCCGTTGCGGGCTGCCGGCAGATTATCTTGACGATGTCTTCGCCGGTGAGGCGCCCCTTCTGTCCGAGAAACGACTTTTCACCATTGTCGTGGTCGTCGGGATTGAACTCGAAGTGGAGGTTGATCCGCCCGTACGGCCACAGCGAGTCGTTGCGAATCCGCATCTCCATGTATTCGGAGTTGCCGACTGTCCAACCCGTGAATGCGCGCGCGCACTCCTTGATGTCGTCTTCTGAGTAGTTGCCCACACCCATCGAGAACAGCTCAAGAAGCTCTCTTCCGTAGTTCTCGTTGATCGCGCCCTTGTGATTTTCGTTGTTATCGAGCCACATGATCATGGACGGGTCCCTAGACAGCTCAACCAACAAGGTGCTCAGACTGCCCATCCCGTGATTGCGGAACATGTCGATCTGGTCCATAAGGACCCGCCCCTGGGCGAGTTTCGGGTAGCCAGTGGCAAACACCGAATGCCAGAACAGGGCTACTTTCTCGTTTAGCGGCCTCTTGCTGTGTATCATGCGGTACAGCCAGTACGCAGCTACACCTCTTATGCCTAAGCCGGCCGACTGGTCGGGGTGGTAGCGCCTAAGAAGGTCCTCCGGCACATTGGTGGGAGTGTTCGGGTCAAGCAAGCTCTCAACGGTCGCCTCGTAACCGTCCGACACAAGTGTGTCCAGCTCGTCTCGCGTGGCTCCAAAACCAGCACGCCGCATCAGGTGCGCCATCAACGCGATCTCTTGGCTACTCATCACATCTCCTCCTGGAGGTGGCGACCATTTTCAGCAAAACGACAGCCGGGGTAACCTCAGGTGTGCACGATTATATGGCTGTAGTGAGACGTGGTCAACATATGCAGGCCGCGAGCTGGTTGTCAGTGAAGCCAGTCTGGAGTTCTGAAAAATGTGTTCCATTGTGTTCCATTTTGTTCCATTGTGTTCCTCTCAGCTTGGGGCTTTGGTACACCGTGGGACAGCGGGCAACGAAATGGGACAGGCCCGAGGGTCTGTCCCATAGATCAAAGTATAGCACAGATGTTCGCGATCGTCGAGGGGCCGGATTTGGACAAGCGACTTGTGCAGAGCCGCCCCGATGAGGCGTGACCGTATTGCCTTGACGCGAGCGCAGCTATACCATGTCGCTACAAACATTCTGCCCTGAGACGTCCGGGAGGAGAAGCCTGCCGATGAAACAGACTGGTGTGTGGACGACCGAGGGATTCGACGGCTTTCGCCAGGGTACGTTTGGCAATGCGGGCCAGAACATCTATGTTTCGCGCGCTGGGGTGCTGCAACGCATCCACCAGTTCGATCTCAACAAGAATGGATATTACGACCTGATCTTCTGCAACGACCACAACCATGGCGAGGCCCCCCCCATCTACCTGTACGACGACCCGCTGGGCGATGCAAAGCGCACCGAGCTGCCCTCCGACGGGTCATGGTCAGGCACCGTGGCAGACCTGAACGGCGACGGCCACGACGATCTTGTGCTCGGGATGCTAAGCAACGGTATGCGGGCCGATCTGAACGCCTTCATCTACTACGGCTCGCCGGAGGGCCTAAGCGAGCGCCGGCAGCAGATACTTCCTGCGTCTATCTGCATCTCCGTCGCCGTCGGCGACTTCAACGGCGACGGGCGGCCGGATATCGCCTTTCTTTGCCAAATCGAGCACCGCTCGCGAGAGCGGTACGTCCGCATCTTCTACCAGTCGGAGTTGGGCTTCGAGCCGAAGCGTTACGTGGACCTCAGTATGCCCAGCGACCAGCTGGCCGCCAGTGACCTAGACGGGGACGGCTACGCAGACCTGGTCGTTCGAACAGATGGCGGCGAGGTCGCGGTCTATTGGGGAGGAACAGATGGAATAGACCCGGCGCGCGTTTCCCATGTGCCGGTCGAACACGGCGCGGCTACTCCTTCCCCAGCTGAGCAGGAGATCCAGGACCAGCCGGGGGAGTACTTCGACGAGGCCCCCCCATTGGCGAAGATCGTCACCCTTCGTGGGAAACCTCATCTGTTCGTGCCGCGTGACGACGCTGTCTATCTCGTACCTGTCGACGGCGACCGCAGCTTCGGTACCCCGATTGTGCTGCATTGCGCGCGGGCATTGTCTGTTGCAGTTGGCGACATCAATGGCGACGGGCAGGAGGACCTGGTTTTCGCCTGTCGAGAGCCTTACAAAGGGGGCGAGTGCTCGTGGGTCTACTGGGGCAACCAGGAGGGTTACGACGAGACGCGGCGGACTCGACTACCGAGCTTCCGGGCATGCGACGTTGCGGTCGGCGATCTCGATGGCGACGGGTCTGACGACATTGTGCTGTGCCAGATGCGCACGGAGGAGTCATATACGACCGAGTCTCTTGTCTATCGCGGCTCGCCAGACGGCGTGGTCATTGAACCGGTGAGGCTCCAATCGGAAGACGCCCGCCGTGTGTACATCGCGCGACCCTCGGCCGAGGAGCGGCCGCAGGTAGTCTTCGTGAACTACCGCAGCCGAAACGCCCTGGGTGACGTCGACTCCACAATCTACTTCGGAGGGCCGGATGGATTCTCGCCGGAGCGTCGAAAGGATGTGCCCGGCTTCCGTGCCGTCGACGCCGTCTGCACGGACATCAACGACGACGGCTACGCGGATATCGTGCTGACGAACAGCTATGCGAACACAGACCGTCGCAAGCCTGGGTCGTATGTCCTGCTGAACGGCCCCAACGGCTTTCCCGATGAGCCGAGCATCACTCTGCCGACTAACCAGGCGCAGGGGATCGCTTGCGCCGACCTCAATCGCGACGGATATCTGGACCTGGTCTTCGCGTCCATCGAAGACCCTGTGCTCCTGATTTTCTCCGGCACAGCCGACGGCTTCGACACAAGCAACCCGCAGCGCATTCTCATGGAGCACGATGGCGTAGTTTACAACGACCCGCGCTACATCTACCTGGCGGATCTGAACAACAACGGTTGGCTCGACCTGGTAGTGCCTCAAGTCCGGTACGACCGCAGCTTCATCCTCTGGGGAGGGCCAGAGGGGTTCAGTATGGAGCGCTGCCGTATGCTGTCCGCCCACCACACCTGCTGTGCTCGCGCGGCCGATCTCAACGGTAACGGCTACCTGGATCTGATAATGGGGGGACACACGCCATCTCTGGAAGGGCCACATGACTCGTTCGCTTACATCTACTGGAACGGTCCGGACGGTCTGCGAGAGGACCGTCGCACCCTTCTGCCGGGCAAGGCTATCAACTCGATGGCCATCGCCGACTTCAACAACGACGGCCGGCTGGACCTGTTCATGGCCTCGTACCACGATGGAAGAGAACGCGACCTCGACTCTTATATCTACTGGAACCGGGAGGGCAGAGGCTTCTCCGCACGCGACCGAACGCGTTTGCCCACTCACTCGGCCTCTGGATGTGTCGCCATCGACTTCAATGAGAACGGCTGGGTCGACCTAGCAATCGGCTACCACAGGGTTGATGGAGAGCACAAGGCATACTCGACCGTGTGGTGGAACGGCCCGGACGGCTTCGACCAGAAGCGCGTGACGGAGCTACCTACTGAGGGCCCGCATGGGATAACGTCCGTCGGACCGGGGAATATCATGGATACGGGCCCTGAGGAGCACTACGTGTCGATGCCTTTCGAGCTTCCTGAGGGCGCCTCGGTAACGCGGCTTTTATGGCAGGCCGAGACGCCGGCCAAGACCTGGGTAAAGGCCCAGCTCCGCTACGCAGACACCAAGGAAGGGCTGGACAGTTCGCCCTGGCACGGTGCTAGAGCAGGAAATGATTGGTTTGACACCGGGCAGGAGGTCCCGCGCCCAGAGCGGAGTGGTCGGTGGGTCCAGTACAAGCTGGCGCTGGGTGCTGTAAACGGCGGGAGTACGCCTCGCGTCACCAGGGTGGATGCGGACTACGCGACTGGAGAGTAGACTCCGGCACGGCGGTCGCAGGCCGTTTTCAATAACTTGCTCAACGGGCCCGTGGCTCGACAGGTCTCAGGCAGCTGTTCAGCAAGTGGCGTTGTTACAAGCTCGGAGCAGGCTTTAACCTTCTCCCCCCAGGGAGCTTTGCACTAGAAGTCCACTTTGAAGCAAGAGTCGGGCGGCTGAGCCAAAAGCCGGTGGGTCCTTAGTAGATCTGATATCTCTCAATCGCACCGAAATCCAGTTCCACTTTTATCGTCCTTTGTGACGCACCATTCTTGGTGAGCTTGATGAAGCCAAGATCAGCCAATCTAACAAGCTCTCTAACGAATGTGCGTGGCGTAACACCGCCGTACACCGCGCTAACATAATTGGACTCTTGCAGTTCAGGACGTTCGATTTTTCGAGAAGGATCCTCCGAGAACGGATCCAGCGGCTCCGTCTCATCTAGCAAATGCAGCAGGAGTCGAGGAGATGGGTGACCTCGGTCTGCAACTGATCGACCACATCCGCTCGCTGGGCTACCACGGTCAGATGCACAGTCCCAGCGACGACAGTGCGGTATTCATCCCGATGTTCGTCGCCGCGGGCCTCGGTCAGCTTGGCGCCAACGGGCAGCTACTTTCGCCACACTTCGGCTCGAGGAGCCGATTGGCGATTGTTACCACGGACGCTCCCGTGACCTACGATGGGCCGGTGGACTACAGCATGCACAAGTTCTGCCAGCTTTGCCAGGTGTGCGTAGGGCGCTGTCCTGGCCGGGCGCTGTCCTGGCCGGGCGCTGGTCAAGGACCAGGTCTGGTGGCGAGGCGTGGAGAAGAACAAGGTCATCTACGACCAATGTCGTCCCGTGATGGCAAAATATGATGGGTGCGGCGTCTGCATGAAAGTCTGTCCTGTTCAGCGCTTCGGAATGAAAGAGGTCATGGGCCACTATGTGGCCACCGGAGAGGTGCTTGGCAAGGGAACGGACGACCTCGAGGGCTTCACCCTCAGGGGTGAATACTTTGGCTTGGGTGAGCTTCCGCAGTTCGACCGAAAGACCTTCGAGTTTCCCCACGGGCAGAAGGACGAGTGGCTCTTTGACCAGTTCAAGCAAAGGCTCAAGGACGAGGGGATACCGCCAGCCGACCAGGCGACCAGGCGACCGAATTCGCCAAGTCGGTCAAGCGCGTCCTAGACGAGGGGCCGACGACTAGAAACATCGACTAATCGCCAGTCGCGGATGAGATGAAGCTGCTGTTCACAACCGCCCGCCCTCACCGTTGTTTTGCTGGGGGTTCCCCCCAGACCCCCGTGTATAGACCGGGGACATAGCTTACACATGTTCGGGGACATGGTGGACACCATAATAGGCATGACTTCATTACAAGGAGGTGGTCATGCCATGGAAGGAGATGTCCGTTATGTCTCAGAGGAGAGAGTTCGTGGAGCTGGCGCAGGCTGAAGGCACCAACAAAAGGGGCCTTTGCCGTCGCTTCGGGATCAGCCCTACGACTGGATACAAGTGGCTTGGGCGTTTCCGTGAAGGGAGCGAGGCAGGCCTGGTCGAGCTGCCGCGGCGGCCTCACTACTCGCCTGCACGTACCCCATCGCAGGTTGAGCAGGCGGTGCTGTCTGCCCGTGCGGCCCATCCGGCCTGGGGAGCTCGTAAGCTGCGACGGTGGCTTTTGGAGCGCAGGGATGTGTTTGAGGCGGACATGCCGGCCCCCAGTACTATCACGGCGATCTTGCGTCGTCATGGCCGCATTGACCCCGCCGAGGGGCCCAAGCACCGTTCCTGGCAGCGATTTGAACACCAGGCACCCAACGACCTGTGGCAGATGGACTTCAAAGGCCACTTCCCCCTTACCCGAGGACGCTGCCACCCTCTGACTGTTCTGGACGATCACTCTCGGTTTGCCTTGGGGCTGCAGGCCTGCGGTAACGAGCAGGGAGAGATGGTGCAACAGCGCCTGACGGCTATCTTCCGGCGCTACGGCCTGCCCAACACAATGTTGATGGACAATGGCTCCCCGTGGGGCCATGACCAAGACCACCCCTACACACCTTTTACAGTCTGGCTGCTGAGGTTGGGCATCGGAGTCAGTCATGGACGCCCTTATCACCCTCAGACACAGGGAAAAGATGAGCGCTTCCACCGAACCATGACCGTTGAAGTGCTGCAGGGGAGCAGCTTCACTGATCTGGCGCACTGCCAGAGAGCCTTCGACCTGTGGCGGGACATCTACAACTTGGAGCAGCCCCATGACGCCCTTGACCTTGCTACTCCGGCCACCAAGTACCAAGTGAGCCAAAGACTGTTTCCCGAGATCCTTCCACCCTTGGAATACGAACCAACTGACCTGGTACGCCGTGTTCACGACAAAGGTAGGCTCCAGTTGTTTGGCCGTATCTTCAAGGTGCCTAAGGCCTTCAAGGGCATGCCAGTGGCTATTCGGCCGACAACTGACGATGGAGTCTGGAACGTCTTCTTCGCCACTCATCAAATCGCCCAGCTTGACCTCAGGCACGATGCCTAACATACTCAAATGTGTCCACCATGTCTCCGAACACCCGTCCACCATGTGTCCGGTCCATACACCCCCGCCAAGGGGGCAGGCCCCCTTCGGAAACCCCCGTGGGAACTAATACCTTGAAAAACTGCTGCCCTGGCCGCTAGTGGACCAAGGGTGAGATTAAAGGTGACTTGGAACTAGTAGCTCTGGAAGAGCTTGCCCCAGTCGGTCTTCATCGCATCGCGGACGCGGCTGCGGCCGACAAAAGGAAGCCAGTAGCCGTTGTGGTAGAGGTTTGATGCCCAGTAGGCCCACGGCGCGAGGGGGGACTGCAAGAGGACCTTCTCTAACGGCTTGAGATGGCCCCAGTAGATGAGCTTTTGGCCGCGACTGGCAAACGTGTTTTCGGTCCCGGTGAAGTGCCAGTTTACGTCCGATATGTCTTCGCCCACGATCTCGATCTGGTCGATGTCGCCGCAGCCAAGCCCGAGCTCGTGGCCAAGCCTGATGAACTCAATTGACATCGGATCGAAGCCCATCAGACGAGCAGAGACAGCGTCGATGGCGACCTGGTCCGCCCCGGCCAGGACCACGTTCTTGGCATGCCATCGCATCGCTCTGGGGCCCGGACCGTCGCCCGCGAACGTGCCATCGGTGACCGCGAAGATGCCTGGGTGGACCTCTTTCTGAATGGTCAGAAGGTCTACGAGGGTCTCGTGAATTACGGAATGCGTCCAGTGGCGTTTCCGGTTCAGCAGTCCTCCAAAGGCGTTCTTCATTGCACCGGTTATGGTGGTGAAAACGTGGGTCTTGACCGTGGGCAGGTGGACGATGTTCTTGCCGAAAAAGACCTCCGGAATCTGGATCCCCTCGGGGTAGATGTCGTCCAGCACTAGCATCTTCGCCTTCGGCTGATAGGGGACCCATTTGGCCGGGGGAAAGTCCAGGAATACGCTCTTTAGCCCATACTTTTTTTCGACGGCGGTGTGCTTGTTGTTCGAGGCGCCGAGAACCGGGTCGACCACTACGGTGCCGTTGTGAGCAGGTATCAGGTCACTGTAGCCGTCGGCTTGCAGAGTCTTGATGACTCCCTCAAGCTGCCATGGCGTCGTAGAGCAAGCGGGGTAGTAGTGCTGCCAGGAGATGTTGATCTTCAGGAGGGTGGCGAGGTCGACGGGGAGGTAGGACTGGTACTCGGCCAAGCGCATCGCGCGGCCGATGTCCTCAAGGATCGTCTCAGGCCGGGTATAGACGACGGCTATCTTGGGCTTGGTCGGCGGTCCTGGACTCTCAGTTACTTCTCGCTCGGCGCGGGGAGAAACGCTCATGGTCTCGGCCTCACTGGAATGACAACTTGACCCTTACCATAGCTCACCCTCTCGCCCTGTGCTGATGACTCGGGTCTGTCGCAACCGCCTCGATATAGGCCGTTCGTAGAGGTTTGTGGTCGCCTGGCTGGAGCCATCGCGTAACCCAGCAAGCGTGGCTGACGAGCTGGTCACCAAGGCGCGCTAGTATGTGGGTCGTGTCGGGGTATAACCGGAGAAGGTGTTCGAAGTCCTGGTAGTCGTAAGCAATGGTACAAAGAGTAACTATCTCCTGCCAGCGGTCGTCGCCGAGGGCATCGACGTGGGCGTGCTCGTATTTCAGTCCCTCGACAGAGGCCTGGCCGCTCATCAGACGGTTCCGTTCGGGGGCTGCCTCAGAGGAAAGACGGGAACTACTCCAGGAAGTCTCTCAGCTTCTTGGAGCGGCTCGGGTGGCGCAGCTTGCGAAGGGCCTTGGCCTCTATCTGGCGAATCCGCTCTCTTGTGACGCCGAAGTCCCGTCCGACCTCCTCGAGGGTGCGGCTCCGCCCATCTTCTAGCCCAAACCGCAGTTGGAGGACTCGAGCCTCGCGATCGCTCAGCGTGAAGAGGACGTCGGTCACCTGCTCCTTCAGCAGCTGATAAGACGCGGCCTCGGAGGGCGCCAATGCGCTGCGGTCCTCGATAAAGTCTCCAAGGTGGCTGTCCTCTTCCTCGCCGATGGGAGTCTCCAGGGAGACGGGCTCTTGCGATATCTTCAGTATCTCCCGGACCTTCTCGGGGGAGACCTCTAGGCCTATACCTATCTCCTCACTCGTTGGCTCCCGCCCATACTCCTGCACGAGGCGTCGGCTTACCCGCAGCAGTCTGTTGATGGTCTCAACCATGTGCACGGGGATCCGAATAGTACGGGCCTGGTCGGCGATGGCCCGGGTGATCGCTTGCCGAATCCACCAGGTCGCGTATGTGCTGAACTTGTAGCCCTTTCGGTAGTCGAATTTCTCGACGGCGCGAATCAGACCGATATTGCCCTCTTGGATGAGGTCCAGCAAGGACATCCCTCTCCCGATATATTTCTTGGCTACGCTGACGACCAGACGAAGGTTGGCCTCAGCCAGATGGCTCTGCGCTGCAAGGCCATCGCTGTTGACGTGAGCCATGTATCCGTGGAAGACCAACTCGTAGGGGTCCAGCCTTTTCGTGAACTCGAGCTCGTTCATCTGGACTTTCACTTCCTTCAAGGTGATGCCATCGTCAAAAATGGCGAGGGCTTCCTCAGGAAGCAGGCGGCTGTCGAGGGACAGGTCCTGGATGTCTTGCCGTACGTCGAGCGGGTCTTTGTTGAGCACGTCCCCCAGGAAGTTCAACATCTCCTCGGGCAGGTTCCCGTCCAAAGGCTCTCTCATGTCCGGATCGGAGACTACCTGGTCGAGGGTTGTATCGCCCTCGAGTTTGGCATAGTTAGCGAGGGTGTCTGCCAGGAGCTCGGCCTCACAGACGCGCCGAAGGAGCTGGAGGACTACTTGCCAAGCTCTTGGAGGGCGGCCGGCCGGGCTCGTCATCTCTGTCTGAATGCGGAGGATGTGCTTATCAGACTCCATCTCGCGGGCCAGGGTGCGTTCCTGGGCAGCCTTTAGCAGACCGACCCTGCCGATCTCGCGCAGGTACATACGGACGGGGTCGTCGATCATATCGGGAGAGTCCATACCTTGTTCCCATGCGGACTCTGCTTTCGCGTCACTGGAGGTACCATCACCACCGTCTCTAGACTTTCTAGTGACGGAGTTGCCGCTCGCGCCCACATCTTGTTCATCTGTGGAGCCGAGCTTATCTGTTCTAGTGTTGGTCAATCTCATGATGTCGTCAGTGGAGCCAGATACCTCCACGAGTTCCCGGAGAAGGTCGGCGCGGTCTTCGCTTCGTGTTCGTTTCTTCATGTCAGTTTTAGCCTCGTTGTATCAATGGAAAATTCTATGAGCTCCGAACGAAACCCCCACCCCCTGTATCCCTCTCTCCCTTGGCAAGGGAGAGGGGGAGGGAAATTAGCCTGGGGGATACCCCCAGACCCCCACAGAGGGGGAGAAACCCCCTCTGGACTCCCCCCTTCTCCATGAGTATTGTTAGACGCTCTATGACCTCGCTTGGGTGGTATGTAGCTCCTTCAACCTCGTATTTACGCTAACTATAGCCTCTTCCGGTACCCGTTGGGGTGGGAAGGGGGAATTGGCCTGACGAACACCCCCAGAGACCCCCACCCCACTTCGACAAGCCCCTCTGGACTCCCCCCCCCTTTTCTCTATGAGTATCGTTAGGCACTCTAAGAGTCCGCTCGGGTGGTGTATAGCTCCTTTAACCTCGTGTTCACGCCAACTATGGCCTCTTCCAACTCCCGTGGAGGTGGAACGGTGGAGTCCCCGGTCGCTAGAAGGCCTTCCTGAAGCTCTTGGAGGTAGCGTTCCTCGAGGCGCCGAAGCGATTGATCTAGCGCAGTCTCGTGTGATCGCCGATCAGCCGGCTCCATAGGGATGTCGCTTAGATGGTCGATGTGCTCGTTCAGGCTATCGTCCAAGGACAGCCGAAGCTCGTCTATTGTAGAGCAGCGTTGCCACGAGATATATACTTCCCTATTTTCCGTTCGATGGAATCGCTCGGGCGCGAGGGTCTGCGCGCGCTCTCTGAGCTCTGGTTGGTTCAATAGCAGCGCGAGAACGTAGTCCTCCAGGAAGTCCGAGCGACCGGCCAACAGAGGGGAGACGCTGGCGACACGGGGACGGCCGCGGCCAGCGGTCTGCTGGCGCCTGGCAGGGCCAACGGCCCTAGGCCGTCCGATGCTCGCCTCGAGCATCTCCTTGCTCACACCAAGCAGCACCGCCAGCATTCGGAGGTGCTGTTCCTGTTCGAAAGCATTCGTCGTAGCGGTGATGAGAGGGAACAGGTCTTCAGCAGCCTGTGCTTTCCCTTGCGCGGTCTCGAGGTCGTGCCTGCGCGCAAACGCCGGTAAGGCGAACTCCATGAACGGGACTGCATCGAGAATCAGCTGCTCCCACTCTTTCGGTGTCTCTCTGATAAACCGGTCCGGGTCACGACCCTCGGGAAGCGCGGCAATCTTCAGGACCACCTGGGCCTTTTGACCCAACTGACGCGCGAACACGTGGTATGAGGACTCCAGGCTCCGACGCGTAGCCTCCTGTCCGGCGTCATCAGGGTCGAGAGCCTGTACGAACTCCTTAGCCGTCGACCTTAGCTGGCGTATCTGCTGCTCGGTCAAAGCCGTTCCCATCGACGCAACGACGTTGGTATAGCCATGCTGGTGTGCTGCGATGGCGTCCATGTACCCTTCTACGATAACGGCAACATCCTTTTCCCTGATCTGGGCGATCGCCATGTGAAGCCCGTAGAGTGTCGCCCGCTTGTCGAAAACCGGGGTAGCCGCGGTGTTCAGGTACTTGGGGTCCGATCCATCCAGGGTGCGCGCTCCGAAACCGGCGACCCGACCTTGTCTGTCGTGAATAGGGAACATCAGCCGACCCCAGAAGAAGTCACGGACGGTCCCGTCGTCGTCTCGGCGCAGGAGCCCGGCCTCGACCGCCTGATCGACACCGAACCCCAGGCCAGTCAGATAACTGTTGAGGCCATCACGCCCTCTCGGACTCAGGCCTAACTGGAAGGCTTCAGTAGTCTTGGAATCGATACCGCGCTCGTCCAGATAGCCCCTGGCTTGTTGGCCATCAGTCGACGCCAAGCGCTCCTGAAAGAACCTGGCGGCCTCTTGGTTGATGCGATAGAGAGCTTCATACTTGCCGCTATCACGCTGTCGGTGCAGTGTCACGCCAGCCCTCTCCGCCAATGCCTTGAGGGCCTCGCCATAGCCGATGCTCTCCACGCGCATGACAAAGGAGAAGGCGTCTCCACCGGTGGCGCACGCGCCGAAGCATCGCCAGCTCTGCCGCTCCGGACTGACGACAAACGAAGGCGTCTTTTCGGTGTGGAAGGGACACGTGGCCTTGAAGTTCCTCCCAGCCTTTCGGAGGGAGACGTGGTCCGAGACGACATCTACGATATCGAGTCGAGCTTTTATGTCGTCAGCAACGCTCATGCTGTGTCCGTATTACTGTGACCGGTCTCCGATGCCTTTCTATAGGCGAACCGGGCAATCTTGCCCATGGGCCTTCGCACGTTCTTCATGTGCCACCCAATATGATCGATGGTTGCTCTCAGGTCGACCAGGCGGTCTCCTACGGCTTCCCAGTCCTCGGGTGAGCCCAGAAAGCCCTCCAGCCGCTCGGCCAGCACTTTTTCAGCTCCCCAAAGATCCCCTAGGTCTGTGCTCAAAGCAGCCAGCTCTTGGTCGAACCCCTCGGGCAGCCCCATCTCCTTAAGCTTAACAACTACGTTGTGGGCCATTACAGCCGTGCGCCGGGCCTGCGCCAAGTCCGGTTCGATCGTGTCGCCACTGCTAATGTCATCCTCGCTACGCACTCTATACCCATTGACCTCGGCCACGATCTGACGGCACGCTCGGCCTGCTAGTCGCACGTAGGTCACGGGTGGAATGAAGGCTGCCTTTCCCACCCGCCCGCCCAGACCGTTGTTTTGCTGGGGGTTCCCCCCAGACCCCCGCCCCTTCAACTTCGCTCAGGGCAGGCGCCGGGGGCCGCGCCCCCTTTGGAAACCCCCGCGGGGACCACATACCCTGAAAACTGCTCCTCTGGCCCCTCGTGGACCAAGGGTCAGAATAGGTGTGATTTAGGACTAGGCCGCCACGGCGTAGTGCGTCAGGTACATCGTCCAGGCCTCTTTTATGGTCTGCAAGGACGACTGCTGAGGGCCAGCGCTCATCCGGTCGATCTGCGCGAATATCCGCCTCCAGACACCATCCACCTCTCGCTTCCAGGACGAGTACTCCAAGCCATGAGAATCGCGCCTCATGGCCTCCAGGTGTTCATGGACGAGGCTGAGGTGATTGTGTACCTCACGAGCACGTATCCTATCGGTAGGGGTCACGTGTGGCCTAAACTCCTTTTTCATGTAGGCCGATGGCGATTCCTGGCTCAATCGTCTCCGCCATTCGAATGGCATATTGGTCTGTCATTCCGGCGACGTGGTCCACCACTGCTCGACCGTTGTCGCTCCCCTCGGGTCGCATCTCGTTGGGGTGCTCGTTGTAGTAATCGTATAGGAGGCGAACGACCCGCCGCGCGGTCTGTCCTTCACTGCCTTCGTCCTTTGGGACATAGACTCGTGTGAACATGAACTCCCTCAGCATGTTGACGGCTTCTCTAACCTCGGATCTCATGGTGATCGAGGGAGGCGAATCCGGGTCGAATCCGTCCTCTCCTGTGGCAGCCCACGAGCTCGCGACGATGTCGCTGACCATTGCATCGATGCGCTGAGAATGTCGCAGACCGAGTACCGCGCCCACCTCGGCAGGCAGATGGTCCGAGTGCACGATGCCGGCTCGAAGGGCGTCTGCCAGGTCATGGTTCAGGTAGGCAACGGCGTCGGCAACCCGGCAGACCTGTCCTTCCAGTGATAGGGCATCGAAGTGGTCTCCATTGAGAAAGTCGCCGCGGGGCTTGGAGTGAGAGACGATGCCGTGCCGTACCTCCCAGGTCAGGTTGAGGCCCGCTCCGCCCTTCTCCAGACGTTCGACGATTCTTAGACTCTGCTGTGCGTGCCGAAAACCGCCTGGATCTAGCTTGTTTAGCTCGAACTCCCCGATGTGGCCGAACGGAGTGTGTCCCAAATCGTGGCCTAAGGCTATGGCCTCTGTAAGGTCTTCGTTTAGGTCCAGGGCCCTGGCGATTGTGCGGGCGATCTGCGAGACCTCCAGAGTGTGAGTGAGTCTTGTTACGTAATGGTCCCCAGACGGCACGATGAATACCTGGGTCTTGTGCTTTAAGCGGCGGAACGCCTTCGAGTGGATGATGCGGTCGCGATCTCGCTGGAACTCGATCCGTAGGTGCGAGGGCGGCTCCGGCGTTTCGCGGCCGCGACTTTGCGTGGACCTGGTCGCATAGGGAGACAGGGCGTCTTCTCTCTGTTCGAGTCGATCGCGAACGGTTGTTGCGATCAAGGGAAGACCTGGGGTGGGATCAAGCGTGAAATCAAACGTGGGTTTAAGCAGGGATGATTCATCGCATGCTTTTGGGTAGTCCGGCTAGCCGGCCGGAGGAGGGCCGGCGAATCGTCCCTTCAGAGGGCCACATGTCAAGGGATTATACCACAGGTAACTGTTCAGAGTTGAGGGGAAACGAGCAGGTTGCGGTAGTGGAGGAGTGGGTTAAAGTCGTTGGCCCTCCAGGTGCCAAAGAGGGATGCGAGAGCCATTTTGGTGTTGGTGCCCCGTTCAGAGCGAGTGCCGCCGCTGATCTTACGGCTGACCACCAGGTGCCGTAAGCTCCGTTCAGCCGCATTGTTCTCGGGTGGCACACCCGGGTGGGAAACGAAGACGAACAGTTCCTTGATGAACCGTTCTATGCGCCGGCAGAGCTTGGCTTGAGGCGCAGTATCGTCGTTGGAGAAGGGCTGGCACAGCGACAGCAGAAGTTTCTCCAGCATCAACTGGTTGGGAGACGCTGACGGGTGTGTGAGGTGGTACCCAAAAACTAGACAACTGGCTAAGAGAGAGTCCAGCTCCTAAAATAACCGGCAACTAACCGACGTGGAGGAGCAGGACATGAAGCAGACGAGGAATAAGCACAGTCCGGCGTTCAAGGCCAAGGTGGCCTTGGCCGCCCTTGCGGGGGAAGAGACCATCGCCCAGCTGGCCAGCCGATTTGAGGTTCATCCCAGTCAGATTCACGCCTGGAAAAGGGCCCTGGCGGAAGGAGCCCCGGAGCTATTTGCCACCAATCAGAAATCCCAGGAGAAAGCCAAGGAAGCTCAGATTAACCACCTCTACCGGCACATCGGCCAGCTGAAGGTGGAACGCGATTTTTTGTCGGAAAGGTCCGGTCTATGAGTCGCAGCATACGGCGAGCCATGATAGACCGAGACCACCAGCAGCTGTCTTTGGTGCGTCAATGTATCCTGCTGGACGTCAGCCGGGCCTCGGTGTACTACCGGTCGGTACCGACCAGGGCAGAAGACCTGGAGTTGATGGCCCTGATGGACCGTCAGTATTTGAAGACCCCCTTCTACGGCTCCAGGAAGATGAAGGCCTGGCTGCTGCAACAGGGCTATCTGGTGAGCCGAAAAAGGGTTCGAAGGCTGATGCGGTTGATGGGTCTGGAAGCCATCTACCGGCGTCCCAACACCAGCAAACCAGCGCCGGGACACCGGATCTTTCCCTATCTGCTGAAGGGAGTGGAGGTTAATCGGGTCGACCAGGTCTGGGCCGCGGACATCACCTACATCCCCATGCCGAAGGGCTTCCTGTACCTGGTGGCCATCATGGACTGGCACAGCCGGCACGTGCTGGCCTGGAAGCTCTCCAACACCATGGACACCAGCTTCTGCGTGGCGGCGTTGGAGGAAGCCCTGGGTAAGGGACGACCGGAGATATTCAACACCGACCAGGGGAGTCAGTTCACCAGTGAGGCCTTTACCCAGACGTTGCAGGAGCAGAGGGTCCAGGTCAGCATGGATGGTAAGGGTAGGTACCTGGACAACATCTTCGTGGAGCGGCTGTGGCGGAGCATCAAGTACGAGGAGGTGTATCTGAAAGCTTACCAGACCGTCGCCGAGGCCCGAACTGGGATCAATGCCTACCTGGAGTTCTACAACCGGCAGAGGCCTCACCAGGCTTTGGGCTACCGGACCCCAGCAGAGGTGTACCAACATGGCCAGGAAGAAAGGGGAGCAGCAGCTGAAGAAGCAGGGCTGCCATCGGGCTTGGTGAAACCTAGCGCAGGGGTGGGAGACTCTCTTAATTTAGCCCTCGTGCTGTCTTAATAATGGGGTCCACCTTAGTGAGCCAGACGCCGGTCGGCTGCGGGCGTCAGTGCACGCCTTTGCCCGGTCATAGAGTTGGCGCACCGCTGTAGCCCATAGAGCGAGGCCCATGTCTTGAGGGTACAACGCCTCAAGCTCATTGATGTCTCGCAACAGGTGTACCCAGCAGCGCTGCTTGAGGCCGGGGTAGTGACTGTATGCAGCGTAGAAGTCACTCACCAGCACTCCGCTGAAAAGTCTGCTCTCGCCCTGACCGGGGGACTCGCCCAACACCTCGTCCACCATACCCTTGCCGCGGCCACGGCGTAGGAAGTATCGCTCCGTGGGAGTGCTGAAGGTCCAGACATAGCCGTTGGCCCCATCCTGCCGCCAGCCGGTCTCATCCGCATGCACTACCGGAGAGCCACGTATGCGCTCCAGCATCTCAGCCACTACCGGTTGAGCCCGTTGGGCCGTGGCGTGTACTACGTCAATGATGGCGCCCACGCTCAACTCCAACTGATGTACCGTTTGCAGGTACCACTGGATGCTCCTCACCGGCAGCCGCCCCTCTTCTCGCAGCGTAACAATAAGGCTCACCAGGTTGACCCCCAAGCGCCGCCGCCCCATTGCTAAGCCCTCCAACGGCTCTTGAGGCAACCGCCGCTTGTCGCACAGCGGACATATCCGGGCCACAAAGACGTGCTCGATCACCTCTGCTGGCACCATCGGAAGCTCGATGACTTCTCGTGTCCGCTGAACCCAGCCGCCTGACAGGCCCGTCCCGCACTCCGGGCACGACTCAGGAGCATGTATCACCCGCTGCGTGGGTTCCATCCGCCGTCGGGCAAAGCCGTGGAGACGACGCTTACGGGGTCCGTTCCTCTCAGGCTGATGCCGCTTGACGAACCGCTTGTTGCCCGGCATCCCTGCGGTCGGGCCGCGGATGCTCAGCTGAGCATCCAACTCCTCTACACGCTGCCGCAACTCGGCTATCACCGCCAGCAGCGTCTCACGGCTCGCACTCTGCAGGTCTACTTCAGCTTCCACCTCTCCCTTATGACATCACTGCCACTCGCAACGCTAGGGGGTCTTAGGTTCATCCCTTTAAGTCTGAACAGTTACTACCACAGGCCACTGGGCTAATCTGATCGAACGGCCATCGACTATTGGCAGTTGGACGTCGGATATAGCGCGTGCCATGGTGCTCAGTTCCCCTTCTCGACTGGGCTGTCGTCCTCTTCGATGATTTGGAGCTCACTGGTCGCTCTGACGTGCTCTGCCACAGTGGCGGCGATCGAGCAGTACTTGGTCAGCGAGAGATATCTATGTCGGTCACTTCCTGGCGTTGCTTGCGGAGGATCCCGACGACGTCGATTCCGCTGCACGCTGCCAGGCTGGTCAGGAGCAGATCACCCGGCCGGAAGCCGTCGAAAGGGTCGCCGTCCTCGACAGGGCGCACACGGTGATGGTGTGGCCGTTCGGGTCGGAGGCGGTGAAGGCGTGACCGCCTGCCCACTGGAGCTGTACGGTCGCCGTCGATGTATCGTTCATCTCGTACACCCCTCGTGGTCGGGCGGTGGGCTACGGACTTCTCATGAGGTTTGCACAAAGTATGGTGGGGTGGTCGCTAGATGGAACCACCCCTCCCCAGACCCTTCGCTTCACTCAGGGAGACAAATTGGGACGAGTTCGTATGCGAAGGCTTTCTGGGAGGCTTACCAGCCTCTTGACGATACCAACGTCCTCTCCCATAATCAACCACAGTTTTGCAGGTCGTTGGCCTCACCGGGTGCCTATGTGGCGTTGCCCGGGAGTCCTGCAGAAAATCAACGGGGAGGCTGGGTGCACGCCATGCGCCCCTACAGATCCCTATCTTGCTGAGGTGGCGCGAGTTGGTTGTCAGTGAGGGCGGCTTGGAGTTCTGAAAAAAATGTCTCATTCTGTCTCATTGTGTCTCGCTCAGCTACGGATTGTCGGTACACCATGGGACATCGGGGCAACAAAATGAGACAGGTCCACTTCGGCGAGTTCAGTGCATGCTTTGGCAAGTCCGAGTCGGACTCGCGACTCCAGTCGGAGCTCAGCGCGAGCCGGTTGGGTCTGTCCCTTGGATCAAGTATAGCACGGATGTTCGCGATTGTCGAGGGATGGTGAGCGAAAGGAGAGGTCAATGACTGAAAAAGAGTTAGGGTTCGTGGGGCTGGGCATCATGGGCAAGCCCATGGCCCGTAACCTGCTAAAGGCAGGCTACTCGCTGACAGTGTACGACGTCATCGGCACCAACGTGGAGGAGCTGGCGACGGACGGTGCTCGGGTGGCATCCTCTTCGAGGGAGGTGGCCGAGCAGGCCCCGGTAGTCATCACGATGGTGCCCGACTCTGCCGACTCGGAGGCCGCCATCTTGGGCCCGAACGGAGTGCTGGAGGGCGCTTCTCGCGGCTCAACGGTCATCGACATGAGCTCCATCGCGCCAGGCACCTCACAGAAGATCGCGCCCGTATGCGAGGAAAACGGGGTCGACTTTCTAGACGCTCCTGTGAGCGGAGGAGAGCCCAAGGCGATCGACGGCACGCTCGCGATAATGGTCGGCGGGAAGCAGGAAGTGTTCGACCGCTACCTCGACCTTCTCGAGGTGATGGGCGGCAGCGTCGTTCTTTGCGGGGGGTACGGGGCCGGCAACACAACCAAGCTGGCCAACCAGATCGTCGTGGCGGCCAACATCGAGGCCGTCGGCGAGGCGTTGGTCCTGGCCAAGAAAGCGGGGCTCGATCCTCAAGTGGTCTTCGAGGCTATAAGGGGAGGTCTTGCGGGAAGCACGGTGATGGACGCCAAGGGGCCAATGATGATCGCCGGCGACTTCAAACCCGGGTTCCGGATCCGGCTTCACCACAAGGACCTTCACAACGCGCTGATCACTGGCAAAGAGCTAGGCGTGCCGCTGCCGGTCACCAGCCTTGTCCAACAGATGCTCGGGGCCCTGATCAACGACGGCAAGGCGGACGCCGACCACTCGGCTATCGCCAACTTCATCGAAGACATGGCGCACGTCACCATCAGCGGCAAGTAGTCCCTCGATACGTCCGATGCGGCATCGGGACTACTCGGGATTAACGGTGGTTTGAACGTACGTTCGCGGTGGGGCTCCGACAGGAGTTCGTCCCGATTCATGGTCATCAACCCATTAAGTTGCCACCCACGGCTTACTGTCTCCCTGAGTCCCGATTCGGCCCCGATGCGGCATCGGGGGGACGAAGGGTCTGGGAAGGTTGGGTAGTCCCCGCCACCCGCTCAACGTGGCGGCGCCTACGTGTAACGGAACCTCCCCCCAGATCGGCTTTGCACAAGAAGTCGCGATTTCGCAGCGTGGTTCGACTGGCTCACTACGAACGTAGGTTCAAAATACCGTTCGCCCTGAGCTCGTCGAAGGGCAATTCAGGCCAACTCGACACTTTAGTGCAAAGCCGGATGACATGGTGGGAACTTCGCACCGGCGGCCAGCTATTTGGTTGATGACCATCCGTCGGGGGCCTTGGGGTACGGGGTACAGGGTTCGGGGTATGAGGTAGGACGGGAGTCGCAGCAGGAGGAGGAACGAGCCGCGCGGCACGTGCGAGAGCAGAGGCTGTAGGGGCCGACGATCCGGCAACTGAAAGGCCCTAATAATTAGGCTGCCAGCCCTTGACGCTGAAATCTGCTCAGCTGCTAGAATAGCACATATGTGCGGACCTAGCGGAGGGCTCAGTTGCAGACCAGGGCAATTGCAGTAGACCTGTGGCGCCGGCACGACCTTAAGATACCGGTGGACCTAAAAAGGTTGGCCGAGGAGTTGGGGCTTGAGGTGGTCTCGTTCCCTTTCGAGGGCCGGATCAAAGAGGCAATCGTGGACAGGACCATCGGTGTCCTCCCTGACATGCCACGTCCATGGTTCCGCTGGTACGTAGGACATGCCGTCGGCCACCACTTGTTGCACGTGGGGACGAGCTTCTATCTCCAGTCCTGGCAGTGGGTGAACCACGCGAAGGCCGAGCGGCAGGCCGAAGAGTTCGCCGCCTGGCTCATAGCCGGCCGAGAGGGCTGGCGGATGGCGCCTTCGGAGCTCGGGATTCCCGTCGCCAAGCTGGACCTCGTCCGGAGGGTCACTGGCCCGCGCATCGCGGAGTTCGACTGAGTCAGCCGGGGGGCCTTCGGCTCCTGACGTAGCGTGCAAAGTCCCTCACCGACTCCCACTCCTGGTCTGTCAGGTCCCCCATCTCGGTGAGCCTTGCCAGTTGCCGATCGTCGATGGGGCTCTCGAACTCCTCGTCGGTGATGTACCCCGCCGCGACGGCGAGCTGGCCGTAAAGGAGCCCGAGCGCCGACGCCATCGCCTTCAAGGTCTCAACGTTCGGCCGTATTCTCCCGCTTTCCAGATGGCCGACGTAGCCCTCGCTCTTGTTGAGAGCGCGCGACAGCTGCCTCTGCGTCAGCCCCTTTGACACACGGGACCGCCGGACCATGTCCGCGAGCGTCCCAAATCGGCGGTCTTCTGTATCCATGGCCTACCTAGCGGGGTGCTGAAAAAAACCCTTTCGCCCATCCCTTGACACCCTTCCTGGCCAGGAAGGGGAAAGAAGTTATATCTGAGGGACACCCTCAGACTCCCGGCCCTTCGACTTCGCTCAGGACAGGCGCCGGGGCTTCGTCCCTCTGCACACCCCATAATCCATCAGCCAGTTAGTCCTAGCCGGCGGCTTCAACGTGGGCATCCGCGTTCAGACCAACCGCGTCTTGACAATCCGAGTCGTTAAGGTGCATAATACAATAAGTCGCTATAGAACATCCGTGCGTGTTTGTTGGCCCGGTCTGGGCCCTTTTTCTGGCCTTTCGTGACGAATGCTAGTCGTCGCAGAGTTGACCGTAAGTGGCCTGCCAACACCGGCTTCGATGAGGGGAGGCTGTAGTTGTGATTCTATTCAAGTCATGTCCTCGATGTGGGGGAGACGTGGACGCCACCCACGCGGACGACGTCTACTGTGTACAGTGCTCGCATCGACCAGAGGTGGCCTATCCTGGACCACGCATCGTTCAGAAACCAGCCAAAGCGTCCGAGTCGACGGTCGGCGCGGACCACACTGGCGGGAGTCCGGGAACCGCTGGCCGGTGCCCCAAATGCGGCTCTACTGAGCTTGTCTCGCTCGACAGGCTACGGGAGGAGGACAACTCATGCTACAGGTGCCGCTCGTGTGGCCATGTATTCAGTCCGGCGACCGGCCGAGAAGTCGGGCGTCGACAGACGACGCCTTAGGGTTACCAGGGAAGCCCGGCTGACGTGGCCAGAAACTGCATCAGCGGGGCCGACTGGCGACAGACGTCTTCGAAGCGATCGATGAAGTCCGCGGCATGGGTGTCCTCCGGCTTGAATGAAGCTGAGACTATAAAGTCTTTGCGCTTCAGGTCTTCGATCAAAGGGTGGTCGGGGTCGTAGCCCTTTGGCGGACGCTTCAAAGACTCGCCGTCGAGGTGAAAGCGCGCGGCGAACTGTTTGTCGGAGAGTATTCGCTGCCACCGGGCGGGATTGGCTACGATGGCATCCCGGATACCGCTTAGCATCTTCGGTTCCGGGTGCCACATGCCGCCACCGACATAGACGTTCGTAGGTTCAAGATGCAGGTAGTAGCCGGGACCATGGACGTCCTTTCCGATCCCATGGCGGAAGTGGACTGCCGCGTGAGTCTTGTAGGGACTCTTGTCCTTCGAGAACCGGACGTCACGGTAGATCCGGAAGATCGAGCCTCCGGTCTGCCTAGGGTCGGCCACGAAGTGAGGGCTGATACCTTGCAATCGAGTCCCGAAGTCGGCAACGAAGGCCTGAAGCGGCTCGAGTACGTCCGACTGGTAGCGGCCTTTGCTGGCCTGGAACCATTCTCGGTTGTTGTTGTCCTTGATGTCGGTAAGGAACTCGAACAGCTCCGGACCGAAGTAGGCTTTTGGTGACATCTCGGTGGGCCTCCGTGCCTATTCTCTACAAGCCTGCAGGCTTCCGATCAGCGTGTTGATGAGAGAACCCTTTCGACCATCCCCCTGATCCCCTTCCTGGCCAGGGAGGGGGAAGAAAATGATATCTGAGGGACACCCTCAGACTCCCGGCCCTTCAACTCCGCTCAGGACAGGCGCCGGGGCTTCGCCCCTCTGCACTCCCCTCATTTATTGCCAGCCTGCCGGTCTTGGTTTATCACGCAGTTCGACAGGCCGAGCCGAGCGTGCTGAACCAGGCGCAATATAGCAGCCGTCCGGCGGACGGTCAATGCGACAGGGGATTCCCTCACCCCTTCGGCAGACTCAGGGCAAGCTCTAGCCCTCTCCCGCCGAGCAGGAGAGGGGACAAGGGGGACAAGAGCATGACTTGACAAATGAGTACGGGTGTTCTATTATTGATGTACAGGGACGGACCCGAAAGGACCGTCCCTTTTGCTTTGTACGGGGAGTCGGGGCCGGCCCGAAGGAGAATCAGAGCTGCCGTCACATGAGCTTTCGGAGAAAGTCGCAGGAAAAACTACTGCCGGACCGAGGAAAGGGAAATCCGAGTCGGGTGTCGGGTCACTCAGCCCGGTTGCGTTCGTCAGGGAGGTACTGCGTGAAAAGCCATACGACAAGCAGATCCAGATTCTGAAGGCCGTGGAGCGGTCCCGGCGGGTGTCCGTGGTAGGGTGCAACGGGTCCGGGAAGGACTGGGCTGCGGGTCGGGTGGTGTTATGGTGGCTGTACGCGCGGTCGCCTGCGAAGGCGATCGTGACGGGCCCGACCTCCCGACAGGTCGATGACATCGTGTGGAACGAGATCCGCTTCGCCTACAGCCGATCACGAGGCAAGCTTGCCGGCAAGATGTTCAGGACAGCCCGGTACGAGATCGACGAGCAGAGCTTCGCTTTAGGATTCGCGACCAACTCGCCGAAAGAGTTTCTCGCCGAGAGCAAAGACTACGACGTGGTGGTGGGCCAGGTGTCGCCTGTGGAAAATCTCAACTACGACGCCAACACGAAGCAAGACGGCACGGGCACTGACATATCCAGCGAGCTGACCGTGACGCATCCCAACATCGCGGACTTCAACGGCAAAGGTACGCTGGTACGAGTGGTGTTCGGAGCTACCGCCGGATTCCTTACCCTCTTGAAGCTGAGAACCCTCAACGCCTTTACGTACGACGCCCCTGTGCTGCTGCTTGCGGAAGACACGACAAGCAAGGACACGTACGGAGAACGAGTCAAGACCATCGAGGCGAGGTGGACTCGCGAGGTCGACGTGGCGTTGGCGACGATCAAGAACCGGCGAGACCGCAGGAAGGACCCGAAGTCGATCCTGCGTGTCATGGTGCCTAACGGCTCGAAGGCCAATATGCTGCTGATGCTTCAGCGCGGCTTCTCAGACCGTGTCACCGTAGACTACAGCGCGATGGGAATAAACGAGGACTTTTTCATCGAAGGACACAACATCACGGTGGGCGAGGGCTGGACGAAAGTGACCGCAGAGCTGCTGCTTCAGGGTGTATGACAGATGGAAGTAGACCTGACCCCTTTCCTGAACGCGGGGATACCGGGGGTTCTTCTGGTATGGTTCATGTTCCGGCTCGAGCGCATCCTCAGCCGGTTCGACAAGACAGTCCAGCTCATGGCTCGGGCCGTCATCCGACTGCTGGAACGCGCGGACCCCGACGAGGCGTCGGAGCTAAGCAGGGCCCTCCACGGCAACAATGGCGAGGACGGGTAGCGCTCGTACAGGTGTCGACCCCCTGGCCCCTTCACCATAGGTCTGTCGTTGTGCGGACCAAGAGAAATATTAGAAAAGTACAAAACAGGCCCTCAGAGTCCTAGCGACTCGCCACGCCCGCTAGCTACCCTCAGTCTTGCGCTCGATGCGCGGTGGATCCCTGCACTTGAGCGCTCGGACCGATACAGCCAGTTCGGATTTGGGAGCGAGGGTCATGGAACTCGAGAAACAGGTTGAGCTTCTGGCAAAGGATTTTGGGCTGGTGAGGGAGGAGCTTCGTCGGGCCCGCGCCGGGCTCCAAGAGGTGATGGGCGAGCCGCCGAGCCGCGCTGTAGGGGGCGGCGCCCCGAATACGCCAAGGCCGAACCGCCCACCCCTTGGCAAGAACGGGCCTGCCCTTGAGGACATCGGAGGGGTGACCCTGTCGAGGCAGGACCTCGATCTGATGTTGAGCAGGGCCTCGACAGACGGCCCAGGCGACGGGAAAGTGGGGCTGAACCTGGAACAGCTTGCTTAGGCGATCGGCAAGACTCGAAACGAGGCCGACCCCGGTGAGGGACCTGTGACGATGTCGTTGAACGAGCTGGTCCGTGTGTTAAAGGAATCGAGGACCGGGACACATCGTCCGAACACAGGTGTCCAAAGGCCCACAGACGCAGTGCGAACGAGGCCTCTCTCGCCGCCGGATACATCAAGGCCATTGACCCAGCCTAAGCCCTTACGGGCAGATGCTGGTCGGAGGGCTACCCGCCCTTTAGCCAGTAGCGCGGGAGGGGCCGATCGGCTGGACGCCAATCTATTGGCGAACCTCATTCGCTGGGTCGGCTCAGTCAAGAGCACGTTCGGCATCCGGCAGATGCGGCCGATCTTGGAGCTGTACGGGGTGACCGGTCACATGGCGCCGATCGTCGAGCAAACGATCTTTCACCTGGCGACCTCTGACATGCTGCCCGACGAGTCCGGCTACGAAACGTTCACTGAGGACGACCTTGCCGACGCCCTACTAAGATTGATTCCCTCGTAAAAACCCGTTTTGAGCAAGTTCCAGCGATTTAGCACATCTGAGCGCTACCGTATGTTGGGGTAGTATACGGAACAGAGACTGTATATTGTACCCAGGTGTGGGTACGTTTGTTCTAATTCGACCTGCACAGACTTTTTACGAGAGAATCAAGATTGCATGGAAGCGTATGCGGTTCCGGCAGCGCTCCGGTTGGGCCCGCGGTCGACTTCGATCTCACCGACGCGTGGTCGCTGGCGGATTCACGGGAGACCTCTCTTTGGAACCCAGGCTCTACCACCAGGGAAGTCGATGCACCAACCCAGACTGATGACCTGAAAGAACCCCGTCTTGTAGAGCATACGGCCTCCGATCTGCCATCGTGGGAGCCGTCTGAAGAGATCTCAGATGCGCGCGTGCGACCGGCACGAAAGAGATACGAAGAGACCGTCTCCAGGCTTCGAGCAGCGATGCGATCAGGCGCGATACCAGATCAAGATAGGGAGTCCGGAGATACGGAAAGCTGGGGCAGGAGTCGCGCCCCCGAAGTAGCTACTGCTGCCACAACGGAGGCAAGGATAGCTTACCCGAGCGACGTTACCGATACCGAGTGGGGTCGGATAGAATCGCTGGTCCCACAGATCAAGCCGGGTGGCAGGCCTGGCAAGTACCAAAGGCGTGAGATCCTGAACGGGATACTGTACCAGACCGCCACCGGCTGCCCATGGCGCGGTCTGCCTCACGATCTACCACCCTGGAAAATCGTGCACCATTACTTCAGGACCTGGCGCAAAGAGGGGGTCTGGACGCCGATCGTCGACGCCTTGTTCCGCGACGACCGTGATTCGGCGGATACAGAGACGGCGTCCGACGCCTGGGCCACTGGAGATGGATGGCGGGAAAGCGCAGGTCTGGAGCAGATTTGGAGTCGGCATCGAGGTTGGCGTCCCGTAGACTATCGCCGATACCGTTGCGCTAGGCAGCGATCTCTGGGCTGCTCTGGTCCTAACGCTTCTCGATCACGAGGCGTCTGAAGGCCTCGGCATACTGCATGCCCTTGCCGGCCGCCCGTTCGCTTCGCCACTCCCTCATACGCTTGTCGATCTCCTCAGTCGGTCTGTCTCCTAGCTGGGAGGTATGCTCATTCAGCGCTTTGATGGACGTATCCATGTGCTCGGTGACATCGACCCAATGGTCTGGGTCTGGATGGCCCATTACCCAGACCTCCGCCACCTTATGAGGCTCGAGACCTTCCTGTAGGAGCTCGGGGAGAGTCATATGGTCGCGCGCCGTGGGGTAGACGGCAGAAAGAGCCGCCTCGCCCGCAGCCATATGGTCGGGATGGCCCACGCCCCATCCGCCTTCGAATGAACGCTGAGGATTGGTCGTGATGAGGATATCCGGCTGGTGGCGCCGGATCTCCTTGGTGATGTCACGGCGCAGCTCCAGAGAGGGTTGAAGCATACTGTCTTCGTAGTCGAGGAAGACGACGTCCTTGAGACCGAGGATCTTCCCGGCATTGATCTGCTCCTGGCGGCGTATCCCTGAGAGCTTCTTTTGCGTCATCTCACGCTCTTCGCTGCCCTTGCTCCCATCTGTGCAGAGAACGTAGACGACCTCCCAACCCTCGTGGCACCATTTGGCCACCGTTCCCGAGCAGCCGAACTCGGCGTCGTCGGCATGCGCCGTCACGACCATACCGCGCTGGAACTCAGCTTCCTGTGTCATCGCTGATCCTTCAATGCAAGTTCCACTGATGCCTAAAGGCAAATCCGGCACTAGGGTAGTTTAATACATAGGTTGCTAACGGCACATGCATTTGATACTATTTGGCCATTAAGTATCGATTGAAGGCCGAATTGCAATTGGAGTATCAAGTTTGATCAGTGAGCTAACAGCGAGCCCTTGCGGACACCTTGTCCCAATTGACGATGGGAATATGGCCTTCGTTCCCGATACCCTGCCCCGTTACATCGAACTGGACTCCTCTTTAGTCTATCGCCTTGACGAGGCTTGGTCACGTCCCGTCAAGTGGTGTAAGAGTGCGTCATCCTGTTGATGTTGTTTAGGCGGCTGTCGCCTCCGCGAGATCGGCCTCCGGAAGAGCTTCGTTTAGGATCAGAATGGCGGGTGTGAGGTATCGACGGCCGACGGCCCATTCGTCGTGCTGTTCAGCGAGGACGGCGCCAACCAGGCGACGCACGGCTGGTCGGTTAGGGAAGATGCCCACGACATCGGTGCGACGCCTGATCTCCTTGTTGAGACGCTCCAGGGGGTTGTTGGACCAGATCTTCTTCCAGTGGGCGACAGGGAAGCTGGAGAAGGCCAGGATATCTTCGTCCAGCCTCGTCCAGTAGAGAGGCCACCTGAGGGAACCGGTCTCCGAGTTGATCGGTCACCCTATCGAGTTGGGCGTGTACCTCATCGGGGGAGGGTTGCTGGTAGATGGTGCGGACCATGGTGGCCATCCATGGTTGGACTCTTCTGGGTACCCGAGTGAGCAGGTTGGTCATGAAGTGGGTGCGGCACCGTTGCCAGCTGGCTCCGCCGAAGACTGCGGCGATGGCGCCGCGGAGTCCCTGATGAGCGTCCGATACCACCAGCTCCACCCCGCTGAGGCCCCTGGCGGACAGCGAGCGTAGGAAGGCCAGCCAGAAGGCGCCGTCTTCACTGGTACCCACGCCCATCCCAATGATCTCCCGCTTGCCCTCGCCATTGACGGCCGTCGCCACCACCACGCTGACGTTGACGATCCTGCCGGCCTCTCTGACCTTCTGGGTCAGTGCGTCCATCCACAGGTAGGGATATGGTCCACCGTCCAGCGGACGGCCCAGGAAGCCATCCACCACCACGTCCAGCTCCTGACAGATACGCGACACCTGGCTCTTGGAGATACCCTCACACCCCAGGGCCTTGACCAGGTCGTCCACCCGCCTTGTCGATACACCTTCCACATAGGCCTGCTGGATCACAGCCAGCAGAGCTCGCTCGCTGCGACGCCGTGGCTCCAGCAGGCTCGGGAAGTAGCTCCCCTCTCGAAGCTTCGGGATGTGCAGCTCCATAGTCCCCACCCGGGTATCCCACGCCCGGGACCGATACCCGTTGCGCTGGGTCACCCGCTCAGGGCTGCGTTCTCCATACTCAGCACCGATCCTCGATGACACCTCCGCATCCATGATCCCCTCTACCAGCACTCTCAGTGCCTCCCGTAGGAAGTCCACGTCACCGTCCATTCCCCCCCTGCGCAATAGCTCCAGCAGGTCCATCCTTTCCTTGACCACTGTTGTCCTCCTTTCTCGAGCTTTCTTCTTTGCCCGCTAAGGATGACGCGGTGGTCTCTCTTTCTCCAGACCCTCTCCCTCTTACACCACTTCCTGGGACTCTACTTGAGGCTTCCCGCGCGGTAGCAACTCTCGCCGGAGTAGGAGAGACCATCCCGAATCCCCACCTGCTAACCGGACCATTCATGCAACGCGAGGCGGTTCTGTCGTCCCGCATTGAAGGTACTCAGGCGTCTTTATCAGACCTATTCATGTACGAGGCATCAAGACGAGCTCGAGGAGACGTACTAGAAGTACGCAACTACGTGAGCGCCTTGGAAGAAGGCCTGGCTCTCCTCGAAACACTGCATGTTAGCCTCAGGCTAATCAATGCGCTTCACTCGACCCTACTTAGGGGTGTGCGAGGGCAAGAAAAGCGACCAGGGGAGCTAAGGACCGAGCAAGTGTGGCTCGGCTCGGCGGGCACTCCATTGAAGGAAGCTCGGTTCATCCCACCCCCACCACATCTAGTTCGAGATGCGATCCTGGACTGGGAGCATTTTGCTAATGAAAGCATCGAGATGCCTCCCCTTGTGCAATGTGCACTGTTGCATTATCAGTTCGAGGCAATCCACCCATACTTGATTCCCTCGCAAAAAGGCCTGTTTGAGATGAACCCTGGCGTGCGAAGGGGCCTGGAAGGGAGGAGGCCACGGGATGCCGGCTGCTGGCCTCACCGCACCATCTGCCGCGCTCAGGACAAGCGTGATCCCGTTGCGGTACCCATTCCGTGGCTCAGGGCACCCGGTGGAAGTTGTGGAGCGGCGCCCTCATGCGGCCGCGACCGCAGGTACCGTCCCGACCGCCCGCTGAGCCGTGTTCTCCATCTCCACCAGGCGTGCATGGACCATCCGCTTGAAGTTGCACGCCAACGCCTTCAGGTAGACGGCAAGCCGCACCCGACGGCCCCCTCGCACCCGCAAGCGCCCAAGCCCGTGGGCGCGCTTCAGCTCGGAGTTCGTTCCCTCGATCCCGGCCCTTATGTCATACCGCTTGCGCCACTCCTCGGTGGCCTCGGCCCTCCGGCGCCGCTCGATGTTTACCTTCACCAGATCCGCCTTGAGGACGTAGGCCCCCGCACGCCGGTCCAGCTTCACTGGGCAACGGGACCGCAAGGGGCAGGGCTCGCATGTTGTCCCGGCAAAGTGGACCTCTACCCGCTCCGGCGCATCCTCCAACTCGTACTCCTCGATGGACGGGTGGCCGGCGGAGCACACCGTGGCCTGCTCACCTGTGACGTCGATCTGGAAGTCCGCGGCGGTGAGCGGCGGTGGTCCGTCACGCTCTCCTTCGTGCGAGTTCCCCGGCGCCGACCCCGCCACCGGGCTCACCAGTTCCGTTCCCCGGCGCGAGGCTTCGAAGGCGTTGCGGCCCGACCCATACGCCGTGTCGACGAAGAGCTCGTCCGGTCGGACCTTCCGCTCCGCGAGCCCGTCAACGACCGGCACGCTCACGTCGGTGTCGCTCCCACTCGAGGGGGTCACCTCCACGTGGGTGATGAGCTGGTGTCAAGGGCGGAGGGATATTAGGCCATGCGGCGGAGTAAAAGTATACCACCGGGACGTTGGTGTTCAGCATAAATGTCACCATGCGGCGGGCGTCAGGAGGATCCGTTAGCTGGAGTGAATGCGGCGGGTCTATGCGTCAGCAGGGTCGCTGGCAGCGCGCACGGGAGCGGCTTGCCTACTCTGCTTGAGGCGGTAGCTCTCCCCGTTCATCTCCAGGATGTGAACGCGGTGAGTGAGACGGTCCAGCAGGGCGCCGGTCAGCCTCTCAGAGCCGAAGACCTCGGTCCACTCGTCAAAGGGCAGGTTGGTGGTAACCAGAACCGAACCTCTCTCGTATCTCTGACTGAAGACCTCGAAGAGGAGCTCCGCGCCGGTCTTGGAGAGTGGGACGAAGCCAAGCTCGTCGATGATGAGCAGCTTGAGGCGGGCCAGCTTCTTCTGAAGGTTGAGTAGTCGTCGCTCGTCCCTGGCCTCGATCAGCTCGTGGACCAGCGAGGCGGCGGTGGTGAAGCCGACCGACAGCCCCCTCTGGCAGGCGGCGAGCCCCAGGCCGAGGGCGACATGGGTCTTGCCGGTGCCGCTGTTGCCGATAGCGATGACGTTCTCCCGCCGGTCTACGTACTCGCAGCGTGCAAGCTGCATGACCAGGTGCTTGTTCACCGACGGCATGGCCAGGAAGTCGAAGGTGTCGAGGCTCTTGGTGGCAGGGAAGCGTGCAGCCTTGATCCTGCGGTCCACCATGCGGTGATGGCGGTCTATCATCTCAAGCTCAGAGAGCCTCAGCAGGTAGCCTGGATGGTCGACGCCCTCGGCAGCGCACTGGCCGGCCACCTTGCCGTACTCTCTCAGGAAGGTAGGCAGCTTCAGCTCCTTGAGGTGGTGCTCCAACAGCACCGTCGATCGCTCGCTCACCGCCTGCTCCCAGACATGAGCGCCATGTAGTCGCTGGCCGACGTCTTCGTCACGGTAACCCTGGGCAGGTAGGGGTACAGCTCCAGGTCGAGTCTCTGGGGACGACCCTCTATCCTGCACAGCACCAGGTGTTTGATGGCGTCGAAGCTTATGGCCCCGAGCCTGAGGGCATCGCGCACACCCTCGTACACCTCCTGCGTCCGGAAGTTCTCCATCAGCCACAGCACCTGTACGAACTCCCGCTTGCCGCGCCTGCCCATCCTCAACTCCAGCAGACGCCTCAGCACTCCGAACTCATCCGGCAACTCCCACCCGGCCAAAGGAGCAGCCTGGTCCAGCGCTCCCGTCTTGCGCTCCAGCAGCGGCAGGTAGTGGATGGGGTCGAACACGAAGTCGTCGCGTTCGTATGAGCGAGGATGCCGGGCTATCACCTCTGCCCCGTTGCTGATCACCACCTCGCCCACATAGCCGCGCACCACCACCTCCCTGTGACCGTAGGCCACGGGCACCGAGTAGTCGTTGGTCCGGTACCGCACCAGGGACAGGGAGCTGACACGGCTCACGTGCTTGTCGCTGGCATCGTAGGGCACGGCGGGGAGCGCCAGCAGGGTCTCCAGGTCACGCTCCATCCGCTGGCCTATCGTCTCGTTGTGTCCACGCAGCTGTCTCCCCAGCCGTTCCAGGCACCGCTCCTCCAGGTAGGCGTTGAGGGCATCGAAGCTCGGGAACGACGGCACAGGCACCAGGAAGTTCCGGCGAGCATATCCCACCAGCCCCTCGACCTTGCCCTTGTCGTTACCCTTGCCGGGCCGGCCGAACCGATCCTCGAACAGGTAGTGCGACACCAGCTCCGAGAAGACGCGGGTACGCTTCCTTCGACCGTCTCCCAGATCCTGGCCGCCGCCAGCCTCATGTTGTCGTACAGGATGCTCCGGGGCACGCCGCCCAGGAACGAGAACGCCGAGACGTGACCGTCGCAGAACGCCTCGGTCGTCTCTGCGGGGCAGGCTTTGACGAAGCATGCGTCGCTGTGGGGAAGGTCCAGCACGAAGTAGTGGATGGTCTGCTCCACTCCGCCGATCACCGCCTTGGCCTGGCCGAAGTCGCACTGGGCGTGACCGGGAGGGTGAGACAGCGGAACGTACATCTCACGCGTCCGCCGCCGCCGCTCGCGCACGTAGTCTTTGACTATCGTGTACTTGCCACTGAACCTGTGCTCAGCTCTCAGACGCTCGTAGATCCGCTTCGCGGTGTGGCGCTGCTTCTTCGGAAGACTGCGGTCATCCTCCAGTATCCGGTCGATCACCCCGCGGTACGGGTCCAGCTTGGGGCGGCGGGGCGGTGACTCCCGACGGTAACCGGGAGGCACCGAGTACTCCAGCATCTTGCGCACCGTATCCCGGTGCAGACCGAACACTCGGGCAGCCTCCCGCGTGCTCATCCCCTCCACCATGCAGGCCCGGCGCACTCGCACGTACAGATCCACCTTGTACATCCTTCACACCTTCCATCGAGTTGCCTCCAACTCTATAGAAGGCGGCGGGTGGTCCAGTTTTCAAGCGCCACTCCTCAACGCTCGACTCCGCCTCACCGGTCCATTATTACTCCGCCCTTTACAGCTGGGTGGCGTTCTCCTCGTGGCAGGTCTCCGCCACCTGCACCTCGTACCCCTTCCCCTTGTGGCCGCTATAGGTCACATTCGGGTCGTGGGGCGATTGCAGCGAGTCGGCGGACACCTGCTTCGGGTCCTTCAGGGCCACGGGCACCTTGCATTCCCCAGCATCGTCGTCATCGTCCCCCGGGCGCCCGTCCCGGTGTTTGCCCACATGGCACTGCTCCCGCAGCAGCCGCTCCAGCAGCCGGTACTCCTCCAGCTGGGCAGCAGTCGTGCCATGGAACCGGTCCACCAGCCGGTAGAGGTCCCGGGCACAGACCGAAAAGCGTCGCCGACCCTCCCCCGTGTGGGCGTCCTCGTAGTGGGTCGCCTCGTCTTCTTCCTTCAAATAGCGCCCCAGGAGGCCCTCCGGAACCACAGGGCGAAGCTCTGGGTGCTCCCAGCGCAAGGCCCGCAGGAACAACCGCATCGTCTCACAGAACAGGCCCAGCCGGGTGAGTGTGGCGATGTTGCTCATGATGTGGGTGGAGTCCAGCCGTTGCTTTCCGGTGCGTATGCCCAGCGCCTGGATGATCCGGTCCGTGGTCTCCCGGAAAGCCAGCCGGCCACCATCGTGCTGCATCAGGCGAACTCGGAAGTTGTGGAGGGTCTTCTGGGGCAGGTGGGTCTCCTCGATGTCCAGCCGCAGGGCGTGGTGCCAGAGCAGGTTGAACTCTAGCTGCTCCAGGGCTTCACCGTCGGTGAGGTTGAACATCTCTTTGAGAAGGTGGACCCCGAGGACGGTCTGCACCGCTCGGTTGGGACGGCCGTTGTCCGCGCAGTACATCGGAGCAAAGAGCTCCTCGTCAATCAGGGGGAGCGCCTCGTTTCGGAAAACCTCGGCCCAACTCCCCTCCAGGCGCTTAGCCTTCTTCGGCGTCACCAGGAACTGGGACTGCCAGAGGCTCTCTTGCGGGTCTCGCGCTCGGAACATCCTCCCCTCCCTCGCCCGGGCGCGGCCCCAACGCCCTTTCCCCACATTATCCTCCCATTGCCCCCGGAGGACGAGGGGTTTTTACGAGGGAATCATGCTTGGATGGAAATGGGCGGATCGGACGGCTTCTCATCGTCCTTTTCCTTTGCGCGAAGCAAGTCTTGCCAATCCCCCTTCTTTACCTCAGTGCCTACTTTGAGCGAAATCGTCAAGAGTACTATGACCAGCTATTTCGCGTCAGCGCCAAGGGGGACTGGGGCACATGGCTGCACTATTGAGGTTACGTCAATAGGTGTGTAAACGACATCAGGCGGCGACCTTCTCAGCCGTTGATTCAATGGCGATTCCATCCGCATACTGTGCACCGAGATAGACGTCTTCGATCAACTCAGGGGCCTTCAGACGCCTGAAGCGCTGTTCGGCGACCATCAACATTTTCCAGATCACCGCTATCGCCCGATCGACCCTCTTGTAGCGCTTGGCGGCATCGGTCCGAAGCCTGAGGGCCGCGAAGGGTGATTCTACCGGGTTCGTCGTGCGAAGGTGCCCCCAGTGCTCCTTTGGGAAGTCATAGAAGGTGACCATGCGGTCCCAGTCCCGCTCCAAGGCCTCTGAGGCCGCCTCGTAGGAATGGTCGCCGCACCACCTGGTGAACACCGTCCTGAGCCGCTCAGCCTCTGTCCGAGTCGGCGCGTAGGGGATAGTACGCAGCATGAGCTTGGCCTGGTCCTGTTGTCGCTTTGGAAGCTTGGCGAGCACGTTTAGGATCTTGTGGTTCCAGCAGCGTTGCTCGGCCGCCTGAGGATAGACGTTGCGCAGAGCTCCCCAGATGCCCAGATGTCCGTCTCCAATTACCAGTCTTGGGCACTCCAGCCCGCGGCGCCTCATGTCCCTGAGCACATCGGACCAGCTCTCTATGGACTCCCTGTATCCGGGAATCGCGCTCACCACCACCTTCCTTCCGTCGCTCAGGGCCGCCATCACCACCAGGATCGCCGCCTTCTCCCGCTCAAGACCGGCCTTGACGTAGACTCCATCCACCCACATGTACACCACTTCCAGGTCATCCAGGGGCCTAGCGCGCCATTGGGCAAGCTCATCGTTCCACTTATCCTTCAACCGGGCTACCGTGCTCGCCGATATCGGTGCCTCTTCTCCCAGCAGTCCCCGCACCGCCAGGTCGAAGTCACCTTCGGAAAGGCCATGTAGGTACAACTGGGGGATCAACTCAGCAACCTTCCTGGTCCTGTTGACGAACAGCGGCAGCAGCCGGCTCTCGAACTCCTCTTCGGTGTTGCGGACTCGCGGCCTCCTCAGCTGTACCGTTCCCGAACTCAGCGTAAGCCTTCGGGGTTTGCCGTATCCGTTCCTATAGCCTCTCTCGTTGTCCGACTCAGACCTGCGGGCCGACTTCGCCCTTCCTAGAAACTCCGTCACCTCTTCCTCCAGCAACTCCTGGATCAGCCGCTGGACATGGCCTCGCACCCAATCCTCCAACTGCTCCCACTCCGGCCTTGACTCCGACCTGCTCCTAGTGCTTCTCTTTCCCATAGGCGGTGTATCTCCTCTCTTGGGCCTTGAGCCCGTGTTGTTCAGAGAGAGGGTACACCGCCTGACCGTTTACACACTTTTTGAGGATACCTCGCACTATTTCCTTACCGGAGTCACCGAGCAGGCTAAAGACGCGTTGTCTCGGACCCGGCAAGTACGAGAGTTGCAGAACACTTACAGAAGCCTCTTACAGGAAAGACGCGCGTCTGGGAACGCGCTACGACTAGTCGACGCCCTATTCGCTCAACCATACATGACAACTCCGCTAGCATCCGAACTGCTGGGCGTAACTAATGCGGGCGCAAGACGTATCCTAGACCGACTCGTGGACGCGGGGATGCTCCAGTCCCTTGAGGGATATTGACCTCGGTTTTACCTCGCGGCCGAGCTACTCGACGTCATAGAGGCTGGGACGCTACCGCGACTTGATGACGATGGCCCACTAGACTAGCCTCGCGTCAGCTCCCCAAGTACCGCGCCAGCTCGTCGCGCTCGAACGTCGGTAGGTCGCGGACGCCGTCATGAGTTCGGATCTTAAGCCCCTGCTCGGGCGGCGTTATGCGACCTATCTCACGAGCGGCGATACCTTCCCGCTCCAGCGCGTCGATAAACCTCGGGACATCGGGCGGCGCGAATGTCGCCAGGAGCGAGCCCGACGCTATCAGGCCAAGTGGGTCGATCCCCAGCGCGTCGCAGAGCTCTCGGCACTCGGCCAGCGTCAGTATCTGGTCCGCGTCGACGACTAATCCCACATTCGCAGCTTTCGCAACCTCCAGCAGCCCGGTGGCGAGCCCGCCCTCGGTTGGATCGTGCATGGCGTGCACATCGACGGTGCAGGCGATGGTGGCCTCCCGCGAAACGCTGATACCGGGCGAGAACAGCAGCTCCTTCGACGTTTCGATGACACTTGGGGCGACCCCAGCTGCGCGCAGGGCGTCGGATGCCTCGCGAGCCAGGACCGCAGTTCCCTCGATCGCAATGCCTTTGGTCAGGACGATGCTGTCGCCGGGCTTGGCGCCGGCGGTGAGCACGACCCTGTCCTTCGCCACCTCCCCGAGCAGGGCGCCGACGGCTATCGGGCGGGGGAGCTCGTATGTGACCTCTGTATGGCCGCCTACCAGCGTTATGCCCAGAGGACTGCACGCTTCCAGAATCTGGTCGAAGATCTCCTCGACCAATTCGGGGGTAGTCTCCTCGGGAAGCAGCAGCGTCACCATGAGCCAGCGCGGGGTGGCGCCCATCACGGCCAGGTCGTTGGCGTTGATCTGGACCAGGTACCAACCTATGAGGTCGGTGGCAAAGGTAATCGGGTCAGTCTTCGCGACGAGGTACTTATCCCCTATGTCAATGAGCGCCGCATCCTCGCCCGGCCGAGGGCCCAGAAAGACGCGGGGGTCGCGAAGATCCACCTTGTCAAGAAGCTTGGTGAGGAGCTCGACTGGCAGCTTTCCAGCTTGCATGCGGACTCGTTTTGGTGCCCAGCTGAAGTAGTCTGAGGGGGGCCGTTGAAGCCTTCGCCAATGCTATCATAGTCGTGGCATGATCAAGGCAGTGTTCTTCGACGTGTATGGCACGCTGGCCGGGTTCGAGCCACCTCGATATGAAGTACAGTCACAGGCGTGTGCCGACTTCGGAATCGAGGTGACGCCAGAGGGTATCGTGGAGGGCTATGCGGCTGCTGATAGGTACATGAACGATCAGAACTCATTGTCGCCTATCCGGCTAAGGAGCGCCGGGCAACGTGACGATTTCTTCGGCGAGTACGAGAGGCTTGTTCTTCAAGGCAGCGGCGTGAACGTAACCGCCGCCAAAACGCTAGAGATCTTTCGGCGGGTCCGTCAGATCCCCCATAAGCTCGTCCCTTTCGACGACGTGGTCCCCGCCTTGGGGAACCTCAGATCGCGGGGGTTGACGCTTGGCCTAATCTCGAACATCGACCAGGAGGGAAGCGAGCTGGCCGACAGCCTGGGGCTGGCAGAACACCTCGACCTCACCGTTACTTCAGCGGAGGCGGGCGCCGACAAGCCGGACCCGAGGATCTTCCAGGCCGCTCTCATCAAAGCCGACGCCAAGCCCCAGGAGGCGATACACGTGGGCGACCAGCTGACGTCAGACGTCGAAGGGGCGTTGGGCGCTGGCATCAGGCCTGTGTTGCTAGACCGCGACGGCATCCACGAAGGCTTTGACAGGTGTCCGAGAATCGAGCGCCTGGTGGAATTGCCGAGACTGCTGGAGGAACCCCCATCCTAACCTTCCCCCGGTGGGGGAAGGGATTTGTCTCCCCGCTACCCGTCCGACGTCAGCACTTCGAAAATCTGCTGCTTGACGGCTTCTACCTGACCCAGCACTTGGTTGTTCCAGAACCTCAAAACATGGACTCCTTGTTCCTCCAGGCACGCGTCCGATCTGAGTCGTAGGTTACCTGCTCTGAGTGCTGGCCACCATCAAGCTCGATGGCCAGTTGCCTTTCATGACAAAAGAAATCGACTACGTACGGGCCGATAGGATGCTGCCTACGAAACCTGTGACCAGCGAGCTGGCGGCGACGCAGGTGATACCATAGTACCCGCTCGGCGTCGGTCGGATTCTTTCTTAGCTCCCGGGCTCTGGATTTCATTTCGACCCTTCTTGTCGGGTCCTGAGCTACCCTAAGCATGCCGAATGGGCAGACTTTAACCTGCGGCTAGGCGCGGGTGTGTCCATCTCCTCCCCCTATGGGGGAGGATTAAGGAGGGGGTCCTTCGCCTCTCTGAGCTTACGAGCGAATCCACCCTCGGGCATCTCCACATCGCCATAGCTGAGCATCTGGTCCTCTTCCACGGTGCTAACCAGCTTTGCCCCGTGGCAAAAGCCGATCGGCAGGAGCCCATCGGCAGAGGCCTGGGCCGCCTCAACCACCACCCCGTAAACTGTGTAGCCACCCTCGCCATCCAGAACGTCTCCCGGTTTCAGAGCGCGCTTGGCCGACGCCACGACCTCTCCCACCCTGGCCTTTGGAGCTCCGGTGGGCTCGCCGTAGAGGACCGCCCGTGCTATCGAGACGGGCGCCTCCATGCCGACCAGGTGGTATGGCCTATGCATCGACGCATATCTCCCGGAGGGGTCCATTGGCATACCGTACTCGCCCATGCAGGTACGCAAGTATGGGCTGTCGGTGGTGAGAACGACGTAAACGCCCCAGCGAATAGAGCCGGGTACGTCGGTCCCGTCCCGGCGAAGGCTGCTAACCACCTCGACCACACCCTTTCGCGAGAGGATGCCTCCATCCTCTTTTGGCACCAGAAGGGTGGCAAGCTCGTCCGCGCTGGCGGGCGGGAAGTGCATGCCGGGGACGTCGGGGACCAGGCCAGTCATGTTGGCCACCGCGCACATCTCCACCGCTGACTTGGTACCGTCCAGAAACGAGTTGTACATCTGGGGATTGAGGTCGTCCGACCCCACATCCCCTGGAGCATAGCCGTACCGCGCCAGCGCCTCGTCGGGAGTCCCTTTGCGAAACTCGGGCAGGTACATCGTCCCCTTGCCGGCCGCAACCACCTCAAAGCCCAGGCTTGCTGCCCAATCGTACATCTCCTCGATAACGGCGGGCTGGTCCCCGTACGCCAGGCTATAGACGACCCCCGCGGCGTCCGCCATCCGCTTGAGGATGGGGCCGACCAGCACGTCGGCCTCTACATTCACCATCACGATATGCTTCCCTGCCGCTATGGCCTTGGACGCGTGGAGTGCGCCAACATCCGGGCTACCCGTAGCCTCCACCACCACGTCGACGTCCGCGTCAGTCGCCACCTCAGAGTCGTCGGTGACGACAGGCCTCCGTCGCTTTATCGTGTCATTCGCCTCGGAAACCCGGCCTGCCTGGACCACGTCCGCGACGTCGTAGCCGGCCAGCCGAAGGCCGTCGGTCGCTCTTTCCTTGTTCAGGTCACATGCAACCGCCACGTCTATGCCTGGCGCCCGCATGATCTGAGCCAACATCATCGAGCCAAAACGCCCGCAGCCGATGATCGACACGCGGATAGGCGTCTTCGCCTCTTCAAGGGCTAATAGTCGCTCACGCATGTGTGGAGTGCCTCCTGGAGGGTTGATACGATGCCTGGATCTGAACCGCCGAAAGCCAGTCCGACCTTGGATGTTTCAGCACGCTGCACAGCCATTGTAAGCTCGATATCAACTGGACCCGCTGCCACGGCCGCACGCGGGGTAGGCCGGGGATATCTGGCAGACCGGCACGGGAAGCGAAGTATCCCGAGACCCCAGCTAGAACGGCACCTAGCATATCCCTAGGCGTCTCACGGCCCGTGGCACGATCGTACCATGAGAGCATCTGCTCAGGATCTGGGCCGCCCTCGGCCGCGACGCTTTGGATGAACGCGACGGCGTCGAACAGACCAGCACCACGACTGGCGCTGGGCCAGTCAACCATTGCTATTCTCCCGTCGGGGCGAAACAGGAGGTTGTCCGAGCGAACGTCACCATGCAGAAGTGTATTCGGACTACCAGCTCTCGTTGACTGCGCTTCCAACTCGGCCAGTAGCGGAAGGAATCTGTCCAACCATTCAGAGACATCTTTGCCAGCCCCACCGGCGACGGTGGTCAGTCCGAGCAGCGCATCGGCGTCCTCGGTCAAGCTGCGCCATCCGGTCCAGTCATTGGGAAGAGGTACCCACTGCGGAAGCTCCCGGTTTGCAAACGCGTTGTGGAGCTGCGCGAGTCCCTCCACGCCTTGGCGGGCATATCGATCGGTCCAGGGCCCGACACCGCGCTTGTCTCGGACGAACTCGAGAAGCAAGATATGCCAATCAGCTACTTCAACTGTGCCGAGCAGCCTCGGCGCCCATGGTCGTAGAGCTGGCAAGTCTCGATATAGTCGCATCTCCTTCAGGAAGTCGCGGCGCATAACACGGTTCCCCGCGCTGTTGACTCCCTTCAAGAACGCCATGCCGCCTTGCCGAAGCGTTAGCTTGAACGTAGCGCTTGGCGTATATCCGCCCCAGATACGCCGCCCTTCAATAACAGTGCTGCCTAACGCGTCCTCGACTTCGCGTTTCACGTCAGCTGGGACCGAGGCCCACGTTGGCTTATCCTCCGCGCCTTTGCGATATCGCTTCATCATCTCTCAAACCTGATCCTCTAGGCGCCAACCCCCAGCTCCGCCGTCATTCGCTCCCGGAACTCTGCCAGCCTTTCGACGGTCGTCTTTAGGGGGCCCTCCCAGCCGTCGGCCAGCTTTCCAAGCTCGAGTCGCAATTGTGAGTTGCCAACGACGATACCGCTCCCCAGTCGCTTTTGCAGCGCCTGCCTGGCACCACCGACGTCGTCACGTAGCCGCAGCACGATCCGGACGTCCTCTCTAGTAATCGACTCGACACCGGCTTGCTTCGCCATCAGCTTCAGCCTGAGGGAGTACAGGAGGTTCTGGACCTGCCAGGGCGGCGGGCCGAAGCGGTCCAATAGCTCCTCCTCCATCGAGTCGACGTCGTCCGTGTCCGCCGTCCGAGCCAGCCGACGGTAGATGTCCAGCCTCAGGGTGAGGTCCGAGACGTAAGATTCGGGTATGTTGGCCGGGATGCCCAGGTCGACGCTGGCCGACGTGTGTGGAGCGGCGAGTGGGTCGGGGAGGAGCGCAACGCCATCGTCTCCATTATCGTGGTCCTCAGTCTGGCCGGCGGCACCCGCCTCTCTCTGGGCCCTTAACGCCTCGACCGCTTCAGCCAGCATACGCGTATACAGGTCAAATCCGACGGCATGGATGTGTCCACTTTGCGCGGCTCCGAGGATGTTGCCGGCGCCGCGGATCTCCAGGTCTTTCATGGCGATGCGGAACCCAGCGCCAAGCTCGGTGGCCGCCAGCATAGTCTTGAGCCGCTTCTCCGCTTGCTCGGTAAGACTCCGGTACGCGGGGATCAGCAGGTAGGCGTACGCGCGGCGGGCGCCACGGCCCACACGTCCGCGCAGCTGGTACAGCTGCGCGAGGCCGAAAGCGTCCGATCGGTTGACTATCAGGGTGTTGACGTTGGGCATGTCCAGGCCCGACTCGATTATGATCGTGCACATCAGGACGTCCATCTTGCCGTCCGAGAAATCGATCATCGAGCGCTCAAGCTGGTCCTCCGGCATCTGACCGTGGGCCACGGCTACCGTAGCCTCGGGGACCAGACTCCGAACGTATTCGGCCATGTAGTCGATATTGTGCACCCTGTTGTGGAGAAAGAATACCTGGCCCTGGCGGTCGATCTCGCGGCGAATCGCCTCTCTGATCAGCTCATCGCTAAACTCGGACACGTAGGTCTTTATGGGCAGACGCTCCTCAGGCGGCGTGTCGATCTTGCTCATGTCCCGGACTCCGGCCAGCGATAGGTGGAGGGTCCGGGGGATCGGAGTCGCGGTCATAGTCAGGACATCCACCTCGTAGCGCATCTGCTTGAGCCGCTCCTTGTGGGTGACGCCAAAGCGCTGCTCCTCGTCGATAATGACGAGGCCAAGATTCTTGAAGCTGACGTCCTTCTGAACCAGCCTGTGGGTGCCGATGCACATATCGATCTTGCCGCTGGCGAGACCTTCTACGATGTCCCGCTGCTCCTGGTCGGTCCTGAACCGGCTGAGCACCTCGACGGCTACCGGGTATGCCTGCAGCCGTTGGGAGAAGGTGACGTAGTGTTGCTGGGCAAGGACAGTGGTAGGAACCAGCACGGCGACCTGTTTACCGTCCATCACCGCCTTGAAGGCAGCCCTCAGGGCGACCTCAGTCTTGCCGTACCCGACGTCGCCACAGACAAGACGGTCCATGGGCCTGCGCTGCTCCATATCGGCCTTCACATCGACGATCGCGTCTTGCTGGTCGGGCGTTTCCTCAAACGGAAATGAGGATTCAAGCTCGGCCTGCCAGGGTGTGTCCGGGGCAAACATATGCCCCTCGCCAAGCTCCCGCGCCGCATATAGCGACAGGAGCTCGCCCGCCATCTCGCGTGTCGAGCGCTCGACACGTTCCTTGGTGCGCTTCCATTCCTGGGTCCCGAGGCGTGTCAGGGTCGGGCTACGGTCCGAGGGCGCGACGTACGGGGTCACGCGGTCCAGGTGCTCGACCGGCACGTAAAGCTTGTCGCCCTGGGCATACTCGAGTATCAGGTACTCCCGCTCTCCTTCGTCCCGTGCCGTCCGGCCCACGCCCGTAAACCTGGCGATTCCGTGCTCAACGTGCACCACGAAATCGCCTGGGCTCAGCTCCGAAAGGAGTACCTCTCTGCTCGCCGCCCGGCGTCTGGCGGACCGACGCTGCTTAGCAACGCCGAATATCTCGGCGTCGCTAAAGAGTGCAAGCTTGAGGCCGTCGACCGACAGGACATAGCCCTGGCTCAGTCCCGCGCCCGGCGACTGGAGGATGGTTATCGATCCCGGCTCCGGCGTATCACGCAACGATTCAGGTAGCTCGGAACCGGCCCCGTATTCGTCCAGGACCTCTTTTAGCCTGCTCGGGGCGGAGGTAACGGCGACGACTCGATGCCCGGCGCGGGCCAGATCGTCTGCCTCCTCCACGAAGGCGTCATGCTTCCCGGAGTAGCTGGAAGGCGATGTGAACGGAAGCACAAAGGTGTCACGATGAGTGAGCTCCTCGGCCCCCCAAGGAGTGACCTCCAGATGTCGGCCGAAGCGACGCGTCTTCTCCTCCACCTCGCTCCACGGCAGGTGCGAGGACGGAAAACGCAGAGGCAGCTCCCCGCCCCGCTCTTTAACCTCACGTAGCTCGTGGGCTCGCTCACTTACCTCCCATGCCGCTCTCGCTACCTCTGATGGTGGGTACATGGCCAGTACACCGTCTTCGGAGAAGTAGTCCAGAAGCGAGCCCTGGTTGAAGAAGCCGGAGTAGAAGTTCAGGTCTTCGACGTCGTGACCGTCCAACAGCAGGTCCAGCTCATGGGAGAACCGTTCCCGAGCGGCTGCAGTGCAATTGGACATGTCTAGAGACGATATCAGCCTGTCCAGACCGTCCCGGTCTGACAGACCTGGTAGCGTCTCCTGCGCCGGGCCGATCGTGACAGATTCCACGACCTCCGTTGACCGTTGCGTAGCCGGGTCAAACAGCCGGATTGTGTCGATCTCGTCGCCCCAAAGCTCGATTCGTACCGGCGACTCCCAATCGGGGGCGAAGATGTCGAGAATGCCGCCGCGACGACTGACCACACCGGGGCCGTCGACAGCCGCCTCGAAGCGGTAGCCCATGCGGCGCCATGAGTCCAGCGTCTCGTCGAGATCTATGCGCTGACCTTGTCGAATGGTCGTCCTGGTCGATTCGAGGGTCTCTTTTTCGATCGTCTTTTGCGCGACTGCAGATGTCGAAGCCACCACCATGACCGGTGGTCTCCCTTTGTCTATCAGTGATGAGAGCGTTCGCAGCCGTTGCTGGGTCGTCCCAATGTCCGTCGCGAGTCGTTCGAACGGCAGCGTCTCGGTTTCTGGGAAGTGGAACACCTGACCTTCGTCTGTTGTCCACAAAGCCAACTGCTCGTGCAGACGTCGGGCGTCCTCGGGCCGGGGCACTATAACGAGCATCGGGCAGCTCAAGCCTTGCCACAGGGTGGACAGGGCGAAGGGCACAGCCTCTGATATCACCTGGACTCTGGCGCTCGCACGTGTTTTGGCCAGCGACTCTTTTAACCGCCGGTGCTGCGGGGCCGACTCCAGCAGACCGCCAAGCACGCTCAGGCTCATAACACTCCTTGGTTGTTTTGCAAGGCCAGGTCGAAACGCCAACACGGCCAGCCCACGATTTTCGGGCTCGCCTGACAAAGCCATTCTAGCATGGGCGACGCTCGGGGCCCAAACCCTCGGCGCATCTAACTCCAGGTGTGAGTCATCTAATGGATAATGGCAGTTTTTATGGAATAGAACATCGCTTGAAGGTGCGCGAGTCGATATGAGGATCGTTTTCCGAGCCCCGATGCCGCATCGGGCGAGGAACCTGGGGCGAGGGGTCCTTTGAACGGGTACTAGGATGGAAGGACCCCAGCCACCCCAGACCCTTCACGGAGTCTATCCTGAGCCGGCCGAAGGGTTCAGGGAGACAACGGTGGGGACCTTCGAGAGGAGACGCGAATGGAAGCAATTACCCGAGCTCGGCTGACGTGTCCCGAATGTGGTGTCACCAAGGAAGAGGAGATGCCGACTGACGTTTGCCAGTTCTTCTATGACTGTACCAACTGCGGTGCTCTCCTACGCCCAAGAGAAGGCGACTGCTGCGTCTACTGCTCATACGCGGACCGACGCTGCCCGTCGAAGCAGCTCGAAGCAGCGAGCGCCAGTCAGGCTCCCTGAGTTCGTTGGACCGCCCCCGATATCCAGTTCAACACGTCCGGAACGAGCGTTCTCAGCGCCCGTCTGTTGAGCACCAGCCCCCAGTGGGACGCCCCTTCGACCACAAGCCTATCTGAGGCGAGCCGCTCAACGTGACCCTTCTCTGACCGGTCGCGGCTAAGCGTACCGTTCACTACGAGAAAGGGACACGGCACTGATTCGATAACAATGCCACGTTTCCGCTCGTCGCGCGCTCGTCGAGACTCGAAGCCGAGTGAGGCAAGTGCGACCTTCCTCTCCTCGATGTCCAGGTCGGGCATCGTGGTTTGCGTGTGAGGGTCCGGATCGGCGATCCCATACTCGGCAGAGTCGAACACGCCATTACGTAGCGTGAGAGATGAGTCTACCTGCAACACCGGCGGGCTGGGCTCCAACCCCACCCACACCGCGATTGTGCCCGATGTGGCGGCCATCTGTGCCACCAAGCCGCCCATGCTCCAGCCGATGATTACGGGTGGCTGCTTGAGCTCGTCGACAAGTCGCTTCACGTCGTCGGCGTAGTCGCGCATGCTAGTGTCCGATAGGTCGATTGGATCGCTCTTGCCGTGGCCGCGCAGGTCGATAGCATACGAAGACCAGCCGAGATCGGCCAACTCCCGCTGCCAGTACGTCCAGACCATCGCAGAGTTCGCCCCACCATGGACCAAAACAATCGGTGGACCGGCGCTGATGTCTGAAGGGAGGGATGCAGTGACCGCGATCATGCTCACAGACCCACCCTTTCGGCCAAGCTGAGTACGATCCAATAAGTCATTTGGAGTTGCATGAATGACACCCGGATACATGCGCTGTCATTCCCACGAAAATAGGCGACCATGGCAAGGTGATCGACCATAAGCAAACATGTCTTTCCGAGCCCGATGCCGCATCGGGGCGAGGAATCTGGGGTGGGGCCTGGGACCTCCGGCTGGTCGGGACTGCTTCGGAACCCCCAGCCGCCCTAGGCCCTTCACGGAGTCTATCCTGAGCCAGCCGAAGGGTTCAGGGAGACAAAGCCTACCTCTTCCATACCTGTAGTCGCCAAAGGCAACCGGCATGGGACGATCTTGAGGAGTTTCGATTCGGCTTCGCCAATGCTAGTCGACTTTGTCCAAGGGCCAGGTCTAGATTCTTCGCCCTATAGGGTTCAGTATTACAGCAGCCAACAATGATTCTCTCGTAAAAAGTCTGTGCAGGTCGAATTAGAACAAACGTACCCACACCTGGGTACAATATACAGTCTCTGTTCCGTATACTACCCCAACATACGGTAGCGCTCAGATGTGCTAAATCGCTGGAACTTGCTCAAAACGGGTTTTTACGAGGGAATCAACAATGGTCAATCATCGTACTGACCCAAACACAGGCAGCCAAGTTGCCCAACGTCGCCACACGAGATATGCTGGTGTGCCGAACGTTCTAGTTACCAGGAGGAACTATGCATGCCCCTGAGAGGATAGAGCCGAGTGGTCTTTCTGACTACCTTGAGGTGATGAGCAAGTCGGTGTTCCAGACCGGCATTTCCTGGCGGGTTGTCGACTCCAAATGGCCGGGAATTCAGGATGCGTTTCGGCGATTTGACGTCGACACCGTTGCCAGTTTAGCAGAGCCGGATCTGGATGAGCTAACCCAGGACAAGCGCGTTATCAGGAACCGTCGCAAGCTGGAGGCGATCGTGGGGAACGCCCGGCGAATGCTGGAGCTCTCGGACGCGCACGGCTCGTTTAAGTCCTACTTGCGATCCCACGACAGTTTCGAGGAGACGGTCAAAGACCTTCGCAAGCAGTTCAAGTTCCTCGGCGACACCGGAGCGTACCACTTCCTCTGGGTGGTCGGCGAAGAGGTACCGCCGTATGAGGAGTGGTCTGCTTCTCGCTAGCAGACCAGCCGGTTAGCGGCACGAGAGCACGCGGAAGCCGGCGCCATCAGCGACCAGAAAGACATTGGGGCCGGCAGCGTCGGCAATGCGCTCGGCCAGGCCGCGAAACTCGTCATCCGAGAGCTCAGGGAGAGCGGCCTCGGGGTCGGCCCATTGAAGTGGAGCTACCCCATAGCCCAGCGTCGCTTCAAGCCTCTGGATAAAGCCAATCCCGCCTTCGTTGACCAGCGCCGTCACGGCCTTTCTGGCATGAGGCTTCTCTTCTTCCTCGACGTCACCCGCCGCGCGGCGGTCAGCCCTATACACCATCCAGAAGTACGGTAGGAAGATGGCCGCCGCAGCGATGATCCCCAGGCTGACCTTGACGTCCGACAAGACCGCGTACAGGTCGCCTTCAAGGAGCTCACGGAGGAACACGAAGATCACGTGGCTCGCACTCCCGACAAGGACAAGCATCCCTACTCCGAGCACACCGAAGATAAATATGCGCCTGGCCAGGCTGGTCCGCTCCTCGACATCCCCTTCGTTAACCTTGCTCTGGACCCGCGGCCAGTAGTACGCCAGGAGCGGTGCCCCTAGCAGTCCGAGAGTGATGCTCAACGCTAGAGCATTCCGCCATAGATCCTGTCCTACCAGCTTGGGCGCGCCGCTCTCCCCAATGAGACCAACTGCCATGCTAACTAGGGCTGCTATGCCCACGGCCACGACCACCAGCCCCACCGCTGCCAGGGCATACGGGTAGGACCTGCGGGCGCCTTGCGTCCCCGTTGACTGCAGCTCCGATTCCCGCCGAGCCGCTGACCAGTGGTAGCTCAGGATTCCTGCAGCGACGATCAATGAGGCCAGCGCGCCTGGGAGGAATCGAAAATGCGCCTCGGCGGCTTCGTGTTCGGGTATTCCAACGGTCCACACCAGGAGACCGTAGAGCATGATGCCTAGCACAGTAAGCACGGTAGAGATGCTTCCGAAGATAGCCAGGCCGTAGGTATATAGCTGCCGGAGCACTGAGTCGAAGTCATTCCGGGCGAAGTAGAGCCAGTGAGCGGCCCAGACCGGGCCAGCCACCAGCGCGAGCGAGAGTGAGTCTCTCATTGGGCCGTCCCACAGGCCAGACCGTGATAATAGCGACGAAGACATCAGGGTGCCGTACGCTTCGCGCAGTACGATGTGTACGATCACGCCGACTCCCAACGCCGCCACCACGAGCATTACCGCAGTCGTCAGATAGAGATAAAGGCGTCGAACGGCGCGCGTCTCTGGTGTCGATTGCCCTTCTTTGGCCTCGAGTTGCCAGTGAAATGCCCATACTACGCTCCAGACCACGACCGCGGCCCAAGGGAAGCCGCCGAAGTCTCCACTGCCGAGTATCCACCCGAGTATGGCCACCGCAGACCCGACGGCGACACCGGCGGCAACCGCCAAGACGACGTATATGTAGACCTTGCGTACGACTGACCGTGTCTCGACCGGAAGCTGCCTGACGTGCCGCCCGATCATCAGCCAGTGAAGCGCCCAGAGAGGGAGTCCGACGATGGTCAGCGACATCCCCAGGGCAAGAGCGCTACCAGAGCCGGACGATGACAGGGCCGGGCCGCTGAAAAGGCCCTCGAGGACAGACGCCGCGAGGACTATTACGCCGTTTGCCCCCATCATCAGCGTCACGAAGGATACGATGTAGAAGTAGAGCCGCCTCACGGTCCCGATGCCAGGATCGACCTCCGCAAAGTCCCGCCGGCGGCGCGTAACGAGGTTACGTCAATAGGTGTGTAACCGACATCAGGCGGCGACCTTCTCAGCCGTTGATTCAATGGCGATTCCATCCGCATCTGGTCCGATGTGCTCAGGGACATGAGGCGCCGCGGGCTGGAGTGCCCAAGACTGGTAATTGGAGACGGACATCTGGGCATCTGGGGAGCTCTGCGCAACGTCTATCCTCAGGCGGCCGAGCAACGCTGCTGGAACCACAAGATCCTAAACGTGCTCGCCAAGCTTCCAAAGCGACAACAGGACCAGGCCAAGCTCATGCTGCGTACTATCCCCTACGCGCCGACTCGGACAGAGGCTGAGCGGCTCAGGACGGTGTTCACCAGGTGGTGCGGCGACCATTCCTACGAGGCGGCCTCAGAGGCCCTGGAGCGGGACTGGGACCGCATGGTCACCTTCTATGACTTCCCAAAGGAGCGGCCAGTTGATCGAAGACGTCGGTGTTCACCAGGTGGTGCGGACACTGGGCTGAGAAGGTCGGCACCTTCGCACGACGAACCCGGTGAAAAGGCCCTCGAGGACAGACGCCGCGAGGACTATTACGCCGTTTGCCCCCATCATCAGCGTCACGAAGGATACGATGTAGAAGTAGAGCCGCCTCACGGTCCCGATGCCAGGATCGACCTCCGCAAAGTCCCGCCGGCGGCGCGTAACGAGGTTACGTCAATAGGTGTGTAACCGACATCAGGCGGCGACCTTCTCAGCCGTTGATTCAATGGCGATTCCATCCGCATCTGGTCCGATGTGCTCAGGGACATGAGGCGCCGCGGGCTGGAGTGCCCAAGACTGGGAGACGGACATCTGGGCATCTGGGGAGCTCTGCGCAACGTCTATCCTCAGGCGGCCGAGCAACGCTGCTGGAACCACAAGATCCTAAACGTGCTCGCCAAGCTTCCAAAGCGACAACAGGACCAGGCCAAGCTCATGCTGCGTACTATCCCCTACGCGCCGACTCGGACAGAGGCTGAGCGGCTCAGGACGGTGTTCACCAGGTGGTGCGGCGACCATTCCTACGAGGCGGCCTCAGAGGCCCTGGAGCGGGACTGGGACCGCATGGTCACCTTCTATGACTTCCCAAAGGAGCACTGGGGGCACCTTCGCACGACGAACCCGGTAGAATCACCCTTCGCGGCCCTCAGGCTTCGGACCGATGCCGCCAAGCGCTACAAGAGGGTCGATCGGGCGATAGCGGTGATCTGGAAAATGTTGATGGTCGCCGAACAGCGCTTCAGGCGTCTGAAGGCCCCTGAGTTGATCGAAGACGTCTATCTCGGTGCACAGTATGCGGATGGAATCGCCATTGAATCAACGGCTGAGAAGGTCGCCGCCTGATGTCGTTTACACACCTATTGACGTAACCTCAGCTGCCTTCAGATACCGTTGAACGGTTTCCTCAGGCGTTCCCGCCTGAAACGTATCTTCACTCTGCGTCAGCCCGATAGCCACGCTTGCGAGAAGCAGCACTGAAAGTGCCGCGGCCCCACCTATCAGCCATATTTTGGACATTTTGAGCCCCTGTTAGACATGCCGCATTGTGATGTGACGACCTGTACACCTACCCTACACCTTGAGCATCGCGCCCGGTAGGGACATATGGACTAGTCTTTAGTAGTACGGGTACTAGGAGTTGAGTCCGGTCGTAAATGCGTAGGGGCGGGTTTGGAACCCGCCCCTACGTTCAATATCCAACAAATGCCGGTGGCGTTCAGCCAGCCTCTGCCTCAGTCTCTGGTGCCTGCCCCTCGGCACCCTCGGCCGCCTCTTCGCCCTCGACCGGTTCCTCGCCCTCCAGCTCTTCGCCGACCACCTCGGGCTCCTCTTCGATCCTGGGCGGCAAGACCCTGGCAATCATCTCTTCGGCCTCGTTCAGGACGGTGACGTCAGGGCTCACCTGAATATCGCTGACGCGGAGCGACTTCTCGAAGTCCTCAAGCACGGAGACGTCTAGCGCGAAGGAGGCCGGCATGTTCATTGGAAGCGCCTCGACACTCAGGGTCTGCAGCGGCTGGACAACCGTGCCCCCCATGTCCCGAACCGCGAGCGATTCGCCTGACAGAATAATGGGGACCTCCACAGTCACTACCTGAGTCGCCTCGACTCGAACGAAGTCTACGTGAAGCAGGTCGTCGGTGACGGGGTGCCGCTGCACCTCCCGCACGAAGCATATGTTCTCGTCGCCCTTGCCGTCTAACTCGACGGTCAGGGGTACGCTGGTACCCACGCGGGGCAAGATCCTGCGCAGCACCGCGGCCTCCACTTGCAAGGCCAAGGCTTCGGTCCCTCGACCGTAGAAGTGGACCGGGATTACACCGTCCCGCCGCAACCTCTTGACCTTCTTGCCGGTTACCTCTCGGGGCGACAGCTTTAGGTTGATCGTTTCCATCTGGGGCAGTGTCTACACTCTCGTCGCCACGACGTCCAGCCAGTTACGGGGTATGTAGTCGACATTCATCTCTTCGAAAGCCTGTTTGACACCAGCCTGAAGCGAGGCGCTGGCCTCGGCTTTAGGTACGCCAGGCATCGTGCCCTCTATGAAGTCCTCGAAGGTGCTGATGTCGAGAAAGCCTTCCATCGTGAACTTCACTGTCTCGATCTCTTGCTTGGCAACTCGGAAGCCGCTGTCCTCTAACAGCTTTCGGTACTCCTCGGGAGTGAGCTGTCTGCGGGCCTCTACCTTCTCGGACCTTACGGGAGACAGACCGTACTCTCGACGGAGGACACGCGCGGCTTTCATCATCCACTTGCGGTAGAAGGGCAGAGTCTCGGGGAGGTGGGCGCCCTCGAAAAAGGTCGTGTTAAAGGCCAGCTTGCCGCCGGGCTTCAGAGTCTTCGATATCTCAGCCAGTAAGGTCGGCTTGTCGGGGACATAGTGGATTGCGTTGCAGAAAAATACGGTGTCAACTGACTCTTTGACCGATTCGGATACTTGCTCTACCTGGCTCTGGACGAACTGGACAGCGGAATCACGGACGTCTTTCAGCTCTTCCATTGCAAGCTTCAGCATCTCCGCCGAATGGTCGATGCCGATTATCACCGAGTCGCGCGCGCCTCGCAGACGTTCCGCGATAAGCTGTGTTACTCCGCCCGTTCCGCAGGCCAAGTCCACTATCCGCTGGCCGGAGCCTACGCCTGTCATGTCGATCAGATGCGCGTTCTGCGTCCGGTAGAACGGGTTGTTGGCGAAGTTCGTAAATGTGAAGCCTTCGGATGCCACGGCTCTCTCCCAGCTTACTCAAGGCCACTCGGCGTATTTCGTCAGAATCCGCCGCCGGTTCGGTTGTTTTGGTGACTAAGCCGTCTCAATGTTAGCAGAGGGGCGCGTGAAAGTCTATCTTTCGGGCGACCCGACAAGGCCGTGTCAAGGTCATTACGGAGAGTCCTTCGACACGCTCCCTTCGATACGTCCCGATGCCGCATCGGGACTACTCAGGGCGAACGGTGACTCTGAAATTCCGTTCGTGGTGAGCCTGTCGAACCACGGGTCAACAGAGTGAGACTCAACTGGCGAGCGTCACCCAGCCGGCAGCCCGAGCTCCCTCAAGATGGCCGGTATGGGCTGTTTCTCTTCCTGGGTCAACGACCTAAGAGGCCTGGTGACGTTATCGTGCTCTAGGACTCCCATGATCTTAAGGGCCGACTTCATACCTGCGTACTGGGCCGCATTCACGCTGCCACCCTTTGCCAAGCGCTGTATCTCCATGGCCAGCAACAGCTTTGCGTCGTATTCACTCGCACGCTTGGTATCTCCCGCTTCGCCGGCATTCCACGCGCCTGATACGACTTCGGGCACCAGGTTGCCGATCCCCGGAATCACCCCATGAGCGCCTACAGCCCGCGCGCTCGATATGCGGTACACGGTACCGATGAAGCGGAGCAACTCGATCTCTCGTTGCTCACACAAGACCTTAAGCTGCGCCAGGAGCTCGCCGGCGCCTGTGCTGTCCTTGACTCCGACGACTGTGCCCTCTTCCGCAAGTTCCGCAATGGTAGCCGGCTCAACCATCGTTTTGACGGTGACCGGACTGTTGTAGACCCACAGAGGCAGTCCTACTCGCTCTCGGATGTACCGGTAGTGTGTCAAAAGCTCGTCTTGAGCACAGGGGTAGTAGTAGGGCGGCGTGGCGGCCACCCCGTCCAGACCGATCTCCTGCACCGCTAGGGCAAGGTCGACCGCGAGCTGGGTGCCGGGGGCCGAGACGTTGGCGATCACGGGTACGCGACCCGCGACTTCGCTGACAATCGCTTCCACGCTGGTGACCCGTTGCTCATCAGAGAGCGCGGCGAACTCTCCTGTTGTGCCACCGGCCCAGATCCCGTGCACCCCATTGTCGATCATGTAGTTCACCAGACGGCGAAGGGAGTCCAAATCGACCGTTTCGTCGGGGGTAAGCGGCGTCAGTATCGGGACAACGACCCCTCTGATCTCCTTGGGGGGCATCTCGCACTCCTTAGTGTTTCCTGAACATCATAGGGGCCGACACCGCCTTCCCGGCGACGTCGACCCACTTCGGTCTTGTCGGACAGCATCTGTCTGGCAGGCTACGCCGGGTCTCGACCGCCTCCGATCGGGGTCAAGAAGTGGACTTCACTGCTCTCGCCAACCTTCTCAAGCAGGCCCATCGGGGATACCACTCCATCGACGGCGACCGTAATGTTGGGCTTCAAGTGGTACTTATCCACGAGCCTCTCTTTCATTCCAGGATACTCGTCGTCCAGGTTATTGATGACCTGGCGCACATTGGACCCGCCCACCTCCACGGTCTGCTGCCCATTCGTCAGCTTCTGCATCAGCGGGGGGATGTAGACGCTAGCCATAGCCGTTACTTTGCTTCGTACTAGGGAGCCTTGATCACCATGCAGGCATCAACTGGGGGAGGGGGTCCGGCGCAGAATCCGACGTCGCCCGGCGGCTTCACAGCCTGATTTCCCGAACGAGACGGCGCGTGCGTGGGGCCCCTGTGGACTGACCTTTAGGGGGAGGAACGCCGACTTGTTAATAAGCAGCTACTTGCCGTTGCCCTTGCCCCACGCGGCCTCCATAACAGCGACCGGGCTCATCGGCAGGCTGTACATCCGAACGCCGAGCGCGCTCTGGATGGCGTTGCCGACCGCAGGCGGCGGAGGGGCAATCGAGACCTCGCCAACGCCTCTTACGCCGTATGGATGCCCCGGGTTGGCCGCCTCTACGATCACCGTATCGATCATGGGGAGATCTAGGGCGGTCGGCATCCTGTAGTCCAGGAAGGTGCTGTTTGCCATCACGCCCTCGTCGTTCATGAAGTACTCCTCGTTTAGGGCCCAGCCTATCCCCTGCACGCTTCCACCCTGCATCTGGCCTTCGACGTAGCTAGGGTGGATTGCTTTGCCAGCGTCCTGGACGGCCGTGAAGCGCAGGATCTTGGTTTTGCCGGTCTCGGGGTCCACCTCCACATCTACTATGTTGCCCGCGAATGCAGCCCCTTCTCCCTTCGGATTTATGGCGCCTCGCCCTATGACCGGGCCGCCCGAGTCGTTTAGCTCCGCGGCCAGCTCCTTGAACGTCATCTTGAGCTCTGGGTCTGCCTTGGCTTGAATCACGCCGCGTTCCATCTCGACGGACTTAGGGTCGACGTCCCAGATCGCGGCAGCCCGCTCTATCATCTGGCGCTTTACGTCACGCGCCGCTTCGATGGCAGCCCAGCCGGTCGCGAAGGTGACTCGGCTCCCACCGGTCCCAAGCGTATAGCCTATCTCGTCGGTGTTCACTACTGACGGTCTGACATCCTCGACGGGTATCCCCAAGACCTCGGCAGCCTGCATCGCAATCGAAGTCCGGGTCCCGCCGATGTCGGGAGAGCCTTCCACAAGGGCCACTTTGCCTTCCGGACTGACGCTGATGTTCACGCTGGAGGATTCCCCAACGTTGAACCAGAAACCTATAGCGACGCCCCTGCCACGGTTCGGCCCCTCCAGAGGGGTCTTGTAATGCGGATGGTCCCTCATCGCCTCCAGGACCTCGACGCATCCGATACGGGGAAATCGTGGCCCGTCGGAGCGCCGGGTGCCCTCTTTGGCCGCGTTCATTAGCCTGAGCTCTATCGGGTCGATCTCCAGCTGCTCTGCAAGCTCGTCAACAACGGTCTCGGTGGCGAAAGCGACCTGAGTAGAACCGGGGGCTCGATAGGCGGCGGTTTTCGGCTTGTTTACAACTACATCGTAGCCGTCTATCAGGAAGTTGGGGAGGTCGTAAGCCGCAAAAACGCACTTCGCTCCCGCCTCGATCACGGAGCCGGGCCAGGCCCCCGCCTCGAAGGCGATGTGTGCCTGGGCCGCCGTCATCCTGCCCTCGTTGGTAGCTCCAATCTTCACCTTCATATAAGAGCCGGGCGTCGGACCCGTGCTGTCGAACTCCTCCATGCGGGTCATCACGTTCTTGATCGGGTGGCCGGTCGTCTTCGAAAGGATGGCCAAAACGGGCTCGGCGTACGGCTCCCATTTCCCGCCGAAGCCACCGCCGATCTCCATCGGCGTGAGAGTGGCATCCGCGAAGGGCAGACCCAACACGGCCGCAGTGACGTCCTTCACCTCGAAGGGCGCCTGTGTGCTGTTCCAGATATAAATCCTCCCGTCCTTGTTCCAGTGGACGGTGCAGTTGTGCGGCTCGATATACCCCTGGTGGACCATCGCGGTGTTGAACTCGCGCTCGATGATCACGTCGGCCTCAGCAAAGCCTTTGTCGACGTCGCCCCATTTGAACTGTAGATGCTCCGCGACGTTGCTGGGCTCCCCACTCTCTTCACCGGCCTCCTTCGTCCTAACGTCATCGTGGATCAAAGGAGCGTCGTTCACCATTCCCTCTGGCGCCGTCATCACGTGGGGAAGCACCTCGTACTCCACGTCAATCAGAGACAGAGCCTCGTCAGCCACGTGCGGGCTGACTGCCGCTACCCCGGCGACCGGATGGCCCTTGAACAGGGCTTTGTCGGTAGCCAGAATTTGCTCACGACGGTACTTCGTATTCTGGTCGCCTAAAGTGGACTGATGAAACTCTTCGCCGGGGGCTGTCGGAGGCAGGTCTTTCGCAGTAGCCACCGCCCGGACACCTGGGAGCGCCTCGGCTTTGCTGGTGTCGATAGACTTTATTCGGGCGTGGGCGTGAGGGCTTCTCAGGATCTTGCCGTACAGCAGCCCGGGTGTGTAGTAGTCCGCGCCGTACTTGGCGTGCCCGGTTACCTTGTCCGCGCCGTCGTGTCGGATGGGTCGCGTCCCGACGACGTCGTACTCTTTTGTGGAGAGGACAACGTTGGGCTCGTAGGTGGTCGTCATCGAATCGCCTCCATCTTCTGAGATGCGTCCATCACCGCTCGGACGATCTTGTCGTATCCTGTACAACGGCAGAGATTCCCCGCCAGCCATAGTCTGATACGGTCTTCGGAGGGGTTGGGCTCGGCCTCCAGCAGAGCCTTGGAAGCGACGATAAACCCGGGGGTGCAGATTCCACACTGCAGCGCCGCGTTCTCGAGGAAGGCCTGCTGAATCGGGTGCAGGCCATCCGTGGTGGCGACGCCCTCTATCGTACTAATCTCTTTGCCCTCGGCCTCCACGCCAAGCACCAGGCACGAATCGACGATGCGCCCTTCCATGCTAACGGTGCACGCGCCGCAGTTGCCGTCGTTGCAGCCCTCCTTGGCGCCCGTAAGCTGCAGGACATCTCTGAGACATTCGAGGAGGCTCTGACGTGGCTCACATAGGAACTCGACGTCCTCGCCGTTGATTCGAGTCTGGACATAGGTCTTAGTGGGCATCGACAACGCCTCCCTTAGCTCTAGTTATCGCAGCCTGCAAGGCACGTCTCGTTAGTACGTCACAGAGGTGTTTGCGGTACTCCACCGTGCCGCGCATGTCATCTATCGGTTTGGCCGCGTTCTTCGCGATCTGACCCGCTTCGTTGATCGCCGCCTGGTCGTTGGACGCCTTGCCCGCGAGGGCGTCGCCCACCTCCTTCACCAGAAGGGGCGTCGGGGCCACCGCGGCCAGGGCGACCCGAGCCGACTCTATCGTGCCGTTGTTAAGGACCACGGACACGCCGGCGCCGGCGACGGCGATGTCCATCTCATTCCTGGGTATGAAGCGGATATATCGACCGCCGAATGTCGGCGCCGGAGGCGGGAAGTGAAGAGAAACGAGCAGCTCACCTGGCTTCAGAACGTTCTGTCTCGGCGCCGTACAGAAGTCTTCTACAGGGACTTCGCGAGTCCCGTTTGGCCCCGCGATCTTACATGTGACGTTGTGAGCGATCATGGCCGGAATCGAATCGGCGCTCGGCACCGCATTGCAAAGGTTCCCGCCAAAGGAGGCCCTGCCCTGGATCTGGATGCCACCGACCAGCGAGGCGGCGTCGATGACTCCCGGATACGCCCTCGCTACCTCAGCGTTCTGATAGATCTTGTAGCAGGGCACCGCCGCACCAAGGGTCATCCCGTTCTCAGGGCTGTAACTCAGCTCCATGAGCTCGGGTATCGACTTTCCATCCACCACGAGTTCGGGCTGCAACGCGCCCATTCTCATATGGACGATCAAGTCTGTGCCACCGGCCATAACCCGCGCTTTATCGCCTTTTTCGGCCAGCAGGCGCAGGGCTTCGTCGAGCGTGCTGGGACTGGCGTAATTAATCCACTTCAATGGCGCACTCCTTTCTCACTGGGGAAGTGGTGAGGCCCATTCTCTTGCTCCAGAGAGGCCGCCTCAGGCTGAGAACCTCGCCAAGCGGCACCAGTATATCAGACCTTCTTTACTCCAACAACGACCGAATAACTCTGGAATCACGGTGGCGGCGACCGTGATCTACGCGCCGGTTTCTTTGGGGACCACCGCGCGTTTGTGGACAGCTACGCCGATCTTCATGTCGCCCTCGGATGCCTCGATGGAGTACGTGAGCCTGTTTCGGTCGACCTCTGTCAACTCAGCCGTCAGGCGAACGGTCTCGCCAACCGACGTCGGCGCCAGGTGTCGAAGCCCATCCACAGCATAGCCCACCGTAGTGTGCCCTGCCGGAAGGTACGGGTCCGATGCTTTGATGCTACACTCTTCCATCAAACGCAGCAGGTCAGGCGTGGACAGCACATCGGTACCCTCTCCGCCCATACGGTTGATGCTCATCTCTTTGGTTACTTCGGCCTCCAGCTCGGCGCTCTGGCCCGGCTTGAACCTCTCCATGTTCATCATTTACCTCCTCATTCTGGTCGGCGAAGTCCATGATAGATTCCTTCACCCGCCCCGGCAAATCCGCACCCCATCGACCGTAGCAGCCTGACACAAGATGACTTTCCGAACCCCGATGCGGCATCGGGAGTGAGGAACCTGGAGTGGTGAAGGCTGAAGAGCGGACCACCATCCTGGCGCATCCAACCTAACGTAGGGGCGGGTTTGAAACCCGCCCTCCCTCCGAAGGGTGAGGGGTGACCCGCAGGGCCTTCTGTTTCCCTAGAAACACCCGGAGGCGGTGTCTTTCCGAACCCCGATGCGGCATCGGGAGTGAGGAACCTGGAGTGGTGAAGGCTGAAGAGCGGACCACCATCCTAGCGCATCCGACCTAACGTAGGGGCGGGTTTGAAACCCGCCCTCCCTCCGAAGGGTTGTATAGACCGGGGACATAGCTTACACATGTTCGGGGACATGGTGGACACCATAATAGGCATGACTTCATTACAAGGAGGTGGTCATGCCATGGAAGGAGATGTCCGTTATGTCTCAGAGGAGAGAGTTCGTGGAGCTAGCGCAGGCTGAAGGCACCAACAAAAGGGACCTTTGCCGTCGCTTCGGGATCAGCCCTACGACTGGATACAAGTGGCTTGGGCGTTTCCGTGAAGGGAGCGAGGCAGGCCTGGTCGAGCTGCCGCGGCGGCCTCACTACTCGCCTGCACGTACCCCATCGCAGGTTGAGCAGGCGGTGCTGTCTGCCCGTGCGGCCCATCCGGCCTGGGGAGCTCGTAAGCTGCGACGGTGGCTTTTGGACCGCAGGGATGTGTTTGAGGCGGACATGCCGGCCCCCAGTACTATCACGGCGATCTTGCGTCGTCATGGCCGCATTGACCCCGCCGAGGGGCCCAAGCACCGTTCCTGGCAGCGATTTGAACACCAGGCACCCAACGACCTGTGGCAGATGGACTTCAAAGGCCACTTCCCCCTTACCCGAGGACGCTGCCACCCTCTGACTGTTCTGGACGATCACTCTCGGTTTGCCTTGGGGCTGCAGGCCTGCGGTAACGAGCAGGGAGAGATGGTGCAACAGCGCCTGACGGCTATCTTCCGGCGCTACGGCCTGCCCAACACAATGTTGATGGACAATGGCTCCCCGTGGGGCCATGACCAAGACCACCCCTACACACCTTTTACAGTCTGGCTGCTGAGGTTGGGCATCGGAGTCAGTCATGGACGCCCTTATCACCCTCAGACACAGGGAAAAGATGAGCGCTTCCACCGAACCATGACCGTTGAAGTGCTGCAGGGGAGCAGCTTCACTGATCTGGCGCACTGCCAGAGAGCCTTCGACCTGTGGCGGGACATCTACAACTTGGAGCAGCCCCATGACGCCCTTGACCTTGCTACTCCGGCCACCAAGTACCAAGTGAGCCAAAGACTGTTTCCCGAGATCCTTCCACCCTTGGAATACGAACCAACTGACCTGGTACGCCGTGTTCACGACAAAGGTAGGCTCCAGTTGTTTGGCCGTATCTTCAAGGTGCCTAAGGCCTTCAAGGGCATGCCAGTGGCTATTCGGCCGACAACTGACGATGGAGTCTGGAACGTCTTCTTCGCCACTCATCAAATCGCCCAGCTTGACCTCAGGCACGATGCCTAACATACTCAAATGTGTCCACCATGTCTCCGAACACCCGTCCACCATGTGTCCGGTCCATACAAGGGTGAGGGGTGACCCGCAGGGCCCTCTGTTTCCCTGAAACACCCGGAGGCGGTGTCTTTCCGAGGCTCCGCGAGGGATCTATACGGTCATCATTAACCAACGTTAGCTTACCGCAAACATTTAGGGACAGACCCAACAGGGCCTGTCCCATTTCTTTGCTCCGCTGTTCCGCAGTGTACCGAAACCCCTAGCTGCGTGGTACACAATGGAACGGAATGGAACACATTTTTCAGGTCCTAACCCGTCCCGTTCATCCGGCCAGTCCCCGGCAGGCGACGAAGGCCCAGTATCGACGTCTGTCCTGAGCGAATCGAAGGGGGAGTAGCCCGGATGCCACATTGCCCACTTGCCAACTCACACCTAGATGATCGAAGTCGATGGCACAGTCCCTTGACCCTGTCGGCCGCGGTTCTTATGATGCGAAACAAGACTCTAACACGAGGTACCTATTCGTACCGTGGAATTGAAGGACTACATCCGAGATGTCCCCGACTTCCCACGACCAGGCATCGTTTTCAAGGACATTACCCCTCTGCTCAAGGATGCGACCGCGTTCCGAAACGTGATCGAAACATTCGCGGACTTCTATGAAGACCGGCCCGTCGACGTGATCTTAGGTGTCGAAGCACGGGGCTTTTTACTCGCCGCTCCCCTGGCCGTACGGCTCGAAAAGCCTTTAGTCCCGGTCCGAAAGGAAGGGAAATTACCATTCCAGACTCACAGCGTCCAGTATGCGCTGGAGTACGGCCAGGACGCCGTCGAAGTCCATACTGACGCCATTGCTCCCGGCCAGCGGGCGTTGCTTGTGGACGACCTGCTTGCTACGGGCGGGACTCTCGCCGCCGCGGCCAGCCTTATCGAAGCGACCGGTGGATATGTCGCCGGTCTCGCAGTGCTTGTGGAGCTTCTCGATCTGCGGGGAAGAGAACGCCTTCGAGGCCACGACCTCCTCTCGTTGGTCGAGTACCCGTAGCGAGTGCAAGAATCGCGTCCGGATGCCGTTTGACAAAGCGGGAAGCTGATGCAAGTATGTAATCTCCCCGAGCATCGCCAGTCTTTTGGGTTTGGACCAACGTCGCGTGGTTTGGATGCTCCGGAGGTTTGCTATGGCCGTAGTCACAATCGGCGGCCCTACCGGCGGAGGCGGTATGCTGCTCGGTCCGGTAGTGGCAGAGAGGATCGGAGCCGACTATGTGGACCGGCTGATCCTGACGAATGCCGCCAAACAGGTGGGAGCGACCGTCGAGGCGCTGCATCAAAGGGAACAGCGGCCGCCCACTACAGGCGAGCGGTTTTCGCGGATGCTGCAGCGCATCCTCGAGAGGTCGGCTGCGACGGGCGCTGGCGCCGACCCGTACTTCGGCTCCGGAGCTATGGCGGTCCTGACCCAGGAGTTCGAGGACTTACCCCAGCCGACCATCACAAGCGGCCACGAGTTGGAGGACGAAAAGTACATAGCAGCTATCCGCAGCGTGATGACGGAGCTGGCAAATTCGGGGAACGTTGTAATCGTCGGACGCGGCGGCTCGACCATACTACGCGAGTCCCCGGATGTCCTTCGAGTGGGGACCGTTGCGCTGTTCGAGGACCGCATCGTCAGGATTATGGAGCGCGAGCGGCTCGAACGAGAGGACGCGGAGAAGACCGTTGTCGCGCGGGACAAGGCGCGCGGGAACTACTTCAAGACCTACTTCGGAATCGACAACCCCGACGATCCGAGTCTCTATCATTTGGTTATCAACACGAGTGACGTGGACGTAGAGCAAGCCGCCCAGGTCGTCGTTCAGGCCTCAGAAGCTCTGGCGGACGGCAGACTGTCCCCGAAGGTCGGAGCAACGGCCTAGAGACCCGTTGGCTGGATATCGGGGCGCCTGAGAGCTCCGTGACTATCGTAAAGAAAACTCGCGCAAGCGGCCTATCTCTTATGATTAGCCCAGCGAGGAGGACTCATCAGAGGTGTCATTCTGGCGGCGGGGGCCGGCTCGCGGCTCTCAAAGCATAACGGCGATCGCCCCAAGGTGCTTCTCCCGGTCGCGGGGCGCGCCATCATCGACTACACACTGGAGGCCTTCGAGCAAGCGGGTGTCACCGACCTGGCGATCATCATTGGGCACCAGGGCCAAGCCCTAAAGGACTGGGTCGAAGATGGCTCCAGTCATGGGCTGCGAGTCCAATACATCACCAACGCCAATTACTCGCAGGGAAATGCCCTCTCCGTCTACGCCGCCCGAGCCTTCACGCGTGACGAGCCTTTCCTCCTCTCCATGGCCGACCACATGGTTTCCCCGGACCTCCTTTCCCGGCTGCTGGAGTTCGAGGGTTCTGCCAACGCGCTGGCCGTTGATTTCAACCTCTCCCCGCAGCACGAGAAAGAAGGCACTCGAGTATCCGTGAGCCCAGAGGGCTTGGTCACCCATCTTGGAAAGAGGCTGTCCAGATGGAACGCCATAGACGCTGGGGCGTTTAGGTTGACCTCGGCTATCTACGATGCTATTACCGAGGTGATGGACGAGAATCGGCCGGAATATGAGCTCAGTCAAGCTATCGCACGGATGATCGAACGCGGACAACGGCTCTCTGCGTGCGACATCTCCGGCTGCTTCTGGCAGGACATCGACACGTGGGAAGACTTGACACTCATACGGAAAAAGGTGGAGGGGAACGGCACGTGGAGGTCCCGCACGAAGGGCTAGTCTCGCGGCGCTTGAATCGACGGCTCTCCCGTCCCCTTTCCCGATGGCTTGCCAAGACACCTATTACTCCAAACCAGGTGTCGGTAGCCAGTTTCGCCATCGCTCTGGCATCCCTTGGACTTTTTCTCGCCGGCTACAACTTGTGGGCAGGCCTTGCCGTTCAGGCGTCGTCCATCGTGGACGGGGTCGACGGCGACCTGGCCCGTCTAAAGAAAATGACCACCCGGTTCGGGGGCTTCCTTGATGCGGTCCTGGACCGCTACGCCGATGTCGCCATCCTGGGTGGCCTAGCCTACTGGTCGTTCGAGTACGAAACTAGAGCGTCACCTACCCTCGTCGCGATCGTCGCTATGCTGGCCATCGTAGGCGCGCTGATGGTGAGCTACACTCGGGCCCGCGCAGAGGCCACTCTAGGACAGGCCCTCCACGGACCCGCGTGGGCTCTCGCCTCTAGGGACACACGGCTCTTCCTCATTATGGTAGGAGCCGTGCTAGGGCAAGGTCTGGCCACGCTGATACTTCTTGCCATCCTCACCAATACCGTCGTTTTGTGGCGCGTGGTACTGGCCGGGCGTCGGTCTACCAGCGCTATTCCGCATCGTTGAACTCCGCTATCAGCCTCAGGCCCGGAGCGTGCCGCCCAGGATGTAGGGTGCTCAAGCCATCCGCCGTTGTCGGACGGCTGATTGCCCCCCAACACGCCCTGATGGCCTCCTTGAATTGCTCATGCTGGCCGGTTATAAATACGCGTACGCCACTTGCGCCGGGAGGTGATCGGTGTTACGTATTCAGCAGAGCCACGCAGACGAGATGGTAGCCCACGCAGTGGAGGAGTTCCCTAACGAGTGCTGTGGCATCCTCGCTGGCAAGGATGGACTAGCTGCCCAAGGATATCGCGTCACGAACACGGCCAAGAGTCCGTACCGCTACCTGATGGACCCTCAGGAGCAGCTTGACGCAATGCTCGATTCAGAACGGAAGGGCTGGGAGTTCCTGGCCTTCTATCATTCCCACACTCATAGCCCAGCCTACCCGTCCCAAACAGACGTCAGGATGGCGTTGCAGCTCGGGTGGCCGGGCATCTACTACATCCTTGTGTCTTTGGAGAACAAGGAAGACCCGCAGATTCGGGCCTTTCACATCGGCGAAACCGGTGAGATCGTCGAAAAGGAATTCCAGATTATCTGACTTCTTGTCTCCGCCACGGAACGATGGACGTTGCACGCCTCTACGGCTTTCTTTTTCACCCTCCACACGTCCACACCCGCCTGCAGCGTACTGGAAAAACCGCGCCCGCGCCATGCGCGTAATACCTGATAAGGCCCCCCTTGGCCGAGGCGGTATCCGGTGGGCGGTGGAAGTTGAGGTGGTTGCTGCTAACCGGATGCCGTCTTTTTCGTTCTAGAGGGTGAAACTCAAAGGGGAGGGGTCCAAATTGCGCAAGTTACTGGCGTACGTTGTCATAGCGGTCGGTGTCATTGCTCTCGGGACGGCTATCGTGCTGAAGGTAGGCCCAACCTCAGCTAACGCACAAGATTCGGGGCCCGCCGAAACATCGTCCGGGGGACCTTCCCCTCTCCAGGTGGAGGGCCAGGCGGATGAGGACGAAGATGCGTCCACCCACCCGTTTGTGGGAATTGTCATCGAGACCCTGGCTTCGGCCGAGGCGTTGGAGTTGGAGATAGCCGGTGGCGCAGTCGTGAGGCGTGTTTTGGAAGATGGCCCTTCCGCCGAACTGCTAATATCAGGTGACATCATCACGGCGATCGGTGGTACCGAAGTGAGAAGCGCCAAGGATGTGATTGAATCCGTGGGGGCTGCGGCGCTTGGGGATACACTGAGTTTCGCGGTCTTAAGGGATGGGGTAGCGCAGGATGTAGACGTGACGGTGGGCGAGCGTCCGGTCGAAGTCAAACGCTACCACAAACCGGCTGCCGACCTTTACCACGGGCTGCTAAAGCACGTATGGGGATGGCAGGACAAACTTGCGAGGTTCGAGCTAACGCTCGAGACCGACGATGGCTTCCAGACTTTCACGGCCGTTGTAGGCAGAGCGAGCGACATCGAGAACGGCACCTTCGTTCTGACACCTAAGGATGGCTCTGATCCGCTCTTCTACGAGATCTCAACGTCTACGATGGTGGTGGTCGGACACACGGGAGACCTTGGAGGCTTGAACACCGAGGAGATGACCCTGGTTGTAGAGATGGACGGGGTCAAGTTAGTCCTCCAGGGCGACCTACCTTCGGGCCACGGGTTTCACAAGCCCCACCACTTCGGACCGAAATACGGGCCGCACGGACCAAAAGTACGGAGCTACATGTGCCGGGACCTCCACGGCCTTGCCAATTAATGGAGCACTTCGAAAGGTTGGTGCCCGAGACTCTGCTCGAGGGGCTTTGCTCCAAAAGTGCCAGTTGTTCCAAAAGTCGGGGTTCTGTTCCTAAAGTCACCCAGGCTTGAGGGTGGTATCATTATGCTCCATGATTATCAAGAACTACTTCTCCCCAAAGGTGGCCGGCGAACACTCCGCTGAGGAGATTATCTTCCGCCGCGGCATCGGACACCTCTACACGGAACTGCGAGAAGTCTTGCTTCAGACTGAGGTGCGTATCACAGATACTCCGCGTGCAAGTGGCAAAGTCCGCATCTCTTCCCTGGCTGACAAGATGAATCAGTCCATCAAGGCGTCGCTAGTCTCTCTCGGCTGGGGCCCGCTTCAAGCGCCTGGATCCAGCCAGGCTCAATCTACTATCGATTGGGCAAAGGTGCATCCGTCCGGCCTTAACTGGATGGGCAACATCGGGCTTGCCGTAGAAGTGCAATTCGGTAATCATTACCAGTTCAACGCAGATGTCCAACGGATTGCTGAAGCCATCCTTGGGGGGGCCATCATCGCAGGTGTTGTAATCGTAGTATCCGACAGATTCGCCGAATACAAGGCTGATCGTGGGGCATCATTCTCAATCTCCAGGACAAGCTGGAGCGTTGGCTCGGTATCTGGAGCGCTAGCGGGGCCATCCTCTTGCCTAGCATCATGATCTTGGGCATAGAGTTCGATGGGTTCCTTGCACAAGACACTCCCGGCTTTCATATTTCGTGCCCCGTGTTTGACCTGGAAAAAACAAAAGGTAAACTCGAAGCTGTTTGCTGGAAGCAACTGCCTTCCCCTTAAAACCCAAGGACTTTACTCTTGCTCGCATTGGCGTGGAACGAGGCAGCTTTACCTTCAAACGGCTGGATAGATTCAAGTTTGCCGTCCTGCCGCTTTTTGTAAAACGCCGTAACACTAGCAGCGGCGAACTCGGGCTGGAAATGTTGTTTCAATACCTGGCTCCCCTCGGCGGCGACCGTTAACGAGAAGCAAGTTTCCAGCCGACGCAAAATCGGTATCACGTCGGCGATTTCTCCGCCAATCCATTTGCGGTCGTGGTATTGAGCCGCGTGATAGGTGCTACCGCTTCCCCCGAACACGTCAAGGACTGTATCGCCCGGGTTGGTTGATATAAGTATGGCCCGTTCCGGTACATGCATAGGAAGCTCGTTGACAATGCCGTCCCTAGACTTGGCAGACCTCTCAGGCCGAGTGTCCTCCCAAAAGTCAGATACTTGAATCCACGGCGTCCCACTGTCGTCTTCGTACTTGTTGAATTTTCGGCGATAGCCGCCGTAGTCCGGTAGTTCGCCCTTACAATGGCGACAGGTTGGGATACGGTGACGCACGACATTGAACGTAGGCTTCTCCCCGCGCTTGACGTAGTAAAGTAGTCCGTAATGCGCAGGATGCAGCCGGTTTCTGATGGGAAAACCATTTTTCATTTTTAGGGCTATCCAATGGCGAAATTCCAAGGTGGGGAGCGTGTTGAGCCACGCCCCTAATTCCATCAACTGCTTAGGCCAATGATAGAGGAACAATGCCCCGCCCGGTCGTAATACTCTAACTAACTCCATGAGCCATTGTTGGCACCAACTCCGGTATTCGTCGGTAGCCAAGCTGTCCTCAAAAGTATTCGTCCCATATTGCTTCCCTAAGTTGAACGGCGGATCGGCGAAGGCCATATGCACAGAGTCGGAAACCATGTTGCTCAGCAGCGACAAGCAATCCCCCTGATACAGGACACCCTCTTCACCTGCAAAGGCCAATACAGGACGATGCTGCCCGTTTCTGCCATTGAAGTTACTGCGGCCCGAATAGCTCATTGGAGTCATCCTCGACTATATCGTGGCTTGTGGACGTTCATTTGCTTGTCCTTTCAGATTTGGGCGTCGCTTCCTGGGAACCCGCTTACGCCTACACAGAGCGCGGTATGGCGATAGCCGCGCTGACCCCCGTGGTGAAGAACAAGCTCGGCTACAAGGTCCCGTCCCAGTCTGGCAGGGGTTCCTATGTGGTCAACCTCGACGGCGAGCCGTTCTGCACTTGCCCCGACTTCGAGAAGCACCAGCAGCCGTGCAAGCATATCTACGCCGTCGAATTCATCATCCAGCGCGAGGAAAGGCCCGATGGCGTCACCATTGAGACCAAGACCATGCGGGTGACCTATCGTCAGGACTGGCCTGCCTACAATGCGGCTCAGACCCATGAACAAGAAAAATTTGCCGAGCTGCTGCGTGAGCTGTGCGATACCATCCCCCAGCCGCCTCAAACCTTCGGACGGCCCCGGCTGCCACTCTCCGACGTACTGTTCGGTATCGGACTCAAGGTCTATTCCACTATGTCTGGCAGGCGGGCTATGACCGACTTCCGTGACGCTCAGGCTAAAGGGCAGCTTGATAAGCCGCCGTCCTTCACGAGCACTTTCCGCTACTTGGAGAACCCCGACTTGGCCCCACTGTTGAAGTCCCTGATCGAGCAGAGCGCGTTGCCGCTCCGGTCGGTGGAAACCGACTTCGCCGTGGATTCCAGTGGGTTCTCCACGTCGGTCTACAACCGTTGGTTCGACCACAAGTGGGGCAAGGAGCGTAAGGAAGCCAAATGGGTGAAAGCTCACCTGATGTGCGGCGTTAAGACCAACATCGTGACTGCCGTTGAGGTCACTGAAACCGAGTCCGGCGATGCGCCCTACCTGCCCCCGTTCGTCGAAACCACGGCGCGGGGTTTCGAGGTCAGCGAAGTGTCCGGCGACAAGGCGTACGTTAGCAGGAAGAACCTGCGGGCGGTGCAAGCTGTGGGCGCCACCCCCTACATCCCGTTCAGGGCCAACTCGGTGGCTAGGAACCGCAAGCAGAAGCATGACCCGCTGTGGGAGCGGATGTACCACTACTACAACTTCAACCGTAGCGAGTTTCTCGCCCATTACCACAAGCGGTCGAACGTGGAAACGACTTTCGCGATGATCAAGGCCAAGTTCGGCGGAGCTGTCCGGTCTAAGACCCCGGTGGCCCAGGTCAATGAGGTGTTGGTCAAGATTCTGTGTCATAACATCTGCGTCTTGATTCAGTCGGTCTACGAGCTTGGCATCGAGCCGATATTCGGCTCAGAGACTTTTGGAACAGAAGGGCCGGTTGTTCCAAAAATGGCCTGGGAATAGGACTTTTGGTGCAAAGCCCTGCTCGAGGGGTTCGAGGGCAGAGAGTTCCGAGTTCCGCCAGAGCTGCGGGAGCGCCTTCGCGAGTTCCTCCCTTCCATTCCATTTGAGCGATTCGAAGGCGAAGGACCTCATGTATTTCGGTTCCTGCCAGAGGTTAGGGAGCTCAAGGAACCGGTAACCCAAGATCTCTAGGACTTACCCAGCACGCTGACGGCCTGTGACGCGACAGGGGAGTGGCTGAAGGAGGATAGCGGCGGCGCGTCGCAGGCCCAGAAAAGCCCCGCGGTTAAGCCCGAATCCACCGAAGGACACCGATGGACGGCGTGAGGAAAGCGGAAGGGGGGTGAGGGAGCTACAGGGGAAATAGCCTGGGTTCCATTTGGGGTAGGGAGGTCGGCGGACGGTCTTCATCGCCGCACAGGGGCCCCTATGGCCGTCTGCGGGAGCTGCGATGCGCGGGATGGCGAGAGAATACGCAGCAGGGAACTCTCTCGGACCGGGCTGGCACGAGTCTGCGGGGATCTTCGGTTGTCCGGTGGGTGGGTCGGTCGCCGACGGTGCCGTCAGGCCGGGAGTGGAATGGCTCGCAGCCGGGCCAAGGCGCGGCTGAACTTCTCAGCCCAAGGCCAGCGATCCGGAAGATGCAGGGTCAACCGGCGTGCCGAGCGGGTGAGCCGTCCGGCCAGGGAGAAGAACCGCCGCCGGAGGGTCTTGGTGGTGGCTATCCGCTCTCCCAGACCGATCCGCGCCGTCCAGCGGGCCAGGTTGTGGGCCATCGTCTGGACGGCCAGCCAGGCGCCGTTGGCGGCGAAGCGGCCCGAGGGGAGATGGTTCAGCCCGACGCCGTACTTGAGGTCGCGTATGGCATTCTCGATCTCGGCGTGGCGGCGATGGTCAGCCTCCAGTTCGAGCAACTCCCCGTCCCGGTCGGTGATGAAGCCATGATAGCTGTATTTGGCGAAGAGGGCCAGTTGGGAACCGGGCGTCGGCTTCACCCGCCGGACGATGAGCCGTACCGGCGCGGCGTCCGCCTCGGCCTGGAAGGGGGTGCAGGTGGTCTCGGCCACATCGGCGGCACCGTCCATCCAGTAAGGAATCGGCGTCCAGGCATCTTCGGGTATCGCCTCGATGAGATTGTGCAGGCTTTTGTGCTGGCGGATGGTGATGGAGAAGCGGACATCCATCTTGCGGCAGACGGATACCACGCCATGAGTGTAGAACCCGCTGTCGGCCCGTAGCGTGAGTCGTCCGTCGGCCCCGGCGTAGCGCACCCGTCCCACCGTCTCCCGCAGGAAGTGGGCGGCGCCGCGGGCGGTGTTGGCCCGGCCCTCGCGCAGCCGGGACATCAGCACGTCTCCGGTGCCGGCGGCGATGGCCGGCAGCGGGTGGTAGCCCCGCTTGCCGGTATAGCCGTGGTGGCGGGCGCCCTCCTTGGCCAGTCCGTAGGTCTCGCAGATGGTGGAGTCCAGGTCAATGGTCAGGGGCCCGTCGCCGGGTCCCGCCCCGGCCTGCCAAGCCCGGGCCAGCAACTCGCGGCTCACCCGGTCGAGTTGACGGACGTGGCCCCACCGGAAGCTGCGCAGGAAGGTGCCCAGGGTGGATGGCGCCTTGACCGTGCCGCCCAGGGTGCAGGCCGTCCCCCCGGTGCGCAACACATCGGCGTCGTCAATGCAGTCGCCCCCAGCCAGCGCAGACGCCACCAGCGTCATCATCTTGTCGCTCGTGTTCGCCCGCCCCGGGGCATCGCCCAGGTCGAGGCGCTGCCGGACGAGTTCGGGCAGGCCGAGGTGCCGCGCCAGGGTGGCCGGAAGGAGCAGCCCGGCATTGGCCACCAAGCGGCGGTCGTCGAAGGTGATTTGGATCCGGTCGGGGTGGTTGCGCGGCAGCATCTACTGGGTGCTCCTTTTCCGGGGCCGTTTTTTTGCTACAAAACCATTATCCCAGAAGCACAGGAGCGCCTTCTTGCCGCCTCAGGACGCTAACCCGACGCCCTCCTTCGGTGGATTCGGGTTAAGCGGGGCTTTTTCTGCGATACTCGCTTGACTGCCCGAAGGGGCTCTACACGAGGGTCGCCTCGAACGCGTCTCCCTGAGTCCCGATTCGGCCCATGCGGCATCGGGGTCGAAGGGTCTGGGGAGGGTGGTCGTCTGTTTAGCCTTGACTACCCCAGGTTCCTCACCCGCCTGAGGCGGATTCGGAAAGACATCTTGTGCAGGGCTATCCTAAGCAAGTCGGCACTCCTGTCGCACTCAACCCAAGATGCTAGAATACGCTATGACCGAGAATAGGTTCGTGGAAGACGACTCTGGGTAACATTCAGATGACATTCAGTAACGCCAGCCTTTTCCCAATAACAGTCGGTGTGAATGAAAAAGACCACCTGACGCTGGGCGGCTGCGACGCTCTGGACCTGGCTTCCGAGTTTGGCACGCCCCTTTACGTATTCGACGAAGACACGCTTCGGAGCACATGCCGGGAATTCGTCCACGAGTTCGGCAGCCGGTACGCGAATACCAGAGTGTTGTACGCCTCGAAGGCCTTCGTCAACCCGGCGCTGGCCACGCTCGTTCACGAGGAGGGGCTCGGAATCGACGTCGTATCCGGCGGCGAGTTGGCCGTGGCCAAGGCCGTCGACTTCCCCGCGCAGTCCATCTACTTCCACGGCAACAACAAGGGTACGGCCGAGCTTCAGGAAGCCCTGGACTACGGCCTAGGCAGAATCGTTGTGGACAGCTTTCATGAGCTGGGGCTGGTCAACGATCTTGCCCTCGCCCAAGGAGTTGTTCAGGACATACTGCTGCGGGTCTCGCCAGGAATCGACCCGCACACGCACGCGCACACCACCACCGGAATCCTGGACAGCAAGTTCGGCTTCTCCATCGAGACGGGACACGCGGCCGAGGCCATTCGCCAGGCCCTCGATGCGGCCAACGTCGACCTCGTGGGCCTTCATTTCCACTTGGGGTCGCCGATCTTCGAGCTCGAGCCATACGATATCGCCATCGACACCGTGCTGACCTTCGCCGCAGGGTTCAAGTCTGAGGGATTGGACCTGCGCGAGTTCAGCCCCGGCGGAGGCTTTGCAGTCGGGTATCAGAACGATCGACTCCCGCCTCCAATCTCCTCCTACGCAGAGGTGATCACTAACGCTACGCGGGACCGCTGCGCCGACCTCAACCTCGGCGAGCCAACACTGACCATCGAGCCTGGACGCGCCATAGTAGGACGTGCTGGCGTCGCGCTGTACACGGTGGGCGCGATCAAAGACATCCCATCCGTCCGCAAGTACGTCTCCGTTGACGGAGGCATGGGCGATAACATACGCCCTGCCCTCTATGACGCCCACTACGAGGCGGTCGTCGCGAATCGGATGTCCGACCCCGCCACCGAGACGGTGACGCTGGCAGGTAAGTACTGCGAGTCCGGCGACGTGCTCATCCGCGACATCTCTATGCCGGCGCTCGATTCCGGCGATATTGTGTCGATCCCGTCTTCGGGCGGCTACGCGCCCGCCATGGCAAGCAACTACAACTGGAGCGCCCGGCCGGCTATCGTGATGGTCAAGGACGGGGATGCTCAGCTCATACGGCGCCGCGAGACGTACGACGACATGATGCGGTTCGACGTTCTAGAGTAAACACAATCGGCAAGTGAGTTGGGTTACATGTGGCGTACCTTCGGCCACGACAAAGCAGTCAATCTCCTAAAGCGTAGCCTGGCTGAGGGGCGTCTGTCGCACGCCTACCTACTGGCCGGCCCGCACCAGGTCGGCAAGATGACCCTCGCGCTCGACATCGCCCAGGCCGTGAACTGCCTCGAGGACGACAAGCCGTGTGAACATTGTGGCCAATGCGACCGGATCGCTCGTGGCCTGCACGCCGACGTGCAGGTGGTCGGACTGGCGTCTCGCGGACCAGGCGACGGGCGCAGTCGAGTCTCCATTAGCATAGACCAGGTCCGCGAGGTCCAGCGAGAGGCGAGCCTCAAGCCCTACGAAGGCAAGTACCGGGTGTTCATATTCGACGGCGCCGAGCTACTCAGCGATGAGGCCGCCAACTCTCTTCTAAAGACGCTGGAGGAGCCGCCTGCCCAGGTGTTGCTTCTTCTGCTGACATCGGACACAGCGTCTCTCCCTGCCACCGTCGTTTCACGGTGCCAGCTTCTAGAGCTTCGACCTGTCGCCAGGTCGGCGGTCGCGGGCCATCTCGAGGTCCACTACGACACCGACGGTGGGAAGGCCGATGAGATTGCCCGTCTGTCGGACGGAAGACTGGGCTGGGCTATCGACGCCGCAAATCGACCCGAGGTGCTGGAGCGACTCTCCGAGAAGCTCGGTGCTATAGAGGCGGTGGCGAGGGGTGGCTCAGAGAAGCGGTTTGCTTACGCTGCGGACCTGGCGTCAGCCATCGCGAAAGATCGCGACTCCGGCCGGCGTGAGCTTGACACCTGGCTCGCCTGGTGGCGCGATGTCCTGCTGGTCAAGAACGGTGTCTCTGGTTTCGTGACCCACCTGTCGAGTCTCGAGACACTCAGATCGGTTGCCGACGCTCTCTCCTCAGAGCAGCTAACCCAGGCTGTCAACGCCATCCACCAGACGGCCGATTATCTGGAGAGCAACGTCAACCCACGGCTGGCACTGGAAAACCTGATGCTCGAGCTGCCTCGACCGTGACGGGCACGACGGTGAACATCGTGGGCGTTAGGTTCACGCCTGCAGGCCGGGTGAGGTACTTCGACCCAGGTGAACAAGACCTGGACGTCGACGACCGGGTAGTGGTCGAGACCGAGAGCGGGCCCAGAGAGGCGGTCGTAGCGATTGCCCCCAGGCAGGTCCTTTTCTCCGAGCTGCGCGGCCCGTTGGAGCTGGTGCTCCACAAGGTCGATTCTGCCGGTCCTGAGTAGGGCCTTCCGGCGGAGCGCCTACTCGAAAACCGACAGGTCGTAGCCCTCTTTGACGATACAATCGAGCAGCGCCGGCTGACCTGTCTTTGTAACGTCGATCGCCTGCTTTAATGCCGGCACGAAGTCGTCGGGCTGCTCCACGCGCATCCCCCAACCTCCAAGGGCCTCCGCAATCGTGCGGTAGTCGCCTCCCTGCAGAATGGAGTCGTAGGCATCCGCGGCGTAGGGCATCGTCCTGCGCTCCATCGCCATAACCCCATTGTTGAACATGATGGTCAGGATGCCTATCTTGTACCTGGCCGCCGTCTCGATGTCCATCCCGACCATGCCGATGGCGGCGTCGCCCATTATGTTGATGCACAGCTTGTCCGGCTCGGCCAACTTGGCGCCCATTGTGATCCCAAGGCCGTAGCCTAGTTGCGTCGACTTACCCCACCCCATGTACGTCCGTGGAGCCACGGTCTCCCAGAAGGGCACTATTTGGTCCCTGGGGCTGCCGGCATCGTGAGTAATTATGGTGTTTGCGCGGTCAACGTTTTGCATCAGGTCCCAGATGATCCTGTACTGGTTGATGGGCACTTCGTCCGAGGTCAGCTGCGGCATCCATTCGTCTAGCCATTCCTTCTTCAGCGCCTTTACTTCCCCGGCCAAATCTCCGTCGTGTTGCCGGCCAGCCCCGCTGGTCTGCTCCTTGATCTCAGCTATGAGCCCTCGAAGAACGAGCTTCGCGTCGCCAATCAGGGCGTAGTCTGCCGGGTAGTCCTTGTGGACGTCGTGGGGATCGTTGGTTGAGTGGACCATCACCTTGCCGCGCGGGACGGCCTTTCCGTAGCGCGTGATGGTGAGACTGCTCCCGATAGCGAACACGACGTCGGCCTTCTCGAAGAAGTGCCAGACGCCCTTGGAGGAGGCCCTAGTCGCGGCGCCCAACGACAGCGGATGGTCCTCCGGAAAGGCGCTCTTTCCAGGCAACGTGGTCATAACCGGGGCCTGGAGTAGCTCAGCAATCTCTTGCAGCTCGTCCCACGCCTCGGCGTACAAGCACCCCTGGCCGGCATGTATTACCGGGCTCTTGGCCCGGAGCAAAGCTCGCGCGACCTCTCCTACCTCCGCGGGGTCGGGAGCGGTCCGGTTGCCCCTGACGGGCGTATAGTCCAGGTCGCCTTCAAACTCCTCCTCCCAGATGTTACGCGGTATCTCGATCAAGACGGGCCCAAACTTGCCGGTGCGGAGGTGATAGAAGGCCCGCCGCATCAGCTCCGGTATCCGCTCTATCTGGTTGACCTGAGCCAGCCACTTGGTAACGTTCCGGTAGTTGTCTACCGCGCTGAAGTTGGGGCTGACGAAGGCCCTGTCGGTTGGCTCGCCCCTGGGCAAGAGCAGAATGGGCACGTTGTCCGAGAATGCCTGCGCCGCGCCCGGGAAGGCGTTCTCGGCGCCCGGCCCATGCTGCATGGCGAACACCCCCAGCCGCTTGCCATTGGTGGTCCTGCTGAAGCCGTCAGCAATGGCCATGCCCACCCGCTCCTGACGGCACACTATCGGGCGGATTCCGACCTGAGCGCAGGCCTCGATCAGGGGGGTCGCCGGGAAGCACGCGAGAAACTCGACACCCTCCCGCTTCAAGATCTCTGCGACAGCGTCTGCTCCTAGCATGGTCATTCTCCGCTAGCTTCTCGTCTGCGGCGCACAGGGGCCGCGAACGTTTACGGTAATCTCTTACGCCGAGGTACGGCCAGCTTGACTACTGGGCCCAGGGAATGAACTGGCGCCACTCCTCAAGTATCATCGTGTGGCGAAACAGAGCGTATGGGTCGGGGCGAGGCGCCTGAGGCTTTCGAAACAGGCGCATATTGGCTTCCGCCGGCGTGGCGCCGGCCTTACGATGGTTGCAGGATATGCATGCGCCGACGATGTTCTCCCAAACGTGTGCACCGCCTCGCGAGCGGGGCACAATGTGGTCCAGGGTCAGGAGCTTGGTCTGCTTGCCACAGTACTGGCAGGTGTAGTCGTCACGATAGAAGACCGAGCGCCGCGATAGGCTTCGCTGGAGCACCGGACGCTTGACCATGTAGATAAGCCGGATCACCGACGGGACCACGAATGCCTGCGAGGCGCTGTGTATATAGCCGCGACCGTTTTCCATGAGCTCGGCCTTACCCAAACCCAGCAGTACGACCGCCCGCCTGGCGTTGCTCACGTTGAGCGGCTGGTAGTTCTGATTCAGCACGAGGACTGGCGCATTGACTAGCATAGCGAATAAGGGGAGGGGCGGGTCGACACCCTAGGGAATGTTGCCTTCCAGGATATCAAGCGCAGCCTTGAAATCCGATGGCACAAAGCCGAGTGTGCTAGCGGGTATAGCATCGGAAATGTCTATGAAAATCGATACCAGCTTCGATTCGGTGAGGGCGGTCTCGAGCTGTTCCCTCACGTTCTCCACTTTGGCAAGCTGCTCATCCAGCTCCGCGACCTGGCCGGCTACCTGAGCGGGGACGAGGTCCGTCACTACCGAAGTGTCAAAGTCGTAAGTCAGCCTCGCCAGGGCGATGATGATCACAGCTGAGATAGCCGCTCCAAAGAGCGCCCCGAGAGCCAGCCCACCCAGCCTATCAACCATGCTTGACAGCCCCAAGGTGAAGACCGTCAGCAGCGGCTTTATGAACTTGGCTGCAAACCTTGAAACCACGACCGCCCCAGCTATTATGATCGCGTAGGAGATTGCGGTAACGATTGTATCGTTGGACAAGGAGTCGCCGAACAACCCTCCGACATCGTCGCTCCATTGCCCCGCTAACAGCCAGCCCACGAACACGCCGACCACCGTGAACGCGGCCCCGATCAACCCTATCCTCAGGCCCATGACCGCGCCAACGGCGATGATAGCGAGTAGCACGAAGTCGAGCCAGTTCACGATTCTACCCCAAAACCTGTCTGTGCCATCACACCTCCCCCTAGCCAATTCGGCTCAAGTTTACCACAGGGTCTAAAGGGCAACCAAGAGCAGTGAACCTTGACATAAGGAGGGCAGGTTAGAAACCTGCCCCTACAAACATCTGTGAGGCAACGGCGTACCTGGCAGACCTGCTGGCCTCACCGATCGCGCTGTGGCTCTGGGGGAGCAGGGTTGATCAGGTCCGCGGCGAGGGATATCGGCACCAGCCACTCTAGCTCAGCCAGGGTCCACCGGCCGTTTTTATGGATGCTTTTACTCACGCGGCGGGGCGAAAACAGGGACATTGCCCAGCCGCCCGTCCCGATCACCTGGCCCGTGATCGACCCGCCGGCCTCGCTGCACAGATACACGATCTTGGGCGCGTTGCTCTCAGGGGCCAACGCCTCTTCAGGTTCCGGCGTCGTCAATAGCTCAGACGGCCCGAGCCCACCGCTAGGGCTGCCCTGCTCCTGCGCCTTCAGCAGGTGGAGGGTGCTCTCCGGCACCGTTGCCGTCATCCTGGTGTGGGCGGCCGGGTACACCGCATTTATCGTTATACCGTCGGGTGCAAGCTCTTTGGCCAGCGCTCTGGCGAAACCGACCATCCCCTCTTTGGCGGCGGCGTAGTTGGACTGTCCGGCGGCGCCGAGGCCAGAGCTCGACGAGAAGAGCACGATCCGTCCGTACCGCTGCCTTGTCATGTGGGGAATGCTGTTGCGCACCATATTAAACGCGCCCTGGAGATGCACTGTCAGGACACCGTCCCACTCCTCTTCGGTCATGTTGAATATCATACGGTCTCGAAGTATCCCGGCGGCGTTGCAGAGAATGTCGATCCGACCGAAGCTGTCGATTGCCGTCTGCACGATCTTCCCGGCGGCCTCGAAATCGGCGACGGACTCGTAGCTGGGCACCGCCGCGCCACCGGCGGCGATAATCTCCTGTACCACCTCGTCGGCCGGCGTAGCTGAGGCATCGGTGCCGTCGGAGGCACCACCCAGGTCGTTCACGACGACAGAGGCGCCCTCGCTGGCGAGCAGTGTTGCCACGCTTCGGCCGATGCCCCGGCCGGCGCCGGTGACGATCGCTACTCTCTCCTCAAATCTGGCTTTCATAGTTGTACGCGGACCTTGGATTACAATGCTGACCCGAGTGTCTTGGGGACCGATTCGTCGAGTTCGTCCATCGTGAAGGTCCCCCATTTGTGCACGCTTCGCGCAATCAACGGGTTCGTGTAGACGGACACGCTCCCTCCTTGGACGCCGAATACATACCCATTGACGTTGGGACCGGACTCGGCACAGAGATATACCGCCAGCGGGGCCACGTCCTCTGGGTTGTCCGTCGCCTCGGTAAACAGTCTTGTTCTAGCCAGAGGAGATATGGCATTGCATGTGACGCCATACTTCCCGAGGTCTCTTGCAACGGTGCGGGTGAGGCCGATAATGGCCTCGGATGAGGCCGCGTAGTTGGAGACGCCAGAGCCACCCAGCCCGGCGTCTGACGTCATGTTGACAATTCGTCCGCTTCTTTGCCGGCGGAACTCGATGGCTGCGAATTTGGTTGGGACGAACGTCCCTTTCAGGTCGTTCCTGAGGACCCGGCCGAACTCCTCGGGAGACATCTCGCCGATCGGGCAGTCAATTCGGACTCCGACGCTATTCACCAGAGCATCGAGGCGACCATAGGTGTCAACTGCCGTCCTGATAACGCTTTCGCCGCTCTCTATGAGCGCCATATCGTCGTAGCTGGCCACCGCGTTACCGCCCTTCGACCTGATCTCGTCTACAACGCTGTCTGCCGGTACGCGAGAGGACCCGGTGCCATTGACCTCGCATCCGAGATCGTTGACTACAACCGAGGCGCCCTCTTCGGCCAGCAGTATCGCAACCGCTCGGCCGATGCCCCGTCCGGCTCCGGTAACCACGGCGACCTTGCCTTCGAAGCGACTAGTCATCCGCTAATCCTATTATCAACGTTCATGGTTTTCAGAGCCGCATCTCGGAAAGTTGGCGTCCATCGCCCACCTTCTGGTAGGAAGCGAACGGCGAAGGCTACACACTGCTGCGAGAGCGGCCGCCTTCCCCTGGGAGCCGGCGAAGAACCCGGCCTTGGCCCGGGCTGATCGCCTGGAACAGGACCACGCCCACCCCCACCGACAGCACCATCGGAACGGACAGCAGTGGCAGTGGTCCGGGACCCATGAGCACCCCGAGGGCGAAGGTCAGGACCAACAGCAGCGCCAAAAACAGCGGCAGCCCGGTGTCCAGGAACAGAGCGAAGGCCAACACGATGATCACCGCCAGGAATGGCAAGATCCCCTTGCCGGCCAGCGCGCCCTGCATGAAGACCAAAAAGAGGGCCATTATCATAAACGCTGCCATGACTGCGTTCATGACCGCGGCCATGACTAGCGCGACGGTCGCCGGCCAGGGCCGCCGAGCTCCCTTAGAGCCGCTGACGAGCACCGCTACGAGGGCCGCAGTGACGGTCAAAGCCAGGGTCACGGCCGCGGGAAGGGGGACCGAGAAGGCCTCGGCCAGCCAGAGGAACAGGCCCACCTCCAGTGCGAGTACCAGAGCCACCGCCCAGCTACTCGGCCCCCGGTCCCTTGACCTGCGAGTCCTCGGGGTCAGCGACAGCCCATCGGACAGAGCCCTGAGCGCTGCAGGAATCGTCGTGACTTGACGCTGTGTCCTCTCCATTCGCCACCGCCGCCGAGTGCCATTCCACTGATCTAAAACAGGACCATATCCGCTGGACCGCGGATGGGGAAGCTGGTGCCCGTTTGCTAGCCCGTCTCGTGTCCTTCGTAATCGACCAGGACTATAGGTAGTCCGAGCTCCCGGAGCCCCGGCTCGACAACTGTCCTGTCTCCAACGACCAGGACCATCAGGTGTTCGTCATCTATGTGCCAGGCGGCCGCCTGGTGGACCTCATCGATGGTAATGGCTTCGAGGCTGTCCAGGAAGGTTGAGTAGTAATCATCGGGAAGGCCGAATACTATTAGGCAGCCCAAGTTGTGCGCCACATGACCCTGGGTCTCGAACTGGGAAGAGAATCCTCTGGAGATGCCGTCACGCGCAGCAGCGTACTCGGCCGGTGTGACAGGCCTTTCGCGCCGGATGTCGGTGAACTCCTTGAGCGTCTCTACGACAGACTCTTTGGTCACCGCCGTCTCGACCGCCCCCCCGGCGAAGAGGGCAGACGGCCCGGTGAGCCAATCGATCGACGAGTAGTAGCCGTAGCTGTACCCCTTGTCCTGGCGAAGGTTCATGAATAGCCGAGCCGTGGGCTGGCCGCCAAACACGTAGTTGACAAGGTTCAAGGGCAGATAGTCCGGATCGTGACGGGTGACCGTCAGGTGTCCCGCACGGATCACCGACTGAGCTGCACCCGGCTTGTCGGCCAGAAATATGGTTGTAGTGCCCTTGTACCCGTCTCCCCCCAGCTTTTCCTCCGACTCGGGAATAGCCACGCTCCAATCACCGAGGTGGGACTCCGCCTGCGAGAGCACGTCGTCTCTGTTCACGTCTCCCACGACGATAAGGGTCGCGTTCTGAGGACCATAGTGTTTGTTGAAATGGCTCACCAGCTCGTCTCGCGTCATCACCTCGACGGATTGTTCTGTACCTCCCAGCGGATGCCCGTAGCTGGACTCTGGGCCGTAGAGGAGAGCGCGGCTGGCCCTTTGGGCAATTGCAGCTGGGTCGTCGGCGATTCGCTTCAGGTCTGTGAGGCGCTCCTTTCTGACCCGGTCCAGCTCATGCGGCGGGAACGTAGCATTTTTGACCACGTCGGAGATTATCTCTAGCGCAGTCGGCCAGTGTGAGGTCAATGTCTCAGCCGATAGGACTGTATGCTCGCGACTGGCATCGCCGTCGAGGTGCGTGCCAAGAGACTCCATCTCCTCAGCTATCTGCTGGCTGGTGCGTGTCGTAGTGCCCTCGGCCAGCATCCCAGCCGTCATGTGGGCCAGTCCCGGCCTACCGATCGGGTCGGCCGTCGCGCCGCGGCGCATCACCAGGCCGGTCGCCACGATAGGCAGGCCCGGCTTCTCTACAAACAGGATGTTCAGCCCGTTCGACAGCCTGTCACGGCGAGGAACAGGCGGCGCATATGCCGCGGGCGCTGAGCCTTTTGGCATCACCGACCGATCGATGGAGCTCGTGGACGCACTCATGGCTTGTTCGGGTAGCACCGCCAAACGCACACGATTGGCTTCGAGCACGGAGTTGGCCGCGTTCGCCACGTCTTCGCCTTCGACCGTCATGTAACGCTCCAAGTCCGAATTGATCACAGCGGGGTCCTTGGCCATCACGTTGTAATAGTTGAGCTGGTCCGCCCTCCCACCGAACCCTCCGAGCCGTTCGAGCTGGCGGACGTGTTGACTTTCGATGCGGTTCCGGGAACGTGCCAACTCTTGGTCCGTAGGTGGGTCTCGGCGGATCCGTGCCAACTCCTCCTCCACAACATCCTGGACCTCTTCCAACGTATGTCCTGGGCTGGCCGTCACTTGAATTTGGAACTCTCCGGCGAGCTCTTGAGCATAATGGCCTACACTCACATCGCGGGCTATCTGTTTGTCGTACACCAGCGACCGGTAGAGTCTGGAGCTCTTGCCATCGCCCAAAATCGTCCCCAACACGTCCAACGGGGCCTCTTTCTCGTCGAACATAGGGCCGCTAGGCCAGACCAGATACAATCTTGGGAACTGCACCTTGTCGTGCATAGTCACGCGTACCTCGCCCCTCAATGTCGAGTCCATGCGACCTACGCGGTCTCCGGCGGGCCCAGGCGGAATGTCTCCGAAATACCGGTCGACGAGGCGCTTGGCCTCAGAAGACTCAAAGTCCCCGGCGATGGCGAGGCTGGCATTTGAAGGGGTATAGAAGCGACGAAAGAAGTCCTTGACGTCATCCAGCAGCGCGGCATCCAGGTCTTCCTGGGAGCCGATTGTCGGCCAACTGTACGGGTGAGGGGAAGGGAAGAGCGTCGGCTGGAGCAGAAGTTGGGCGAGCCCATACGGCCTGTTCTCGTAGCTCTGACGCCGCTCGTTTTTTACAACGTCACGTTGAATATCGAGGCGTTTCTGGTCCAGCGCGTCCAGAAGAAAGCCCATCCTGTCCGCCTCCAGCCAAAGCGCGAGCTCGAGATAGGCGGAAGGAACGTTCTCCCAATAGTTTGTCCTGTCCGAGGTCGTTGAGCCGTTGATGGACCCTCCTACCTTCTGAAGGGGCTCAAAGTAGTCCCGGTTGTGGTGCTTCGACCCCTCGAACATCACATGCTCGAACAGGTGTGCAAAGCCCGTCCGGCCGATGTCCTCGTCCTTCGAGCCCACGTGGTACCACACGTTGACCGCAACGTTGGGCAGTGAGTGGTCCTCGTGCAGGATCACCTCGAGACCGTTGGATAGAGTTAACTTCTCATGCGAAATGGAAAGCATCGATCCCTCCATGGCGGGACAGAACCGGCGGCGCATCAGGGATTATAACACCACCTCCGCGCCACACCGGTCGCGTTCACGACGCGGGGCTCCATGGCGCCCAGCGACTCCTCGGAACGTTTGACGCCCAGAAAGAGGCGAACGTACAATCACGGCACACGCGAAGGAATCGGGAGGTCGGGAAAGCTTGTTTCCCGTACGATCGAAAGGACTATCGCGAGTCGTCGGAGCCGCGCTGGACCTTGTGTTTCCGCCAACCTGTGCAGTGTGTAGCACCGAGGGGCGGTTCCTCTGCAAGGGCTGTGAGACGAGCCTGCCTAGACTTCAAAAGCCATACTGCTTGATGTGCGCAAGTCCGGGCGCCGCCTCCCTATGCTCTTGGTGTGCGAGGACCGCGCCTGCTTTGGATGGAATCAGGGCCCCGTACCTGATGGAAGGCGCAGTCAGAGACATGGTGTACAGCCTTAAGTACAGGAACCTGCGGGCATCGGCCCCCGAGCTAGCCAGGCTAATGACAGGCTACCTCGAGTCTGAACCAATGCCCGCCAAAGTGTTGATGCCCGTGCCTCTCCATAGCCGACGTGAAAGAGAGCGAGGGTACAATCAGTCGGAGCTATTGGCGCGTGAACTGAGCAACGCGACCGGTATCCCCTTGGAGACCGGCTCGCTGCGACGTACCCACAACACGCCTCCTCAGGTCTCGATGGAGAGTCCCGACGAGCGCAGGCTGAATATCCAAGGGGCCTTCGACTGCGCTTCGAACGTCGACACCGTAGAGGTCCTGCTTATAGACGACGTTGTAACCACCGGTAGCACGATCTCGGCCTGCGCCCGCGCTCTGAAGGACGCGGGCGCTAGCTCGGTATGGGGACTCGCCCTTGCAAGGCAGCCTTGAAACCGAGGAGGCGAAGCGTTCGTACAGAACGAACGAGACCATAGATTGTCAGTAACCAGATTGCGCGCAGTCATGACCATTGGCATAGCCGTCTCTCTAGCGGTCGCTGTCGCTCAGCCGTGGGCGCCCGCCCAACGGGCCCAGGCGGTCAACGTCAACGTGAGCATGGACGACAACTTCTTCTAGGCGTCGTCTGTCACGGTTACGGCCGGAGACACTATCATCTGGCAGAACGACGGCAACAATCCACATACCACTACCGGTGGCCTACGCGGGGCACAGACCGGCGTCTGGGACCACCAAGTCTCCTCCGGCAACTCGTCCCCTTCGGTCGTGTTCGATACCGCCGGCACGTTCCCATATCACTGCCGCTTTCATTCCGGGATGGACGGCACCGTAGTCGTGCAGGAGCCACCGACGCCGACGCCTGAACCGCCGACGCCTACCCCAACGCCAACCACTGTGTCCGGACAAGGCGGAACCCCCACAGAGCAACCGACCGCCACACCCCCTGCTACCGCGACACCGACACCAACGCCTCGGCCCACGCAAACGCCACTATCAGAGCTAACCGTGATGCCGGAGGAGCAGATCACAACCCCGGACGACGAGGGTGGCATAGTGTCGGTAGTACATCCTACGTCGCCGACCTCCATCGAGCTGCCAGAGCAGGGTGCCAAGCTCGACATACCCGCACCGGTCCAGTCAGAGACGTTCCAGGTCAGGCTTCGCACTGTGAGCTCCGACAACCTGCCCGTTCAGCCCGACGGCCGGGCGCTAAACGCCTTGAATATCGACTTGTTCGATACCGATGGCGTCCTCATGCGGGGGGGGGGGGGCTTTGGTCAAGGGCCACACTTAGCATCAAGCTTCCCGAAAGCATGGTCCAGGAGCTTGGTGGGCCAAGCTCCGTCTTTAACGAGCATGCAGCCGGCAGGCTCCGCATCCAGAAGTTGTCGCCGGCGGGTACATCCTGGTCTGACCTCCTGACTACCCTAAACCTGAGCGCACGTACCTTCTCGGCTTCGGTGCTCCAGTTCTCTACATTCGCCCTGGTGTGGTCCGGTCAGCCACCAGAGGCGACAGCCACCGCAACCGTGATAGCAACTCCAAGCGTCACTCCAACCCCGATTGCAACGCCGACCGTCGCGGCAACGCCAACCGTCGCCCCGACATCACCTGCGAGCCGACAGCCTCGCGCTCCCGATACGGGTGACAGGACGATCTCGACCACGATGCTGCTAGCGCTCGCGGGGCTTGGAGTTGCACTGACAATCATCGGCAGTCTTTTCCAGGCGTCGAGGGGGCGACGGTGACATGCTAAGCTTTTTGGTACATCCAACGCCCATGGGGCGGACCACCCTGGTCACAGCGATCGTAATAGGCGTCCTGTTGACACTGGTCCATGCGCCAGGTAGTGGTGTTGTCCACGCAGAGGGCGAGCAGTCCGTCACCCTCAGCCCGTCGAAGGACAGCACCCTTCATCAGGATAGCTCCAAAGCCAACGGTTCGGGCCAGTACTTCTTTTCCGGCCGGATCCGACAGGGCGGCACCTCGATTCGCCGGGGCTTGATCGCGTTCGACATCGCTGGCAACATCCCCACGGGATCGACTATCGACAGCGTCACTCTAACTCTGCAGTTGAACAAAACCAGAAGTGGGTCCCAAGCGATGACGTTGCACAAGGTGGACTCCGACTGGGGTGAGGGCGCCTCTAGCTCGACTGGCGGGCAAGGCGCAAACGCGCAGACGAACGACGCCACCTGGGTCGACAGGTTCTTCAACACGGCACCGTGGTCGACTGCCGGTGGGGACTTCCAGCCTGCTGCCAGCGCGAGTACGGCGGTTGGAGGTGTCCAGGCATACGCGTGATCTTCCGCGCAAATGGCCGCTGATGCGCAAGCGTGGCTGGACAACCCATCGACCAACTTCGGCTTTTTACTCAAGGGAAACGAGAGTACTAGCCAGACGGTCAAGAAGTTTCATAGCCGGGAGAGCTCGACTCCGGCCAATCGCCCGACTCTGTTGGTCGAGTTCACACCGCCACCACCGGCCACCCTCTCCGTAGCCAACTTATCGGTTAACGAGACAGCGGGCTTCGCGACCCTCACTGTGACCGTGGACCCGACCACCAGCACGCCGGTATCCGTCGACGTCGTTACTTCGAACGGTACCGCCACTGTCGGTGAGGACTTCGGCACACCTGGAGTCTTCACACAAGTAGCCGAAACTGCGAGCTTCGCCGCAAACGAGGCCACCACTACTGTAACCATACCCATCATCGCCGACTCCCTCGACGAGCTGGACGAAACGTTTACCGCCACGCTTACGAACAATTCGGCAGACACGGCCATCAGCTCGAGCGCCGGCTCCGCCACCGTTACCATCCTCGACGACGACCCCGCTCCCACCGTGGCCGCACCCGTTGCTATTTCGGTGGACGAGGGAGCTGGAGCTACGACGACCACCACGGACATTGTCATCGCGCTTTCAGCCACCAGCGCCCTGCCGGTGAGCGTGGACTACTCCACGTCGGACGGTAGCGCCACGGTAAGCGGCGGCGACTACGTCGCGACAAGCGGGACGCTAACTATCCCCGCAGGCGACACCACCGGCACAATCCAGGCCACCATCAACGGAGACGATTTCTTCGAAGCCAACGAGGCCTTCACCGTCACTCTGTCTGACGCTACCACCACGGGGTCGACTGTCACCACGACGCAGCCGACGACAACGGTCACCATTGTCGACGACGACCCCCCACCCGTGCTCTCGGTCGCCGACTTGACGGTCAGCGAGACCAACGGCAACGCCAACGTCACAGTGAGCCTCGATGTCCCAGCCAGCCTAGACGTGTCCGCGGACGTGATGACTCAAGATGGGACCGCCATGTCGCCAAACGACTACGACGCGACCAGCTCCACGGTGTCGATTCCGGCAGGCGCAACGTCGGTCGTCTTTGCTGTCAGCATCGTCGAGGACGTGATCGACGAGTTCGACGAGACCTTTGTAGTAGCGCTCACGACGTCGACGGCCGCCGTGATAGGTCCAACCTCAGGCAGCTCGACGGTGACGATAGTCGACAACGATCCGGCGCCTAGCCTGGCGATATCGGACCAGACCGCGAACGAAGCCGACGGGACCGCATCGGTCTCGGTCACCCTCACGGGCACCAGCAGCGGTGGCGTGAGCGTGGAGGCTTCCGCATCTCAAGGCAGCGCTACCCCTGGGCTCGACTACGCGTCTACCACCGCAACTCTTGTATGGGCGCCTGACGAGGGCGGAAGCAAAGACTTGACAGTGTCGCTGATTGATGACAACACTGTGGAGGGAGCCGAGTTCGTGGTGGTCGAGCTAGACAACCCTACGACGCCCGGTCAGAGCGCTGAGGGGGTCACCGTTAGCGACGGTTCCGCTATCTTGAAGATCATCGACGACGAGGCCCCCACCTCGACGACTATCCCCGGCATAACTCCATGGGGGTTGATCGTCCTGACGGTATTGATAGCCGCCAGCCTGGTCTGGCGGCGTCGCCGTCCTAGTAAATTGCAACTTACGTAAGGCTATGCTAACGTACGTCCATGTTGGAGTCCGCGCTGAGGGCCATAGCCGAGCCGCGGCGCCGCGACATCCTGCGGCTGGTCCACAATACCGAGCTGTCCGTAGGAGAGATCGCGTCGCATTTCGATGTGACGCGTCCGGCTATTTCCCAGCACCTCAAGGTGCTGGCGGCCGCGGGCATCTTGTCCGTCCGCGCTGAGGGAACTCGCCGACTGTATCAGACGCGACCCGAGGGACTCGCCGAGCTAAGGGCGTTTTTGGATGACTTCTGGAGCGAAAAGTTGAGCCTGCTGAAGGAGGCGTCTGAGGAAGATGAACGGAGGCCAGGAAGAGGTGACCCGAAACACTGACGCAGTGGAGAAGGAGGTACGAATCGCGGCTCGACCAGAGACGATATTCCCTTTCTTTACTGACCCTGAACAGATGGTCCGCTGGAAGGGCACCTCCGCGACCCTCGACCCGACGCCTGGCGGTACCTATCGAGTCAGCGTCACCGGGCGCGACGTGGTAAAAGGCAAGTATGTCGAGGTCACCCCTTACAGTCGCGTGGTGTTCACATGGGGATGGGAGGGAGACGGTCAAGCGGTGCCGCCGGGATCGAGTACCGTCGAGATCACACTGCAACCGGACGGCGACGAGACTATCGTGCGACTGCGCCATTACGGGCTGCCGGCTGAGGAGCGCCCGCAACACCTAGAGGGGTGGGTCCATTACCTCGATCAACTGTCGCAGGTTGCGGAAGGCCGCGATCCGGGCACAGACCCTCTAACGTTGTCCTAGAGTCCTCGCCCTACACGACCTTACGCTGGGATGTAGGCGAGCGGAGGAATGTCATGCTGAGGCTCCGCGAAGGATCTGAGGGAAGGGTTCCTCCCCACCCCAGGCCCTTCGTCCCGATGCCGAATCGGGACGAAGGGTAACATTGACTTGTTCTTCGTACGAGGCCGTCCCTAGGCGAACCTCGTCGACGGACTGCGGAAGGCCGCGATCCGGGCACAGACCCTCTGACGTTCTCCTGGTACTCTCGCCCTCGCAGCCTTACGCTGAGATGAAGGCAAGCGGAGGAATGTCATGCTGAGGCTCCGCGAAGCATCTGGGGAGGGGTCCCTCCCCACCCCAGGTTCTTCGTACGAGGCCGTCCCTAGGCGGACCTCGTCGACGGGCTGGGGAAGGCCGCGATCCGGGCACAGACCCTCTGACGTTGTCCTAGTACTCTCGCCCTCGCACCCTTACGCTGGGATGAAGGCGAGCGGAGGAATGTCTTGCTGAGGCTCCGCGAAGCATCTGGGGGGGATCCCTCCCCGCCCCAGGCAGTCCCAAGCAGGCCTCGTCGCCGCCGTGGCGGCCTCCCAGCGGTGCCCTATGGGCGTGCCCCGGTATCCAAGAGGACATCGGCCTTGTCGGTCAGCATCAGGTAAGGCTCTCCCCACTGGTTGGGACTGTCGAGGTCCCACTCCTCCTCACTCCCAGTCGATTTGAGCCTGATACCCCAATCGCCCCCACAGACGACGTGCACGGCGGCCTGGCCAGAATCGGACACCGGGACGTACATTGCCAGGCACGGTGACCCCGACTCTTCGCTGCTCCAACCGGTTACCTCGTAGATTCCGTGTGGCCTGTCGGGCTCGAAGAGCTTGACCCTCCTCACGGGAACGGGGTCGTCTCTCGCTTCGAACACCTGAAGCGGCGTGTACTCACAGTTGTCGTTTTCCTCAATCTCTAGATATAGGGGCTCAGGCATCTTTCCTCTCACCGTCTCCTGAGTACGTGCGTACTAGATACCCATTATATTGTAGCCGGTGTCAACGTGAATGATCTCTCCGGTCACCCCGCTGGATAGGTCGCTACACAAGTAGAGCGCAGTTTTGGCGACCTCGTCCGCCGTGATGTTGCGTTGCATCGGGGAGCGCTCAGCGTGAATCCTCTTCATGTCCCTGTACTGGCTAATCACACGCGAGGAGAGCGTATCCAACGGCCCGGCTGAGATGGCGTTAACTCTAATATTATCACGGCCCAAATCGGCGGCAAGCTGCCTCACCTCGTTCTCGAGGGCGGCCTTGGCCGTGCCCATGACGTTGTACCCTGGGAATACCCGGTTAGCGGCTTGGAACGTCATCGTCAGCATGCTCCCGCCTCCGTCGCGCATCAACGGCGCTCCGTATCGGGCTATCGGGACCAACGAATAGGCGCTGATGTCCAGGGCAAGCAGGAAGCCTTCGCGTTCCGTCTCCATGAAGAGCCCACCCAGGTCCTCCCGGTTGGCGAAGGCGATGCTATGTACGATCATGTCCAGGCCCTTGAATCTTTCGTCGACCGTCGCATAGGCCTGCTCGACATTCTGGTCGGAGCTAACGTCGCACTCCAGCACCAACACGTCCTCCCATGACGCCACCAGTTTGGTGACGGTATCACGGACACGCTCGTTCTGGTATGCGATCGCAAGCCTGGCCCCGGCGTCATGAAGGGTCTGTGCGATGGCCCAGGCGATGCTGCGATGGTTTGCAACACCGAACACGATGCCGATCTTGCCCTCTAGGTCGATCGGATAGATCGCGACCCTCCTTCAAGCGTGGGGACGACCCCGCACAAGTATAGCAGGTCTATCTCTCCGGGCGGCCCTAGGGCCTTTTCATTGTCGTCCGGTGTACGAAGAGCGAGAGCACCCTTACTTGAAATCATAGAACGCCTGTGCTAACATAGTGGGGTGAGGGACGGGCCCGCCTGTCCCCTCTCTCTGACATGCGGCCGAGAGCCGACTCCGATGTTCAGGCCTTTCCAGACATGTTAGGTGTACCAAGGGTATCCCATCATGTACCGTCTCCCAGATACGAAATGGAACAAAATGAACCAGAATGGGACACTTTTTCTACAACTGCTTTTGTCCCTTCTCCCGCCTTGCGGGGGGGAGGTTACGTCAATAGGTGTGTAAACGACATCAGGCGGCGACCTTCTCAGCCGTTGATTCAATGGCGATTCCATCCGCATACTGTGCACCGAGATAGACGTCTTCGATCAACTCAGGGGCCTTCAGACGCCTGAAGCGCTGTTCGGCGACCATCAACATTTTCCAGATCACCGCTATCGCCCGATCGACCCTCTTGTAGCGCTTGGCGGCGTCTGTCCGAAGCCTGAGGGCCGCGAAGGGTGATTCTACCGGGTTCGTCGTGCGAAGGTGCCCCCAGTGCTCCTTTGGGAAGTCATAGAAGGTGACCATGCGGTCCCAGTCCCGCTCCAAGGCCTCTGAGGCCGCCTCGTAGGAATGGTCGCCGCACCACCTGGTGAACACCGTCCTGAGCCGCTCAGCCTCTGTCCGAGTCGGCGCGTAGGGGATAGTACGCAGCATGAGCTTGGCCTGGTCCTGTTGTCGCTTTGGAAGCTTGGCGAGCACGTTTAGGATCTTGTGGTTCCAGCAGCGTTGCTCGGCCGCCTGAGGATAGACGTTGCGCAGAGCTCCCCAGATGCCCAGATGTCCGTCTCCAATTACCAGTCTTGGGCACTCCAGCCCGCGGCGCCTCATGTCCCTGAGCACATCGGACCAGCTCTCTATGGACTCCCTGTATCCGGGAATCGCGCTCACCACCACCTTCCTTCCGTCGCTCAGGGCCGCCATCACCACCAGGATCGCCGCCTTCTCCCGCTCAAGACCAGCCTTGACGTAGACTCCATCCACCCACATGTACACCACTTCCAGGTCATCCAGGGGCCTAGCGCGCCATTGGGCAAGCTCATCGTTCCACTTATCCTTCAACCGGGCTACCGTGCTCGCCGATATCGGTGCCTCTTCTCCCAGCAGTCCCCGCACCGCCAGGTCGAAGTCACCTTCGGAAAGGCCATGTAGGTACAACTGGGGGGTCAACTCAGCAACCTTCCTGGTCCTGTTGACGAACAGCGGCAGCAGCCGGCTCTCGAACTCCTCTTCGGTGTTGCGGACTCGTGGCCTCCTCAGCTGTACCGTTCCCGAACTCAGCGTAAGCCTCCGGGCTCTGCCGTATCCGTTCCGATAGCCTCTCTCGTTGTCCGACTCAGACCTGCGGGCCGACTTCGCCCTTCCTAGAAACTCCGTCACCTCTTCCTCCAGCAACTCCTGGATCAGCCGCTGGACATGGCCTCGCACCCAATCCTCCAACTGCTCCCACTCCGGCCTTGACTCCGACCTGCTCCTAGTGCTTCTCTTTCCCATAGGCGGTGTATCTCCTCTCTTGGGCCTTGAGCCCGTGTTGTTCAGAGAGAGGGTACACCGCCTGACCGTTTACACACTTTTTGAGGATACCTCCTTGCGGGAGAAGGTTAGAGCTTGCCCTGAGTCCACCGAAGGGATGAGGGTTCCCCATCTGAAACACCGCAACAACGCCGCTTGCTAAGCAGGTACGTGGTGAGCCTGTTTCCGTTCGTGGTGAGCCTGTTTCCGTTCGTGGTGAGCCTGTTTCCGTTCGTGGTGAGCCTGTTTCCGTTCGTGGTGAGCCTGTTTCCGTTCGTGGTGAGCCTGTTTCCGTTCGTGGTGAGCCTGTTTCCGTTCGTGGTGAGCCTGTTTCCGTTCGTGGTGAGCCTGTTTCCGTTCGTGGTGAGCCTGTTTCCGTTCGTGGTGAGCCTGTTTCCGTTCGTGGTGAGCCTGTTTCCGTTCGTGGTGAGCCTGTTTCCGTTCGTGGTGAGCCTGTTTCCGTTCGTGGTGAGCCTGTTTCCGTTCGTGGTGAGCCTGTTTCCGTTCGTGGTGAGCCTGTTTCCGTTCGTGGTGAGCCTGTTTCCGTTCGTGGTGAGCCTGTTTCCGTTCGTGGTGAGCCTGTTTCCGTTCGTGGTGAGCCTGTTTCCGTTCGTGGTGAGCCTGTTTCCGTTCGTGGTGAGCCTGTTTCCGTTCGTGGTGAGCCTGTTTCCGTTCGTGGTGAGCCTGTCGAACCACGAGTAGGCAAAGCGAGATAGTGAAAATGAAAAGGCCTTGCCTCTACCTACCGCTCGGAAGTAGACGCTGCGCCAGCTCTGTGAAGTCACTCACCTCGATATCGGGGAGATATGGAGTCTCCCCAAAGGGCAGGTTGTATCTGTTCACGTAAGCGCCACGGTATCCGCAGGCCCGTGCACCAATAATGTCGAAGGTGTGTGAGGCCACCATCATGATCAGATTCGGCTCGGCTCCGAGCACTCGGGCCGCCGTCCGATAGACTGCCGGGTGCGGCTTGAACGTGCCGGCCTGGTCAACAGAGATGACGGCGTCGAATTCCACCGGAATACGTTTGGCGGCGATGAGCTCTAGCAACCACTGGTCGCCGTTGGACAGTGCCACCAGCCGGTATTGGTCCTTGAGACGCTCCAGCCCTTGCACCGCATCACACTGTCGACCTCGTCGCGCGTGAAGTCGATGTTGTTCTGCCGAAGGCAGTATACGAGGGCCCGGCGACAGGTCTCGAGGTAGCCACTGTGTCCAAGCATCAGGAGGGTGTCCTGGTATTGCTCTATGCGCTGACGCTCCCGCCACTGGTCCCAGAACGCGCGACCGTCCATCGGCGCATTCTTCTCGGCAAGGAGGCGATCCGTGGGTGGAATGAGGGTGCCGGCAAGGTCCAGGACCGTGCCGAAGATGTCGAATGTGAGGGTAGTTACGTCGGCGAGGGGGTCTTTGCTCAATGCCAGACTACAGCCCGTCGATGTATTCCAGCTCTTCCTCTAACTCTTCGGGCGGTGGGCTGTGCTCCAGCATGAGCGTGGCATCCAGACCCTTGATCGTCCGGTGGATCTCCTCGGGCAGGGTGCCTTTGCCAACGAATGCGTGAGAGTCCTCCCGGCCACGGGAATCGTAGAGGTAGTTATCGCTCCAATGGACGTGTTTTAAGAGATCGGGCCTGGCAAGGAAGGACATCATTACCTCAGGGCGCTTGTGTTCAGGAAACAGGTGCGCGTAGGTGCAGGCGTGGCTCGAGTCCAGGCACAGGGCCACGTTAGGCCGCGCCACCTCCTCGCAGACCCCGATCCACTCCTCGGGTGTGGTCCCAAAGTAAGCGTTTCTGTTGCTCCAGTCCACCTGGTCTCCAGTCGTGTCATCGGGGACATCCCTCCAGGTCACCGGGAGGTTCTCCAGGACTATCTCAATGCCACGCTCAGCGGCCATGGCCGCGATCTGCCTGATAGCATCGATCTGCCGATCGTAGTCGAACTCGTGACCGTCGGGCTGCGCGTCGTCGACCCATCGCCTGGGAGCGAAGTGCAGGTTTATCTGCTTCAGTTTTGGAAGCTGTGCCACCGCGTTAACGTAAGCCAGCTGCCGGTCGATAGCATTCTCGCGAAGGCGATCGTCGGTAGACGCCAGGTTCAGGTAGACCTCGTCCTTCTTCACCGGCGCGTGGCCGCTTATGAGGAAATCGGCGAAAGGCCTCATCTCCTCGATACCCATCCTCGAGTTCGACTCAGCAGTTAGCCCGAAGCGTCCGAGGACCTCCACGCCGACATCTGTCATTATCGACAGCGGGTACTTGGTTCCTTGCTTTTGGTTCGCGATCTGGGCACCTCTTGCGGTCTAGAAGACGCGCAAATTCTGACGTCTAGCCAGCCGCCTGTTCGACGGCGATCTTCGTGAGACCGAGCCTGACCACCTCTTCGGGGAGGCGCGCCCGCTGCTCTGAGGTAAGCTGGGGCAAGGGCGGTCGCGGGTTGCCGCAGTCGATCCCCAGCCGCCCGCCGATCAACGCCTTCATGGCGCCGAGATACCCGTACTGCTCCAATACGTTATATATCCGAATACCCCTGTCCTGGGCCGCTTGGGCCCGGGCTAGGTCGCCATTATTGAAGGCTTCCCAGATCTCGACCCATATCTCAGGCGCCAACCCGAGCCCGCCGTCGACGCAACCGGACGCGCCCAGGGTCAGTGCCGGCAGCATCAACATCCCATGACCGGTGAAGCAGGCAAGGCCCATCTGGGCAAAGTGGTAATTGTCGATAAACTTGAAAGACGAGTGCTTAAGCCCGACCAGCTGGGGTACGTTTTCCCGGATGCGCGCGATTAGCTCGGGTGTAATCTCGACCTGTGTAAACTGTGGCAGGTTGTACACGAACAGCGACAGGTCCGCTGCTGCGCCCACGACTCTGTAGTGCTCCACGATATCCCCATCGGGGACCGGGTAGAAGAACGGCGGCAGGCAGCTGATCGCATCCACTCCCGCCCTGGCCGCATTCTCAGCCAGCTTCGCGGCTTGAGCCGTACTCGCCGCCCCCACGTGCATAATGCTCGTGGCCCTTCCACGAATCTGATCAACTGCGGCCTCTGCGAGTCGCATGTTCTCTTCGTCCGTGAGAAGTATGCTTTCCCCGGTGCCGCCTGCTATCCAGAAGCCGTTCACTCCTGCGCGAATGTCAAACTCTATTACTTGCCGAAAGGCGGCTTCGTTCACCTCTCCGTCGGCAGTCATCGGAGTTATGATCGCAGGAAACACGCCTTTGAATTCGGCCATCGTCGCCTCCACTTGAAGCCCAGAGCTCACTGGCCGACCTATTGTAACACCAGGCGATTTTACGGGGGGTCATCGCAGACTCAAAGCCGGGATTGCGATCCTACAGGTTGTGATACGCTCCAGTTGAACCGTCGGAGGCGTTTGAATGGAGGTGGGGCAACGTGACTGGTAAGGGCGCAAAGGTCCCAGTCCTTGTGATCTCAGGGTCGATGGGGGCTAGCAAGACGACCGTGTTGGGCGATGCGCACGATCTGCTGAAGGAGGCCGGCGTACCGCACGCCGCCATTGACCTGGACTGGCTGCCGATAATGTTCCCGTCGGACGGGCAACACGGCGAGCAGCTGATGTTCGCGAATCTCGCGGCCGTGTGGCGTAACTACTCGGCCTCCGGAGCCGAGCGGTTGCTGATCGCGAGGGTCGTCGAGGACCGGTCGGAGCTGGAACTGTACCGCGAAGCCATTCCTGGTGCCGAGCTGATCGTTTGCTGGCTAACGGCCCCGGTTGTGACGATGCAAGAGCGTGTCCGAGTTCGCGAGCCAGGGATGATCCAGGAGCACGCGGTCGGCCGCGCAGCAGAACTGGACAATATCCTGGAACGCACGCGAGCAGAGGACTTCACGGTCGACAACGGCGAAGGCCGCTCGATTACTGACGTTGCGCGCGAGATGCTTTCGAGCGCCGGCTGGCTATAAAGGGGTTTATGGATGGCGCTGGTCTATACTATCGCGGAGCCATCCGTGCGGAGTAGATGACTATGGGTCAAAAGATCGTGATCGTAGGAGGCGGGTTCGGCGGGGCAGCAGCAGCCAGAACGGCTCGTGCCTTGCTGGGCAGGGAACACGAGGTCACCCTGGTCGACCGCGCTACACGGACCTATCTGTGCGGCTCGTTCCCGCTGCTCATCGTCCGGGAGCGCGAGGCGGCCCGGGTCAGCCGGTCGCTCGGGTCGCTGGCGAATCGTGGCGTCCGATACGTCCCTGCAGAGGTCCATGAGATAGACACCGAGTCCAGGACGGTCGCTACCTCGACAGGTAAGCTCGAGTACGACTACCTGGTACTGGCGCCGGGCGCCGTATACGACTGGGACGCGGTGCCCGGGTCTGACAACGCCTATTCGTTCTACGACCTAGAGACCGCCCGACGGCTCCGACGAAAGCTGTCATCTTTCCGAAAAGGGCGAGTGATCATCGCCGTTTCGAGCCTGCCCTACAAGTGTCCGCCGGCGCCTTTCGAGGCGGCCATAATTCTCAATTGGGCATTCAGACAGCGCGGTGTCCGTGCGGACGTCGACCTTCACGTCTTCACTCCTGAGCCGGCACCGCTTGTGGTGGCTGGCCCTGAGGCCGGCAGAAGGCTGACGAGGGACATGCACCGACGGGGAATCGAACTCCACGCTGAGGCTGGGGTTACGGAGGTCGCGCCAGACGGCCGGCAGGCGGCGTTCACAGACGGCACCTCCTTGGATGCCGACCTCGTCATCACTGTGCCGACTCACCGGGCTCCGCCGATCGTCAGCGCGGCCGGACTCGCGACTGGCCCTGGCTGGGTAGAGGTATCACCGCAGACGCTTCAGACGCATATTCCAGGCGTTTATGCGGTAGGCGACGTGACCACATTGCCGATGGCCAACGGCAGGCCGCTACCCAAAGCCGGGGTGCTTGCTTCGGCCGAAGGGGAGACGGTGGGCCACAACATCGCGGCGGCTATCAACGGGTCCGAGCCCGCGGCCTTCTCCGGAGTCGGACACTGCTTCGTGACTTATAACAGCAGTCAAGCAGGGATGGTGCGGGGCGAGTTCCTGGCAGAGGGCAAGCCGAACGTGAAGTTCCAGCCGCCTACAGCGAGGGGCTACCGAGCCAAGGAGCGCTTCGAACGCGACTGGCGCCGGTTCCGGGTCTAGGGCCACTGCCGCCTTCACCCAGGCAGAACTCTATATATTGTCACTTGCTCGTTCTGGTACACCGACTCCAGATGCTCGCTGAGCTCACCCTCGAACTTATCGATGCCCGTGGCGGGATAGTACAGGCGCTCAAGCTGTCCCACGTACACGTACTCAACCCCATATTCCCGAAGGAGCGCGAGCGCCTCGGATGAATCGTCGGTCCTGTATATGCGGTTCACGTCCCTGATGCGCTGATCGACCGCCCAAGCGTAGCCGGCCCGCTGCTGTCTCTGATGGTTAGCCCAGCCGATGACGCCGGGCAGGCCAGTGTACACCGATATCCTGGCGCCCCAGCGATACTCCGGGGCATACCCTTCAAGGATGATTGGCGAGCCCTCGACTTTGTCCTGAAGCCACTCGATACCGTCATTGTCCCACGACAGCTTGATCTCACCCTTCTCGGGGTCTCGGTAAACCGCGTCATGAATGTATGCCGTCCCGTCCAGAGTAAGAGGCAGGACACGACCGTTGAAACGGTCTCTGAGGCGGTCTTGAGCGCCCATGACCGTGTAGACGGATGCACTTGCGATCAGGACTACCAGGCCTGCCAGCCATACCTTCTTGCCCCAGGCCAACCGCCACAGAGAAACACGCCTACCGTAGGCCAGACGCCAGAGCAGATAGGCGGAGGCTAGAGCCAGCATCACCCATATCTGGAGGTAGAACTTGAAGACACTGTTCATCCGTTCGATGTCGCCCTCGACTCGGAAAATGTCCAGGCCGATCGCCAGCGCCAGTGACAGTCCGACAATCATAGCTACGAAAGCGACGTGCGGAGCATCGCTCCTGGACGACAGCAAAACCCTGGCTCCGGCCACGAGCACGACGGTCACCATGACCGCAAGAAACGGGACCGTGCTTCCAGTCCAGCCGGCCAGGACGACAGAAACGACGTAACCCACTGTGATCGCAGCCGCGACCACCGCTGACATACGTAGTACCACTCGGTATCTATCCGCTCCAAGAATGGCGGAGCCCGGGCTACGCGATGGGGCCGGCGCTCGGAAGCCGGTCCAGCGACCAGCGACTCGCCATACTGGCGCCAGCCAGTCGCGCAACTCGTATACAAAGTAAGACCCCACGATAAATACAAAGAGTCCGCTGATGCCGAGGAACTGCCACAGGACGGTCTGGTTGGTTGTGCGCTCCAGACTAGTAAAGAAGGTCTCGTAGTTCAGATGGAACGGCAGGAAGATGAGATAGCCCACCGCGAACACGAGCAAGGACTTGAATGCTGACTCGAGCAGCACCGCAATGCTTAGTCCGCCGTTCCTCAGGTACGCGGCCAGCAAGACCGCGCCTCCTGCCACGATCAAGTAGGTCGGGTAGTCCCATGTATTGATCACGCGGATGGCGCCCACGACCACTCCCAGAGTAGCCAGACGCGCTAGCTCATCTAGACTCCAGCCGTGCGCCGGCGGACTCGCACGCCGGCCTCCCCGATGCCTTACCGCGAGCACAGTTGCAAGCGCGAACCCAAGCGCCAGCAGCGTAAACGGAATGGACATCATGTTTGGATGGAGGTCCGCGAACAGGAAGGTGAAGAAGGGGAACTCGGTAATCTCGAACCCTGGAGGGTCTGGCGGCATCATGCGGCTGCTACGCCAGAAGTCGAACTCTCCGAATGGCAGGCTACGAAACACGGCTCTCCAGAGTCCGTGTCCCAGCTGGATCGCGCCATCCAGGTTGCCTATGACGGCCACGAACAGGCCGCCAGCCACTCCTGCCACGACCGGTGACCAGCTGAACATAGAGTCATTTAGCTTGCGCCGGGTCCCTTCGGCCAGGTTATAGACCAAGCTAAAGGCGCCGGCCACCGTCAATGCGAAAAAGGTGGGCACTGCTAGATTGAAGGCCACCCTGGGCTCGATACCCGTGGCCTTTATCAATGTCGCCACTATGAACTGGCCCCAGTAGTAGTAGTTGAGGTATCCGCCGCCGAACCAGGGGTCGTAGGGCGGCATATAAGTGGACCGCAGCACTGCGTTCAGGTAGGCAAGCTCCATGGGCTTCTCACCGCCCCGGTGAGGGTGCCATAGGTCAGGGTTCGCCATCCGGACCGCAACAAAGGCAAAGAAGGCCAGGAGGAAAAGGACCTCTCCGGCGAGTATGACCCTCCACCGGCGGCGTACGAAGTCGACAAGCTCCTGACGGTGTCTGGCTGCGGTAACTAGGGACACGGCGCCGAGCAACAAGAGCGCGATCACGAATGAGCCGCGTGAAAAGGCTACCCACTGCAGGCTCGCCAGAAGCCAGACCGTGAGGCATACCATCAACAGCCCCAGTGCCTTAGCTAAGAGGTATCCCCGGTCCGCGAGCGGCCGGAAGAGCACAAAGCTGACCGGAATGGCCAACAGCGAGACTCCCTCGATGAGTGCGAGCCAAGCGAGAATTGGCAGCCGGTTCGCCCAGCTCCCGACGTCGACTATCTCTGACCACGTCCCGCCTCGCTGCTGAGCCGCGGCCTCCTCCGGCGGGAGCAGGAGGCCGACCGTCCGGCCGCGTTGCGTCTCCAGGGGGACTCCCTCGCCTACAGCACCTTCGATGGCACGCCGTATCGACTCGGCGTCAAGGCGCTCGACGTTCCGGAACACCAGACCCAGAGGATGATCGTAGACCGAGAAACTCTCATCCGCGAATCCGAGGTTAAGGGCAAAGCCGAAGCCGTTAACCGAGTCGGCCGCTGTCGGCCTCGGAAGCCCGGGGCGACCGAATGTGTCGTCGGTGAAACTCACCCCTGCCAACCTGGGGTACGCAGTCTCGGCGTTCGCGAGCTCGTACCCCAACTCGCCGGAGAACAGCAGCCGATAGTAGGCACTGGTGGCTGGGTACCGGTCTGGGAGTCGTGGGATGGTGCCGTATAGCCGGTTGCTGAAGAAGACGACATAGTCGGCTTCCGCCAGGTCCCTTGAGAGTGAGCCCAGCTTGTTAGACGTGTCGTCGTCGTAGAGTGGCAGAACGCGCACCTTGTAGCCGGCGAGGTCGGGCAACCCCTCCTCCCAATGCTCCATAAGGATGACCGAACCCTTGGGCGCGTTCTCGTTAATCCACGCGGCACTGCGCACCGCTGTATGAGGCTGCGCGTAGATGGCCATGTACGACAGGGCGTAGAACGCCGTGCTAGCGATGAGTAGGAGCCCGCCCGCGGCCAGCCAAGGCCGAAGGGAGGGAAGGCGGTCAGTGGCCCTGTCCCACGTTGCGATCAACATCCCTGAGCCGAACAACAACAGGACAGGAGTCATCGGTAGGAGATACCGCAAGAACTTGACCTGGAATGCGCCGGTTATCAAGAAATAGGGCGCCACCCATGAAAGAAGAAGCACTGCACCTCGCGACTCTCTAGAGCGGAACGGAAGGGTCCCGACCAACGCGGCGAACGCGACCCCAGACGCAACAAAGACCGCGAGGAAGCTGCCCGAGTACAGCAGTACGGCCATCGGCAGGCCCCAGCCGGCCGCCAGGTAAACAAGGCCTCCCTTGAGGGCCATGCCTCGGAGGGAGGCGTACAGCAGGCCGGCCCACGCCACGACACCAAGCGGCCACCCTAGGCCCCAGGTGGCCAGCTGGCGGACGTGGTACCAGTATGGCGTCGTGTCGATGTACTGACGCGTGAACGGATAGTCCCTTATCCTCCGCACCACCGCCTCGGATAGCTCGGTGACGTCGCCGTAAAAGCGGGCCCAGTCCAGGAACATGTACGGCTGGACCGCAGTGAACACCACTACAGACGCCGACGCTCCTAGGGCAAGGCCCGCGAGCGCGGTTCGCCAGCAGCTAACAACGTGCGCCGCCAGGGTTGTCCGGGCACCGGTAACGGAGAATAAAAAGAGCAGGTGGGCCATGACAAAGGCGATATAAATAGGTGCAATGCTCACCTTCGTGCCCAGGCCCAGTCCGATGAATCCTCCCGCCAGAAGAGAGTCCCTGAGCCTTCCCTCCCGGGCCACACGATACAGAAAGTACAGAGCCGTCACGGTGAAAAAGACCAGCAGGGTGTCCACTGCGAAGAAATGGCTGAGCTGGATATGAATAACAGCGAGCGCGACCAGGGCTGCGGCCAGCAGGCCCTCCCTGCGGCCATACAGGCTGGCGCCCAAGAGGTAGACCACTATGACCGTGCCGACGTCGGCCAACGCAGAGATCGCGCGCCCCGCTAACCGCAGGTCGCGCAACTCGTCCCCGTTCCACGCGGAGGACGCGATCTGCACGCCCTTCAGCATGTAGAGCGGCAGGCTTCCATAGTTAAACCAGCGGGGATTCAAGGGGCTCTCTTCGGCGTCCAAGAGGAGGAAGACCTCGTCGAGTGCAGGCAGAGAGAGCTGGTCCACCTTGCCGAGTATCGCCCGCTCGTCCGGGTGAGGCGTGTAGCCGTACCCGCGGTCCCAGTCAAGCCCATAGAGGCGCAGCCCCAGCGCAACGCTTAGGATAATCGCGAGCGCTGCAGCGAGAAGGACTCTTTGTCTCGTCCGCGTCGTAGACGCCTGTGCACTATCGCTCATATCTAAACCATTCTAACTTTGGGTGCGGACCGCCGCAAACGGCGGAACGGAGGGCGAGCCGCATGTTTTACTAGACTTGTGGAAGCGATGTGGCCGTTGTATAGTCCAACCGTCCTAGCTTCCACTTCAGTGGAGGAATACCAGTTAGCCCCGACACCCAGAGTGAGAATCGGTTGACCTACCAGGCTGCGGGTGTAGACGCGCGAAGGGGCGACGCTGCCCTGAAGCCGGTCTTGGAGCGGCTGAAGGAAACGTGGCAGTTACGCGGTAACGTTGAACTCGATTTCGGCCACTTTGCCAACGTGGTCGCGCTCGGGTCTGTCGGAGTCGCTATCTCTACCGACAGTATCGGGACCAAGGCCATCGTCGCCCAGCTCATGGACCGATACGACACCGTCGGCATCGATTGTGTTGCCGTAAACGTCAACGACGTTCTGTGCGTCGGCGCCGAGCCACAGGCGATGGTCGACTACATTGCGATCCAGCAAGTAGATCCCGATGTTCTAGACGGGATCGCTACGGGCCTGACGGAAGGGGCAAGGATAGCGGGCATCTCGATAGTTGGCGGCGAGTCTGCTCAACTCCCGGAGCTAATCCAAGGGGAGGATGAAGGGGGTGGTTTCGACCTCGCGGGGACGTGCATCGGGACGATCGCGCCAGGTACAGCCATAACCGGCTCCAGGATACGCCCGGGCGACGTGATCATCGGCCTGAGGAGCTCGGGGATACACTGCAATGGGTTGACGCTTGCCCGGGCGGCATTCGGGGTGACCCGCGACCAGCCGGTCTCAGAGCGTAGGGACATCCTCTCGGAGCACTATCCAGAGCTCGGGTCCACCCTTGGAGAAGAGCTGCTCAGGCCCACGCGCATCTACGTGGCTGAGGTCATGGCTATGCTCAAGGGAGACGTCGATATTAGGGGCATAGCCCATATAACCCGCGACGGGTTCCTCAACTTACCCCGACTGCAGGCGGACGTCGGCTACACCATAGATTCGTTGCCCGAACCCCAGCCCATCTTCCGCGCCATCCAGGATCGAGGTTCCGTGCCCGATCCGGAAATGTACTTCGTGTTCAATATGGGGATAGGTTTCTGCCTGGTCGTGCCTGAGGCTGATACTGACGCTGCCTTGCGGATCGCCGGCGATCATCGGGCTGAGGCATATGCGATAGGGCACGTCACTGAAGACCCATCTCGCACAGTCGAGGTCACAGGTCCGCGTCTTCGCGGTCGGCGGGACGAGGGTTTCCAGAAGGTTTCGTAGGCCGACTACTGCGCGGCTGCCGCTATATGTCCCGCTTCGTCCGCCTCCAGGAGGGCGACGAAATCGTAGCCGCGCCTTCTTATTTCGTCGCTGCCTCCCTGGCGCCTGTCGAGGATGCACATGACCTTCACCACCTGGCATCCGGCCCCCTCGACCGCGTCGATGGCATGGATGAGGCTACCCCCCGTGCTACATGCGTCGTCCACAACGGCCACCCTGGAGCCCTCTTTCAAAGAGCCCTCGATCAATCGCCGCGCGCCATGCTCCTTAGCCTTCGCACGGACGATTAATCCTGCAATCGGATGTCCCTCTGTGTAGCTCATGAGTGCTATTGCGGAGACTATAGGATCGGCCCCTAAGGTTGGACCCGCGATGGCCTCCGCCTCGCAGTCCTTCAGGATGGGAAGTAGCGCCCTAGCGACGTGATATGCCCCCTCTGGGTCGAGTGTGACAAGCCGCCCATCGAAGTAGTAGGGGCTTGTGCCGCCGGCAGACAGCCGGAACTCGCCGAACCTCAGGGCTCCGGTCTTCTCCGCCGTTTCCAGGATAGCCTCCACAGCAGTCACAGGACCCGGATTGTCTTGGGAATCACTCACTTTGGTCTGCTGCCACGCCGCCGGGACTCCTGTAAAGCTCGTGCTCGTAGATGTAGGCCTCGACTAGCTCTGGCACGCTATACTTTATGGACGCTCCCTGTGCGACGCGCTCTCTGATCTCCGTGCCGCTTACACCGATCAGGGGGCCCTCAACGACGACGACCTCGTCCGACGCACCTGCGCGGACAGAGTTAATAGGCCCACCGTCGAGCTCCTTGTAGCCCGGCCGGGCTATTCCCACGAGCGTGCTCAGCTCCAGCACACGTTCCGGCCGGCGCCAGCGGTCTATCTCCTTCAGCGCGTCCAGCCCGGCCATCACGTAGAGCTCAGTATCCACGCCAAGCCTTTCTGTCAGTTCCTCTAGTGTGTCGACGGTGTAGGTCGGGCCTCGGCGGACCGTCTCGATGTCTGATGCCCGAAAGTAGGGGTTCCCTTCGACAGCCACGTCTACCATTCTCATCCGGTGGTGGGCCAATGTGATGTCCCGGTCATCCTTGAGCCATGGTCGGCCCGCCGTCACGAACAATACCTCATTCAAGCCCAACAAACCCCTCGTCGCCTCAGCGACTATCAGGTGGCCAACGTGAACGGGGTCGAAGGTACCGCCAAATACCCCCAGCTTCACCCTACTCCCACTCCCACTCCATCTTGCCTACTCTAACCGTCTCGCCCGGCTTGATCCCAGCCTTCTCTAACCGGCCGATAACTCCTGTGCGTCGAAGCAGATCGTAGAACTGCGCCCTCGCGTTCCAGTCACTGCCATCGATCATGGCAGCAACCCTCGTCGCGGCGCGGGACGTGACCTCGTATCGGTCGCCCTCCTTGCGCACGACTTCGGGCTGGTCATGCGGTACCGGACTGAGGACGGGCATAGCCTCTCTGGATTTCCCATCGTGAGATGCTTCACCCTTTGGTGTGACTTCGAGTGTCCTTGCCACCTCATCCAGGAGCCCGTCTATCCCTTGTTTCGTCGCCGCGGAAACATGACAGACCGACTGTACTTCTCTCCCTAACCCATCAACCGCCTCACGGCAACCGGCTTCCACACCCGTCACATCTATCTTATTCATCGCGACAACCTGAGGTCTGCTCAACAGGTCCTCACTGTACTCACCGATCTCTTTCCTCACCTGCCGGTAGTCCCCTACAACGTCTTCGGATGTCCCATCTAAGAGGTGCACCAGCACCCGTGTCCGTTCCACGTGCCTCAAGAACTCGTGGCCCAGTCCAGCCCCTTCATGTGCTCCTTCAATTAGCCCAGGTATTTCAACCATGACGAAGTCTCGTTCGCGATGCAGGACCATGCCCAGCACCGGCTCAAGCGTGGTAAACGGATAGTCGGCTATGCGTGGCTTAGCCCTACTCACGACAGACAGCAGGGTCGATTTACCTGCGTTCGGTACACCTATGATACCAACGTCAGCGAGAAGTTTGAGATCAAGCCGCAGGCTGAGCTCCTCCCCCGGGTCTCCCTCTTCCGCGAGCACAGGGAATCGGACTGTGGACGAAGCGAACCTGGCATTACCTTTACCGCCCCGCCCACCCTTCGCCACCACCAACTCCTCCCCGTGTGAGACTAGATCGCCCACTCGCCGCCACTCCCCATCGCCAACGGAGACCTCTGTCCCAGTCGGCACTGATATTTCGACATCCGCGCCCTGCTTGCCTCGCTTAAGCCCTCCCCTCCCAACATCCCCACTGCCAGCCACAAAAGTCCGCTGGCGGCGAAACCCCAACAAAGTGCTGACATTTTCATCGGCCCTCAGGACCACAGAACCCCCATGGCCACCATCTCCCCCATCAGGCCCACCATGAGGCACGTGCTTTTCCCGGCGTCCACTGACAACTCCATTGCCGCCATTGCCACTAGTGACTTTGATAAATATCTGATCAATCATACTTAAAAGAGTATAACAACAATATCTAATAGGGATGTGTCTTATGGGGGTACTGTGTACGGTGGTAAGGCGAACCACGTTCGCGATAAAGACTCTGTCGTTGTGGGCTTAGTGAGGGCTTGTTGTGGGCTGCGTGCGGAGTGTTTGGGGGCTAAGCGGCGGCGGCTGGGTTGTCCACAAGGGGGCGAGGTTATCCACCGCCTCGGGCTAGTTATCCACATTACGTGGATTTACAGGCCTGCCCTCGGGAGGTCGGGTCGGGGTTAGGCTTTGGCGAGGGCGTCGCGGATGTTAATGACGTCGCGTCGCAGACGGGAGTCGCTATTAAGCTGGTCTGCGATGCGAATGCACGCATGGAGAACAGTGGTGTGGTCTTTGCCGCCCAGGACCTGGCCCACGGCCTTGAGAGTCAGGTTGGCCTCTTCCCTCAGAAGATACATCGCTACCTGACGCGCGAGCGCGGTCTCCTTGTCACGACGGCGGCCGATCAGGATTTCTTTATCGATCGAGAAGTACGATGACACAGTATCGAGGACCATCTGGTCCGATATCCGGCGTGATCTCACCGGGTTAATGAGGTCCGCTAGAGATGTCTTGACCAGGTCAAGGGTGATCGCACTCCCTGTCAGTTCGGCGTAGGCAGCGATGCGATTCAGGTTGCCCTCGAGCTCCCGGATGTTGTGATGAATGCGCTCGGACAAGAACTCGAGCACCTCCGGTGGGAAGTGGGCCCCTGTACCTTCGGCTTTTGCGCGAAGGATGGCCACCCGCGTCTCCAGGTCCGGGCTCTGAATGTCGACTACCAGCCCGCCCTCCAGCCTGGAACGGACGCGGTCCTCGAGCAATGCAAGCGCTGTAACCGGCCGGTCGCTGGTTATGACGATCTGTCGGGCCGCCATATGCAGGGCGTTGAAGGTGTGAAAAAACCCCTCCTGGGTCTGCTCCTTACCGATAATGAACTGGATGTCGTCGAGCAAGAGGGCGTCCACGCTGCGATACCGAGCGCGGAACTCTTCTGTTCTGCCCTCTCGAATTGCCTTGATGTACTCGTTAGTGAACTCCTCTGTTGTGGCGTAGATTAGGGATAGACCTGCTTGGGTTATCTGGTGGCCGATGGCGTGAAGAAGGTGGGTCTTACCTAAGCCAACGTCCGAGTAGATGAAGAGGGGGTTGTAGATCTGCCCCGGCCGTTCGGACACGGCCTCAGCCGCCGCGTGGGCAAGCTCGTTAGACTTGCCGACGATGAAGGTGCCGAAGGTGTACTTGGAATTAAGCTTGGTCTTTCTGTAGCCGAGCGCGTCACGCTCTAGCGGTGCCACTTGGGTCTGCGGGCCGTCTCCGGGGGCATCTGCATCGGCGCTCAGGACATGGGTGTCGGCGTCGGTGTCTCGGATCATCGTGTTCCCTCCCCCGTTGGAGCTCGTCGATCCGTTTGTCTGTGACAGCACCTGAAATCTGATCTCGGCGCTCTCGTTCACCACTCTCTGCAAGGCATGGGAGATCAAAGAGTACATGCGCTGTTCCAGCATCTCGGCGACAAATGCGTTGGGCGCGCCGACCACGAACTCGTTGTCCGCGTAGGCGAGCCCCACTGTGCCACTGAGCCAAGTCTCGTAGCTGGGACGGGGGACCTGAACCTCCAGGTCTCCCAGGACAGCCTCCCAGACTTGCTCGGCTTTTTGGACGCTCTTCGACAATGCGTTAATACCCACCTCAGATGCCAGGAAGCCCGTGCCACAGGCGTGGAGGCCTGGATGGGCTTGCGTGGAAAAATTAGAGGACTTGCCAAGGTTATCATGGCCGTTGCGGGGGAACGCAAGGCCTAAAACCTCGGATTTCGGGGACTTTTCTTGCAACAGTACCCGATGTCATGCGCGCCGGTATACAGGCGCGTAGCGTTCTCGATGGCTGTACCACGGGCAAACGGGGAACTGTCGGAAACCGAGGCTGGACGTCGACTTCAGCTGGGGCCGTGCAGGTACTTCCAGAGGTCGTCGAACCGCTTGCCGACAATAGGAGCGTCGCGGAGAATAGAGTGGACATCCCGGCCGCGGGCCTCCGAGGCCGAGAAGGTTGGGAAGTACTCCAACCCTCTCTTGAGCGCCTCTCGGGGAAGGCCGGTCTCGCCGGGCCGCCACCGGATCTTGCAGGCGTCAAGCCGCTCGATAATCGCCTTTGGGCTCTCTTCACAATGCCAGGCAACGACTACGGCACCGAGCGCGGCGAGCTCGCCGTGGACCCACCCCTCATTGTTCACCTCCTCTGTGCATACGAGGAAGTCGTGGTCCGCCATTATGGCCCCGGGATGGTCGAGCTCCGAATCGTCCCGCTCCTGGAGAGCCTTCATGATGAGCCGCACGCTTTCGGCCGTCAAGGCACCGTCCTGTGCGAAGGTCGCCGTGAACTCGGCGACGGTGTCATCGTGCCGCTTTTCGGCAGCGCCGGCGACCGCCTCGTCGTATGCGGGCCCGACCCCGAGCCGAGCGTTTCGTCGCCACTCGGCAATTCCCGAGTAGCCGCAGAGCACGTCGCCCAGCCCGGCAGTGTTCAGGTAGGAAGGTGCCTTCAGCACGACGTCGTAGTCGACCACGACCCGCTCGGCGTCGATCCACGGGAAGTCCTTCGGAGGCCCGACAAGAGTATGGCCCTCGAATCTGGCGAACACCCCATGGATTATCGCACCGGTCGAGACGGCGGTCGGGACAAGGATAACGGGCAGGCCCTTGGCGAGCGCAACGTACTTGGAGGCGTCGAGGGCGGTACCGGCACCGAGACCGATGACAAGCTCGGCGTCGTCTGGCAACGCATCGGCTACCTCCCCGAGGTGGGCCCAGTCCAGAGACCGGGCAAGCCCGTGCGCCGCCGGCTCTCGGGCCAGGTGGGGCTTCGCCGCCTCGTAGGCACTCGGGGTCGTGACTACCAGGTAACGCGGCCATTCGGAGTTCTCACTCTGAAGCAGCCCGTGGCCCAAACGGATGTCGAGCTCCGAGGCCGGCTTGGCCTGCGGCCCACCGGTGAATCCTCCACGCGGTTTGCCCAATTTACCTCCTCATTTCTGTGTGTCAGGTATGCTAGTCAGGAGCCTGGGACCTGTAGCGCACGACCTAGGCGGCAATATATCAGCGTCCCTCAGACCGGTCAACAGCGGCCAACTATTCCACAGGGCGGTGAACCCGCCGCCGCCCACTCGGCATCTAACGTCCATGCTCGGGACGGGGTCCCAACGGAGGTTAAATATGGGAACTGCAAAGAACGACGGAGAGGCAGACCCCGTTCAGCAAAGTCCTGCCGGGAAAAGAAGCTGGAAGGTGTCTGTGGCGGTCGCAGCTGCGATAGTCGGCGTCGGCATTCTGCTCAGCGCCACGGTGAACCCGCTCTTTGGCCGCTACGTACACTGGGACTGGATGGCTGTCGCGGCTCCCGCGCTAGTCGTCGCGCTTACCGTAGCATTTCGCAGGCGCTGGGTCTAGTGTTCGGGGCGTTTAGGTTAAGTCCTACTGTCTCGCTAGATAGGCGCTCAGGGGTTTGACGTTGTAGGCCTGGGAGCCGCTGTTCAGGCTTTCGGCGGCAGCCCGTGCCGTATCCAGTGCAGTGAAGCACGGAATACGCCTTTCAACAGCGGCACGCCTGATCTCGAAGCCGTCCTGAAGAGTCTCTCGGTCGCCAGTAACGGTGTTTACGACCGCGTCCACGGTCCCGTCAACGATGACGTCGACCACGTTGGGATGGCCCTCGTTCAGCCGCTTTGGAACGGCTACGACAGGTATATCCAGCCCCCTTATCATCTCTGCTGTACCGGCGGTAGCGTATAGGCTGTACCCAGCCGCTGCCAGGTTCTTGACCATCGGGACCGACTCCGCTTTATCGCGCGCCGCGATGCTGAGCAGGATGGTTCCCTGTGGCGGCAACATAAGTCCTGCGGCAATGAGCGCCTTTGCGACCGCGGGCCGAAAGTCTTTGTCGATTCCCATCACCTCGCCCGTGGACTTCATCTCAGGTCCAAGGTAGGTATCGACGCCCGCCAGCTTGGACATTGAGAATACGGGCGCCTTGACTGCCACGACCTTCTGCTTCTTCCACAGGCCCCCGTCGAAGCCCTGCTCTTTGAGGGTCTTGCCTAACATCGCGCCGACACCTAGCTTCACCATAGGGACGCCCGTCACCTTCGAGATGAAAGGTATCGTGCGACTTGCGCGCGGGTTTACCTCAATGACATATACTTCGGTGCTTTTGCCGGCGTAGTCGTCGCGTGAGCCGGGGCTCCGATAGGCTGGCCCGCCGACTACGACGTACTGGATGTTCATCAGGCCCCTGACCTGAAGCGCTAGGCCTATACGCGTCGTGTAGTCGACGATCGTATCGACCTCTTCCTCGCTGAGAGTCAGTCCAGGGTAGATGGCCATGGAATCTCCACTGTGGACCCCCGCCCTCTCCACGTGCTCCATTACACCCGGTATCAGGACGCTCTCTCCGTCGCAGACGGCGTCTACCTCCACTTCGCGCCCCTCGAAGTACTTGTCGATCAGCACTCGACGGCCCTCTCCGGCAGCGAGCGCCTCGCTCATGTACCTCGCCAGCTCCTGGGAGTTCTGGACGATCTCCATTGCCCTACCCCCCAGCACGTAGCTGGGGCGGACCAGTATGGGATAGCCGATGGTCTCAGCCACCTTCATGGCCTGCTCGAGGTCGGCTACGGCGGCCCCCGGAGGGTTGGGTATGCCTACCCTGGAGAGGAAGTCCTCGAACAAGTGACGGTCGGACGCGATGTCGATAGACTGGGCCGTCGATCCCAGGATAGGCATACCTGCAAGGTCGAGGGACTGGGACAGGTTGATCGCCGTCTGACCCCCGAACTGGACAACCGAGGGCGGGACATTCTCGTCCGAGCCATCCGAAAAGGCCTCGTTTTCCAGGATATCGCGGACGCTCTCCTCGTCTAGCGGCTCGAAGTATAGGCGGTCGCTTGTGTCAAAGTCCGTGGAGACCGTCTCCGGGTTGGAGTTGATCATCACGCTCTTGATGCCCTGTTCCTGTAGAGCCCACGCTGCGTGGACTGAGCAGTAGTCGAACTCGATACCCTGCCCAATCCGTATCGGCCCGCTGCCCACGACCACCGCTTTGGCGTCGACGACCGCTTCGGCCTCATTCTCCTGCTCGTAGGTGCTGTAAAAATACGGCGTCTGCGCCTCGAATTCCGCCGCACAGGTGTCGACCATCTTGTAGACGGGTCTGATGTCAAGCCGGTGCCGGAGCTTCCGCACCTCCTCGCCTGACCTGTCCGAGAGAATTCCGATCTTGTCGTCAGAAAAGCCGAAGCGCTTGGCCTCCCACAACAGCTCCGGCGTCAGGGTCCCTGCGAGTAGCCTCTGTTCCATGGCCACGATTCTTCCGAAGGCACGCGTGAACCAGGGATCGATGCCCGTCTTTTCGGAAAGCTCTTCTGGAGTGACCTCACGTCTCAGCGCCGTGAGCAAGGCCCACAATCTCTCGTCGGTCGGGTGCAGCGGAACGCGTTCTATTACGCTCTCTTCGTCAGCCGACCACTTCGGGTCCTCCCACAGGAGGTCACGACTGGTGATTTCCAGCGACCGCACCGCCTTCTGGAAGGCCGCCTCGAAAGAGCGGTCAATGGCCATCACCTCGCCGGTCGCCTTCATCTGAGTACCGATGGCGCGGTCGCCGATCGGGAACTTGTCGAAGGGCCAGCGCGGTATTTTCACGACGCAGTAGTCAAGAGCAGGCTCGAAGGCGGCCAGGGTCTTTTGAGTCACGGCGTTGGGGATCTCGTCGAGGCGCTTGCCGACAGCGATCTTTGCCGCCACACGGGCTATGGGGTACCCCGTCGCCTTGCTGGCCAGCGCAGAGCTCCGGCTGACCCTTGGGTTCACCTCGATCACATAATATGGACTGTCCGCGCGGCTGCCATCCGGCAACGTGTCGGCGACAACGTCGCCGGGTTCGAGCGCAAACTGTATATTGCACCCTCCTTCGATACCGAGCGCCCGTATGATCTTGAGGCTGGCCGAGCGCAGCATCTGGTACTCCTTGTCGGAGAGCGTCTGGCTCGGCGCGACGACGATGCTGTCGCCGGTGTGGACACCCATCGGGTCGATATTCTCCATGTTGCAGATCGTGATGCAGTTATCGGCCCCGTCCCGCATCACCTCGTACTCGATCTCCTTCCAACCCACCAACGATTTTTCCAGGAGGACCTGGTGGATCGGGCTGGCGGCGAGGCCTCCCGAGACGATGGCCTCAAGCTCCTCCTCCGAGTTGGCAATTCCTCCTCCGGTCCCGCCTAGTGTGTAGGCGGGGCGCACCACCAGCGGGAGCCCCAAGCGCTTTCCCTCAGCCCGGGCGCCATCCAGGGTGTCGACGGTCGCGCTGGCGGGCACCGGTTCGGAGATGTCCAGCAGGAGCTGGCGGAACAGGTCCCGGTCCTCCGCGCTCTTTATTGCTTCCAGTGCGGTGCCTAGGAGTCGCACCCCATATTTGTCCAGGACGCCAGCCTCTGCCAGCTCCACGGCCAGGTTGAGCCCCGTCTGTCCGCCCAGCGTCGGCAGGACGCCATCTGGCCGCTCTGCCTCGATTACCCTTGAAAGCACTTCCACCGTGAGCGGCTCGATGTAGACGATGTCGGCAATGCCCTCGTCGGTCATGATCGTGGCGGGGTTCGAGTTGACCAGCACCGTGGTCACGCCCTCCTCGCGCAGCGCCTTGCACGCCTGGGTGCCGGCGTAGTCGAACTCCGCAGCTTGCCCGATGACGATGGGCCCGGAGCCGATGACGAGGACTTTGGAGGGTTTCATGCTCAAAGGACGTCCGTTAGTTGCCTGAGCGACGATATCTCGCGGTCTACTCTGATGTCCGGGCTCTCGCGCCCGTTCCGATTGAGCCAGACGCTTTTCACTCCCGCTTTCTTGGCCCCCACGATGTCGTTCTCCAATGAGTCTCCTACGTGGACGAACTCCTCCGGTGAGCATCCTGCCTTCTCCAACGCGATCTCGAAGATCCGCGGGTCGGGCTCAATGCCGCCGTGGTCCTGCGAGACCACGGTGAACTTGAACAGGCCGTTCAGCCTGAGGTCCGCAGGGTAGGTGTTCCCGTTGGACAGCACCCCCAGGGGGGTACCTTGGGTGTAGGGCCTGTAGCGTCGGGAATACGTCACGAAAAGGCCTGCGTCCAGCATCCCGATGTTCGAAATAAAGCCCGCACAAGTGCGTCGCCAGCAACTCGTTCGGCCTGCCTGCCTCGCTTAACGCCCGCCTGAACCCCTCGACGCGGAGCTCGTTCAAGTTGACAACCACGCCGCGAAGCTCATCATGTACGCGATCTCTTACTTCCACCAGCTTTTCGACGTTGAGCATAGCCGCTGCTTCGGGGTCGAGTCTCCCCAACTCTTTCAGCACCTTGCCCAAGGAACGGCGCATCACCGTCTCGAAGTCCCACAGCGTGCCGTCGACGTCGAAGGTGACGGCTTTGATGCCGGTGAGTTTATCCATCGCCCCGAGGAGAGTGGAGTTCCAGGCCTGGTATTTGTAGGAAGTGTTCGTCCCGAGTAAAGACCGGCAGCCCGTGTTCTAGCGCCTGCGCCGCTATCATCGCATCGGGCAGTGGGATGGTCACTCCTTGTCTCTTTAGCTCTGCCAAGAGCAGCCCCGCGCGCTTCCATGTCCGCTTTTCCACATCCAGAAATGGCAGGGCTTGAAGCTCCTCCTCGAGTGTGTCGAACTGGCGCTGGTCCCTCGCCCCCCCAAGCAGCTCAATGAACACGATCCCGACCATTGCAACCTCACCGGCCGCAAGCAGGCGGCGCACCTCGGCGGCCTCCGGCGAGCCCGCGACTCTGAAGTATTGGACCCACTGTGAGGTGTCGACGACGACTGCCGGCAACTCTATCGCTCCATGTGGCGGACCTCGTCCCAGTCGTCCAGGTCGAGGTCCAGCTTTCCCTGTAGATCAAGCAACCGCTGTATTCGAACCTGCCGGAGATACTCTTCGAGGGCTTTGTTAACGGCCCTACTCTTACTCTTTTCGGCTGTCTCACTCAGTACCCCCTCAATCAGCTCCTCATCGATATCCAGGGTCGTGCGCATCAGAATACCTCATCATTAGACTGCACCATGATTATACATCATTCTGACGCATCACGCACCATATCCAAGAACCCGTCGAAGATGTACTCATTGTCTAGAGGTCCTGGTGACGCTTCGGAGTGGTATTGGATGCTCATGATAGGCAGCGACGTATGTCGTAAGCCCTCCACCGTGCCGTCGTTGAGGTTCACGTGGCTGACCTGAACCTCCGGCGGTAGGCTGTCGGCGTCGACGGCGTACCCGTGGTTCTGAGCCGTGATGTGTACGAGGCCGCTGGCCAGGTCGCGCACGGGGTGGTTGGCACCACGGTGGCCGAACTTGAGCTTGAAGGTCTTGCCCCCGAACGCTCGGGCGAGGACCTGGTTGCCGAGGCAGATCCCGAGTATGGGGAGTTTGCCGACAAGGCCCTTGGCGGTGTCAACAGCGTAGTCGAGCAGCTCAGGGTCTCCGGGGCCAGGGGACAGTACCACGCCGTCGGGGCTGCGGTCCAGAATGTCGTCGGCCGACGAGCCCGCGGGCACGGCGACGACCTCGCACCTCCGAGAGTGCAGCATCCTCAGGATGTTGTACTTCAGGCCGTAGTCGTCCACGACGATCCGGTATTTCCGCGATGAAGACGACTCACCCTCGCGCTTTTGGTCCCACCCGTAGGGCTGGTCGGTACTCACCTTCTCGACGAAGTCAACCTCGCCATACCTGGGCAGCCGCTTGAGCCGCTCCAACGCGCTCTCCGACGTCTCGTCGACGGCGATCACCCCCATCATGACGCCCTTCGAACGTAGCCGCCTGGTGAGCGCACGGGTATCCACTCCGCTGATACCCGGCACGCCCTGGGACGAAAGGAACTCGTCCAGCGTCGCGGTGCTCAGTGAGTGGCTGGGTTCGGCGCAGTGTTCCCGGACCACGAAGCCCGAGACCTGTACCCTGCGAGACTCGAAGTCCTGCTCGTTGACACCGTAGTTGCCGATCATCGGGTAGGTAGCAACGACGACTTGGCCGGCGTACGATGGGTCGGTTAGCATCTCCTGGTAGCCGGTCATCGACGTGTTGAAGACCACCTCGCCGTAAGCGGACTCCTCCGCCCCAAAGGCGTAGCCTCGAAACACCGAGCCGTCTTCGAGGACGAGAGAGGCGGGGTTAGACACCGACCAAATCCTCCGGGCCAGCGGCAGAGCTGACTTTGGCAAGGCCAGTTGCCCGAACCCTGTCGATCAGCCTCCGTCTAAGATCGCTGGCGTCCTCCCAATCAATATGGTTGTACTGCCGCGTGTCGAAGTGGGCTTTGTCAAGGTCATCCTTTCTGCAAGTCCAAATCACTGGAATCCCAAGCCCCAACGCAAATCCCGCTTCGAAATAGACTCCGCCTCTATGTCCCGTCACATCAGCAACCAAGAGGCCGCTACGGCGAATCTCTGCGATGATTTGGTCATCGATTTTGTCGTTGAACCGTTTCTCGTCTATCCTCAAGGCACGATAGCCTGCTGCCGCTAATGCAGGCTTGAGCCCATCGGTCCAGATGGAATCCAACGCGGAGTCAAACCACATTGCCACGAATGCTTGAGAGCTATCCACCACGACATCCCGGAGATCGTTGAATCGGTGCCAGCCTTGAGCCGTGAGTTGTACGCCGAAGGGATTCGTATCGAGAAGGCCTGAATCTGTACCGTACTTGATCGAATAAGAAAGCTCCTCCCCGTTCCTGGCGAAAGCGATAGGGTAGTCGTTGCCTATGCCCACGTTGACGACGTCGGAGAATGTTGTCGCTCTGTGTCCCGCATACAGAATGAGCCGGTCCAAGACTTCCTGTGGGTCGCGCGGAGGCACCACCGAGTCCAGCAAGGGTTCGATGTTGTCGGTAGAGATAGTGATTCGTCTGCCTTCATCAGATTCGCGCCTAGTTATTCCTGATAAGATGTACTCTCGCCCTTTGGCATAGGCACTAAACAAGGCTTCCCTTGTTAGGCCGTACTCTCCGCAGACTTCGCACGTAAACCAAGTTCCGTCCATGTTTTGCATTGTTACTAGCGTGGCGCTATGACCACTCAGCGGACACTTATCCATCTGATAATTCCCTGCCCTCAAGGGGTGCCGGGCTCATGAACGCAGCTTAGCGCCTCTGGACTCGTACACCACCTTACCCCCAACAACCGTCGCGATAACCCGTCCCTTGAGCGTTACGCCGTTCAACGGTGTGTTCTTGCCCTTGGAGGCGAAGGTGCTGGCGTCCACGACCCACTCGGAGTCGGGGTCGAAGATCGTGACGTCGGCGGGCGCCTCGGTCTTGAGAGTCCCAAGCTCCATTCCGAGGAACCGGGCCGGGGACCAGGTCAGCTTTTCGACGAGCAGGGGCAGGGAGATGTCCCCGGCATGCGCCAACGACATCAGTGACCCCAACGCGGTCTCCAGGACGCTGATGCCGTTCGCCGCCTCTTCGAAGGTGCACTCCTTTTCGACCTTGCCGTGCGGCGCGTGGTCGGCTGCGATGAAGTCGATGGTACCGCCCTTTAACCCCTGTACCATGGCCTCGACGTCTTGAGGGGTGCGTAGAGGTGGGTTGACCTTTGCGTTCGTGTCGTAGGCCCCTGAGGTTAGAGGGTCGAAGGGCCCGGACTGGTCGGAGTCCTCGCTGTACCCAAGGACCGCTTCGTCGGTCAGGGTCAGATGGTGAGGTGTTACCTCACACGTGACCCTTGCACCCTTCTCTTTCGCACGACGGATAAGATCGAGGGTCCCAGCGGTGCTGGCGTGGGCGATATGGAGCCTGCTCCCCGTGAGCTCGGCAAGAGCGATATCCCGCGCCACCATGTTCTCCTCGGCGGCCGTGGGTATGCCTCTTATGCCCAGACGCGTGGAGACCCAGCCCTCGTTCATCGAGCCTCCGGCGGACAACTCTGGCACGTCACAGTGATTGATGATGGGAAGCCCAAAGGGCAGGCTGTAGCTGAGGGCCTGGCGCATGACGTTGGAGTCGCCGACCGGGTGGCCGTCGTCGCTGAAGCCGACAACCCCGGCCTCGGCCAGTTCACCCATCTCCGCCAGCTCAATGCCCTCGCTCCCCTTGGTGATACAGCCTAACGGCAGAACGCGCACGACGCCGTGTTCGCGGGCCTGACGGAGCACGAACTCCACGACGGAGCGGTTATCCATGACCGGTCGGGTGTTCGGCATCGCGCAGACGGTCGTGAATCCACCCGCAGCAGCGGCCCTGGTCCCCGTAGCGATGGTCTCCTTGTATTCGAACCCTGGCTCACGCAGGTGGCAGTGCAGATCGATGAAACCCGGGCAGACCACTAGCCCCTCGGCGGCGATGACATGGGACCCCTCCGGGGGGTCTATGTGGCTGTCTACCCCCCTGACCACGCCGTCTTCGATCAAGAGGTCGGCTATCGTATCGACGCCTTGAGAGGGGTCTATTATCCGTCCGCTCTGGACGAGTATTGGCTCCGTTTGTCTCATCCGGTTACAGCCTCTCTAGTATCGCCTTTACGTGTGAGAAGGTTGGCAGTGCCTCTCTCTGGTCCCACCACCGGAACTCAGAGATCTCCTCAGGATCTATGTTGACCTCGCCTTCGGCATCGATTCGAAAAACAAGGTGCCTGTGAATAGTACTTTCCCAGGTGCACAGGTATTCGACGTTCGTCGCCTCAAGGCCGGTCTCCTCTCGCAGCTCTCTTACTGCTGCACTCTTCGGCGGTTCCCCAGGTTCGATACCACCTCCAGGCATATGAAGGGTCTTTCCCCTCCCCCGTACCAGCAGCACTCTCCCGCCCCTAATTACGACGGCGGTAGCGCGCTCCCTGAGGTCGTCCGCCACCTTCTCCTAGCTCCACTCACGGGTCGGTGTCACCAACCCATAGAGAAGCGCCATCCTCACTGCCACGCCGTTGGCAACCTGCTCCTCGATCACCGACCTTGCGCCGTGGGCGACCTCGCTGTCGATCTCGACACCCTCGTTCATGGGCCCTGGGTGCATGACCAGGACATCCGGCTTAGCCAGCTGGACCCGCTCGGACGTTATGCCATACATCCTCGAGTACTCTCGTACCGTGGGAAGGTGACCGGCCTGCTGTCTCTCCCGTTGCAGCCGAAGGGCCATCACCACATCGGCGCCCTCCAGAGCGCGCTCCACGTTGGGCTCGATCTCGACCGACGCGAAAGGGTGCTCTTCTGTCGACCGGTAACCGTTGACAAAGTCCGGCGGCATGAGAGTAGGCGGCGCGCACAGGACCACCTGGGCGCCCATCTTGGTCAGGCCCCACAGGTTGGAACGGGCGACACGGCTGTAGAGGATGTCGCCGACGATGGCCACACGAAGCCCTTCGACTCGGCCGAGGCGACTCTTGATCGTGAACATGTCCAGTAGGGCCTGGGTCGGGTGGGCGTGGCCACCATCGCCCGCGTTTATCACCGAGGAGTCGAGGTTTCGCGCCAAAAAGTGTGGCGCGCCGGCGTGGGGATGGCGTACGACTATGATGTCGGCGCTCATCGCCTGGATGGTCAGTGCAGTGTTGTAGAGAGACTCCCCCTTCTCCGTGCTACTGTCGCTGCCTGACACGTTGATAACGTCGGCACTTAGCACCTTGCCCGCCTGCTCAAAGGACACGCGAGTACGCGTGCTGGGCTCCAGGAAGAGAGTGACGATGCTCTTGCCCCTGAGCGTCGGCACCTTCCTGATGTCCCGCTGCAGCACCTCCTTCATGACGATGGAGTTCTGTAGTACCCCCTCGATCTCTTCCCTGGAGAAATCGTCGAGGTCAAGGATGTGCCGGCGTCCTACGAGCGGCATGTGCGGCGTATGGGTTTCGGAGGCTGTCTGGCGTTCCTGTACTCGAGTTGCTTGGGTCATGATCGCCCCTTTTGTGCTAGCACCACCTCGTCGGTGCCGTCGATCTCGGATAGGCGGACCTGAATCTTCTCGTGCAACGACGTTGGGATGTTCTTGCCAACGTAATCCGGCCTTATGGGCAGCTCTCGGTGACCTCGGTCCACCAGTACCGCCAGCTGAATCTGCTGAGGTCTTCCAAAGTCGGTGAGGGCGTCCATCGCGGCCCGGATGGTCCTGCCGGTGTAGAGCACATCATCCACCAGGACGACCGGCCGTCCCTCAATCGCCACCGGTATGTCGGTTGGGCGCATTAACGGCCGGGCGCCACTGGACAGGTCATCGCGGTAGAGGCCGATATCCAGGGCCCCCACTGGGGGACTCTTGCCCTCGAACTCCTTCATCCACTGGGCGAGCCGATGTGCAAGAACCACACCCCTGGTGTGCAGGCCGACAAGCACCATCGCCTTTGGCCCGCCGTTGCGCTCCAGGACCTCGTGGGCGATGCGAGTTAGGGCGCGCTTGATCTGGTCAGGCCCCAGGATCCTCTTTTCGTCTGTATCGGGCAACAAAAAACCTCTTGCCGTTCTGCTGGCAAGAGGTCGAAGTCCGGCGTCTGACGCCAGGGTACCCTGTCTGGACTCGCGCCTTGCCAGCCTCGCGGGACTGACTTAAAGGTCGATCCTTCTTCACGTAGTATGTTTCGTTGGACAACATCATAACGCAAAGGGCAGAGTGGATTCAAGGACCAGACCGTCAACCTTGACGCTCTTCTGGGGTTCGCCCTAGAATGGCCGGAGGTATCCCTAGTAAGGAGTTAGATGAGTCGGAAAGGGCCGGTACAACGCCTGGTATCCGCTGGCGGTGTTGTTTATCGGATAGGGGAGAACGGCGTCGAAGTCGTGCTTTGCCGGCGCAACGACCCACCCCTATGGGCCTTGCCGAAGGGGACGCCCGAGGCTGGCGAGACACGGGAACAGACGGCAGTCCGAGAGGTAACCGAAGAGACTGGACTCGAGGTCGAGCCAAAGGGCTTTATTGACGACATAGTTTACTGGTTCGTGCGACCCTCGGACAGGGTACGCTGCCACAAGACCGTGGCGTTCTACCTGATGTCTGCCACTGGTGGCGATACCTCGCTGCACGACCATGAGTTCGACGAAGCGCGATGGCTCCCTGCCGCCGAAGCTCTCGAGATCATGACCTATGGAAACGAGGTAAGGGTTGTTGAAAAAAGCCTTTCCATGGCTTCGGAAGAAGGCAGACCCGCAAGCGCAGGGGAAGGTCGTAGTTAAAGGCAAGAGGGTGGTCCTAAGGGAGAAGCGCCTCGAAGACGCCCGCGACGACCTCGCCTGGCGTACAGACGACGAGCTGGCCCGACTCGACGCCACCCGTCCGCTCGATATGTCCTACGATGCGTTCCTCAGATATTCCAGAGATGAACTCACCTATGACAACCCCATATCGAAGCGCCTCGCCATCGATACGCTTGACGGACGGCACATCGGCAACTGCATGTTCTACGACATCGACCAGAAACGAAGCCAGGCCGAACTAGGAATCATGATCGGCGACCGTAACTACTGGAGTCGTGGCTTCGGGACTGACGCGATCGATGCCTTCCTGAGGCATATCTTTACGACAACGTCCCTCAATCGCGTGTACCTCCACACCCTTGACTGGAACGATAGGGCCAAGCGGTCCTTCGCAAAGTCGGGCTTCCGCGAGGTCAAAAACGTCCACCGCAGCGGTATGGACTTCGTCCTGATGGAGGTTCTAAGACCAGACTGGGATCTGCGAAGCGGTCTGTCCCCGGACGGCGCCTCGTCTCAACACGAGTCCTCTCAGGATGGCCACGGCGCCCCAACCGACGGCCCCTCTCCCGCCGCCGCTGGCCAGTAGCCCGCTCTCTTCTTCGCCGGACACGCAAAAAGTCGCGGCCAACTCTTCGTTGACACTCTAATGAGCCCCTGCTACGCTCGGACCACGTGTTGGAGGCGATCGCGGGGGATGAGAGATGATCCTGGTGACGGGGGCGACAGGGTTTGTAGGCCGGCGCGTCGTCGAGGCCTTTACTTCCGCCGGGTACCCCGTCCGCGCGCTCGTTCATACACAGTCCAGGGCGTCCGTCCTATCCCGGCATCGCTCCCAGATCGCGTACGGCGATGTTCTCGATCCCGAGTCGCTTAACCGCGCATGCGAAGGAGTGGAAGCGGTCGTTCATCTTGTTGCGGTCCTCCGCGAAGGTCCCGATTCGACATTCCTGCGGGTGAACCACGTGGGGACCAGAAACATACTAGAGGCCGCCACTTCGGCCGGGGTCAAACGATTTATCCACGCAGGCGTACTTGGGTCCAGCTCGGATCCTTCTATTCCCTACCTCTATTCTAGATGGATGAGCGACGAGGAGGTTATTCGGAGCACAATCCCCCACATCATCGTGCGTTTTTCCGCCGGATTCGGTGAAGGTGATGAGTTCTTCACCACGCTGGCGGCCCAGGTCAAGCTTTCGCCCGTTGTGCCCGTGGCGGGTGATGGCAGAACGAGGTTCCAACCCATAGCTGTCGAGGATGTCGCACGTTGTCTGGTGACAGCGTACCAGAGAGACGACACAGTCGGGAAGACGATCGAAGCCGGAGGCCCCGAGCACTTCACCTATGAGGAGATATTGGACGTCTTGGCCGACACTCTCGGCGCCAAGATCGTCAAGGTACGCTTGCCGTTGCCTCTTCTGATGCCCGCTTTGGCGTTAATGGAGGCGCTGGTGCCGCGGCCGCCTGCTACCCGCGAACAGCTGAAGATGCTCCAAGCGGACAGCTCGACCGATCTGGACTCCGTGGAGAAGGCCTTCGGGTTCGCGCCGCGCGCTCTGGCTGGTAACATTGCATATGTATCGAAGATCGGCCTCGGGGACGCGCTAAAGATAAACCTGGGGTTTATGCCGGCGCACATACGCGATCACTAGTCTTTTCCTAACGCGTCGTTTAGAGAGCTAAGGTCCGTGGCAGACAGCATCGTGGAGACTAAAGCGTCGGCATCAGGTTCCGCGATCGAGCTCGACTACCAGGCCGCTCTTAAGCGTGTCATGGGCCTCGCGGACTTCGAGCGCTCCGCTCACAGCCCTGAGCACGCAGTGTTTCACCTGGAGCGAATGGCCCTTCTTCTTGAACGACTGGGTCACCCTGAGCTGAAGGTGCCGGCGGTCCATATAGCCGGTACCAAGGGCAAGGGCAGCACCGCGGCTATGATAACGTCAGTCCTGACAGCCCAGGGACACAAGGTCGGGCTATACACGTCCCCACACCTCCACTCGGTCGTTGAACGGATAAGGGTGGGGCTTGAGCCGATAGCTCGCCACGATTTCGCGGCGCTGGTCGAGCAGACCTGGCCGGCAGTGGAATGGGTCTCCGAGCACGGCGGACACGGCGATGTGAGCACCTTTGAGCTGCTCACAACAATCGCATTCGTCCATTTCAAGCAGATCGGAGCCGACTTTCAGGTCCTTGAGGTTGGGCTAGGGGGGAGGCTGGACGCGACAAATGTAGTGCATCCGGAGGTGTCCGTTATTACGGCCATCAGCCTGGACCATGTCGCAACCCTTGGCGACACCCTGCCGCTTATCGCTGCGGAGAAGGCGGGCATCGTCAAGCCCGAGGTGCCGGTTGTGATCGGACCCCAGCCAGCGGAGGCGCTTGATGTAGTCCGGGACATAGCGGAGCGCAACTCGGCCCCGGTCGTGCAGGTGGGCGAAGACGTGACCTGGTCGGTGCACAGCGTCGATCCCGACGGCCAGCTTGTCGATGTAGTCGGACTCCACGATACCTACCCCGTTCGTATCCCCCTTCTCGGTGAGCACCAGATCGAGAACGCGGCCACCGCCATAGGAGCCGTCGAGACCCTGGCCAATGCAGGATTTTCGGTCTCGCGGGAGAGCATCCTGGAGGGGCTCTCGGGTGTCCGATGGCCCGGCAGGCTCGAGGTGCTCTCTCGCGAGGGTGGTCTACTGGTGGTCGACGGTGCCCACAATCCGGCGTCGATCGGTAGGCTGGTGACGGCCGTCCGGGACAATTTCAGCTTCCGGCGTGCTATTCTAGTATTTGGTGCCACCAGTGGGCACAGCGCTCGTGAGATGATGGCGGAACTGGCGGCGTTGGCGTCTCTCCTGATAGTGGTGAGGTCTCGCCACCCGAGGTCAGCGCCGACGAACGTCATCGCCGGGGCGGCCCGCGACATGGGGCTGGAAGTCCTATTCGAGTCCGACGATGTTGGGCAAGCTGTCAGGAGTGCAATGGAAATGGCTAGGGAGGACGACTTGGTGCTGGGGACCGGCTCCTTGTCGGTCGTGGCCGAGGTCATCGAAGAGATCAACGGCATAGCTCCCGAGCTGTACCCTGATATGAAGCGACCCACTGTGTACAAGGTGACGTGAAGCGAAGATGGTAGAAGCTAGAAAACGAGTTGTAGTTACAGGGATGGGTGCCGTCACCCCTTTGGGCCAGTCGGTAGACGAGTTTTGGCGAAGCCTGGTCCAGGGCAAGTCTGGCATCGGACCCATCACCCTCTGCGATCCGACGCCCTTTCCTTGCCGGATCGCCGGCGAGGTGAAGGACTTTGATCCGGCGCAGTATATGGACGCGAAGGAAGCCCGCCGCATGGCACGGTTCTCGCAGCTTTCCGTGGCGGCCGCCGCGCTGGCCATCGAAGATGCATCGCTGGACCACTCCGTTCAGGACCAGGAGCGCATCGGAGTCGTAATGGGCAACGGCAACGGGGGCTTTCCGACTACCGAAGAGAACGCCCGTGTCCTGGTCGAGAAGGGCGGAATGAGGATGAGCCCTTGGTTTATTCCTATGATCCTTCCCAACATGGCGGCAGCCAACGTGAGCCGGACATTCGGGCTGAAGGGCTATACGTCCACCATTATCACGGCCTGCGCCGCTGGAAATCAGGCAATAGGTGAAGGCGCGGAGGTCGTTAGAAGGGGTGCCGCAGACGTTATTCTGGCCGGTGGATGTGAGGCCGGCATCAGCCAGCTGGGACTCGGCGGCTTCAATGTAATCAAGGCCCTGAGCAGGCAGAACGATGAACCGGAGAAGGCCAGCCGTCCTTTCGACGCCAAGAGGGATGGCTTCATCCCCGCGGAAGGGTCGGCCATCTTGGTCTTGGAGAGTCTCGAGCACGCGCTTGCGCGCGGAGCGAACATTTCGGCGGAGGTGCTGGGCCAGGGCGTCTCTTCGGACGCATATCATGCGGTGCAGCCTGACGAGGACGGAAGCGGAGCGGCACGCGCTATTCGTTGGGCGCTCGAGGATGCGGGTATCGGACCTGACGAAATCGACTATATCAACGCTCACGGCACCTCAACTCCGAAGAACGACCTGTCCGAGACACTGGCCATCAAGGCAGTGTTCGGCGAACGCGCCTATCAGGTACCGATCAGCTCGACAAAGTCGATGATAGGCCACACCCTGGGAGGCGCGGGAGCGCTGGAAGCGGTGGCATCCATTGAGACCATCCTCAACGACGAGATCCACCCGACCATAAATTACGAGCACCCCGATCCCGATTGCGACCTCGACTACGTGCCCAACGTGGCCAGACAGCAGAGGGTCGATACCGTCCTCTCAAACAGCTTCGGGTTCGGAGGGCAGAACGCCTGCCTGGTCCTGCGTGGTTTCGACGAGTGACGCGGTTCGTCCCGCTCATGATATCCAGTCGAGTCCCACCGGTTGCTGTGAGACAGGCTTGATTCTATGATGGTTCCAGAACGGAACAGGCGAGGGTGCATTCAGTGAATCTGTCGATAAAGAACGTCCCTGAGGACGTGATCGAGAGACTGAGGGAAAAGGCGAAGCGTAACCATCGGTCGATGCAGGAGGAAATGCTGGCGATCCTGGAAGAGGCGGCGGGTCCCAAGAGGTTGTCAGTCCAGGAGGCAACTAGGGAGATAAAGAAGCTGAACTTTAGGACCGGCGATGAAGCAACAGCCTGGATCCGTGAGGATCGGGATGCCCGCTAGGGTTGCGGACGCCTCCGTTTTGGCAGCGATGGCCTTCCGGGAGCCGCGCGAGGAAGAGGCGGAAGCGCTTGTCGCAGACGATCTGCTGCTGGAGCCAGCCATACTGCCATTCGAGCTGGTAAGCATAGCCCGCAAGAAGGCGATGGCGTACCCAGAGCGCTTGGATGATTTGATGCAGTCACTTCAGGTAGCGTTGGGAATGAACATGCGGTTTGTCGCCGTGGATTTTGCGGCTGTGCTGCGACTTTCCCTTGAAACGGGCCTAACTACGTATGACGCTAGTTACATGTACGTCTCAAGGGCCCAGGGCGTACCGCTAGTCACGTTCGACAACAAGCTGAGCAGAGTTGCGGGCGAGGCGCGAGGTCACGGTGAGGGCTCCAACTAGGGTTGTACAACGAGAGCGACGCTGCCTGGCTCTATTGATATTCCAAGTGTGACGCCATGCGGAGGGGCAACGCAATGACGATGGGCAAAGCGGCCGTATTCGTTGAGCCGTACCGCTTCGAACTAAGGGAGCTCCCCCCACCTCCGGTCGAGCCTGGGGGCATTCTGGTCAAGGTCAAGTCCGCGGGTATCTGCGGCTCTGATCTCCATATGTGGCGCGGCGAGGTAAAGCCGGTGGGCGCCGGCCGCCCTGGCCCAATCATCATTGGCCACGAGATGACTGGCGTCGTTGATACATTAGGCGACGGGGTCTCGACAGACTCCATGGGGAGGCCGCTCAGCGAAGGCGACAGGGTCGTCTACACCTATTACCACCCTTGCAGGCGATGCTACGTCTGCCTTCGGGGCGGGCTGAACAACTGCCCCAACCGGTTCCAGTATCGGGCACCGGTGGAGGACTACCCGTACTGCAACGGTGGCTTCGCGGAGTACTACTATCTCAACCCGGGCCGTTTTGTCTTCAAGGTCCCGGACGAGCTCTCCGATGCTTCGGCCACCGCAGCCAACTGCGCCACTTCTCAGGCAATCTATGGACTCCAACAGGCCAACCTTCGGATGGGAGACAGCGTAGTGATACAAGGTGCCGGCGGCGTGGGTATCAACGCGACCGCCGCTGCCCGGGACATGGGGGCCGGCAAGGTCATTGTCATCGACGGCGTGCAAGGTAGGCTGGAGATGGCCAGACAGTGCGGCGCCGACCAGACGATCGACATCAACGAGTACACAACTCCCGAGTCGAGGGTTGAGCGCGTCCGGGAACTGACCGACGGCCGAGGCGCCGACATCGTGGCGGAGATCGTGGGCTATCCAGACGTCGTGCCAGAGGGCCTCGATATGATGCGGACGGGAGGCACGTTCCTCGAGATTGGCAACATATGGCCCAACAGCAACGTCACCCTCGACATGTCAAAGATCCTTTTCGGAGTCAAGCACATCGTTCCCACCACTCATTACGACCCCTACATCCTTCCCGTGGCCCTCGACTTCCTGGTCCGCACCCGCGACAGATTCCCTCTGACAAAGGTCATGTCGCACGAGTTCCCATTGGAGCAGATAGAGGAAGCCTTCAAGCAAGCAGAGTGGGCCGGTAAGAGCGACGGGACTGCGGTCACAAGAGCATTGATCACTCCGTAAGCCCGGCTCTCGCGCCCACCCGTCCACGCCGCCTTGCTCACGTCCGTCCGCTTGGCGAGGTGATCGAATCCGTGGCGCTACTGTGCACATCTAAGTGTTATCTGACCGGACGTGTAACTAGGTCATACGTCGGCCAGGTAGCTCGAAGATACGGAGACGAGGTCGCTGGTGGGGTTGCTTCGGCCAAAGCTCGGCATATTCTTGCCTGTGCTCCTGCTGTTAACGCTCGCTTGCTCAGCACGGCAAGCCGAATCGCCTTCAGTATCCGCTACGTCAGTACCTGATCGACCTGCCTCGAGTGACGGATCGAAGGGTTCTGCCGCAGGGCAGCCTCCGTCCACTCCAAGTCCCCCCCCCCCCCCCCGCCACCGTCACGCCGGCTCCGCCGGAGCTAGCCCTGTATACCCCTACCGAGCCGCCTCCAAAGGTCGATACCAGCGTAGCGAACGTCGACCTAGAGGATGTGGTCTTCGACACCTTCCGAGGAGGCTATATACCGCTTGACGAGGCCTCAGATCAGGTCATTGAGGCCCTGAGGGACGCGATTCGGCCTATCTACGAGCCGGAGTACGACGAGGTAGAACTTGGCGACTGGCTGACGGAGACAGACCTTGTCTTAGGGTACGCGTCCGGGAGCGGCGCCTACGCCTACGCCTACGCCTACGCCTACGCCTACGCCTACGCCTACGCCTACGCCTACGCCTACGCCTACGCCTACGCCTACGCCTACGCCTACGCCTACGCCTACGCCTACGCCTACGCCTACGCCTACGCCTACGCCTACGCCTACGCCTACGCCTACCCTATCAAGATGCTCAACTTTCACGAGATCGTCAACGACGTCATCGATGGAAAGCCGGTGCTGGTCTCCTACTGTCCGCTTTGTTTCAGTGGAGCGGTCTACAGCCGTGACCTGGGGGGCGAAGTGCTGCTCTTCGGCAATACCAGCGCCTTATACGAGTCCGACATGGTCATGTACGACCACCAGACCGGCTCGTACTGGTTTCAGGTCCTGGGCGAGTCGATTGTCGGACCGCTGACGGGGAAGCGGCTCACGCTGCTCCCGTCCATGACTACCACATGGGGCGAGTGGAAGCGCCAGCACCCGGAAACGGTTATCCTCAGCCGCAATATCGATGGGTTGAGCGACCCCAGCCAGTACGAGCGCGACCCCTTCGTTGGGTATGCCGAGGGCATCAACCGAGGGCGGTTCTTCTTTCCCGTAAGCGAGGACAAGCTTGACGGGCGACTCCGTCCGGGCGACAAGGTATTCGCAGTCCAGGTGCGCGAAAGCCACAAGGCCTACCCACTGGCGAGCGACGCGGACTGGGTGTTAAACGACGTGGTCGGCGGAGAGACAGTCGTGGTGATAGGCAGGGCCGAGGGGCCGACCGCGGTGGGCTATCTAGGTACGGTAGACGGGCAGAAACTGAGCTTCAGGCTCAACGATGGTTCCTTGGAAGACTTGGAGACCGGCAGCCAGTGGGACGATAGCGGCAAGGCAGTGTCGGGTCCTTTGGCCGGCGTTCAGCTGACGGCGGTCGCTTCGCGGACCAGCTTCTGGTTCTCGCTGGTCGGAGCCCTACCGGACATAGAGCTGCATCAGCCCGAGTAATGTATGATTGACAGGCTGCCATGAGTATCCAGTACCGCCCCATCGAGGTCAGTGACTTCGAAAGCGTAGAGACGAGTGACTGGAGGTCACCAGACCACCTCCGCGAGTTGATCGAAAGGCAGGGCATCGGTTCTATGCTGGCGTTCGAAGACGGCCGCTACCTGGGCCAGCTTTACGTGCGCGAATACGACTCGAGCTTCAAGAACGCGGGAGGCGTGAGCGGCGGTCCGGAGCCCTGGAGGGATTTCAGCCTTGCCGAACCCCTTGGACTTCGAGGCCGCTACCTAACGCTCGGCTGCTATCACGTCGGGTGGGAGCCCGGAGGCACCTGGGAAACAGCCGACAAGACTATGTGGGGCAATAGACTCGGCACCGGTCTGCTGATGGCCATGATTGACTGGTTCCAGACTCAGGAGTCGATAGACGGCCTCCTCGCCTGGGCTCTCGTGCGTGGCTCTAAGAAGATACATCAGGATAATGGCCAGTTGCCACACACGGTTTACCAAAGGTACGGCTTCAAGGAGCTCAAACGGGTCAACGATCCAAGCTGGGCCCCGTATGCCAAGTACTATGAGAGGGATGCGGAGGAAGGCCCGACTCTATTTAGAGTGATGCTGTTAGATGGACGCGAACAGACGGCATCAATACCCTGAGCGCAGGAAGAGTGGCAGAACCACACACCAAGGTCTCCGAATACGCTGACGAGCTTACTTCGGTCCCAAGTGCACACGTAGCCCTTGAGCTGCGCCAGGATGAGAGTGGCCTAAAGCTCCTGCATCGGGACCAGCTGCTTGTCGAGTGCAGCCTGACCAGAGAAGGGATGGCAGCGGGGGCCTATGTGGCCAAGGCACTTGGGGCCAAGATACCTCCTCTGGGCGAGTCGGTCACCGCGAGGGTGTCGACCGGCGTCCTTTTCCGTGCAATCTCCATAGCATCCCTCGACTTCGGCAACGAAGAGTCCTTCGTCCTTCTGGAGCGGTGGCTCGAGGAGGCCGAGATGCAGCGTGGCGGTTCCAGCGACGCCACCTAGCGGCGCCAGCCGAGTCGCGGTGTAGCCGCCGGAATCGCGCGGCCCCTTCCTAATCGAGCACTCTTCAATATATAATCGACGCCGGACTCTGATTGGTTCGGGAAGCAAAGGCCTGTGGACTACTCCGCGATAGAGCCGGGCCAGGTACTCTCGCAGCGTACTTACCAGCTGAACGCCGACGCCATCGCGGGGTACGTCGACGCCGTGGACGACCGGTCTGAAGTCTATGTGCAGGCCGAGATGCAGGCGGTCGTGCCTCCTATGGCGGTGGCCGCGCTCGGCCTGCGTGGGGTCATCGAGGAATTGGCCGTCCCGGCTGGCTCGTTGCACTCTGGACAAGAGTTGGAGTTCAAAAGGGAAGCGCGTATAGGCGACAAATTGGTGTGCCAGGCGACGGTCCTACAGAACTCGGTCCGCGGAGAGTGGCGGTTCTTGGTTGTCCAGCTGTCGACTGAAGACGACAGTGGCCTACAAGTAATGAGTGGCAAGAGCACCCTGGTCGTACCCGTTTAGGTCAAGAGCGGGCGGAATATGCAAGAGGGCGAAGAGCTACCCATAGTCGAGAAACTTGTGACCCAGGCGCAGATCGAAAAGTATGCGGCTGCGTCGGGCGACTTCAACCCGATTCATCTCGACCCGGAATTCGCCGCCTCTTCGCAGTTTGGCAGGACTATAGCGCACGGGATGATGGTAGCAGCCGCCATATCCGAGTCGATGACCACAGCTTTCAAGACCGCGTGGCCGAGCGGCGGGCGGCTGAAGCTAAGGTTCAAGGCTCCTGTGTTCCCGGGCGAGAAGGTGACCACCTTCGGCGAGGTAAAGAAGGTCCGTGAACGAGATGATGGAATGGAAGTGGTCTGCTCTGTCGGGGTCCGCAAGCCGGATGGGGAGGCGGCCATTACAGGGGAGGCTGCGGTCCTCGTTCCGCACGCGCAGTAGACCTTAATGCAGGGGGATGGTTTGGCAACGGGCGACAAGCTGGTAAGGGTAGCGGTCGATGCGATGGGGGGCGATCACGCCCCCGGTGAGGTCGTGGCCGGAGCGGTCGATGCCGCCCGGGAAGACGGCGTTCAGGTCATACTCGTCGGCGACCTCGATAAGGTCCAGCCCGAGCTGGCGAAGCACGACACCGAGGGCGTGCCCATCGCCGCCGTCCCATCGGAAGGGGTAATTCTGGAGGGCGAGCAGCCAGCGCTGGCACTACGCCAAAAGCCTCGCGCCTCCGTCCTCGTAGCCACCGGTCTGGTAAAGGAGGGGCAGGCTGACGCTTCTGTAACGATGGGTTCAACCGGAGCGGCGATGGCTGCGGCAGTGGTCGCGCTCGGAGTGATCGAAGGCATCGATCGGCCGGCCCTGGGAGGCCCGATCGTCGGGTTCGCCCCACACACAATGATCATCGACGTGGGCACGAACGTGGACTGCCGACCGGCCCAACTGCTTAGTTTCGCGGTTATTGGGGACGTCTTCGCGCGCCAGTTCTGGGGAATAGAACGCCCCCGGGTCGCACTCCTTAGCGTCGGTGCGGAGTCGGGCAAGGGCAATCGCCAGACCAAGGAGGCCACCGAGCTTATCGCCAACAGCGGCCTCAACTTCATCGGAAACGTGGAGGCCAACGACCTGCCGAATGACAAGACTGACGTTGCGGTCTGCGACGGCTTCGTGGGCAATATCGTCATGAAGCTTACCGAGGGCCTGGGCAGCTCGACGGCGGACTTGGTCAAAGAGCGCCTGGATACGAAGCTTCCCGAAGCCGAGGTTGCAGCACTGGTCAGCGAGCTGTACGACGTCAACAACGTAACCGAGACCTATGGAGGTGGGCCGCTGTTCGGGGTGAACGGCGTCAGCGTCGTAGGCCACGGACGCGGTAGGGCCGAGTCGGTCCGCCGAGCCATCTCCACAGCCAAACGGGCGGTCGATGTCGGCTTGGTAACGAAGCTAAACAATGAGCTGGCGCTCCTGCGAGACAAGATAAACTCTTGAGTGGTAGGCAAGTTGGCTGATCCAGCTATAGCAGGTAAGACCGCTCTGGTGACGGGCGCCTCCAAAGGGATCGGACGGGCCGTTTCGCTGCGACTCTCCGAGATGGGTGTCAAGGTCGCCATCAACTACCGTTCTTCGGCGGAAGCCGCCGACGAAGTCGCATCCATCATCACCAAGCGAGGTGGAGAGGCTATTACTGTCGGGGCCGATGTCTCCAGCTTGGAGCAGGTCACCAGGATGGTGGAGACGGTGCAAAGCGCTTGGGACACTCTAGACATTCTGGTGAACAACGCCGGCATCATCGACGACGGCCTTCTCGTAAGGATGTCGGACGAGGCCTGGGACAGCGTCATATCGACCAATCTGAACGGCACCTTTTACTGCACGCGCGCCGTGCTTCGAGCCATGCTCCGGAAGCGCTGGGGACGGATAATCAACGTTGGGTCGGTTGTCGGTCTAAGAGGCAACGCCGGCCAGGCCAACTACTCGGCCTCCAAAGCCGCCGTCATCGGCTTCACCAAGGCCGTGGCAAAGGAGGTGGCGACCCGTAACATCACGGTCAACTGCGTTACCCCAGGCTACCTCGAGACCGAGACGACCTCGGTGCTAACCCAGGAGCAGAAGGACTACTGGCTCAGCGTAATTCCGCAAGGCCATTTTGGCGACGTCGATGATGTTGCCCATATGGTGGCCTACCTGGCCGACGAGAAGGCCAAATACATTACCGGCCAGGTGATCAGCGTTGACGGCGGCATGGCCGTTTGATGAGACGCCAGCGCGCCCGGCCATGATCTGGCGGTAAGTGGACACGTCCTTCAAAGGCAAGGTCGCGCTGGTTACCGGGGGCTCACGGGGCATCGGCAAGGCGATCGCCCTCGAGTTCGCCCGCCGTGGCGCCGACATCGCCTTCAACTACGTGCGCAGCCACGAGGCCTCCGCCCAGACCGAATGGGAGATTCAGGACCTGGGCGTACGCTGTCTCCGTGTCCTGGCGCACTTGGGCGACGCCCAAAAGATACGACAGCTGTTTGCGGCAGTCGGGCAGGAGTTTCCGCGACTCGACATCCTTGTGAACAACGCTGCCTCTGGCGTACAGCGGCCAGCCGTAGAACTGGAGGAAAAACACTGGGACTGGACCATGAACATCAACGCCAGGGCCCCCTGGCTCTGCGCGATTGAGGCGTCCCGACTGATGACCCAGGGGGGCCATATCGTCAACATCACAAGCCTGGGCTCGCAACGGGTGCTGCCGAACTACTTCTCGGTAGGAACATCGAAGGCGGCTCTGGAGGCGATAACCCGCTACCTGGCAGTGGAGTTGGCGGCGAAGGGCATCTCGGTCAACGCGGTCTCGGGCGGATACGTCGATACCGAGGCGCTAGACCACTTCCCCAACCGCGATGAGATGCAGGCCGCAGGCGAGCGTACGCTGTTGGGCCGCATGGTCGAGACAGGCGACATCGCCGGCGTGGTGGCGTTCCTGTGCAGCGAGGAGGCCGCGATGATACGCGGGCAGGTGATAGTCGTCGACGGCGGAGCGTCGATAGTCGGTAATTAGCAGGTCTACACCGCCGATCGAGGCTACGCGCCTCAGTATGACAGGCTAAATCTACTGGTGACTTCGTGTCAGTTTTGGTTCTTGTCAGACAGTCCCTGCCGGAGATCGACCCCGATTTAGATGCGGCGCAGTGGCATCTATCCGAGACGGGCAGGCTTAGATGCAAGACTCTGGCAGATAGGCTGGCGGCCTACGACCCCCACGGAATCCTTGCGAGCACTGAGCCAAAGGCCGCCGAGACTGGCAAGCTCGTGGCCAATGTGCTCGAATTGCCCTTCAGTACCGCGGCGGGCCTGCAGGAGCACAACAGGACCGGCGTTGACTGGTTTGCGGCAAGGGATGAGTACGAGGTGGCGATCGCGAGGTTCTTTGAACAGCCTGAAAGCCTAGTATTTGGTCTAGAGACGGCGGACCAAGTCTACCAGAGATTCGCGTCGGGGTTAGCCTTGCTGATAGAACGGCATGCGGGCCAAAACCTAGCAGTCGTTTCGCACGGGACTGTTATCGCTCTCTTCGTGTCGCGGGCAACGGGACAACCACCGTTCCCGCTCTGGAAGCGGCTCGCGACGCCATCATTCGTAGTATTATCGCTCCCTGAGTTCAGCGTGCTCGAGGTCGTCGAGACCGTCCGATGAGCTCAACGGTCTCCTACTGAGGTAGCTCTACCACCTCGGTTGCGAGTTGGCCGTTGGCGGACTCTGCGTCCACAACCGTCCCTGGCTCCACGTATGCCTTTCGCGCGTAGCCCAACCCTATGGCCTTCCCATCCTTGGGCGATAGTACCGCCGACGTAACGACTCCAACCTGCGCGCCGTCGACCAGCAGCTTCGCTCCTTCCTCGGGAACACGATCGGAGTCCCATCTCAGCCCGACGAGATGCTTCTGCACTTTCTTGTAGGTGTTCAGGCGGGTGACTACCTCCTGTCCGACGTAGCAACCCTTGGTGAAGCTTATGACCTCAAGAAGGTTGGCTTCCAGCGGATTGAACTCCTCGCTAATTTCTTTCCCGTAGGCCGGCACGCCCTGCTCCACTCGCGTCGTTTCCAACGCCTGCGTTCCGACCGGTCTGCCGCCGGCCTCCTCAACCTTGGCTAAGAACTCTCTCCAAAGGCTCCTGCCTTCGGCGACGGAAACGACCACGTCATACCCGGGGAGCCGGGCGAAGTCGGTGCGGATAATCGAGGCGTCCACGTCGCCGATACCAACCTGTAGGTGATCGTAGGGTGCAAGCGACGAGACACTTTGGCCCGTAATGCCATCCAGCAGGTCCGGCGCACCTGGCCCGGCCAGCGACAACATGGCCGTCTGTTCAGCGTCATCCTGGACGCGCACGTCTTCAGCGAAGGTGTATAAGTCGATCCAATCGGCTACCTTCTGGCGGCTCTCCGGCGACGTCAGCACCAGAACGTGGTCTTCCAGTCTCAGGACGAGCAGCAGGTCCAGTATCCGACCCTTGTTCGACGTAAGAACAGTCGGGACGCCCCTGCCCACTTCGAGGGTCATGAGCTCGTTGGTGGACAAGCGGTTGAGCAGGTTCAGCGCGTCCTCGCCGTAGACACTCAAGCGCCCCACGTGAGACCTATCCAGAAGGCCTACTCTCTCGATAAGCGCCTTGTACTCTTCCGCAAGAGAACTGTACAACTGAGGCGGCCCTCCCGCGGCGACCTCCTTCTCCGTCTGGACCGTGTCAATCTCTGCCAACGATGTTCCCCTTAAACAAGTCCGCCGCTCCATTCGGAGCGGCGCCTGGTCAGCGTTCGCTATCGCCTTTGACTAAACGCCGAAGGACGTGCCACACCCGCAGGTGGTCTTGGCGTTGGGGTTGTTGAATACAAAACCTTTCCCATTCAGGCCGCCAGAATACTCAAGGATAGTGCCGGCCAAGAACACATAGGACTTTCGGTCGACAAACAGCTTCAAGCCGTGCTCCTCCAGGACCTTGTCGTCCTCCTTGCCCTCTTCCACGAGGTCAAGAATATACGTCAGCCCCGAGCAGCCCCCACCCTTGACACCGACGCGTAGGTTGGTGTTCGGCTTGCCTTCCACATCAGCGAAATCCTTGACGTGGTCGGCGGCCTCCTTCGAAATGGAGATCGTGAGCGGCTTTGGTTTTTCTTTCGTCTGGACCATCTTGATTTCTGTTCCTAAGTCAGTCACCCTCCATTGTATCGACGTTCCCGGTCGTAAGTCAATGAATAGGTGGGTGAAGCCCGGCCGCTAAACCAAATAGAAGTCCCGCTGACGCAAGACTTCCAAATGGGCACGGACTTATTCAGCCCGTGCGCGCAATCTATCAGGTGAGCCCAGGTCTGTCAATCCTCGAGTACGGGCACGGCATACCGTGCTCCTACGCTTGCCAAAATCACGGGTGGTAAATGACCAGCTTGAGCTCGGTCATCTCCTCGACCGCGTACTTTGGGCCCTCTTTGCCCATGCCGCTCTCCTTCAAGCCGCCGTAGGGCATCAGGTCCGCTCGCCACTGAGGGCCGGAGTTGATCATGAGGTTGCCCGAGTCCACCTCGCGGGCGAACCTAATCGCCCAGTCGATGTTCTGCGTGAAGATGCCGGCGCTCAGGCCATAGTTGGAGTCGTTTGCCATCGAGATCGCCTCGTCGATGTCGGAGAAGGGCGTAACGGCTACCGCGGGGCCGAATAGCTCGTCGCAGGAGATCCGCATCTCAGGGGTCACGTCGGCTACCACGGTCGGCGCGTGCAGTGTTCCGGAGTAGTCACCTCCGGTCAGCGTCCTCGCTCCGCTGCCCACCGCCTCAGTGATCCATTTATTCACGCGGACCGCATCCTGAGGCCGGACCATGGGTCCCATCTTGACGGTATCGTCCAGCGGGTCGCCGGTGCTAAGACCCTTCACGCCCTCGGTGAGAGCATCGAGGTAGTCTGCGTAAATCTCACGGTTGGCGATGATCCGTTGGGCCGAGATACACACCTGACCCGCGTTGGCGTAGCCGCTGCTGATCGTGGCGCTGACCACCTTTTCCATGTCGGCGTCGGGCATGACGATAAGTGGAGCGTTGGAGCCCAACTCCATGGTTACCTTCTTGAGCCCCGCGGTCTTGCAGATGTGCTCGCCGACGTCCCTACTGCCTGTGAAGGTGACCTTGCGTACGCGGGGGTCACCTACGAGCGCGTCGCCTATCTGGCCGCCGGAGCCAGTGATGCACTGGACGGCCTCAGCCGGCACACCGGCGTCCAGCAGTATCTCTGTCATCTTGAGGGCGACCAGCGGCGTGTCGGTGGCAGGTTTGATGACGACCGAGTTGCCTGCTGCCAGGGCCGGTCCCACTTTGTGGCAGACCAGGTTTAGCGGGAAGTTGAAGGGGCTGATGGCTGCTATCACGCCACAGGGAACGCGAAGTGTAAAGCCCAACTGGCCCGTCCAGTTCGCTGCGCCGTCGAGGGGTACAGTCTCCCCGTATAGCCGCTTGGCCTCCTCGCCCGAAAGCTCAATCGTCTGAACGGCCCGGGCAGCCTCAGTCCGTCCCTCCGAGATTATCTTGCCCTCCTCCAACGTGATCGTGCGCCCGAGGTCTTCCAGCCGCTCCTCCATCAGGCGCGCGGCTTTGCGGAGTATCTCGAATCGCTGATAGCCGGAGAGTTTTGCCATCTCTTTTGCGCCGCGCTCGGCGCTGGCGACGGCCGCTTCTACGTCCTTAAGGTCTCCTCGAGGCACGGTGTCCACGACCGAGTTGTCGTAGGGGTTCATTACTGGAATCGTCTCGGCCTTGTCTATCCATTCACCGGCAATGTACATCTTCATTGGTGAGACCTCCTTGAGCTTCGACGGGTCTGATTCTTCGCCCAGTTCTTGGGTGCAAGCTGGCCTGGCGAAAGCTAGCCTCCGCTATAGATCTGGTTTTGCTTTCCCTCTTCGCATTGAGCGTTGACACAAAACCAGAAGACCTGAGGCTTAGGTGGTGCGCGCACGCCGTCGCGCTCCCTTCTCATATGCTCTCCGCATCTTGGGCAGCTGGCCTGGTCTCGTGATTCTGGGACGATCATTGGTGTTACCTGCGTACATAATACCATTTGTATGGTGTCTGTACACTCGGGATTTATCAGGTTACGAAACTCCGTCGTCGGGGGTCCGACCCGCTAGGATGGGAGCACGTTGACACACCTGTGGTGGCGGTCTTAGAATGCGGTCACCCTGTCTTTTGGATAGCCTCCCGTGCTGGCCAGCATCCAAGCGTGTCACGGGCTCGTGTTATATCTTCCGGAGGTAGCGGATGGCAACCAAGGCCTACATTCTAATAGAGACGGCGGTGGGCAAGTCGAGGGACGTCGCGACTGAGCTGAGGAGCTTGTCAGGTGTGGAGAACGTGGACGCGGTGACAGGACCCTACGACATCATTACAGTGGTAGCCGCGCCCGATCTAAATGCGGTTGGAGACCTAGTTACCAGCCAGATCCATACGATCAGCGGAATCGTCCGCACCGTAACTTGCCTCTCCGTAGGCATATCATAGCCGCTGACAAGGCGGTGCGGGCCGGATATTTGCTGGCGGTCCCGATGTGTTGCGCGGCGGTGGGAGAACTACGCTGGAGCGGTAAACCTGGGCTATAGGCCAAGCCATCCCAGCCGGACAGCCGTAACCACGGCATGGGTCCGGTCGGATGCCCGGAGCTTGGTCATCGTGGTCGCCAGGTCGTTCTTGACCGTTCGTTCGGAAATTCCCAGGGTCGCACTGATTAGCTTGTTTGAATTCCCCTCTGCGACCAGGGACAACACCTGTATCTCGCGATCTGTCAGGGGCTCGGCGTCGATCACTGCCACAGCCGCCGGTCGAGAGCGTGTTGCTTGGCCGCCGTTAACTCGTCCTCCGTCCTGTTGTGTTCCCCCAGCGAATGCGGCGACAGACTGGACTCCGGTTGGGACCTCCAGGCTGGGGCTGTCCGCCATCTCCGCCTCACCAGAAGAATCTTTCGATGCCGAGCCGCGAGGAACGCGGTCCACATTGGCGGCGAGCAATCCGAAGGCGAGTGCCGATGCCGCCAGCAACGCGCCCGCGCCCGTTTCCTCCCCGCCGATTATCGAATAGACGGCCATGCTTATTCCGGCAGTCCCGGTGATAAGCACACCGAATATCGCAAGCTTCTTTGAAGTCGAGCTACGCGAGGTTCTCTGGTTCCCAGTCATTGCTGACTCTGTGCCCCCTGCTCGATGGTACCGTCAAAAGGGTGTGCTGGTATATAGGTAATAACCCTAGTGTATTGCCAGATAGGACGGTCTTCAATGACCTGTAGCAGCGGTTCAGGCAGTTCAGGCTCGCAAGGCTTGCTGATGCCACAGGCCTGGGGGCCTAGTTGGAGCCTCGCTCTATTTACCTTCCGTGTATATTAACATGGATTCCTCATTCGCGACCCTCAGAGTTGAGGGTGGCGCTCGTCGGGGAGCCGAATTGACCCTTCCATGAGCCGCTGCTAAACTCGTATTCGCGAACGTAGCTTCCTGCTTTGCCCTAATCCAATTACACTATAGGCAGGCCTTGAGAGCAGCTCCGGTCGGCCGGCAAGAGAGGTTCGATCTGAAGGACATTCCCAGAAGCAAGAGTGGAAAGACGGCGTCACAGGTAGCACGCGAGGCCGCACTAAGAGCCGGTGAGATACTGGTCGAAAGGTTCGACAAGGTGAAAGACGTTTCCTTCAAGGGCCGCGGGAACATCGTCACCGATGTTGACACCGCGGTGGAGAAGGAGGTCCTGGGAATCTTGCGGAAGGAGTTCCCGGACATGGACACCCTGGGCGAGGAGAGCGCAGGGGCCAGAGCCGACTCGGGATACGTTTGGATAGTAGACCCTCTCGACGGTACGCGGAACTACGCCTCGGGCATTCCCTTCTACTCTGTAGTGATAGGCCTGGCGCTGGACGGCGAGACCCTGGTCGGCGTCAACTACGACCCGGCGAGGGACGAGATATTCGAAGCCGAGAAAGACAAGGGGGCCTTTCTGAACAGAGAGCCTATAAAGGTGTCGGACAAGTCCGCCATCGCGGACTGCATCGTCGGGATGGACCTCAGCTACAACAACGAGGGCGCGATCAACGGCCTGGATGTGGTCCGCTCGATATGGCCTGGGATGCAGACGGCTCGCATAATGGGTTCATCGGCCCTCGGGATTGCCTACGCCGCCGCGGGCCGTACCGATCTATACTTCCACCATCGCCTTGAGCCCTGGGACCAGGTCGCGGGCATGCTGCTCGTGGAAGAGGCTGGTGGCGTGATAACCGACCGCAGTGGGGTGCGTGCCGGGCTCTACAGCGACGGGCTAGTCGCATCCAACGCAACCCTGCACAGCGAGTTCATGCGCAAGACTGAGGGGGCCCCATGGCGCAATCCGACTGATCGCTCGGAGTGAGACCGCAGCCGTTGTGAAACTGTTCGCAAATCTCCGACCTCACGGCTACGGTGTCGGCGGACGCTCGCCCAGAGTGACTTCCCCGGTCGTTCTGTCTGCACCTCTGAAGTAGACAACAGATACTGTCTCTCCAGGGGGGTGGTCTATCAGGAACTTGGCTAGCTCGCCTGTGTTGGCGATTGGGGTATCCCCGAGCTGCACGATGATGTCGCCCGGCAGAAGACCCGCCGCCTCCGCCGCGCCACCCTCGCCCACGGACTCAATCCAGACGCCCTCTGTGACCGGCAGCTCCAACTGGGTCGCTATCGGAGGAGTGACGTTGTCGGGGGAGATCCCCAGAAAGCCCCTGAGCACGACCCCGTTCTCGATTAACTGGGCCGCGACCCCCGCGGCGTCGTTGATGTTGATCGCGAAGCCAATACCCTGGCTTTGCGGAATGATGGCGGTGTTGATCCCGATCACCTTGGCGCTGGCGTTCACTAGCGGCCCGCCGCTGTTGCCTGGGTTTATCGAGGCGTCAGTCTGGATCAGGTCCACAATGACGATCCGGAACTCGCGGTTGCTTTCTATGGAGCGTCCCAGCGCGCTGACCACGCTCTTGCTGACCGTTGGGCCGCCGGGTAGCCCTAACGCATGGCCGATGGCGATCACGTCTTCACCCACTTCGAGTGCCGACGAGTCGCCTAGGGCTGCAGGCTGAAGTCCCTCCGCCTCGATCTTGATTACCGCCGTGTCTGTCTTGGGATCGCCCCCGACCAGCTCAGCCGAGAAGCTCTCGCCGGTGTTCAAGGTCACTATGATATTCTGCGCTTCCTCGACGACATGATTGATTCCCTCGTAAAAACCCGGTTTGAGGAAGTTCTAGCGAGTTAGCACATCTGAGCGCTACCGTATGTTGGGGTAGTATACGGAACAGAGACTGTATATTGTACCCAGGCGTGGGCACGGTTGTTCTAATTCGACCTGAACAGACTTTTTACGAGAGAATCATGATTGTTCGTTAGGATGTGACCCTCTAAGTCCAGCACTACCCCGGTTCCGACGCCCTGGAGCGGAGTCGGCTGCGTGAACATCCCCATCGCCAGCCTTTCAGTGGCAACGTGCACGACGGAGGGCTTGAGAAGCTTGACGACCTCCACGGTCGTGAGAGTTTCGCTCAGCAAGACCGGTTCGCCGACGACAGAAGCCCCGTTCGTGGCCACTGCCGCGTCAAGCACGGGAGTCGAAGTTGGTTCGGCGGTGACAGTCGGGGTCGCAAGGGGTGGGGTGGGCTCGGGCGTGGCGGTAGCCAGGACAGGCTGTGCAGTTGGAGTCGGCTCCGGGGTCGCAGTCGCTGCCACCGGTACCGCGGTTGGGGTCGGCTCTGGCGTGGCGGTCGCCAAGACGGGTAGCGCGGTTGGAGTCGACTCCGGTGTGGCAGTCGCTGCCATCGGCGCCGTAGTTACGGTCGGTAGCGGCGTGACCGTCGCCGGCTCGGGTTGGGTTGTTGCAGTCGGTTCGGGTGAGGCAGCTACGAGCACGGGCTCTACAGTCGGAGATGGGACAGCGGCCGGCGCTGGGGGCGCTGTTGGAGTTAGCGTAACGGTGAGAGGTTATGGCTGCGCGCTGACCTCGACGGCGACCCTGGTCGGCGTCGACAGCGGTACCGGTGTAACGGTAGGAAGAACGGCCGACGCAGCCTGCGGAACCGCAGTATGAGTCGGCTGGACGGTCAGGGCGATCGTCGTCGGAAGGGGTTCTTCGGCTGGCTCGCCCTCACCGCAGGCGCCGACGGTGAGTAATAATAGGACGTACGTGGCTATCAGGAAACGAGAGCGCCAGGACAATTCAGAGTCCTCCCCCACAACCATGCGCCCAACTGGGATTATGCCCCAGCAGATCTGATGACCCGTTCCGACATGTTAACAGAGCGTCGGCGAATGGTTGAAGTGCCGGCTCGGCCGCACCGAATACGTGGCACAATAAGGCGCTGTCATGACTGTGACGAGGCGCCGTGGTCCGCAGGACGGCAAGGTACGAAAGACGATCAGCGTGAGGATAGACGGCCTAGAGCGTAGATCTGGGGCGGATTAGAAAGCTATCAGCCAGGCGAGTCGGCAGTCTGGGGTCGCAGACAGACCGCCCGGAGGGCGACGGTTGCTACCGGTTCTTGCGGCGGCGGATACGGCGCAGACTCCGTGCACGGTCAAGACGGGTCTGCTCACCCTTGGAGCGAAAGAACCTGCGGCTCCTCAGTTCGCGCATTATCCCTGAGCGCTGCATCGAAGTCTGGAACCGCCTGAGTAGTCCCTCGCCGTCTTCACCGTCTCGAAGCGTCACGTAGGACAAGTGAGTTCCTTACCCTGAGCCTAATCTCGACGGTGCCAGTATAGCACAGGACTACCGTAGCTACAACCTCAGTGGCCTCTTCCAGGATCTCCTATTGGGGCCTCACAAAACAGACATGGCACCCTGCCATGATCTCGCCCCCGGTGGTACAATTAAGGTTGGCCCTTTCACCCCTCGACCCCTTGGAGTACGCACAAAAATGCCGCTAGAAAACATCGTCGTCCGAGGCGCCCGCGAGCACAACCTCAAGAACGTAGACGTCACGATCCCGCGTAACAAGCTGACCGTCGTCACCGGCGTTTCGGGCTCGGGCAAAAGCTCCTTGGCCTTCGACACGGTGTATGCCGAGGGGCAGAGGCGCTACGTCGAATCGCTGTCCGCCTACGCACGGCAGTTCCTGGGGCGCATGGACAAGCCGGACGTCGACTACATCGAGGGCTTGTCCCCAGCCATCTCCATAGACCAGAAGGGCGTGTCGTACAACCCTCGCTCCTCTGTCGGCACCGTCACCGAAGTCTACGACTACCTTCGTCTTCTCTTCGCCAGGGTCGGACATCCACACTGTTACAACTGTGGCCGCCCGGTCGAGAAACAGACGGTGCAGCAGATAGTGGACTCTGTCCTGTCGATGCCCAAAGAAAGCCGGATCCAGATCATGGCGCCTATGGTGAAGCGCCGGAAGGGTGAGCATAAGGAGGTGTTCGAGGACGCTCGCAAGTCCGGGTTTGTCCGGGTGCGAGTGAACGGCGAAACGCATGACCTCTCGGAAGAGTTTGACCTCGACAAGAAGAAGTGGCATACGATCGACGTGATCGTCGACCGCCTCGTTATAGGCGACAGCGCGGAGCCGGGCAGGGTCGCCGACTCGGTGGAGACTGCCCTGAAGATGGCCGGCGGGGTGGTGTTGGTGTCGATAGCAGACGGCGAAGATATGCTTTTCTCCGAGCAGTTCGCATGTGTCCACTGCAACATAAGCCTCGGAGAGCTCGAGCCACGCACCTTCAGCTTCAACAACCCACACGGCGCGTGTCCCACGTGCACAGGTCTCGGCTACCGGCTGGAAGTAGACCCCGACCTGGTGCTTCCCAACAAAGACCTTACCCTGGCACAGGGAGCTATCCAGCCTTGGGTGCGCGCCGGCTCATCCAGCCCGTGGTTCTCAAGTCTGTTGGACTCGCTAGCCAGAGCACACCGTATCTCGACCAAGGTCCCGGTCAAGAAGCTTAGCGACAAGCACCTGGACCTCATCCTCTATGGCAACAAAAGTAAGTCGATCAGGATGAGACATCACACTCAGAGGGGCCGCACCTTCGAGTGGGACACGACCTTCGAGGGAGTAATAAACAACCTGGAGCGGCGATACCGCGAGACCGAGTCCGACTACGTGCGCTCGGAGATCGAGCGGTATATGGCGTCGAGGCCGTGTCAGTCATGCGGAGGCCGGCGGCTGAAACCTGAGGCGCTGGCGGTTACCGTGTGTGGGCTCAACATAATGGAGTTCACAGGCAAGTCCATCGACCAGGCGCTGGCGTGGATTCGTGCAATCGCAGGCGAGAAACCGGCTACCAACGGGTCCGACGGCGACGGCCAAGATCTCGCGACCTGGCACCGGCCGGAGGCCCTTGTCCCCGACCAGGATGGCTCTGACGCACCGTTCGGCAACACACATTCCCCGGACGTGGACAGTGTGCTTTCGGATAGGGAGAAGGTCATAGCGTCCCAGATACTGAAGGAGATCGAGACACGCCTGCGCTTTCTCGTCAACATTGGTCTCGACTACCTGACTCTGGAGCGCACAGCATCCACTCTTAGCGGGGGAGAGGCCCAGCGAATACGGCTGGCGACTCAGATCGGCTCTGGCCTGATGGGCGTGCTCTACGTCATTGACGAGCCGTCCGTTGGCCTGCACGCGATAGACGACGCGCGACTCGTCGAGACCTTGCGGCGACTCCGGGACCTCGGCAACACTGTCCTCATAGTCGAGCACGACGAGGCCATCATGAGGGCTGCGGACCATATCATAGACCTGGGCCCGGGCGCAGGTGAACATGGGGGCAAGGTCGTAGCGACCGGCACCGTTGATGGGATTATCGAGGCTTCAGAGTCACTCACCGGCCAGTACCTCGGATACCGCCGCTCAATACCGAGGGCTCAGTCCACGCGTCCTGGTAACGGGTCCGCGGTCGCCGTGAGGGGGGCCAGGGCAAACAACCTCAAGAACATAGACGTCACGATCCCTCTAGGCAAGCTCGTGTGCATCACCGGCGTGTCGGGGTCTGGAAAGAGCACCCTGATCTACGAGGTCCTGTACAAGAAGCTGGCACAGCAGTTCTACAAGGCCAAAGACCGGCCGGGCGACTCCGGCGCGATAGACGGGACGGATAACGTCGACAAGGTGGTCAACATAGACCAGTCGCCCATCGGGCGCACGCCCCGCAGCAACCCCGCCACGTACACGGGCATGTTCACCCCGACTCGCGAGCTATTCGCTGCTGTGCCCGAGGCTAGGATGCGCGGGTACAAGCCGGGGCGCTTCTCGTTCAACGTTAAGGGTGGACGTTGCGAGGCCTGCTCCGGCGACGGGTACATCAATATCGAGATGCAGTTCCTGCCGGACGTCACGGTGCCCTGCGAGGTGTGCAAGGGCAAGCGCTACAACCGGGAGGCGCTGGAGATCACCTTCAAAGGCAAGAACATCGCCGATGTGCTGGACATGACGGTGACCGAGGCCCTGGAATTCTTCGAGAATATCCCCAAGCTGCGCAACAAGCTGCAAACGATGTACGACGTAGGGCTCGGCTACATCCGACTGGGCCAGCCGGCTACGCACCTCAGCGGAGGAGAGGCGCAGCGCGTGAAGCTGTCAACGGAGCTGTCCAAGAGGGCCACGGGAAGTACCCTATACATCCTAGACGAGCCCACAACCGGTCTCTCCTTCGAGGACTGCGCCCATCTGCTGGGCGTGCTCCAACGGCTCGTCGACGCCGGCAACAGCGTGATCCTGATTGAGCACCACCTGGACCTGATAAAGAACGGCGACTGGATCATCGACCTTGGCCCTGGCGCCGGAGATTCGGGAGGACGAGTCATCGCCGAGGGTACGCCCGAGCAAGTCGCCCAGATGGAGCACTCCTATACAGGACAGTACCTCAAGGCCCATCTGGCCCGCGGCGAGGCGGCGGTAGCCGCACGCTAGCTAGCCCACGGCCGCAGCCGTTAAAATGCCCTCATGAGGCTGCGTTGGCTACCCATAGTCCTTGTCGGCGTCGGACTGATCACGACCTGCGCCCCGCCGGAACCGAACCCTACGCCTCCGCCTAACGTCACTCCTACAGCTGATACTTCAACGCCAACCGCCGCGCCGACGCCCACGCCGACGCCCAGCACCAACCGCCACGCCGACGCCTACAGCTATTCACACGTCGAGCGCAACACCAACTGCCACGCCAATGCGCACGGGAGTTCCCACACCGAGACCAACGCCCATGCCGCCGGCAACGGCCACGGCAGTTCCCACGCCGAATCCAACACCCGCGCCAACCGCCACGCCTACGCGTGCGCCAACCGCAACACCCACGGGTACGCTCACACTAACTGCAACGCCCTCGGCCACGCCCCCGCTAACCGCAACGCCCTCGGCTACGCGAATCCCGACACCTGGGCCCGCTCTCACCGACTTCGAGCGAGCGTGGCAACACAGAGTAGAGGGGTCGTTCTCCTCCCAGGAATGCCCTGCGCCACTCGACGTCACGTACCCCGCCGACTACTATCACGGGAGGCTAATCGATACACATCTGCACATGCTGCCGCTTCCTGACACACCGTTGGGGTTCGAGGAGGGCGAGAGCGAGCTACAAGGGTTCGCTGGTAGCGGCTACAGCTACCGCGACGATTTCGATGGGCCAGACGATGGGTCTTTTTCCTCGGTGGACCAATTCCCCACCGCTGGAAGGAACATCACCCTCGACGCGATCGCCTGTACCTTGCAGTCAGAGGGGACCGACAGCGCTTTCTCCTATTTCTCAGTATTCTCGAGTCAGCCCGACAGTGTCCTGGAGATTGCGCGCCTCGCCTCGGAACGATACCCCGGGCTGTTTGTCCCGTTCTTGAACCCGCCTGGTGAGATCGACGGTGTTACGACTGTGGACGGAACCCGGCTGAGAGAGATGCTTTCGGCGCATCCGGATGTCTTTAAGCCCGAATCCACCGAAGGAGGGCGTCGGGTTAGCGTCCTGAGGCGGCAAGAAGGTGCTCCTGTGCTTCTGGGATAATGGTTTTGTAGCAAAAAAACGGCCCCGGAAAAGGAGCACCCAGTAGATGCTGCCACGCAACCACCCCGACCGGATCCAAATCACCTTCGACGACCGCCGCTTGGTGGCCAATGCCGGGCTGCTCCTTCCGGCCACCCTGGCGCGGCACCTCGGCCTGCCGAACTCGTCCGGCAGCGCCTCGACCTGGGCGATGCCCCGGGGCGGGCGAACACGAGCGACAAGATGGTGACGCTGGTGGCGTCTGCGCTGGCTGGGGGCGACTGCATTGACGACGCCGATGTGTTGCGTACCGGGGGGACGGCCTGCACCCTGGGCGGCACGGTCAAGGCGCCATCCACCCTGGGCACCTTCCTGCGCAGCTTCCGGTGGGGCCACGTCCGTCAACTCGACCGGGTGAGCCGCGAGTTGCTGGCCCGGGCTTGGCAGGCCGGGGCGGGACCCGGCGACGGGCCCCTGACCATTGACCTGGACTCCACCATCTGCGAGACCTACGGACTGGCCAAGGAGGGCGCCCGCCACCACGGCTATACCGGCAAGCGGGGCTACCACCCGCTGCCGGCCATCGCCGCCGGCACCGGAGACGTGCTGATGTCCCGGCTGCGCGAGGGCCGGGCCAACACCGCCCGCGGCGCCGCCCACTTCCTGCGGGAGACGGTGGGACGGGTGCGCTACGCCGGGGCCGACGGACGACTCACGCTACGGGCCGACAGCGGGTTCTACACTCATGGCGTGGTATCCGTCTGCCGCAAGATGGATGTCCGCTTCTCCATCACCATCCGCCAGCACAAAAGCCTGCACAATCTCATCGAGGCGATACTCGAAGATGCCTGGACGCCGATTCCTTACTGGATGGACGGTGCCGCCGATGTAGCCGAGACCACCTGCACTCCCTTCCAGGCCGAGGCGGACGCCGCGCCGGTACGGCTCATCGTCCGGCGGGTGAAGCCGACGCCCGGTTCCCAACTGGCCCTCTTCGCCAAATACAGCTATCATGGCTTCATCACCGACCGGGACGGGGAGTTGCTCGAACTGGAGGCTGACCATCGCCGCCACGCCGAGATCGAGAATGCCATACGCGACCTCAAGTACGGCGTCGGGCTGAACCATCTCCCCTCGGGCCGCTTCGCCGCCAACGGCGCCTGGCTGGCCGTCCAGACGATGGCCCACAACCTGGCCCGCTGGACGGCGCGGATCGGTCTGGGAGAGCGGATAGCCACCACCAAGACCCTCCGGCGGCGGTTCTTCTCCCTGGCCGGACGGCTCACCCGCTCGGCACGCCGGTTGACCCTGCATCTTCCGGATCGCTGGCCTTGGGCTGAGAAGTTCAGCCGTGCCTTGGCCCGGCTGCGAGCCATTCCACTCCCGGCCTGACGGCACCGTCGGCGACCGACCCACCCACCGGACAACCGAAGATCCCCGCAGACTCGTGCCAGCCCGGTCCGAGAGAGTTCCCTGCTGCGTATTCTCTCGCCATCCCGCGCATCGCAGCTCCCGCAGACGGCCATAGGGGCCCCTGTGCGGCGATGAAGACCGTCCGCCGACCTCCCTACCCCAAATGGAACCCAGACTATTTCCCCTGTAGCTCCCTCACCCCCCTTCCGCTTTCCTCACGCCGTCCATCGGTGTCCTTCGGTGGATTCGGGGTTAGGTGACCGAACATGCGCAGCACGAGTACGCCTCCGTCTTCAACACCACTACGACCTTTCAGGACGCTCTCGATCCGGACCTCGTAGTCTGTATACGGCGTTCCAGGCTCCTCGCCAGCGCTAATTGGGTTGCCGTCCTCTCCATATGCCCCAAATCGGATCTCACCGACGACAGAGCTGATAGTGCCCAGTACGATAACGTGGGACTGCCCTACGAGGTCCTCGATGGTGTTGGGCCGCGGTATGATCATGCCCGAAGAGACCTGCTCGCTCGAGGGGTCATCAGCCTCATCTCTTGCCTCTCCGGACGCTGGGGCAACCTGTTCGGGCCCAAGCGGGCTGAGGCCCGCGGTTTCGGGACTAGCTTCATCACTTACGCATGCTGCTCCTATCAAAAGCAGCGCCACCATCACTAGAATCGTGGCGACCATCTGCGGCTTTTTCATCACTCTCACCTCGGGTTGATTTATACGGCTACGGATCAGCCTGCTATTTATATAGACGTCACGTTTGCCGGGTTTGTTCCCTGGCTTTGAGCGCTGGGGGGTTTAATGTAATCTCAGATTCACGCTGGCTAAGAGGTGCTCAAACCCCAACCCCAACCCCAAACCCCACACCCTTGACCCTGTACCTCGTACCCTGTACTCTGATTTCAGGGCCGTGCTAGGCGGGGAGTTAGCGGTGCCCTGTACTCGCAATCCGCTATAGCGAGGCTAAATTCCTCTCGGAGGTCGACTCTCGAGTCCTCTGTCCGTGGGTGGTGGTGTTGAGAGCCGGGTCCTGCGCGGCGGAAACCTGTGAATCCCGTCAGGTCCGGAAGGAAGCAGCGGTAAGCAGTAGCTTCCGGGTGCCGTAGGTCAGCCTGACTCGAGCCGCCTCCCACACGACACGTCTTCGGGGAAGATCGAAGCGGAGGTGCACGGTCCGTTCTCGCTTCCGCGCATTCCGCCCTCCTTACGCGCCAAGTGTTACACCTTCTGATGAATGTCACTGAAAGTACTTCTGCTTCATTCATCGTAAACTCCGAGAAGAGTTCGGCGGAGCAGGCGACAAGCAAGGAGACGGGCCGACCTCGCGCTAAGAAATCGCTCGGCCAGCACTTCCTCGTCGACCGGCGGGTGCTCGGCCGGATCATCGAGGCCGCCGACCTCTCGCCCGACGACGTGGTGGTGGAGGTGGGACCGGGGCGCGGGTTTTTGACCCGGGCGCTCGCGGAGCGTGCCGGGCGCTTGGTTGCCGTCGAAATGGACGAGATCCTCGCCGAGCGTCTGGCCCACGAGTTCCACGACCGGCCGGGCGTTGACGTCGTTACGGCCGACGCTCGTGACATCGACATCGACACCATGGTGGCCCCGGACACGGCCTACAAGGTCGTTGCCAACCTCCCGTACTACGCCGCATCTCCAATCATCAGGCGGTTCCTGGAGGCGGAGCACAAGCCTACCCTGATGGTCGTCACCGTCCAGCGGGAGGTGGCGCAGGAGATGGTCGCTAGGCCTGGAAAGATGCGCGTGCTGTCGGTAGCAACGCAGCTATACGGTAATCCGAAGGTCGTCTGCTACGTCCAGCCTCGCGCCTTCCGGCCTGCGCCCAAGGTAACGTCGGCGGTCGTCCGCATCGACGTGCTCGACCAGCCGGCGGTGGCGCTCGACTCTACGGAGGGCTTCTTCCGCCTTGTCAAGGCAGGCTTCAGCGCGCCCCGGAAGCAGATACACAACTGTCTCCGCCACGGCCTCGACATCTCACCAGAGGAAACGAGGGCGATGCTGCTGCGGGCGGGTATCGACCCGACTCGGCGCCCCCAGACGCTCTCCCTTCCCGAGTGGGGCCGGTTGTACGATGCCTTTCGAGACACGACGGATAGAGCTGAGGAGCAGGCGAGCAGGGCTGTCCCTTGATGACGCTGGAGGCGCACGCGAAGGTCAACCTCACGTTGGAGGTACTGGGGCGGCGCGAGGACCGGTACCACGAGATCGCCAGCATCGTACAGACGGTCAGTCTGCACGACACCCTCACGCTCGAGCCCGCCGCCGACGTCACTCTGGAGTGCGACCGCCCCGAGCTAGTGTCGTCCGATAATTTGGCCCTCAAGGCCGCGCACCTGCTCAAATACACCGCCAATTACGCTCAAGGTGCCCACATCACTCTTCGCAAACAGATCCCGGTCGCTGCAGGCCTCGGTGGAGGAAGTACCGACGCCGCCGCGACACTCAAGGGGCTCAACCGTCTATGGGGAACGGGGCTATCCACAGACGACTTGGTCCCGTTGGCGGCGCAACTAGGCTCCGACGTGCCATTCTTCCTGTATGGGGGCACAGCATTGGTGCAAGGGAGAGGAGAACGCGTCCGTCCGCTGCCGGCGGCCGAGCTCAAGTGGATCGTGGTCCTGTCTCCGCCTATCGAGCTCCCAAACAAGACCGGGTCGCTGTACGCCGGTCTCTCACCCGCTCACTACACACGGGGAGACCTGACCCGGAAGCTCGCGGCCCGAATCAGCGGAGGCAACGACGTTCCTCCGCAGTTCCTGTTCAACGTATTCGATGAAGTCGCCTTGCAGGCGTTCCCGGCGCTCGAAGCCTACCGGGACGCGTTCTATTCACTGGGGGCGAGGGAGATACATCTGGCTGGGAGCGGACCGTCGCTCTTTTCACCCGTTTCGCAAAAGGAGCACGGGACCGCGATCGAGCTGATGCTGCGGCAGCGACACGGCTGGGAGGCCCATCTTGTCCCGTCCTGGCAACCTTCAGAGGACAAGACCGCTTGAGCTATGCATTGAGTGGAGCGGTCAGCGGACTGGCGATGGCCTCGGTGTTCGTGACCGTCGGGTCTCTCATGCTCTTCTTCCTGGCCAAAGATCCGCCTCCGACATTGCGCACCTTCGTAGACAGGGCCCGCCCGATGACCCTCACCATGGGGCTCGTCATCCTGGCCTATCCGCTCTGGAGCATCCTCGGCGCGGCCATGGGGCTGCTCTACAGGGCGAGCAGCTCGCAGGATCCGGCGGCCGGTCTGGGGAGCCCCAATCTCGCTTTCAGCATGTCAATTGTGGTTGTAGCGATCGTCGTGGCGTTGCCGCTGGCCCTACTGGTGAGGCGGGTTGCAGTCGGCGTCGCGGCTCTTACCTTTACGTTTGCGGGTATCTTTGGGTGGCTGCTGCCCCGGCTCGCTGGTTAACTCTTCATTGACCGCCACCCGCGCCGCATCTACAATCGATCTGCCACCCTGTGGCTGTGCGTAGACAGGAGACCCTTTGGGAAGGGCTCCGTTTGCTCGCGTAGTAGGGGCACGGCATGCCGTGCCCCTACCCCATGCAGCACTGAGCTAGGGTTCTCGATTGGCGGGAGTTCCTATCTCCGCTCACCCTGAGTAGTCCCGATGTCGCATCGGGACGTATCGAAGGGCCGTGCCTTAGTCGGAACGTAGGTAAGATGTGACACTGCTTAACCAGTACAGCTCGCCGCTCGAAGATACCTGGGTATCGTTAGACCTGGAGACCACGGGGCTCTCTCCGGATACCGACGAGATTATCGAGGTGGCCGCCGTAAAGTTCCAGGGCAGCCGGACTATCGACACCTTCCATTCGCTCGCCAACCCTTCCGCAAAGCTGAGCACTTTCATCCAACGGTTCACCGGCATAGCTCAGGCAGAGATCGATCGCGCGCCGCCATTTTCGCAGGTGGCACGCGATCTCGCGCCCTTCATCGGCTCTGCTCCAGTCGTCGGGCACAACATCGCGTTCGATCTCGGCTTCCTCGACAGGAAGGGCCTGAGGCTCTCGAACCCTCGGTGCGACACCTGGGACCTGGCGTACGTCCTCATGCCGGACAGCCGCGAGTACTCGCTGGCCAAGCTCGCCGACACGCTGGGTATTTCTCATCCCCGGCCACACAGGGCGGTGGACGACGCGCTCGCGGCCAGGGGCATCTTCCTCAAGCTCGCTGATATGGCTGCCGAACTGGATGTATTTACGCTTGCCGATATGGAGCAGCTCGCATCTCGCTCCTCGTGGGTCCTTTCATACTTCCTCAGAGGGCTGGCGAGCTACAAGATCATCGACCACGCCCGGACCGGAGATACCCCTTCGCGGCAGTCAACATCGGCCACGGGTATCGACATTCGAGATCTGAGGGAGCGCTTTCGCCACGCGCCGATCCTGCGTCCGAACGAAAAGATCAAGAAGATAGACCTTGACCTGGTCACTTCGCTGTTGAAAGAGGGTGGGCGGCTAGATGTCTCTATGCCCGGGTTCGAGGAGCGGGAAGAGCAGATCGCGATGGCCCGAGCGGTGGCCAACGCTATCAACGAGGGAAAGCGCCTCATCGTCGAAGCCGGCACCGGAGTGGGCAAGTCACTGGCCTACCTGCTTCCGGCCGCCCTCGCCGCCATGACGAACAACAGGCGCGTGGTCGTCTCCACCAACACAATCAACCTTCAGGAGCAGCTTCTGACCAAAGACGTACCTGCGGCCGTCGAAGCCCTGGCCGAAGTGGACGGATTCGCGGGGGACGAGTTCAACTTCGCCGTGCTCAAGGGGCGCGCGAACTACCTCTGCCTGAGGCGATGGTCGACGCTTCGCTCCAGTGAGAGCCTTTCCGACGACGAGGCCCGCCTGCTGGCCAAGGTGCAGGTCTGGCTCCGATCGACGGCGGCAGGGGACAGAAGTGAGTTGAACCTGGGCAGACGCACCGCCGCGATGCCCTGGGACCGGCTATCGGCCCAGGGTGCCCGGGAGTGTACCGGTGTGAACGGCGTCTGCTTTCTAAGAGCGGCCCGCGATCGGGCGGCAGCGGCACACCTGGTGATAGTGAACCATGCCCTACTGATGTCAGACCTTACCGCAGGTCGTGCCCTGATCCCGGACTACGACGTCCTGATCGTCGACGAGGCCCAGCACCTCGAGGAGGAGGCCACCAGACACCTGGGGTTCGAGCTAGGCCAGCGAAGTTTCGACGACCACCTGCAGTTGCTGGGCGGCGACCGGGGGCTACTGAGCACGGTGTCGACGTCCTTGAGAGCCTCGTCCGCGGCGGACACTCGCAGGACGACGGTCGACGAGGTTGCCGCCCGGATAACGAGCCTGCTGCCGGCCGTCCGGGAGAGCCTTGCGGGGATGTTTGCGCTACTCGGCCAACTCATCGACCAGATCGTGGACGAAAACCCGAGCGCGGAGCAGCAGACGCGGATCACCTCCGCCACCAGGTCTCAGCCAGCCTGGTCCGAGCTAGAGGTCCAGTGGGAGACCGTAGACGTGTCCCTGGCGCAGCTACGGAAGGAGCTAGACGCACTGATCTCCGCGCTGGAAGGCCTCGACCAGGCTGGCGTTGCCGACTACGAGGGCCTCATGATAGAGACGGCCGAAATCCTTCAGCGCAACACGGAGCTGCGCCAACGGCTGGCCGAGTTCGTACCGCAGCCGCAACCGGACGGGATCTACTGGGTGGACCGGTCCTCCCACACCGGGGATTTGACACTGTATTCGGCCCCGATCCATGTGGGAGAGAAACTCGAAGAGCTACTTTTTGGACAAAAAGAGTCGGTCGTGCTTACAGGCGCCACCCTTAGTACTGAGGGGACCTTCGAGCACATACGTGGGAGGACCGGCTTCAACGATGCTGACGAGCTGCTGCTCGGGTCGCCGTTTGACTACCAGCGGGCGGCTCTCTTGTGCGTCCCGGAAGACATGCCGGAGCCGACGTCCTGGGAGTACCGTTCGGCAATGCAACAAGCCATCGCCGACGCGACCGTCGCCGCGGGCGGCCGCACGATGGCACTGTTCACATCGCACGCATCCCTGAGGGAGACCGCGGGTGCGATTCGCGAGGGCCTTCAGGCCGAGGAGATCGACGTGCTGGCTCAAGGCATCGATGGTCCCCCTCACCAGCTAGTCCGGACCTTTTTGGACAACCCGCGGTCGGTACTTCTAGGTACCGCAAGCTTCTGGGAGGGCGTTGACCTGGCGGGCGAGGCCCTGAAGGTACTGCTGGTGGCGCGGCTGCCGTTCTCGGTTCCTACCGAGCCGGTGTTCATGTCGCGGTCCGAACTATACGACGAACCGTTCGATGAGTACGCCGTCCCGCAGGCGATACTGCGCCTGCGACAGGGATTCGGCCGGCTGATCAGGACCAAGACCGATAGGGGCGTGGTCGTCATTCTGGACCGTCGGATCATCTCGCGCAGGTACGGGAAAGCGTTTCTCGACTCACTACCCGACGTTACTCTGAAGACATCAAAACGAAGCGACCTGACGGACGAGGTCCGAGGCTGGCTCGCCAGGTAGACACACTAACGGCGAGAGGGCGGGTTACAAACCCGCCCCTACGGCCTTGCACAGGAAGTCGCTCTCCCAACCCCGCCGCTCGACAATCGCGAACATCGGTGCTATACTTAACCTAATGGGACGGACCCGACAGGGCCTGTCTCATTTCTTTTGCCCCGCTGTCCCGCGGAGCGGCAAAATCCGTAGCTGAATGAGACACAATGAGACAGAATGAGACACTTTTTCAGAACCTAACCAACCCCGTTCGTCCCGAGTAGTCCCGATGGCGCCCCGATGCGGCATCGGGGGGACGTGTCGAGCGAGGCCAGCCTCCGGTTGCCCAACAGGTAACTCACACTTTGTTGGGAGTGTAGAGGCGCACTGCGTGCGCCCGCCTCTCGGTGTTTTCATCCAACATCGTGCGGCACGTAACAGGCATGGCTGATTTCTGTGCAAGGCCGGTCTGCTGATCAGTGGTTCGACAGGCTCACCACGAACGGAAACTCACCCACCCGTTCATCCCGAGTAGTCCCGATGCGGCATCGGGACGTATCGAGGGAGCTCGTCGAGGGCTCTTGTTCAGCGGGGGCCTTTCGTTTACTGTGGTAGGGCTTTCTGAGACGCCCCAGCGGGGCGTCGACTGGAAGGACCCATCGATGAATCCGGCGGCCGACACCCTGAGCCAAGGAGAAGCCGAATGACGAAGAAGGTGCTGGTAACGGACTACGTGTGGCCATCAATGGAGCCTGAGCGGGCTGTGTTGGCGGGGGCGGACGCCGAGCTGGTGGTCGCGCCTGACGGTAGCGAGGAGACGCTGACCGAGCTAGCCAGGGACGTCGATGGCATCCTGACCTGTTTTGCCAAGGTTACCGACAGGGTTGTCCGGGCGGCCGAGAAGTGCGTGGTCGTCGGGCGGTACGGGGTCGGCGTCGACAATATTGCGGTCGATACCGCGACGGAGCTGGGCATAGTCGTCACGTACGTGCCGGACTACTGTGTCGACGAGGTCTCGGACCACGTCATGGCCCTGCTCCTGGCGTGGAACCGGCGTATCGTCCTCTTCGACGTCGCCACGAAGACCAAGGGCTGGGGAGCGGAAGGGCTCGGGATGCGCATCATGCGACTGAGGGGCAAGAAGCTGGGTGTCGTTGGCTTTGGGAGGATAGGGAGGTCCGTCTGCTCGAAGGCGCTGGCCTTCGGGTTCGAGGTGCTGGCCTACGACCCTATCATCTCTGCCGAGGCCGTAGCGGAGCATGGAGCGCAGATGGTGGACTTACCGACGCTGCTCAGGGAGTCCGACTTTGTTACGCTCCACAGCCCCCTGATTCCCGAGACCAGGAACATGATCGGGAAGAACGAGCTTGCGCAGATGAAGCCGGACGCCTTCCTGATCAATGCTGCCAGGGGCGGTCTGATCGACGAGGATGCCGTGTACGAAGCTCTGACATCGGGCCGGATCGCAGGCGCCGGAGTGGACGTGGTCGAGGACGTCGCGCCACCACTAGACCATCGTCTGTTACAGCTCAAGAACGTGATCGCAACCCCGCACACGGCCTTCTTCTCTCAGGAAGCGGTCCTCGAGTTGGAGGAACGCGCCGCGGGAGAGGTCGCGCGGGTATTCCAGGGCAAGATGCCGGATAACGTAATCAATCCAGCGGTGCTGGACCACTCGAGGGCCAAGCTGCCTGCGGTGTAGGGTGTAGGCGGAGACGCCCCAGCGGGGCGTCTCTACAAGTCCGGCCCCTCCAAGACGGCTACGTAGGTCTCGGAGTCCGTCTTACTGAAGCAGACGAAGAGGACCTTTTCGATAGCCGAGTTTTGCGCTAAAAAAGACCTAGTCTCGTCGATGGCGATCTTGGTTGCGCGCTCCAACGGAAAGCGGTATGCGCCGGTGCTGATGGCCGGGAAGGCTACTGACGTGACGCCGTGCTCTTCAGCAAGCGCCAGGCTGTTGCTGTAGCAGCTGGCCAGCAGGTCATCCTCGCCCTGGTCGCCACCATGCCACACTGGGCCGACGGTGTGAATGACCCACTTCGCGGGCAGCCGATAGCCCTTGGTGATTTTGGCTTCGCCGGTCAGGCAGCCGCCTATCGTTCGGCACTCCTCAAGGAGTTCGGGGCCGGCCGCGCGGTGAATCGCGCCGTCGACGCCACCGCCACCGAGCAGAGTAGTGTTCGCAGCGTTGACGATAGCGTCTACCTGTTGCTTGGTGATGTCGCCTTCGACGACCTGTATTCGGTCCTGCATGGGTACCCCGTGGTTGGACACCTATCTCGGTCCTTCGACAGGCTCAGGACGAACGGCCGTGTGCAGTTCCGGACAAGTACTAGCGCACTAGATCAGCGAGTGACTCTGGCCACCGTCGACGTTGATGCTGGCGCCGGTGATCATGCCGGCCCGCTCTGAGGCAAGGAATGCGACCAGGTCGCCGACCGGTTCGGGCCACCCGAACCTTCCCATCGGTAGGTTTTTGTCTATGAAGTCTTTGACAACTTCGGGCGGGTTGTCACGTTGGTACTGCTCCCAGCTCCCACCTGGGTGAGATATCGAGCCCGGGGCGATGCTGTTGACCAGGACTCCATCTTTCGCCAGGGAGACTCCCGCATGCTTGGTCGCACCTATAAGAGCGGCCTTGGCAGACATGTAAGATACGTTGCCACCGTACTCCCGGCCATAGATCGAGGCGATGTTGATGATCCGCCCCCATCGCTGCTCCCGCATATGCGGGATTACCAGCTTCATGAGGTGGATGCTCCCAAAGAGGTTAAGGTCAAAGGTGCCCCGAAAGTCTTCAATCGACGTACCCACAATGTCAGACCTCGATAGACTCCCGCCGACATTATTTACGAGGATATCGACGGCACCGAGGCCTTCCACCACCTGCTGGTGTAGAGCTTCGACCGCGGACGCGTCGGAAACGTCGGCGACCACGCCAATCGACGACACGCCTGAGGTCTCGATCTCACGTACGGCCGTGTCAAGGGTCTCTTTAGAACGGCCACAGATGGCCACGCTGACGCCCTCGTTGGCCAGTGACAGCGCCGATTGTCGCCCGAGCCCCCTGCTGCCCCCCGTCACCAGCGCGACTCTGCCTTCTATGCCCAGGTCCATAGCTGGTCTCCCTTCAGCGCGAGGCCGGTCTCAGCGTCTATCCGTCGCCTTCCATGGCCGCCTTCAGGCTTCTCAGTTGAGACTGGTCCTGCCTCTTCATTGACCACGCGACGATGGGGACCATCAGCTGTTTCAAGCCTCGACCACCGACGACGCACTCCAACTCCGCTTGGGTCCCCGACTCGTCGGCCTTGAAAGAGTAGTGGTAGGTTGCCTGATAACCGCCGTCAGAGAATACGGTCGAAAACCGGTGAGGAGGATCGTATTCGGTGACCTCCATCTCGGCGTGACCTTCTATGCCGCGTGCCACTCGCGTTTCACGGAACCGAGTACCGGCGGACACGGGTCCCTCGGTGATCAACTCGACGCGCGTCACCGCCGGCATCCACCGTGACAGGTTGTCGAAGCTTGTCGCGTACTCGAACACCTCTTCCGGTGCTCGATCGATTCGCTCACTTGCTCGAAACCCGGCCATGTTGCTCTATTCTCAAACGCCGGAGAGGGCGTCAGATAGGCTGGGGCGCGGACCGGTGCGAGTGTAACCGAGGTACAACGTGCTGTCAAAGACGACTTAAGGTGCTGGCCTTTGTGCTCTGATATAATGACCTGTAACCGGTCCGCAGCGACCACCGCCTCGTATTACACACTCATGCTCCAGACACTCTGCCTACCGTTATACATCCTAGCCGCTCTCTTTCTTTTCCGTCGTCGGGGCCTCGAAGTTATCGCAGGAGGGCTAATCCGCCTCGCACATGGTCGCGAACTCGCGAGCGCCCATCTTGCAACGACGGTTGGGCCCGGTGGCAATGAGAAGCGGCGACTATTATGAGCGGCGACCCGCGCTCCGACGGACGAAATCCATTAGATGGCAACCACTCGTATGTATCTACAGATTCTGGCGACGGCGCACACGAGAGGGTGCCGGCAAGTCTAGAAGACTACGAAACGCTGAGCGACCAAGAGTTGCTCAAGTACGTTGTCCATAGGAGGCGACAGGCTCTAGAGGTACTGTACCAACGGTATTCCAGCGCGGTCTACTCGTTAGCGTTGCACATGTTGCGTGATGCGGGTGCTGCAGAGGAAGTGGCGCAGGACACCTTTTTCAACGTATGGCGTCGCGCTTCGAGCTACCGGCCCGACCGAGGCAAGGTTACGGCCTGGCTGTTCAGCATCGGACATCATCGGGTAATCGACGAGTTCAGAAGGAGGAAACGGCGCGAGCAGGCGCAAGTCGTCTACGACGTCGACCTGATCCGCCAGACGGACGACGTTGGTGACCCGGTCCAGTATGCGATGTCGCAGCTTAGGCAGGGGGTTGTTAAGGAGGCGCTCTCAGGCTTGCGGCCAGAACAGCGAGAGGTAGTGGTGCTGGCCTACTATGGAGGCCTGACACACTCGGAGATAGCCGAGAGACTTGGACAGCCTCTCGGGACAGTGAAGACGAGGATGCGTCTGGGATTGAAGAAGCTCAGAACGATAATGGCTCCACAGGCCCAGGAGTGGGCAGAGTATGGACTGTAAGGAGGTCGAAGAACAACTTGTGCTGTATCTCCTTGGAGCGCTCGACTCCAAGGAGGCGTCGAGGATCGACTATCACGTCGATTCCTGCGCGGAGTGCAACTCAAAACTGCGTCATCAGGGCGACCTCGCAGTCGACCTGGCCTACGCAGTGCCGCAATTCGAGGCGCCCGTAGGGGTGAAAGAGCGCCTGTTCTCGAGGATCGACGCGGCCTCCGTCAGCGACTCGTCGCCGAGGAGAGCCGGCGTCTGGTCGAGAATCTTGCCGGACTTGGGCCGAAGGCTTGTTGCCAACTCAGGACTGGCTGCAGCTTCGGTCCTCGTGGTCGTCACGATAGTGGGGGGCATCTGGTTCAACAGCCGAATCAACGAGATCGCCGACGAAAAAGAGAAGCTCGCCGCCCAAATAGAGACCGTTGCCCGAGGCGAAGCCGAGATGATCGAGACGCTCAGAGACCAGCGTCGCCTCACCCACAAAGCAATTACAGCCACCTCGTTGAAAACGCTATCCGCGACCGATAGGTCTACCAGCGCCGAGGCTCTCATCGCCTTCGAGTCCACTGGAATGACCGTTACAATATCCGCGATGGACATGCCTCAACTTGCCAATGACGAGATGTACCGCGTCTGGCTCGTCAAGAACGGGCGGCTGGTCGACACGGGAGCGGCATTTACCGTGGATGCGACCGGATATGGCCAAGTAGACCTCGAACTCAACGCTCCACTCGCCGAATTCGACACAATGCTAATCACCATCGGGACTGAGTATGGCGGTCCTGAACGTAAGGGAGACAGCGTCCTTAAGGGTGATTTGTAGAATTCTGTGGTAAACTCCCCTCTCAGGGCCTATGCGAAAGGCTCGGCCTGTGGTAGTGTATTGTGCGACTTAAGGCCAAATCCGTTTGGTCACAGGAGGGAAGATAGGTAATATGCTCAAGTCAAAAATGACTATTCTGATGGCCCCCGTGTTGTTGATGGCAGTCCTTGCGGGTGCTGTTCTAGCGCAGGAATCCGTTCCTGTTCAAATCTCCGCCCTAGCCGGAGAGGGTACGGCCGTCATATGGGATGACGTGGCGCTGAGCGACGCGATCACCTTCGCAATGACCGGTGTGACTCCCGCAGCGGCCGGGACGTCCTATGAGGGCTGGGTCAAGACTGGCTCAACCGTCAAGAGTACGGGAGTCATGACCGTGGAGGCCGATGGGTCGATCGATTACACGTTCGGAAGCGGTAAGCAGGTCCTCGTCCCCCTCAAAGAGTTGAATAGCTCTGGGCAGTCGGGGTGGGCCGTTGTTACGGTCAACCCGAACGACGCCAGTCAGACAGATATTGCGCTCACGCTCAGCACGGGAACGCTACAGACCGAGTTGGTGTACATTCACACCGGCCAGTGCGGGAGCTCGTTGGGAGGGGTAGCCCACGGCCTAACGAGCTTCGACGGTGGCAGTGGTGGGTCGATAACAACGGTCGACGCCACTCTCATCAGTCTGCGCACCGGTGGCTTCGCTATCAACACGCACGAAGCTGGAAACGCCAGCAACTACACGGCCTGCGGAAACATTCCCACCGAGGCCGGCTCTATCACCTTCGCACTTAACGAGATGAGCAACTCGGGCTCGAGCGGATGGGCGACGTTGATCGCAGATGGTAGCCAGACCGACGTCGTTCTCAATATCTCCGCCGGGGTCCTCCCGACAGAGCTCGTGCACATTCACGGCGGCCAGTGCGGCGCGACTCTAGCGGGCGTTGAGCATGGATTAACGAGCTTCGGCGGCGGCAGCGGTGGCTCCTTTACTACGGTCAACGCCTCGCTGTCGAGCCTTCGCAACGGCGGCTTCGCCGTCAACACCCACCAGGCCGGCAGCCCCGGTGTCTACACGAACTGCGGCAACATCCCGGCCGGCGACAGCGTTTACTCGGGCGAGGACCTGATTCACAACTACGACGAGGTCGTGATAACGATCGAACCTGTTCCGGACAACGATCCCGGTCCATCGGGCGTCGTCGCCTTTAGCGCCGGGATAGATGCCAGCCCCATTACCCACATCCGGCATCTCCTGAGCGACTGGCCTGGGGCCCCAGGGGGAATACTGGGCAACTTGCAAACACAGCTGGATGTCGCGATTCTTCATGCCAGCCTGGCAAGGAACCAAGACACTATAGCGGGTCTTCATCAACACCTCGAACACGTAGTTAACATCATCGAGGGGACGGACGGGCCCAACTTTGGCGACCTCGACGGTGATGGATCAGCCCAGAACCCCGGAGACGGGACCGGCGTGCTCTCGCACGCCGTGGACCGCAAGCACGCCGGTTTCGCCGCCGGCGGTCTTTCAGAAACGTCGAACGTCGTCATACATTCGGCCCTAGTAGATGAATTCGGCATGAACGCTCACACGTGGGCCGGCAATGCCAGGGACCAGGCCTTGGCAGCTCTTGGCACGAGCAATCTAAGCCTTGCCAAGATCTTCCTGTTTGGAGGGACGGACCCGGCGGGAGCCAACACGGTCGTCACCCTCCTGGACGCCGCGCGGAATGGTTCCGACGTGACAGGCGAAGGCGGCGCAGCGCAGGCATATGTAGAGGCACAGTTCATGGCGACCTACACTTTCCAGGTCGGGCCTCCGGCCGGTGCGCCTACGCCTACGCCTACGCCTACGCCTACGCCTACGCCGCAACCAACGGCTACGCCCGTGCCGGACGATATAGGGCCTCCGGTGTCGGTCGGCGACACCACCATTCCTCTCATAGCCCAGATAGGCCTGGCACTCTCACTGGTCATCCTGGCCGGGGGCGGCGTGCTAGTCCTTAGAGGCAGACGGTCCCGCATACGCACTTAGACAATAGGAACAAGCGGCGAGAGGCCCCGCCGACTTCAGGTGGGGCCTCTCGCTATCTGGGTCATCCTTAAAGCGCGGTAGCGCGCCACCGCCATCGGGCCTAGCATGGACAACTCTCCGGTCGTTCGATGTGACATTTGCGGTTACGTACTCGTGGAGGTCCACTGTAAGCTTCGGTGCCCCCTTTGCGGTTTCACGCGGGACTGCTCCGATCCGTGAGCCGCGACGCGCCCACGGCCCCAGGCCTGGAGTGATCGAGATTGCCGGGATCGAGACGTCTGCCTCTAGTTGTCGCTTTTTTGCGCGCTGTTCGTCGCAGCCTGTGGGAGCGGCGAGCCGCCTGAGCCTACCGCTACCCCCACTCCCACGCCCACTCCTGTCCCTTTCGATGCCCCGGCAGCGCTTCAACGTTCGGGCAGAGTGATGGAGGCCCTGGATTCCTTCCACTTTCGCCTGCACCACGAACGAGGTAACATGGAGCTCCTGCCTGGCTTGATCATAGACGAGGTCGAAGGAGATGTAATAAACCCAGACAAGCTGTCAGTCGATTTCTCCGGGTCCTTTGGAATAGGATTTGCAATCGAGTCAAGCCTGATAACGCTAGATGATGAGGGCTATATGACTAACCCGGTAACGGGGGACTGGGAACAAGGTCCCGCTGGGGTCAGCTCCATGGGGTTCTTTGATCCGGCCGGATGTATCGTGGCGATGATGGCCCAGGTGAGCCAAGCGCGTCGTCTCGATGACGTCACCGGAAGGCCAAATTCCTACAGGATCGGCGGATCACTACCCGTGGAAGCTCTGGCTCCCCTAGTGGGGACCACCCTCGAAGGGACAAGGGTTGTCGTAGAGCTAACGATCGACTCCAACGACTCGTATCTTCTGCAGGCCACGTTTGACGGACCGGTCACCCCGACGGACTCTGACGATGTCGTACGGGTGATTACCCTATCGACGTTCGACGAGCCGATCTCAATTGACGCCCCCTTCTAGCGCCGTCTCCCCTCATCAGTACCGCGAGCCTCCTTCGTCAGCGTGAGAGTCGAGATGCGAATTCCTCCCTATGTCGCTCTGGTCCCCGTGTGCGTAGGCGTATTCATCGCCGCAGACGACCAGACGGTCGTCGTGACAGTCCTCCCGCAGATCATCAAGGACATGGAGCTCCTTCCGACCGAGTTGGACCGGGCCTCGTGGACGATCACCGGCTACCTGCTGGGCTACCTGGCAGCGATGCCTCTCATTAGGGAGAGTGTCCGACGTCTGGGGCCACCGGCGGCTCTTCTTGGCATCCATGGCGTTGTTCATGGTCGGATCGGTCGCAGTGGCACTCACGCCCACTTTGTCGTGGCTCATCGGCGCCAGGGTGTTCCAGGCGGTGGGCGCCGGGGCCCTTGTACCAATCGCGATCGCCATCGCGGGCGATCTGTTCCCCGCGGGTCGCCGAGGCATCCCGATTGGACTGATCGGAGCCTCCGCGGAGGCGGGAGGCGTGATAGGGCCGCTCTGGGGCGGTATCATTATCAACTTCCTCGACTGGCGGTGGGGCTTCTGGATAAACCTCCCGCTGGGTGCCGCGGTGCTACTGGTCGTCGCGTTGCTGCTAAAACCCAGCCCGAGGCACCGCGCCCGGGTAGACTACCTTGGTGGCGCGTTGATCGCCGTAGCTCTCGTGTCGTCGACGCTGGCGCTGGCAAGAGTCGATACCCTGGACTTGGTCATGATCGGCTACCTGGCGCTTTCAGCGGTATCGCTGACGCTGTTCGTCGTCCGCCAGAGGTCGATCTCGTACCCACTGCTACCGATTGCGATGTTCAGGTACTGGGCGTTCCGCGCGGCCAACGCGACGCACCTACTGGTCGGCGGGGCGCTTATCATCGGAATGGTGACGATACCGCTGATGGCCAACACGTCGATGGCCCTCACCCCTCTGGAGGGCGGCCTCCGACTGATGCGTCTGACGGTTGCGATACCTGTAGGTGCCATCGTAGGCGGGATCGCCTGCCAGCGGCTCGACTACCGGGTTCCGACAGTCGTCGGTCTGGCGCTGTCGGCCTTCGGATTCTGGCTCATGACCGGTTGGGAGATCGACATCGGTGAACCTGCCCTGACAGCCCATCTGGCGATAACCGGGCTCGGCTTTGGCATGCTTGTGGCGCCCATCATCCTGGCCGCCACGGACTCGGTGGGAGAAGAGAACCAAGGAACGGCTGCTGCAATGGTAACGGCTACGCGGATAATCGGTATGACTCTCGGACTGGCAACTCTAACCGCGTGGGGGTCAGAGCGATTCCAGAGGCTCGCTCCGCCTAGCGAGTGGCCTTTTCAGCTGATCGGAGAGACGGCTTTGCAGTTCGAGCAACGGATATCGGAGTACGAGAGCCGGGTCGTGGAGACGGGCATGCAGCTGTTCGGCGAGTTCTTCCTAATCGCGATGGCCGTTTGCATGGTCGCCGTGCTGCCCGCGGCATTCATAGCATGGCACCGGCATAGAGGGATTATCGTCTGAGGACCTGCTTGCCTGATTGGCAAGCGGCGTTGTTACGGTGTTTCAGACGGGAACCCTCATCCCTTCGGCCGGCTCAGGGCAGGCACTAACCTTCTCCCGCGGGGCGGGAGAAGGGACAAAGAGAATCCGGCTAGACCTTCGAGTAGGTGGGCGTGGCGGTCTGGGTCCCGTCGGGTAGGGTGTCGACGGTGAAGTCGCCGAACAGCAGCGGCGATTCTTTCTCGAGGATTTTCAGAATCTCGATCGCCAGGTGCCGTATCTCCCAGTCGGCGTAGTCGGCGCCTCGCATCTCGATGAAGTGTCTCCACGCCCTCACGTTCGCTGTAACGAAGATCTTCGTTTCCGTAGCGTTTGGAAGGACGGCCCTGGCCGCCTGGCGCACGGCTTTCCTGCGGTCGCGGGGATGGGCGAACATTTCATGTGGCAAGGTTTTCTCCAGAGCGTCCACGAGCTCGCCGTAGGTCGAGGACGCGGCCTCTAGCGCCTCCTTCAGGACCTCTCTCGCGTCGTCGGTGCCATCCCTCTCCTCCGAGAGGGCCGGGGGAATCACGAACGGGCTTCCGGACTCGTCCACGAACCGTTGCGACCTCTGGCTGTACGCGAACCCGGCACGGTGGCGAACGAGCTCGTGGGTCAGGCTTCGCGAGACGCCGGTGAAGACGAACCCGTAGGTCACGTGCTCGAATACGCTTCCATCCCCCTTCGAGAGGAGGTTGTTAATAAAGTCTGTTACGTCTTTTCTACCTCTGCCAAAGCTCATGTAGCAGAGGCGAGCGGATATCTCGACAATCGCAGCCGACTCGTCATCGCCGGCTCGTATGCTATCGGGAATGGGTGGAACGTCCTCGTCCTCCAGCATCGCGGCGACGGACGCCCAATCGACGCTCGGCCTCGTCACCAGGTAGACCTTCGGCTCTGATACGTATGTCATGTATTCGGTACCTCAGGGGGTGAACGGTCCAAACAGGCTACGGGTAGTAGTCCCAGCGCTCGAGCAACACTCTGACGCCCATGTCTAGGTACTTCTGCCGACTGTCGAGCGTCGTGGTCCGGTGACAGACGGCCACGGTTGTATCGCTGAGTTGCTCAACGACGTGGCCGATACACTCGTCGAACGTCTTGAAAGGCGGATCGGCATGGGACTCAAGGCTGAAGGTGAGGTCCTGAGGGCCAAAGGAGAGGCAGTCAACTCCCGGCTTGGCGAGCTGCCGTCCTTTCATGACCGCCTCCAGCGACTCGATCTGTATCCAGAGGACCCCGTAGTCTGTCCACCATTTCGCGTACTCTATCCGGTCGCTTCGCTCTTTGCTCCCTACCCGAGTGACGCCTCCCACGCTCCGCATCCCGGCCGGGGGGTAGTAGAAGCTGCTGATAGCTTCGTCGACAGTCGACTCGTCCTCGACCTGGGGCACTTCAACTCCGGAAGGTCCGAGGTCCAGGTAGTTGCCGATCATGTAGGCCTGGAGGGTGTGCTTGATTCGAAGCTGTACTGGCAACCCGAGGTCGCTTGCCATGGCACAGAAGGAGACCAGTGTCTCCTCATTCAGCGGCGCGTGCTGGCTGTCGACCCACAGGAATTCGTATGGCTCTCGGTCCAGGATATACCGGACACGGTCCCTTTCCAGTCCGATTGGGACGTGCAGCCCGAGAACGGTCTCTCCGCTACGAACGCGCTCTTTCAGCGAAGCTCCGTCGCTGCTTTTCTGTGGCATATTCCTCTCCGATGAACCTTCTAAAGGCTGTCGATCCCGAGACATTATAACCCCGACCGGTCTGTGTTGACCTCTCCCCCCGGCAAACCTATAATCGCTTCGAATTGGAGGCTCCTTGCCGGTGTCACGAGCGAGGCTCTGGCACTCCGCCTTTAGTTCGGCCGCCGTCGTGACAAGGAGACCGCGACATGTCAGTCCCGAATGCCATATTGTGGGTCCGCGGCGGTCCTGACGACGGCAGGAGTATTGTTCTCTCGAAGGAGATGACGTTGATCGGCCGGGACCAAAGCAACCACCTCGTCGTTGAGGAGATTCAGGTCTCACGCCGGCACGCTGGCATCCGGAAGAGCTCGACGGGCTATTGGTTAGAGGACCTCGGTAGCCGACATGGTACGTTCGTAAACGGAGAACAGGTGGAAGGTGAGGGCCGGGAGCTGCACGACTCGGACCGGATCGAGCTGGGCGGTACGGGCTCCGTACACTGGGTCTTCACCGAGCCAGGGGCTACGGGCACGTACACAGTATCCGACGGGCCGAGGGCTTAGCCGGGCCAAGAAAAAGGGTCCATCATTAGCCCTTGCGCCCGCCACCTGCTGAGCGCGCCCACCAGGCCGAGTCGCTTCGACCGCGCTGTCTAGGATTCACTGCTGTGAGACCGGCGTCCATGTTCGAGAAAACCCCTTGATCGGTGTGAGGAAAAACCTGGACTGTGATCCCTCTCAAACTCTCCGTTAAGAACTTCATGTGCTACCGGGACAACGTCCCGACCTTGGACCTCGACGGAATCCACCTGGCCTGCCTCTGTGGTGACAACGGCCACGGCAAAACTGCCCTTTTAGACGCGATCACGTGGGTCCTGTGGGGCCAGGCACGGGCTCGGACTCACGAGCTTGTCCATCAAGGCCAGCAGGATATGGCTGTCGAGCTAGAGTTCCTCGCCCGGGGCCTGCGCCACCGCGTCATCCGAAAGTATTCCGTGTCCACCCAGAGCCCGAGGCTCCTCGAGCTTCAGGTCGCCTCCGACAACGGCTACCGTGCTATCACCGGGAACACGGTCCGCGAGACCGAAGCGCAGATCCGGAACCTCCTGCACATGGACTACGACACCTTTGTCAATACAGCCTTCTTGCTACAAAGCCAGGCCGACAAGTTCAGCACAAGCAAACCCGCCGAACGCAAGAACATTCTGGCGGAGGTAATTGACCTATCGTACTACGCCACTCTGGAGGAGAGGGCCAAGCAGAGGGTCCGCAATATTCAGGACAGTATGCGAGACACCGACAGCGCGGTCTCGCTACGACAACAGGAAATAGCCGGCAAGCCTGAGTACGAGGCCAAGCTCGACTCAGCCAGATCGGAGGTGGACCGCGTTAGCGCTGGGGCGGCCGACCAGCGGCGCAAGGTGGAGGAGTTGCGAGGGGCCGTCGATTCGCTACAGAGCAGGCGAAACGAGCTGAAGCTGCTGAACGAACGCCTGACCACCAGCCAAGGGGAAATCTCGGACCTTGAACGGCAGATGCAGGGCAACGCCCAAAGGGTTGGCGACTACGAGGCGGTCCTGCAACGCGAAGCAGAGATACGGGACCAGTTCGGACGGCTGGAGAAGTCAAGGTCGGAGCTGGAGCGCATGGACCAGGCCGCTTTTCAGGCCTCCAGTCTGAGCCAGGCGGAAGCGGACCTAAAAAAGGAGGTCGCCGTCCAGCGCGAGCGCCTGTCAGGCCTGGCGGCTCCGCTGCGCGACAGGATAACGCGTGAACTCGAGCCTAGGGTCAAACGCCTACCCGAGATTGAAGAAGGTCTGCGCATCATTAACCTGGAGCATACCAAACTCGAGGAGGAGGAGGAGTCGCTCCGCCGACAGCAGAGCGAGGCTCAAGAGGTCTCGGCACGAGTCCGCTACCTTGAGGAGGCCAACGATGCCCTCAAAAGCGAGATGGAGGCTACGAGGAAGAAGTTCGACATGCTCGATGAGAACGAAGCCGTATGCCCGTTGTGCAAGCAGCCCCTGGGACCAGAAGGCCAGGGACACCTGCGCCGCGAGTATGAGGACCAAGGCCAGGAGGCTAAGGTTAAGTACCAGCAACAAGAGACTGAGCTAGATACCTTAGGCCGGCAACACAAGGAGCTCCTCGAGCAGACGGCCCAACAGGAGGCGGACCTCAACGGCCGGCGGAAACAGGTCCAGACCACCATCGCTACGCACGAACGCGACCTGGCAGAGTCGAGGAAAGCCCACTCAGAGCTAGAACCGGCCAGGAGCGAGCTTGAGCAGCTAGAGATCAGGATCAAAGAGGAAGACTTCGCTCAGGATGAGCGGCTCAGGCTGTCCGAGATCGAAGCAGAGCTGGCTGCTACTGGATACGACAACGAGCAACATCAACAGACGCGAGAGCGTGTCAAGGGGCTGGACCCGTTCGCGGAGCTACACCGCAAGCTACTGGAGGCCACAGAGGCCCTGCCAACGGAGCGCGAAGCCCTAGAAACCGCCAGCCAAATGCTCGACCGGCGCCGCCAAGAGGGGGAGCAGGACGAGAAACGTCGACAGGAGCTAGGACGGGACCTGGAGGCTCTCTCAGGGCTGGAGTCCCGACTGGCCGAGGCGCAGTCCCTCCACGGAGTACTCGAGCGGCAACAGCAGGAAGCAGTCGTGCAGCAGCGGGTGCTGGCTGAGCAGCTCGAGGAGATCGCTAGGAAAGAAGCGCAGTTGCGAGCGCTCAGACAAGAGCGAGATAAGCTTGCCGAGGAGAAGGCCATTTACGATGAGCTGGCCGTGGCCTTTGGGAAGAACGGCATCCAGGCTCTTATCATCGAGACCGCGATTCCACAGCTCCAGAACGATGCCAACGAGCTGCTCAGCCGCCTGACCGAAGGCCGGCTATCCATCAAGCTACAGCTTCAGGAGGGGAGAAGGGAGAGGCGCCTGGGCCTGCCCTCGGAGGAGCTTCAGATTCTGATTTCGGATGACGTGGGAACGCGCAGCTACGAGACCTTTAGCGGAGGCGAGGCTTTCCGTATCGACTTCGCCCTGCGCATCGCCCTGTCCAAGCTCCTGGCCCGGAGGTCCGGCGTTCCGCTTCCGATCCTGTTCATGGACGAGGGGTTCGGGGGTCAGGACTCCGCCGGCCAGGAACGGCTCAAAGAGGCGATACAGTCGATCCAATCAGACTTCCAGAAGATAATCGTCATCACTCACGTCGAGGACGTCAAGGACGCGTTCCCAACGCGCATCGAGGTCACCAAGACCGGCTCCGGTTCCACTTTCGTGGTGGTTTAGCGCTCTAACCCCCGCTAGCCAGAGTCTGCTCGGCCATGGGTAAAGGGATGTCCTTCGATAGGCTCAGGACGAACGGATGATGGGCCTCCGTTCGTGGTGAGCTCCGACAGGAGTCGCCCCGATTCCATCGGGGGACGTGTCGACCCACAGAGAATCCGGGCAAAGCTCCGATAGCCGAAGCCCTTGCAGTGCTAGCGCCCCTCGCGACAAACAGCCCTTCTCGCGTATCATGGCTCACATGGCTGCGTCAACGTCCGGCCTTAGCGTGGTCACGGGGGCCTTCAGCTTCACCGGCAAGTACATCGCGGGCCGGCTGCTCGACGATGGCCAAGCGGGTGAAAACCCTGACCGGGCACCCAGACCGTTCCAACCCATTCGGCGAGCGAATGAGTGTGTCCCCGTTGGACTTCGACGACCGGGTGGCGTTGACCCGAAGCCTCGAGGGCGCAGACACGCTGTACAACACCTACTGGGTCCGCTTTGAGCGAGGGCCAGTGACATTCGAGAGGGCCGTCCAGAATACCAACGCCCTGGTCGAGGCTGCTGTGGACGCAGGGGTTCAGAAGATCGTCCACATCAGCCATCTGCATGCCTCGACCCCTTCTTCACTTCCGTACTTCCGTACTTCCGAGGTAAGGGCCTCGCGGAGGAGGCCGTCAGTCACTCGGGCCTGTCCTACACGATGGTCAGGCCCTCCCTCATCTTCGGGAGAGAAGATATTCTCGTCAACAACATCGCGTAGGCCCTCAGGCGGTTTCCCGTGTTCCCGATCGCCGGGTCCGGCCACTATCAGATGCAGCCGGTCTTCGTCGAAGACGTGGCCGAGATTGCGGTCACTGCGTCGCGAGAAGAAGGCAACCAGGCGATCGACGCCATCGGGCCGGAAACATACACATTCGAGGACTTCGTACGGCTGATCGCAGACGCCGCAGGCCGGAGGGCCAGACTTATGCACTTGCCGCCGGGTCTGGCCTTCGTCTTGACCGGACTGGTGGGCTATCTCGTGCAGGACGTCGTGCTGACCCGACAGGAGGTAGAGGGTTTGATGGCTGACTTGCTCTTCTCCCAAGCACCGCCGACCGGTCAAACGCGGTTCAGCGAATGGCTGTCAGAAAACGCGAGTGGGCTGGGCAAAAGCTATACTTCGGAGCTGGGCCGGCACTATCGGTGAGGCTCACAAACCAATAGAGCCTGGCCCAACCTAAGACTGTGTCTTCCAGTCGTTGTCCCAGAAGCCCCAGGCGAGGACGTGGTCCTGGGAATAGACCAGGTAATCGGGCAGCAGTTGCATTCCCAGGTGGCTGCCTCAGGAGATCGCATCGGCGGTGACACCGCTATGAACCGCGACGTATCGAGTCGGGTTCCTCGGATGAGGGAAGATCGCGAATGCTGCTGCGCGATCGGCGGAGTAGCTCTGGTCCGACAGATGAATCGTTGTCCCGTCGAAGGCTAGTGGCAGGTCTGGTCCGAGCCGCGCCAAGACCGAGTTAGAGGCGTGACTGCCGTACAGTAGCAGGTTGTTGTTGAGCAGGTCTTCTTCTGTCAGATCGACGTCGCTGATGACGGCGAGGTCAACCGAGTTCTCGCCCCGTATGCCTCCGCGATGCACGCCACCGTTTGTTGCGTGAAATTTGATCACTGTAACTAAGGCCACCTCATAGTTGAAATGGGTCTCTTCCTTCGAGCCTGCGGTCCCGGGCACGAGGATGGTCCTATCGAAGAACAGGTCACCAATCGGCCCCGAGGCCCCGTGACGTTTCTCGGCTAACGGCTCTCGCTGCGTGATCTCCCATTTGCTGCTATCGGTACGCCGGAATGTCTGCTTTCGTCGCAGATCAACGACACCGAGGTCCTGACCATCAACTACAACTGGAAGCGTTCCACGACCCGCGACAGGGCCGAGCGAGAAGGCACGCACACCGTCGGTATTGGCTGACAGACGGGTGCCGTCTATAGCCTCGGCGTCGATCATGCCCCTATCTCCATAACGGGCAAGCTGGTCAATCGTCACCCAGTACGACTGGTTGTGGCGTAGGCTGTAAGTCACAAGTCTGACATGACCAGGGTTTCGATTCTTGCGTTGGTCCAGAAGCCAGAGGACCATCTCATCCCGGATGCCAGCCTGCTTGGCAGACATATGGCCTGACTCGGGCACCTCGGTATATCGGTACGAATAGCCGGCCTCGTCCAGGAGGGAGGCCATCTGTCGAGAGTGCTCGACAGATACCCCGGCCCCGATGGACCTATCCCACTCCCCGTGGCCGATCCAGACCGGCGTGTGCTGAAGGTTTTCGACCAGGAATACGGCGGACCTCGACCGCCACGACGGCTGCTCCCATTCGTTCATGTGGAAGGTCATCCCACCCGGCTTCTCCCACAGCCGATAGTCGCAGTAGCCGCAGAACGGGGCGGCAGCCGCGAACACGTCGGGGTAGTGGGAGACCAGGTACCAGGTCGCCGCGCCGCCCATCGAGCCTCCCATGATGGTGATGCGGTCCCGGTCAATCGGGTATATCGAATCCGCATGGTCTATCGCCTCCAGCAGATCGACCTCGCCGTAGTTCTGGTACAGCGAGCCCGGTCCGCAGCCGGTCGGCCTGAGCGCGATACACGACCGACCCTTGTTCGCGGCCACGGCGGCGATCTCCTCTGTGATCCGAAGCGCCTCTGGAAGGTCGCTGATGGCGTCCGGGCTCACTTCGAGGACAACGGGCTTGGCTTCATCCGAATCGTCCGTGGCGCAGACGGCGTACGGATGAAGTTTGTCGTCAGTCTTCGACCGAAAGTACTGAATCTGGCCCGTCGGGTTCAATGACATCCCCCTGAACAAAGCTGCAAAATCCTCTCGATGCCGTCGCTTGTATCACAACTTCCTGATCGAAGAGGGCCAAGCCCGCCCGCTGCCGAAATCCAGGTTAGTCGCGAATCCACTCCTCGGCCATATCCTCCCATTCGGCCCTCAGCTGCTTCCTTAGGCTAGGGTATCAGGTTCAAAGTGCAACTCTGTCATGTCGCCTCGGTGAAACCGCGCGTTCGGGACATTCCTCCGGGCGCGCTCGATTTGGCCGGTCGAAATGTCCACACCGATAACGGCAAAGTGTTCCGCAATGGTCCGCGTTGTGGGGATGCCCGCTCCGCATCCAAGGTCCAACAGCTTAGCACCGGCTGGTAGGCTGTCCACTAGCAGGGACGTGTAGCGGTCGCGGTCCTCGTCTTGCCATTCGACTGCCTGCTTCGCGTACCATTCTCCTATCTTGTCGTAGCCGCTCGCGACTATACGCTTTGGGTCAAAGTCTGGAGTCATGGCAATAGCCCGCGCGCCTTAAGCCCGAATCCACCGAAGGACACCGATGGACGGCGTGAGGAAAGCGGAAGGGGGGTGAGGGAGCTACAGGGGAAATAGTCTGGGTTCCATTTGGGGTAGGGAGGTCGGCGGACGGTCTTCATCGCCGCACAGGGGCCCCTATGGCCGTCTGCGGGAGCTGCGATGCGCGGGATGGCGAGAGAATACGCAGCAGGGAACTCTCTCGGACCGGGCTGGCACGAGTCTGCGGGGATCTTCGGTTGTCCGGTGGGTGGGTCGGTCGCCGACGGTGCCGTCAGGCCGGGAGTGGAATGGCTCGCAGCCGGGCCAAGGCGCGGCTGAACTTCTCAGCCCAAGGCCAGCGATCCGGAAGATGCAGGGTCAACCGGCGTGCCGAGCGGGTGAGCCGTCCGGCCAGGGAGAAGAACCGCCGCCGGAGGGTCTTGGTGGTGGCTATCCGCTCTCCCAGACCGATCCGCGCCGTCCAGCGGGCCAGGTTGTGGGCCATCGTCTGGACGGCCAGCCAGGCGCCGTTGGCGGCGAAGCGGCCCGAGGGGAGATGGTTCAGCCCGACGCCGTACTTGAGGTCGCGTATGGCATTCTCGATCTCGGCGTGGCGGCGATGGTCAGCCTCCAGTTCGAGCAACTCCCCGTCCCGGTCGGTGATGAAGCCATGATAGCTGTATTTGGCGAAGAGGGCCAGTTGGGAACCGGGCGTCGGCTTCACCCGCCTCGGCCTGGAAGGGGGTGCAGGTGGTCTCGGCCACATCGGCGGCACCGTCCATACAGTAAGGAATCGGCGTCCAGGCATCTTCGGGTATCGCCTCGATGAGATTGTGCAGGCTTTTGTGCTGGCGGATGGTGATGGAGAAGCGGACATCCATCTTGCGGCAGACGGATACCACGCCATGAGTGTAGAACCCGCTGTCGGCCCGTAGCGTGAGTCGTCCGTCGGCCCCGGCGTAGCGCACCCGTCCCACCGTCTCCCGCAGGAAGTGGGCGGCGCCGCGGGCGGTGTTGGCCCGGCCCTCGCGCAGCCGGGACATCAGCACGTCTCCGGTGCCGGCGGCGATGGCCGGCAGCGGGTGGTAGCCCCGCTTGCCGGTATAGCCGTGGTGGCGGGCGCCCTCCTTGGCCAGTCCGTAGGTCTCGCAGATGGTGGAGTCCAGGTCAATGGTCAGGGGCCCGTCGCCGGGTCCCGCCCCGGCCTGCCAAGCCCGGGCCAGCAACTCGCGGCTCACCCGGTCGAGTTGACGGACGTGGCCCCACCGGAAGCTGCGCAGGAAGGTGCCCAGGGTGGATGGCGCCTTGACCGTGCCGCCCAGGGTGCAGGCCGTCCCCCCGGTGCGCAACACATCGGCGTCGTCAATGCAGTCGCCCCCAGCCAGCGCAGACGCCACCAGCGTCATCATCTTGTCGCTCGTGTTCGCCCGCCCCGGGGCATCGCCCAGGTCGAGGCGTTGCCGGACGAGTTCGGGCAGGCCGAGGTGCCGCGCCAGGGTGGCCGGAAGGAGCAGCCCGGCATTGGCCACCAAGCGGCGGTCGTCGAAGGTGATTTGGGATCCGGTCGGGGTGGTTGCGTAGCAGCATCTATTGGGTGCTCCTTTTCCGGGGCCGTTTTTTTGCTACAAAACCATTATCCCAGAAGCACAGGAGCACCTTCTTGCCGCCTCAGGACGCTAACTCGACGCCCTCCTTCGGTGGATTCGGGTTAAGGTACTCCCGGAACCCGTCAACGTTCTCGATGCCATGATCGAGTACGGCGCAGTAGATTTCCAACGCCGTGAACGAATGTCGGTACTCCGGGTCTCTCCAGACCTGTGACTTGATGCGGAGTATCGTCAGCCGAGCAGCGGCGGTAACCCGCTTTGCCAGGTCATCTTGAAAATCGATCAATCTCTTGCTTTGTTCGGAGTCCAATGCCCATATGTCTATCTTCCACGCGTCCTCGATGCCACGGTCCATATACACGCCCCAATACATGCCCGGTGGCAGACCTTCCACCGGCGTGGCCCGGGTATCGCGGAACCTCATGTTCGTTGGACGCAACAGCGAGGCCAGTCGACCGCCAAGCTCGAAGAATTCGGTCTCGGTGGTGCGATCGTTCTCCAGGTAGAGATCGAGGTCGCGCCAGGCCATGAGTTCAAGCGAGTAGCTACCTACGACGTGAGGTGTACCGTAGCCTTCAAGGAGCTGCAGAAGTCCCCTGCCATGGAGCAGGTCGTCGGCCTCTTTGCGCAGAAGTTCTTAACTTAAGCTGAGACTAGCGCTTTTCGCCGACGAGAATCATCTTCGGGCTGCTTACCTCCAGCGTCGAGAGGTCCCAATCGCCGAATATCTCGCCTACTCGGAAGCCGTTTTCCGACAGTAAGGCGCGGATTTCGTCTTCGGCGTATACGCGTTTGAACGCGATGAACTCCTCGACCTTCTCGGTGTCGGGTCGGAAGATGGTGTCCCGGTTGACTTCAACCGAGATATCCTCATGGAAGTAGGTCTCCTGCAGGGTCAGACCGCCGGCGGGCGACGAATACCAGTCCTCGTGGAGTCCAGTCCTGACGTAGGACGGTTTGTTGTCGAGGTCTACGAACAGTCTCCCCGGCGCCCGAAGCGCACGATGGATACCGTGCACAACCCTGGGGGCATCATCGTCAGAGAAAAGCGAGAACGAGTTGTAGGTGATCATCGCGAAGTCGAACGTGCTCTCCCAAGACAGATCGACCGCGTTCATTACTTTGAAGGTGATGCTAAGCCCTTGTTTATCGGACCGCCTGTTGGCGTTCTCAATGAGGCCGGACGAGATATCGATCCCGGTCACCTCCAGCCCGTACTCCGACACCAAGACCAGAGCATGTCGGCCGTAGCCGCAGGCAACATCCAACACCGAGTCGCCACGCTGTGCTTTGACCAGCCCGCCGATGACGCGCGCCTCATCGTCAGTGTGGAGGTCTTCGCTCCATCCGAACGAAGGGCCCCTCACCGCACGGTTGAACTCTTCGGTCGTGTAGCCCATCGCGTCCCACCTTATCGGCACGTCCTCGATCGGCGTTCGACCGGCAAGGTACTCACTCTTATCCCTCATATTCATGGAGATAGTTACCGACTGCCTTCAACCAGGGCGGGGACTCAGATCTCCTTTTCGAAGTAGAACCTGCCGTGACCACCCTCGTAGTTCCGGGTCGCGCCGAACTGGGTGTATCCAAGCTTACGGTAAAAGCCTGGCGTTTGAAACGACAGTGTATCGACGACGACCGCATGGCAGCCGATCGCCCTGCCTTGTTCCTCGGCCCACCTCATGAGTCGCACCCCAAGCCCTTTCCCCCGGTGGTCAGCATCGACCCACAGGATGCCAACGTGGACTTTCCCCCAATGCGCTATGCTATCGATCCCGGCGATCACCTGGTCTGAATCGTCGGTCACAACCGCCCTGACGGGTGTGGACTCGTTCGACACAAACTCGGAGTTGTAATCACGAAGACCCCTTTTGAGTTCGGCGATTTGCTGTTTGGTTGGGTCTGAGGCTATTTCAACATTCACGTGAGAGTCCTCCGTCTAAGGACGGCCGAGCTATGTCCCACTCTGCACACGTGCCCTGGCGGTCCTTTGCTCCCTCACTTGTACCACCCCGCTTGCACCGTGTACATCTCGGCGTAGCGGCCTTCGAGCGCGACGAGCTCTTCGTGGGTCCCCTCCTCGACAACGTGGCCGTTGTCCAGGAACACGATCCGGTCGGCGAGCCGGGCCGAGCCCAGCCGGTGGGAGATCAACAGGACAGTCTTGCCCCGTGACACGTCCCTGAACTGGCGATAGACCTCGACCTCGACTTCGGCCTTGGCGTCGAGGGCCGCCGTCGGCTCGTCGAGAACGAGCACCGACACATCGCGCAGATAGGCACGCGCGATCGCGAGCTTCTGCCACTGCCCCTGAGAGAGGTCCTGTCCGTGTTCGTCGTATGCCCGACCAAGCGTGGTCTCGTACCCTGCTGACAAGTCAGCTATGACGCCGTCCGCCCCGCTCCTAGCCGCTGCTGCGTCGATGGCCCGTGGGTCATTCAGCTTTGCCAGGTCGCCAAACCCGATATTCTCTCCGGCCGCAATCTCGAACCGGACAAAGTCCTGGAATACGGCTGCGACATGCAAGCGCCACTCTGACGGGTCGCCATCGGCCAGATCGAGTCCGTTGACCCAGATCCGACCCTCTGTCGGTCGGTACAGTCCAAGGAGGAGCTTCGCCAACGTGGTCTTTCCGGCGCCGTTTTCACCCACCAGGGCCAGGCGTTCCCCAGGGCGAAGCTCGAGATCGACTCCATCAAGCGCTGGAGCGTCGACACCCGGGTAAGTGAACGCCACTCCCTCAAAGCGGATGGCCGTCAACTCTTGCGCGAGGGACGAGGTTGGAGTCGCGGTTGAATCCGGGCGTTGTCTACCGTCTCCAGGGCTTTCGTCATCGAGGTCGAGGTAGTCGACTAGGTCCTGAAGGTAACGCAGGTCGCTGTCCACGGTCCTGATGCCAGAAAGAAGGGACGCAACCTCATCTCGGAAGCGCTCAGCGGCGGCGAGCAGGGCCGCGAAGTATCCCACTGACAGCCGGCCGGCAGCGATCAGGGCCACTATTCCCACGATGACTACCCCGTAGGTAACCTGGTCTCCCAACGATGAGCGTATCGCTGCCATCGATTGCGCCCGGCCCAGCTTCAGCCGTTCGTCCCTCTTCTCTCTGAACAACCGTTGCCGCTTGTCGATCAGGTAACCGCCCAATCCAAACAGTCTTACCTCCGCTGCCGCCTGTCTCCCCGTTAGCAGGTCGCCCAGATAGTCGAGTCGCCGTTGAGATGCGGTCTGCTGACGGCGAAGTAGGTGTAGTCGCTGGTTGTACCGCGCCGTGACCAGGTAGAACGGTACGAGTCCCGCAACGAGAGGTATAGGTAGCAGAGGGCTCGACGCTCCCAGATAGACCAGAAGTCCCACGGCGGTTATCAACTGCGCAGGGAGAGATAAGAGAGCTTTCAGAGTAATGCTGAGCCTGTTGCCTACTCCGTCCTGGGCCCTGTGCAGCCTGTCGTATAGCCCCGGCTGCTCGAAGGACGCGAGGGAGAGCCTGCTCGCCTTCGAGATCAGCACCTCTTGGACCTTGGCCCTCAACCGTTCGTGATGGTGTTGGCCCAAGTCGTTGTTCACAGCGGACAGCACTCGGTCCACGAGGCCCACGACCGCGAGCAACGCCACCCACTGCACCGCGTAGCTGACAGGGGCCTTACCGGCCGCCACCTCTACGGCACTGTCAACGACTAGGCGGAGGGTAGCCACTATGGCGATCGGCGTCACTCCAGACACAATCATGAAGAAGCCGATGAACGCCAGGTCGCCGCGCCCTAGGGATCAGAGAAGCCGCAGGAACCTGGGCAGGAGTCGCCATCGCGCGAGGACCGAATCCCTGTCCCGCGCTCCAACTTCGAGACCGTAAGAGGTGTTCAACGGTACCACTCCGCCTGGGTCTCGTAGAGCTCTGAATACCCTCCTCCCGACGCGATGAGCTCGTCGTGCGTACCTTCCTCGGCGATGCTCCCGCGCTGGAGGAACAGGATGCGGTCGGTAAGCCGGGCTGACCCGAGCCGATGGGAGACCAGGAGGACAGTCTTTCCCCCGGACAGGCTCAGAAACTGCCTGTATACCTCAAGCTCAGCGAGGGCATCGAGGGCCGATGTCGGCTCGTCGAGGACAAGCATGATTCCCTCGTAAAAACCCCTCGTCCTCCGGGGGCAATGGGAGGATAATGTGGGGAAAGGGCGTTGGGGCCGCGCCCGGGCGAGGGAGGGGAGGATGTTCCGAGCGCGAGACCCGCAAGAGAGCCTCTGGCAGTCCCAGTTCCTGGTGACGCCGAAGAAGGCTAAGCGCCTGGAGGGGAGTTGGGCCGAGGTTTTCCGAAACGAGGCGCTCCCCCTGATTGACGAGGAGCTCTTTGCTCCGATGTACTGCGCGGACAACGGCCGTCCCAACCGAGCGGTGCAGACCGTCCTCGGGGTCCACCTTCTCAAAGAGATGTTCAACCTCACCGACGGTGAAGCCCTGGAGCAGCTAGAGTTCAACCTGCTCTGGCACCACGCCCTGCGGCTGGACATCGAGGAGACCCACCTGCCCCAGAAGACCCTCCACAACTTCCGAGTTCGCCTGATGCAGCACGATGGTGGCCGGCTGGCTTTCCGGGAGACCACGGACCGGATCATCCAGGCGCTGGGCATACGCACCGGAAAGCAACGGTTGGACTCCACCCACATCATGAGCAACATCGCTACACTCACCCGGCTGGGCCTGTTCTGTGAGACGATGCGGTTGTTCCTGCGGGCCTTGCGCTGGGAGCACCCAGAGCTTCGCCCTGTGGTTCCGGAGGGCCTCCTGGGGCGCTATTTGAAGGAAGAAGACGAGGCGACCCACTACGAGGACGCCCACACGGGGGAGGGTCGGCGACGCTTTTCGGTCTGTGCCCGGGACCTCTACCGGCTGGTGGACCGGTTCCGTGGCACGACTGCTGCCCAGCTGGAGGAGTACCGGCTGCTGGAGCGGCTGCTGCGGGAGCAGTGCCATGTGGGCAAACACCGGGACGGGCGCCCGGGGGACGATGACGACGATGCTGGGGAATGCAAGGTGCCCGTGGCCCTGAAGGACCCGAAGCAGGTGTCCGCCGACTCGCTGCAATCGCCCCACGACCCGGATGTGACCTACAGCGGCCACAAGGGGAAGGGGTACGAGGTGCAGGTGGCGGAGACCTGCCACGAGGAGAACGCCACCCAGCTCATCACCCACGTGGAGGTGACCCCCTCGAGTGGGAGCGACACCGACGTGAGCGTGCCGGTCGTTGACGGGCTCGCGGAGCGGAAGGTCCGACCGGACGAGCTCTTCGTCGACACGGCGTATGGGTCGGGCCGCAACGCCTTCGAAGCCTCGCGCCGGGGAACGGAACTGGTGAGCCCGGTGGCGGGGTCGGCATCGGGGAACTCGCACGAAGGAGAGCGTGACGGACCACCGCCGCTCACCGCCGCGGACTTCCAGATCGACGTCACAGGGGAGCAGGCCACGGTGTGCCCCGCCGGCCACCCGTCCATCGAGGAGTACGAGTTGGAGGATGCGCCGGAGCGGGTAGAGGTCCACTTTGCCGGGACAACATGCGAGCCCTGCCCCTTGCGGTCCCGTTGCCCAGTGAAGCTGGACCGGCGTGCGGGGGACTACGTCCTCAAGGCGGACCTGGTGAAGGTGAACATCGAGCGGCGCCGGAGGGCCGAGGCCACCGAGGAGTGGCGCAAGCGGTATGACATAAGGGCCGGGATCGAGGGAACGAACTCCGAGCTGAAGCGCGCCCACGGGCTTGGGCGCTTGCGGGTGCGAGGGGGCCGTCGGGTGCGGCTTGCCGTCTACCTGAAGGCGTTGGCGTGCAACTTCAAGCGGATGGTTCATGCACGCCTGGTGGAGATGGAGAACACGGCTCAGCGGGCGGTCGGGACGGTACCTGCGGTCGCGGCCGCATGAGGGCGCCGCTCCACAACTTCCACCGGGTGCCCTGAGCCACGGAATGGGTACCGCAACGGGATCACGCTTGTCCTGAGCGCGGCAGATGGTGCGGTGAGGCCAGCAGCCGGCATCCCGTGGCCTCCTCCCTTCCAGGCCCCTTCGCACGCCAGGGTTCATCTCAAACAGGCCTTTTTGCGAGGGAATCAAGTATGTCGGCATCTCGGAGATAGACCCGGGCGATCGCCAGCTTCTGCCACTGACCGAGGGAGAGGTCGTGGCCTCCCTCGAACTCCTTGCCCAAGAGCGCCTGGTACTGACCTGGTAGGGTCTCTATCGCGCCGGCGGCGGAGCTAGCCTGTGCAGCCGACTCGATGGCATCCGAGTCAGGCAGCTTCTCCAACATTCCGAAACCGATATTTTCCTGCACGGTCAGGGCGTATCTCATAGGGTCTTGGCGCCTCATGTCCCTGAGCACATCGGACCAGCTCTCTATGGACTCCCTGTATCCGGGAATCGCGCTCACCACCACCTTCCTTCCGTCGCTCAGGGCCGCCATCACCACCAGGATCGCCGCCTTCTCCCGCTCAAGACCAGCCTTGACGTAGACTCCATCCACCCACATGTACACCACTTCCAGGTCATCCAGGGGCCTAGCGCGCCATTGGGCAAGCTCATCGTTCCACTTATCTCTCTTGGGCCTTGAGCCCGTGTTGTTCAGAGAGAGGGTACACCGACTGACCGTTTACACACTTTTTGAGGATACCTCCAGGTAGTGTCCCAGATTCCAAAACATTAGCTTCCGGTAGTATGGCTGTCTAAGAGCCAGGTACCTTTCGACCCACTCATCAGATAAATCGTCCGACTGTTTCTGCGTCTCTATGCCGCTTAGGTCTAGCTTTGACCCGATGGACAACCCGAGGAATTCCAGAATGGTCCTCACCGTCTCACGGATACTGGCTACAAAGTCTTCGTAGACCACGACAACCGGGCTAATGCCAGCCCCAGACATCAGCTCCTGCCAGGCTGCCTCCTGCATTATGGTCTCACGAAGGGTGCCATCTATGGCCTCGAGGTCGAACTCAGGTCCTTTCGTTGGGCTGTGCCCTGGTTGCTGGCCCCTCACCCAAACGCCTGTCTGAGCAGCCCTTACGTGTGACACGGCCTGACGGAGTTTGTTACGACGAGTTAGCCATACATAGCGAAGATCGGGAAAGGCGCGTGCGAAAAGTTCAGCCACCGACACACAAGCGCCCTTATGTTCCGGAAGCCTCTGGATTACGTCCACAACGTCTTCAATGTATCCTCCATAAATCATGATCTTAGCGCCGAACACGCCGTTGGGAGTTGAGCCGTGCTCAATCGCCTTATGTAGGTAGTCGCTAGGATCTGATACTGCCCACTCCTTCGACCATGCCGGCTGGAAGTCCCGCCAAAAGAACTCACCCGGGTTGCCTGCTACACCCGTTTCGGCCAGCGCTTTGCATAGCAGGTTGCTGCCTGATCGCGGAGTAGCACATATCAAGTACGAGATGCTTGGTTGCATACCCTACTCACCCTTTGCTCGCGGCTTCGGCTGACAAGGCCTCAAAAAGGTTATCGACATCTTTTTGAGAGGCGCAGCGAACGGTCTTTTCTCGATGTCGAACCAGCTCGACAATGGTCCCCGCTCGACTTATGGCTGAGTCATCGTCCGGGGCGTTCGGTGTCAATGGCTCCTTCCTTCGATAGTCAGCACGGCCGGACCAGGCGTGAGGAATCGACAACCAGGGGTGCGTCTTCCTCCCGACCAGCTTGCGCCGGGCCTCTCGTTTGACCACGCGCCATCCGGCCAACAGCCAGTGCAGGTCCAGCCAGATAATGATGTCTACCCTCTCGAGTAGCTCGTCGGTCCACCAGAGGTATCCTCCCCCAGTGATCCAGTCAGCTTGACTTGCTATCTGAGATATGTCGCGAAGACGGTCATCAGGCGGCCTTTTCACGCCAGGCTGGCCCTCGAAGGCGCCGTCGTACGCAATCTCGTCCAGGTCGTAGTCGGGTATTCCGAGAGTTTCACCTAGACGGCGGGCGAGCGTCGTCTTGCCGGTCCCTGACCCACCTATGATATGAATGCGCCGCGGACCGCGAGGTGCTAGACCAGCCAGATATTTCCGGGGCATGGCAAACGATGGAACCGATGCGCCTTGATCCGGCGTTGTCATGGTTTTCAGTTCGAGCTTCTCCGCGCTCATTATTCGACCTCCATATGAGACGTGTCGGCGAAGGCCGTCGACTCCGCCTCGCCGACATCCCCACTCCAGAGGCGCTGCATCTCGTCACTGCGCTTGAGCAGGTCGTCGAGCTTGCCTTCGGCGTCGATCACCCCGTCCTTGAGGACGATTATGTGGTCCGCACGTCGATACGCTACTCGCCGGTAAGACACCACCAGGCTTGTCGTTTCCTTCAGCTCCAAGACTCGCTCCCACAGCTTTTGCTCTGTCTCCACGTCGAGTGCGCTGGACAGGTCGTCGAACACCAACAGCTCCGGCCGGCGGACAAACATCCTGGCGGCTCCGGTCCGCTGTACCTGGCCTCCGGAGAGCTTGAAGCCACGAGGGCCCACGATTGTCGAGAGGCGGTCGTCCAGGTTCTCGACGTCACGCTCCATCACAGCACGAGCCAAAGCTTGATTCCCTCGTAAAAACCCGTTTTGAGGAAGTTCCAGCGATTTAGCACATCTGCGCGATACCGTATGTTGGGGTAGTGTACGGAACAGAGACTGTATATTGTACCCAGGTGTGGGTACGTTTGTTCTAATTCGACCTACACAGACTTTTTACGAGAGAATCAAGCTTCGTCCAGGTCCACACTTTCCTCCGGGAGGCCTAACAAGATGTTGTCCTTCAGGGTTTCGCTAAATAGCCTTGGTACCTGGGGCAGATAGGCGCACCGAGGAGGTACGAAGAACGATGCCGGGTCTCCAACGGTCGCCCCGTTCCATCGGGTCTCGCCATCCTGCGCGGGCACCAGACCCAACAGGGCTCTCAACAGCGTAGTCTTGCCAGAGCCTATTCGGCCGGTGATTACTGTGAACGTCCCACGGCCGATCTTGAGATGGATGTCGCGTACACCGTTTCCAGTGCCGGCATATCGATACGTCAGGCCAGTCACGTCCAACTCAGATAGCCGGTCTTCTGGTGACTTCGGGCACTTCGGGCAGATGACCTCCAAGGTAGACGGGGCCGTACTCCACCAGAGTTTCGACTGCGCTACCCGGCACAAGAGGAGTCATACGCTCCAACGCGACCTGAGTATGCTTGAAGTTTCTGAAAGTAAATCCCACCCAGAAAGGAACTCCCTGAATCCATCCGAGATAGTAGACGAACAGTGCGAAGTCCCCAACTGTAAATGTGCCCGCCTGCATCGCAGTGGCCGCGAGCAGTAGAATAATCCCGGTCGCAACGGTGGACATGTTCCAGGTGGTCGTCTCCAGCAATTCGTCCAGCATTCGGTCCGCTATGCTCGCCCTGCGGCGCACCTCGTTGAGTCTGCCGAACCTGTCCATCATGCGGGCTTCGGCGTTGGCCACCTTGACCGCCAGGACCGACGCAAATATCTCACGCAGGAACCCGGTCACGTCCGCCTCGGCCGCACGGGTTGCTCGTCTGTACTTTTGAATACGCGCCTGTACCAAAGAAGCAGCAAATACCGTGCCGACCACCGGAGCCATGGCTACAACCGTCACCGCCGCATCGATCCGGAGCATTATGACAACGGCGACCGCGGCGAATACTATGCTGCCAAGGCCATCCGGAGTTTCGACAATAGTCCGGCCCGCCCGGACTACGTCATCGCGGAAGTGGCTGATGAGTTGGCCGGGCGGCTCGTTGCCGGTCCGTGCACCCCGGTGATCCAGTAGGTTCTGAAACAGGTTCTTCGACAGCAAAGCCCGAATCGCGTTAAAGGCTGCCGAATACAAGAGATTCCACGCGATAGCAATCGCAATCTGTAGCGTGTAGACACCGACCATGATCGCTACGAGCGTCCATAGTCCGGGTTGCAGGGTGGATTCCCCGGTGAGAGAGTCGAAGATGCGCCGGATGATCAGCCCGGGCCAGAGCGGCACAAGAGCCCATAGAATAGAGACAGTTCCAAGCGTCCCGAGGATGACTCGCCGATAGCCGGCTAACTTTACCAGGAACTGCAAGGTCTTCAACTCAGGACCTCCTCCAGGCCCGTTCGCAACAGGTGATTATATCTCGACTTCGGGTCTGCAACCAGCCGTTCACGCTGCCCGTGCTCTGCGATCTTTCCGTCTCGATGATCATGATCTCGTCAGCGTGTTGAACGGTGGTCAGACGGTGAGCGATCACAACCGACGTGCGGTCCCGCAGCAGGGTGTCGGTGGCCTGCTCGATTAATTGCTGTGTCGCGGGGTCGAGCCTAGAGGTAGCCTCATCGAGGATTATGACGCTCGGGTCCCTGAGGAAAACTCTGGTCAGGGCCAGCAGCTGGCCCTGACCTGCGGACAGTCCTCCGCCGTCGGAGGGTAACATGGTGTCGAGTCCATCGTGCAGCGTCGAATACCAATCGGATAAGCCCAGCATTTTGATTACGCCGAGTATCCGGTCGTCAGAAATGCCTTCGTCGAACACGGTGATGTTGTCTCGGACCGTAGCTTGAAAGAGCTGCACATCCTGAGTTACCAGACCGATCCCCTCCCGAACGTATTCCTGGCTGAGCTCGCGACTGTCTCTTCCAGCCATGAAGACGGCGCCGGAACTCGGGTCATACATACGAAGTAACAGCCTCGCAATCGTCGTCTTACCGCTTCCGGTCAGACCGAGCAGCCCGAGCACCTTTCCCGCCGATAGGCTGAACGACACCCCACTCAATGCGGGGTTGTCGTCCGAGTACGAGAAGCTTACGTTCCGAAACTCAAGTTGAAGAGGACCTCGGGGTAGCTGCCTCATTCCGCCCTCGGCGATCGTACTCCGGATGCCCAATATGCCGTTGATTCGCCGCAGACCTCCACTCGCCTGTTGCAGGTTCTGCATCTGGGTCGTGATCTGGCGCAACGGGAACCCCAGCAGGGTGAAGTAGTGAAGAATGAGATACGCCGTACCGATGGTGGCCGAGCCCTGAAGTACTAGATACGCGCCGAGTCCAACGGCTACGGAGGTGCCCACGCCCCAGCTGTAGTCTGCGATGGACCACGTAAGGCTACCCATTAAGTTGGCCCTGAGGCGCATACGGCTCACGTTCCGTATGTTCTCGAAGAATCGGCGCATGACGTACGGGATGCCTCCCAGAGTGCGGATGTCCTCCGTTGCAGAGATTCGCTCTTCGACAAAGCCGTACAAGTCGGCCTCGACCCGGGAGTCTTCTGCCCAACTGGACGACGCCTCTTTCTGTACTCGGATGAGAGCCGCCAACGTAGCAGCGCCGAGGGCCGCGAAGGCCAGGCTCACCCTCCAGTCTATGACCAGCAGCATGACCAAGACTCCGGCAAGCAGGAACAGGTTGCCCACTACAAGGATTACAAACTGGGAGAAAAAGTTCGCCAGGCGAGTGACGTCGCCATCGACTCGCTGGGTCAACTCTCCCGGCGTGTGAGCATAATGAAAGGAGATATCGAGCTTGAGACAGTGGAGCGCTAGGTCGCTACGCATCGCGTTCGTTGCCGCCCAGGCGACGTGCTCACCGAGGTATCTCGCGAGAACAAAGGACGCCTGAGTAGCCAGGGCGAGCACGATGAACAGCAAAGCGACCCAGGCCAGCGACCGGAACTCTTGACCCGAAGTGACGGCATCGATGAAGTACCGTAGTATCAATGGGTTCAGGATCTGCAGCCCGATACCCGTGAGCAGCACCACGGCGAGCACAACGACCCGAGGTCTTTGCGGCGTCAGGTACTTCGCAAGCAGTCTGTAGTAGAGGTCTAGTGACTCGATCATCTACCTGGTTTTTCTCGCCTAACTAAAAGAGCCTCCCAGTGCGGGAGGCTCTTTTGCAGTGACAAATAGTGTCTATCGCCCGCACCGTTGCGCTACTATACCGGTCGCGCTATATCCGATAGAATGAACATTCACAGGGGCTAGCTCAGCTTGGCAGCGCGCCGTGTTCGGGACGTGGAGATCCTGGACCGAGTCACGGTACCCCGACCAAGTAATTAGAGAGGGCCGCCGATCTCGGCGGTCATTTTCCTGTGAAATCGAGCGTAAAGGAAAGGCGGTCTAGACAGTGGAGAGAACTGACGAGGTGACGGGTGCGCCTGGTGGCGCCCCCCTTGGCAATGCGACGCAAGAGCTGGGGCCGAACGAGTATACACAGTTGAAGCGACTCGTCAAAGCCGCTGGACTATTAGAAAAGAACCCCGGCCACTACGCAATCAAGATGGCTGTGAACCTGGGCTTGCTTGCGCTCAGTGTCGCGGTCTTGATGTTTGTGGACACCGTCTGGCTACAGATGTTGAACGCAGCCCTGCTCGCGTTCACTATCGTGCAGATAAGCTATGTCGGACACGATCTGGGCCACAAACAGGTGTTCCGATCGAGCCAAAACAACGATAGACTCGGCCTCTTCGTAAGCTTCCTGATCGGCATCAACCGCACGTGGTGGGTCGAAAAGCACAATGAGCACCACAGCAATCCGAACGATCTGGACATGGACCCGGACATCGAGCTCCCGGTCGTTGCATTCTCGGAGGACCAAGCCCGCGGTATGAGAGGGATCGCCCGATTGATCGTCCGGTACCAGGCCTTTCTTTTTTACCCGCTGGTGTCGTTCGAGGGATTCGTGCTCAGGTTTTCGGGTATCCGGTATATGTTCGGGAACAGGCTAATGTTTCCGATCGCTGAGCCTTTGATGATGGCCGGCCACATTGGTGTCTACACTGGTCTAGTGTTTTTGTCCTTGCCAGTCTGGCAGGGGTTGTTGTTCATTGCAGTCAATCAGCTGCTAATAGGTCTGTACATCGGTTCGACGTTCGCCCCGAACCACAAGGGCATGCTGTTGTTAGATGGGAAGACGCAGCTGGACTTTTTGAGGAAACAGGTGCTTACAGCCAGGAATGTGAAGTCGAGCCCCTTGAATGACTTGCTATACGGTGGGTTGAACTACCAGATCGAGCACCATCTGTTCCCGAGCATGCCCCGCAACCGGCTGAAGGAGGCGCAAGAGATCGTCAGGCCCTTCTGCGAGGAGCACTCGATCTCGTACCACGAGACCGGCGTGGTCCAATCTCAGCGAGAGATACTGCAGTATCTGCACCACGTCAGCGCGCCGCTGCGAGCGTGAAGGCGGGAGGGAAAGCGGTCGCACTCGTCGACGCTATTCCCTACCTAGGCCAGCCGCTTCAATCAGCCGTTCCGCGTTTCGGTAAGCGAACATCTCTTGCACCTCGGGATCGAGCTGGCCGATGAATGCGCGTGCGTAGTCCGTCAACCGCAGGCCGACCTCGAGGTCCCAGGCCCAGATTACTATTCCTCCGCGGTCGGTACCCCAGATGAAGCGGTCGGGGTGCGCCTCGATCACTTCCTTCCAGTCGCGTAGGTCAATCTCCAGCAACGGCGCATAGTCGTTGGTCTTGCTCAGGAAGCTCGCTGGGTCCTCCCCCGGATGGAGCAGGTACTGGTCGCCGAAGAGGGCGTCGACGGTGTAGTAGATGTTAGAGAAAGCATCCATTAGCGAGCCGATGTCGCCCTGTGTCTGGTCTCCATGGACTATAAACGTAACGTTGGGGTGCGCCGCCAGCGCGCGAGCCAGGTTATCTATCTGTCCGTCTTCAGGGTGCATGTAGACCATGAGGCCGTGCTCCTCTGCGACGGGGTAGACGGTCATCAGCAGTGGGGCATCGGGGGTGGAGAGACGTACTTCGCCGTATCCCTTAACCCGAATCCACCGAAGGACACCGATGGACGGCGTGAGGAAAGCGGAAGGGGGGTGAGGGAGCTACAGGGGAAATAGCCTGGGTTCCATTTGGGGTAGGGAGGTCGGCGGACGGTCTTCATCGCCGCACAGGGGCCCCTATGGCCGTCTGCGGGAGCTGCGATGCGCGGGATGGCGAGAGAATACGCAGCAGGGAACTCTCTCGGACCGGGCTGGCACGAGTCTGCGGGGATCTTCGGTTGTCCGGTGGGTGGGTCGGTCGCCGACGGTGCCGTCAGGCCGGGAGTGGAATGGCTCGCAGCCGGGCCAAGGCGCGGCTGAACTTCTCAGCCCAAGGCCAGCGATCCGGAAGATGCAGGGTCAACCGGCGTGCCGAGCGGGTGAGCCGTCCGGCCAGGGAGAAGAACCGCCGCCGGAGGGTCTTGGTGGTGGCTATCCGCTCTCCCAGACCGATCCGCGCCGTCCAGCGGGCCAGGTTGTGGGCCATCGTCTGGACGGCCAGCCAGGCGCCGTTGGCGGCGAAGCGGCCCGAGGGGAGATGGTTCAGCCCGACGCCGTACTTGAGGTCGCGTATGGCATTCTCGATCTCGGCGTGGCGGCGATGGTCAGCCTCCAGTTCGAGCAACTCCCCGTCCCGGTCGGTGATGAAGCCATGATAGCTGTATTTGGCGAAGAGGGCCAGTTGGGAACCGGGCGTCGGCTTCACCCGCCGGACGATGAGCCGTACCGGCGCGGCGTCCGCCTCGGCCTGGAAGGGGGTGCAGGTGGTCTCGGCCACATCGGCGGCACCGTCCATCCAGTAAGGAATCGGCGTCCAGGCATCTTCGAGTATCGCCTCGATGAGATTGTGCAGGCTTTTGTGCTGGCGGATGGTGATGGAGAAGCGGACATCCATCTTGCGGCAGACGGATACCACGCCATGAGTGTAGAACCCGCTGTCGGCCCGTAGCGTGAGTCGTCCGTCGGCCCCGGCGTAGCGCACCCGTCCCACCGTCTCCCGCAGGAAGTGGGCGGCGCCGCGGGCGGTGTTGGCCCGGCCCTCGCGCAGCCGGGACATCAGCACGTCTCCGGTGCCGGCGGCGATGGCCGGCAGCGGGTGGTAGCCCCGCTTGCCGGTATAGCCGTGGTGGCGGGCGCCCTCCTTGGCCAGTCCGTAGGTCTCGCAGATGGTGGAGTCCAGGTCAATGGTCAGGGGCCCGTCGCCGGGTCCCGCCCCGGCCTGCCAAGCCCGGGCCAGCAACTCGCGGCTCACCCGGTCGAGTTGACGGACGTGGCCCCACCGGAAGCTGCGCAGGAAGGTGCCCAGGGTGGATGGCGCCTTGACCGTGCCGCCCAGGGTGCAGGCCGTCCCCCCGGTGCGCAACACATCGGCGTCGTCAATGCAGTCGCCCCCAGCCAGCGCAGACGCCACCAGCGTCATCATCTTGTCGCTCGTGTTCGCCCGCCCCGGGGCATCGCCCAGGTCGAGGCGCTGCCGGACGAGTTCGGGCAGGCCGAGGTGCCGCGCCAGGGTGGCCGGAAGGAGCAGCCCGGCATTGGCCACCAAGCGGCGGTCGTCGAAGGTGATTTGGATCCGGTCGGGGTGGTTGCGTGGCAGCATCTACTGGGTGCTCCTTTTCCGGGGCCGTTTTTTTGCTACAAAACCATTATCCCAGAAGCACAGGAGCACCTTCTTGCCGCCTCAGGACGCTAACCCGACGCCCTCCTTCGGTGGATTCGGGCTAAGCCAGCAGACCGAAGTTGTTACACTAGCCCCGGTCCAACTACCGCAGCCAGGCAGTCACTATCTGTTGGCGCTGGGCCAGAACCCTGATGGCACATACGGGTCGGGCTCCGGAGGGCTCATATACGTGGACGGCGAGACTGTAGCTTACGCTGACGGCGTTGCGTTCCCCACCGAGCTGACGGGAGAGGAGTCCGTCGGGGCTGTCAGGCAGAAAGCCGACAGGAACGACCCGCCGGCGCCAAACCTCACACACGGGTCACCATTGCCACGAGTGTCGAGCGGCTCGCCATTGGCACCTGTGCCAAGCTTGAAGTTCGATGATGTGGACTATGTTCACAGCGGCCATGCAGAGAGGAGACGGCCGTTAGGCGAAGGCACAGTCTTTGTCATCGATGGGACCGAGACTAACTTAGACGTCCTGGAGATCGTCGGCACCAACCCATGAAGGAAACACGCCAGGCATACAGGACGGGCTAGTGGTATACCGACTCAAGGATGATGGGATGAACGACGTGTACACATTCTATCGGAGCGAGGACCATGTGAACCCGGAGGATGGCCAGATTTTCAAGGGCTATGATAGATGGACACGCTGGACGGCACAGTGAACTCGATCTTCCCGACTCAGACCCTCGACCCGAGGCGGGCCCTGCCGCAATTGCCCCTCGTCACCTGAAGCCTGTGCACAAATCTCATTCTGAGCGGAGCGAAGAATCTGGGGTGTCGGGCTGGAAAGAACCGCCCGTCCCCAGGCCCTTCGCTTCGCTCAGGGCGGCAGTGGGCGCGACCTTTTGGGAAGGTCCGCGAAGAGGATGCGCTCGGCACCGCTATTCCGTGCGCAAAGCCGAACCGGGTCACCGGTCCATCTTGAGGATGCTCAGGAAGGCCTCTTGAGGGATCTCTACCCGGCCGACGTACTTCATGCGTTTCTTGCCCTCGGCCTGCTTCTCGAGTAGCTTCCGCTTGCGGGTCACGTCTCCGCCGTAGCACTTGGCCAGGACGTTCTTGCGAAGCGCCCGGATGTTTGCCTTGGCGAGTACGCGCTTACCGATAGACGCCTGTATCGGCACCTCGAAAAGCTGCCGGGGAATGAGGTCGCTGAGCCTGTTGACCAGCTCCTTACCGGTGGCATAGGCGGCGTCCTTGTGCACGATGACCGAAAGCGCGTCGACCGGCTCGGCGTTCACGAGGATGTCCAGCCGCGTAAGGTCGCCGGCGCGGTAGTCGCCTAGAGTGTAGTCCATCGAAGCGTAGCCCTGGGTGCGGGACTTCAGCTGGTCGTAGAAGTCGATGAGCATCTCGGAGAGCGGCACGCTGAACTCGAGCATGACCCTGTTCCCGGAGGGCGCTGCCGGTCCCCCGCCTACCCGTTCACGACGACCTGCCGGCGCACGACCGTCTGACGAGGCCACGTTCTGGATATAGTCCATACGCTTGAACTCGCCTCGCCGGCCCTTCACCAGCTCCATCAGGGCGCCAATGAAATTCTCCGGCGATAGAAGAGTGAGCTCTACCCAGGGCTCCTGTATCTCGGCTATGTTCTGAGGCTGTGGCAGTCTAGTAGGGTTATCGACTACCTGGACCGATCCGTCTGTGGCCACGACTCTATATGCGACGCTCGGGGAGGTCGCCAGCAGGTTCAGCTCATACTCCCGCTCAAGTCTTTCCTGGACAACGTCCATGTGTAGGAGGCCGAGGAATCCGCAACGGAATCCCGACCCAAGGGCCACCGAGGTCTCCGGCTGAAACGTCAAAGCAGCGTCGTTGAGGCTCAGCTTTTGGAGGGCATCACGGAGGGCCTGGAAGTCCTCGCCATCTGCCGGGTAGAGGCCGGCGAACACCATGGGTTTGAGCGGAACGTAAGCCTCGAGGGGGTGCTCGGCGACACGGTCCGGCAGGGTAATGGTGTCGCCGACGGGCGCGTCACCGACGGTCTTGAGCCCGGTGGCGATGTAGCCGACTTCGCCAGCCGCGAGGCGGTCGACCTTGGTCGGGCTCGGCTGAAAGTAGCCGATCTCCAGCGTGTCGCTTTCGGTGCCGGCTGACATCACCCTGACACGGCTGCCGGCAGGCACCGAGCCGTCGAAGACACGCACGTAGGCAACGACGCCCTTATACGGGTCGTACCTGGAGTCGAATATCAGTGCCCGTAACGGCTCGGACACCCGCCCTTTAGGCGGGGGGACCCTCTGTACGATCGCCTCCAGGATATCTGGGACCCCGGTCCCGTCCTTCGCCGAGGCCGTGATGATCTCCTCGCGTTTGAAGCCGAACGCCTGCTGAAGTTCTTCCGCTACACGCTCGGGCTCGGCGATATCGAGGTCGATCTTGTTGACGATAGGTATGATTTCCAGGTCCTGCTCAATGGCGAGGTAGACGTTTGCCAATGTCTGGGCCTGGATACCCTGTGAGGCATCGACCACGAGCAGCGCCCCTTCGCAGGCGGCCAGGCTGCGGGAGACCTCATAGGAAAAGTCCACGTGGCCTGGAGTGTCGATAAGGTTGAGCTGGTACTCCTGCCCCGACTCGTCGGTGTGGCTCAACCGGACGGCCTGCGCCTTGATGGTGATGCCCCGCTCTCGCTCCAGGTCCATCGTGTCGAGGACCTGGTCGACCATCTCCCTTGGGTTGACGGTGCCGGTGATCTCGAGGAGGCGGTCCGCGAGGGTGGACTTGCCGTGGTCGATATGAGCGATGATGCAGAAGTTGCGGACGAAACGCGGGTCCATGAATCGATGGTAGCATGGCGTACCTAGGCGCTCAAGGAGTTGAGGGGTCGACGCCCGGCCCATACCCGCTGTGGTTCGACAAGCTCACCACGAGCGGGAGACCCCACGTCCGTTCGACCTGAGTAGTCCCGATGCCGCATCGGGACGTATCGAAGGGAGCCCGTCGAAGGACATCTCCACACCCACAACCGAAAGAACCTACGGGCTTGAGAGTCCCCCCAATCAATAGGGGCCATGTGATAACATTCGGCTCGCGGTAGCTCGTAGTCCGAGGCACGGTCGTTTTCTGTAGGGGCGCACGGCTGAGCCTGTCCCATAAAGGCGTTGTGTCCGGCCACAAGAAGCCCATCCACGCGTTCGAATCTGCAGATCTGGCGGGCCTAGTGAGTCTGAGCAAGTAATGGCTGCGGGAACGATAGCAGCCTGGTCCATCGAAAGGCTGAGAATGCGGTGGATCTCGGGCGCCGGCTCGAACTGGTCGTGGTGCGGGTACGCCATATGCGCCAGAGGGTGCGCAGGTTAAACGTTGTGGCCAACAAAGCCCATTCAGCCGCGACGTTGGCACTGCCCCGCAACAAGAATCTACGTGCCCCCCGTTGCTCTTTGAGGATCCCGAAGACGGGTTCGACTAGCTGCTTTCTGTGCTTGTAGGCTTGTTTGGCTTGGTCGGTGGACATCCAGGTCCGATGACGACGCAGAGCAACTTCGTGAGGCCCTATTTCCAGGCCACGTCCATGACGGCCGTCCCTGGTACAGACCCCGAAGGCAGGGCACACCCGGCAGATGGCCCCAGAGGCTCGGTACACTCGCATGAGTGTACCCCTGGTGCGCTTGAAACGGGTAAAGGGCAGTCTTTGGCCTTGGGGGCAGCCATAGCTGTCGCTCCGATCGTCGTAGGTAAAGCGGTCCTTGTGATACGGGTGCTCCAATGCCTGTCGTTGTGCCTCCGGCATTACCACCTGTTGGCCTCTACGGACGCATTCATCCAGGTTGTTCCCAGAGTGATAACCACCGTCGGCCAACGTCATATGCGTTCTGGTACCTGTCATCTCCTCTGCCTGTTCCAGCATCGGAGCCAGTTGAGCATAGTCATGAGGTTCATCGACCACATCGGCTGCGGTGATGAACATACCGGTCACTCCCAAGGAAGCCTCTACAGGCGAGACCATCGCCTGGGCGTTGTAGCCGGGCACGATATCTTGACCACTCTTTATCAGCCGAGCGTCTTTGTCAGTGAGGTTGATGCGCTCTTGCTCCTCTTGGCCCGCAAGCTCGTCCATCGCTTGTCGTATCTGCTCTCTCAGGGTCTCGTTGTCGGCCAGCTCCTGTGGCAAGTGTGCAGGGACAGCATCCTCTCCCGCCTCGTTCTGAGCCACAAGGTCGCTTATTGCACCTTCCAGCCGGTCCAACAGCCGGCGCAATCCCTCGGCATCGTAGGTCCTATCCTTTGCTGCATTCGCACCGACCTTCGTACCGTCTACTGCTTGCACCGCCAGGTCAACCAAGCCCATCGTCACCGTCATACGCACCGTACGCTTGAACAACTTCCTGATAGCTTGATGATGTCCTTTGTAGAACCTCCACAAGGTGTTGTGGTCCGGATGCTGCCACCCTGTCAGCCAAAGATACGGTATCTGGTCCCGGCAAGCCGCCTCCAGCTTGCGGCACGAGCGTGCCCCCGTCATGAAGCCGTACAGCCATACGCTCAGCAGCGCGCGAGGATGGTACGCCGGTGCTCCCAAAGACTCCCCATCTATCTCAACACCAAGGTCAGCTCATCCGCGCCGGTCCAACGCGTCTACGAACTCAGCAACAAATCTTGCCGGATGGTCAGGGGGAACCAGCTCGTCAAGCGTTGGCGGCAACATCCACATCTGCTCTCGGCCCATCGCTCGAAGTGGTATCGACTTCACCCCCTAAGTCGGTCTGACTCCAATGAGTGTACACTTCGTCAAACCCATCGTTCGACTTATGAGACAGGCTCGGCCTTGCGCCCTACACCGATCTGAGGTCGCGTATACCTCAGTGACGCGTCGTACAGCAAGACCAAGTACATCGGAACCGCAAAAAGGGTGGACCAATGACGTACCAGCTTTCCCAGGTGAGACTTCTGGTATCGGACGTCAAGTCCTGCTTCAAGTTCTACAATCGTGTCTTGGGCCTACCCGTCAGCTGGGGCGACGAGAATTCTGGGTATTCTTCCTTCAAGGCCGGAGACTCCGATATCGCTCTTTTCGGTCGCCAGGAGATGGCCGATTCAATTGGCGGCGACGACAGACCATCGTCCACTGAAGGCCAGGACCGCGTGGCCGTAGTGCTGCAGGTCGAGGACGTTGATAAGGAGTACCAACGACTAAAAAGCATGGGGGTGTCGTTCTTGACAGAGCCGTCAGACCGATGGGGAATCAGGAACGCACACCTCCGAGACCCGGACGGCACCCTAATTGAGATCATGCAGGACCTTTAGCCGAGCCCGTTTCGTAGAAAGGAGAACGACAATGGCAGAAGCAGTACGTAGAGCCGAGGCCACGTGGGAGGGAGACCTGATGTCGGGGAGTGGGGTAGTGAGCGCTGTCAGCAGCGGGTTGTTTACCGATCTTCCCGTGAGCTGGGCGTCTAGGACCGAAGACTCGGGTGGCAAGACGAGCCCGGAGGAGCTGGTCGCCGCCGCACACGCCGCCTGCTTTTGCATGGCGCTGTCCAACGGCCTGACCAAGGCGGGCACGCCGCCCGAGGAGCTCCAGGTCAGTGCGGCCGTGACATTCCAGCAGGTCGAGGCCGGCTGGAAGGTCGCCTCCAGCACCCTGACGGTCCGCGGGCACGTGCATGGCGTCGACGAGGCCGCCTTTCAGAAGGCGGCAGAGGCCGCTAAGGACGGCTGCCCGATATCCGGCGCACTCAAGGGCAACGTGGCGCTAAGCGTCGAGGCCTCGCTGACGGAGGAGTAGGGGAGACAGGTCGGCCGTTGGAATGGTGGGGTCGACCCGTTGAATGGTTAGATGTGTTGGTCGACGAGGATCGGGTTTCCGTCGGGGTCCGCCACGAGAAAACTGGCCGGTCCCGTTGTCCCTTCGTCCGCCTCGGTCTGAAACTCGACACCCTGGGTCTTGAGCTGGCGCTGTAGGTCGCGCACGTCCGTATAGGTGTCAAGCTCTTGGGCCTCGCCGTCCCAACCGGGGTTGAAGGTCAGCATGTTCCTTTCGAACATTCCTTCAAAGAGCCCAATCGCAATGTTTCCGTTCTTCAGGATCAGCCACTTCTGGGAAGCATCTCCGCCGAAGACCGTGAAGCCCAACTTCTCATAGAAAGACCTCGAGGCCTCCAGGTCCGAAACTGCCAAACTGACTGAGAACGCGCCCAATTCCATTATCCGCTCCTTGTTTTGGTGGGTGGAAGGGATCGCTCGCTCGCGTTCCCCCCGCGCTAACGGCTGCTCATCTTGTCCAGAGGTTGTCCAAGTGGGGAAGCCGGGACTCGAACCCGGACGCCTTGCGGCACGGGATCCTAAATCCCGCTCGTCTACCAATTCCGACACTTCCCCACGGCTTTCGGCAACCCGACTAGTCGGGGCTCGTATACCAGTTCCGACACTTCATCGCGCCCCATTATACCGCCGGCCCCACCTGATGTCCTAGGCGCGGGTTCTTATCCCTTCTCCCTGGAGGGAGAAGGCTAGGATGAGGGGACCCCTCTGACCCCTGTAACGATGCCCCTCTGCCGAGCAGTTTACTTGAGAGCTTGCCTGTCCTGAGCGGAGTCGAAGGGTCGAACCACGTCCCAAGCGTCGGAGGGCAATGACAATTAGAGGGTCCTGCTATTGACAAGAACAGATGTTCTGGGCTACCGTATCATTCCACTACTAGAGGTAGCTCCCATGTCCAGCCGGGTGCGATACGAAGAGGTCGAATGCCGCACTGCCCTCAACCGGGCCAAGGGCATGGGTTTCCGTTGGTCGCTGAACCCGTATCGGGGTTGCGTCCACGGCTGCCACTACTGCTTCGCACGCCGGTTCCACTCCTACTACGACCTGGACACGAGCAACGACTTTACAAACGTTATCTTCGTCAAGACCAACGCGCACGAGGTCTTGGCGCAAGAGCTCTCCCGCCGCTCATGGAGGCGCGAGGTCGTGACGGTCGGCACCGCGACCGATCCCTATCAGCCGATCGAGGGCAAGTATCGGGTCACGCGGCGCTGTCTTGAGGCGTTCGTCGACTGGCGCAGCCCCATTACTCTGATCACCAAGGGGAGCATGATCATCCGGGACGTGGACGTCTTGCAGGAGCTGGCCCGGCGTGCGGAGTGTACGGTCTGCTTCAGCATCACCACGATGGACCTACAACTGGTGCGGAAGCTGGAGCCGGGAACACCACCTCCCCATCAGAGGCTGCGCGCGATGGGCCGTCTGGTCCAGGCTGGCGTCAAAGCCGGCGTCGCTCTGGCGCCCGTCGTGCCTGGGATTACCGACGACCCTGCAAACCTGGAAGAGGTAGTGCGCTCTGCGGCCGAGCACAGCCCCCGGTTTCTGTGGGCGGACACCCTATATCTGAAGCCAGGCACCAAAGAGCACTTTCTCAGCTTCATCCAGAAAGAGTATCCTGGACTAGAGGCCGATTTCCAACGCCTCTACCCTGGTTCGTATGCTCCAAAGTCGGTCCAGTCGGAGCTCGATCGCCGAATAGCCGACATCAAGCTGGCCCATGGACTGTCGGCGTCGGAAGATGGTCCCACTGATGAGGACAAGAAGCCGCGCCAGCTGAAGTTGACACTTGAATGAGAGAACCTGAGCCCGCCCGCGAGTGCAGGTATATAATTGCGGTCGTCTCAGGTCCCACACGTCGCGGAGGCAACACTTGAAGGCAGCCGTACTCTACGAAGCGCACCAGCCGCTCCAGGTAAAGGAGCTCCAGCAGGACCCGCCCAGGGCCGGCGAGGTGAGGGTCGAGATGGGGGCGGCGGGCCTTTGTGCCAGCGACCACCACATTTTGATCGGGACCGCCGACTGGACTCTTCCTCTCGTGCCGGGCCACGAAGGCGCGGGTACCGTAGTTGAGGTCGGGGAAGGCGTTACTCGGGTCAAGCGCGGTGACCGGTGCATCCTTTCGTTCATCTCTAGCTGCGGCTACTGCCGCACGTGTCGTACCGGCAATCCCCAGCTGTGCGAGACGCACAATGAGGCGAATACCAGACAGTTCGACGGCACGCTAAGGCTGCACGACGGCAACACGGGCATCCACCAGATGCACAAGCTGGGCGTGTTCAGCGAGTCGATCGTCATCCCGCAGCAAGCCTGCTATCCGGTCCCGGACGAAGTGCCGATGGCAGTGGGTGCGCTTATCGGCTGCTGCGTCACGACCGGTGTCGGCGCCGTGATCAATAATCCCGTCACTAAGCCTGGCATGACCATCGCCGTATTTGGCTGCGGCGGCGTCGGCCTGAGCGTCATCCAGGGCGCCCGCCTGATGAACGCCAGCCGTATCATCGCCGTCGACATCTACGACCATAAGCTGGAGTTCAGCTACAAGTTTGGGGCGACCGACGTCGTCAACGCCCGAGCGGTCGACCCTGTTGAGGCGATAAAGGAGATCACGAGCGGCGGAGTGGACGTCGCCGTTGACAGCTTCGGTAGCGCGGGGACCACCTCGTCGGCGGTCAAGGCGGTCCGGACGGCGGGCACGGCCATAATGATCGGGCTCGGGGCCGTCGGGGAGACGGCGCCGATCGATATGGTCGATATGCTCCGCAGCCAGAAATCGCTGGTAGCCAGCTACTACGGCTCGGCAAGCACGCACGAGACCTTCGGCAAGCTCGTGGACTTTTACCTCAAGGGGAAAATCGACGTCGAGAGTCTGATCACCCGGACCTACGCCCTGGAGCAAATCAACGAAGGCTTCGATGCCCTGGCCAGTGGAGAGGACGGGCGCGGAGTAATCGTATTCGGCCGCTAGCGGCCGACGGACCATCTGGACCGATAGGCCCCAGATCTGGGGCCTTGCCCTCCGGTCGTGAACACCGGGAGTGCGGGGCCAACGGTCGTAGAGTATCAAGAGGCAGACGTAGCCGGGTGCTGCGCCTGCCTCTTTTTTGTAATGTTGGCGGCTGCCGTATGCACTACGACAGACTCCCTCGATACGTCCCGATTCGGAATCGGGACTACTCGGGATAGGCGGGTGGTGTGAATTTCCGTTCGTGGTGAGCTCCGACAGGAGTCGCGAGTCCTACTCGGACCTGTCGAACCACAGGTCAGCAGAGCGAGATATTGAACGTGAAACGGTCCTGGCAGCTTTGGCACGACGTTTGGTCGCCAAGACCGCCGGTGATATAATCCAGAACGCCTGTATGAAGCCTCGTAGGAGCTGAACTTGATCATAGCGGTCATCGGCGCCGGCGACTCCCCGCCCGATATTGCAAGCCTGGCAGAACAGGTTGGCGCTGAGCTCGCGGCGCGTGGCATCACGCTCGTTTGCGGCGGCCTCGGAGGAGTAATGGAGGCTTCGTGCAGAGGAGCTAAGTCGGCTGGCGGCACAACTATCGGAATCCTGCCGGGAAGCGATCCAAGTTCGGCAAACGAGTGGGTCGACATACCCATCTGTACCGGACTCTCCTACGCCCGAAACGTGATCGTTGTAAAGACAGGGAGGGCTGTCATCGCCGTAGGTGGGGCATTCGGGACTCTCTCGGAGATAGGCCACGCCCTGTCGTATAACATTCCAGTGATTGGTCTCAAGACCTGGGAGCTGGTTCGCGACGGTACCGCGGACCGCTCCATCGTGCTCGCCGACAACCCTCAAGACGCAGTCGACAAAGCCCTAGAGGCGGCCCGCCAGCGGCCGGCTTCCTTAGCGACGACCGCCTAGCGAGGCCCTCTGTTGATCACCATCTCCAGCCTCTCGGCGCGCGAAGTGCTGGACTCTCGAGGCAACCCGACCATCGAGGTCGACGTGGCCCTGTCCGACGGGGCCATGGGACGCACCTCGGTGCCGTCGGGCGCGAGTACGGGCACCCATGAGGCGGTCGAGCTGCGCGACAGCGACTCGTCGCGCTTTGGTGGACGCGGTGTGATCCGCGCCATAGAGAACGTCGAGCAAGAGATCGCCCCGGCGATAGCCGGGCGTCCGGTCTTCGAGCAGGCCGCGCTCGATAGCCTGCTCATCGAGCTGGATGGCTCCCCGGACAAGTCACGGCTCGGCGCCAACACCATTCTGGGGGTGTCTGTGGCAGTAGCTCACGCCGCGGCAACGAGCAACGGCGTGCCACTCTACTCTCACTTGAAGGGCAGAGACCCTTTCACTCTCCCCGTGCCGATGTTCAACATCCTTAACGGCGGCAAACACGCCGAGGACTCGACCGACATTCAGGAGTTCATGGTCGTGCCGGCGGGCTTCAACACCTTCCGGCGGGCCGTCCAGGCGGGATCCGAGGTGTACCACGCTTTGCACCGTCTCCTGCGCGACAGAGGCCTGGGGACGAACGTTGGTGACGAGGGGGGCTTCGCTCCTAGTGGCGCCTCCAACCGCGAGGCCCTGGAGCTTGTGGTCGAGGCGATCGGGGCCGCGGGTTACAAACCCGGAGAGCAGTGTTTCGTGGCTCTGGACCCGGCCGCCAGCGAGTTCGTGACTTCGGACGGCGCTTATTCGCTGACGAAGGAGAACGCCGTCCTTTCGCGCGAGCAGATAATAGAGCTTTACGAGAGTTGGTCGTCCGAGTACCCGATTATCAGCATCGAGGACGGCTTGGCGGAGGACGACTGGGGTGGCTGGAACGCGCTGACACAGCGGCTGGGGAGCAATGTTCAGCTTGTAGGTGATGACCTATACACTACGAATCCCGACCTCATAAGACAGGGCATCGAGCAGAGGTCCAGCAACGCAGTGCTCGTCAAACTGAACCAGATCGGCACGGTCACCGAGACGATGGAGGCGATAGATGTCGCGAAGAAGGCGGACTGGGGCATCGTCATCAGCCACCGGTCGGGCGAGACCGAGGACACCACTGTTGCAGACCTTGCGGTCGGGACCGCGGCGGGCCAGATCAAAGCGGGCGCTCCCGCCCGTGGCGAGAGGACGGCCAAGTACAATCGGCTCCTGCGCATCGAGGAGGAGTTGGGGAACGAAGCTGTGTTTGCCGGCAGGCGGGTGTACGACTCGTTCTTATCCCGCCGTTAGGCAGACCTGCGACATTCGCTGCCGCTCTCGCCGAAAAGTTTGGCGCTATAATGAGAGCGTAGCGAGTCAGTACATTTCAGTCAGCCAAGGGGGTAGACGCTATGGCGACACGCGTTGGCATCAACGGCTTCGGACGTATCGGAAGACTGGTCCTCAGGGCGATGATAGAGCGGCACCCAGACGCGTTGGATGTCGTGGCCGTGAACGACCTGACCGACACGAAGACCAACGCGCACTTGTTCAAATACGACTCAAACTACGGCCCCTATCCTGGCTCCGTCAAGGCGGCGGAAGACGGCATCGTCATCGACGGAAAGCCGATCAAGGTCCTCGCTGAGCGGGACCCATCGCAGCTGCCATGGGGCGACCTTGGTGTTGGCGTCGTCGTCGAGTCGACCGGCCTCTACACCGACGGGGCGAAGGCGGCGGCCCACCTGGAAGGCGGTGCCAAGAAGGTGATCATATCGGCGCCGGCCAAAGGAGAGGATGCGACCCTCGTTATGGGCGTCAATCAGGACACCTACGACCCGCAGCGGCACAACGTCGTGTCGAACGCGTCCTGTACGACCAACTGCACTGCTCCGTTGGTCAAGGTGCTCGACGACAACTTCGGGGTCGAGCGCGGGCTCATGACCACCATACACTCCTATACCGGGGAGCAGAACATCCTCGACAAGGTCCACCCCAGCGGCGACCTCAGGCGCGCTCGCGCCGCCGCGACGAATATCGTGCCTACGACCACGGGCGCCGCAAAGGCGGTCGGGGTGGTGTTACCGCAGCTCAACGGCAAGATCCACGGTATGGCGTTCAGAGTCCCTACTCCGACAGGGTCGGTAACCGACTTCGTGGCGAACCTCAACAAGGACGTCTCGGTCGATGACATCAACTCGGCTTACCGGCACGCGGCCGACAACAGCCTCTCCGGGATACTGGAGTTCTCCGACGAGCCGCTCGTCAGCAGCGACTTCATCCGCAACCCCCACAGCTGCATAATCGACGGCCTCTCGACCCTGTCCATGGGCGGCAACCTGGTCAAGGTGGTGGGCTGGTACGACAACGAGTGGGGGTATAGTTGTCGCACGGCCGACCTGGCCGCGTTCCTGGCGTCCAAGGGGCTCTAGGGATTCCCGGATCGGCACAGCGATTCACAGCGCCCGCGCTCGTGGCGGAATTGCGGCCCCGTAGCTGCGAAGGTATAATTGCAGGTGGATACCAGGGACGGAGGGTAGGCAATGTCTATAGACAACACGCCTGAGACAGGTACCTGGCGAGTCAAGGCCGGGCTGGCCCAGATGCTCAAGGGCGGCGTCATCATGGACGTGGTGACCGCTGACCAGGCCAAGATCGCGGAGGACGCCGGCGCGGTGGCGGTGATGGCCCTGGAGCGAGTGCCCTCCGACATCCGTAAGGCCGGCGGCGTTGCCCGCATGGCGGACCCAGCCAAGATCACTGAGATCATTGAGCAGGTCAGCATACCTGTGATGGCCAAGGCCCGAATCGGCCACTTCGTGGAGGCCCAGATACTCGAGGCCCTGGGTGTGGACTACATCGACGAGTCCGAGGTCCTCACGCCGGCCGACGAGAGCAATCATATCGACAAGACCGACTTCAAGGTCCCATTCGTTTGCGGTTGCCGGGACCTGGGCGAGGCGCTCCGGCGAATCGGCGAGGGCGCCGCTATGATTAGGACGAAGGGAGAAGCCGGCACCGGCAACATAGTTGAGGCGGTGCGGCATGCCAGAGCAGTCATGGGTGAGATGCGCCGGATCCGTGGAATGAGCAGCGACGAGCTGATGGCCGCTGCCAAGGACCTGGCCGCGCCGTTCGAGTTCGTCAAGGAGATTCACGAAACCGGAAAGCTGCCGGTCGTCAACTTTGCCGCGGGCGGAATCGCTTCACCGGCGGACGCCGCGCTCATGATGCAGCTGGGCGTCGACGGCGTATTTGTGGGCTCCGGGATATTCAAGTCCGAAAGCCCCGAGTTAATGGCGCAGGCCATAGTGAAGGCAACCACCCACTTCAAGGACCCTCAGATCCTCGCCGAGGTGTCCAGCAAGCTAGGGGGTGCAATGCCCGGACTAGACGTCAGGACAATGCCGGTGGAGGAGCAGCTGGCGGTCCGAGGATGGTAGGTTGCCAAGAATCGGCGTCCTGGCGATTCAAGGGGATGTACAAGAGCATCGACACGTCCTCGACCGCCTTAGCGTAGACGCCCCAGAGGTGCGGCTTCCGAACCAGCTCGACAACATCGACGGCTTGATCATCCCCGGGGGCGAAAGCACCACTATCGCTCAGCTGCTAGACATATACGATTTTCGGGATGCGCTGACTGAGAAGGTTCGCCGGGGCATGCCGGTGTGGGGAACCTGCGCCGGCATGATCATCGTCGCGGACCGGCTGACCGACCATCGACCCGTGCCCCTCGGATTAATGGACATCGAGGTGAGCCGGAACGCTTTCGGCCGGCAGGTCGACAGCTTCGAGGAGGACCTCGAAGTCGACCAGATCGAGGGGCCTCCGTTCCGAGCCGTGTTCATCCGCGCTCCGGTCGTAAACCGCATTGGTCAGGACGTCAAAGTCTTGGCCGCGTTGGCTGACGAACGGCCCGTGGCTGTGAGGCAGGAACACATGCTCGCCACGTCCTTTCACCCAGAACTGACCGACGACCCCCGTCTCCATGAGCTTTTCTTAAGGATTGTCGAAGGCTCCATCTAGACGCACCTATTGTGATCAGACCACTCAATCCCCTAGACCTGGTCCGATATTCATTGACACGCAGTGGACACTCGGGTAATCGGGCCTATACCGCCGACAACTTGAGCGGCGAGAGACGGCCTCGCCTGTCGCTCTTGGACACCGCGAGGCTGAGCCTGTCGCTGCAGAGCAAGGGACGCTGCTCCGTTGCTTGGACCGAAAGCGGCCGTGTGGCCGGAGTCGCGGTCGCAAGACCTCGCTCCGGTCCTCGCGCCTGGGAGGTTGCTCACCTCCTTCTAGCGTCAGATGAGGACTCCGGTCCTACCAACCTTCTAAACGGACTCTGCCAGCGGGTGGCCCGCAAGCGAGGAGAGAGGGTCTTCATCAGGCTTCGTAGAGACGACCCGCTGGTGGACGTCGTCAGTCGGTCTGGATATCTCCCGTGTGCCCGCGAGCTTGTGTTCAAGGGCGGGGGCCGTCTCACCTCTGGCACGCGGTCAATCAGCGTACGAGAGAAAAGCTCCGCCGACGACTACGGTCTATTCCGGCTGTATCTCGCATCTAGCCCCTCCGAGACCCGCCTGGCCGTCGGTTCAACCTTCGACCAGTGGGCCTCTTCCCGTGAGAGGACCGGCGGACGCGCCCGCGAGTCTGTGTTCGAGAAGGATGGAGAGGTCAATGGCTGGCTCAGGACCGTCCAGCGCTTCGGCATCGGCCAGCTTACGGTTGTCGTCCATCCGGACGAAGAGACGAACATAGGTGCTCTGACAGACTATGGGCTCGACCGTCTGAAGGGGGCGAACGCGGTCCACTGCGTCGTGCCGGACTACCAGGAGCTGTTACAAGGACTCCTTCTTCAACGAGGCTACGAACTGGTGTCAGAGTATGTGACATTGGTTAAGTCGATGGTGGTCCGGGCAAGAAACGAGGAGGACCGACGGGCGGTTACGGCAGCGTCCGTTTGACGCAGCGCATAGCAGCGGGACAGGTAGGGACCCTAAGACATATGCAGCAGTGGATTGACACCGATCTGGAGGCGATCATCGAAAAGCTGCCTCCTCGGATCGCCGACCCTCTTACGAAGCGAGAGGACAACAGCGAGCTTCTCGAAGTCGTCCTCGACCTCGGTCGGGAACCCGAAGCCCGCTCCCTCGGAGAGAGCTTCATACTCGACTCCCAGGAGGTATCGGAAGAAGACCTTCAACACGTCGTACAGCAGATCGGCCCGTTCGGTGGCGACAATCGCGCCGGCATAGAAAGGACCCTGCACCGCATCTCGGCCATTCGGAATCGCAACGGCAAGATCGTGGGACTGACCTTACGGGTCGGTCGCGCGGTCTACGGAACGATCAAGATCGTCGAGGACCTTATCTTGACAGGAAAGAGCGTCTTGCTACTGGGTAGGCCCGGGGTGGGTAAGACGACGATGCTTCGGGAAGTGGCTAGGGTACTGGCCGACGACGCCCACAAACGGGTTGTGGTCGTCGATACGTCCAACGAGATCGCGGGAGACGGCGACATCCCGCATCCTGGCATCGGTTATGCCAGGCGAATGCAGGTCCCGTCGCCCGTCCAGCAGCACGCCGTCATGATAGAGGCTGTGGAGAACCACATGCCCGAAGTGATCGTCATCGACGAGATCGGGACGGAGCTGGAGGCCACCGCGGCAAGAACGATCGCGGAACGCGGGGTCCAGCTGGTGGCCACGGCTCACGGGAATACCTTGGAAAACCTGGTCCTGAACCCAACGCTGTCAGATCTGGTGGGCGGTGTCGAGACCGTGACCCTCGGGGACGATGAAGCCCGCCGCCGCCGTACCCAGAAGACCGTTCTAGAGCGAAGAGCCCCACCGACGTTCGACATTCTGGTTGAGATACAGGGATGGAACCAGGTCGCGATCCATTCGGATGTTGCTGACGTCGTCGACAAGATGCTGCGTGGCTTCCCGGCCACGCCCGAATTACGCGAAATGGACAAGGAAGGGAAGGTAAGCGGCTCCAAGTCCCGGACAAGTCCTGCGCCGGTGGCACAGAACGGGCCCGAGATAGGGCGACTCGAATCACAACCCGCCTTCTACTTCAAACGGCCGCGCGATAAGCCGACACACGACGAGCCTGCGTCCGATGTACCGTACACAATCACGCATATCCTGCCATATGGGGTGAACAAGGGTAAGCTCCAGCAAGCCGTGCGAGGGTCCAAGGCGCCCGTGGAGCTGGTCGCCGACATCGGCGACGCCGATCTGCTCCTTACAACCAAGAACTTCTATCGGCGTCGAACGCAGGCCCTGCGACAGGCCGAAGAAGACGGCAAGCCCGTTTACGTGCTTCGCAAGAATACAACGCCCCAGATCCAGCAATTCTTGAAGGCTATCTCATGCAGCCAGCCAAGCCCGCGGTCAAGACGGAATGTTGCCGGTGGGGTCAAAGAGGCCGAAGAGGCTGTCGCGAGGATCGACGACAGCAACAACCAGACAGACCTGAGGCCCCAGGGGGCGTATGTACGTCACCTGCAGCATCAAATTGCCGAGGAGCACGGCCTGACATCCTCGAGCACCGGCCGGGAGCCCCAGCGCCGAGTGGTGATATACCGCCGCTAGATTGAATGGCCGCATGCATAGCGCTAAGTCACACGTATTCTGATTCTTGGTACACCAGTGGCCATCGGAACAGTTTTCCACGGTATTTGGCCCCCGCGGGGTTTCCAAAGGGGGCAAGGCCCCTTGGCGGGGGTCTGGGGGGAACCCCCAGCAAAACAACGTCAGGGCGGGCGGGTGGGAAAAGCAACCTTCGTTCCATGTCCTGACGTACTAGTAGTCCGGCATTCGTTGTGAGGCTGTGACCCTTGTCCATGTTCATATCGTTCGAGGGCGGCGAAGGTAGCGGCAAGTCCACTCAAGCGGAGATTCTTCTGCGGCGTCTCCAGCAGGCGGGTATAAAATCGACGCTCGTGCAGGAGCCCGGTACCACTCCTTTGGGAGTCTACTTGAGAGACTGGTTGAAAAGAGAACGCGATGGAGGGGAGGGGACTTCTCCCCGCGCCGAGCTGTTCCTATTTGAGGCAGCCCGAGCCGAGCTGGCCGCCAAGGTGATAAAGCCGACTTTGGACGGTGGCAACTCCCTCGTGATCGCGGACAGGTTCGCCGACTCCACGGTGGCCTATCAGGGGTATGGGAGGCGACTGGACTTGGAGGCAGTCGACCGGTTGAACAAAATGGCGATGGATGGGACCGCGCCGGACCTTACTTTTCTCCTCGACTGTCCTCCCGAAGAAGGACTAAAGAGGGTGGGCACGGCGCAGAAAGGGCTTCCACTTGAGCCATCGGATAGTGGTGGTGCCAAACGGCTGGACCAGAAGGGCACACGGCGGTTCGAGGAGGAATCTCTTGACTTCCACCGAAGGGTACGGGCCGGATACAGGATCTTGGCCGAGCAGGAGCCAGACAGGTGGCACGTTCTCGACGCCACAAGGCCAAGTGAGGAGATAAGCGAATCGGTCTGGGAGCGCGTCGTACAGATACTGCCCGAAGACGCGGACGTTAATTCATCCGGACCGCAGTCGGACGAACCCCTCTGGTTTACCAAAGTCGACCCACACTCTGCTGAAGACTCGCCTCAATAGTTGTCATGCCACGTCCCATGGCCCCCGATGAGATGGACGCCTTCTTGCAGGAGCCGTACCTTGCCATCGTTGCGACCCTGGGACCGGACGGCTTCCTTCATCTGACTCCGGTCTGGCATCACTTCGACGGAGTGCGGTTCATGCTCCTATGCGAGCCGTTCTCCGTAAAGGTCCGCAACCTGAAGCGCGACCGCAGAGTGTCGCTGTGCATACCCACCGATGATAAGCCTGCGAGATATGTCCTGGCACAGGGCACCGCGACCGTCTCGGACGATTGGAACCCTGAACTGCTGCGCGAAATGTCCCTCCGGTACGTAGGTGCGGAAGAAGGCGAGCAGTACTTCGAGCGCGCGTACAGGGAGACTAGCTTTTTGCTTGTAACGATCACACCGTCGAAGGTCATAAGCCGGGTGGAGGACGGATAGGAGCCGAGCCCTAAGAGCGCCCGAAACGCCACCAGCGTCGAGAGCGCTCTTCCTTCTGCGGTGGCTCCACCTCGACTGTCCGGTTGTCGAGCACGGCCTTGGGAGTGTCCAACACCATCGACTGCGCTCTCTCCTCGCCCACGATGTTCGCGGCGGCTTCCTTTCCTGGGGGTAGCTTTGGGGACCTCCGGCCTTCGGAGAAGTGGGTGTCCGAGGCGATGATGTGCACCAGCCCTCGCCGCAGCAACCGGCTGGTAATTCGCTTAACGTCCCCTCCGAAGTGACCAACAATGCTTCCCGCGGTTATCTGGCTGAGCATACCCCGCTCTACAAACCCAGCCAGCAGGTCAGGGTGCCGCTGGAACGCTTCGATGCGCTCCGGGTGGGCCAGAACGGGCGTCACTCCCTGGAGTTGAAGCCGAAAGAGCACGTCCTCGGCGTAGTTGGGATACCCAAAGAACGGCAGCTCGACCAGGGCGTACCGTGAGCCGTTCATAGGCAGTGCGCGGCCTGCTGAAACGTCTTCGGGCAGCTCGAGGTCCAGATGGTTCTCCATCCCGATGAGGACCTCTAGCTCGATGTCTAGACTCTGCAGCTCTTCATTAAACTCGGCCAACAGGCCGCGAACTTGGGGGATCGAGGAATTTTCGGTGACATCCCTACGGTGAGGAGTGGCTAGGACCACTCTGGTGCCGTGCGCGGCTGCCACCCGGGCCATCTCGACGGCATCGGCCATTGTCTTCGCGCCGTCGTCCACGCCTGGCAGAATATGCGCGTGCAGATCGAACATGTGGCCTCTAGTATCGCTTGATGCGGAGCAGATGGGCGAGGTCGATCAGAAATCCGCGTTTGCGAAACGCAAGCGGCGGGGGGAACTTCCGAACCGTGAGCCGGCTCCTCTGGCCGGCTCTGCACAAGAGTCGCCACCAACTTGTCTCCCTGAGTCCCGATTCGGCCCTCATGCCGCATCGGGGGGACGAAGAGCCTGCACTGAGCTCCGATTGGAGTCGCGAGTCCTACTCGGACCTGCCGAAGTGGCCTGGGGAGGGGTCCTATGCCTGGCAGCCCCCACCCAAGATGCTTCACCCCGATGCCGAATCGGGGTTCAGCATGACATTTTGTGGAAGACCCGTCTGGCTGAGACCGCGCCTACCCGTCCAGGCCCTCTTCAACTCGTGTGGACGTTTGTAGACCTGGATGTGGCCCCATCTCCGGCAGCACTATGCCACCTGAGAAGACTGTCTTCATGGCATCCTGTACAGTGATATCCGTCTCTGTGATCTCCTCGACCGGGAAAAAGGCCAGCATCCCCGAGGTAGGGTTGGGCACCGTGGGAATGTACACCGCAACGAGCGGGTTTCCGCCGCTCGCGTTAGGGTCGAAGCGACCCATCACGAAGCCCATGGCAATCACGCCGATCCTGGGCCACTCTACATACACCACTCTGCTGAAATGGTGCCCTGCCGGCGAGTAGATCGATTCTGTCGCTTGCCTGGCCACACCGTAGATGCCACGCACCACCGGGATCCTGCTCAAAACGGCGTCCTGCAGGGCTTGAGACCTCCGGCCGGAGAAGAAGGAGCCGATGATGTAGAACACCAACAGAGTGATGATGACTCCGATCCCTGTAAAGTCGAGGTACGGTGTTCCTTTCACCCACGGTCGAAAGAACCCGTCGACAAAGAAAAAGACGAAATACAGGATCCAAACGGTGATCAGGGCGGGTACGAGTACCAGAAAGCCGGAGCTCACCCGGCGTACGAGGTGGTGCTCAAGGCGCCACAGCAGCGAATGTTCCTCTGGTTGCTGGGCGTCCGTTGGCGTGCTCTGAGTTTGTTCCTGCTGACCGTCCACGCGTTAGGCTCCCGCCGCGAGCTTCCAGGTCTGTGCCAAAAGGTCCGAGTAAAGGTCCAGGATACGACTCGCCACTCTGTCCCAGCCCATCGTGTGGGCTTTGGCTAGTGCCGCTCTGCCCATGGCCTCACGTAGCGGCGGGTTTGCCAGAAGAGAGTTGAGCGCCTGCGCGTAGGGCTCAGGGTCATGCCCAGATATAAGATAGCCGGTCTTTCCATCTTCCACAAGTGTCTCGGGGCCGCCGACTTTGGAGGCTATGACTGGGACCCCACAGGCCATAGCCTCCAGCGCCACCAGCCCAAAGCTCTCATAGTACGATGGTAGGACGAAAACATCGGAGGCGGTGTAATAGGTAGGTAGCTTGGTCTGGTCCATGGCGCCTGTAAACGTGACCAGGTCCCGAAGTCCCATCTGTCCAGCCATGGACCTGAGCTTTCTTAGCTCGCTATCTCGGCCTGGATTTCCGCCCACGATGAGCAGCCTCGTGTCCGCAGCGTCCTCCAGTCGGGCAATTGCGCTGATAGGGATATTCAGGCCTTTGAGAGGTTCTATTCGGCCTACCGACAGTACAACCCTGTCTTCGGTCAGTCCAAGGCTTTGACGTGCCCGGGCTTTGTCGAGCGGCCGGAACAGCCTTAGGTCAACCCCGGCGGGTATGACATATACCTTGTCCGGTGAGACCTGGTACAGGCGGGACAGGTCTCGTCTCTCCTGCTCGGTCGAGACCACGATGGCGTTCACGCTGCTCATTACGCACGACTCGGCGTGCATCCGGAGCTCTGACTCCCTCTCTCCGGCACGTGCCTCGATTTTTCTCTTTGCGAGCGTATGGAACGTAGTCACGTGCGGGACATCCCACCTGCGGCTCAGCTCCGTTCCGGCCCAGCCCGAAAGCCAGTAGTGGGAGTGGACGAGGTCGTAGGTGGTCCCCTCTGACTGCTGGAACCGGTACAGGTTAGCCAGGAACTCGCGAATATACTGGTGCAGGCTCCCCTTGGTCTCGAAATATGGCCCGGCCTTCAGGTGGACGACCCTGGCGTTGTCTCCCAGGTCGATGACCTGGGGGTCGCCAGGCTCGTGATGTCGGGTGAAAACATCGACCTTGTGGCCAAAGCGACCTAGCTCTCTGGCAACTTGGAGCAGGTAGACGTTCATGCCGCCCGTATCTCGCTCGCCCAGCCGAGCTACGGGACAGCCGTGAACGCTAAGCAACGCCAGTCTATACATTCAACACTCCGAAGGGCTATGACTTCTTAACGAGGAGTGCCAACAACTCGGTCGACCGGACCGCACCCCGCAAAGCTCCCATCCGTTATTGGATGCCCGATCGGACCGATCCGGTGCGGCTGTGCCTACCGTCCCGGATGAGGAGACAACTCACGCCCGGTTGGGGACTCAAGTGAGGCTCTCCGCTAGCGGCGTATGATCAACTGGTAGACGTCGCGGTCCGTTGCGCCCAATTCGTACTTGTAGCGCTCTGCGCCTCTGAGGAAATCGAAGTGGCGCTTGCCGGCATGTATTGCGTCCTTGACTGCCAGCGCCTTGTTGAGAAGGCCGACGCTCAAATCCGAATAGCTTGGGTCGTAACCGCTATTATACAGCAAATATGAGTCGAGGTAGTCGAAGCTAATGCACGAGGCGACACGCACGCCGTCCAGCTCCAGAAACGCTAGCTTTAGCTGGCCCCGTTCGCCGAGTTGCGAGGCCACGTCGACGAAAAACGCCTCTTGCTGAGGCGTCATAAACTCGGCCTTGTCCGGACTGCTGGCCCGATGGAGGCGGAAGAAGTCCTTCATACACTCCCGTAGAGTCTCCTGGTTCTCGCAAATAGACTGGCGGATGGCACCGGCCTTAGCAAGCCGTCGGAGTTTCCTTCGCAGCTCGTGGCGGTTCTTCCCGGCCAGCCCGGACTGGTATTCATCCCACGTGGACGGGAGGGTCAAAATGGGCGCGACATCTTCCTTTGATACCGAAAAGGTGTAGCCCTTTTCCTCGGCCGCGGAGGGGAGGAACGTGAGGGTCGGAGAGCCCTCCGGCAGAGAGCTCAGGTCTATCGTATGCCAGTCAACGGGTTCGAGGTAGTCGAGTAACGCCTCGTAGAACGCGGCCTCGTTACCTTTGGGCACTAGGAAGTCGTGGTAGTCGAATAGATCGCTGCCGCCCAGAAAGCTGGCCACGCCGTCTCTCAGCATCAACGGGGCGACGCCCAGGCGAACACCGTTGTCGCCGAGAGCCAAGATTCTGAGATCCGAGTCGCCGCCGAAATGCCGCCACCAGGTCCTCTGCCACCACGGCGTGACGAATATGGTGTCGGTGGAGCAGGAGGGCAGGATCTCCTCCCACTCGGCCTGGAGCGAGTCAAATTGCCCCGACCGCACAACAGGAGGCAATGCTAGACTTCACCCAACATCGCGTAGAAGTCGCGCCGGGCGGCGTCACTGGTCTTGATCGTGCCTCGGCTGGCGGAAGTAACGACCCTGGCCCCAGGCTTCTCGGCGCCCCTCAAAGCTATGCACATGTGCTCGGCCGTGAGCATGACCCCTACGCCGTGGGGCTCGATCGTTCTGAAGATTGTTTCTACGAGCTGGTCCGTAAGTCGCTCTTGCATCTGCGGGCGGCGCGCCAGAATGTCCAACGCCCTCGCAAGTTTGCTGGCCCCTACAACCCGTCCGCTGGGCAGGTACCCGACGGCCGCGGTCCCATAGAACGGAAGGAAGTGGTGCTCGCAGATGGAGAAGAAGGGTATGTCTTTGAGGACCACCATCTCTCCATCCCCCTCTTCGAACCCGGTAGCGAGCACTTTTGAAGGGTCTTCGTCCAACCCCGAGAAAAACTCTCCGTACATCTGGGCGACGCGCTTCGGAGTATCAACGAGGCCTTCTCTCTCCGAGTCTTCCCCGATCGCGGCAATAATCGACGCCACGGCGTCTCTAATCTTTTCCTCGTCGATCAATATACTCCCTCGACAACCACGAACATCCGTGCTATACTTACTTTGAGGGACAGACCCAACCGGCCTGCGCCGAGCTTGCCGAGGGACCTGTCCCATTTTGTTGCCCAGGTGTCCCACGGTGTACCGAGCTCCCGTAGCTGAGCGGTACACATTGGAACAGAATGGAACACATTTTTCAGAACCTAACCGACCCCGTTTATCCCGAGTAGGCCCGACGCGGCGTCGGGACGTATCGAGGGAAGCGTGCGCCCTACCTCCCCCGCCCATTCAGGCCACCCTCCAGTCGTTCGCCTCACGCCACAGCCAACGCCTTCTCGACCGCCTCCAATTCGGCAGGATACTCCTCCATACTCGTTGGCTCGAGCTTACTCACAGTGTCGGGGTCTTTAAGTCCAGTGCCGGTAATGACGCAGACCACCCGCTTACCCCTAAGATGCAGCCCTGCGTTCGCGAGTTTCAGGACTCCAGCCACCGGTGCCGCCGACGCGGGCTCACAGAAGACTCCTTCCGTACGGGCCATCAGCCCATAGGCTTGCATGATGTCTTCGTCCGAAACGGCGTCGATAGTGCCGCCCGACTCGTCCCTGGCCTTCAATGCACCATCCCAGCTGGCAGGATTCCCCACGCGAATTGCCGAGGCCACACTGTGGGGGTCGGCGACTGGCTCACCCTTGACTATGGGAGCGGCGCCCTCGGCCTGGAATCCCATCATCTTTGGCCTGGCGACCGCCCAGCCCATATCGGACGCCTCGACGAAGCCCTGCCAGTAGGCCGTGATGTTGCCGGCGTTCCCAACTGGGATGAAGAGATAGTCCGGGGCATCGCCGAGCTCCTCTACAATCTCGAACGCAGCAGTCTTTTGCCCCTGGATCCTGTCGGCGTTCAGTGAGTTGACCAGCGCCACAGAGTTCCTCTCGGCGAGGGACCGGACGATCCTGAGCGTATCGTCGAAGCTGCCGTCGATGGGCACGACTTTGGCGCCGCAGGCTATCGCCTGGACCAGCTTGCCTCTTGCCACATTCCCTTTTGGCACCACCACTGTAGTGGGCAGGCCGGCGTGGGCACCGTAGGCCGCGGCCGAGGCGCTGGTGTTGCCCGTGGAGGCGCATACAATGCCCGTGGCCCCCGCCTCCATGGCTCTGGCTACGGCGACCACCATCCCCCGGTCCTTGAACGAACCGGTAGGGTTGCAGCCCTCCAGCTTGAAGTACAGTTCGTCGCATCCAACGCCGGGGCCGATAGACCGAGACCTGACGAGGGGCGTCTGGCCCTCGCCCAACGTTATCATCGGTGTAGCGTCGGTTAAGGGAAGATGCGCCTTGTATTGTTGGAGGACACCGGCCTTCATACGGCGCGCCTCTTTCTCCGTACGCCTCGACAGGCCCCCGGAACGGTGCAGCCTGAGTGTCTGACCGAGCTCAGACAGCGGAGGACCGTGTCGCTGAAAGCGTCCTAATCGCATCTTCAAGCTATCATATCCCTCGCTCGACGGGCAACCCTCAGGCCCAGGACAGGGTCGGTTGCTGAGACGCCCCGCTGGGGTGTCTCAGCCTGACGTGACCGAACGCCTGTACCCGCCGTTGACACCCCCAAGGGCCGAGACTAGACTACTGGCGCACGCCACCCGACGAGAGGACGGTCATGTCCGACTCATCACCACTTTCTAGCTACCTGGCGGATGCCGCAGACAAGGGCAAGACGCCGGATCCGGGGTTCACCGCTTACCTTGCGGCGCTGGAGCAGGTAAGCTCCATCTCGCCCGAGGTCGCCAGCGCGATCGTTTCCGAGCTGGCCGACCAGAGGTCCAACCTCAAAATGATCGCCAGCGAGAACTACTCCTCGTTAGCCGTCCAACTCGCTCAAGGCAACCTTTTCACGGACAAGTACGCCGAAGGCTATCCCTTCCACCGCTTCTACGCCGGGTGCGACAACGTGGACACCGTCGAGAGCCTGGCAGCCGACCTCGCCTGCTCGCTTTTCGGTGCTGACCATGCGTACGTCCAGCCGCATTCCGGCGCCGACGCCAACCTGGTGGCGTACTGGGCGATACTCTCGGCCCGAGTGCAAGCCCCGTTCATGGACAGGCTGGAGAAGTCCGACCTGTCGGCTCTCTCCGATCAGGAATGGAGCGAGCTCCGGAACAGATTCGGCAACCAGCGGCTTCTCGGGATGAGCTACTACTCCGGTGGGCATCTGACACATGGTTACCGAGCCAACTTCTCTGGGAGGATGTTCGAAGTCGAGTCCTACGACGTCGACCGCGAAACGAAGCTCATCGACTACGACGCAGTCCGCGCCAAGGCCAGGGAATTCAGGCCACTCATCCTCCTCGCCGGTTACAGTGCATACCCCCGGCACATCAACTTTAGGGTATTCCGAGAGATCGCGGACGAGGTTGGGGCGGTTTTCATGGTGGACATGGCCCACTTTGCCGGTCTCGTCGCTGGACAGGCGTTCACTGGCGATTACGATCCGGTAGCCCACGCCGACGTCGTCACAACCACCACGCACAAGACCCTTCGGGGCCCAAGGGGCGGGATGATCTTATGCAGAGAGGAGTTCGCTGAGCACGTGGACAAGGGCTGCCCTCTAGTGCTAGGTGGCCCGCTTCCACACGCGATAGCGGCTAAGGCCGTGGCCCTCCGGGAGGCCAGCACGGATGAGTTCAAGGCCTACGCGGCACAAGTCGTCGAAAACGCCTCAGCCCTTGCGGGTTACTGCATCGATGAGGGCCTGACTGTCCTCACAGGAGGCACCGACAATCACCTGATGCTGCTCGACGTCACTCCCCTGGGCCTGACCGGCCGTCAGGCCGAGTCCGCTGTCCGAGAGGCGAGCGTCACTCTGAACCGCAACTCGCTGCCCTTCGACGCCAACGGTCCCTGGTACACCAGCGGGCTGAGGCTAGGCACTCCGGCGTTGACCACACTGGGAATGGGCAAAGACGAGATGAGAGAGATCACCTCTGTCATCCAGATGGTATTGTCAAACACCGCAGCCGCCAAAATCACTAAAGGCAAAAGCGTAGGGTTCCTCAGCAAGGCCAGGTACCACATCGAGCCAGACCGCCTCGACGAGGCGCGTAGCCGCGTGGCCCATCTTCTTAGCCGCTTTCCGGTCTACCCTGAGTTGGACCTAGAGTACTTGAGAAAGTCGTTTGGGTAGTGCTCCCCTTCCTCTCCCTTGATGGGAGAGGATTGAGGTGAGGGTGATCCGTCAGACCGACGGAAACAGTCGTCTGATAAATGCTGGTGTCGCCTTTCCGTCAAGACTTCCCCTCATCCTAACCTTCTCCCGCAAGGGGAGAAGGGACATTGAAGCTCTACGGCACATCCCCCATCGTCTGCAGTGCGTCGGCCGCCGCAGCCTGCTCGGCCTGCGACTTTCGTGTCCCTGTCCCACGCCCCACGACCCGGCCGTCGATGCTCACCTCTGCGGTGAACCGGCGAGCGTGGTCTTTTCCCGTCGTTTCGATGATGCGATAGCTGGGTGAATCCAGCCCCTTACCCTGGGCAAGCTCCTGAAGGGCTGACTTGGGATTTGTTGGTACGCTCTTTTCTCCGAGGGTAGATAGCTCCGCCGAGGATATCCTGAGAAACCAGTCGCGGGCGGCCTCATAACCCTGGTCGAGGAACAGTGCCCCGACTACGGCCTCTAGGGCGGCGGCGAGGTTGGTGGGGCGGTCCCGGCCACCGCCGGCCTCCTCTCCTCTGCCCATGTAGAGGTGGTCGCCGAGACCCAGGCTCTCGGCTAGCCTGGCCAGTGTCTCCCCTCGCACTAGCGCAGACCTCGCCTCCGTGAGTCGCCCCTCCGACCACTCCGGATTGCGACGGTAAAGCTCCTCGGCAACGACCGCTCCGATCAGGGCGTCACCCAGGAACTCGAGTCGCTCGTTGGGTTCGGAGAACGCGGTCGGGTTCTCGTTCAGGTAGGAGCTGTGGACGAGCGCCAGGCGCAGCAATTCCTTGTCGTGAAACGAGACACCCAGCGCTGTCTCAACAGGACCGAGTCTTTTCACCCTCTTATGCCACTCCATCATCGTCCGGGTGACCGATGAAAATCTGCGCTTCCGTGTAGGGGCGCACGGCGTGCGCCCGCCCCATTCTCACACCGCCTGCCGAACCGGATTCTAGGGTCGCCGACGCTCAAAGTCAAAGCTACGACTCGCCTCGGAGGATGTAACAACTATTTAACATTCATGAAACACATGCGAAACAGTTGGCATGTACGTTCTTCGGAGCTGGATTGTTCAACACATAACGACAGGAGAGGAGGGCAAGATACGTGATCAGTTCAGGAGATACTACATGGGTCCTAGTCAGCTCAGCGTTGGTGTTGCTTATGACGCCTGGCCTGGCTTTTTTCTACGGGGGTCTCGTACGAAGGAAGAACATCAACGCGACCATAATGCACTGCTTCATGGCTATCGGGCTGGTCGGTGTGGTGTGGGTGCTATGGGGATATAGCCTCGCGTTCGGCTCGGACTCCGATGGCAACTGGGGGCTTCAGAAGTTCGTCGGGGACCTTGAATGGATCGGGCTTCAGGGCGTAAGTGCCTCAGAAGCGGGGCCTTACTCAGACACGATTCCCCACCAGGCCTTCATGATCTTCCAGGCGATGTTCGCGATAATCACCCCTGCTCTCATTATTGGTGCGTTCGCCGAACGGATGAAGTTTAGCGCGTTTGTGATATTTATAGTGGTGTGGGTTACGGTCGTGTATGCGCCGGTCGCCCATTGGGTCTGGGCGAAGGATGGTTGGCTGGGAAATCTGGGCGCATTGGACTTCGCCGGTGGAACGGTCGTCCACATCAACTCCGGCGTCGCGGCCCTCGCGGCCGCACTGATCTTCGGCAGGCGGCTCGGGTTCGGTGAGCGGGCTATGACCCCACACAATGTACCCTTCGTGGTATTGGGCGCCGCTCTACTCTGGTTTGGGTGGTTCGGGTTCAACGCGGGCAGCGCATTGGCTGCGGACGGTACCGCGGTCAACGCCTTCGTCGTAACCAATACTGCCGCAGCCGCGGCCCTGGTGACCTGGGTGGTCATGTCATGGGCCTTCGGTGGCAAACCCAGCGTCGTGGGTGCCGCCTCGGGCGCCGTCGCCGGACTGGTCGCGATCACGCCGGCGTCCGGGTTCGTTGGGCCGATGCCGGCCATCTTGATAGGCATTGGTGTCGGAGTACTGTGCTACGGCGCCATCGAGCTGCTGAGAAAATTCGAGATCGACGACTCACTGGCAGTATGGGGGGTCCATGGAGTCGGAGGAACCTGGGGCGCGCTGGCCACGGGCCTGTTTGTCGGGATTGGGTTTGCGGCCCTACCCGATGGCGTTGGCCGCGCTGAGCAAATCCTGAACCAAGTAGTAGGCATCGGGGCAACATGGGGTTGGTCTTTTGTAATGACCGCGATCATTCTATTGGCTATCAGGTACACGATAGGACTACGGGTTAAGGACGAGGAGGAGGAGACTGGCCTCGACCTGTCCATGCACGGCGAGCCGGCCTATGTATTGGAGGAGTGACACGGCAGGCCCAGGTCGAGCAGACATAATTCAGACAAACGGGGAGTTGACATGAACAAGATCGAAGCCATTATCAGGCCAGAGAAGCTGACAGCCACGAAGGACGCGCTGGCTGATGTGGGGCTGGTGGGAATCAACGTGGTACAGGTGACCGGGCGCGGAGCGCAGAGGGGTGTCGCGACCGGAGGTGCCCGCGGCGTTGGAAGAACGGTTGTGGACATGCTTCCGAAGGTGAAGCTCGAGCTGGTTGTCAGCGACGCGGACACTCAAAAGGCGATCGACACCATCATCGCCAGCGGACGAACCGGTGACATAGGCGACGGCAAGATATTCGTACTGCCCGTCGCCAACGCTATACGAGTCCGCACCGGAGAGCAGGGGGACGAGGCTTTATAGCCGCTCAGCAGGAGTCGCAGGCTCCGCGAACCCACCAAGGAGGAAATCGAGTATGACGATGAGTAATCTTACACCCACGGATGCCATCCAGCTCGCCAAGGACAACAATATTCAGATCGTGGACCTCAAGTTCACGGACCTACCCGGTACCTTGCAGCACTTTTCCGTGCCCCTATCTCAGCTCGACGAGAACAGCTTTGTTGAGGGGCTCGGCTTCGATGGCTCATCGATCCGGGGCTTCCAACCAATAAACGAGAGCGACATGATGCTGGTGCCCGATGCGACCACGGCGGTTGTCGACTCCGTCTTGAAGGTCCCGACTCTGAGTTTCGTTTGTGATGTTCGTGACCCAATCACCGAGGGGCCGTACTCCAGAGACCCCCGCTACGTGGCCAAAAAAGCCGAGGACCACCTGAAGAGCACGGGAATAGCCGACATTAGCTACTGGGGACCGGAGCTGGAGCACTTCATCTTCGATGACGTGCGCTACGAACAGAATGAACACAGCGGCTACTATTTCGTGGACTCTGAGGAGGGTATCTGGAACTCCGGTCTGGACGGCGCCGACCCTAACCTTGGACACCGGCCGAGATACAAGCAGGGGTACTTCCCGACACCCCCGACCGATTCCCTTCAGGACGTCCGTTCCGAGATGGTACTGAAGATGATCGACTATGGGATAGACATTGAGGTACACCATCACGAGGTCGGCACCGCCGGTCAGGGAGAGATCGACATGCGGTACCGCTCGCTGACCAGGATGGCGGACCAGGTGATGCTGCACAAGTACATCGTCAAGAACGTGGCGCACTCCTATGGTAAGACCGCAACGTTCATGCCCAAGCCCCTGTTCGGCGACAACGGCTCGGGAATGCACACGCACCAGAGTCTGTGGAAGGACGGCACGCCTCTCTTCTATGACTCTCAGGGCTATGCCCTGATGAGCCAGATGGGCCTCTATTACATAGGCGGGCTGCTCAAACACTCCCCGGCGCTGCTCGCCTTCTGCGCGCCCACGACGAACTCGTACCGCCGGCTGGTGCCGGGGTTCGAGGCGCCGGTCAACTTGGCGTACTCACAGCGAAACCGCAGCGCCTGCTGCCGTATCCCCGTTTACACCAAGGCTCCGGAGGCCAAGAGAGTCGAATTCCGGTCTCCCGACCCCTCTTGCAACCCATACTTCGCTTTCGCGGCCATGATGATGGCCGGGCTAGACGGCGTAGTCAACAAGATAGACCCCGGGGACCCTCTCGACGCTGACCTTTACGAGCTCTCTCCGGAGGAGGCTGCCAAGGTGCAGCAGGTGCCCGGCAGTCTGGACGCGGTCCTCGACGCCCTGGAGGAGGACCACGATTTCCTAATGAAGGGCGACGTCTTCACCCAGGACCTGCTTGAGACCTGGCTGGACTACAAGAGGACAAATGAGTTGGACGAAGTCAGGCTGCGGCCACATCCGCACGAGTTCTACCTCTACTACGACGCCTAGGACAGCTGGAGAACTCGAGAGAGCGCCGCTGCCTTCCAGAGGTGGCGGCGCTTCTTCATCCATAGGTCTAGACGAATGAATACGCAAAACGGAAATCCAGAGGGAATAGACTACGTTCTCCACAAGGCAAGGGAGAACGACGTCAAGTTCGTCAGGCTGTGGTTCACCGACATCCTCGGACACCTGAAAGGGTTCGCCGTTACGGTGGAGGAGCTTGAGAACGCCCTGACCCGGGGCATGGGTTTCGACGGATCGACGATAGAGGGCTTCGCTCGCTCCGCCGAGAGCGACATGTACGCCTTGCCTGACCCCACGACCTTCAGCATCTTGCCTTGGCGGCCCCGGACTAACGCCGTCGCCCGAATGTTCTGCGATCTCGTCACTCCTGACGGCGAGTCCTTCGAGGGCGACCCGCGTGCGGTACTGAGAGGTAATCTGAAGCGGGCCGCGGAGTTGGGATACACTTACTATGTCGCTCCAGAGATCGAGTACTTCTATTTCGAGAACTCCCAGGGCACCAAGCCCCTGGACGAGGGCGGCTACTTCGACCAGAACCAGACAGACGTGGCAACCGACCTGCGGCGGGAGACGGTGCTGACGCTCGAAGAGCTAGGCATCCCGGTCGAGTTCAGCCACCACGAAGTAGCCCCGAGCCAGCACGAGATCGACCTGCGACACACCGACGCCCTCACGATGGCGGATACCGTCATGACCTACCGTGTGGTGGTCAAAGAGATAGCGATGAAACACGGCCACTACGCCACGTTCATGCCCAAGCCCGTGTATGGCATCAACGGCAGCGGGATGCACACTCAGCAGTCGCTGTTCAGAGGCGACGTTAACGCGTTCTTTGATCCAGACGACCCTGACAGGCTTTCGCCGGTCGCCAGGTCATTTACGGCCGGGCTGTTGCGCCATGCTGCGGAGATCACGTCTGTGACGAACCAGTGGGTCAATTCCTACAAGCGGCTCGTCCAGAGCGCTGACGGCGAGCCGCTGGGCTACGAGGCCCCAGTATACGTCACGTGGGCCAGGGTCAACCGGTCGGACCTTGTCCGCGTGCCGGCGTATAAAGAGGGTCGGGAGCAGTCCCGGCGGATCGAGTACCGGGCGCCGGACCCGGCGTGCAATCCATACCTGGCGTTCAGCGTGATGCTGGCCGCCGGCCTGGAGGGCGTTGAGAACGAGTACACCCTGCCGCCTGCGGTCGAGAGTAACGTCTACAAGATGAGCGAGGAAGAGCGAGAAGCTGAGGGGATCGAGACGCTGCCGCGCAGCCTCTGGGAGGCCATTCAGATCACCGAGCGGAGCGAGCTGGTCCGCAAGGCCCTAGGCGAGCACGTCTTCGGCAGCTTCATCCGGAACAAGAAGATCGAGTGGGACCGGTACCGCTCACAGGTCACCGACTACGAGATAAAGCGCTACCTTCCCATCCTCTAGGTAAGCCCCGTCCGCGCTGCCCTGGCTGTTCGGCCACCGCCAAGAGTAGTCGGGCGTTATTCACCTTGACAATTGAGGTGGCCGTAGCTAAGATTTAGAGATACGACCCTTGGTAATCGTGGGCTAGGCGGATCTCCCGAAACATGGAGGTCCGTCCTGGCCCACAAGTTTTTTAGGTTGGCTTATAGATAAACTGGTCAGTCGTGACATCCCGATACTTAACGAACCGGAGGATCGGGCTTGGGCCACTGTCCAACGCTACGTCACCAAATCCCGCCGCTATATGATGAACGATTTGCAGCGCCTCGACGTAAATCGAGGCAGCGTGGGTAATGTGTGTCGGCGTCGGTATGTTGTAGTTACCCGCTAGATAGCCCTGGAGGTTCTCGGCCTGCGACTCTGTAAGTGTAATGCGGTCCAGTACAAGATCCCATTGGTTCGTAGCTAAGCGATGGTTAAGAAAATGGAACTCAAGCGGGCATCTGAGTATATGGTTCCTGAAGAGGACAGGGTCTTGGGGTCGATGGCCTCCGGGCTTGAGGTACCACCCGGTGTATGTGGCCTTGTCTAGGTATACAACCGATGCCCAAATGTTCTTTCCACCGTCAGCCATCGCCGCGATCGGCTTCATCAGCGGGTCAAAGGGCGGCGCTTTCGGGGGAATCTTCAGCTCGCGCGACAGGCCGGCTAGGTATCTAAACGCCGCGACGTGCGAATTCAAGTCGCCGAATGTATCGTCGCACACGTGGAAGGCAGCTGCCACGTAGTAAGGCGAACTCGACAGGACACCTGAAGCGTCTACGCTGTAACCCGGGTCGCCTGATTCGTCCACAAAGATGTAGTCGTGGGATGGCACGTTCTCGACCCCTGGAAGCATCCTACCGCCGAGCCTCGACGCTCTCTATACCGGCAGGACGCATTATATGCAATAATAGAGCACTTTATTCCGCTTCGAAGGCGTCATAAGTGCGAGCTTCAGAGACAGTCGATATGGTTACTCCGGGTCTTGAGATCCGTGCGTTTGACGTTGACATCATGACCGACGCCGAACGGGTCGCGCTCAACACCTTCGAGAACCGGATGAAGGCCGAAAGCTGGCCGGACGACCCGCCTACGAAGCTTGAGCGGACCATTCTCGATGTGCGAGCCAGCGCTAACCAGAAGTTCCTGAGTTCCAGTTCGTGGCATATCTGGAACTCGGGCAACGACGAGATCGTTGCGGCGGCAGGCGTATGGATCAGGAGCACCGGCAGCAACGAACATGTCGCGCACCTTGGAATCCAGGTGCTGCCACACCACCGTCGCAGAGGCATGGCGAAGAGGCTGCTCAAACCCGTGGTTGAGGCCGCTGAGAGCGAGAGACGAAGGCTGCTGATCGCGCGCTCCGAAGCCTCGATTCCCGCCGGCCAGGCGTTTGTGGAGAGGATCGGTGGCCGTCACGGTATCACGGACTCAATCAGCCAGATCGAGCTCGCAAGTGTGGACCGCGAACTGCTCCGCGAGTGGCAAGAAAGGGCTCAGGAGCGAGCCTCCGGATACAGGCTGGAGTTCCTGGCAGGGGCCTACCCTGAAGACAAGACCCAGGCCCTTATGAAGATGTTCCAAGTGGTAAATACAGAGCCGCGATAGGACCTCGAGTTAGAAGACCAAGTCTTTACAGCGGAGCAGGTCAGGGCGTTCGACTCCAACCTGAGCAACCGGAAGGAAGAGCGATGGATGATGTACGCCGTTGACGTTAGATCTGGAGCGTTTGCCGGCTACACGGAAATAATGTGGCACCCAGAGTCGGCGGAGGTGCTTGGACAAGGCGAGACAGGCGTCTTACCGGACCACCGCAACAAGGGAGAGGGTCGCTGGCTCAAGGCCGCGATGCTCGAGAGAGTGCTGGAGCAGCTTCCACAGTTAAGGCTCATTCGCACATCCAACGCGGCCTCCAACGAGCCGATGCTCAAGATCAACCACGAGATGGGGTTCGAGCCCTGCAAGTCCTTCACTGCATGGCAGATCGACCTGCCCAACGCGCAGGAGTACTTAGCGATGAGGGGCAGCAGCGTCGCCGTTCGGTAGAATAAGTCGAAGGGGACACAGAGAGTAACCGTGATCGGTAGGTACACGCACAAGGACCTCCCGAAGCCGACCAAGCAAGGGTTGTATGATCCTTGGTTCGAGCACGCCGCCTGTGGGGTCGGTCTCGTGGCGAACGTCAAGGGTGTCAAGTCCCATGGCATCATCACCCAGGGCCTCGAGGTGCTGATCAACCTGGGCCATCGGGGCGCAAGCGGCGCCGACCCCGAGACGGGAGACGGCGCGGGCTTGCTGGTCCAGATGCCTCACGAGTTCTTCTCCAAAGAGTGCGACAGACTCGGCCTACGTCTCCCAGGCCGCGGCCAATACGGCGTGGGCATGGTATTCCTGCCAAAGGATTCCGCCGAGCGGGCGGAGTGTGAGGCGATCATCAAGCGGGTTGTGGTCGAGGAGGGGCTCGATTTTCTGGGCTGGCGAGACGTGCCCGTGTCTCCCGAGGCCATCGGTACGCTGGCTGCCCAAGTGATGCCCATTATCCGGCAGTTTTTCGTAGCACCGGGCGTCGACAGTCGAGACCGGGTGCCACTGGAGCTGAGGCTGTACGTCACCCGAAAGCAGATCGAGAGGGCCGTGGCCGCAACAGGGATGAAAGACGCGTCCGACTTCTACATCTGCAGCCTCTCATCCAAACAGGTCGTTTACAAGGGCCTGATTATGGCCAAGCAGCTCGAGCACTTCTACCACGATCTGGGCGACGAGTCGATGGTGACCTCCTTTGCTATGGTCCACTCCAGGTTCAGCACCAACACGCTAGGGTCATGGAAGCTGGCCCACCCCTACCGGTTCACCATTCACAATGGTGAGATCAACACTCTGCGCGGGAATATCAACTGGATGGCCGCCAGGGAGTCGATGTTGTCGTCGCCGGTCCTGGGCGACGAGGTGAAGAAGCTGGTCCCTGTTATCGAGCCTGGCCAGAGCGACACAGCAACCTTGGATAACGCGCTGGAGTTGCTCCTGGCTTCGGGCCGGTCGTTGCCCCACGCTATGATGATGCTCATACCCGAGGCGTGGGCCGACCATATCCCGATGGACCAGACAAAGAAGGACTTTTACGAGTACCACTCGTGTCTGATGGAGCCGTGGGACGGACCGGCGCTGGTCATCGGCACCGACGGTACAAAGGTCTGCGCGATTCTGGACCGAAACGGTCTACGTCCTTGCCGCTACCTGGTGACGACGGACGACGTGCTTGTCATGGCGTCGGAAACCGGCGTGCTGGATATACCGAACGACAAGGTCCTCTTCAAGTGGCGGATACAGCCGGGCCGTATGTTCTTGCTGGATACGGCGGAAGGGCGCCTAATCGAAGACGAGGAGATCAAAGCCGAGCTATCGAGCCAGCAGCCATACGGCAAATGGCTCAGGGACAACAAGGTGACGATGGAAGAGTTGCCTGAGCCGCTCGAGGTCAATGGGGCCGAGCTAGACACCCTGTTGGACCGACAGAAGGCATTCGGCTACACCCAGGAAGACCTGCGTATGATCCTGGAACCGATGGCCGTCAACGGTGCTGAGCCGGTCGGCTCCATGGGCAACGACGCCCCGTTGGCGGTCCTGTCTGACCAGAACCCGCTGATGTTCAACTACTTCAAGCAGCTTTTCGCACAGGTAAGCAACCCGCCACTAGACGCAATACGCGAGCAGCTCGTGACCTCAGTGGAGACGTTTATTGGCTCCGAGGGAAACCTTTTCCACGAGACGCCTGAGCAGTGCCACCAACTCCAGGTCAAGGAGCCGGTACTAACGAACCGTGAACTGGAAAAGATCAGGGCTATCAGTCAGGGCCGGCTTAAGTCCCGGACGCTCTCGACGCTGTTCAGACCGGGGGACGGTCCCGGTTCACTCAAACGGGCCATGGCCTCTCTGTGCGAGCAGGCATCCGAAGCCGTAGGTCAGGGATATCCTATCCTCATCCTCTCAGACAGGGGCGTGGACCGCGACAACGCCCCGATCCCGAGCTTGCTGGCGACGGCTGGCGTACACCACCACCTGATAAGAGAGGGGACGCGGACGAAGGTCGGGCTGGTCGTAGAGTCGGGCGAACCCAGGGAAGTCGCGCACTTCGCCCTGCTCTTCGGCTACGGCGCGGGCGCGATCAACGCCTACCTCGCCTTCGAGACGCTGGCCCAGACGGTCGGCCAGGGGTTCTTGCCTCAGGCCGTCGACTACGAACGAGCAGAGAAGGGCTTCATACGCGCCATCCACAAGGGCGTTGTCAAGGTCATGTCCAAGATGGGCATCTCAACGCTGCAAAGCTACAGGGGCGCACAGATTTTCGAGGCGGTTGGCCTCAAGCAGGAGTTCGTAGACCGGTACTTCACGTGGACGCCGTCTCGCATAGGCGGAATCGGCCTGGACGAGATAGAAGAGGAGTGCGGCAGACGGCACACCCTCGCCTATCTGGACGCGAAGGCCAACGGACATACGGACCTGACGGCCGGTGGCCAGTATCAATGGCGATACGGCGGCGAGTACCACATGTGGAACCCGGACACGATCGCCATGGTCCAGCATTCCACAAAGGTCAACGACGCCACGAGCTTCAAGGAGTTCACCGACTCCGTCGACTACCAGAACAGGAGACTCTGCACCATAAGAGGGCTTCTAGACTTCAAGACGCTTGAGGAGCCGATCCCGATCGAAGAGGTCGAGTCTGCCAAAGAGATCGTCAGGCGGTTCGCCACCGGAGCAGCCTCACTTGGCTCGATCAGCCGCGAAGCCCACGAGACGATGGCGATCGCCATGAACCGTATTGGCGCTCGCAGTAACACAGGCGAGGGCGGCGAGGACTTCCACCGCTACACACCGGACTCGAATGGCGACTCGCGTAACAGCGCCATGAAGCAGGTCGCCTCCGGTCGATTCGGCGTGACCGCCAACTACCTGGCCAACGCGAGAGACCTTCAGATCAAGATGGCGCAGGGCTCCAAACCAGGAGAGGGAGGCCAGCTCCCCGGTTACAAGGTGGACGAGTACATAGGGTGGGTGCGTAGCTCGATGCCCGGGGTCGAGCTGATCTCACCACCTCCTCATCACGACATCTACTCGATTGAGGACCTCGCGCAGCTTATTCACGACCTCAAGAACTCGAACCCTCAGGCACGGATTCACGTGAAGCTGGTGGCGGAGGCCGGGGTCGGGACCATCGCTGCGGGCGTTTCCAAGGGGTACGGCGACGTGGTGCTCATCAGCGGGGACAGCGGCGGTACCGGCGCCTCTCCCGAGTCCTCGATCAAGTTCGCGGGGCTGCCCTGGGAGCTTGGCGTCGCGGAGACCCAGCAGGTACTCGTCATGAACGACCTCCGTGGCCGCATCGTCGTCCAGACCGATGGCCAGCTCAAGACCGGGCGAGACGTAGCGATCGCGTGTCTGCTGGGCGCCGAGGAGTTCGGATTCGCCACAGCTCCACTCATCGTGCTGGGGTGCATAATGCTCCGCAAGTGCCATCTCAACACCTGCTCGGTCGGCATAGCGACGCAGGACCCTGAGCTGCGGAAAAGGTTCGCCGGACAGCCCGAACACGTGATCAACTACTTCTTCCTCGTGGCCGAACAGCTTCGAGCAATCATGGCCGACCTCGGCTTCCGGACCATCGACGAGATGGTTGGCCGTATGGACAAACTGGACACCCGCAAAGCCATCGACCATTGGAAGGCGAAGGGGCTGGACTTTTCGGACCTCTTGCACATGCCTCAGGTCCCAGCAGAGGTGGCCACCTACCAGTGCCAGGAGCAGGACCACGCCCTTGACAAGGCTTTGGACCACGAACTGATCGAGAAGAGCCGAGGCGCTCTGGAGAGCAAGACCCCCGTCAAAATCGACACGCTGATTCATAACTCCAACCGGACCGTCGGCACCATGCTCAGCTACGAGACTGCCAAGCGCTACGGCGAGGAGGGGCTGCCGGAGGACACCATTCAGGTCAACCTCAACGGCTCGGCCGGCCAGAGCTTCGCCGCCTTCCTGGCCAAGGGCATCACGATGAACGTGAAGGGGGACGCCAACGACTATTTCTGTAAGGGGATCTCCGGCGGCAGAGTGGTTATCGCTCCTCCCCAGGAATCCACGTTCGATCCGGGAGAGAATATCATCGTCGGCAACGTGGCCCTCTACGGAGCAACAAGGGGCCAGGTCTTCATCCGAGGCATCGCCGGGGAGCGCTTCGCGGTCCGGAACAGCGGCGCCGAGACGGTGGTCGAGGGCGTTGGAGACCATGGGTGCGAGTACATGACCGGCGGCAAAGTGGTCGTTTTGGGTCCCACAGGCCGGAACTTCGCAGCCGGCATGAGCGGCGGTGAGGCCTTCGTGCTTGACGAGTCCGATCGGTTCCAGAGCCTATGCAATACGGGTATGGTTGATATCGAGAGGGTCGAGGCCGCCGAGGACGAGACGGCGTTGCGTCGGCTGCTTGAAGACCATCTCCGTTATACTGGTAGCGCTAAATCCGAGCGGGTCCTGGAATCGTGGGAAGCAATGCTGCCGAAGTTTGTAAAGGTCATGCCCCGTGACTACAAGAGAGTGCTGGCAGAGCGAGCCCAGCGGGAGGCCGCTTCTCAGACCGCGGAGCCTGTAACAGTCCAAGATGGGTAAGCCTACAGGATTCACGGAGTTTGGGAGGAAACCTCCGCCGAAACGCCCAGTCGCACTGCGAGTCCAAAACTTCCGCGAGTTCTACAACGACTGGAGCGAGCAGGAGGCACGCGACCAGGGTGCGCGGTGCATGAACTGCTCCGTGCCCTTCTGCCACCAGGGGTGTCCCCTGGGGAACCTGATCCCCGACTGGAATGACCTGGTGTACCGTGGCCAGTGGGAGAAGGCGCTGGCCCGCCTCCACTCAACTAACAACTTCCCCGAGTTCACTGGACGAATCTGCCCGGCCCCGTGTGAGGCCTCGTGTGTCCTCTCCATCAACGAGGACCCTGTCACGATAGAGTACATAGAGAAGGCCATCGTCGACAGAGGGTGGGACGAGGGCTGGATAGTCCCCGAGCCTCCCGAGAGGCGTACGGGCAAAACAGTCGCTGTCGTCGGCTCGGGCCCGGCGGGCCTTGCCGCAGCCCAACAGCTGAACCGCTGCGGCCATTCGGCCACCCTCTTCGAACGCGACGAGTACATCGGAGGGCTCCTGCGCCTGGGCATCCCCGACTTCAAGCTGGAGAAGCACGTCGTACAGCGGCGCGTAGACCAGATGGCGGATGAGGGGGTAGTCTTCAAGACCGGTGTGCACGTCGGCGTGGAGTACCCCGCACAGAGCCTGCTGACGGACTTCGACGCCGTCTGCCTGACTGGGGGGTCAACGCATGCTAGGGACCTGCCGGTCTCAGGCCGCGAGCTATCAGGCGTTCACTTCGCCATGGAGTACCTCTCCCAGCAGAACAGGCTGATATCGGGCCAGGATGTCGACCCCGACGAGCGCATCACTGCGGAGGGGAAGCGCGTTATCATACTGGGTGGTGGGGACACGGGCGCCGACTGCCTGGGTACCGCCCACCGGCAGGGGGCGGAGGTGGTCCACCAGTTCGAGCTGCTTCCCGAGCCGCCTATGGAGCGGCCTACCGATAACCCTTGGCCTCAGTGGCCCGTTACTCTCAGGTCTTCGGCGGCCCACGAAGAAGGCGGGATTCGCGACTACAATATTCTTACGAAGAGCCTTACCGGCTCAAACGGCCAGGTCGAAAAACTGCACGCCGTGCGTATTGAATGGGGTCCGCCTGACGCGTCTGGGCGCCCGGCGATGCAAGAAGCTCCTGGAAGCGAGTTCGAGATAGAGACGGAGCTGATACTGCTAGCGATGGGGTTCGTGCACCCTGAACACCAAGGGATGCTTGCCGAGCTGGGTGTCGAGCTCGACGCACGCGGAAACGTTAGGACGGACGAAGACAAGATGACCAGCGTTCCCGGCGTGTTTGCCGCCGGCGACATGACACGGGGACAGTCGTTGGTGGTATGGGCGATCGCGGAAGGTCGAGAGGCAGCGCGAGGCATCGACCAGCACCTGATGGGCAAGAGCAGCCTGCCCCGCGTTTTGACCGCGGCGTGAAGTTCCCCTGTCCTAAACTGCGACCTGACAGAGCCCAATCCTTTGTGCTAGGCTGTCCACCGCCCGTTCACGATTTCTCACATATCTAGTTCCGCGCAAGCAATCCATAACAAGGAGAGAGAATGGCAAAGCACAGAGTCGCGTTCCTTACCAGGAGCCAGAAAGATGTGACGCTTGTAGAGCAGGGGCTCGCGGGACTTGACTGCGAGCTGGACGTTCACATCTGCAATAGCGATGGAGAGACGATCGAGGCGATCAAGGGCGCGGACGTCATCATCGCACACGGCGTCTTCATGCCTCGGGCGGTTGTCGAGCAGATAGATACGGCCAAGGCGATCATAAGTCCTGGACACGGGTTCGATCACATCGACGACAGGGCCGCGACCGACAAGGGAGTCATGGTCGTGAACAGCGCCGGCTTCGGCTCCGAGGAGGTGGCCGCTCACTCCATCATGCTACTGCTGGCATGCGCGAAGAAACTGCTCATACTTCACGAGCTCGCCAGGACCGGGCAGTGGCAGAATGCGCTCGTCACGATCGGAGAGGCGCTACCGGTTATCCACGGTCAGGTCCTCGGCCTCGTTTCCCTTGGGAACATCGCCCGCGCCACCGCCAGAATGGCGGCCGCGTTCGGGCTACACCTGATCGCGTACGACCCATACGTCGGCCCCTGGATCGCGAGGGAGTACAACGTGGAGCTCGTCCCCAGCTTGAACGAGTTGGCGTCGCGGTCAGACTTCGTCTCCATCCACACGCCGTCGAACGAAGAGACCAGGAAGCTGGTCGGCGCCTCGTTCTTCAAGGCGATGAAACCGTCGGCCTATTTCATAAATACCTCCCGCGGAGGCACCACGGACGAGCAGGAGCTGATCCAAGCGCTGCGGGACGGCGAGATCGCGGGCGCGGGCATAGACGTGTACGAGGAGGAGCCCCCGCCGTCCGACAACCCTCTGTTTAGCCTGGACAACGTTATCGTGACTCCGCACACGGCCGGCAACTCGGTGGCCTCATTGAGGGCTTCCGACGTGAGGATGGGCGAGGAGACGGCGAGGGTGCTAAAGGGGACATGGCCCATGTCGTTGGCAAATCCGGAGGTGCGAGCTAAGCTCCCTATGCGTCCTCCGGCCACTAACCGGTAGTAGCCTACTGCTCTGTGAACCTTCGTATGGTTGGAAACCTTCACCCCCATCCCTTCGTCAAGCTCAGGGCAGGCCTAGCCTTCCCCTGTCGAGGGGGAAGGGATTTCATCGTAACTGTTCAGAGTTGAGGGGAAACGAGCAGGTTGCGGCAGTGGAGGAGTGGGTTAAGGTCGTTGGCCCTCCAGGTGCCAAAGAGGGATGCGAGAGCCATTTTGGTGTTGGTGCCCCGTTCAGAGCGAGTGCCGCCGCTGATCTTACGGCTGACCACCAGGTGCCGTAAGCTCCGTTCAGCCGCATTGTTCTCGGGTGGCACACCCGGGTGGGAAACGAAGACGAACAGTTCCTTGATGAACCGTTCTATGCGCCGGCAGAGCTTGGCTTGAGGCGCAGTATCGTCGTTGGAGAAGGGCTGGCACAGCGACAGCAGAAGTTTCTCCAGCATCAACTGGTTGGGAGACGCTGACGGGTGTGAGCCAGACGCCGGTCGGCTGCGGGCGTCAGTGCACGCCTTTGCCCGGTCATAGAGTTGGCGCACCGCTGTAGCCCATAGGGCGAGGCCCATGTCTTGAGGGTACAACGCCTCAAGCTCATTGATGTCCCGCAACAGGTGTACCCAGCAGCGCTGCTTGAGGCCGGGGTAGTGACTGTATGCAGCGTAGAAGTCACTCACCAGCACTCCGCTGAAGAGTCTGCTCTCGCCCTGACCGGGGGACTCGCCCAACACCTCGTCCACCACACCCTTGCCGCGGCCACGGCGTAGGAAGTATCGCTCCGTGGGAGTGCTGAAGGTCCAGACATAGCCGTTGGCCCCATCCTGCCGCCAGCCGGTCTCATCTGCATGCACTACCGGAGAGCCACGTATGCGCTCCAGCATCTCAGCCACTACCGGTTGGGCCCGTTGGGCCGTGGCGTGTACTACGTCAATGATGGCGCCCACGCTCAGCTCCAACTGATGTACCGTTTGCAGGTACCACTGGATGCTCCTCACCGGCAGCCGCCCCTCTTCTCGCAGCGTAACAATAAGGCTCACCAGGTTGACAGAAGTGGCTCCGGAAATCTGAACAGGGGGATAAGTGGAATCGCTGCCTGATTGAGGGCATGATAGTGCTCTCGGAGACAGGAGCGAGAGATGAGCAGACGACCCCGCCGTAACCACTCGGCAGAGTTCAAGGCGAAGGTGGCTCTTGCCGCAGTGCGCGGCGACCGGACACTTTCGGAGCTGGCAAGCCAGTTCGATGTGCACCCGAACCAGATCACGCAATGGAAGACCCAGTTGCTGGATCGGGCGGCGCAGTTATTTGGGGCCGGGACAGGGCAGGCTGAAAAGCCGGTAGATATGAAGGTCCTTCACGCTAAGATCGGTGAGCTTGCGTTGGAGAACGATTTTTTAGAGTCCGCGCTCACGAAGGCGGGATTGCCGGGCGCAAGGCGATGATCGACCGCGATCACAAGTTGCCTCTCGCCCGCCAGGCAAAGGCAGTGGGCATCAGCCGCGGGAGCATCTACTACCGGCCACGGCCGGTGGGCGAAGCCGGTCTCGGACTGATGCGCCGTATCGATGAGCTGCACCTTGAGTATCCGTTTGCAGGCAGTAGGATGATGCGAGGCCTGCTCCGCCAGGAGGGACTCTCCTCCGGGCGTAGACACATCGCCACACTGATGCGGCGGATGGGCATCGAGGCGCTGTACCGCAAGCCCAACACCAGCCGGCGACGGCCCGGCCATACGGTGTATCCGTACCTGCTGCGCGGGCTTGAGGTGAGCAGGCCCAACCAGGTGTGGGCAATGGATATCACGTACATTCCGATGGCCAGGGGGTTCGTGTACCTAGCCGCAGTGATGGACTGGCATAGCCGCAAGGTGCTGGCCTGGCGGGTATCGGTCACAATGGACACAGACTTCTGCGTGGAGGCGCTCGAAGAATCCCTGGGACGCCACGGCGCGCCGGAGATATTCAACACAGATCAGGGAAGCCAGTTCACAAGTGATGCCTTCACCGGCCTGCTGAAAGCCAGTGAGATCCAGATCAGTATGGACGGGAAGGGGAGCTGGAAGGATAATGTGTTCGTCGAACGGCTGTGGAAGAGCGTCAAGTACGAGGAGGTGTACCTGAGAGCCTACGAATCGGTCCCGGAAGCCAGAACTGGACTCGGGCGGTACTTCGAGTTTTACAATGCCGGACGGCCCCATTCGAGCCTTGGGGGAATGACGCCGGACTAGTTCTTTGACAGAGCGCCTGCCGAGTCCGCGGCGGCCTAACGCACGGCAGCGCGATTCCACTTATCAAACCGGGCAGCGCTGTTCAGACAAACGAGACCACCTCAGACCCCCAAGCGCCGCCGCCCCATTGCTAAGCCCTCCAACGGCTCTTGAGGCAACCGCCGCTTGTCGCACAGCGGACATATCCGGGCCACAAAGACGTGCTCGATCACCTCTGCTGGCACCATCGGAAGCTCGATGACTTCTCGTGTCCGCTGAACCCAGCCGCCTGACAGGCCCGTCCCGCACTCCGGGCACGACTCAGGAGCATGTATCACCCGCTGCGTGGGTTCCATCCGCCGTCGGGCAAAGCCGTGGAGACGACGCTTACGGGGTCCGTTCCTCTCAGGCTGATGCCGCTTGACGAACCGCTTGTTGCCCGGCATCCTTGCGGTCGGGCCGCGGATGCTCAGCTGAGCATCCAACTCCTTTACACGCTGCCGCAACTCGGCTATCACCGCCAGCAGCGTTTCACGGCTCGCACTCTGCAGGTCTACTTCAGCTTCCACCTCTCCCTTATGACATCACTGCCACTCGCAACGCTAGGGGTTCTTAGGTTCATCCCTTTAAGTCTGAACAGTTACATTTCATCCTCTCCCTTGACGGGAGAGGATTGAGGTGAGGGTGAAAATACACTACTTTTTCAGCGGCTGATGCAGACCGAAGATGTTCCCTTCACTATCGGTGCAATAGGCCTGTATCCCCACCTCCGGAACCTCGTTTGGGCCGTGGATCTTGGTGCCACCCGACTGTTCCACCTTTACGATAGCCTCTTCGAGTGAGTCCACCTGTATGGTGTTGATCACCGGTTGCGGGAAATGCCTGTCCATGATGCCGCCGTTGATGGGGGTGTCGAGTCGGGGCCGGTTGTGGCTAGCCAGTAGCTCTGCGGCCCTCCCCACGTCTGGATATCCCAGCCGAAGGCCTCGCGGTAGAACTTGCTAGCCCGCTCGGGGTCGTCTGCTAGAATCTCGAAATGCACTACTCGAGGCACTCTAGCCACCTCCGTATCCAGAATTTGGACCGGGTAATGGTACACGATTGAGGTAGCAGGTCGTCGTTGACAGCGCAGACCGGCGGTGTTAGATTGCGCGAGTCAGGCGGGCATCACTGGAGTAGCAGACCCATAGCTAGGGGCCGACCTAGGGAACCGAAGGCTCGAAGGAGGTAGTGGCATGGCTGAAGACGGAAAAGTCAATGTGGAGATCATCTACTGCGTACCTTGAGCGTATCATGGTGAGGCGGTCTGGATGGCCTCCGAGTTCTTTGCAGAGGGTGGTAGTGGCGTGGCGATAAAGATCACGCCGGGTAAGGGTGGCATTCTACAGGTGTACATCGACGGCGACAAGATCTTTGACAAGAAGGAAGAGGACGGCGTGCACCCCAATCTAACCCGCGTCAAGCAGATGAGGGCGGTCGTCCGGGAGAAGCTCGCCGCTTAGAGCCGCCAACCAGCACAGGGACAGCTCGCGAATACCAAAGGGCCCTGGGTCGAAGACCAGGGCCCTTGATATGATTGCGAGGGCTCCGGTTTCTTCACCTCAACGATGAGTGTCGCCATACCCGCTCAGCTAGTTCTTCGCCAGCCTGTCCTGGCCGCTTCGCTCCGAAGGGCGCAGCCGGCGCTGCTGGTAGCCGTTATCGTGCTGGCCGCGGTCGTTCGCATGGTCGGGGTCGGCGACAACCCTCCCGGCTTTTTCACCGACGAGGCGTCCGTCGGCTACAACGCCTACTCGATCCTCAAGACAGGCAAGGACGAGCACGGCGACAGCTGGCCGGTCCTGTTCAGGGCCTTCGGCGAGTACAAGCTACCGGTCTACATCTACTCATTGGTCCCCTTCATCGCGGGTCTAGGGTTGGACGAGACGGCCGTCAGGCTGGCATCTGCGACCTACGGCACCCTCGCTGTGTTCACGACGTATCTGCTTGCCGGCGCGCTGTTCCGGAAGCGGTCCGTTGGGCTTGCTGCTGCGTTATTCCTTGCCATCACGCCCTGGCATATTCACTATAGCCGCACCGGATTCGGGGAGCTTGTCAGCTTTCTGCCCTTCCTGACCCTGGGCCTCTACCTTTTCCTGCTTGGCGTCCGGAAGAATGAACTCTGGCCGCTAGCGGGGGCAGTACTGGGGATAACTCTATATACCTACCGAGCGGCCTGGGTCGTCTTGCCGCCGCTCTTTCTGGTGCTCGCGGTACTCTACCGAAAGGAGCTTCAAAAGGGGTGGCGGATGCCCCTTTTGGCTCTGGGGATCTTGGTACTCTTTGGACTGCCAATCGTATGGCACCTCCTCTCCGGTAGTGGAGATCGGTCTCAAGACGCCGGCCTGTTGAGCCTCAATCTGGGGGCGTGGGACACCTTCAAGCGGTTCGTGACCGAATACCGTTCCTACTTCTCCCTGGCTTTCCTGTTCGATCATGCGGACAACGGGGCGATCACGAGACACTACTTGCCCGGATTCGGACTGCTCTACCGGGTGCAGTTGCCGTTCCTGGTCGTGGGCCTGCTGGGGCTACTACTAAACCCACGGCGCGAGAACCTGGTGGCCCTGGCGCTACTGGCGGTCTACCCGCTGTCGGGCGCCCTCGGCAACGAGAGCCTAATTAGCAGCCGGACCATCATGGGCTCCGTGGTCTTCGCCATGATCACGGCTTATGGACTCATACTGGTGGTCAGCGGGCTTCGCCAGCTGAACCGGCCGTACGGACAGGCTGCCGTCGGCACGGTGCTGGTGATAGTCGCTCTGCTGTCCTCCGTAGCATTCGCGTCCTATCTGGGCCGGTACCACGGCGAGTACCCTAAGCTGTCTGCGGGCTACTGGGGATGGCAGTCTGGGCCCAGGGAGATCGTCGAGTACTTCCTCTCGGTGGAGGACGAATACGACCAGCTCATCATGGATGGCGAGTTCAACGCCCCTTATATGTTCTTTCGGTTCTATGCGCCCGAGGGCTGCGGTAAATGTGTGATCGGGAATACGGGCAGGTATGATCGGAGGCTGAAGCAGCTCTTTGCGCTCAGGCCCCAGAACCTCGTCCCAGAATACTCGTATCAGACGATGCGCACGCTGACGTATCCCAACGGTGACCATGCGTTCTCGCTCGTCGAGATCACAGGCAGGGCCGGCAGTTGAGCGCCGAACGCCCAATGAGAGTCGTTTTCATGGGCACTCCGGTCTTCGCTGTTCCTGTATTGTCTGCTATTCTCGACGCGGGCCACGACGTCGCTGGAGTGTTCACCCGACCCGACAAACCTGCGGGCAGGGGTAAACGGCCAACCGCGCCGCCCGTCAAGGGGCACGCGCAAGACCGAGGGCTGGCGGTGTTCCAGCCGGCCTCTCTCAGACCCCCACAGGCGCTCGATAGTCTCGCAGCACTCTCGCCCGACATCATTGTCGTAGCCGCCTACGGCCTGTTCCTGCCTTCCGGCATGCTGGAGCTGCCCCCTTCGGGCACTCTCAACGTACACCCCTCCCTGCTTCCCAAGTACCGCGGCCCGTCCCCTGTGGCCTCCGCGATTCTCGAAGGCGCCTCTGTAACAGGTGTCACGATCATGAAGATCGACGAGGGGATGGACTCTGGGCCAGTCATCGCCCAACGCGAGACGACCATCGACCCGCACGAGAACAGCGAGCAGCTAACGGCCAGGCTGTTCCAGATGGGTGCCTCACTGCTGGTTGAAGTGCTGCCCGGGTGGACGCAAGGCCAGATTCAGGTACGGCCGCAGGAAGACTCCCGGGCCACCATCACCAAACGTCTCTCCAAGGAAGACGGTGAGATCGATTGGCGACAAAGCGCGGACCTCATTGCGAGACAGGTCCGCGCATACCAACCGTGGCCCGGCTCGTTCACCCGATGGTCGGGTAAGTTGCTCAAGATAGTCGAGGGAGCTGCCGTTGATTGGGAAGTCGAAGAGGAGTCGCGTCCCGGTCTCGTCGTTGCGCTATCGAGCGGCCGTGTGGCGATTGTTTGCGGAGAGGGCGTGCTTGAGGTCAGTCAGGTCCAACTGGAGGGCCGGAGCACCGTCGCAGCGCCCGAGTTCGTTCTCGGCCATTCGGACTTCGTGGGGTCAACCGTCGGGTGACCCGTACCTCATTCCAGGCCGGCGAGCCTCGGCTGTAGAGGCGGGTCGTGCGGTCGCTCGAAGCCAGAGACGCCGACACCGACGAGGCGGAATAGCCTGCCGGGCCGTAGCTCACGCTGAAGTAGATCGCGAGCTGCGCTCGCTATCTCCTCCGGCGACTCGACGGCCCCTGGGAGGGTGGTCTGTCGGGTGAATGTGGTGAAGTCGGCCAGCCGCAGCTTGACCCGCACAGTTTGTCCCCGTAGTCCGGTGTGCTCGAGGTGCCGAGCGACCCGTTGGCTGAGGCGGTCCACGAGCTCGACCAGCAGTTCGGAGTCGGCCGTGTCTTGGGCCAGTGTTGTCTCGGCACTGGCCGACTTTCTGTCGCGCCGCGTGACGACCGGACTGTCATCCTCGCCTACCGCGAGGCGTCGTAGATGTGGGCCCGTTCGCCCGAACTTGTCGCGCCACCACTGCTCGGGCCTGGTCGCCAGATCGCCAATCGTATTTATGCCTTCGTTAGCGAGGCGTGCCGCGGTCTTGGGGCCGACACCCCAGAGCTTGTCTACGCCCAGCGGGGAAAGGAAGCCTCGCTCCTCGCCCGCCGGGACGATGGTCAAGCCGTCCGGCTTGTCCATGTCAGAAGCGATCTTGGCCACCGACTTGCTCGTCGCAACGCCGACCGAGATGGTTAGACCGATCTCCGACCTCACTCGCGACTTCAGATCGGTAGCGATCGTTGCGGGCGGGAGCTCAGGAGTTACCGAGTCTGTGACATCGAGAAAGGCCTCGTCGAAGGAGAGAGGCTCGACTTCCGGTGTAATCTCACGGAAGATCGCCATGACCTCTTGGGAGACCTGGCTGTATCTGTCGAACCTGGGGGGGACCCTGATGGCCTGCGGGCAACGTTGCATCGCAGTCCGCATGGGCATGGCTGAGCGGACTCCGAACCGTCTGACCTCGTACGAAGCGGCGGCGACGACGCCCCGGGACTCCGGGCTCCCGCCTACGACCACGGGTTTCCCCCGCAGCCTGGGGTTATCTCGCTGCTCTACAGAGGCGTAGAACGCGTCGAGGTCGGCGTGGAGTATGTGGCGCATCCGGCGCCTCTACCACGAGGGGTCTACGACGACGTCCAGCAGGGCAGGCTTGCCAAGCTCCAGGGCATACCGGACCTGCGGAGCCAGCTCCGTAGGGTCCTCGATGCGACGGCCGTAGACGCCCATCGCCTCGGCGAGGCCGGCCAGATTCAAGGGGTCAGGAAAGTCCATCCCGATGTACTGGCTTTGTGTCGATTCATCTTTGAGTATCTGCTTCCTGTATGTGTCCAGGCCGATCTTGAGGACCCGGTACGATGCGTTGTTGCTGATGACGTACACGACCGGTATGTTCTCGGTCGCGGCCGTCCACAGGGCCTGTACCGTCATCATCGCGCTGCCGTCGCCTACGAACGCGACGACAGGGTTGTCCGGTTGAGCAAGCTTCAGGCCAAGTGCACTGCCCATGCCCCAGCCTATCGCTCCGCCGCGTTGCGTGAAGAAGCTGTCCGGTCTGTCGACCTGAAAGACCTGGTTGACGGCCGGACGGGCGGTGTTCGAGTCCGCCACGAACGTCACATTCTCCGGGAGGGCACTGGCGATCTCGGAGACCATTCGCTCATCGGACATCGGTCGATGGTCCCATCTGTCCTTGACCTGCCGGCCCCAGGCCTCTCTTGCGGCCGCCTTCTGAGATGCCAGCACTGCCGCGCGGCCCTTGGCCGCCTCTTTGGCCGAGCCTGACATCCCAGTCTCGAGAGCCTCGGCGAGCTCATGCAGGGCCACTTTCGGGTCCGCAATGACGCCAACTTCGGTGGGCTGAGATTTTCCGACCTCGCTCGGGTCGGCGTCGATGTGGAGCAGCTTAGTGTTTGGACCGAAGTACAGCTGGAGGGGGTCTGAGAAAAGGTACGCGTAGTTCGAGATCTTGCCGACCATCAGCACGACGTCGCCCTTCGATATCTGGTCTTTGATGTTCTGGAAACCGAGCCGCACGACGCTGTCGAACTGCGGGTGGCTCATAGGGAAGCTCATCTCAGAGAAGATCGACCCGTAGACCCTTGCCCCTAGAAGCTCCGCAACTCTAACGGCCTCATTACTGGCACCCGACTGGGCCACACGGTCGCCGATCACCATCGTGGGCCTTTCGGCCGTCGCAAGAATGCGGGCGGCATCCTCGATGGCGCGACTGTCCGGCGCCAGCCGAAAATACCCGTCGGCGGACGTCACGATGTCGACGTCGGCCTCATGGTCTAGGGAGTTGGTCGAGAATCCGACGTAAGCGGACCCCGTTGGTGGCGTTCTGGCTTCGTTGAAAGCGCGGCGCATGGCAGATGGGACCTGTTCAGGGTGCGTAACCTCCGCGCTCCACTTCGTGAAGATCTTGGGCATTTCAGCCACATCCGTACGCCCCTGAGCGAGCTCACGTATGTCTTTGTTCACCGAGGTGAGCACAAGAGGCGTGCCCCCCTCCTTGGCATTGTGCAGCAGGCTGATGGCGTTGCCCAGGCCGGTCTCGATGTGCAGACTGAGGAACGCGGGCTTTCTGGTTGCGCGGGCGTAACCGTCTGCCATGCCCATTGCCACGCCTTCCTGCATCACCAGGAGGTACTTGAGCTCCGGATGGTGCTCGAGCTCGGCTACGAACGGGGATTCACTGGTACCGGGGTTCCCGAAGATGTACTCGACTCCCTCGAGCTTGAGCATCTCCATGAGGGCGCGTCTCCCGGTCATCATAGGCATAGAAAGGGCCTCCTGGTGGCCAGTTTGGGCGTCCGGCGACGCCTGCATTCGAACAGGATACTATGGCGTCCCATCATTTTGCCAACTTCAGGCGGATGCGACTGAATAGGCGGTTTTAAAGGAAACAGTGGGGTGGGCGGTAAGGTTCTGAAAAATGTGTCTCATCCTGTCTCATTGTGTCTCACTCAGCTAGGGATTTTCGGTACACCGTGGGACAGCAGGGCAAAGAAATGAGACAGTCCACCCTTCGGCCAGCTCAGTGCATGCTTCGACACGCTCAGTGCAGGCGCTTGGGTCTGTCCCCTCGGAGCAATTATAGCACTTATGTTCGCGGTTGTCGAGGAGCGCGGGCTGGAGGCGACTGTTTGCGCAAAGCCGGAAATAGTAACGAAGAGAACCGCCTTGTCATCGACGGTTGGACGCGGTATCCTAGCTCTGTAACTGGCTAGGTGGACGCCGGAGGTGGAGTGTGGTTCGGGCTTACGTGTTGATAGAAATGGCCGCGGGGCATTCCCGGCTTCTAGTCCACTCGCTGAAAGGGCGCGACGGGGTGCGAGACGTCGCCAGGGTCACAGGGCCTTACGACGTAATAGTCGTTCTGGAAGGTCAAGAGGTAGACGAGATCAGCGACACAGTGGCCGAGGTGATCCACCCTCTAGAGGGCGTCGTTCGGACCACTACTTGCGTTTCAATGGGGTGACCGGGGGGGAAGGGCTATCGCAGACGAGAAAACTCATACCCTCAGCCGGTTTCTCGGCTGCTTCGAAGAGTTGGAATCCCGGGAGCGGCCTCCCCTAACTTAGCCCTGACCGCTCGGCAGCAGCCTCCGCGTCTTCGGGCTGGTCCCACTCCTCTTCAGGGTCGTCCCACCCTTCGTCGTGCCTTCGCCGCCGATGGCCCAGGAGAGCGTGCGCCAGCACGAGGGCTGCCAAGGCTCCAGCTCCCATGACGAGAACGGTGTCCCTTTCGTACGCAAGGCTGAGCGCTACCAGCGTGGCAAAGCCGAACACGATGCCCATGAGTGAGCTGAATGGGGCTTTCTGAGCGCCAAGCTGGACAAACATCGCCACCGCCACGCTAATCAACCCAATCGTGGGGAACATGGCCAAACAGGCACCGCCGAGGGTGGCGAGCCCATCTCCACCGCGAAATCCCGAAAACACCGATCTCCAATGACCCGCGACGGCGGCGGCGACGGGAAGAAGGAGTAGACTGCCCTCAATACCGAACAACCCGGCCACTACTACGGCGAGCGCTCCCTTGCCGATGTCGCCGATTAGCACTACCAAGGCGTAGATCCGACCTACCGACCTCCGCACGTTGGTCGCGCCCGCCAGGCCCGTGCCGCTGGTGAAGATGTCCACCCCACGGCGTCGGCTCATCCGGTCAGCGAGCGGCAGAGCCCCTAGCAGGTAGCTAACGGCAATCGAGCCCAAGAGGGCAGTCGCAGACGCGAAGTCTAAGTCCACAGGTCAGTCCCCACTCACTCTTCTTCTGTCCATTACCTAAATTATACAGCCTTGGTGGCCCGCAGGCTACACCCCCAAACTAGGGGGCTAAAACTCGCGGTTGGGGAACCTCTACGCCCTCGGCGGAGGCGCTCCCGCATCGCCATCCGTGTAGATGTGCGGCGCGTCGTGTGTCATTACCGCCAACCGCAGCGAGGTCTCATCGCCCCCTGTGTAGATGTGGTGCCTCATTCCCTTGGGAACGAAAACGATGTCTCCCGCTCTGGCATGTATCTTCGGACGACCGGCCCCAACCTCCCATGTTATCTCGCCCTTGAGGACCGCCCACCATTCGTCGAAATCTGGGTGCCAGTGGGCTTCGTTGGCCATGCCAGGCGCGTGGCTAATGAGCATCGCTCGGTTGATCTGGTTTTCCACAATGTCGTGCCCCCACCTCGGCTCTCCAAAGTGTGCCAGTATCTCATTTGGCTTGGTGACCAGCAGGTTGGGCGGAAGTTCCTGTTCGGGCAAGGGCTCAAGCTCGCTGCTCCGGTCTCCCCGGACATCGTGATTGGAGCCGTGCTTGGAGACCGCCAATCGAAGTGAGGGCTCGGTACCCACCGTCTTGATGTGGTGGCGTTTACCGGCCGGACAGACGACGATGTCTCCCTCTTTCGCATGCACGGGAGGATAGTCCCCGATCTCCCAGATAATCTCTCCCTGGAAGACCACCCACCACTCGTCGTAGTCGGGATGAAGGTGGGCGTCGTTGCTGTCTCCCGGCTTGTCGCATATCAGGGCCAGCTCGTTGCGACCATCGTCGAGTATTGTCTCTCCCCACGACGGCTCCCCACGGACCGGCAGCTGCTCCTTGACGTGGATAAGCAACGGCTCAGTGCTCGTCGCCTGCTGCGCCATATATCAACTCCTTTCAGTATGAACGGCGTGATTAGAGGACTCATTTGATGTTATCACTCAGAACCTTCTCGTATTGCAATCGATGGACCTGAAATCCAGACCTTGCAAGAAGGGCCTGGGTGGCTACGTTGGCGACACCGGTCTCGGTACGTAGGAGGTCGGCCCCGCGCTCTCGCGCCATTTGCTCGGCATGCTCCATCATCCTTGAGCCGATTCCGCGCCGGTGGAACTCGGGACTGACTTCAAGGTCATTCACTTCTGCGATTGTGAGGTCGTAGCCCGATATCTCGACGAAGGTAACCCAGAGGAAGGCGACTGCTTGCCCGTCATGCTCCCAAATTTCGGCAATAGTCCGGGAGTCTTTTATCGACTTTGGCAGCGACGATAGGAACGTTTCAGGCTGTGGCGTGGCAAGCCACTTCGCGCGGTAATCGTCGTATGGCGCCGCCTTGGCCTAGGCGGGATCACTCTCGTAGTTGCCCAAGCAGTGGAATTCTAGCAGCGCAATCCGGTCGGCTTCAACGTCGACCGCTCGAGGTTGAAAGACGCTTTGTGACACCTTCGACATCTCCCTGCCCCCTAATCACGCTGCCAGACTCAGCTTATGAGAGAGGGATAAAAACGTCAATGGCATTCAAGAGGAGCAGGAACGGGGTGAATCGGACAAGCTTCCAGGCTGACGTGCCGCTGCGTTCGCGGAGACGCCTTCCTTGAACCCTACAACCCTGTGAGTTATCGTAAATGTGTGGACTCCTACCTCTGAGGCCAGCCGCGCGTTCTATCAAATAGGCTGGTCAGTTGGCATCCGCGCCGGCGGAGCATCGGGATTCCAGACCATGATCGAAGATAACTACAGTGGTGAGCCAGAGCCGCGCCAGGGGACTCCTGTACCTGGCTTGGCAAGGTCGCCGTTTGTCACCTGGGGCCTGCTGGCTGCCAACGGACTCATCTGGCTGGCCGTAGCAGCGGCAGGAGGCAACGAGAACCCCGAGGTCTTACTGGACTTCGGGGCGATGTTTGGGCCTCTCATCGCTAATGGCGAGTATTGGCGCCTATTTACAGCTATGTTCTTGCATTTCGGGCTGGCCCACCTGGCGTTGAACGGCTTCGGTCTATATATATTCGGCCCGCTCGTAGAGAGAGCCTTCGGCCACATCCGGTTCCTGACCATATACGTCTTGGCAGGACTTTCCGGCAGCGTGGCCAGCTTCCTGTTCAACTCCATCTCGGTAGGAGTCGGCGCCAGTGGTGCTATATTCGGCGTTCTGGGAGCGCTGGCGGCCTTCTTTGTGGCGGAACGAAGGGTGTTGGGCAGATTGGGCCAGCGCAATCTCACCGGTCTGCTGATCCTTGCGGGGATCAATCTGGTGTTTGGGTGGGTGACGCCTGGTATCGACAACGCGGCCCACATAGGAGGACTTGCCGCGGGATTTGCTCTCGGGTTAGCCCTTGCCCCCCGGTATCGGGTTCTCAATACCCCGGACGGAGCGGTTGTCCGCCATGGAGCCTCAAACCGTCCGAGCGCCGGATGGGCGATAGCCGGCGTCGTGGCCGTGCTTGTACTAGGGACCTGGCTGGCCGTCGTTACACTACCCGACAACGCATATTCCCGCATCTTTGTAGCCGAGCGCTATTTCGAGAAACAGGACTATGACAAGGCTATTGAGGAGATCAACGAAGCACTTCGAATCGACCCTGAGTAGGCTGAAGCGAGCTACCTACGAGGCAGGATCCTCGCCGACTCTGGGGACGTGGCGGGGGCCCGCGCTGAGCTCAGCAGGACCATAAGGCTTGGGGACCGCCAGACCAGGGCCAAGGCGATCAACCTCCTGGTGGCATTGGAATCCCTGAGGTAAGCTGACTGGAATAGACGGCTCAGGATGGGGCTTGCAAGACCACTGCCCGAGGCCGACCTACTCTACTGTCCCTCGAATGGCTTCACGTCGGAATGAAAGCGAACGGAGCATGTTACATTGACCTATTCTCGGTGCGCAGAGACGGTCCCAAGCAGGTCTCGTCGACGCCGCGGCTGTCTCCGGTTGTGTCAAGTCATATGTTAGCCCGTCAGCCCCTACACTATAGGCGAACACTTTGGAGCAACTCCGACTAGGTTTCCTTGCTTCCCATAACGGGACCAACGTCCAGGCGATCATTGACGCCTGTAGGAAGGGTCTTTTGCAAGCCGAGCCGCGGGTTGTGATCAGCAACAACTCAGATGCTGAGGTACTCGAGCGCGCCAGACGGGAAGGCATCCCGCGCTACCATCTGAGTAGCAAGACTCACCCGTTACTTGAAGAGTTGGACAGAGCTATCCTGGATACGCTGGAGTCATACGAGGTCGGCTTGGTGATACTAGCCGGCTACATGAGACATCTGGGACCGGAGACGTTGTCAAGATATCGCGGCTACATTCTCAATATCCATCCGGCCCTGCTGCCGAAGTACGGCGAAAAAGGCATGTATGGAAAACTGGTGCATGAGGCCGTGCTTGCGGCGGGCGAACGGACAACAGGAGTAACGGTCCACCTAGTTGATCAAGAATATGACCAAGGGCGGATCATCGCACAATGCGAGGTTCCGGTTTTACAGGAGGATACCGTGGATTCGCTCAACGCCCGCGTTCTGGAACGTGAGCACGAGTTTTACACGGAGACCTTACAACGCGTCAGCAGTGGCGACATCGTGCTCGGACCGTAGAGGACGGGCCTGGGGTCTCACCCCCAATCCCTTCGTCAGGCTCAGGACAGGCCTAACTTCCCCCGTAAAGGGGGAAGGGATTCATCCTCTCCCCCAACGGGGGCTTTGCACCAAAAGTCGCGATCGGGGGCCGTGGTGCGACAGGCTCACCACGAACGTAGGTTCAGATTCACCGTTCGCCCTGAGCATGTCGAAGGGCAATTCGGCTCGGGCGGCACTTCTTGTGCAAAGCCCCCCCAACGGGAGAGGAATGAGAGCCTGCCCTGAGCCCTGTCGAAGGGTGAGGGTGAGTAGCTAGGCGGACTTCTGCGCCCAGGTCGGCATTGGAGCGGGCTCGCCGTTTCCGTCCGTCAAGGACACGTCCGCCTCCCCGCGGATGGCATCCGCGTCAACGGCACAGCGAGCAATGTTGTTCAGTGTTGGCAGCTCGTACATTACGTCGAGCAGCGTGTGCTCCAGAATAGACCGCAGTGCCCGAGCCCCAGTCCCCTGTTCGATAGCCTGGTCTGCCGCAACCTCGAGTGCCGCGTCGGTGAACTCGAGCTCGACGTTGTCCATTCTAAATAGCGCCTGGTACTGCTTTACGAAGGCGTTTTTCGGCTCGGTAAGCACCCGGATCAGAGCCTCTTTATCGAGACCCTTTGTGTTAACTACAACAGGAAGGCGTCCGACCAGCTCGGGGATAAAGCCGTACTTCAGAAGGTCGTCCGAAGAGACCAGACCCAGGACGTCATCTTCCTCCTGAGAGTCCTTGGTCTGCGGACCTCCGGCATTAAATCCGATCGTCACCTTGTCTTTTGAAACGCGCCACTCCACCATCTCGCCGAGGCCCTCAAAGGCTCCTCCACACATGAACAGGATGTTGTCCGTCTTGATCTGCAGGAAGTCCTGGTGTGGGTGCTTGCGGCCGCCCTGTGGCGGGACATTGGCGACGCATCCCTCAATGATCTTGAGCAACGCCTGCTGTACGCCTTCGCCGGAAACGTCCCGGGTTATCGAGGGATTGGGACTCTTTCGCGCGATCTTATCTATCTCGTCTATGTAGATTATTCCCTGTTCCGCCCGTGCCACATCGAAGTCGGCGGCCTGTATCAGTCGCAGTAGGATGTTCTCGACGTCCTCACCGACATAGCCTGCCTCCGTGAGTGAGGTGGCGTCGGCGATTGCGAAGGGCACGTCCAGGATCTTCGCAAGGGTCTGCGCCAGAAGTGTCTTTCCCGACCCGGCCGGGCCCAGCAGTAGAATGTTGGCTTTTTGAAGCTCGACATCCGAGGGTTTCTGGTTGGACCAGACGCGCTTGTAGTGGTTATAAACGGCGACGCCGAGGACCTTCTTAGCCCGGTCCTGGCCGATCACGTATTCGTCAAGTCTCTGGTATATCCATTTCGGGCTGATGCCCTTGGCCATCAGGCCCGTGGCGTCTCGAGGTGGCGTGGGGCTTTCTTCGGCAATGATCTGTCCGCACAGCGCCACGCATTCGTCGCAGATAAAAATCCTGTCGGGCCCGGCGATCAGGCGCTTTACCTGGGCCTGGGCCTTGCCGCAGAAGGAGCAGTGGTAGTTGTTTTGGCCGCCCCTCGACGTTGGTACTTTCCCTGCGCTGGAACCCTTCATATCTAGCCTGTGGCTCTCCGGTAGCCCGCTTGCCTAGGCGGCGGAAGCTTCGGACCCCTCTACTGCTGGAGACTCTAGGACGTCGTCAACCAAGCCGTACTCCTTGGCCTCACCGGCGTCCAGGTAGTAGTCCCTGTCAGTATCCCTGGCCACCTTTTCGTAAGTCTGTCCCGTGTGAAAGGAGATAATCTGGCGCATCTTGTCCTGCATGCGAAGGGCTTCCCGGGCATGGATCTCGATATCCGACGCCTGGCCCTGAGTCCCCGACATCGGCTGGTGCATGTGGATGGTCGCGTTCGGAAGCGCGAACCGTTTGCCGGCCGTCCCGGAACACAGCAGGACCGTGCCCATGCTGGCTGCTAGGCCAACACAGATCGTTGAGACGGGAGGGCGTATCAATCGGATTGTGTCATAGATGGCAAGGCCTGCGGTGATCACTCCGCCAGGCGAGTTGATGTAGACGTTGATGTCTCTTTCCGGGTCCTCTCGGTCCAGGTACAGAAGCTGGGCTACTATGGCGTTTGCCACCTGGTCGTTAATAGGCGTACCCAGAAATATGATGCGCTCCTTGAGAAGGAGCGAGTAGATATCGAATGCCCTCTCCCCCCGGGCGCCGCTCTCTACAACCATAGGGATCAAGTTTTCAGGCCTAGCTATCAAAGGTCTCGCCTCCCTCCTCTTGGTCTTTTCCCTCAATGCTGGGTTCGTTACCTTCGTCTGCGGGCTCGCCTGCTTCCCCTTTCGCTATCGTGGTCAGCTGGTCGAGCGACTTAGCGACAAGGAGCGACTCACGAATAGAGCCTCTCACCTCTTCGGACTTCTTGTCTAGACCTTTAAGGCTCTCGGCCACGTCGTCTCCCGACGCCGTAATCTCCTCAATTCTCTCATCGATCTCCTCATCGGAGACCTCGAGTCCCTCGCGTTCAGCCAGAGTCACCAGGGCGTACGACCTCTTGAGCCGCTCCACGGCGTTCTCCGCCATCTCGCCCCGACTCTCCTCCTCCGTTTTTCCTGCGAACCTAAGGTAGTCGTCCATCCGAATCTTCAGCCTCTCAACGAACTGGTCTCTCCTCGAGACATGTGCTCGACCTCGTGGTCGACGAGCAAGGGAGGCAGCTCGACGGTCACCACCTTCAGAAGTTCGTCAAGGGCGGCTTCTCGATATTGCGTTTCGTGGGCCTTCTGAGCCTCTGCGCTCAGGTCCTTCTGGACAGACTCCCGGAGGTCCGCGAGGCTATCGTAGCCGTCCGCCACACCCTTCGCGAATTCGTCGTCCAACTCCGGCAGTTTCTGTTCCTTGACCTCGCTTACCGTTACCGTAAACTGGGCCTCTTTGCCAGCAAGTTTGGAGTCGGCGTGGTCGTCGGAGATCGTCAGCGTGAACTCCTTCGGCACCCCGGCCGACGCGCCCTCCAGATGTTGGTGGAAGTCCGGAAAGGGGAAAGCGCTTCGAGATTCTACAACGTAGACTGCGTCCCGCTCATCGACGATGCTGGCGTCTCCTACCGACCCTTTCACATCCATGGTAACCATGTCGCCCGCGACGACCGGACGCTCGACCGGCTCCCACGATGCCGCTTGTTTTAGGTACTCGTCGAGTCTCTGTTGGACATCGTCCTCTGTCGTGTCTTCGATAATATCTTCCACCCTGATGTCCCTATAAGCATTCAATTCGACTTTGGGAGCCAGTGCAACGGTGGCCTTCAGAGTGACCGGTTCCATCTCCGTCAACTCGACCGCCGGTGTACCCGCGGTCTCGAGCGCTTGCTCTGCTATCGCGCGGTCGGTCACGTCAGGGACGAGAAAGTCGAGTGACTCGTTCAGGAGGCTTTCCCGCCCTACGTACTGTTCGACGATGCTACGAGGCGCCTTCCCTTTCCGGAATCCCGGGATCATAGTGCGTTGGACAACTCGCCTGTATCCACGGTCGAGGTACGAGCCCAGGTCCTCTTCTTCGAGCTCGATGTGGAGCACGGTCTGCTGGTCTACAACTTCTTCTTGGGTAATCTTCAAAGACGGCACCTATGCATGCGCTGGAATAATTATAGCACGCTCCCCACCGGCCTGGGACAACTCACCGCCGGGGTTGGCGCCGCTGCGGAGGCGTGATTCGCGACTGAAGATTCGTCCGTAGCGAACCTACATCCCTACCGGCGGAGGCGGCTCGGTGCCCAGCACCTGCTCGCACCAGTGTGCCGCCGTCAGAAGCTTCTCCTCGGCGAAGGGAGCGGACACCAACTGGATGCCAAGGGGCAGGCCCGCCTCGCTCAGTCCCGTTGGCAGGCTCAAGGCTGGGAAACCGCAGGTCGTCCACGGAGACTGGAATGCAGGGTCACCTGTGGTGCTCAGGTCCCTTGGGGCCGCAGATGGCGTCGAAGGGGTGAGCAGGACGTCGAACCTGTCAACCGCCTCTTGCATGTCCTCCCGGAACTTTCGCCGGATGCGCTGGGCCTGGACGTAGGTGACGGCAGGAGTGAGCATCCCGGCTTCGACGGTGCTCCGTATCTGGGGGGAGTAGTCTTCACTACGTGCGTTGAAGTCGGCTTCGTGGACCGAGGCCGCCTCCACCGTCATGATGACCCTGTGCGCTGCTAGAAGTGTATCGAAGTCCGCAGGCAGTATCATCTCGTGGACCTCCGCACCGGCCGCGGTGAGCCTGCGAACGACCTCATCTACGTGCTTACGTACCTCGAAGTCTGATCGCTCGTAGAAAAACTGGCGGGCCAACCCGATTCTTGGGGGTGATCGATAAGATCGTATGGTCCCTAGATAGTCTGGCACCGGTCTTGACATGGAGGAAACGTCTTTGGGGTCTTGTCCGGCAAGAGCCCCGAGTACGATGGCAGCATCGGCCGTAGTGCGGGCGAAAATACCAACGGTGTCCAGCGACCATGCGAATGGCATAACGCCATGTCTGCTGACGCGGCCAAAGGTGGGCTTTAGGCCGACGACGCCGTTGTAGGCCGCCGGCCTGAGAACTGACCCGCCGGTCTGAGTGCCAAGCGCCGCGGGAAATATGCGAGCGGACACCCCAACCGCCGAGCCACTGCTGGAGCCGCCGGGGGTGTGGGCCTGGTGCCAAGGGTTGCGAGTAGGTGGCGGGTCTGAGCACGCAAACTCGGTCGTCACAGTCTTGCCCATTATGATGGCACCAGCCCTCTTGAGCAGCGCCACCGTGGTGGCATCGTACGTTGGGACAAAATCGGCGTAGATCGGCGAACCGGCGGTGGTCTTGATCCCCTGGGTGTAAAAGATATCCTTTACTCCCACGGGGATGCCGTGCAAGGGTCCTCGCGGGCCCCGCTGCGTCAGCTCATCGCGGCTCCTCCTGGCGGCGGCCAGCGCCGCGTCCCCGTTGAGGGTAACCCAAACTCGGAGGCGGGATTCCAGTGAGCCGGCACGCCCGAGAAGCGAGACCATGAGCTCGACCGGCGACAACTCCCGACGGTGGATCTGGGATGCCGCTTCCGCAATGGTAAGCTTGAAGGCCTCTGCCAAGAGGTCTACCTCTGAGCTGTGTGGTCCGCCGGGGTGTACAGGGCTCGCTTGTGCAGCCGGTGACGCGAGAATCCCCGGCCTCGCTCTTCGATGACTAGATAGCCAGCAGTTTAATGCACAGAGACTAGTTCAGCAATCGTCCCAGCAGCCAGTCGCCGCGCGAGGGTCTTCCCATCCGAGATATGCCCCCTTTGCGGCTTCGCGAAGGACCTAGTTGGGCAGTAGAGCCTCCACGAGGTCGTCCTCCTGCCTACGCGAATGGCGCTGGTCTACTCGTCCAACAGCTCTTCCGTGATAGACAAAAGAGCTGAACCGGGGGTGACCGTCAAAAGGTCAGGGAGACCTTCAAAGCGCCGTCGTCCTTCGCATCGGCAAGGTCAAACGCCGCCTGCACATCGGCAATAGGGAACTGGTGAGTCAAGAAAGGCGAGACGTCTATCTCGCCTCTATCGATTAAGTCGATCGCGAGCCGGAAGTCGGGTAGTCCGAGCACTTCTTGCGAGCTATGTATTGCATGCATCTGGAGACTCTTGACGAAGAATGAGCTCCAGTCGAACGGCACGGGGCCGCTTGAGTCTGGTAATCCAAAGGCGGCTACGACGCCCCGGGGGCGGGACAGTCGGATGGCCTGGTTTAGGGTCTCGGTGCTACCTACGGCCTCGACCACGATGTCGGCGCCCTCGCCGTTTGTCAGGTCCATAACCGCTTCGTCGGCCTGGTAGCCGGTGACGTCGATCACCTCGTCCACACCCATGTCTCCGGCGGCCGCCAACCGCTCCTTTATAGGCTCGACGGCTATGATCCTGTGAGCCCCTAGACGTCGCAGCATAAAGTCGTGGAACAGCCCCGCCGAGCCCTGCCCAATGACGACCACGGTCTTATCGTGTAACGAGGGCAGGCGCTTGCATGCGAATACGACCGTCCCCAGCTGCTGGGCCATCAGGAGGTGGGGAAGCGGCGTCGTGTCGGGCAGACGTAGGAGCTGCTCCGGTTCGATGAGCTGATAGCCCGCGAACGCTTGGGCGGTCCATATCTTCGGCACCGTGAGCACGACTTCGCTCTCGGAGTAATCGGTCCCGTCTCCGTCCACGACCTCGCCAACGGCCTCGTGGCCCGGTCGGCCTGGTGGCAGGGGAAACTCACGGACACTCCATCCCTGATACGCGACGTGCAGGTCGCTGCCGCAAATCGAGGCTAGTTTCGACCTTACCAGCACCATGCCCGGCTCTGGCTCGGGAATCGGCGTCTCCTCGCAGCGCACCTGCTTGATGCCAATTACTACCGCAGCGGGCATCGTCAGCATTCTCTCATCCTACAGAAACGCCCCAATGCCAGTCTACAGTCCTCAAATGGCTTTACGTTGGGATGAGAGCGAACGGAGCATGTCATGCTGAGGCTCCGCGAAGCATCTGGGGAGGGGTCTCTCCCCGCCCCAGACCCTTCGGCCTGGGAAGGCCTCAGGGTGACATTGACCTATTCTTTGTGCGCCGAGACGGTGCCAAGCGGGTCTCGGGGACGCTGCGGCTGCCTCCGGTGGTGTCAAATCATATGTCAGACACTACACCAGGCAGGCGGAATATGACTTGTGAAACGTCGATCTGGTCGTCCCTTACCGTGGCACAAACCGATATATCCTACCGTCGAATGACAGGATGTACAGCTCGCCGGACCGGTCCTCGCCAAAGGCCGGAATATTGAACCCTGTGTCCGCGATCTGCAGGCGCTCCGTGACCCCTGTACCGTCGTACCTGAGCGCCCAGACCTTTCCGCTGCAGAAGTCACCGTAGACATATGCCCCGTGCAGGGATGGGAGCCGTGACCCGCGATAGACATATCCCCCGGTGATCGAGCAACCACCGCTGCGCGAGTACTCGATGACCGGCCGCTCCAGACCCTCGCTGTCGCACTGCCTCGCTCGAAAGCAGTGGAGCCCCTCCATGACGTTCCAGCCGTAGTTAAGGCCGCGCCTGATCAGGTCTACTTCCTCGAAGGTGTTTTGTCCGACGTCCCCGGCCCAGAGGTCCCCGGTGTCGCGGTCGAATGTGAACCGCCAGGGGTTGCGCAGGCCGTAGGCCCAGATCTCTTTCCTCGCGCCGTCGTTTCGAGCCACGAACGGGTTGTCCGGCGGTACGCGGTACCTGGCGCCCGCTGCCGCAGAGCTTACGTCTATTCGCAGAATGGAGCCGAGGAGAGTCGATCTGTCTTGACCGTGCCCGCGTGGGTCGCCGCCGGAGCCTCCGTCCCCCAGCCCGATATACAAGTAGCCGTCGGGGCCGAATAGTAGCTGGCCTCCGTTGTGATTGCTGAACGGTTGCGGGACCTCAAGGATGACGAGCTCGCTGGACGGGTCGGCCCGACTTGGACTGTCCCCGCTAACTGAAAAACGGGAGATGACCGACCGCCTTGGACGGGCGGCTGAATAGTAGACGTAGAAGTGGCCATTGGAACGGTACTGCGGATCGAAGGCCAGGCCCAGCAAGCCCTCTTCTTCGCTACTATCATTGACACGGTCTCGAATATCCAGGAACGCTTCCGTCGAGGTGACGTTGGAATGATTGTCGAAACCCATGATCCGCCCTGGCTGCAGCACCAGGAACAGCCTGCTGGTGCCGTCATCCGGACAGGTCAGGTGCACCATTCGGTCGAAGGACAGATTTGGGAAGGCGGGCTCGACCCTCAACTCGGTGAGCGGCATGTGAGCCGGCGCTGCGATAGAGGTCGGCGACGGGACGCCAGAGACAGTGGCCCCCGACTCGGCTGAGATTTGCGGGCCGCAAGGCTGTGACGTGGTCACAGTCACTTGTTGAGCGCACGATGGGGCCAAGACGGCAATCATCAGAGCCGCCCACAGCATTTGCGTTGGGCGGTCAGCCCGGGTTTCCCGGATTAGTCCTCGGCCCATGCTCTACTCTGCCAGTCTGCGATCTGCGAGTCCCGACTTGCGGGATGATTCTAGGAGCCGTCCTCCCGGCGGTACGGTCTCATTGAGGGGTAGAGGTCTTCAATCAGCGGGAATTGAGAGATGCGATAGGGTGTATTCCCGATGCCGTCCTCATCAGAGTCCACGCCCTCATAATCAGACCAGTAGTTGTCTTCGCGCCGTTCGACGCTGTACCAGATGTTGACATCCGAACCGTCCACGGCGTTGGGCTGGTTGGAAATCAGGTCGTTCCTGAATATCGCATTGCCAGTGGAGGAGATGAGCCAGATGCCCTGATTCACGTTGTGATGGACTAGGTTTTCCCTGATCTCGTTATTGTGGGACTCAATCAGGTTCATACCGTATCCACCGGGGCTCCGATAGAGATTATTGAAGCTGTCGTTCCCGATCACAAGATTGTTGCTGGACATCTGCAGATGGATACCATAGGTGTTCTGCGGGACCAAGTTGCACCCAGTAGATGCTGCCACGCAACCACCCCGACCGGATCCAAACCACCTTCGACGACCGCCGCTTGGTGGCCAATGCCGGGCTGCTCCTTCCGGCCACCCTGGCGCGGCACCTCGGCCTGCCCGAACTCGTCCGGCAGCGCCTCGACCTGGGCGATGCCCCGGGGCGGGCGAACACGAGCGACAAGATGATGACGCTGGTGGCGTCTGCGCTGGCTGGGGGCGACTGCATTGACGACGCCGATGTGTTGCGCACCGGGGGGACGGCCTGCACCCTGGGCGGCACGGTCAAGGCGCCATCCACCCTGGGCACCTTCCTGCGCAGCTTCCGGTGGGGCCACGTCCGTCAACTCGACCGGGTGAGCCGCGAGTTGCTGGCCCGGGCTTGGCAGGCCGGGGCGGGACCCGGCGACGGGCCCCTGACCATTGACCTGGACTCCACCATCTGCGAGACCTACGGACTGGCCAAGGAGGGCGCCCGCCACCACGGCTATACCGGCAAGCGGGGCTACCACCCGCTGCCGGCCATCGCCGCCGGCACCGGAGACGTGCTGATGTCCCGGCTGCGCGAGGGCCGGGCCAACACCGCCCGCGGCGCCGCCCACTTCCTGCGGGAGACAGTGGGACGGGTGCGCTACGCTGGGGCCGACGGACGACTCACGCTACGGGCCGACAGCGGGTTCTACACTCATGGCGTGGTATCCGTCTGCCGCAAGATGGATGTCCGCTTCTCCATCACCATCCGCCAGCACAAAAGCCTGCACAATCTCATCGAGGCGATACCCGAAGATGCCTGGACGCCGATTCCTTACTGGATGGACGGTGCCGCCGATGTGGCCGAGACCACCTGCACTCCCTTCCAGGCCGAGGCGGACGCCGCGCCGGTACGGCTCATCGTCCGGCGGGTGAAGCCGACGCCCGGTTCCCAACTGGCCCTCTTCGCCAAATACAGCTATCATGGCTTCATCACCGACCGGGACGGGGAGTTGCTCGAACTGGAGGCTGACCATCGCCGCCACGCCGAGATCGAGAATGCCATACGCGACCTCAAGTACGGCGTCGGGCTGAACCATCTCCCCTCGGGCCGCTTCGCCGCCAACGGCGCCTGGCTGGCCGTCCAGACGATGGCCCACAACCTGGCCCGCTGGACGGCGCGGATCGGTCTGGGAGAGCGGATAGCCACCACCAAGACCCTCCGGCGGCGGTTCTTCTCCCTGGCCGGACGGCTCACCCGCTCGGCACGCCGGTTGACCCTGCATCTTCCGGATCGCTGGCCTTGGGCTGAGAAGTTCAGCCGCGCCTTGGCCCGGCTGCGAGCCATTCCACTCCCGGCCTGACGGCACCGTCGGCGACCGACCCACCCACCGGACAACCGAAGATCCCCGCAGACTCGTGCCAGCCCGGTCCGAGAGAGTTCCCTGCTGCGTATTCTCTCGCCATCCCGCGCATCGCAGCTCCCGCAGACGGCCATAGGGGCCCCTGTGCGGCGATGAAGACCGTCCGCCGACCTCCCTACCCCAAATGGAACCCAGACTATTTCCCCTGTAGCTCCCTCACCCCCCTTCCGCTTTCCTCACGCCGTCCATCGGTGTCCTTCGGTGGATTCGGGGTTAGCAATGAGGCGGCGGCGCTTGGGGGTCAACCTGGTGAGCCTTATCGTTACGCTGCGAGAAGAGGGGCGGCTGCCGGTGAGGAGCATCCAGTGGTACCTGCAAACGGTACATCAGTTGGAGCTGAGCGTGGGCGCCATCATTGACGTAGTACACGCCACGGCCCAACGGGCCCAACCGGTAGTGGCTGAGATGCTGGAGCGCATACGTGGCTCTCCGGTAGTGCATGCGGATGAGACCGGCTGGCGGCAGGATGGGGCCAACGGCTATGTCTGGACCTTCAGCACTCCCACGGAGCGATACTTCCTACGCCGTGGCCGCGGCAAGGGTATGGTGGACGAGGTGTTGGGCGAGTCCCCCGGTCAGGGCGAGAGCAGACTTTTCAGCGGAGTGCTGGTGAGTGACTTCTACGCTGCATACAGTCACTACCCCGGCCTCAAGCAGCGCTGCTGGGTACACCTGTTGCGGGACATCAATGAGCTTGAGGCGTTGTACCCTCAAGACATGGGCCTCGCCCTATGGGCTACAGCGGTGCGCCAACTCTATGACCGGGCAAAGGCGTGCACTGACGCCCGCAGCCGACCGGCGTCTGGCTCACACCCGTCAGCGTCTCCCAACCAGTTGATGCTGGAGAAACTTCTGCTGTCGCTGTGCCAGCCCTTCTCCAACGACGATACTGCGCCTCAAGCCAAGCTCTGCCGGCGCATAGAACGGTTCATCAAGGAACTGTTCGTCTTCGTTTCCCACCCGGGTGTGCCACCCGAGAACAATGCGGCTGAACGGAGCTTACGGCACCTGGTGGTCAGCCGTAAGATCAGCGGCGGCACTCGCTCTGAACGGGGCACCAACACCAAAATGGCTCTCGCATCCCTCTTTGGCACCTGGAGGGCCAACGACTTTAACCCACTCCTCCACTGCCGCAACCTGCTCGTTTCCCCTCAACTCTGAACAGTTACACGCCCGGTTGTCTAGATGGGGTGCGGTTAGGCGGTTAGGAGCCGTGGGTGGAGTCGTACGCACAGGGGCGCACCCCATGCGCCTCTATCATCCCCATTGACAGTGCTCGTGCACTGACAGGCCGGATAGTAGGCATCAAAACTGCAGCGCAGCGCTGAGAAGTTTCGTTGACGCCGAGTGCCGACGGGCATATAATCTTACAGTCTATTAGGCTCCGCAGGGGCGTTTGCCGGAACCCCCGGTGGGTCCTTGGGACCAACGACACGATACCTGCCGGGCATGAGCTGGAGGTGTGGGTGGTCGTAGACAACTTGTCTGGGCAAGCCATGTGGCTGGCTTACGATACGGACGATCGCCCCTCCGTCATAAATCTCACATATGTCCCTCCCGCGACAAGCTCACTCCTGTACTTTCATAACAACCCCACGCCGCCGGTGGGTGACACGGCCCGCCAGGCGGAGCTGCCGGTCACCCCTACCGCGCCCGGTGCCACTGTCCTCTTCGACTACGACGGGGACGGTATAGCCGGCCTGGGCATAAACGCGAGCGCCCTCGGGCTCACCGAGCCCGACCCGGCCAAATTTCAGGTCTGGAGGACGAACGTCCTGGACACGGACTGGCTGCTCAAAGGGGATATTCTTATAGACATGTGGATGAGCATAAAGGACTTTACTCAGTCAGCGCGGGGAGTGACCACACTATACTTGAGAGACTTTGACAATCTCTCTAGCCACACCGAGATAGCCAACGGCAGCCTTTTCGATATCGACTGGCAGAGGGGATCGGGCACCTGGGTCAAGAAGACCATCCTGGTCCCCGGGATCGACTACACAATTCCCGCCGGCCACAGGCTGGAGGCCAGGCTAATGGTAGACAACGAGTCGTCGGACGCCATGTGGATCGCCTACGACACGACGGCCCAGCCGACCGTCATGAACTTCCCACTGGACACCGCTGTTCCGGATTTCCAGACAGTAGCCACCCTCACTGTCCTGGACGGTTGGGACGAGAAAAACAGTGATACCCTGGTGAACCTTGGATTGGTCTCTCAAGTCCAGACCAGTGACGATGTCCGATTGATAACTGAGCCCCCCTTGCCACCTGCTCTGTACACCTCCTTCCAGTTCACGAATGTTGCCATCCCTGCCAACGCGACAATAACCTCGATGGTTATCTACGTGGAGCACCACGAGGAGACCGATTTTACCGGCAGCGTGGAGTGGAAGGTCGGCACCGGCTGGGCCCCCGGCCCTGGCACCGAGTGGGCTACGACTACCGCAACAACGGTCATCGACCCAGTCAACGAAACAACGCACACCTGGGATGTCACCTCTGCTGTCAATACGCCCACAAGGGTGAATGACATGGAGCTGGTCATCGAGAACAATACCACCAACGGAAAGAAGACCAATACGGACTACATATACACAATAGTGCAGTGGGACGAGCCATAATCGTTTCCCCAATGGCCGCGACTACCCAGTAGCACACCGAATACAATGGACAAGGTGATCACCACAGCCCTTCTGACCCTGGCCAGCGTGCTGGTGGCAGTTATGGCGCTCAACGTGCTGCTGCCGGCGATTGGACGTAGCAGCACCTCTGTGCTCTCTTCGTCCGCTGCGTCCTCCAGCGCGATCAAGACCGACATAGAGATCATCACAGTCGCCACCTCTTCGACGGAGGTCCACCTGTGGGTCAAGAACGTTGGCGCCGTGGACATAACGGGAATCGACGGGTCTGACGTTTTTCTTGAGGACGTGGGTACCAGCTTCACCCGCATAGCCCATGAAGCAGGGTCGCCCACGAATAACTGCAACTATTCCCCCCCGGCAAATAGCTGGGCGTTCTGCTATGTGGGCGGGGAGACTCGTTGGAAGCCTGACAATACGATCAAGGTCATCATACGTCTGGCAGCCCCTCCGTCAGGTATTTACAAGGTACGCGTCGTTACGGACAACGGCGTGCCCGGCGAAAAATCATTTAGCGTGTAACGTGCCATGGATACAACCTTGATTCTCTCGTAAAAAGTCTGTGTAGGTCGAATTAGAACAAACGTACCCACACCTGGGTACAATATACAGTCTCTGTTCCGTACACTACCCCAACATACGGTAGCGCGCAGATGTGCTAAATCGCTGGAACTTCCTCAAAACGGGTTTTTACGAGGGAATCAACCTTAGGGGGCATTTTGATAATGGGGGTGATGATAACCGGGGCAGTCCTATTGGCTCGCGCCGCCACCGTCTCGGACACGCTGACGGGCTTGGCCATAAGGGAGGCCTCGGCCATCTCGGGAGAGCGCTCCAGGACCGAGATAACCTTCGTTACCTCTACGATAGGCGGGTCTAACCTGACGGTCGATGTTAACAACACGGGTAACACGTCTATAACGGACTATGCCAAGATGGACTTCATCGTTGACTATTTCCGGACCGGCGGCCCGTTGGGAACGGAAGAGGCTCTGCACCTGGATTACGTTACCTCTACTCCTTCAAACCGAAAGTGGACAAACATGTCGCTGACGCCGGACACGTACCAGCCAGGCATATGGGACCCGGGAGAGACCCTAAAGTTGGACGCAAGCCTAAATCCGCTGAAGACGGGAGATAGTATCACCAACACGGTCTGGGTCTCAACTCCAAACGGTGTGGTGACAGTGGGGACATTCTTCGTGCCGTAGGCGTCACACTAGCCTAAGTGGATTACCTTCAACGTTTTAACTCACGCGCCTGCACCTCACTTGGCATTGAAGTTTGCCGGTTGCCGAGAGTCCAAAGGGCCCGCTGTAGTCGCAGGCCGAGGGGGCTTTGCACCAAAAGTCGCGATCAGGGGCCGTGGTTCGACAGGCTCACCACGAACGTAGGATCAGATTCACCGTTCGCCCTGAGTAGTCCCGATGCCCCATCGGGACGTATCGAAGGGAGCTTGTCGAAGGCCGACTGGCCTTGCGCGACACTTCTTGTGCAAGGTCGGCCGAGGGCAAGATATGCGCGCTAGCGTCGTCGCGTGCGGAGTTCTGGCGATCTTGCTACTCATCGCATGCGCTCGGCAGGCCAGCCCAACGCCGACGCCAGTTCCCGTTCAAGTATTCCCCTCGCCAGAGGTCCCCTTATCGCCGGAAGTGGCACTTCACCAGCGGGCTGAGGCCGCGATCGCGGCGTTGGGCGCCGGCGAGTGGGAGGCCTACTACGAGTACCAGAGCCCCCGGCTCCGCAGGCGCCGATGGCCATATGGCCTCGACATCGTGCAGCCCTGCCTTCTGGCAAAGTTTGCCGTTGAAACGGACGAGGCCCTGGCGAGATTTCGCGGCTCCTTGGGCATCGGCGAGGACGCGTCTCTGACGTTAGCCGTCAACAGGATAAAGATGGAGACGACCACTGCCCAGGTCTATGTAGACGTGTTCCACAATGACGAGCTTGTTGACGTCGCTGAAGATGGCGACGCCGGCCGCTGGGCGCTCATCGATGGGGAGTGGTGGCGAGAAGACAGGGACCTTGGTGGATGTCCGACGCTGGGGTTCGGCGGTGTGCAGGATACGAAGGAAAGCTGACAGATGACCCGTGCCAAATGAGGGGTCATTTCAGATGTCCTTCGACGAGCTCAGAGCCTGCACTGAGCCTGCCGAAGTGACGAACGGCCGTTCGGAGTCCCGTTCGTGGTGAGCTCCGACAGGAGTCGCCCCGATGCCGCATCGGGGGACTTGTCGAACCACCGTCATGAGAACGAATATGATGGTGACGTGGCCTGACGGCTGGAGGGGTTGGCGGAAGTGAGAGTCCTCGGGATTGAGACCTCGTGCGATGAGACGGCCGTCGCTGTGGTGGAAGACGGTCGGACGGTCCTGTCCAGCGCGATCGCGTCCCAGGCTGACATCCACGCGGCATATGGCGGCATAGTGCCTGAGGTGGCATCGCGTCAGCACCTTCTGGCGTTCATTCCGATGGTGAGGCAGGCGTTGGAAGAGGCGGAGATGGACCTCCGGGACCTGGACGGTATAGGCGTTACCCATGGTCCTGGGCTGGCTGGCTCGCTGCTGATCGGCGTTAATGCTGCCAAGGGGCTGGCCCTGGGACACGAACTCCCGTTGATCGGCGTCAATCATCTGGAGGGCCATGTCTACGCTGCCTGGCTGGACGACCGAGACCCGGGGAGCCGTCCGGGTTTTCCCTTGATCTGTCTGGTGGCATCCGGTGGGCATACGGACCTGATACTGATGGAGGGTCACGGCCGGTTCACGCTGGTCGGCCGGACACGAGACGACGCCGCAGGCGAAGCCTTCGATAAGGGCGCGCGGATGTTGGGGCTCGGTTTCCCCGGGGGGCCTGCCATACAGAAGGTGGCGTCTGACAGCAGGGGTCAGGAGCCGAAGTTTCCGAGGCCGCGAATCAAGGACTCGCTCGACCTCAGCTTCAGCGGTCTTAAGACGGCGCTGCTCCGGCGGGCCGAAGAGAGGGGATGGTACCCGCCGCAGGACGGTCCGGACCCGGACCCAGGACAGATTGCCGACGTCGCGGCGGCCTACCAGGAGGCGCTGGTCGACCAGATGGTCGCCAGGACGGTGGAGGCCGTCGCCCAGTACAGAGTCAGGGGAGTCGTGCTCGGGGGAGGAGTGTCGGCCAACAGCCTGCTTCGCAGCGAGATTGAGCGGCGGTCGCCCGTTCCGGTAGTCATTCCGAGGCCAGAGCTGTGCACGGACAACGGCGCAATGATCGGCGCCGCGGCCTGGTTCCACCTCCGGGAAGGTCCGCGTTATGAGTGGGACCTAGACGTGCTACCGAGCCTCAGGCTCGGATAGGACAAGTACTCAGTCGACAAAGTTTCAAGGATGTTTTCTGAGGAGTCCCGGTTCGGCCCCGATGCCGCGTCCGGGGGACGACGAAGAACCTGGGGCTCGGTCTGCTGCCACGTCAGACGGAAGGGAACGCCCACCCCGCCCCAGATCCTTCGACTTCGCTCAGAATGACATTTGTCAATTTCAGATCAAAGGACGCTCACCCTAGCGCGGGGAGAAGGTCCTTGTCCGCCGCGCGCCGTCCTCGCCTTTGAGTTGAAATAGCCGGTTGACGAAGTTGTAGATCTCGCCGGACGCGTGGGCGCTGCTAATGCCCAACTGAAGCCTTGAGGAGCCGGCGTTGAAGGTCGCTTTCAATATCTTAGCCATCAGCCACTGGTCGACGATCAAGTAGACCCCCATCAAAGCGATGACCACTGCGACGGCGACGGAGCCAACGGGGTGGTCCCACACGCGCCAGATCAGCAACGCGACCAGGAAAGCCAGTGCTCCCCAAACGAACCCGCCGTACCCTCGGCGCTCGCTCGCGATCTCGACGGTGTCCATATCTTGGAGCGAGGCAAACACGACCTCGCGTGTCCTCCCGTTGGCATTGAGGTGGATAACTCGTTTGTCGGTGAGCAGGACGACGTTGGTGGCGGTAGAGTTGCCATCGCTATGGTCGTCCGTCAGATGGAGAGCAGTATCGATCTGTTCTCCATCGATCAGGGTCAAGTCTTCTAACTCGAGCTTTTCGAGGTCGACGTTTGCCGTTCGACGTTCCATTCGGTCACCGGTAGTCGCGCGCCTAGCTATGCTGATGTTACCATGACGGCTAGTCAACTCCAAGCCGCGGGCAGGGCCTTTCAAGTCGTTTGGAATGTTGTCCCGAGGACGCTGCTGACGAGGGATCTGGGGCGGGGTGGTTCTACTGCGGATAGCGCCTGCCCCACCGCCCCAGATCCTTCGACAAGCTCAGGATGACAGGGCCCTACCAGCGACTTTGAAAAAACTCCTCCTCCGCACTTCCGGGGTGTTTTATCCCAGGTGGGACGGAGAAAAAGAACTGCTTATTACTCACAGTGTTCTCCTGTCGATTTCCTGGTCGGGCCAGAAGTAATCTAACAACCAGTCGGCGTGGTTCGCAGTGTTTGCGAGGGACCTACTCGTCCAGCGGGCCGAATCCTCCTAGTGATCCCTGAATTCCAACTATCGCTGCACGTCCGAGAAGATCGGGCTCTAAGGTGGCGACGAGCAAGAGGATGGGTCCGCGGCAGCGAGTGTGTTTACGAAGCCACAGGGTACGCCTTAGCGTGTATCCGACAGGCGGCGGGGTGCTCGGAGACGTCGGCGTATGCCGAGGTCGCGGCGACCGCCCCCTGTGCAGCGGCCGTAACCGTCTGCTTCAGATCGCCCGACGCGTCTGTCAGGTCGCCGGCGGCGAACACCCCGTGGATGTTGGTGTGCATCCGCTTGTCGACGATCACCTCGTCCTTGTCGTTGAGCTGGACCCCAAGCTGGTTCGCCAGGTCGACTCTGGGGTCTGCCCTTATCTCGATGAATAGGCCATCCACCGCTAGTTCATTGGACCCGTTTAGTCTCCTGTCCAACACGATGCTCGAGAGGCCGTTTGTGCCTTTTAGCTCGACCACGTTGGTGTTAAAGAGCTTCTCGACGTTGGTGGCCTCTTCGAGGAGGCGAAGGTTGATTCCCTCGTAAAAACCCGTTCTGAGGAAGTTCCAGCGATTTAGCACATCTGCGCGCTACCGTATGTTGGGGTAGTGTACGGAACAGAGACTGTATATTGTACCCAGGTGTGGGTACGTTTGTTCTAATTCGACCTACACAGACTTTTTACGAGAGAATCAAGGTTAACCGGCTCGGGCCGGGTAAATCTGTCTCCCCGGTAGATGATGTACACCTGCTTGGCGTACTGCCGAGCAGCGCTGCCCCTTCGACCGCGGCGTTCCCACCGCCGACCACGGCGACGATGTTGTCCCGGTGGAGCGGTGCGTCGCAGGTGGAGCAGAAAGACACGCCCCGGCCAGTCCATTCGTCTTCGTGCTCCAAGTGTAGCTTACGGCGTTCCCTCCCCACGGCCAGGATGACGGTAGGCGCATGGTAGGTCTGAGGTGGTACCCAAAAACTAGACAACTGGCTAAGCCCGAATCCACCGAAGGACACCGATGGACGGCGTGAGGAAAGCGGAAGGGGGGTGAGGGAGCTACAGGGGAAATAGCCTGGGTTCCATTTGGGGTAGGGAGGTCGGCGGACGGTCTTCATCGCCGCACAGGGGCCCCTATGGCCGTCTGCGGGAGCTGCGATGCGCGGGATGGCGAGAGAATACGCAGCAGGGAACTCTCTCGGACCGGGCTGGCACGAGTCTGCGGGGATCTTCGGTTGTCCGGTGGGTGGGTCGGTCGCCGACGGTGCCGTCAGGCCGGGAGTGGAATGGCTCGCAGCCGGGCCAAGGCACGGCTGAACTTCTCAGCCCAAGGCCAGCGATCCGGAAGATGCAGGGTCAACCGGCGTGCCGAGCGGGTGAGCCGTCCGGCCAGGGAGAAGAACCGCCGCCGGAGGGTCTTGGTGGTGGCTATCCGCTCTCCCAGACCGATCCGCGCCGTCCAGCGGGCCAGGTTGTGGGCCATCGTCTGGACGGCCAGCCAGGCGCCGTTGGCGGCGAAGCGGCCCGAGGGGAGATGGTTCAGCCCGACGCCGTACTTGAGGTCGCGTATGGCATTCTCGATCTCGGCGTGGCGGCGATGGTCAGCCTCCAGTTCGAGCAACTCCCCGTCCCGGTCGGTGATGAAGCCATGATAGCTGTATTTGGCGAAGAGGGCCAGTTGGGAACCGGGCGTCGGCTTCACCCGCCGGACGATGAGCCGTACCGGCGCGGCGTCCGCCTCGGCCTGGAAGGGGGTGCAGGTGGTCTCGGCCACATCGGCGGCACCGTCCATCCAGTAAGGAATCGGCGTCCAGGCATCTTCGGGTATCGCCTCGATGAGATTGTGCAGGCTTTTGTGCTGGCGGATGGTGATGGAGAAGCGGACATCCATCTTGCGGCAGACGGATACCACGCCATGAGTGTAGAACCCGCTGTCGGCCCGTAGCGTGAGTCGTCCGTCGGCCCCGGCGTAGCGCACCCGTCCCACCGTCTCCCGCAGGAAGTGGGCGGCGCCGCGGGCGGTGTTGGCCCGGCCCTCGCGCAGCCGGGACATCAGCACGTCTCCGGTGCCGGCGGCGATGGCCGGCAGCGGGTGGTAGCCCCGCTTGCCGGTATAGCCGTGGTGGCGGGCGCCCTCCTTGGCCAGTCCGTAGGTCTCGCAGATGGTGGAGTCCAGGTCAATGGTCAGGGGCCCGTCGCCGGGTCCCGCCCCGGCCTGCCAAGCCCGGGCCAGCAACTCGCGGCTCACCCGGTCGAGTTGACGGACGTGGCCCCACCGGAAGCTGCGCAGGAAGGTGCCCAGGGTGGATGGCGCCTTGACCGTGCCGCCCAGGGTGCAGGCCGTCCCCCCGGTGCGCAACACATCGGCGTCGTCAATGCAGTCGCCCCCAGCCAGCGCAGACGCCACCAGCGTCATCATCTTGTCGCTCGTGTTCGCCCGCCCCGGGGCATCGCCCAGGTCGAGGCGCTGCCGGACGAGTTCGGGCAGGCCGAGGTGCCGCGCCAGGGTGGCCGGAAGGAGCAGCCCGGCATTGGCCACCAAGCGGCGGTCGTCGAAGGTGATTTGGATCCGGTCGGGGTGGTTGCGTGGCAGCATCTACTGGGTGCTCCTTTTCCGGGGCCGTTTTTTTGCTACAAAACCATTATCCCAGAAGCACAGGAGCACCTTCTTGCCGCCTCAGGACGCTAACCCGACGCCCTCCTTCGGTGGATTCGGGCTAAGAGAGAGTCCAGCTCCTAAAATAACCGGCAACTAACCGACGTGGAGGAGCAGGACATGAAGCAGACGAGGAATAAGCACAGTCCGGCGTTCAAGGCCAAGGTGGCCTTGGCCGCCCTTGCGGGGGAAGAGACCATCGCCCAGCTGGCCAGCCGATTTGAGGTTCATCCCAGTCAGATTCACGCCTGGAAAAGGGCCCTGGCGGAAGGAGCCCCGGAGCTATTTGCCACCAATCAGAAATCCCAGGAGAAAGCCAAGGAAGCTCAGATTAACCACCTCTACCGGCACATCGGCCAGCTGAAGGTGGAACGCGATTTTTTGTCGGAAAGGTCCGGTCTATGAGTCGCAGCATACGGCGAGCCATGATAGACCGAGACCACCAGCAGCTGTCTTTGGTGCGTCAATGTATCCTGCTGGACGTCAGCCGGGCCTCGGTGTACTACCGGTCGGTACCGACCAGGGCAGAAGACCTGGAGTTGATGGCCCTGATGGACCGTCAGTATTTGAAGACCCCCTTCTACGGCTCCAGGAAGATGAAGGCCTGGCTGCTGCAACAGGGCTATCTGGTGAGCCGAAAAAGGGTTCGAAGGCTGATGCGGTTGATGGGTCTGGAAGCCATCTACCGGCGTCCCAACACCAGCAAACCAGCGCCGGGACACCGGATCTTTCCCTATCTGCTGAAGGGAGTGGAGGTTAATCGGGTCGACCAGGTCTGGGCCGCGGACATCACCTACATCCCCATGCCGAAGGGCTTCCTGTACCTGGTGGCCATCATGGACTGGCACAGCCGGCACGTGCTGGCCTGGAAGCTCTCCAACACCATGGACACCAGCTTCTGCGTGGCGGCGTTGGAGGAAGCCCTGGGTAAGGGACGACCGGAGATATTCAACACCGACCAGGGGAGTCAGTTCACCAGTGAGGCCTTTACCCAGACGTTGCAGGAGCAGAGGGTCCAGGTCAGCATGGATGGTAAGGGTAGGTACCTGGACAACATCTTCGTGGAGCGGCTGTGGCGGAGCATCAAGTACGAGGAGGTGTATCTGAAAGCTTACCAGACCGTCGCCGAGGCCCGAACTGGGATCAATGCCTACCTGGAGTTCTACAACCGGCAGAGGCCTCACCAGGCTTTGGGCTACCGGACCCCAGCAGAGGTGTACCAACATGGCCAGGAAGAAAGGGGAGCAGCAGCTGAAGAAGCAGGGCTGCCATCGGGCTTGGTGAAACCTAGCGCAGGGGTGGGAGACTCTCTTAATTTAGCCCTCGTGCTGTCTTAATAATGGGGTCCACCTTAGTCTTGCCCTCGCTCGTGGTAGCCTCGAAACTGTGGCCGATCCTCGTCAGAGTCGCGACCTTGTCGTCGACGACCGGAACGTCGTACTTGTCGGCTTGCTTACGGAACTTCATCATCAGGTCGAGGCCGTCTATCTCCGGGTAGCCAGGGTAGTTCTCGATAATGCCCCCGGTGGCCGTCTCTCCACCGAAGATTTCTCCGATGACAATGGTGCTCATCTGGTACCGAGCGGTATACAGCGCCGCGGCATAGGCTGCGGCCCCCTGGCCCGCTATTAGTGTGTCGTAATCGATCTGTTGCGTTGTCACTGGTCTCTCCTTGCCCGGTCTACGGCCAAATACCCGGAGGTAAGGGTGGTACGTGCTGTCCTATAGATTTTGGATGCCAAGGCCATCATTTAGGATTCGCCCCTCGATACGTCCCGATGGGGCATCGGTACTACTCGGGGTATGCGGAAACGAGATAGCCCCATCCTGAACAGCCCGGTAGTCCGCGCATCGAGGGCCGCCCCTCGATACGTCCCGATGGGGACATCGGGACTACTCGGGGTATACGGGAACAAGGGCCGTCGCGGTCCGGCTTTTCCGAGTGTCCGCATGTCTATTGCCGCCCCTCGGTACGTCCCGATGGGGGCATCGGGACTACTCGGGGTATGCGGGGGAGCTACGAGTCGCTGTTTCCCGAGTCCCAAGTATTTCATCCGAGCAGCCCGTGTAACCTGCGGATTCCATTCCGAACGGCCCGAGTAGGCCGTGTATCGAGGGACCGGCCGCTTAATGGAAGACCCGGCCGGCGTCGACTACCAGCGTTTGACCCGTCGTGCTATCCGTGCGGCAGAACGCGACGACCTGGTCGGCTACGTCGTCTTTGTGCGTCCACCTTTTCAGGGCCGAGTTCTCTTTGGCCCTCTTTTTGTGCGCAGGGTCGAGTCTGGCCGATATCCTGGTGCCGTCGAGGAGTCCCGGAGCGACGCAGTTGACCAGAACCTCTGGGCCGAGCGCCACGGCCATGCACCGGGTGAGGTGGATGAGGCCGGCTTTCGAAACTGCGTAGGGAATGGACGAGCCAGTAGGGCCGAGTCCGGCGATGGACGCGATATTGACCGATGCGTCCGTTCCCTTGACGTCTCATTGGCCCGGCTACGGCTTTCGTGAGGAGCATCGGACCTGTGAGGTTTGTGGCGATGATCTTGTCCCACTCCTCGTGGGTTAGCGCCTCCAGGTCGGCGAACGGGATCCACTTGTTGTAGGCCGCGTTGTTCACAAGGATATCCACGCGGCCAAACTTATCCATCACCTCCGATACGAGCGCTTCAACCTGGTGCTGGTCGGTAACGTCGCCGTGTACAGTCTCGGCCTTGACTCCGCGGTCCCGTGCTTCTAGAGCCGCCGTCCGCGCGTCTTCGGGGTGGCCGTTGTATGCAATGGCCAAGTGTGCTCCGACATTGGACAGAGCATGAGCGATTCGTCCGCCCAGGCCGCCGCTGCCCCCGGTAACGATCGCGACCGTGCCCTCCAAATCCATAGCTAGACCTCCACCGGCTTGGCCTTTCGTGCGCCGGAGATTGTATCACGGCGCTCGGTGTCTCTAGGGTCAGCAAGGATGAACAGACTTCGCCAGGGGAGAGACGCCCCGGCGGGGCGTCTTTACGGCCCGAGAAATGGACCGGTTGACACGGGGCCCGATTGCTGCTGGAATGGGGCTTAGGAGGTAGCTATGGTAGCAACAGTTCAGCCGATCGAGCGGCTCCCGAGTGACCTGATCGACCCCTTCTGGGAGTTCGGCACCGCGACAGTGAGCTCCGCTCTTCGGGAGGTGTGCGGCATACTTCGAGCCTCCATGCTGGGGCCGGTGGCTTTCACGCCCGGCAAGAAGGCAGTGGGGACCGCAATTACGCTGCAGTTCCTGCCCAAGCGGGAGGACATCGAGTCGGGGCACCAGGAGGAAGAGGTGGAGTCGAGGCTAGCCCTGTGGGACGCGGTCATAGCGGCGCAAGAGGGGGATGTATTGGTGGTTGATGCGCGAGCCAATCTGCAGACCGGCTGTCTCGGCGAGATGCTGATGACCGGTATTCATGCCAAAGGGGTCAAGGGCCTGGTCGTGGACGGGTGTGTTCGCGACACGCCACAGGCCAAGGAGATCGGCCTTCCTCTTTTCCTAAGGGGGGCCACGCCGCACAACGCCACCCACTTCGAGATGTACCCGTGGAGCTACAACATCCCGATTGGCTGCGGTGACGTCCTGGTGCTTCCAGGTGACATCGTCGTCGGCGACGACGATGGGGTGGTGGTAGTGCCGGCTAAGGTCGCTCCTCAGGTCATCGAGTTCTGTGAGACGCGTGAAGCCGGAGAGGTCTTCGAGCGGATCAGACTCAAGGAGACCGGCGACATAGGCAAGTACTATCCGATGAACGAGGAGGCGCGGCGTGAGTATGAGGAGTGGAAGAAAGCCGAGGGTTAGGGGTAAGACTTGTATCTACCTGCGGCTGTCGAATGCGCAGCGGGCTGAGAGGAGGGGGACCGACCTCGATCGCAGCGCACCCGGTGACGCAGGCTACGTTTGCTTGGAGAGCCTCTTAAGCAACCTATTTCCTATGGGATAGGCAAATGCGGCGAGCACGAAGAGCACAAGAGACGGCCAGTAGTTTTGACTAATCAGGGCTACACCCGATGCGAGCAGAATTAGGAAAGCTACAACTATCAACAAGATGTTTGTAAGCATCCCTCCCCGTTCATTGGTGATGATGTTCATGTTGTCTCCTCTCCAGGTCTGGAGTGCGGCGCGGATATGATACCAGACGTAGAGCGACTCCAACAGTGGCGCTCCCTGTCGGTCGTGATCAAGCGTGCTTTCGCGCCGTGTGCTGAGTTCAGGTCGGGTCGGAATCGGGCAGGCTGGAGTCCACCAGCTCTCTGATCTTTCCGGCGTCCGGATGGTCGCCGAGGAGGATTAGTACCTTACCCTTGATGTGATAGGGTGTTCCCGTTGCCTGTATATTGAACTCCACGAATCCTGTCCCACTCCCGAGGACCTTTTCCGTTGCCACCACGCCCTCATCGATTATTTCATCGTCGGCATACTCATAGATCAAGATTGGCCGGCCATTGACGTCAACCCTAACGCCGTTTACCGCCCATACGTAAACGACCCCCTGCTCGGAGGGTTCACTGACCTGATAACCGTTCTGTCTCAGGAGGGTAAGTACGTTCTCGATCGTTTCCGGGTCTTCCGGACGGCAGGCGAACAGTGCGGCGATGGCCACCGCAACAATTGTCAACTTGAATACACGGAGGTTGGTGATGCTGAAAGTCTCCTTTCGTTTTCACACGGAACTCGGCGCCCGTGGCTCGACAGATTATATCTCAATGGCGGCTGGCGGTAAATCCTGGAGTGGGCCGGCCATCCGGTCGAAAGGGAGAAATAGGTGCGATTAGGCGTCACGTTCCCTCAGAGGGACAGGGGCTTCGGTACCGACCTGGGGGCTATTCGCGACTACGCGCAGGCCGTCGAGTCCATGGGCTACCACCACCTGAGGACCGGTGAGCACGTCCTTGGAGCCAACGTCGGCAGCCGGTCGGACTGGAAGGGTCCTTACGGCTCTACCGACCTTTGGCACGAGCCCTTTGTGTTGTACGGTTATCTTGTCGGAATCACCCGGACGCTGGAGCTCGTGACCTCGATCGTAATACTGCCGCAAAGGCAGACCGCTCTGGTTGCCAAGCAGGCGGCCGCGGTCGACGTCCTCAGCGGTGGGCGGCTGCGATTGGGCATCGGCATCGGCTGGAACCCGGTGGAGTACGAGGCCCTCGGGGAGGACTTCTCCGACCGAGGCCGGCGCTGCGAAGAACAGATCGAAGTCATGCGCGCTTTCTGGACCCAGGAGCTCGTCAGCTTCGATGGCCGGTGGCACAAGATCACCGACGCCGGCATCAATCCGATGCCGGTCCAGCGGCCGATTCCGATTTGGATTGGGGGAGGGCCGGGGTCTGCGGGCAGTGCTTCGGCCGGTTCAGCCGACCGCGTGCTGAGGCGCATCGCCAGAATGGGCGACGGTTGGTTTCCGTCCGTTGGGCTTGAAAGCGGTGTCGGCGCGGTCATCGCAACGCTCCACGATTACATCGGTCAAGAAGGCCGTGACCCCTCAGAGGTCGGAATCGAAGGGTCGGTGTCGATCGCCGACGGCACACCGGAGGACTGGGTGCAGCAGGCTGCGGAGTGGAAGGCGGCCGGCGCTACTCACATCTCGGTGGGCACAGCAGGGGCCGGGTTCTCGTCCGTAGACCAACATATCGAGGTGCTACGCCGCTTCATGAATGAAGCGGAGGACGTTCGGAGCTAGTATGCTGTCCGCCGCGCCCGATTGGTCCGCTCTAGCGAGAGGCCTCAGTAGATGGGGTCCAGGAATCGGTTGCCGGGTCATAGACCTCCGCCGAGGTATCGGGGAACTCACGGCCGCTCGTGCCGCTCGCGCCTCCCGCGACCAGCACCCGACCGTCGCTAAGCAGCGTAGCCGTGTGCGCCTCGCGTCGTTCTATCGTACGGGCGGCCTTTGACCAACTGCCCGTCGAGGGATCATATATCTCAGTTGCCTTGCTGCCGCCTCCTACGACCAACACTCTGCCGTCCTGGAGTACTGTCATCGTGTGGTCTATCCGGCTGTGTGCCATTTCTCCAGCCCCTGACCAAGTCCCGGACGTTGGATCGTATATCTCCGCTGAGGCGAGGGTCCCCGCCCCGCTGCCGGGACCTCCGTAGCCGCCGGTGACGAGCACCCTGCCGTCCGTGAGGACCGTCGCGGTAGACGCGGCCCGAGCCCCGATCATGCTGCCGGTGGAAGAAGACAGGCCCGTGAGTAGGTCCCAAAGTTCCACTGAGTCTATATGCGCGCTGCCGTCGAACCCGCCTATGAACAGCACCTTTCCTTCCGCGAGGAGCGCAGTTGTGTCCCACAGACGTGTCTCGGAATCCCGTGACGTGGCTTCCCCGGCAGAGACCCACGTACCTGAAGTGGGTTCGTAAAGCGCCGCCGAGGCCCCGAGCCCGCCTATTGCAAGCACCTGGCCGTTCTCCAGCATCTCTAGCAAGTGAGCGCCATTCTCCTCGGTCATGCCGCCGACGAGCGACCAGGTCTCGGTGGACGGGTCGTACACCTCTGCGGAGGCGATAGAACCCAGCCAGATGAGTCGCGCATCCTCTGGATGAAGATCGTACTCATCGGTCATGCCGCCGGAGACCATCACCCTGCCGTCCTCAAGCAGGACTGCACCGTGATGTCTGCGCGGATCGAACATCGGGGGTGTCGGCGACCACCGGCCAATAGACGGGTCGTAAATCTCCGCAGAGACCAGGGCGGTCGGGGGCCACCTCGCTGCTACGTAGCCGCCGGTAACAAGCACCCGGCCGTCTTCGAGAAGCGTTGCGGTGTGTTTGTAACGGACGGGCTGCGCCATATCCCCTTCTGTCCTGGGCATAGGAGTGCGTGTAGGTCGCGGGGTGGGCATGACGAAGACTGACGCGGGCGCTTGAGCCGGAGCGACCGCAGCAGGCGGTGCGACAGTGGCGATAGGCGCGACTGTGGGAACGGGTTCGACCGCTGCTGGTGGTGTGACGGTGGCGATGGGCGCGACTGTGGGAACAGGTGCGACAGCAGCGGGTGCCGTGACTGTGGGAGTTGGTGAAGGGCCGGCCTCGCCGCTACTGCCACACGCGGCGCCCAGCACGACGACCGCCAGTGCGGCACTCGTTCGATACAAGACACGCAGAACCGTCGGCTTGCTCAGTAACCAGTTGGCGGTCATGTGATTACGTTGCCAATAGACCTTTCGCGCCGCATCTATAGACGCGGGGTTCGAGCCCGGATCAGACTGCCGGTCGGAGACGGCCAGCTCGCTTGTTGGTCACGTCCCGTCAAGTGGTGTAAGAGTGCGTCATCCTGTTGATGTTGTTTAGCCCGAATCCACCGAAGGACACCGATGGACGGCGTGAGGAAAGCGGAAGGGGGGTGAGGGAGCTACAGGGGAAATAGCCTGGGTTCCATTTGGGGTAGGGAGGTCGGCGGACGGTCTTCATCGCCGCACAGGGGCCCCTATGGCCGTCTGCGGGAGCTGCGATGCGCGGGATGGCGAGAGAATACGCAGCAGGGAACTCTCTCGGACCGGGCTGGCACGAGTCTGCGGGGATCTTCGGTTGTCCGGTGGGTGGGTCGGTCGCCGACGGTGCCGTCAGGCCGGGAGTGGAATGGCTCGCAGCCGGGCCAAGGCGCGGCTGAACTTCTCAGCCCAAGGCCAGCGATCCGGAAGATGCAGGGTCAACCGGCGTGCCGAGCGGGTGAGCCGTCCGGCCAGGGAGAAGAACCGCCGCCGGAGGGTTTTGGTGGTGGCTATCCGCTCTCCCAGACCGATCCGCGCCGTCCAGCGGGCCAGGTTGTGGGCCATCGTCTGGACGGCCAGCCAGGCGCCGTTGGCGGCGAAGCGGCCCGAGGGGAGATGGTTCAGCCCGACGCCGTACTTGAGGTCGCGTATGGTATTCTCGATCTCGGCGTGGCGGCGATGGTCAGCCTCCAGTTCGAGCAACTCCCCGTCTCGGTCGGTGATGAAGCCATGATAGCTGTATTTGGCGAAGAGGGCCAGTTGGGAACCGGGCGTCGGCTTCACCCGCCGGACGATGAGCCGTACCGGCGCGGCGTCCGCCTCGGCCTGGAAGGGGGTGCAGGTGGTCTCGGCCACATCGGCGGCACCGTCCATCCAGTAAGGAATCGGCGTCCAGGCATCTTCGGGTATCGCCTCGATGAGATTGTGCAGGCTTTTGTGCTGGCGGATGGTGATGGAGAAGCGGACATCCATCTTGCGGCAGACGGATACCACGCCATGAGTGTAGAACCCGCTGTCGGCCCGTAGCGTGAGTCGTCCGTTGGCCCCGGCGTAGCGCACCCGTCCCACCGTCTCCCGCAGGAAGTGGGCGGCGCCGCGGGCGGTGTTGGCCCGGCCCTCGCGCAGCCGGGACATCAGCACGTCTCCGGTGCCGGCGGCGATGGCCAGCAGCGGGTGGTAGCCCCGCTTGCCGGTATAGCCGTGGTGGCGGGCGCCCTCCTTGGCCAGTCCGTAGGTCTCGCAGATGGTGGAGTCCAGGTCAATGGTCAGGGGCCCGTCGCCGGGTCCCGCCCCGGCCTGCCAAGCCCGGGCCAGCAACTCGCGGCTCACCCGGTCGAGTTGACGGACGTGGCCCCACCGGAAGCTGCGCAGGAAGGTGCCCAGGGTGGATGGCGCCTTGACCGTGCCGCCCAGGGTGCAGGCCGTCCCCCCGGTGCGCAACACATCGGCGTCGTCAATGCAGTCGCCCCCAGCCAGCGCAGACGCCACCAGCGTCATCATCTTGTCGCTCGTGTTCGCCCGCCCCGGGGCATCGCCCAGGTCGAGGCGCTGCCGGACGAGTTCGGGCAGGCCGAGGTGCCGCGCCAGGGTGGCCGGAAGGAGCAGCCCGGCATTGGCCACCAAGCGGCGGTCGTCGAAGGTGATTTGGATCCGGTCGGGGTGGTTGCGTGGCAGCATCTACTGGGTGCTCCTTTTCCGGGGTCGTTTTTTTGCTACAAAACCATTATCCCAGAAGCACAGGAGCGCCTTCTTGCCGCCTCAGGACGCTAACCCGACGCCCTCCTTCGGTGGATTCGGGTTTAGGCGGCTGTCGCCTCCGCGAGATCGGCCTCTGGAGGAGCTTCGTTTAGGGTCAGCACGACAGGTGTGATGTATCGACGGCCAACGGCCCATTCGTCGTGCTGTTCAGCGAGGACGGGGCCAACCAGGCGACGCACGGCTGGTCGGTTAGGGAAGATGCCCACGACATCGGTGCGACGCCTGATCTCCTTGTTGAGACGCTCCAGGGGGTTGTTGGACCAGATCTTCTTCCAGTGGGCGACAGGGAAGCTGGAGAAGGCCAGGATATCGGGTCCAGCCTCGTCCAGTAGAGAGGCCACCTGAGGGAACCGGTCTCCGAGTTGATCGGTCACCCTATCGAGTTGGGCGTGTACCTCATCGGGGGAGGGTTGCTGGTAGATGGTGCGGACCATGGTGGCCATCCATGGTTGGACTCTTCTGGGTACCCGAGTGAGCAGGTTGGTCATGAAGTGGGTGCGGCACCGTTGCCAGCTGGCTCCGCCGAAGACTGCGGCGATGGCGCCGCGGAGTCCCTGATGAGCGTCCGATACCACCAGCTCCACCCCGCTGAGGCCCCTGGCGGACAGCGAGCGTAGGAAGGCCAGCCAGAAGGCGCCGTCTTCACTGGTACCCACGCCCATCCCAATGATCTCCCGCTTGCCCTCGCCATTGACGACCGTCGCCACCACCACGCTGACGTTGACGATCCTGCCGTCCTCCCTGACCTTCTGGGTCAGTGCGTCCAGCCACAGGTAAGGGTAGGGTCCACCGTCCAGCGGACGGCCCAGGAAGCCATCCACCACCACGTCCAGCTCCTGACAGATACGCGACACCTGGCTCTTGGAGATACCCTCACACCCCAGGGCCTTGACCAGGTCATCCACCCGCCTTGTGGATACCCCTTCCACGTAGGCCTGCTGAATGACCGCCAGCAGAGCTCGCTCGCTGTGACGCCGTGGCTCCAGCAGGCTCGGGAAGTAGCTCCCCTCTCGAAGCTTCGGGATGTGCAGCTCCATAGTCCCCACCCGGGTATCCCACGCCCGGGACCGATACCCGTTGCGCTGGGTCACCCGCTCAGGGCTGCGTTCTCCATACTCAGCACCAATCCTCGATGACACCTCCGCATCCATGATCCCCTCTACCAGCACTCTCAGTGCCTCCCGTAGGAAGTCCACGTCACCGTCCATTCCCCCCCTGCGCAATAGCTCCAGCAGGTCCATCCTTCCCTTGACCACTGTTGTCCTCCTTTCTCGAGCTTTCTTCTTTGCCCGCTAAGGATGACGCGGTGGTCTCTCTTTCTCCAGACCCTCTCCCTCTTACACCACTTCCTGGGACTCTACTCGCTTGTTTTGTCCCGTTGGCTTCCAGAGCAGCACCAAGAGGCCGGTTCCTGTAAACGCAGCATAGACGAACACACCGACAACGTATTGAGTTCCCCCACTGAATAGAAATGCTCCTAGCGCAGCGGCCAGAGTGCCACCTATGGCACTCACGACAACCCACCAAAGTGCGCCAGGCAACGTACGCCTCAAGACTGACCACTGAGCCAGTCCCAACCCAGTCATCGCCACACCCGCCGCCAAGGCGATGCCCAGGTGCGCAACTTCACTCAGAGCCACGAACAAAGCTGCGGCGCCCGTGTACCCTACGAGACTGGCGGTCTCCCAGTCTGTTCCTTCGTCGAGCCTCTGTTCCAGGACCAGATTCTGAGATAGGCCGATCACGAGTCCGAATACCGCCACCCCCACCATGAGTCCCGTGATCGGAACGATCGCGTAGCCTCCTGACTCGATCCCCAACAGCACCCGTGCTATCCCAAAGATTCCCGACAAGGCCACACCTAAAACGACTCCGACGCCCAGACCTAGAACGGACCCTATGATTGCTCCGACGGCACTCCCGCTTACGCTGACCATAAACCACTGCGTCCACAAACGGACTCCTGGGTTCGTAGGTCTGCTCGCCCGGACCACTCCCCTTGCTGCATAGGCGCCCAGGCGAATGATGGCTAGGCCAATAGCTCCAAAGAGGGCTTGCAACACGACACCTAGTACCGTGTCAATATGAATATGATGGATAGATGTGTTGAAGTTTAGTGCGAGCGTCCTGAGTGGAGGAACGCCAGTCTATGACGGCGACAGCCTCATTGCGCTCATGTTCCAGCGCCGAGACCTCTCGCTTCAGTACCACCTCGTCGCTGATTCGACGGTTGAGACACTGGTTGCTGAAGACGCTCAACTCTATCTCAGCCATGTTCAGCCAACTGCCGTGTACTGGAGTGTATTGGAACTCCAGGCGCTTGGCGATCCGCCGCGCTTCGGCTGGCTCGAAGACGTCGTACAACGAACCCAGCTTGTGAGTGTTGAGATTGTCCAGCACCAGCCGTATCGTTTTTGTATGAGGGTATGCCTCGTCTGCCAGCCACCTCATCTGATGTGCGAAGTCCACAGCAGTGCGACGCTCGGTCACCTCGACATGCCTCCAGCCAGCTTTCGGCTCACAGAACATGAACAGGTTTCGGGTCCCGTTTCGCTTGTACTCGTAGTCATATCGTTCCACTCGACCCGGCCTGGCCCCGATGGACGGTCTCTTGTCGGCCACCAATTGCTTGGACGTCTCGTCGAAACAGACCACGGGATGGTCGGGGTCGTAGTCTTCATGGTACAGGTCCAGCACATTCTCCATTCGAGCCACGAACTTCCCGCTCACCTTCGGGATGCACCATTCCTTCTTCGTCCACGGCTTGAGTTCGTTTTTTTGAGCGTCTGGCGCACCGTCTCGAGGGAGATGCTCTCGGCAAACCCCATCTGGACCACCTTGTCGGCAAGCAGTTGCAGCGTCCAGTGCGTGTGTCCTTCGGGCGCATCGCTGCAGGCAATGGCGACTAGGTGCGCTTCCTGCCTACCGTCCAACTTGCGCCTCTGTCCTGGTCGCGGGCGTTCAATGAGCGCACTGTCGAGTCCTTCCTGTACAAACTGCGTGCGCACACGTCCCACCGTGGAGGCGCTTATCAATAGTCCGCTGGCGATGTCACGGTCGATCAGACCTTCGTCTGCCTTCAGCAACACCAGCGCTCGCTTGACCTTACGGGCCGAAGTCTCCCCACGACTCGCCATCTGCTTGAGATGTGTCCGCTCCGACTCGTTCAACTCCACCTTGTACTTGAGAGCAGGCATGTCTTCGTACGTCCTCCTTATAGGATCATACACAAGACTAACCTATTTCTTATATTTATCACATACACATGGAACCGGTACTAGTCCTATAAAGCTCCGGTAGGTCACGAATGCGATCACGCTCCCTGCGATCTTGAGGATGCCTAGCCCGGCTCTAGCCGCCTGCCTCTCAGCGCCCCCCTTGGAGAGCCGCCACGTCACATCCGCCGGTATGCTTAAGCCCGAATCCACCGAAGGACACCGATGGACGGCGTGAGGAAAGCGGAAGGGGGGTGAGGGAGCTACAGGGGAAATAGCCTGGGTTCCATTTGGGGTAGGGAGGTCGGCGGACGGTCTTCATCGCCGCACAGGGGCCCCTATGGCCGTCTGCGGGAGCTGCGATGCGCGGGATGGCGAGAGAATACGCAGCAGGGAACTCTCTCGGACCGGGCTGGCACGAGTCTGCGGGGATCTTCGGTTGTCCGGTGGGTGGGTCGGTCGCCGACGGTGCCGTCAGGCCGGGAGTGGAATGGCTCGCAGCCGGGCCAAGGCACGGCTGAACTTCTCAGCCCAAGGCCAGCGATCCGGAAGATGCAGGGTCAACCGGCGTGCCGAGCGGGTGAGCCGTCCGGCCAGGGAGAAGAACCGCCGCCGGAGGGTCTTGGTGGTGGCTATCCGCTCTCCCAGACCGATCCGCGCCGTCCAGCGGGCCAGGTTGTGGGCCATCGTCTGGACGGCCAGCCAGGCACCGTTGGCGGCGAAGCGGCCCGAGGGGAGATGGTTCAGCCCGACGCCGTACTTGAGGTCGCGTATGGCATTCTCGATCTCGGCGTGGCGGCGATGGTCAGCCTCCAGTTCGAGCAACTCCCCGTCCCGGTCGGTGATGAAGCCATGATAGCTGTATTTGGCGAAGAGGGCCAGTTGGGAACCGGGCGTCGGCTTCACCCGCCGGACGATGAGCCGTACCGGCGCGGCGTCCGCCTCGGCCTGGAAGGGGGTGCAGGTGGTCTCGGCCACATCGGCGGCACCGTCCATCCAGTAAGGAATCGGCGTCCAGGCATCTTCGGGTATCGCCTCGATGAGATTGTGCAGGCTTTTGTGCTGGCGGATGGTGATGGAGAAGCGGACATCCATCTTGCGGCAGACGGATACCACGCCATGAGTGTAGAACCCGCTGTCGGCCCGTAGCGTGAGTCGTCCGTCGGCCCCGGCGTAGCGCACCCGTCCCACCGTCTCCCGCAGGAAGTGGGCGGCGCCGCGGGCGGTGTTGGCCCGGCCCTCGCGCAGCCGGGACATCAGCACGTCTCCGGTGCCGGCGGCGATGGCCGGCAGCGGGTGGTAGCCCCGCTTGCCGGTATAGCCGTGGTGGCGGGCGCCCTCCTTGGCCAGTCCGTAGGTCTCGCAGATGGTGGAGTCCAGGTCAATGGTCAGGGGCCCGTCGCCGGGTCCCGCCCCGGCCTGCCAAGCCCGGGCCAGCAACTCGCGGCTCACCCGGTCGAGTTGACGGACGTGGCCCCACCGGAAGCTGCGCAGGAAGGTGCCCAGGGTGGATGGCGCCTTGACCGTGCCGCCCAGGGTGCAGGCCGTCCCCCCGGTGCGCAACACATCGGCGTCGTCAATGCAGTCGCCCCCAGCCAGCGCAGACGCCACCAGCGTCATCATCTTGTCGCTCGTGTTCGCCCGCCCCGGGGCATCGCCCAGGTCGAGGCGCTGCCGGACGAGTTCGGGCAGGCCGAGGTGCCGCGCCAGGGTGGCCGGAAGGAGCAGCCCGGCATTGGCCACCAAGCGGCGGTCGTCGAAGGTGATTTGGATCCGGTCGGGGTGGTTGCGTGGCAGCATCTACTGGGTGCTCCTTTTCCGGGGCCGTTTTTTGCTACAAAACCATTATCCCAGAAGCACAGGAGCGCCTTCTTGCCGCCTCAGGACGCTAACCCGACGCCCTCCTTCGGTGGATTCGGGCTAAGAGAAAGCGTCCTAGAATCTGTAGGGCGGTCTTAGTTGGCCTCACATCGGCTCGACTCGCGTCCAAGCCCTGCTCCCACAGATCGCAATCGATCTCCGCCCGGCGGGCATCTCGTCGACCAGCGGCCAGCCCTGCGGTATAGAGTCGTACCCACCAACGGACAGTTCCCATAGCAATCGACAGGGAGGTCTGAGGTGGTACCCAAAAACTAGACAACTGGCTAAGAGAGAGTCCAGCTCCTAAAATAACCGGCAACTAACCGACGTGGAGGAGCAGGACATGAAGCAGACGAGGAATAAGCACAGTCCGGCGTTCAAGGCCAAGGTGGCCTTGGCCGCCCTTGCGGGGGAAGAGACCATCGCCCAGCTGGCCAGCCGATTTGAGGTCCATCCCAGTCAGATTCACGCCTGGAAAAGGGCCCTGGCGGAAGGAGCCCCGGAGCTATTTGCCACCAATCAGAAATCCCAGGAGAAAGCCAAGGAAGCTCAGATTAACCACCTCTACCGGCACATCGGCCAGCTGAAGGTGGAACGCGATTTTTTGTCGGAAAGGTCCGGTCTATGAGTCGCAGCATACGGCGAGCCATGATAGACCGAGACCACCAGCAGCTGTCTTTGGTGCGTCAATGTATCCTGCTGGACGTCAGCCGGGCCTCGGTGTACTACCGGTCGGTACCGACCAGGGCAGAAGACCTGGAGTTGATGGCCCTGATGGACCGTCAGTATTTGAAGACCCCCTTCTACGGCTCCAGGAAGATGAAGGCCTGGCTGCTGCAACAGGGCTATCTGGTGAGCCGAAAAAGGGTTCGAAGGCTGATGCGGTTGATGGGTCTGGAAGCCATCTACCGGCGTCCCAACACCAGCAAACCAGCGCCGGGACACCGGATCTTTCCCTATCTGCTGAAGGGAGTGGAGGTTAATCGGGTCGACCAGGTCTGGGCCGCGGACATCACCTACATCCCCATGCCGAAGGGCTTCCTGTACCTGGTGGCCATCATGGACTGGCACAGCCGGCACGTGCTGGCCTGGAAGCTCTCCAACACCATGGACACCAGCTTCTGCGTGGCGGCGTTGGAGGAAGCCCTGGGTAAGGGACGACCGGAGATATTCAACACCGACCAGGGGAGTCAGTTCACCAGTGAGGCCTTTACCCAGACGTTGCAGGAGCAGAGGGTCCAGGTCAGCATGGATGGTAAGGGTAGGTACCTGGACAACATCTTCGTGGAGCGGCTGTGGCGGAGCATCAAGTACGAGGAGGTGTATCTGAAAGCTTACCAGACCGTCGCCGAGGCCCGAACTGGGATCAATGCCTACCTGGAGTTCTACAACCGGCAGAGGCCTCACCAGGCTTTGGGCTACCGGACCCCAGCAGAGGTGTACCAACATGGCCAGGAAGAAAGGGGAGCAGCAGCTGAAGAAGCAGGGCTGCCATCGGGCTTGGTGAAACCTAGCGCAGGGGTGGGAGACTCTCTTAATTTAGCCCTCGTGCTGTCTTAATAATGGGGTCCACCTTAGTCGTACTCATCTGGTAGCGAGGCCTCTCTCCGTCTTCATCCCCGGCGCAGGCTTCATCAGGCGAGCGTCAGCGAGCGCTCTCTCCCCGATGACCGTCACGTGGTAAAGGCGCCTACGGGGACGGCCCTCCTTCGCGGCTATCATCGGGTCCTCCCAGCGACTCACTAGCTGGCCGGCCTCCTCCATCCTGTCCAGAGCCTTGTATAGGGTCCCGTAGGCCGTAAGCCGACGTCTGGCCTCTCGTTGCGCGATCTCCTTCGCTATCGAGAAGCCATGGAACTCCGCCACGCCGCGGCTCTGCAGGTCGATGCCCGCCTCCAGAATAGATACCTCGATGGGTATTAGTTTGCCCGGTTTTCTCCGCATGGCGGCATTATAGGACTATATCTTCCTTTTGTAAAGGAGGGTCTGATATCCGGGAGTTCGACGGTACGAAGAACTTTGTACAAAAAGGATGGGGACAGCCTCACCCTTCGGCAGGGCTCAGGGCAGGCTCTTTTCCATCTCCGTCAAGAGGAAGAGGGAGGGCGGGCAGGGTCTTTCGGTTTTACCTAGCAGCTCGATAGAACTGTCATTCCGAGGCTCCGCGAGGAATCTAGACGGTCGCCCTGAGACAACCGTAGCTGACGGTACCGACCTAGCCTCCTCGTAGAAGACTCCTAGGAATGACAACAACCAAGAACCGAAAGACCCTAGAGGGCGGGTTTGAAACCCGCCCCTACGTCCAGGTTGTGAGGGCCAGAACGGTGGTTCGACGGGTACGAGTAAGACACATGCGACTTTAAATGCTACGAATAAGTGAATGCGAGGCAGGGTATCCTACTAGTCCGTGCGTTAGAAGATGCCCGGTCCAAAGGGAAGTAGGGGACGCCGCCGTCGGCTCGTTTGGCTACGCCACCCTCCAACTCAAACCAGCGGGACTACGTCTGCGATGAACCGTTCCATGCGGTACAGAGTCTCGTCAAGCGTTGGCGCTGGAAAGCCGAGGACGAGGTGTCGGAGCCCGGCCTGCTCGAAGTCGCGGATGTCTCCGGCGACCTGCTCGACGGTCCCGGCAAAGGCCAGTCGGTCGCCGGCCACTCGCATCTTCCCGTCAGGGTCGTCGATCCAGTTGCTGCTGTAGGCGACGTCGATCTCACTGGGGTTGCGGCCGGCGTCTTCCGCGTAGCCGCGCAGGCGTGCCAGGGAGTTGGAAAACTGGCCCGGTGTATTGATCGGAATCTTGGGGTTGGTGCCAATGGGATACCAGCAGTCGCCGAACTCGGCCGCCCTTCTCATCGCCGGAGGGGTCTCCCCGCCGACCCAGATCGGCGGATGGGGTTTTTGCGCAGGCTTGGGCTCGAACGAGACGTCCGAGAACCGGACGTACTTGCCGGCGAATGTGGGGCTGTCGTTCGTCCATAGCTCCTTGAAGACGCGAATGTACTCGCTCGCGACAGCTCCCCGCTCGTTGTATGGTGGCGCTCCAAGCGCCTCGAACTCTGCCTTCAGCCAGCCGGCGGCGCAACCCACGATCAAACGTCCCTGTGAAAGCACGTCGATTGAAGCCAGAACCTTCGCCGCCAGAACAGGGCCTCGATGCGGCAGGATCATGATCGATGGAAGGAGCCGTATCTTCGATGTCTGGCCGGCAAGAAAGCTCAGCAGGGTCAACTGCTCCAGGAAAACGCCGGAGACACCGGGGAACTCGCCGCTCTCGGTGTAGGGAAAGGGTGAGTCGACCGCCCTCGGTATGGCGACGTGGTCGCTGACGGCGATCAGGCCGAAGCCCATCTCTTCGCCGCGGCGTGCCAGGGTGGCCAAGGCCTCGGGAGTCGACATCGATCCGCTGGGCGGTACCTTGAATCCGTACTCCATAGTTTTCTCTCCGTATCCAGGCCTACACGCTAGGCCTTATTCCGTTCAGAATCGTCCATCCCGGATGCCGAAGCGGGGCGCGCCCTGAGGGATGAAAACTCAAGGTTCTTTTCCCACCCGCCCGCCCTCACCGTTGTTTTGCTGGGGGTTCCCCCCAGACCCCCGTGTATAGACCGGGGACATAGCTTACACATGTTCGGGGACATGGTGGACACCATAATAGGCATGACTTCATTACAAGGAGGTGGTCATGCCATGGAAGGAGATGTCCGTTATGTCTCAGAGGAGAGAGTTCGTGGAGCTGGCGCAGGCTGAAGGCACCAACAAAAGGGGCCTTTGCCGTCGCTTCGGGATCAGCCCTACGACTGGATACAAGTGGCTTGGGCGTTTCCGTGAAGGGAGCGAGGCAGGCCTGGTCGAGCTGCCGCGGCGGCCTCACTACTCGCCTGCACGTACCCCATCGCAGGTTGAGCAGGCGGTGCTGTCTGCCCGTGCGGCCCATCCGGCCTGGGGAGCTCGTAAGCTGCGACGGTGGCTTTTGGAGCGCAGGGATGTGTTTGAGGCGGACATGCCGGCCCCCAGTACTATCACGGCGATCTTGCGTCGTCATGGCCGCATTGACCCCGCCGAGGGGCCCAAGCACCGTTCCTGGCAGCGATTTGAACACCAGGCACCCAACGACCTGTGGCAGATGGACTTCAAAGGCCACTTCCCCCTTACCCGAGGACGCTGCCACCCTCTGACTGTTCTGGACGATCACTCTCGGTTTGCCTTGGGGCTGCAGGCCTGCGGTAACGAGCAGGGAGAGATGGTGCAACAGCGCCTGACGGCTATCTTCCGGCGCTACGGCCTGCCCAACACAATGTTGATGGACAATGGCTCCCCGTGGGGCCATGACCAAGACCACCCCTACACACCTTTTACAGTCTGGCTGCTGAGGTTGGGCATCGGAGTCAGTCATGGACGCCCTTATCACCCTCAGACACAGGGAAAAGATGAGCGCTTCCACCGAACCATGACCGTTGAAGTGCTGCAGGGGAGCAGCTTCACTGATCTGGCGCACTGCCAGAGAGCCTTCGACCTGTGGCGGGACATCTACAACTTGGAGCAGCCCCATGACGCCCTTGACCTTGCTACTCCGGCCACCAAGTACCAAGTGAGCCAAAGACTGTTTCCCGAGATCCTTCCACCCTTGGAATACGAACCAACTGACCTGGTACGCCGTGTTCACGACAAAGGTAGGCTCCAGTTGTTTGGCCGTATCTTCAAGGTGCCTAAGGCCTTCAAGGGCATGCCAGTGGCTATTCGGCCGACAACTGACGATGGAGTCTGGAACGTCTTCTTCGCCACTCATCAAATCGCCCAGCTTGACCTCAGGCACGATGCCTAACATACTCAAATGTGTCCACCATGTCTCCGAACACCCGTCCACCATGTGTCCGGTCCATACACCCCCGCCAAAGGGGGCCGCGCCCCCTTTGGAAACCCCCGCCGGGCCTTGTTTCCCCGAGAATGGCAGCGCTAAAGTCAAGTTCAAGTTGACCGAAGGCTAGTCGGGCAGCGGCACGGTGACCCAGACGAGCTGGCCGCCCACGGCCCGCGAGATATGCCCCTGGCCGGTAAAGTCCTCTGCCAGCATTATGTCTCCAGGCTCGAGGCTTTTTACCGTGCCGTCACCCACTCGGACCTCCATATGGTTGGACAGAACGATCACGTACTGGCGGCGGGGTGCGTTGTGCCAGCCCTCGTCGCTCTCCTTCGTAACCGCTCCAACGAGCTGTCCATCGTCTGCGTGCCGGAAGGTTATGTCGGCGCCTGGTTTGATCTTGACAGGCTCCACGTCGGCCGGCGGCGGTTCCACGTCCTCGAAGTGGGACTGGCCGTCGTTACCGCTGTAGAGCCGGACAATCATCGGAAATGCAGCCTCTTGGCGTACTGAATAAGAACCTACTTCTAGAGCTCCCAAACGGCCCCTCGATACGTCCCGATGCGGCATCGGGACACTCGGGGTAGACGGAAGGAGGGATCGCTTCCCGGTTCGTCGTGCCCCCGTCGAGCGCACATTCAGGCTTCCACGGGCTCAAGCAGCCTTGCCGAGCCTCTAATCCATGGCAGGGCGTTCAGGCACCGCTACCAGCAGGAGATCAGCTCGTCACGCGGGAAGTTGAATATCACGCGGGAGCCGTCCTCAGTCACGACGACCTGGTCCTCGATGCGGGCGCCGTCCTGGCCGTCCGGGGAGCCGCAGTAGTTCTCCAGTGCGAAGACCATCCCCTCTCGGATCTCGTAGTCGGTATCGATGAACAGCCGGCTTAACACGGGCTTCTCCCACAGAGCAAGCCCCACGCCGTGCCCGAACTGCAGCGCGAACGCTTCGGCCTCGTTCCCAAAGCTGCCGAAGCCGAATTCCTCGACCGCCGGCCAGACGGAAGCGATCTCTCCGGTCGTGACCCCCGGTTTGACCGCCTCGATTCCGGCATCGAGCCACTCGACCGTCTTCCGGTAGGCGTCCCGCTGCTGCTTCGTGGAGTCACCGCAGACGAAGGTGCGGTAGTAGCAGGTGTGATAGCCCAAAAACGTGTGCATGATGTCGATGTAGACGAGGTCGCCCGGGCGGATAATGCGATCGGAGAATACGTGCGGATGAGGATTGGTGCGCGGCCCAGAGACGACGTTTATGCAAAGGACGAACTCGGAGCCCTGTCGGAACAGCGAGTCGTTGGCCAGGGCCACCAGTTCATTCTCGCGTACGCCAGGCCGGATGTTTTCTTGCATCTCATAGAAGACGCCGTCCACCATCGAGGCCGCCGTTTCCAGCAGCTTGATCTCGTCTGGGGACTTGATGGCCCTTGCCTCCAGAAGCGGCTCCTGCCCATCGGCGATCTTTATGCCCTGGCGTTGGACCGCCTCGATCATCGGGACATCCATGAGGTCGAAACCCACGGGTCCGCTGATTCCGTGCTCGGTCAGGACCTCCTTCAGCTCCTTGGCGAACTGCTCCACGGCCCCGGCCTGTGGCGGGACGGCTCCGCGCATCCAGTTGGCCGTCGGCCTGATGTGGTCTTTTTTCAGCCACGGGGAGCCGACCTGCTTGACCTTCACGGCGCTGCCGAAGTCATAGAGGTAGGGCTCGCCGCCGTTCGGCAGGACGGAGTACCGGCCCATCTTGTCCATCGCCCAAGTGCCAATATGGGTGCTGGTTACATAACGGATGTTTGAGAAGTCAAAGCTGACCAGCGCTCCCAGCTCGGCCTTGTCCATCTCCTGTCTGGCCCTGTCCAGCCGATAGGTGCGCAGCGCCTCGAAATCGACACGCTCCTCCCAATCGACTGCCATGGTCCCGGTAGTCATACGCCATCTTCCTCAGCTATTGATACCTGTTCTCAAGCGTCTCAAGCCGACCGTGTTGGACGCACATCGCAGTTGGATCGGCTGCCAGGGTCTTCGGAAGGGCGTAAGGCCTTGCGGCCCTACTGCCATCAAAGATACGGGTACGTCAAATCGTGTTGCGCCATCGGGGCAGCTGATTAGAAGAGTGCGGGCAGCGACTTCAGGATCCGGAGTGGGGGGGCGGCCTGCCACTCTAGGTCCTGACGTTCGAGCCGAAGGTCTGGGAACCGGCGGAATAGCGCGTTGAAGGCGATCTCCACTTCGAGCCGAGCGAGCGGAGCGCCGACGCAGTGGTGGGCCCCCATGGCGAAGGAGAGATGGCGGTTCGGATCACGGTGAATGTCGAGCCGTTCGGGGTCAGGGAACTGGGCGGGGTCCCGGTTCGCCGAGCCGATCAGCATCATGATTCTCTGGCCCTGCTCGATCTGATGTCCATCCATCTCCATGTCTTCTTTCGCCAGCCGAGTCACTCGCTGGTTCGGGGCGTCGTAGCGCAGGAACTCCTCTATCGCGGTTGGCACTCCCGTGGGATCGTCCTGCAGCTCGCGAAGCTGGTCGGGGTGTCGGAACAGCGCTAAAAGGCCGCTGGTGATCAACGAGGCCGTCGTCGTGTGGCCACCGTTGAGGAAGGTAACGGCGGTCGACAGGAGCTCGCCCATGGTGAGCCCGTCGTCCTGGTTTTCGGAGCTCACGAGGCGGCTAATCAGGTCATCTCGGGGTTCCTCTCGACGCTTCTTGACGATGTCTTCCAGATAGGCCCGTGCCTCCAGCAGGTTGCGCTGGGCGCTTTCCGCGACGTCGACCGTTAGACGGCTCACGCCAGAAAAGGACGAGATTCCATAGGCCCAGTCTCGGAACTTATCGCGGTCCTCCAGCGGGAGCCCGATGAGGTCCGACGTGACGATTGAGGGAAGCTGAAGGGCGAAGTCGCCAAGGACATCCATCCGCCCTTCTCCCTGGACCTTATCGATGAGCTCCTCTACGATCTCTTCGATCCGGGGGCGCATTAGCTCGGTCATCTCGGGCGTGAAGGCATTGTTGACCAAGGTACGCAGCCGGTTGTGGTCGGGCGGGTCGGAGTGGAGGAGACCGACCGCGTAGTGCTGCTTGATTGGTTCGTACTCGGGCCTGACTTCCTCGGGCAGCCCGTCTATCGCGGCCCCAAACCGGCCCGAGGCAAGGAATCGACGGCCGTCCCGCCTCATGGTGGCGTTGACGTCGGCGTAGCGCGAGATTATCCAGCAGTTCCAGGCGTCGCTCCAACGCACCGGGCTCTCTTCCCTGAGCTGCCGGTAGACCGGATAGGGGTCGACCAGGAAGTCGTGAGAAAGAAGACGTTCGTCTATCGAGCTTCCGTTCTCTGCGGACATCGATCAGACCTCAGTAGTCGACTACCGGCCGGCCGCTTGTCGCCGTGGCGGTCAGGTGCATACTATGTCTGGCCCCTACCGGTGTCAAGACTCGAAAATCGGCTACTCGACTATCACCTGTGCAATCATGTCGCTATTGAAATGGGCGCTGCAGTGATAACCCCATGCGCCGGCTTCCTCAAAGGTAAAGGTATAGCTCTCGCCGGGGTTGATCCTTGACGAGTTCAGGTCCTTGATGACGTTGTGGCTTGGGTGGGGGTCCGAATTCACGAAGTGCGCGTCGGCGGAGTCGTTGACCCACGTGACAGTCGTGCCTGGACTGATGATCATCCGCGCGGGCTCAAAGCGGAACCCGTCCTTCATTGGGACCGACACCGTAGTCTCTCCTCGGAGGTCCTGATACTGGGCTACCCCAGCGCTGTCGACGATGAAGCCGACCGTGCCATCGTGACACGAGCCGTCCGGCCAGCAAGCCTTGTAGTCCGTCTCGTACACGCCGTCCGCGCCTTTCTGCTCAAGGAGCACTCGCATGGATAGCTCGTCGTCCGAGATGCTGAGCGGCCCTGAATCGACCTGCTGGCCGTCCCGGCTAATGTCAATAGCAGATCCCGGATTGAGGTTGAAGTCGAAGTTGAAGACCACGACCTCTGGCGTCTGCACTAGGGTTTCGCCGTGCGCAGGGAAGGAGTTAACGAAGTGCGGCGCCCTAATCTTATCCGGGAGCGATGCCGTGGAAGCGCCTGTGCCTGCTGGAGCGCCGGACGCCGCCGTTGTGGGCACTGCGGTCGGGGCCGCCTCGTCCTCGCCGCATGCCGCTACAGTGACGAGAGCTACGGTCGAAGCCGCAATCGCTACCAGAAGTATCGAGCGTGATCGCATGGTGTCACCTAGTCTCGCGCGTGAGTTTATCTTGTAAATGTCGGCCACAAGACTTCTGCATTTTCCATCGATTTTATGCAAGCGGGCTTGATTGCGGTTTCAGAGTGACACATACCCGATATGGAGGCGAGCATGTTTTCCGAGCCCAGATGTCGAATCGGGACGAGGAATCTGGGGTGGGGCCTCACATCCGGGCTGGTTTGGTGCAATTGGCTGCAATGGCAGAGTCTCGAGTCGTTTTCGAGTAGGGCAGGTTTGAAACCTGCCCCTACATAAGCCACGAACCGCACGGTCGCCGGCAAAGTTTGGTGGGGTCCGACAAGCCTTGTCATGGGCCAATTGACTGGCTTGGAGGCCGCTGCTAGACTTCTGCCCATCAGCAAGCCAGGGAGTGTCATCTATGTCAATAGGACAGGCGGAGAAGTGGAGTCCCGGAGACCCGATCGGATACGTAACCGGGGAGGTCCCGGAGTTCGAGACCCACGCATACGAGGGCCGGCGGTACGAGGCCCTGGTGCCGGATACCCTCGACGTGCAGGAGCGGGCGCGGCTGGTCATCCACTGCCTGACGGAGGCCACGGACCCGTTGGCCGACTACGAGCCTTACTACATGGCCCACTTCCGCACGAACCCGCCAGTGATGGTCCACTCCAGCTGGCATGGGGCCACCCTGTCCAAATACCTGGAATCTGTGCCGCTCATGCGGATCGTGAGCGGCAGCGACCAGAACCTGCATGTAGAGGCGAAGTGGATGGAGGTGGCGCTGAAGAGTCAAGGGCCGGACGGGCTGATCTACACCCCGACGCGCGGTCGGCCGTGGGCCCACTGGTCCGTCTTTGTCGACAAGCCGGACCGGGACGGACCGCTCGACGGAGTCCCGGAGCGCGTCAGAGTCGAGAGCGACCAGATGATCTCAGCGTTCGGCAACGGCCGGATGTTGAGCACCATGTCTCTCTACGCGACCAGAGACGGCGGTCCGGTGTGGCGTGAGGCGGTCCGCCGACTGGTGGACGGGCTCAGGGAGCTTGCGGTCGAAGTCGATGACCTGGCCTACTACTGGCCGAACATCCAGCTTGCCAAGAAAGAGCGGCCAACCGAAGCACTGGTGCCGGCCGACTCGGGGTTCGATGGATACTCACACATCGTGCACGGAATGGTGCACGCGTACCGTTTACTGGGCTACGAGCCGGCGCTGGTACTTGCGAAAAAGGTTATCACCTACATGCGTCGCTATTTCTACGGCGAGGACGGCAGCTTTCTCTCGACCCCCGGCAATCCTACGAAGGCGCACTTCCATGCCCACTCCAACGGGCTGCTGGCCATGCAAAAGTACGCCATCACGGTCGGCGACGACGAGCTCACAGACTTCGTGGTACGCAGCTACGAGCAGGGCAAGGCTTACGGTGCTGGCGTCGACTGGGAGGATGGCGTGGCGGTGGCGACCGAGGGGGCCAACCTGATTGGGTACTTCCCCGAGCTCGTAAACAGCAACGAATGGGAGGGCGCAGAGCTCTGCGAAGTCGCGGACATGGTCGCGGTAGCGTTGGCCCTATCTGAGGGGGGCAGCGGGGACTACTGGGACGATGCTGACCGCTGGATTCGCAACATGTTCGCAGAGGGGCAGCTGCTGACCACCGACTGGATATACCACATGCCGGAAGCGGGCCTGACGAACCCACGGCCCGACTCTCTTGCGCCCTCGGAGGTCGACGCCTACAGCTCTGCCGACAGGGTTGCGGAGCGCAACCTCGGGGCCTTCGCGGGCTGGCCGGCGGCCAACGACTGGTTTGTGGGCAACGGCTCCGGAATCATGCACTGCTGCACGGTCAACAGCGCGCGTGCCCTGTACTGGATCTGGGACCATATCCTGCGACATGAGGACGGCAGGCTACGTGTGAATTTGCTGCTCAACAGGGCCTCGCCGTGGGCGGACGTCGACAGCTACATACCGTACGAGGGTAGGGTGGACGTGAAAGTCAAGCAGCCGGTCGAGCTCTCGGTGCGCATCCCCGAGTGGGTGGCCCCAGGCGACACCCGCTGCCGGGTAAACGATGGGGAGCGGTCAGTGTCGTGGGATGGGCGTTACGCGCAGGTCGGTCTCGTCCAGCCGTCAGATGTAGTCACCCTGACATTCCCAATAGCCGAACGGACAGACGTAGTGTACATCGAAAAGCAACGCTTCACCCTGGTCCGCAAGGGCAACGACGTGGTCTCTATCGACCCGCCCGGCCGGTACTACCCATTATACCAACGCCAGCATTATCGTGACGGGGCAACGCGCTGGCGGAACATCGAGAGGTTCGTCTCCAACGAGCAGATACACTGGTAGGCGGCCAGGGACTCGAATATGAAGGAAGGCTCGCCGAGAATCCAGCCGAAGAGCCTGGCCGATTACCTCGAGGTCATGAGCCAGACCGTGTTCTGGGTGGGGATCTCCTGGAGGGTTGTGGAGTCCAAGTGGTCCGGCATTCGCGAGGCTTTCAAGGGTTTCGACCCCGAGGTGGTCGCCAATCTGTCCCCGGACGACATCGACCGAATCGCATCAGACAAGGGGGTCATTCGCCACCGCGGCAAGCTTGACGCTATCGTCCACAACGCCGGTCGAATGCTGGAGCTGGATGAAAGCTACGGGGGCTTCCGAAACTATCTGACTTCTTACGATGAGACCGGCGAGGCAGTGGCGCAGGTGCGTGATAATTTCAAGTATCTTGGCGAGATGAGCGCGTACCAGTTCCTGTATTCGGTGGGCGTCATCCGCGACGATAGAACGCTCAATAAGGACTAGCTCTAAGTCACACACGATTCCTGCATTGTTTTCCGAGCGGAGCGAGGGGATCTGGGGGGGTGTGGTCTGGTTAGGTTGGCGTGGCTGCCCCCACCCCAGATTCTTCACCCCGATGGGATCGGGGTTCAGAAAGACGTGTTGTGTAATCGCGGTGGCCCGTACATACACGGTGAGATAATCAGGCTCTCGTTCAGCCTACCCTGACGACCCGTACGGAGGACTCGGATGGCCAAAAGCCTGCAAGAAAGGCCTGTGATCTTTACCGACGATGGGTGGATCATGTACCACGATCCACCGCTGACGCCTGAGATCATTCGGGACAAGGTCGTAAAGTCGTTCGAGGGGACTCCGGCGTCGCTCTGGTGGGCGGTCGGCGGGCGCGAGGTGTACCACTATGAGACCCAGGTAGGCGAGATACTGGGCGAAGGCCATGAGCTCTCGGAGCTTCCCGACGAGCTCAGGACAAGGGTGGGTAACACCAGGCACCTGATGGAGACCGACGGTGGGCCGCTGACTGTGCTGTCGAGCCTCTGCCGCGAGGCGGGCCTCGAGCTCTTTCCGCGGGTCCGGATGAATGAGCACTACAGCAAGGACCCGTCGGCGGTGGACGCCGGTAGGTTCCGCAGGGAGCACCCCGAGCTCCTGATCGGCAGGCCCGGGGAGGAGATTCCCGAGGGAACCATAGACTGGGATATCAGGACGGGACTGGACTTTGCCCATCAGGAGGTCCGCGACTACATCTTCGCCATTACCACCGAACTTTTCGAACGCTTCGACGTCGACGGCGTAGAGATGGACTTCAACCGTCATCCGACGTTCTTCAGACGCGAGGAGTCGTATCAGAACCGGTATCTGATGACCGACCTCGTTAAGCGCGTGAAGGAGAGGATGAAACAGGTGAGCGCGGAGAAGGGGAGGGAGATCGAGCTTGCGGTCCGGGTGCCTCCGACTATCGCGGACTCGACGAGGATAGGCCTCGACGTCGTTGAGTGGATGGACGAGGGACTGGTCGATATCGTTGTTGCGGGGAAGGGGTCGATCCCGTTTGAGATGCCTATCAGGGAGTTCGTGGAGGCGGCCGAGGGGACCGGCATCCCGGTTTACGGCTGCATCGAGGGACTGAAGCCGATAATAGATGAGAACCCGATTAGAGCGCTGGCCGCTCGTATGTGGCGCGCCGGCGCGGGGGTCTACCTCTACAACTACTTCACTCTGCCCGCCGAGTGGAAAAGACGAATGCTACACCAGATAGCCGACCCCAAGACTCTTGCTCGGCTCGACAAGCGATATGAGATCGACCACGCCGACCGGATACAATACGGGGGTCACGGGGGCAGCTTCCAAAACTCCGTGCCTGCCGCTCAGCTTCCAGTCGTCCTGGACAATACCTTCAACGGCCAGGGGCCGATTCTGCGGATGGACATTGCAGACGACGTGGAGGCGGCGAGCGCCGACGGGTCTCTGGGCCGGTGTGTTCTGGGCATCTTGCTGGACGACTTCACACCACTCGACGAGCTTGATATCCGGCTCAATGGCGAGGCCGTGCCCTGGAGCTCGGGCCGAACAGCCTACCTGCCGTGGCCGGACGTCGGCATGGCCGGCTTTCCCCTGATGGCGGGCAAACGCAGCATCCAGTTCGATCTGGACTGCCCGCCGCTGAGACAGGGGGAGAACGAGGTAGAGGTCCGTTTTTCGTCGTACGGAGACCGTGGGTATGGGGACAGATACTCGGCGTTCAGCGGGCGGCGGTCGACTAAACCGGCGGTCCTGATCGGGGTGGAGATCACTATCACCTATCGGAAGGACTAGTACCGGTTCCATGTGTATGTGACAAATATAAGAAATAGGTTAGTCTTGTGTATGATCCTATAAGGAGGACATACGAAGACATGCCTGCTCTCAAGTACAAGGTGGAGTTGAACGAGTCGGAGCGGACACATCTCAAGCAGATGGCGAGTCGTGGGGAGACTTCGGCCCGTAAGGTCAAGCGAGCGCTGGTGTTGCTGAAGGCAGACGAAGGTCTGATCGACCGTGACATCGCCAGCGGACTATTGATAGGGAATTATAGCGAATTTTAGCCGAGGGTGGTAGAATAGCACCATCCTGAAGGAGGGGATATGACGGTGGTAAAGCAAACGCTCGCCTTATTCGATGTAGGGGATATTCGCAACTTGCGGATTGTATGTGGCGCTTGTGGGGCCGAGATGCTGTTTCCGCCCCATCAGAACAGGGAAATCCCAAAGAAGTGCCCATATTGCCCCTCCGAATGGGTCGATGAGTTGGCCCCAAAGAATCCGGCCTGGGATCGAGCTGTCGAAATCTTGCAGGCCGTTGCATATCTATCGAAACTCGAAAAGCCGTGCGTAAGCATCCGCTTTGAGATTGACGACGAATCCGGCTAAAACCCTTGACAAACCAGCCCTAGTCGGCTAAAATAGTCTCATAAAGTAAGTGAGGCAAGCCGAATGAGCATGAGTGGCCCCGGCAAGTCCTACCGTAAGGGCATCACCCTCTTGGATGCGGTCCAGAAGTTCGACACGGAGGACAAGGCGGAGGCGTGGTTCGTCGAGCAACGCTGGCCCTCCGGCGTCGCCTGCCCCTTCTGCGGCACGCTCAACGTCGCCGTCGTTGCCAGCCGCAAGCCTCAGCCCTTCCGCTGCCGTGAGAAGGAATGCCGCAAGTCCTTCTCCGTGAAGACGGGAACACTGCTGCACAGTTCCAACCTGCCCCTGAGCAAGTGGGCTATCGCATTCTTCCTGTACGCGACGAATCTCAAAGGCGTATCCAGTATGAAGCTGCACCGCGACCTCGGCATCGCCCAGAGCTCCGCGTGGTACATGGCGCACCGGATACGGGGAATGTGGACTGCTGAGGCGGACAAGTTCGCTGGCCCGGTCGAAGTGGACGAGACGTACATCGGCGGGAAAGAGCGGAACAAGCACGATAGCAAGAGGCTCCACGCCGGACGTGGAGCCGTTGGCAAAGCCGCCGTGGTGGGGATGAAGGACAGGGAGACGGGGCGGATTGCCACTGCCGCTGTGGAGTCCACCGATGCGCCCACGCTTCAAGGTTTCGTGGAGTCCAGGACGGAAGCAACGGCCCAGGTCTACACCGACGAGGCGGCGGCCTATTTAGGACTGGCCCGCCCTCACCAGGCCGTCAAACATTCGGCTAGGGAGTACGTCCACGGGATGGCGCACACGAACGGGATAGAGAGCCATTGGGCGATGCTGAAGCGGGGCTACGTTGGCGTGTACCACCAGATGAGCGTGAAGCACCTGCCCCGCTACGTTGCCGAGTGAGGGCCGTCACAACAGCCGCCCGCTTGACACCGCCGAGCAGATGCGCATCATGGCGCAGGGCGCGGACGGCAAGCGGATGACCTACGCGGGACTGACTGCATAATGGCCGCGCCGAACTTCGCTGACAAGACGATCTGGACGGGAGACAACCTAGATATCCTCCGGGGCATGAACTCGGAGTGCGTGGACTTGGTCTACCTGGACCCGCCCTTCAACTCCAACCGCAATTATGAAGCTCTTGTGGGGAGCAAGGCGGCTGGGGCCGCATTCAAGGACACGTGGACGCTCTCAGACCTGGATGTTGCATGGATGGGGCTTATAGCCGACGAGCAGCCCGCCATAGCCAACCTTCTCCACACGGCCAGCCTCACGCACGGCAAGGGGATGCAGTCATATTTGACCATGATGGCGGTGCGGCTGATGGAGATGCGGCGCGTGCTGAAGGACACGGGTAGCACCTACTTGCATTGCGACGACACCGCCAGCCACTACCTCAAGATGCTCATGGATGCCGTGTTCGGGGCGGAGAACTTCAGGAATATGCTTGTCTGGCACCGAACAAGAGGCAAGGGATTGAATCCCACTAGATACGTTCGCAATTGCGACCACATTCTCTTCTATGGCAATGGTGAAAGGCCCATTTGGAATCAACAATATGAGCCTTATGAGGAGGGCTACGGTGACAACTGGCGTAAGGATGTTCTAGGGGCCTGGGAACCTGAAAACTTATCGGGCGGACGGGCGGGCGGGCCAGAAGCATACGAGCCTTTCAATGGTGTTTCCCCGCCCTCAGGTAGAGCATGGGCGCCTCCTACCCGTACCAAGTTTCCACCGGAGGCTCAAGCTAAGCTCCCTGATGACTATGAGACGCTGAATCAGCTTCAGAAATGCGAAGCATTGGACGTAGCCGGATTGATTCATTGGCCGAAGAATGGGCGGCCCCGCTACAAGAAATATCTATCCACACTCAAGGGGAGATATGCCAGTAACTTCATAGCAGACATTCCCCCTATCCATGCACACGCCAAAGAGCGCGTCGGCTATCCAACGCAGAAACCCCTCGCGCTGCTGGAGCACATCATCAAGGCGTCGTCCAACGAGGGCGACGTGGTGCTTGATCCGTTCTGCGGATGCGCCACGGCCTGTGTCGCGGCGGACAAGCTGGGGCGCAAGTGGGTCGGCATAGACATATCCGAGAAGGCCGTCGAGCTGGTCAACGACCGTCTCCGAAAGCCTGCCCCGTTGGGCATCGGCTCGCTATTCCATCACGGCTACGTCACCGCTCGCACGGACATCCCTAAGCGGACGGACATCGACGCGCCCATACCATACCGGCAGAACAAGCACGTACTGTTCGGTCAGCAAGAGGGGATGTGCAACGGCTGTGGGGTGATGTTCCCCTTCCGCAACTTCACCGTAGACCACATGGTGCCTCAGAGCAGAGGCGGGACGGACCACTTGGACAACCTACAATTGCTCTGCGGGGCCTGCAACTCCGTCAAAGGCGACCGGCCCCAGGAGCACCTGATAGCGCGGCTCAAGGAGATGGCGATATGAGCGATGACAAGGTGGCAAAGAAGAAGCCCAGGGGCCGCCCGGTGGAGAAGAGATACCCTCCCAGGATAGACGCGACGCCGGAGGAGATAGCCCGCACCGTACTGAACGCCGGGCAACCGAAGGCGCGTGTCAAGAGCCGGGACTATCGTTGCGCTGCCTGTGGTCGGGCGGTCCAGTACCCGGAGACGCTGTACAGAGACGGGCGATGCCCCGAATGCCACGCTGCGGCCCCAGCTTAACGTGATGGGTTCGGCTAAAATTCACTATAATTCCCTATTGATAAGCGCCTCCACGGTGGGACGTGTGCGCACGCAGTTTGTACAGGAAGGACTCGACAGTGCGCTCATTGAACGCCCGCGACCAGGACAGAGGCGCAAGTTGGACGGTAGGCAGGAAGCGCACCTAGTCGCCATTGCCTGCAGCGATGCGCCCGAAGGACACACGCACTGGACGCTGCAACTGCTTGCCGACAAGGTGGTCTAGATGGGGTTTGCCGAGAGCATCTCCCTCGAGACGGTGCGCCAGACGCTCAAAAAAACGAACTCAAGCCGTGGACGAAGAAGGAATGGTGCATCCCGGAGGTGAGCGGGGAGTTCGTGGCTCGAATGGAGAATGTGCTGGACCTGTACCATGAAGACTACGACCCCGACCATCCCGTGGTCTGTTTCGACGAGACGTCCAAGCAATTGGTGGCCGACAAGAGACCGTCCATCGGGGCCAGGCCGGGTCGAGTGGAACGATATGACTACGAGTACAAGCGAAACGGGACCCGAAACCTGTTCATGTTCTGTGAGCCGAAAGCTGGCTGGAGGCATGTCGAGGTGACCGAGCGTCGCACTGCTGTGGACTTCGCACATCAGATGAGGTGGCTGGCAGACGAGGCATACCCTCATACAAAAACGATACGGCTGGTGCTGGACAATCTCAACACTCACAAGCTGGGTTCGTTGTACGACGTCTTCGAGCCAGCCGAAGCGCGGCGGATCGCCAAGCGCCTGGAGTTCCACTACACTCCAGTACACGGCAGTTGGCTGAACATGGCTGAGATAGAGTTGAGCGTCTTCAGCAACCAGTGTCTCAACCGTCGAATCAGCGACGAGGTGGTACTGAAGCGAGAGGTCTCGGCGCTGGAACATGAGCGCAATGAGGCTGTCGCCGTCATAGACTAGCGTTTCTCCACTCAGGACGCTCGCACTAAACTTCAACACATCTATCCATCATATTCATATTGACACGGTACTAGTAGCCGGTCCAGAAGATCTGGCCGATGTCATTGCGGTGAAAATAGCGTCGCCGGTGGGTGACCGCCGTGAGTGAACAGAATGTTTTTCCGAGCCCCGATGTGGCATCGGGACGAGGAATCTGAGGTGGGGCCTCGGATCCCCAGCCGGTCGGACTGCTGCGGAAACGTCCGGCCACCCCAGACCCCTCACTTCGTTCAGGGAGATATTGGCTATCCTTTTTCATCCATCAGGGTGCCGGCGGTAACAGGCATGGACGATCTGAGCACTTCCGCTCCGCTCACCGTGAACTCTTGCGAAGGACCTAGACGATCCTCCGAAAGAACGTCGCATGGATGAGAATCGCCTAGATTCTTCCTCGCTCCGCTCGTCAGAATGACACTTCATCAGACCTGCGTTCTTCCCCGGTCTTGAAGGCCCTAGTTGGAGCCGTTGTTGCGTGCTAATATATGAGCCGCTCGAAGAACCCCAATATTCGAAAAAAGGAGAGATAAGCCATGCCCAAGCCTCGCATCCTTTTCTATCACGACGGACGTCATCCGCTGCTGTATATGTACGAGGCGCCGATGAGCAAGGAGGAGGCGCAGTCGGCGATTGACGAGGTATCTGGAACGGCCATCGAGGCAGTGTCGTTCTGCCTCGGCGAGGGCAGGGTCTTCCTGCACGACACGAAGGTGGGGGAGGTCTGGGGACACAACATCAAAAAGTTTCCGAGGCTAGGTCGTCGGCGGACCAATCGGAACGCCGTGCACCTGATCGAGGAGGGGAACGACCTACTGCGGATCGTCTGCGAACGCGCTCACGAGCTGGGACTCCTGCTATACCCGTCGTTGATCGTACAGCAGGGCAGCGATAACCGGCGGCCGCTGAGCTCCTATGAGGACTACCAGGCCGGCATGGCTGATGGGAGCGTCACGGGATTATGGGAGCGGTGCTCCGATTTTCGTTTCGAGAACAAACACCTGGAGATCGGCGCAAAAGGCGACCTAGACCCAGACTTCCCGGGTGCAAAGAACCTCGACTTCATGCATCCCGAGTCCAGGGACGAACGGTTCGGGATAATCGAGGAGGTAGTCGACAACTACCCGGTGGACGGGTTCGAGCTGCAGCTCCAGGCCCAGCCCTACTTTTTCCGCCCGGACGAGGTCGATCAGGGGCGACCTATCCTAACCGAGTGGATAAGGCGGGTGCACGACGTAGTCAAAAAGGGCGGCGGCGACCGGGAGCTGACGGTCCGGATCCCGCTCGACTTAGAGTTTTGCGATTCGGTCGGGATGGACCTGAAGGAGTGGGTTCGGCAGGGGCTGGTGGACGTGATTATCGGGCACGACATGGAAGCAGGCTACATGCTGAACCCGAACGCCGACTTCCGCCCGCTCGTGGAGCTGACGAAAGGGTCTGAGTGCCGGGTGATCGCGGCCCTGCTAAGCCACATAGAGACGGACCGCCTGAGCGAGGCGTCGATCGCAGGGATCCGAGGCGCGGCGTGCAACTACTGGGAGCAGGGTGTCGACGGGCTTCAGCTGTGGCATTGGTTCTACCACTGGCCATACCAGGCCCCGTTCTATGAGAGGGTGCGCGAGCTACCAAACCCGCAGGTGATGGCGCCTCGGGACAAGAACTACCACCTTCTTGGAGAGACCAGTACTTTTACACCGGAGGCCCGGACGAGCACTTTCCAGCTTCCGGCGCCCCTGGAGATGAATGTGCCGACAAGCGTGGAGCTAAATATTGCAGACGACCTGCCCCGTTGGGGCGACGCGGGCCGGGTGCACGAAGTCAATCTGCGAGCGCGGGTGATGGACGTCAGCGAGATGGCCCGGCTGACCTTCAAGCTGAATGGGACAGTGCTGCCGGACAGCCTGCTCCGAAAAATCAACGAGGTCTACCGGATGACCGCGGCGCGTTACCGCGCGATCGGCGGCTACTGGTTCATCTTCAAGCTCGACCGCGAGCACTGGCCGGTCAAGGGGGTCAACACGCTGGAAGTAACGTTAAACGAGGACGATCCGGACCTGATCGTGCCCACGCCTCACATACGGGACGTGGAGCTCGACACCAAGTACCTCATGGGTAAGAACTTCTATCGCGACTTCGTGGACGCGGACCTCGGTCCCCACGAGTACGTGTCGTAGGCTCCTGGAGCGAAACTCCTGACTCGGCTTGATCCGAGGGGTGGACGGGAGTGGGGAGTCGCGCGGCAAAGACCACTGCTACACGACTCCGTTTTGGCGGGATGGCCCCTCGATACGTCCCGATGGGCATCGGGACTACTTGGGGTGGACGGAGCAATGGGACCATCAAAACCGAATACCCCGAGTGGCCCGACAGGGCGTATCGAGGGGCGCCAGTGCGCTACACCACGCCGTCCTCTCGGAGGGCGACGAGGGCCCGCTCGAAGGCCTCTAAGGTCTGGTCGATCTGCTGCTCATCGTGGACCGCGGAGACCATGAACCCGATCCCGCCGAAGGTGTCGACGCCTTCGTTCAGCATCGCGAGCTTGATTTTCATTGCGCGGGGCCGTGCGGCCTCGGCGAGGTCAGAGTGGGGGAGGGTGCAAATTTGACGGTCGCAGTCGCAGTCGACGCCCAGGGCGAGATTTACGATGGAAGCGAGGCCGTGCGCGTGCCCGGCGACTTCCTGCCTTGACAGCGCGTCGTTGAGCCCCTGCTTCAGGCGCGCGGCCATCGCGTCGGCGCGCTCGTTGATAGGCTCGTTGGCGATCAGCTCGAGCGTCGCGATACCGGCCGTAGCGGAGATCGGGTTTGCGTTGAACGTGCCGGTATGGGCCAGGAACTTGGCCGGATCCTTGGACCCTATGAGCCCCATGATGTCCGCTCTACCTGCGACGGCGGCCCCGGGGAGGCCTCCTGCCAGAATCTTCGCCATGGTCGTCAAGTCGGGCCTGACGTTGAACCTGCCTTGAGCTCCTTCGGGGGATGTCCGGAACCCGCAGATCACCTCGTCCATGATCATCACAACACCGTGCCGCTCGGTGATCTCACGCAGGTCTTCTAGGAAGCCGGGGTTCGGCAGCGGGAACTGGCCCCAGTGGCCGCCGGTAGGCTCCAGTATCACCGCCGCGATATCGTCGTCCTGCGCCAGTAATGCGTTGAAAGCGGCGATGTCGGGCTCCATGACAATGACCGTAGACAGGGCTTCGGCCGGTATTCCTACCTCGGTGGTTATGCCCGAGCCGGGGGCCACGTAGTCGTTCCAGCCGTGAAAGTGCTCTCTGAACTTGACAAGCTTTGTCTTGCCGGTGAACCCACGGGAGAGTCTCAGTGCCAGGAGGGTGGCCTCAGTGCCGGAAGAAGTGAAACGGACGAGCTCGGTGCTAGGGATCAGGCTTTTCACCAGCTCGGCCCACCTGAGCTCGAGCTGGGTGAGCGTGCCCATGTGGGTGCCGTCTTCGAGTCGCCGGGCTACGGCCTTCGTGACGACCGGGTGGGCGTTGCCCAGAATGAGGGCGCCAAAACCCAGCATGTGGTCGATTAGCTCGTTGCCGTCGGCGTCCCACTTGACCGCACCCTTGGCCTGGTCGATGTATACAGGGTGGGGGCGTACGGCCCTGGACTGGTGGCCGCCGCCAGGTATCAGGTCTTGCCCTTTTTGGAGGAGCTCGCCTGACCTACGGAATTTCTCGACGTAGCGTTCCTCGATGCTCGGCATTTATCTCGGCCTCCTACGCGTTCGTGCCCAGATGGCTTCGCCCAGGTGGTGCAGGCTGAACGGATTACCCCTCCCCAGACCCTTCCCCCGACGCGGCGTCGGGGTCAGGGAGACAGTTGTGTGTGATTTTCTCGTGCGGTGCTTGCTTGACCTCGCGAATATGCGGTCGCGTTACCAGCAGTTGATCAACTCATCCCTGGGAAAGCCGAATATCACACGGGCGCCGTCCTCGGTGACGATCACCTGGTCCTCGATCCGCGCCCCGTCCTTGCCGTCGGGCGAACTGCAGTAGGTCTCCAGCGCGAATGACATCCCTTCCTTGATCTCGTAAGGGGTGTCGAGGAAAAGGCGGCTGAAAACGGGCCTCTCCCAGAGCGCCAGGCCCACGCCGTGACCGAACTGAAGCAGAAATGCCTCCGCCTCATCCTTAAAATCGCCAAAGCCGAGGTCCTGGACAGCCGGCCATGCCGCGGCAACGTCCGCGTTGGTAGCGCCGGGCTTGACCGCCTCGATCCCGGCGTCCATCCACTCGACAGTCCGGCGGTAGACCGACCGCTGTTGGTCTGTCGTCTTGTCACCGCAGACGAACGTCCGGAAGTAGCAGGTGTAGTAGCCGTTGTAGATGTGCATGATGTCTATGTAGACAAGCTCGCCGGGGCGCATGATGCGGTCGGTTGACGGCGACTGATGTGGGTAGGTGCGCGGCCCCGAGGAAACGTTTATGCAAGAAACGAACTCAGAGCCCGCTCGCAACAGATAGTCACTGGCCAGGGCCACCAGGTCGCTTTCGCGGACCCCCGGCCTTATCTCTTCCTGAAGCAGGTAGAAGGCCCCGTCAGCCATCGAGGCCGCGATCTCTAGGAGCTTGATCTCGTCAGGCGACTTGACGGCGCGGGCCTCGAGCAGCACCTCCTGCCCGTCGGCTATCTCGATGCCTTCTCGCTCCACGGCCTTGATCATGGGCACGTCCATTAGGTCGAAACCCACGGGCCCCGTGACGCCATGGTCACTCAACGTCCCTTTCAGCTCCTTGGCGAACTGCTCCACGGCCCCCGACTGCGGTGGTACGGCGCCGCGCATCCAGTTGGTCGTCGGCTTGATGTGGTCGTGGCTCAGCCAGGTCGAGTACATCTTCTTGACCTTCGCGGCGCTGCCAAAGTCGTAGAGATAAGGCTCTCCGCCATTTGGTAAGACGCAGTATCGGCCCATCTTGTCCATGGCCCACGTGCCGATATAGGTGCTGGTCACATACCTTAGGTTCGACGGGTCGAAGCAGACCAGGGCTGCGAGCTCGGCTTTTTCCATTTCCTGCTTAGCCCTGGCCAAACGATAGTCGCGCATAGCGCTGTAATCGACCCTCTCCTCCCAGTCAACCGCCATGGTCCCCGTGGTCATACCTTGGTCCTCCTCAGCGTTGCTTGAGTTCCCACCTACGTAACCTCGAGTCGCGCTGGCTCGGCCAAACCCGCAGTCTTCCTTATGGCCAGCCCCGCGAGAAGGTACATGATTATGTATACGATGGCGCGGTAGACGACCGCGGAGCCTGGCGGGATGCAGATGAACGACAGCCCCGAAAGGCCGCGGTTCCCGATCTCGTGGGCGAGCCGGATCACCTCATATTCGGTCAGACCGATCGGCTCGGCGGCCTCGCCCAGGATGTCGCCGGGCGCCGGGCCCGCACCGCCAATCACGTCCATGTCGAAGTGGACGTAGACGCCCTCGGTGCCTTCGTAGGCTCGGTCGAGCTCCTTGACCAGCCCCTCGATGCCGAGGCTTGTCCTGAGCTCCCATGAGGAGACGAACCTCGCTCCTTCGTTGAGATAGCGCCGCACGATATCCTTGTCCTCGAGCATCCCGCGCTCCCCGATCTCGACCAGGTTGCGCGGGTGCATGTTGTCGTGAAACTCGAACATCTTGTGCTTCCAGCTTTCGCTGCCCGCTATCCGGGGGTCGTTGGTCAGGTGGTCGATCAGCTCGGCATCCCAGTGGGTATCGAGGCTGATGCAGCCGATCGAGCCTGCCGTCCGCTCGGCGATCGGTTTCGCGATGGCGTAGGAGCTGCAAGGCGAGTTTTGGCCGATGACAATGGGGACGGCGCCAGCGTCGAGCGCCTGGCCCACCTTTTCCTCGACCGCGGCCTGGGCTTTGAGGATGTTCTCGGCCGACTGGTCCCGCATCACCTCAGGCGGGATAGCCGCGTCTCCATAGTCGACCACGGTCATGTTCTCGAATACGTCGACGTCGAAGTCCTGGATATAGCCTGACCGGTAACGGGCCGACTGCTGGCGGACGCGCTTCGGCGCCGCGATCCACTCGCTCGTCGGGACGCCGAAGTATTCACCGGTCGACGACGCGACATATGGCGCGCCGATGATTACGGCGTCCGCGCCCCTGAGGTCTTCCGGAGAGGTCGCGTGACGCCTACCCATAAAGGTTGGCATCTCCGGCTCGATCAAAGGGAAGGTCCGCCTGCCGGCGTAGCCTGTCCTAAGGATTTCTTCCCATGGGCGGTATGTCATGGCGCTCATTATTCTCCTTCTACCCCCGGAGTATGGCAAACGCGCGAGGAGCCTATGAACGGCTTCGCAGCGCTGGTTGCCGGTTGTCGCTGCGAGGGCTCAGAGTCTAAGACCGGAAGGGCTGGCGGGACGCAGTAACAGCTACATACGTGATCCGAGTACTACCCCACTCTTTCCTCGTAGTGTTGGCACTATAGCACGACTTAATGCCAGCACCTATCATTCAGGGGTACGTGGTAGTGGGTTAAACACAAGGCAAAATCATAACAGATCGTCCGACCGTCCGGTGGCTTCGCGGGATGCTCACTTGAACGTGTGGAGACACCTTGACGGAGATTTAACGGCACAGAATCTAGGGAGGCATTGGCAATGAAGAAACTTGGTGCGATTTCGGCGATTGTGGCTTTCGTGGTGGGCACGCTGGCGATGGCGCTCGCGGGCACCATCTATGCCCAGGAGGCCAGCGGTGTCACGGCCTCTGGTACGGCCAATGCCAAGATTACGATAAGCTTGACCGACGCAACGATGGCGCTCGGGACGCCCGACCCGACATGTGAGGCCCTGTCCGACGGGTCTACGACCGGGGAGTTCACGGTATATAACGGCGCCACGGGTAACGAGGGGTGCTCCTAATGTATGGGACGCACTGACCGTGACGGTGAAGTCCAACAAGCCTTGGACGGGGACGATCGCCGGCAGCGACGGGTCTCCCACTTCGGGCGTTACCGTGGCCCTCGGGGGCTTTCACTATGACACCGCGGCCGCGGCCTCGACCTATACGGCGTGCAGTTCCGACACCGTACTGGCTACGACCACTTCTTCCTTTGAGTCCTCTGGAGTCATTGGTCAGAGTATATACTCCTTCCATCACTGCGTGGTCCTGGACTGGGACGATGCAGACGGCACCATCGACTCGACGATCACCTACACCGTGACACAGTAGGCTCAACTCGGGTACTTCATAGAAAAAGGGGAGACCTTGGCAGGTCTTTCGCGGACGGCCAATCGTAAAGGGGCCAGGTATGCCGGCTTAGCCCGAATCCACCGAAGGACACCGATGGACGGCGTGAGGAAAGCGGAAGGGGGGTGAGGGAGCTACAGGGGAAATAGCCTGGGTTCCATTTGGGGTAGGGAGGTCGGCGGACGGTCTTCATCGCCGCACAGGGGCCCCTATGGCCGTCTGCGGGAGCTGCGATGCGCGGGATGGCGAGAGAATACGCAGCAGGGAACTCTCTCGGACCGGGCTGGCACGAGTCTGCGGGGATCTTCGGTTGTCCGGTGGGTGGGTCGGTCGCCGACGGTGCCGTCAGGCCGGGAGTGGAATGGCTCGCAGCCGGGCCAAGGCGCGGCTGAACTTCTCAGCCCAAGGCCAGCGATCCGGAAGATGCAGGGTCAACCGGCGTGCCGAGCGGGTGAGCCGTCCGGCCAGGGAGAAGAACCGCCGCCGGAGGGTCTTGGTGGTGGCTATCCGCTCTCCCAGACCGATCCGCGCCGTCCAGCGGGCCAGGTTGTGGGCCATCGTCTGGACGGCCAGCCAGGCGCCGTTGGCGGCGAAGCGGCCCGAGGGGAGATGGTTCAGCCCGACGCCGTACTTGAGGTCGCGTATGGCATTCTCGATCTCGGCGTGGCGGCGATGGTCAGCCTCCAGTTCGAGCAACTCCCCGTCCCGGTCGGTGATGAAGCCATGATAGCTGTATTTGGCGAAGAGGGCCAGTTGGGAACCGGGCGTCGGCTTCACCCGCCGGACGATGAGCCGTACCGGCGCGGCGTCCGCCTCGGCCTGGAAGGGGGTGCAGGTGGTCTCGGCCACATCGGCGGCACCGTCCATCCAGTAAGGAATCGGCGTCTAGGTATCTTCGGGTATCGCCTCGATGAGATTGTGCAGGCTTTTGTGCTGGCGGATGGTGATGGAGAAGCGGACATCCATCTTGCGGCAGACGGATACCACGCCATGAGTGTAGAACCCGCTGTCGGCCCGTAGCGTGAGTCGTCCGTCGGCCCCGGCGTAGCGCACCCGTCCCACCGTCTCCCGCAGGAAGTGGGCGGCGCCGCGGGCGGTGTTGGCCCGGCCCTCGCGCAGCCGGGACATCAGCACGTCTCCGGTGCCGGCGGCGATGGCCGGCAGCGGGTGGTAGCCCCGCTTGCCGGTATAGCCGTGGTGGCGGGCGCCCTCCTTGGCCAGTCCGTAGGTCTCGCAGATGGTGGAGTCCAGGTCAATGGTCAGGGGCCCGTCGCCGGGTCCCGCCCCGGCCTGCCAAGCCCGGGCCAGTAACTCGCGGCTCACCCGGTCGAGTTGACGGACGTGGCCCCACCGGAAGCTGCGCAGGAAGGTGCCCAGGGTGGATGGCGCCTTGACCGTGCCGCCCAGGGTGCAGGCCGTCCCCCCGGTGCGCAACACATCGGCGTCGTCAATGCAGTCGCCCCCAGCCAGCGCAGACGCCACCAGCGTCATCATCTTGTCGCTCGTGTTCGCCCGCCCCGGGGCATCGCCCAGGTCGAGGCGCTGCCGGACGAGTTCGGGCAGGCCGAGGTGCCGCGCCAGGGTGGCCGGAAGGAGCAGCCCGGCATTGGCCACCAAGCGGCGGTCGTCGAAGGTGATTTGGATCCGGTCGGGGTGGTTGCGTGACAGCATCTACTGGGTGCTCCTTTTCCGGGGCCGTTTTTTTGCTACAAAACCATTATCCCAGAAGCACAGGAGCACCTTCTTGCCGCCTCAGGACGCTAACCCGACGCCCTCCTTCGGTGGATTCGGGTTTAGGCTGGTTCGGGATGGCCGAAAAGCGGCATCAAGAGAGAGCCAGAACGCGCTGGTTGGCCTAGCTCTAGACCCCGCGAGCAGAGTTAATCAAGAGATGAGCTCACGGATGGGTCGGCACGCCGTCTGCCTAGTCGGCCGAGGGGTTGACACGTTCGGTGCGATGTGATTAGAATGCTGAATCTCCAAGTTAACGAAGGAGGGTGAGACGGTATGTGGCATAGAATAGCCGATGTCAAGTTGTTAGTCACTATGGCGGTGGCGCTGTTGATCGTTGCTGCACTCGCATGTGGCAAGGACGAAGCGGCTCCAGCTGCACCGGCGCAGGCGGCCAAAGCCGCCTTGCCGGCTGTGCAGGCTGAGCCCGATGCGCCGGCGGGAACGGTAGCCGGGCCGGGGGCGCCACAGGCGCCAGAGCGGCCACAGGCGGGCAGGGCTGCGGCCCAGCCTCAAGCGCCAGACGCGCCTACGGGCGCGACCGGCGTGACACAGCAGCCGGCTGCGCCTAGAGCGGGCCGAGCGCCTGCCGCCCCCGATGCCCCACAGGCACCCGCGGCCGCAACCGGGCCGACGGCCGGGACAGGGCCCACCGGACCGGCAATGCGGACAGGGCCTGAAACGAGAGCGATGAGTGTGCTCTCTCCTACCGGGACCAAGATGGGGACGTATGAGTCCCCGAAGCAGTTCCCGGGCGAGGTCTTCATGCCGGCGTTGTATGATGGCCCAATGCCGTCAACGTGGCAGGAGAACCCCAGGTTCGCCGCCGCGGCAGCGAGCGGAGCGAACTGGGGCCAGGCCGAAGGACACTACGGCAATCACGAGGGTGCCCTTCCAGGGCTGGATGGCCGCGTACCGATAGTGGCGGACCGGCTGGTCCACCAGGTACCCGATGAAATAGGGGCGTACGGCGGCATCTGGCGGATGGCCAACAGCGGGTGGCAGATAGACATGAGGACGTTGTCCCTTGCCGGAGTCGTAAAGTGGGGCAACGACGGCGTGACCATGACGCCCTACATTCTGAAGGATTGGCGATTCGAAGATGGTGGCCGGAAAATGGTTGGCACGCTGCGTCAGGGGCTGAAGTGGTCGGATGGCACGGACCTGGACATGGAGAACATCAGGTTCGCCCATGACGACATCATGAACAACCGGGAGTACAGAACGAGCCCGGTTTTCCCCTGCGTGGACCTAGTCACCGGGAACACGTGCACGGTTGACTACATCGACGACTGGAACTATAGCTACACCTTTGACACACCGAATTTCATCATCATGGAGGGAGAGGGGGCCGCGGCGAGCCACTACCAGTGCAGAGGTACGTGCATCTACGCCAGCGACTACCTGAAGCAGTTCCACCCGGGATACGCTGATCCGGCCACGCTGAACTCGTTGATGGCCGCGGCGGATATCTCCGACTGGCCCAGCCACTTCAGGACAAGGGTCAGCGTGCATGGCGCCTGGTACAGACTTCAGCCGGTAGTCGGGGCGTGGGTCCAGACCTCCGGCGTGAGCGTGGGGGACCATCTGTACAGCGAGGCCAACCCCTTCTACCACGTCTTCGACCCGGAAGGGAACCAGATGCCCTACCTGGACGGGACGGCATCGGTCGGTTTTGAGAGCAGGGAGGTGGCCGTCTTCCGTGCCATGGCCGGTGAGTCGGACGGGCACACACAGATCTATCGGACCGACGAGCTACCGCTGTACCAGGCGAACATGGTGAGCGGCGACTACAGCATCTACCCTTGGCCCGACATGGCAGGGAGTGATTCCTGGTTCCGGACGAACCAGACCTACAACGATGACCCCGACATCGGGAGGGCGTTGAGGACGAAGGACTTCCGTATCGCCCTGTCCCTGGCCATCGACCGGGAAGAGGTCAATGAGCTCGTGTTCCTGAGCCTGGGCTCGCCCGGCAACATGATACCCAATCCCGTAACACCCTACTCTCCGGGCGAGGTCCCCTACCGGAACGTGGACGCTGTGCGTGACGTTACCAGGGCCAACGCCCTACTGGACGGCCTGGGCTACACGGACTCGGACAGCAACGGTACCCGGAACTTCCCCGGAGGGAGCGACATAGAGTTGTTCCTGGAGATAAACAGCGACCGGTGGTACACGCTGGGGGACATCCTGGTATCGAACTTCGCGGACATCGGTATCACGCTAGACTGGCGGGCCGACGACAACTCAGCTACGCACTGGAATGACAATACCAACTACTTCGGCGTAGGCGGAGGCCACGGCAACCCGAACCCGTTCCACGCTTACCCTACTGGGACTGTCCACGGACCTGGCCTGGTTGCTCCCTTGATCGACCTTAGCCTCAGGACCCAGGGCGCAGAGGGGATGGCCAAGACGGGTTCGGACCCGGCATACCAGCCGCTGGCGCCGGCGGGCACCTGGCCGGCCGACTCAGCCGGCGTGCTCAGTCAGTTGGGTGAAACTCTTACGGCAGGCCAAAACTTCGAGTTGCTGCACCCTACGCGGGTAGCCGAGGGCAAGAAGTATTTCCAGCTTGGCGCCGAGAGCAAGTACAACATCGGTCTGGTGCACTTTGCGCCGGCGTTCCGGGGAATCATGCTCAAGCGGAACAACTTCAGGAACGTGGTCAAGCATCAGAACTGGGACGCCATTGGGTTTTCCATGTACCAGACCTACTTCGAGGACGGCAAGGACAACATGAACAACCGAGGGAACAAGTCCACGAAGTACAGCAGCGAGAGCTTCCTGACCGGACTGACCTACGACTAAAGCCAATTGCCTGAAAGGGCATAAGTAGAAAGAGATCCCCCCGATTCGGCATCGGGGGGATCTCTTTCTTTTGTGCACTTCGCGCCAGTCTGGTGTCCTGATTTTAGAGATTCATCCACGGGCTCTAGAAAATGAAAGTCGGCTCCTTCCGATTCGCGGTCAGCCGATCGGGACCACGACGCGGTTGCGCCTGGTCAGAACACCAACCCTCTGCCTACCCCACCCCGAACACCGAGCTGCTCTCTCGTGACATGACATCGATAACCCCTCTACCCACGACACCGCACGACAGTCGCTTAGCCACGAATCGTTCAGGGTGCACAGGCACCTGTCCAGACCGATAGCCCACGGGATTCCATAGCTTCATATGGGCCAGCCGTCCTTGTGTGGCTGGTGAAAAATGTCAAAAGGCGGTATTGGCTAGACATTCATGCACCTCACCCAAGTCGCCGTCAGCAGGCTCGGGGGCCGACTTCGGGGAGTTTATCCAGAGGGGATCCGAAGAGATCAGAGCTTGCACTGAGATCCGATTCCACCGAGAGTCGCCCCTATTCCATGTGGGCACCTGAGCTTTGCACCAAAAGTCGTGATCGGGGGCAGTGGTTCGACAGGTCCGAGTAGGACTCGCGACTCCTGTCGGAGCTCACCACGAACGGAGCTTCAGATTAACGTTCGCCCTGAGGTTACGTCAATAGGTGTGTAAACGACATCAGGCGGCGACCTTCTCAGCCGTTGATTCAATGGCGATTCCATCCGCATACTGTGCACCGAGATAGACGTCTTCGATCAACTCAGGGGCCTTCAGACGCCTGAAGCGCTGTTCGGCGACCATCAACATTTTCCAGATCACCGCTATCGCCCGATCGACCCTCTTGTAGCGCTTGGCGGCATCGGTCCGAAGCCTGAGGGCCGCGAAGGGTGATTCTACCGGGTTCGTCGTGCGAAGGTGCCCCCAGTGCTCCTTTGGGAAGTCATAGAAGGTGACCATGCGGTCCCAGTCCCGCTCCAGGGCCTCTGAGGCCGCCTCGTAGGAATGGTCGCCGCACCACCTGGTGAACACCGTCCTGAGCCGCTCAGCCTCTGTCCGAGTCGGCGCGTAGGGGATAGTACGCAGCATGAGCTTGGCCTGGTCCTGTTGTCGCTTTGGAAGCTTGGCGAGCACGTTTAGGATCTTGTGGTTCCAGCAGCGTTGCTCGGCCGCCTGCGGATAGACGTTGCGCAGAGCTCCCCAGATGCCCAGGTGTCCGTCTCCAACCACCAGCCTCGGGCAGCTCAAGCCCCGGCGCTTGATGTCCCTGAGCACCTCGGACCAGCTCTCTGTGGACTCCCTGTATCCGGGAATAGCGCTCACCACCACCTTGCTCCCGTCGCTCAGGGCCGCCATCACCACCAGTACCGCCGCCTTCTCCTTCTCAAGACCAGCCTTGACGTAGACTCCATCCACCCACATGTACACCACTTCGAGGTCATCGAGGGGCCGGCTGCGCCATTGGGCAAGCTCATCGTTCCACTTGGACTTCAACCGGGCTACCGTGCTCGCCGATACCGGTGCGTCCTCTCCCAGCAGCCCCCGCAAAGCCAGATCGAAGTCACCTTCGGATAGACCGTGCAGGTACAGCTCGGGGATCAACTCAGCAACCTTCCTGGTCCTGTTGACGAACAGCGGCAGCAGCCGGCTCTCGAACTGCTCCTCGGTATCGCGGACTCGCGGCCGCCTCAGCTGTATCGTTCCCGAACTCAGCGTAAGCCTCCGGGCTCTGCCGTATCCGTTCCGATAGCCGGTATCTGAGTCCGAGTCGGATCTGAGCGCCGACTTCGCCCTTCCCAGAAACTCCGTCACCTCCTCCTCCAGCAACTCCTGGATCAGCCTCTGGACCTGGCTTCGCACCCAATCCTCCAACTGCTCCCACTCCGGCCTTGACTCCGACCTACTCTCAGTACTTTCCTTCCTCATGGGCGGTCTATCTCCTCTCTTGGGCCTCGAGCCCGTGTTGTTCAGAGAGAAGGTACACCGCCTGACCGTTTACACACTTTTTGAAGATACCTCATTCGGCCTCGCGTGGCACTTCTTGTGCAAGCCGGGGCACCTGCTGAGTGGAGACGAAAAGTCTGCATAGGATCGATCTCTTACAAGTTCACCTGCGGGGTCCGAGCATAGTCGAAGCCTAGGGTTTGCCCACCCGCGTGCATGTCTACCTAGGCACTAGCCGGGCGTTTGAGTCTGAGAGCCTCCCTCTGAGCAAGGAGCTTACGGCACCGTGTTCCATTCTCCAGTCTTCATCATCCAGATCTCTCAGAACCGTCCATGTCAGTCGGCTGAGGCACTCTGACGGGATGAAAGTAGGTAGCCATGTTTCCCTGAACGGAGTGAAGGGCCTGGGGCGGCTGGGCGTCTTCGCTGCAGTCTCCGACCAACCGAGGCCTGAGATCCGCCCACCCCAGATTCCTCACCCCGATTCGGCATGGGGGCTCGAAAAACATCGTTTGTTCACCGCGATCACCCACCCTGTCGTCTGAGAACCTCCAGCTGCGCAAGGGGCCGCGTGGTTCATCTTTCCAGCCTGCATCATCCAGATTCCTCAGAACCGCTCATGTCAGTCAGCTGAGGCACTCTGACGGGATGAAAGTAGGTAGCCCCGTGTCTCCCTGAACTCCGTGAAGGGCCTGGGGTGGCTGGGCGTCTTCGCTGCAGTCTCCGACCAAACGAGGCCTGAGACCCGCCCACCCCAGATTCCTCGCCCCGATTCGGCATGGGGCTCGGAAAACATCGTCTATTCACCGCGATCACCCACCCTATCCGGTGCCATCCCATACCGAAGACTCTCTTCCGTCATGTGCGTTGCGTCTGACTGGAATACCTGCAGACCGAGGGCCATCCGGCGACCGTCGACTATAGACCTCGTGCGCACAGGAACACCCGTCTGCCGCCCGGCCCTGTGTCGCTTGGGTAATCGGTCAAAACGCACCAGGACGGATGTCACCTACCACCGGCATCGCTCGATGGTCTTGGAGGTGCCATAGCCCGCCGCCAGGGGACCGCGTTCAGCACCCATCCGCTTGGGCGTGAACTCCGTTCGTGCTGTTACAAGCGAAGTCCACCTATGAAACTGAGTTGTCGAAGTGGGTTCGTTGAGATGCGTCGGACTACGAGTCAGCAGAGCGAGACATTCAAAGGAAAGGGCCGTGCCATGTGACAGGTATACGCTTGTCGAAGAATTCTGTCGATCGGCGGGCGGACGCGAACGCAAAAGAGCCCCACCGCACACTCGCGGAGGGCTCTTTTACGTCTCCCAGTCCGCCTCGGACTAGGGATGCTTGTCCGCTCTCTCTAGGCTATCAGCCCAGAGGGAGTCCTATATCAGACCTAAGGGGCGGTAATGATCAACGGCGCCGTGGCAAAAGAGCCGCTATCGGTCCCATACGCCTCTAGGGTGTAGACACCCGGGTCAACGCTGGGAGCGGTTATAGACAACTGGAACGCTCCGTTCTTCTCAGCCGCGGCAGTTGTCAGACCAAATCGCTCGAAGACTCCACTCGCTGCGATAGTGCCTCGATCGTAGAATCCGTATTCCTGGCCTTGTGGCGAAAAGGAGGACCCTTCGCCGATTCCGGTTATGACGACAATCGACACCCTATCTCGGCTGTCGAAACCCGACCCGTAGACCGTCGTGATGCCTCCGGCTGCCACCGGACCTGCGACCGTCAGGTTCACCCCTGTGGACGGCGGTGCCGCCGCCACGGGCATCTCGGCCATCACCCCCACCGGCCAGCTGGCCATGCTGCCGTCCGCACCCGTTGCCAGTATGGTGACCACCCCGGCCCCCTCCAGCATGCTCATATTGTCGGAGATGCCCGACAATTCCGAAACCGGTTCGTTGATCGCCAGCATCCAGGCGCCACCCGCGTTAGAGTCGGCGATGCCGAGGCTCGGGTTGACGGACGATCCAAGCTTCACTGAGATTGTTACCGGCTCGAAAGCCAGGAATCCCGATCCCGCTATTGTGATGCCCTGGTCCAGATACATTGTCGGGCTGCTAACCATGAGCGCGGCCTGCGGTGAGGTCGCTGCACCGGGCGGTCCCGGCGGTCCTGCAAACCCTGGTGAACCGGGCAGGCCGGGCAGGCCGGGGTTGCCGGGGTCACCGGGTAAGCCAGGCAGGCCAGGAACCCCTGGCGGCCCTTGTAGCCCAGGTTCACCGGGCAGGCCGGGCAGGCCGGCGGCACCGGGATCACCGGGCAAGCCAGCTAAGCCAGGCTCCCCTGGCTCCCCTTGGGGCCCAGCAGACCCTCCCGGTCCGGCCGGTCCCGGCGCACCGGGCTCACCAGGCGCGCCTGGGTTGCCAGGGTTCCCGGGGTCTCCTGCGCACGCGAGCGCAAGCATAGAGACCATCACCACAAGGAGCGTCAGGACGTAGCCACGTGCAGGATGCTTCTTTCTCATTTGTCCCCTCCTGGAGTATCCTGAGCAGGCAAAATCTCGCCGAATACGCAACAGCGCTGCCTGCGCAGCGGCCCTATCATATGCATGATGCCCTGGGTTGTCAATCCCCCCTCAAAAGAAATTTGGGATATTAGGGGCCTAAAGGCCGGTTCCATGACTGGAAGAAGGGTAAACACGGCTACGAAAGACCTGCGAAGGACAGTCCATACAGACCGACTCCTGATAGCCTCATCCAAGCTGGGGAACCGACCGGTCATCGCTCCATAGCCTGTCCCTTGGAACACTAATTCAAGAACCGACCTAGAGCTTCTCGACCCCGCCACACGCCTTTAGCCGCCAGCTCTTCCTCAATTCTGGACTCCTCGTTGTACTTGCAGAGCCGAGATGACCGCGCCCAGGCGCCGTTTTTGATCTGGCCCGCGTTCGTAGCCACGGCGATGTGCACATAGGTCACGTCCTCGGAGTCTCCCGACCTGCCGGACACGACTGGAAGGTAGCCCGACTTCTGGCAAAGCTTAATGGCGTCGATAGTCTCAGTGATGGTGCCGATCTGGTTCATTTTGATCAGAGCGGCGTTGGCCACGCCCAACTCAATCCCCCGCCTGATCCGCTTGACGTCGGTCGTAAACAGGTCGTCCCCTATGATCTGGACTCGATCGCCCAGTCTCCTGGTCAGCTGCTCCCAGCCGTGCCAGTCGTCCTCGGCCATGCCATCCTCTATCGACACGATTGGGTACCTGTCGACCCACTCCTCTAACAGATCGGTGAGCTGGGCCGGGGTCATGCTTCTATTTTCCAGATTGAACCGGTACTTGCCGTCCGCATAGAATTCGGTGGCGGCGATGTCCAGGCCAATTGCCACCTCCTTCCACGGCCTGTAGCCCGCCCTATCGATGCCTTCCATCAGGACCTCGAGCCCCTGTTCGTTGGAGTCGAAAGTGGGCCAGAGGCCGCCCTCGTCGGCGACACTGGCCGGTTTGCCCCGCCCCTGCATGGCGTCCCGTGTCGACCAGTAGACGTTGAACAGCATCTCCAAGCACTCGGTAAAAGAGCCGGCACCAACCGGTATCACCGAGAAGTCCTGCACGTCGATGGCTCCGCCCGCGTGTGCACCACCACCGATGACCTGGGTGATCGGCAGCGGCAGCTCTCGCGCTTGGTCCCCACCGAGAGCACGATAGAGGGGCAATCCCTGCTCATTGGCGGCAGCGTGGGCCGAGGCAGCCGAGACCGCCAGCAGCGCATTGGCTCCGAGCCGACTCTTATTGGCTGTTCCGTCCAACTCGATCAGGACCCTGTCGATCTCGGCCAAGTCCGCAACGCTGGCCCCGATCAATGGCGGGGCGATCACGGTTTGCACGTTCTCGATCGCGTTATAGACCGACCGACCCCTGAATCTGGCCGGGTCGCCGTCTCGCAGCTCAACCGCCTCGTGCGATCCCGTGGACGAACCCGATGGGACAATCGCCCGCCCTATCGCACCGGACTCGAGAACAACGTCAGCCTCCACGGTCGGGTTGCCCCGCGAGTCGTACACCTGCCTCGCTTTGATCGCCGTAATAATCAAGCCTACTACCTCGCTGAAGCTATCTCTTCGGCCACGACCTCTGTTACCCCTGAGTAGCGCTTCGGCCGCTCTCTTATGATCCGCATGGCCGCCTTTCGCACGAGCGACTTGTCGCGCTCTTCGGTCAGATATTCGACCGGGGACTTGCCGTCCACCCGTGCGAGCAGCAGAAACCCCAGCTCACGGCAGGCGTCCTCTTCGATGCCCTCAGTTGGGAATGCCGAGATTGTGCGCCTGTATGTCAGCCCAATGTGGAGAAAGGCCTCGAACATCCTGTCCATCGTATCCCGGACCTTCACAGCTTTCAACAAGAAATGGTTGAGCAGGAAGCTGATGTCGAACGTAGGATCGCCCAGGTGGGCCGCCTCGGCGTCAAGGAGCCAGAGCCGAGTTGCATTGGGCCAGATTAGGATATTCTTGGGGCTGTAGTCACCGTGGACCAGCACCTTCCTTACCGCAAGTAAGCGCGCTATTTCCGATCTGATCTCATCGGCCAATTTGGGATAGCGGAGAGCAATTACCTCAAAGTAGGGGTTTACCCGGCAGTCCAGGAACCGCTGCTGTTGGTCAAAGCGGCGTACGACCTCTTCGTCCTCGAAGGTCCCGTTGTGGACCTTTGCAAGCAAGCTAGCCGCCTGCCCGGCTATCTCCATGTCCACCTCACCCCTGAGGAGCCTTGCCTTCCACTCCTCGCTGCCCTCTGGGGCATACTCCATCGCGAAGATGAAGTTGTCCTCGTCCTCGAAGACCACCTTCGGCACGTACTCCGGCCCCAGGACCCGCTGCATCAGCTTGAGCCAGTCCTTCTCCACGTTGGAGCGCTCCGGGTCGATGAACCAGTCCTCCTTGACCCGCAGCTTGGCCAAGGCTTGTTTGAACACGGCCGTCCTGCGAGAGGACTCTACCTTCATGACCTCGTTGGAGACTCCGCCGCCCAACTGGGTGATGACAGCCGGCTCGTCGGGCCGCAAGTAACCGCGGCGCAGAAGGTACTGTCTGAGCCTCTCCGGGCTGCCTTCTATGCGAAACCCGCTCACTGAGGGGAACACCTTCTCAAAGAAGCCGTCTTGGGAAGTCGTGCCGCCGGGGAAGGGGATTTGGACTCGGCCATTCTACAACAGAATCCAACCCAGAGTTCTGCAAGTTTCACTCGACGCGACCGTCACTAATTCGAATGTGAACGGGCGGCTGGGGGTATAATAGTTGACATCTAGGCGGGGGGAGATGACTCAGGCTGACGACGCCATACTGCTGGTCCACGGTGGCCCTCACGACGACGAGACGATACCCCTTGGTGCCAAGGTCACCATGGGGCGCGGGCTCAAGGACGACGTAGTCGTGGAGGAGTCGACCGTCTCACGACTGCATGCGGAGGTAGTCCAGACCGAGAACGAGTACGCTATCGACGACAAATCCTCCGCCAACGGGACTTTCGTAAACGATGTGAAAATCGCAGAGCGCCGCGTTCTTGGTGACCGGGATACGATACGTCTGGGCAATGGCGGCAAGATCTCATTCGTTTTCCATGCTCCGGGGGCCAGGACCCTGGTGATAACCCTATCGCCTGCCCAGCAAGAGGCACCTACCCAGGCCGTCGACGTGCCCCCGCGTGCTACTGACGATGAGCCGTACGAAGGCACCGTGCGGTTGCGCGTAGAGGGTCAAATGAACGCGGTTCTCTTCTTCACGGACCGTCTGAACAAGAAGCCGGAGCTTCGCATTCTCAGGCTGACCAAGAACCGTCGTGGCGATACGGAAATCTGGTTAGCCCTGCGCGAACCCCTCTCTCTGCAGGAGATGCTCAGCAGCGTGCAAGGAGTGGAGCTCGTCAGCCCTACTGAGGGCCGCAACCTCAGTCCCGACAGCCAGGACCGCCCGCTCACGGTGACCCTCAAGACGCCGGAACTTCCCGATGAGCCGGAGTGGCGCACATGTGTGTATTGTAGGGAAGTGATACAGCCGGCGACTACAGTGTGCCCCCGTTGCCGCAAGACGCAGGCGTAGGTGGACCGACATCGGCTGGCAGTGATGACAAGCCCTCGTATGGCAAGACTGAAAGTTCAAGGTGGGCCGGACACCGGAAGGACCATTCAGCTTTCCGAAGGCGTCACGATGATCGGTAGAACAGACACCAACGACATCGTTGTTCGCGAGACCAGAGTTTCACGACAGCACGCCGTTATTCGTGGACAACGCGACGGCTACTGGATACAGGACCTAAGCAGCAGCAACGGGACATTTGTGAACGGGCAGGAAGTCCATGCCGAGGGGCGGAGGCTGCGACACGGTGACAGAATAGCACTGGGTCTTGGCGCGACACTGCACTGGTGGTTCGACGAACCGGGGGCGACCGAAGCGATAGAGCGACCAACGGAAAACTAGAAGCTCACCCTCATTCTCTGTGTCAGAATCACGAACGTCAAGGCCAATACGAGAGCGGCCCAAGGAGATAGGCCGGGGACTGTCGCAGGGCTTGTGTACCGGCCTGCCCACTCTAGAGCAGCCCTAAGACCCATCCGCACAACTTCGTGGTCGTCGACGATCATCATTTTAATTCGCTTCATGACTCACCCCCCTGCATAGGCAAAGCGACGCTTATCCTAGTGCCCTTTCCCAGGGTACCGGATATCTCAAAGCTTCCGGCCAACTCCTCGGCTCGCTGACGCATATTCTGAAGCCCGTATCCCGGTGTAACGCCGTCTGACTCAAAGCCGACCCCGTCGTCCTCGACGGACAACCTCACTCCATCGGGCCCAAAGCCCAACCCCACGTTTACCTCTGTGGCGCTCGCGTGTTTCAATATGTTCGCCAGGGCCTCCTGTAGTATCCGGTAGAAGCCAGTCGCCACGGCTACCGGCACCTCATACGGCTCGCCGTCTGTCGAAAGCTCTACGGGTATACCCGCAACCATCCGGAACTCCTTCGCGTGGTTCTCTGCCATCGCCCTGAGGTCGCTGTCCCCGGAGAGCAGCGGCTTCAGGTCGTAGATATAGTGCCGTGTCTCCAGGAGGGTCTTTTTGGCCAAGGGCACCAGCTTCTGAAGCTGCTCACGTATGGTGCCCTTCTCCCTGTTCGCGAACTCGGCGGTCGTCTCGAGGTTCAGGCTCAAGGCGTATATCGATTGGGCGATACCGTCGTGGATCTCTCGGGCTATACGGTCTCGCTCTTCCTGGGCGGCCAACTCTGCTTTCTGAGTTTTCCGCTGCAGCTCCAGATTTCTTTCCGCCTGCGCCCTTTCAGCTTCAACCGCCTCGTGACGCCTGCTCCTCTCGACCCGATGCATGAGGTTGGCGGCCGCCACCACCGCGAACATGGTGGCAATTCTAATTATCAGGACTTTCTCCTCTCGATCCGCATAGATGACCCTTGGCTCCGTGGCAATGCTCAAGACCGTGTAGGCGATGGCGACCAACGTCACAGCTCCAAAGGTCAAGCGCCTGGAGGGGAAACACGATTGCCATCGCGAGCAGAGCGGGGTAGTACAAGACGAAGAAGTTATTGCCAAATCCGCTACTAATGAAAATTCCGGCAGTTATGAATACCAGGTCCATGACGCTAAGGCCGAGGGCATGGGCCATCGTGACTGTTCGCTCAGTCCACAGTCGCCAGGTCGCGTATGCGTTAATGACCGCAAGGCCTGAGGCGAACCCGTTGTTCAGATAGAAAACCAAGCCTAGTTCCTCGACTCGTGTGTTCTGGAGGTAGAACCAGAGAGCCAGCAGGAACCAACGCACGAGGACCGCTATCCGAACGTAATGGCGATAATCGTTGAAGACCGCGTAGGTCGGAAGAAGCCTGTCATTCACGACGCTATCCACCCGGCGAAGAATGATTGATGAAACCGCGGGCTAAAAGGGGAAGATGGCGGTCCCCAAAGCGATGTCTGACATGAGCGCACCGCCGAAAACGAGGCTCGCGGTGCCGGCAACCCCTGATACGACGGAGTTCAGCCGCTGAAACCTCCCGGCGAGGGCGAAGGGCACTCCCAATAGCACCGTAACGGCGGACATAGCGATGATGGTCCCTACACCAAACAGTAGGAGGTAGCCGAATCCCACCCAGAAGGAGGACAACGCTGGTAGCAAGACCAGCATGACGGCGGCGCTGCCCGCGAGGCCATGCATGACTCCGACGGCGTACGACTTTACCCGGAAAAAGGGCCTCCCAAAGGCCAGGAAGCCATGCGGAGTCGCGACGTCGGGGTCTGCCCCAGGATCGTGGGTACCGTGAATGTGGACGTGGGGCTCATCATCGTGGATGTGCTTATGGAGGTGTAGTCGGCCGCGTCGCAGGTTCCAGAATACCTGCGCTCCCAGGTAGATGAGCATCACGCCGACGGCGAACTCGAACAGTGGAGCGACAGACTCGTAGTGGTCGAGCACCACGTCTTTGAACACCAGAATCACGATACCCAGCGCAAGGAGCGGTGTCGTATGCCCGAGACCCCACGAGCCACCAACCCAGATCCCCCGCCACGCATTGCGATACTCGCTTGCGATAGTGGATACGGCAACCACGTGATCGGCGTCGGTGGCGTGCTTGAGCCCCAAGAGAAAGCCCAGCACAAGTGCGGCGAGCGCGCTCGATTCGAGGTCCATCGATACTTTTTTCTCCCGTGGTCTAGGTAGCGATGGTCAGCGCGCGATCAGCTCGTACGCGGCGACTCGGCCAGCTCGCTCCGACAGTCCTGGCAGAGGCCGAAGATCGCGAAATGGTCGATGTCGGCCTGGAACCCATAGTCGTCAAGAATCTCGGTCCCCAGGTTCTCCAGGTATTTATGGTCCAGCTGAGTCGGCCGGTCACATCTACGGCATATGAGGTGGTGGTGCCGCTCTTGCTCTATCCATTCGTACCTGTACTCGCCACCGCCCATGTCGGTCTCTGAGACGAGTCGCATCTCTTTGAGGACGCTAAGCGTCCTGTAGACGGTGGAGATGTCCATGTATGGGTAAGTCTCTTTGATGTGGTCGAGGATCTCGGCGGCCGACAGGTGGTCTCCGGCGTCTCTGATGGCGGACAAGACCATGAGCCGCTGCGGCGTGAGCCTGTGTCCGGACTCCTTCAGCAGCTGCATTGTGGTGTCTTCGGTGGTCACTTTACGCTCCTGCAACTAATTGCATGTACAAGTATGAGGCAATTCCCTGGTTGAGTCAATAGCGGAGTAGGATACTGCGGATATGAAGACCGGCCCCGTTCGGCTCCGCTCAGGGCATGCGGGAAAGAGCGTGAGATCGCCCCTCGATACATCCCGATGGGAATCGGGATTACTCGGGGTATGCGGGAGTGGACTCGAGATCGCCTAAACGGCCCCGAGAGTGCCGCTGTTAGGAGACGGCTGCACCGTCGGCTGAGGTATAATGCGCGGATGAAAAACAACCCAGCTGCTGACATGGCTTACGAGTGGACGGCCCAAGAGATCGAGGAGCGACTGGGCGCGTCGACCATCGCTTTTCCTTTGTCTGAGCGCATCGGCGCTCGGGAGATCGCGCAGATGCGCCAAGCTGGGATTACGCGCATCGAGATCGGCGCCCTGTTTGCGCCGTCTCACTTCGACTATCGAGACCGCGACCAGGTGTCGGAGATCGTGTCCGAGTGTCATAACCAGGGGATTTCGATCGTCTCGTTTCACGGGCCCATAATCCGAGGCTACCCCAAAGGACCGCTGCTCGGTGTCGAGTCAGAGGACGAGGAAGAGAGGAAGGCCGCGGTTGCCGAGGCGGTCTTTGCCGCCAGGGTAGCAGAGGAGATGGGAGCCTCGATTGTGGTGGGCCACTTCGGATTCAGCGATCAGTCCGAGAAGACTGTCACGGAGATGCTGCACCAGCTTGAGGGCTCGCGGCTGAGGCTCGCCAATGAGAACGGGCATGACCTGGCGGACTATGTTGCGCTTGTCGACAGGATAGGTTCGAACCGGTTTGGGATGGTCGTGGACGTCGGGCACACCAGGGACCCGGACGGAGGCAATCCCTTCATCATCAAGGAACGCGCCCGAAAGACCATGGCCCAGTGCGGCCCGCGGCTCATCCATCTTCACCTCCACGACTACATAGATATGGACCACTACGCGCCTTTCGACGGCAATCTCCAGTGGGACGAGGTGTTCGCCGCGTTCAGGGATATCGACTACCAAGGGCTCTTCATGTTCGAGGGAGGGGACCGGGACCAGCAACCGGACCACATCCTGAGCAAAACTGCCGAGTTTCCGAGAACGTTTGTCGAGCGCTATGGACACGGATGACTAGGGCGTACTCGGATGACAACCTAGTGAGACTCACCCATTCACCAAGGCACTAGGTGGCGGCGTCGGGTATGCCCAGGTCCACGCAGCACGTCCAGACGACCCTCCATTCCAGCGGCGTACATGGCTACGTGCGAATCCTGGGCTCCCACACTTTCCCGACTTGGAGAAGGTCATCCGCATTGAGGCGAAGCGGGCGAAGGCCGACGGCTCCCGACTGGCATCCTTCAAGGCGCTGCGTCTCAACATGGGAACCTCGGACGTTGCCGAGTCACTGCTCCTGCCGGCGGACACCTGGGCGCGATGCGAGGGCGATGCAGATGCAGTCGGTCCCTACATCCTGGGCCTCGACCTGGGCGGCTCCTATGCACAGTCAGCCGCTTGCGGATACTGGCCTCAAACCGGACGGCTGGACGCCTTCGCCTGCTTCCCTGCCATGCCGGACCTTGTGGAGCGCGGTCTATTCGACGGCACGAGCATGACCTGCCCGCCCCGATCCGTGACGCGCTGGGCTATCAGGCCCGCGACGACGGTCTTGCCCCCGCCGGTTGGGAGGACATAGACCGCCGACTTGTGACGTGTAATGGCCTCGCGCAGCTCGTCCACTCGGCGGGATGGTCTACCACACCTATGACTCGCGCCGGTCGGCGATGGGTTACCCCGACCTGACCATCGTGACCCTAGACGGGCGCGTAATATGGGCCGAGCTCAAGGTGGGGAAGAAACAGCCGACCGAGGACCAGTGGGGCTGGCTCCGGGGGCTGCCCGACCACCAGGCGTACCTCTGGCGGCCCGACGATTGGGACGACGCCGTGCGGATTATCCAGAAGGGTCATCGGGTATCAGAGGGCATGATCCAGGACGTCGATGGGCTGAATGTTCAGCCGTTGCGGGTCATTCAGCACGAACCCACCTGCATTGCCTGCCACTGGCGAGGGGAGGCCGCCGATGCGTGACCTCTGGGATAGGCAGCCAGGCGAGACTGCCAAAGCCTACGCCGCGTTTCTCCACTATCGTGATCTGCCGGCCATCGACCGGTCCGTAGCGGCCGCGCGGGAGCGGCAAGAAAGAGACAGGAAAGGGACATTGCGCCAGTGGAACGGCTGGAGTATGCGCAACGGCTGGGTCAACCGCGCCGCCGAGCATGATTCCGACCTAGCATCCCGGCGCCGCGAGCGTATGGCGAAGGCACTAGAACGATCCCAAGATGACGCTGTGACGATGATCCGGGCGATGCGGGCCAGGGTTGCTGAGCGCATCAAGGGGATGGACGTCGATGAGCTGGCGGCGGGGCAAATACCGGGGGCGCTCAAAAGGCTTTTTGAGTTGGAATGGAAGGCCTTGGGGATGGAGGACAACCTAAACCTCAAACACGAGGGCAAGATCGAGGTGGAGACTACCACCGCACGGGACCGGCTGCTAGTCAAGCTAGAGACGATATCTGCATCGAAGGAGGCCTTCAACACGGAGGAGGGAGATAAGGCAGAACGGGACTAGGTGCTGCCCAGCACATCGGCAGAATTGAGGTAGGTGGATATGGGAAGGCGACGTACACTTGAGTGGTATTAAGGTGGACCCCATTATTAAGACAGCACGAGGGCTAAATTAAGAGAGTCTCCCACCCCTGCGCTAGGTTTCACCAAGCCCGATGGCAGCCCTGCTTCTTCAGCTGCTGCTCCCCTTTCTTCCTGGCCATGTTGGTACACCTCTGCTGGGGTCCGGTAGCCCAAAGCCTGGTGAGGCCTCTGCCGGTTGTAGAACTCCAGGTAGGCATTGATCCCAGTTCGGGCCTCGGCGACGGTCTGGTAAGCTTTCAGATACACCTCCTCGTACTTGATGCTCCGCCACAGCCGCTCCACGAAGATGTTGTCCAGGTACCTACCCTTACCATCCATGCTGACCTGGACCCTCTGCTCCTGCAACGTCTGGGTAAAGGCCTCACTGGTGAACTGACTCCCCTGGTCGGTGTTGAATATCTCCGGTCGTCCCTTACCCAGGGCTTCCTCCAACGCCGCCACGCAGAAGCTGGTGTCCATGGTGTTGGAGAGCTTCCAGGCCAGCACGTGCCGGCTGTGCCAGTCCATGATGGCCACCAGGTACAGGAAGCCCTTCGGCATGGGGATGTAGGTGATGTCCGCGGCCCAGACCTGGTCGACCCGATTAACCTCCACTCCCTTCAGCAGATAGGGAAAGATCCGGTGTCCCGGCGCTGGTTTGCTGGTGTTGGGACGCCGGTAGATGGCTTCCAGACCCATCAACCGCATCAGCCTTCGAACCCTTTTTCGGCTCACCAGATAGCCCTGTTGCAGCAGCCAGGCCTTCATCTTCCTGGAGCCGTAGAAGGGGGTCTTTAAATACTGACGGTCCATCAGGGCCATCAACTCCAGGTCTTCTGCCCTGGTCGGTACCGACCGGTAGTACACCGAGGCCCGGCTGACGTCCAGCAGGATACATTGACGCACCAAAGACAGCTGCTGGTGGTCTCGGTCTATCATGGCTCGCCGTATGCTGCGACTCATAGACCGGACCTTTCCGACAAAAAATCGCGTTCCACCTTCAGCTGGCCGATGTGCCGGTAGAGGTGGTTAATCTGAGCTTCCTTGGCTTTCTCCTGGGATTTCTGATTGGTGGCAAATAGCTCCGGGGCTCCTTCCGCCAGGGCCCTTTTCCAGGCGTGAATCTGACTGGGATGGACCTCAAATCGGCTGGCCAGCTGGGCGATGGTCTCTTCCCCCGCAAGGGCGGCCAAGGCCACCTTGGCCTTGAACGCCGGACTGTGCTTATTCCTCGTCTGCTTCATGTCCTGCTCCTCCACGTCGGTTAGTTGCCGGTTATTTTAGGAGCTGGACTCTCTCTTAGCCAGTTGTCTAGTTTTTGGGTACCACCTCAGTATCGGCGTAAGATAAGACCATTGGAAATTGAGAAGCGTAAGATTGAAAAGGAGTTGGATGCACTAAATGCAGTTATCCAACTCTTCCAAGATCGCACTCTGGAGGCCTCAAATGACATCCACGGTACAGAGGCTTAAGCCCGAGCATATCGCGCAGCTTACGGACGAGGAGTGCGAGGCACTCCTTTACCTCTGGCGCGCATGGGCGCGGCCTGAGCAGCTTCCACCGCCTGGCGATTGGGTGACCTGGCTCGTAATGACTGGTCGGGGCTGGGGCAAGAACCGGACGGCGGGGGAGTGGATTCGCCAAGGCGTCTACGATGGCGTTCGCCTGTTCGCTTTGGTGGGCCGTGAACCATCCCAGGTTAGGGTGCAGATGATCGAACACCCAGAGTCGGGCATCATCCGGCTGTTCCCTCCACACGAGAGGCCGCACTATGAGCCGTCAAAGCGAACGTTGACCTTCCACACGGGGGCCGTAGCTCACACCTACAGCGCGGAGAACCCCGACCAGTTCAGGGGCGGGGCCTATGAGCGGGTCTGGTATGATGAGTTCACAAGCTTCCGGGACTGGGCGATCTACGACGAGATTCAGATGGGCCTCCGCATCGCTGGCACCAAGCCGCATCAGGTGGTCACCACCACGCCGAAGCCAGTCAGACGAATGCGGGACCTTATTAAGCTGGACTCCACTGTGACTACCTCGGGCACCTCATACGACAACCGGGCCAACCTTTCCCCCGAGTGGTACGATCGGGTGATTGCGCCTTACGTGGGCACCGCGCGCGGGCAGCAGGAGATCATGGGAATGCTCCTGGACTCCCTGCCGGGCGCGCTTTGGACACGGGAGATGATCCGCTACCGGGAGACCCCCACCACTACGCGTAGGTGCATCGGCGTGGACCCGTCCCTCGGCGACGGGGAGATCTCGGACGAGTGCGGCATCGTCGGCGTTGGCTTGTGCGATGATAAGAACCTGGACGTGCTAGGGGGTTGGTCTGTGCGCGCCTCGCCATTCAAGTGGGCACGGCAGGTAGTGCGCGCCTACCACGAGATCGAGGCCGACTACATCGTGATGGAACGCAACGCCGGCGGTAGGGCACTGCTTAAGCCCGAATCCACCGAAGGACACCGATGGACGGGGTGAGGACAGCGGAAGGGGGTGGGTGAGGGAGCTACAGGGGAGATGGCCTGGGGTCTTGGGGTAGATGGGAGGCCGGCGGACGGTCTTCAGTCGCCGCACAGGGCCCCTAAGGCCCTATGTGGGAGTTGCGATGCGCGGGATGTCGAGAGGATACGCAGCAGGGGACTCTCGCGACCGGGGTGGCGCGAGATTGCGGGGACGTTGAGTCAGTTGCAGGCTGGCCGTCAGGCCGGGAACGGAATGGCTTGCAGCCGGGCCAAGGCGCGACTGAACTGGGTTTCCCAAGACCAGCGCCGGGGGAGATGCAAAGTGAGGCGGCGCGCCGAGCGGGTGATCCGTCCCACCAGAGCGAAGACCCGCCGCCTGAGGGTCTTGGTGATCACGGTCCGCTCGCCCAGACCAATCCGCGCCGTCCAGCGGGCCAGGTTATGCGCCATCACCTGGACCGCCAGCCAGGCGCCGTTGGCGGCGAAGCGCGCCGACGGCATGTGGTTCAGCCCGACGCCGTACTTGAGGTCGCGTATGGCGTTCTCGACCTCGGCGTGGCGGCGATGATCGGCCTCCAGTTCCAGCGTCTCCCCATCGCGGTCGGTGATGAAGGCGTGATAGCTGTATCTGGCGAAGAGGGCGAGCTGGGAACCGGGCGTCGGCTTCACCCGCCGGACAATGAGCCGCACCGGCGCGGCGTCCGGCTTGGTCTGGAACGGGGTGTAAGTCGTCTCGGCGACATCGGCGGCGCCGTCCATCCAGTAGGGAATGGGAGTCCAGTCCTCCTCTGGTATCGCCTCGATCAGGTCCCGCAGGCTGGCGCGCTGGCGGATGGTGATAGAGAAGCGGACATCCATTTCCCGGCAGGCGGCAACGACAGTGTGGGCGTAGAAGCCGCTGTCGGCCCGCACCGTGAGTTGTCCCCTGGCCCCGCCGTAGCGCGCCCGCCCCACCGTCTCACGCAGGAAGTGGGCGGCGCCACGGGCGGTGTTGGCCCGGCCCTCGCGCAGCCGGGACATCAGCACCTCGCCGGTGCCGGCGGCAATGGCCAGCAGCGGGTGATAGCCGCGGGCGCCGGTATAGCCGTGGTGGCGCGCTCCCTCCTTGGCCAGTCCATAGGTCTCGCAGATGGTCGAGTCCAGGTCGATGGTCAGGGGCGAGTCGCCGGGTCCGGCCCCAGCGGCCCAGGCCCGGGCCAACAACTGGCGGCTCACGCGGTCAAGTTGACGGACATGCCCCCACCGGAAGCTGCGCAGGAAGGTCCCCAGAGTGGATGGCACCTTGACCACGCAGCCTAGAACACCGACCGTCCCACCAGCGCGCAGCGCATCGGCGTCGTCGATGCAGTCGCCGCCTGCCAGCGCGGAAGCGACCAGCGTCAGCATCTTGTCCCCAGTGTTCGCCCGTCCCGGCGCTCCGCCGAGGTCAAGGTGATGGTCGACGAGTTCTCGCAGGCCCAGGTGCCGGGCGAGGGTGGCCGGCAGGAGCAGACCGGCATTGGCCACCAGACGATGGTCGTCAAAGACGATGCGGATACGGTCGGGTTTGTTCTGTGGCAGCATCTATTGGGTGCTCCTTGTTTCCGGGCGGGTTTCTGTTCCAAAACCATTATCCCAGATTCAGAGGAGCACCCGCTGGCTTCTTCAAGGGCTGTCCCCAAGGACGTCCTTCGGTGGATTCGGGCTAAGGCCAAGTAGCGGTGGAGCAGTTCCTGGAGGACCTCAGAGTCGGTTGCGAAGGGCCGCGGATCCTGGGCCACACCGCGGAGAATGTGGGCGCACGGCTCCTTTAGTGGATGGTCACCGCCTGAGGCGTAGATGGGGACGTTGGCGTCAATGAAGACCGCCGGGCTCATGGGCGGCCTCCAACTCACGTGAGAGTGTGTCGGGGTCTGGCGGTTCTTCCACGTTCAACCCAATCAGCCTTTCAACCGCCGCCTTGCGGCGGCTGCGCAGGATATCCTCGTAGGCACCGTCGATGAGGCTGCGCACGACGTCGGAGATGGCCGCTCCCTTCTCCTGGGCCAACTCTTCAAGCCGCCGCCGGTGTTAAACGTCTAGCCGGACATCCAAACGATTTGTCATACTGTTCCTCTGTGCGGTGCTAATCGTACGGACACCATAATCCGTCAACTCGGCCCCGCAAGTCAACCCTTGTCGAAGAGTCTCCAAAGGGTGTCCCTGAGTTGCTCATACCTGACTCCGCTGGCCTTGCCGCTATTCCGAGGCAAGATTGCGGCCTCGTCATTCACACACCACACCGTCGTCGTCGGCGTCGTTCATGTACTCATATGCCGGATGTCCACGGCGAACAGGGGCAATGCCGTGGTTGCGCGCCTCCGCGCAGGTGATGCGGCCATTACCGTTGTCGTCGTACAGCTCGAGTGCGCTGCTGCCCTCCTCGTCCTCTGGCGCAGGAGTCAGCGTCTCTGACGTACCCTCTGGAGCATCCAGCACGACCATCTCTGTGGATGTGCAGCCCGACAGTATTCCCTCCAGTATGTCGCGCTCGTGCTCATCGACACTGAGAGCGTACTCTCTTCGAACCTCCACTACCCGGCTTGCGAACCAACACCGGTTCAGTTCGGGGAGCCATTCAGATGCGTCCTTGCCGCTTTTCTGCGAGCGATTGACTTCGGGGCTGGCGAGAGTCAGATTCAGAAGGTCGGTTGCGAAACGTCGTCTCGTTTCGGCGCTCGCGCCGCAGAGGCCGCTGTCATGAGCCTCGGAGCGTGCGACAATGTGTTCGATATCGGTTTCAGAAGTATTGTCGAACCATCTGCCCGTGTATGGACCGTAGACGATGCCTCCCATGCTCGTGACGATCCGTTGCTCGACAGACTGGGAATAGCGGTAGTCATCAGAGTCGTACGGTGAACACCGATCCTCTGGGGCGACCACAAGTCCTCGCCAAGATTCCGAGCCGTCGGTCTCAGGCTTCGCAGTGGCCGTGTTGGCCAGACTGCGGGTAGTAGTAAGGTCAAGCGCACAGCCGGTCCTGAAATACTTATCGGTATCGAGAATCTCCACGTAGAACTGTCCACGGGCGTTGTCAACGGCGATGACGTCCGAGAACTCGCCCGACGCGCCGCTCAGCCGCGTCCATGAGCACGAATCCAGTGCCCCAGTTCCTGCCCTACCTACATATGTGCCAGGTGAGATATCTTGCCCTACTATGTACATGCCCACCTCGATCTCTGACAGTGGCTCGTCGGGCGTGGGCCAAGCTTCAAGAGGAGTTACGACACAGCCAGTCCTGAAGTACTTATCGGTATCGAGAATCTCCACGTAGAACTGTCCACGGGCGTTGTCAACGGCGATGACGTCCGAGAACTCGCCCGACGCGCCGCTCAGCCGCGTCCATGAGCACGAATCCAGTGCCCCAGTTCCTGCCCTACCCACATATGTGCCAGGTGAGATATCCTTACTGACTTCATATGTTCCAGGACCAAAGCCAACTGGGATTTCTGTTGGTGTAGGTTCAGGTGTGTGAGTCGGCGTAGCAGCCCGCGTTGGTGTAGGTTCAGGCGTGGGAGTGCGGGTTGGCTCAGGCGTCGATGAGTCCAGCGTAGATACTCTTATGCTGACTTCTTCGCCTTCCGTTCCGCCTTCCCCAATCGCCTTTACTCGGTACTTGTGCTCCGTGCCGCTCCTCAGACCCGTCTCGGTAAACGCCGTTTCCGATACGAAGTAGTGCTCGTCCGGGCGCAAGGATATGTCTCGTATCACTTCATAGCGTTCGACCGAAGCCGCATCGCTGTTCGCAGGCGGCTTCCACTGAAGCATGATCGAGGTCTCAGTTACGCTGACTGCTTGAAGATCTCGTACTGCACCCGGAGGCGGAAGGTCCGAAACTGGCGTTTGAGTTGATGTGGGCTCGGAAGTCGGCGCTGCTGTAGGAATCTGACTGGGTGTGGACTCAGGGAGCGTCGTACGAGTTGGCTCAGGCGTCAAAGTTGGTGGAACCTGTCCCGGCGTGCTGGTCGCAGAGATAGTCTGCGGGATTGCTGTGGGCAGCACCGTTGTCCCATCATCACATGACGACAGCAGTACGACGGCTAGCAGAACCGCTACTCCAATTGATGCTCGCCGCCATGGGGACTCGTAGAGCCCAGCGACTATTGGGAGCCACTTTGACTTCTCCAATGCCACCGGCCAACAGAAGCCTCCCATCACGTAGAAGGGTCGCCGAAGAGCTGCCCCTCAGTTCTGACAGATCGGGACCCACCGACCACGAGAGCGCACCTGGATCGAATATCTCGGTGGTTGAGTAGGGCGGGAAGCCTTCTCCCCAGCCATATTCGCCGCCCGCCGCCAGCACTCTGCCGTCCGGCAGCAACACCAGCGTGGCCGTTGGCCGAGCATGGGCAATCTCACCTCCGGGACTCCACGTGTCTGTCGCGAAGTCGTATATCCTGGCTTCCGGGAACTGTCCCTCACGACCGGAAAGTACGCCGAACACCAGCAGTCTGCCATAGGACATTTCGATGACATCCGTGGGCGCATAGTGAATATCCGGGCCCTTGACGAGCGTCCACGTGTCGATCGCGGGATCGTAGACCTCGGCGTGAACCGTCGGATCGGACGATCCATCCCTCGCGGCCCCTATAGCCAGCACCCGCCCATCGTTCAGCGAAAAGAGCCATTGCTCTTCCGAAGCCTGGTTCATGGCGGCCGCTCGCTGCCAGTCGCCAGTGCGCGGATCGAGAATCTCCACCACGTTAACTGGCTCAGGCGAGGAGTACAGGGACTCGGGGTCGCTGAAGTCCAGGCCTCCGGCCACCAGGACCCGTCCGTCGGCAATGCCAGTCTTACTCGTAATCATCGTGGTCATTCTCATGGCTATAGGGGTTGAAACGGGATGACCACACTCCCCGACCCCAATGACCGCATCATCGTTGAGAAGGTCATGGACCGCATTTTTCAGCGCGATGAACAACTGAGCTTCGGTGACGCCCGGCTCCTAGAGCACTTCGAGGGCCATGCCCACAGGGTCATGATGCGGTCGCCGCGGCCATCCTTGCGGTCTCAGTGGGCCAACGTGGTCGGGCGAAGACGAACGGAGCAGGACCTACCCATGCCGTCGTCGGGTAGCCAGTCCCGGCATTGGGCGAAGGTCAACCGACGTCGATGGGCAGGGGTGAGGATGGCCGCGCTAGATCGTGACCGCTGGCGTTGCCAGGCTGAAGGGTGCGGTCGGGCCGGTCTCCTCGAAGTCCACCACGTCACGCATCTTGAGCACGGGGGCAAACCTTACGCGCTCTCCAACACAACGACGCTCTGCAGGTCGGACCACATTCGCATCCACGGCGGCATCCCTCACACACCCGACCCAGGCTACGCGGCGCTGGTTCAAGAGCTTTTGCCGTAGGATTCGACGATTAGAAGGGCCGGATATTCCAGACGTAATCGGCCCATTCCTGCATCACCGCCCGCCGTTGCTCTAAGAGATCATCCCGAAAGTAAGCCTGCGCGACTGAATTTCCCACCCGGTGAGCAAGGCAAAGCTCGATAGCTTCCCACGACCAGCGCCCATCAGCCGTTGCCCAGCCCTTGAAACTGGACCGGAAGCCGTGCGGCGTACATCCTAGCTTGTCCTTGCGGGTGCGTAGTGAAAGGGCATTCTCGCTCAACGGCTGGCCCGACGGGTGCGGGAATATCAGCCCTTCCTTGGGCGCGTAATCGGTTTCTAAGCTGGGGGCATAACCTGGCCGCCGCTTCTCCGACTTCTGCCGCTTGCCCGCCGCCGCCCTCGCGTCTTGGAGCACGACGCTGGCCTGAATTGACAACGGGACCGCATGGGGCCGGTCGGCCTTCATACGCTCGGCGGGAATGGTCCAGACACCGTTTTCGATCTCGTCCCATCGTGCGCCCCGGACTTCACCGGAACGGGCGGCGGTCAACACGACGAAGGCAAGGGCAAGCCGAGTCTCCCTCATGCCCTGGGAGTCCAGAATCCTGTCAACCACGCCGGGCATTTGATCGTAGGGCAGGGCCTTGAAGTGCTTGACCTTGCGGTGACTACTCCAACGCTTCACCGACCCCCTGATACCATCGCCAGCGGGGTTGACGGTGATGTACCCGGACTCAATGCAATCGTCGAATATCTCGCGCATCCTGAAGCGCAGGCGGCGGGCTGTCTCGGTCAAGGTCGGGCCAAGCCGCTCGAAAAAGTCCTTTACCTCGCGTTGCCTGATTTCGTCAACCGGGGTATCGCCAAAGACCGGGAGCACATGGCGCTCCAACATCTGGATCCAATTGCGCCCGTGCTTGGCGCTGCTAAAGCCCGGCAGCTTGGCGGCGTGGACCTTGCGGGTGGCTTCATCGAACGTCGGCATGCGGTCAAGGTCCTGCGCCCGTTCCATGCGGTCCCGCTCATCGTCCGACCAGGGGTTACGGCCTTCCTCGACCGCGACGCGGTAGGCGTCGGCGACCTTCCGAGCCGCCGTTAGGGATACCGTTGGATACCCGCCCAGGCCCTTGTCCGTCCGTTTCCCGTCAACGCGAAGGCGCATCACCCACGATTTTGAGCCCGCCTTAGCGATGCTCAGGTACAGCCCTCCGCCGTCACCGTACCGACCGGACTTGCTCAATTCCCGCACTTTGGCCGCCGTCAAACTTGCCATTGGGGTCCCTCCTTTTTACCACCTTTACCACCAGTCCTTTACCACCAGCGGAGGGATGTTAGCACTATTCATAGCTAAGCGCAAGGCAAAAAGGGGAGTACTGGTAGCGCATACGGGATTCGAACCCGTGATCTCCGCCTTGAGAGGGCGGTGTCCTTGGCCGCTAGACGAATGCGCCACGCTCGGCCAATTATGGTGGCTGGGGATCGAGGATTCGAACCTCGGCTTACAGATCCAGAGTCTGTCGTCCTACCACTAGACGAATCCCCACCGTGATCCGATTTTATCAGCTACGCGCCCAGGCTATCAAGCCTTACTGCCGGGCCGATATGGAAGATGACGTGAGCAGCTGGGCCGAGAGAGGAAGCATCTGGGCGGTACTGACAATGCTGGGAACCACCCCTCCGCAGACCACTTCGGCAGGTCCGAGTAGGACTCGCGACTCCAGTCGGAGCTCAGTGCAGGCTCTGAGTCCGCCTGAGGCGGACTCAGAGAGACAGGGCCGGAGGTGATTTCCTGTGAGAGGGCGTCCTCGAGCTAGGTGGCCGCTTTCTGGACGAATTCCATCTCGACCTCGCCGAGCTTGACAACATCACCGCTGCTAAGAGAATTGCCGGCAAGCTCGACGCCGTTTACCTTCGTCCCGTTATAGCTCCCCAGGTCGTAGACAAGACAGCCATCAGTGGAAGGGCGCACCAGCGCATGGCGTTGGCTAAGCCCGAATCCACCGAAGGAGGGTGTCGGGTTAGCGTCCTGAGGCGGCAAGAAGGCGCTCCTGTGCTTCTGGGATAATGGTTTTGTAGCAAAAAAACGGCCCCGGAAAAGGAGCACCCAGTAGATGCTGTCACGCAACCACCCCGACCGGATCCAAATCACCTTCGACGACCGCCGCTTGGTGGCCAATGCCGGGCTGCTCCTTCCGGCCACCCTGGCGCGGCACCTCGGCCTGCCCGAACTCGTCCGGCAGCGCCTCGACCTGGGCGATGCCCCGGGGCGGGCGAACACGAGCGACAAGATGATGACGCTGGTGGCGTCTGCGCTGGCTGGGGGCGACTGCATTGACGACGCCGATGTGTTGCGCACCGGGGGGACGGCCTGCACCCTGGGCGGCACGGTCAAGGCGCCATCCACCCTGGGCACCTTCCTGCGCAGCTTCCGGTGGGGCCACGTCCGTCAACTCGACCGGGTGAGCCGCGAGTTGCTGGCCCGGGCTTGGCAGGCCGGGGCGGGACCCGGCGACGGGCCCCTGACCATTGACCTGGACTCCACCATCTGCGAGACCTACGGACTGGCCAAGGAGGGCGCCCGCCACCACGGCTATACCGGCAAGCGGGGCTACCACCCGCTGCCGGCCATCGCCGCCGGCACCGGAGACGTGCTGATGTCCCGGCTGCGCGAGGGCCGGGCCAACACCGCCCGCGGCGCCGCCCACTTCCTGCGGGAGACGGTGGGACGGGTGCGCTACGCCGGGGCCGACGGACGACTCACGCTACGGGCCGACAGCGGGTTCTACACTCATGGCGTGGTATCCGTCTGCCGCAAGATGGATGTCCGCTTCTCCATCACCATCCGCCAGCACAAAAGCCTGCACAATCTCATCGAGGCGATACCCGAAGATGCCTGGACGCCGATTCCTTACTGGATGGACGGTGCCGCCGATGTGGCCGAGACCACCTGCACCCCCTTCCAGGCCGAGGCGGACGCCGCGCCGGTACGGCTCATCGTCCGGCGGGTAAAGCCGACGCCCGGTTCCCAACTGGCCCTCTTCGCCAAATACAGCTATCATGGCTTCATCACCGACCGGGACGGGGAGTTGCTCGAACTGGAGGCTGACCATCGCCGCCACGCCGAGATCGAGAATGCCATACGCGACCTCAAGTACGGCGTCGGGCTGAACCATCTCCCCTCGGGCCGCTTCGCCGCCAACGGCGCCTGGTTGGCCGTCCAGACGATAGCCCACAACCTGGCCCGCTGGACGGCGCGGATCGGTCTGGGAGAGCGGATAGCCACCACCAAGACCCTCCGGCGGCGGTTCTTCTCCCTGGCCGGACGGCTCACCCGCTCGGCACGCCGGTTGACCCTGCATCTTCCGGATCGCTGGCCTTGGGCTGAGAAGTTCAGCCGCGCCTTGGCCCGGCTGCGAGCCATTCCACTCCCGGCCTGACGGCACCGTCGGCGACCGACCCACCCACCGGACAACCGAAGATCCCCGCAGACTCGTGCCAGCCCGGTCCGAGAGAGTTCCCTGCTGCGTATTCTCTCGCCATCCCGCGCATCGCAGCTCCCGCAGACGGCCATAGGGGCCCCTGTGCGGCGATGAAGACCGTCCGCCGACCTCCCTACCCCAAATGGAACCCAGGCTATTTCCCCTGTAGCTCCCTCACCCCCCCCTTCCGCTTTCCTCACGCCGTCCATCGGTGTCCTTCGGTGGATTCGGGCTAAAGGAGGGGTCGTCGATCTGAGCACCACCCTCACCAGACTTTCGCCCAATCACGACGTCGTCATCCCCCACAGGAAAGCTACTTCCCTTCGATGGCCCGGAGCGCACCATCAGCACCCCGTTTTTTCCGAAGCCCTTGGACTCAGGGTCGGCCGCCGCGCTGCCGATGCGCGTGAAATAGAGCTCGGTCGAGCCGACAGAGATGCTGCTGCCGTCGCCGATGAACGTCCCGCTCACCGCGTCGCCATTAACCCAGGTACCAGCTGCGCTGCCGAGGTCGAAAAGGGTATGGCGGCCCTGGCTAGCGCGTATCAGCGCGTGGGCCGAGTCGACCGAAGGATGGTCAAGCTTGATCCCCTCGTAAAAACCCGTTTTGAGCAAGTTCCAGCGATTTAGCACATCTGAGCGCTACCGTATGTTGGGGTAGTATACGGAACAGAGACTGTATATTGTACCCAGGTGTGGGTACGTTTGTTCTAATTCGACCTGCACAAAACCCGTTTTGAGGAAGTTCCAGCGATTTAGCACATCTGCGCGCTACCGTATGTTGGGGTAGTGTACGGAACAGAGACTGTATATTGTACCCAGGTGTGGGTACGTTTGTTCTAATTCGACCTACACAGACTTTTTACGAGAGAATCAAGCTTGACCTCGCTGTCAGGCGCACTTCCAATCGTTGTACGGCCCTCGGCGAGCTTGAGGGTCTTACCCTCCTCATCGCCGCTCTTGACTACAAGGGTGGCCATTTGGATGGGGACTGTCTGAAAGACCATGGTCGCACCCGGGGGAGCACCACCTTCTCCGGTAAGAACTTCCGCCGGTACTTCCTTGGCGTGCGGAGGCGTAGGAGCCGGTGCCTTGGGCGCCTGGGCGGGCGGGGGTTGCGGGGTGGGCGCAGCCGCGGGAGGCGCTGGTGCCGCCTTCGCGGGAGCAGATGGTGGACCGGACTTTATCCCGAGCAGCCGCTTGAAGAATGATCCCAGACCCATGGACCTCCCCTTTCGCACTCGCTTTCCGGGCACCAGACAGACGCGGGCTTAAAACTCGACTAATGTCGGTAGCTGCGAGGGTGCGACCAGGCCGACGGCGGCATACAGATCGCGGACTCTCAGAACATGCGAGAATCAGGTTCAGGTGTGAGTTTACCGACGTGCCTGTGCAGTGTCAACCTCTCCCAATCTGGGGAGGCTAGAAGGTCGGGTGCAATTGCTCAATCAACAGTGAATCGTCTGTCGATCGAGCCTTGGAGACGCCCCAGCGGGGCGTCTCTACGCCGGCAGAAGGCCCATCTCATCCGTCAGAGTGACAAAGCGACCAGCCGGGGGTAATGTGACTAATTGCTAGCGGGGCAACGGCTCTATGGAAATCTCCTCAGCTAGCCTGTCGAGAGACTGAACGACTGCGGCAAAGATTGGGATGCCTTCTTTGAGACGCCGTTCCCTCGTCATGAACTCTATCTCACCTGGCATGAAGACTGCCTCAGTGTCCTTCGCCAGATCGCTCTCGTGCACCTGGCGCGCCAGATCGTCCACGCGAGCCTTGAACTCAGCGATCGGGGCTAGACGGCCGACGTCGATTGCCTGAAAGTAGTGGCTCGCCCTAGTGGGATGCAGCACGTCGGTAGAAAAGAGGGTGTCTCTGGGCACCTCCTTGGCTACCGGGCCGCCGCTTAGAATGGACGTAAGTCCTTCTAGCACGGCGGCGAGTCCAAAGCCCTTCGCCTCGGCCATAGGGGCCAGGAGGCCATCGAGCGCCTTCTGGGGGTCGTCGGTGGGCTGCCCTTGGCGGTCCAGGCCCCAGCCCAGGGGTATCTTCTCGCCCCTGGCTGCAGCCACCCGTATCTTGTTTCGCGCGGCCGTGCTTACCGCCATATCGAGCACAATCGGATAGCTGTCCCCAGCAGGAATGGCGAAGCAGATAGGGTTGTTGCTCAGCGTCTCGGTCACTCCGCCCCACGGAGCCATGACAGCCGGGCCGTTCGTGCTACAGATACCGACCATATCCTGTTCGACCGCCATCATACCGTAGTAGGCCAGCGCGCCATGGTGGTTGGAGTTGCGCACTCCGACCGCAGCGATGCCGTGTTGACGGGCCCTGTCGATTGCCATGTTCATGGCCTTCACCGAGACGATCTGCCCCATCCCGTTGTCACCATCGAGGAGAGCAAGGGCCCCGGCATCCACTATGGTCTTTATGTTGGGGCTCGGATTTATACCTTCCTTCAGTCCGCGCACGTACCTCGGCAGTATCTGTATGCCGTGGGAATAGACCCCTCGAAGGTCGGCCTCAAGCAGAGCGTCGGCTACGGTGGCGGCGTCGGCGGGAGTGAGAGCTGCGGCGTTGAGGGCCGTTTCACAGAACAGGCGCTCGGCATCCGGCTGGACGACTACGGTGTCTTTGGTGTCAGTTTGAGGCATTCTGTCTCCTCTGTGGTTTTTCGTGCCAGTGCATTATAGCCTTCGGACGGTGGGGTTGCTCCCAAAGGGTCCCTCGATACGTCCCGATGGGGTATCGGGACTACTCGGGATATGCGGTAATGGGACACCCGCTCCCCGTCAACACTACGCGTCCGGCGCATACTAGGGATAGCCGGATGTTTGGTCTAATCTACCCATCGTCCCATGTGAGTCGTCTGGTCGGAGAGCGATTTCGGGCCGCAGGACTTGAGATCGACGTCGGCCGTGTTGAGGGTCGGCTCGCCGTCGACTTGTCGATAGACTAAGTTCTTCAGCCAGTGCACGTTGTCGGTCTTCGGATAGTCGGCCCTAAAGAAGGCGCCTCGGCTCTCTTTTCGTTCTATGCTTCCGACGAGCATCAGCTCAGCAACCAGAAGCATGTTGCGGACCTCAAGGGCGGCCGCCCAACCGTAGCCGTCCGAGGCCATCAGTATCGGGTAAGAGGCCCCGATGTGTCGTATCTGCTCGAGTCCCTCGGCGAGTCCGTCTTGGTCCTTCATGACCCAGGCGTTTTTTCTGAGGACCGTCCGGACCTCGTTTTTCACCACATCCGGAGGTACGCCTTCCGCGTTGTCGACCAGCTTTGAAGCGTCCTCAACGATGGCGTGGACTGCCTCTTCATCGAGAGCTGGGGCTCGTTGCGACCTCGCAGCGTCGGCGGCAAATAGTCCGGCCCTCTGGCCGAACACCAGTGTGATCATCGACGTGTAGCCTTCGGGACGGGCCAGGCCGTAAACTCCGCCGGCAACTGCTCCTGCGGCGTACAGCCCCGGGACATTTGTCTCGCACCTCTCGTTTGTCCGGATGCCGCCTATCATGGTATGAGCGCGCGGAGAGGACTCCACAGGGTGCTTGAATGGATCGAGGATCTTTGAGTGAGAGCGGTCGTCGGCGCGTTTGTTGGTCTGCAGATACTCCTCTATCAGGGGTAGGAAGATGAACGATGGGTCCTTCCGGAGAGCCGAGGTCATATCCAGCAGTATCCCTTCACGGTCCGTCCCCCTGCCCTCCCTGATCTCAGTCCAGATCGCGTAGCACAGCTCCTCTTTGGTCACGCGTCTCGGGTCTGCTATGCCGTACTTTTCAAGGAATTGCTGTCCGTCGGCGTTCAAGAATCTGGTACCGGCGGGAAAAGGGACGGAGGTCGCAACAAACTGCGTGCTCTCCATATCAATGAGCTCGGCACCGGCCCTGTAGGCGGCAGCCTGGCCGTCCCCAGTCTCATGGACGGAAACGGTGGAGGGGGCGAAGACCTGGCTATACGTGCCGGTTGCGAGGATTACGGCCTTGGCCCGGAATACGACGAGCCTGTTGTTTGCGTAGTCAAGGCACGCTGCGCCGACGACCATTCCGTCGGACTTAAGAAGGTCGATCAACGTCACGTGCTCTATGATCCGGATGTCTCTCGTGCGCACCTGTTCCTCGAGGACATCCATCATGGCGAAGCCTGGGGGAAAGCCGTAGTCGTGCCAGCTGTCTGGCCGCGGTTTGAACACGAAATTCCTGGGATAGGTGTGGGCGGGAGACCAACTGGGCGCGATATCTCCTTCGTCGTCTCTTTCGAAGTCGATGCCCCATCGCTCCAGCTCCAGGACTCGCTCAGCAGACTCGTCTACGAGCACCTTCGCGAGGTCCTGATTGCCAAGAAACCCACCGTGGGCCAGGAGGTCTCGCATAGCCAATGAGGTTGAGTCTTTCTCGCGGCTCCAGGGGCCTACGGCCGCGGTGGTCCCAACGTTGACCGTGCAGCCGCTATGTCCAAGCCTGCCCTTGAGCGCCAGCACAACGTCGACGCCCCGGTCGTAGGTCTCGATCGCGGCCCTGCAGCCGGCGCCTCCTCCGCCGACCACCAGCACATCGGTCTCGATTACATCAGGCACGTTGGGTCACGGCTTCCGGCTGCGGGGTCGTCGGGCGGTCGTCACTTCTCCCGCGAAGGTCGACTATGCTACGACGTTTTCTGGACGCCTTGAAATAGCTCTCGGGCACAAAGGAGAATTCAAGGTCGAGGTAGCGGCTTCCGATGAGGAAGCCGACGTCGTGCTTACCGGTGAGCAACGATTCCCCGATTCGATTCTCTCGACCTCGCAACGACTCGGGAACTACTATCGTAAGCTTGTCCCGAACCGTGCGAGTAAGAACCAGCTCGATGAGATTTGGACCGTCTGCATGCTGATAGACACAGTTTTCGATCGCGCTGTAGGATACCGTGACCCCCAAGACCGAAAAGCCTTCTATGGACCTCCCGGTTACCTCCACCCTGGGGTAACTTAGCCCGCACTGGCACTCGCCGGCCTTGACCGCGATTTCGTCCTTCAGGGCGTACCGCAGCAGAGGGAGGGTCTGCTGCTTCAGGGTAGTAACAACGATCTGGCCTCGCAAGCCCGCCGGATCGCGGGTCTCGATCTCTATAACGTTCCTGTCGGTCAGCAGATGGACGCCATCGTGGGCCGAGCATTCGATCCCGAGAGACGAGGTCTCGGTCGCTCCATAATAGACGAACACCTCGACGCCTAGGCCGGACTCTAGAGTGGAACGGAGATGGTGAGGCAGCGGCTCCCCGAAGCAGACGAGCTTCGACAGTCTCGAACCGGGCTCGGCAATGTGTCTCCTCAGCTGCTCCAGGCTCCGTCTGATGATCGATGGAGCGCTGACGATCACGCTGGGGTTCAGCCTCGCCAGGCTGTCAATCGGACGGTTTGGCTCAGGTGCAACGCAGAACGCGTAGGCCTCCTCTGCCCCCAATAGGTCAAGCGCCTTCGTGAAAGAGACCATCAGGTTTACAGGGTCCACGTCGAGACACGCCACTCTGTCCGACGGGCCGATGCCGCAGAGGGCGAACATCTCCGCGAGGACCTCGTGGTCTGAAACGTCGTCGGCATAGGAGATGAACCTTCTCTTCCTTGGCCCGGTGGTCCCGGAGGAGGTTTCTACGTCTATTATCCGGTCTGCGACTCTCAAGCTCTCCTCTGTCAGCTCGTGGAGCGTATCTTCGGTCAGTAGCGGGAGCTGTCGGAGGACGTCTAGGGGGTCGCTGTTCAGGATGTCGTCGTGGGAGATACCGAGGCGGTCGAAGGTCGTTCTGTAGAAGCTGAACATGTTTCGCGATTTTAGAAGGCTGTTGCGCAGGGCCTCGCTCGCGTTCGTGGAGACGCGTCCAACGAGTTGGATATTGGGCATCGTTGGGTTCATTGGCCTTAGCGCTGCGACAGATACTGTGATTTACAGTACGAGACAGGGCAGGTTTGAAACCTGCCCCTACATGGGGAGCAACAGGGCCGCGTTTCGCTGGTCAACCGGCGTCCGATCCGGGATCAATCCTGGCTCGCTGGACGAGGGTGCCGTCGAGGGGGCGGCGGGTCGACTCAGGAGCTATCCCAGCCTTGATCGCGGCCATGACCCCAAGGGCCTCCCAGTAGTTGTCCACGATGTGAAGCTGGTCGGACGCCCATGGAAGCGCGGCGAGATCGTTGCGCATCAGGTTCCGGTTCTCTCGGACGGCGATAACCGGTATTCCCTGTTCCAGAGCGGCGAGCGTCGGCAGGCCGAGGCCGCCGTCGGGGATGACCAGGCACCCAACATCGGCCGCTGTCAGCACACCCGCCTGGCCCATGGCGTCTGGGTCCGTTAGTATTCTGGGGGCCCGATGCAGGCCCTTCAGCACGCACTGGAGGAACGTCAGGGAGACCGCCTCGGCGCCCATCCTCGGATCGACGATTCCGGGAGTCATCTGCGTGATCTCGCGCGATTCGAGCATCGGTGAGTGCGCCGAAGGCACGTCGTAGAGATACGAGATGGCGTGGGTCAGCATCGCCTCGACACCGCCCCAGGGATTCACCATCTCACCCTCGCTAAGGTAGTACTCCATGTGGAACTCCCTCGGCACGTCGATTACCGAAGACAGAGCCACCGCGTCGTACTCGCCTTTGTGGTCGTCCAGCACGGCGCATAGCTTCTCGAGCCGCTCAACGCGTCCGGCTGCGCGCCCGGAGGAGCTGTAGCCGGCCATCAGGTCTACCATGGTGTCGACGGTCAGAACCCGCGGACACCGCAAGCCGTAGGACGCTCGGGCCCCGCTCACCGTGTTCACCGCGGCGCTCGTGAACATCTCGTCCTCGTGCGCGTCGATGACGACCAGCACGCGGTTAGAGCGGACTTTTTGCAGTCCGACCGTGCCCATCAGGAGGCGGCACAGTACACTGCCCTCGACGTAGAGGCCGTTGTCCGGGATCTCGTTGACGTCCGAGGCGTTGACGACGTTCGGGTGTGTTATCAGGTTGTCGCATATTGTGGCCAAGAGCCGCGCGACCGGGGCCGCATCGCCGGCGTGGCCGCCGATCTCCGCCCCGATGCCGGTGGGCACGATCAGCGCGGCGTTGAAGTCGTTGGTCCTTTCCGTGGACCTTCGGATGAACCGAAAGACCGACGTCGACGGCCTTGTGCCCCCGTTCGTGTCTCCGAGCACGCCCACCTCGCAGAGATAGCGATCGGCGTCCGAATCGGTGATCACGAAACGCAGCGGTACCAGCCCGTCGTCAATATGGCTCGGGACGGCTTCCGCCAGGTACGGCAGCAGGTCCTTGTGTCTAGGGACGGCGGGAATCTCGGCTTCTTTTTCAAGCAAAAACACGTGTATCGGCCCCTGAGCGAGACAAGAAATCGTCGTACGTAAAACGCTTTTTGAGCACAAGGCTCCCATCTTCGGTTAGCGCGTAGACCGCGGGAAGGTTGATCCCGTTGAACATGTGGGCTTTGACCAGAGTGTATGCCCCCATGTTGGCGAACAGGACCCGAGAACCTGTCTCTAAAGGCTCGTCGAACGCGTATTCGCCAAACAGGTCGCCCGCCAGGCACGAACGACCTGCCAGGATGTAGCGATGCCGGCCGTCCGCGCTATGGCGGATCACGTCCGGCGAGTACTGGTATTCGAACACCTCGGGCATATGGTTGACCGTTGTGTCCAGGACGGCGATCGTTTTGCCGTCGCTGTCAAATATGTCAAGAACGGTGGCGAGGAGATAGCCGGCCTTTCGGACCAAAGCGGCGCCGGGTTCCACGAAAACCTGGAGGCCGTATTTTGAACGCAACAAGCTGACGGCTTCGTAGAACGGGTCGAGGGTCACGCTATCCTCGAACAGGTAGCCGCCACCCAGATTGATCCACTCCATCCTCTCGAGGACCCCGCCAAGCTGGTCGGCCGTATGACGCACCGTCGCGAGGAGCTCATTCAGATCAGTTGAGTCGCAGTTAGTATGGAGATGCAGCCCGTCTACTTCGCTAAGTTCTTTTTCCTCGGCGGCAGACAGTACGCGGTCGAGCGTCACCCCAAGTTTGGAGTGTCTTCTACTGGGATCGTATCTGTTGTCGGCTACAAACGATCGGCCTGGGTTCACCCTCAGTCCACATTTCGCGTTTCCGTGTATCGCCGGACCGTAGCGGGCTAATTGGCCCAGGGAGTTTAGTGATACGTAGTCGGAGAGCGCGACTAGCTCGTCGATCTCCTCAGGGCTGATGGCCGAGGCGAACAGGTGAACAGTGCCGGCGTCACCGAGCACCTGGCGAGCCAGCCGGGACTCGAATAGCGAGCTGGTCCCGAACCCATTGACATACGGCTGCACTGTCTCGAGGACACCGGACAGCTCACAGGACTTGATCGAGTACAGCAGCGTGGCGCCTGCCGTATCAGCGATGGTTCGCAACGCGGAGGCAGACTGTCGAAGATCTGATTCAGAATAGACGAACGCCGGTGACTCGGGTGCGCTATGAATCGCGTTCAGGAGATCGTGATCAATTGGCTGTGTGAACATCTGCTACGCCCACGGTCGATCGCCATGGCCTCCAAACAACATGGTCTTTCTGCACAAGCGAGACGGAGGACACCCCCTCCCCAGGCCCTTCGTCCCCCCGATGCGGCATCGGGGCCGAATCGGGACTCAGGGAGACAAACGGCGGCGACTTTTCTGCAAGGTGTACGCATCGGCCGGGCGCACGGCGTGCCGTGCCCCTACAGTCTATGTCGCCTCACGGAGAAGGCGACAACTCCGTGAATTCAAGCGCATGGTTTCCTAGATGGGCCACTTTGTCCATGGTCTCGATTCTCAGCATGGGCTGAACCCGTTTGTAGAGCGACGTTACGATCAGATTCCCGCCCTCAGACCGCTCAAAGTAGTAGACGTCTCTGTTCAGTTTGTAGCTTTCGCAGTCGGTCGAATGTCCGAGAAAACCGAGCTCGTCGACGATATACACGTCAAGCTGCTGGAACGCTCGGAGGATATGCGAACGCCGGAAGGTGATGCACAGCTCGGTGTCTTCCGGGAGTCTTGTCTCGGACAGGTTGTCCGACAGTAACACGACGACTTCGGGGCTGACATGCTCGACCAGCTCGTAAGTACGCGACGTGCCTTTGTCTGTGAAGACGTGGGACGGGATCCCCGCGTTGATCAATATGGTGGCCACCTCAGAAGCAAAGTACCTTTTTTCGGGGGAGGTCACTACTGCGCACGTCCTCTTTGTCTGAAGCGATATGCAATCTTTAACAGCGTCGGTTAGCAGCTCGTAGCGATTGGCCTCCTCTTCAGGGCCTTCGGCAACAGCTACCGAATCAGGGGACTGTCCCTTGTAGGGCCCGACTATCCACTCCACTTTCGAGGGCTCGGCGAGGACGTCGGCGAAGCGTTGTCTTCGATAGGTCTCGAGAGAGGTGACCGGTATGTTGCCAAAGTCCTCAGGGTTGCGTATTCTTCGATGGCCGTTCAACATGGACGAGTAGAAAGCCGTCTGGGCGGCTTGATTGACAACGCCATCGAGCAATTCGACCAGGTTATCAGGTGTTTCGTAGGGCATTGGCAGCTTGCCTGCGGCCCGATTCGTTCGGCGGGAGCGCCTCTGGCCCGGCGAGCGTAGGCTAGCACCGGCGACAGGGCGAGTCAACCGACAATCTCCCCCTCATCCCTTCGGTAAACTCAGGGCAGGCTCTAGCCTTCTCCCGCTAGGGGAGAAGGAACAAGAGGGTACAGACCGGGCATATAGGTTACACGTGAAGAATCGACGCTTTGTTTGAGATGTTCATGACCATAGCGCGTTCCGGAATAGCTGCTGGATAATGCCTCAGACCACCCCTCTAGACCTCCTCAAGACCTACTTTGGCTATGACCGGTTCCTTCCTCTCCAGAAGGAGATCATCGCCAACGTGCTGGACGGAAGGGAGACTTTGGTGCTCATGCCTACGGGAGGGGGCAAGTCGCTCTGCTATCAGCTGCCTGCCCTCCACCTCGACGGGCTCACGCTGGTGGTCTCCCCGCTGATAGCACTTATGAAGGACCAGGTAGACGGGCTCCGGGCCAACGGGATTGAGGCTGACTTCATCAACAGCAGCCTTTCGCAGTCGGAGGTATCCGAGGTGAGGGCGCGGAGCTTGAACGGTAAGACGAAGATACTGTATCTGGCGCCCGAGAGACTCACCGTATCGGGGTTTCAGCACTTCCTGAGCAACTTGAATGTGTCGCTGATCGCCGTAGACGAAGCCCACTGCATCTCGGAGTGGGGACACGACTTTCGCCCAGACTATCGAAACCTGAAGTCCTTCCGAACGCTCCTCCCTGGTGTGCCTATGATCGCCCTCACGGCCACGGCGACGGAGAAGGTGCGCCAGGACATTGTCGAGCAGCTAGGGCTTCGGCAACCAGAGACCTTTCTCGCCAGCTTCGACCGTCCGAACCTGTCGTATGCGGTCAGGCCGAAAATGTGGTCCTTCGACGCGTTGCTGGACCTCCTCGAAACCCACAAAGGCGAATCGGCGATCGTCTATCGCTTCTCGCGGAAGGACACCGAGTCGCTGGCGGCCAACTTGTCTACCGAGGGTTTCCCGGCGCTACCCTACCACGCGGGGCTAGACTCGTCGGTGCGCAGAACGACCCAGGAGCGGTTCATCAACGATGAGGTGCCCGTCATAATCGCCACCATCGCCTTTGGGATGGGCATCGATAAGCCGGACATACGGCTCGTCGTCCACTTCGACCTGCCCAAGTCTATCGAGGGCTACTTCCAGGAGACCGGACGTGCGGGACGGGACGGACTTCCCGCCGAGTGCGTCCTGTTTTTCTCCCATCACGACAGGATGAACCAGGAGTTCTTCATCAAGAAGATCGAGGACGGGCAGGAACGAGAGACCGCCGGCCGGAAGCTGGACCAGATGATCGAGTTTTGCGAGGTCCGGACCTGCCGACGCCGATATCTGCTGGGCTATTTTGGCGAGAGCTGGGACAAGGAAAGTTGCGGCGGGTGCGATATCTGTCTGACCGTGAGAGAGGAGTTCGACGCGACTCAGATCGCTCAGAAGGTCCTCTCCGCCGTGATTCGCACAGGCCAACGGTTCGGCTCCAAGCACGTGACCGATGTCCTGAGAGGAGCGAACACCAAGAAGGTCCGGGAGCTTGGCCACGACCACCTTTCTGTCTACGGCATAGTCCGCGACCTCGGCGTCGAAGAAATCAGGCACACCGTCGGGCTCCTGGTCGGCAAGGGCCTTCTGGCCAAGGAGGCGGGCGACTACCCGACGCTGGCGGTTACGAGCGAGGGACGAAACTTCCTCAACCGCCGCGAGAACCTCACTCTCACCAGGCCAAAGCCCGAGGTCGACGGCAGTGCAGGCCGCGACTCCGACCAACTTGACTACGACAGAGCGCTGTTCGAGCAGCTACGCACTTTGAGGAAGGAGATTGCCGACACAAGGGGCGTGCCCCCTTTCGTGGTGTTCGGCGACGTTTCGCTCCAACAGATGGCGTACTACTTTCCGCAGAGCAATGAGAGCTTTTCGCGTATATCGGGCGTCGGGACGACGAAGCTTCAGGAGTTTGGAGACTCATTTCTGCGGGTGGTCCGTGACTACGCCCACAAAAACGGCCTCGCCGAGCGATCGGCCCCAGTCTCTCGGAGAGAAAGAAGACGCCCTGCGCGGAACCTGGGTGCCACTTACCACGAAACGAAGAGGCTTTTCGAACAGCAAAGGTCTATCGCTGACGTAGCCGACCTCCGCGGCCTCAATTGGGGCACCATCGCTAGTCACCTGGAACAGCTCGTCGAGGCCGGCGAAACGCTCGACCTCAGTCACGTCCTCCCTTCTCCAGACCGCGTATCCGCCATTGAAGCCGCGTTCAAGAGCACAGGAAGCGGTCTGCTCTCGCCGATCCGCGAGCTGCTGGGGGACGGCTACTCCTATGAAGAGCTCCGTCTCGTCCGCATGCACCTTAGGCAGAGTGATGGCGAGCGTTTAAGCACAAGGCCAGGAAATCAAAGGGTTGGGGGAGATTTATATGGAGAGCTTCGTCGGGCCTGAAATCGAGCAGTACGCCGTAGACCACACCACACCCCTACCGGACTATCTCGAAGAGCTGGTCAAGGTTACGCATCAGAAGATGGCTGGGCCTCAGATGCTTTCGGGCCCGGTGGAGGGCATGCTACTGCAGTTCCTCGTACGCGCCCTGGGTGCTCGCAGGATCCTGGAGATCGGCACCTTCACGGGGTTCAGCGCCTAAGCCCGAATCCACCGAAGGACACCGATGGACGGCGTGAGGAAAGCGGAAGGGGGGGGTGAGGGAGCTACAGGGGAAATAGTCTGGGTTCCATTTGGGGTAGGGAGGTCGGCGGACGGTCTTCATCGCCGCACAGGGGCCCCTATGGCCGTCTGCGGGAGCTGCGATGCGCGGGATGGCGAGAGAATACGCAGCAGGGAACTCTCTCGGACCGGGCTGGCACGAGTCTGCGGGGATCTTCGGTTGTCCGGTGGGTGGGTCGGTCGCCGACGGTGCCGTCAGGCCGGGAGTGGAATGGCTCGCAGCCGGGCCAAGGCGCGGCTGAACTTCTCAGCCCAAGGCCAGCGATCCGGAAGATGCAGGGTCAACCGGCGTGCCGAGCGGGTGAGCCGTCCGGCCAGGGAGAAGAACCGCTGCCGGAGGGTCTTGGTGGTGGCTATCCGCTCTCCCAGACCGATCCGCGCCGTCCAGCGGGCCAGGTTGTGGGCCATCGTCTGGACGGCCAGCCAGGCGCCGTTGGCGGCGAAGCGGCCCGAGGGGAGATGGTTCAGCCCGACGCCGTACTTGAGGTCGCGTATGGCATTCTCGATCTCGGCGTGGCGGCGATGGTCAGCCTCCAGTTCGAGCAACTCCCCGTCCCGGTCGGTGATGAAGCCATGATAGCTGTATTTGGCGAAGAGGGCCAGTTGGGAACCGGGCGTCGGCTTCACCCGCCGGACGATGAGCCGTACCGGCGCGGCGTCCGCCTCGGCCTGGAAGGGGGTGCAGGTGGTCTCGGCCACATCGGCGGCACCGTCCATCCAGTAAGGAATCGGCGTCCAGGCATCTTCGGGTATCGCCTCGATGAGATTGTGCAGGCTTTTGTGCTGGCGGATGGTGATGGAGAAGCGGACATCCATCTTGCGGCAGACGGATACCACGCCATGAGTGTAGAACCCGCTGTCGGCCCGTAGCGTGAGTCGTCCGTCGGCCCCGGCGTAGCGCACCCGTCCCACCGTCTCCCGCAGGAAGTGGGCGGCGCCGCGGGCGGTGTTGGCCCGGCCCTCGCGCAGCCGGGACATCAGCACGTCTCCGGTGCCGGCGGCGATGGCCGGCAGCGGGTGGTAGCCCCGCTTGCCGGTATAGCCGTGGTGGCGGGCGCCCTCCTTGGCCAGTCCGTAGGTCTCGCAGATGGTGGAGTCCAGGTCAATGGTCAGGGGCCCGTCGCCGGGTCCCGCCCCGGCCTGCCAAGCCCGGGCCAGCAACTCGCGGCTCACCCGGTCGAGTTGACGGACGTGGCCCCACCGGAAGCTGCGCAGGAAGGTGCCCAGGGTGGATGGCGCCTTGACCGTGCCGCCCAGGGTGCAGGCCGTCCCCCCGGTGCGCAACACATCGGCGTCGTCAATGCAGTCGCCCCCAGCCAGCGCAGACGCCACCAGCGTCATCATCTTGTCGCTCGTGTTCGCCCGCCCCGGGGCATCGCCCAGGTCGAGGCGCTGCCGGACGAGTTCGGGCAGGCCGAGGTGCCGCGCCAGGGTGGCCGGAAGGAGCAGCCCGGCATTGGCCACCAAGCGGCGGTCGTCGAAGGTGATTTGGATCCGGTCGGGGTGGTTGCGTGGCAGCATCTATTGGGTGCTCCTTTTCCGGGGCCGTTTTTTTGCTACAAAACCATTATCCCAGAAGCACAAGAGCACCTTCTTGCCGCCTCAGGACGCTAACCCGACGCCCTCCTTCGGTGGATTCGGGCTAATGCATCGGGCTTGTTGATGTTCTGATACGAGTGATATACTTGCCCCCGCTTGTCACCTGACGGATGCGGAATGAGAGGAGGGACTCGTGGGGAACGACAGTTGGCCTGTCTGCCAGAAATGCGAGACCGGGAGCCTGTTGCCTCTGTCCGATTTCGGGGGCCAGGGAGCTCCGATTCATTACAAAGCGTGGGTCTGCAGCAACCCGGACTGCGGGTTCAATATCAAGATTCGGAACGGCGACGTCTATTTGAACGAGCCGATAGCTAGTGGGGCAATGCACTCTCCCCGTGTGAGGTAGCGACCACCACCCAAGTCTGCGCCGCGCCTCCAAGAGGCCAGAACGCTCTTAGGAACGGCACGAGGGAGTCCCGCGGAGCCGAGAATCAGCATCGTGACACTGGGCGTGTCGGACATCGAGCGATCGGTCAGGTTCTACCGCGACGGACTTGGACTACCGACAGACTACAGCTCAGGCAACGTAGCCTTGTTTCAGACAGCCGGTACTTGGCTTGGCCTTTACCCGCGTGAAGCCCTGGCGGAAGACGCGACCGTGCCGTCGGAAGGGCACGGCTTCACAGGAGTCACTCTCGCCCACAACGTGAGAAGCCAACCAGAGGTCGACGCTGTATTGGCTGAGGCACACGCTGCAGGAGCAACGATCGTGAAGCCGGCCCAGGACTTGTTCTGGGGCGGCTACTCGGGCTACTTCGCGGACCCCGACGGTCACCTGTGGGAGGTAGCCTGGAACCCAAACTTCGAGATCGAGTAGTCTCGCTAGCTCCCGCCCTGAGCTCCTCCTAAAGCAAAGGCCGTGAAAGCGGCCGGTCCCTCTATTCCTTCCCCTCCTGGCCACCGCTTGCCGCCTGTCCCGCCATCGGCCCGGCCACGACATTGAAGGGAAACCGCCGCCCCTCCTGGCCGTCGACACGAGCTACTACGACGTAGCCGCCGGGCTTGTTGATAGACCAGTTTACGTTTACCGCGAATTGCGCCCGCTGGTCCTGTCCGGGCGGGGTGCCCGGTGGTCGGCCGACCTCGAACTGCCCTGGGACCTTGGCGATCGCCTCGCCGTCTGCACCCGCGATCTCGACCTCGAAGCTGTGCCTCTCGTTAGTCTCGGTCCACGGCACCCTGAACGACACCGCTATCGACATGCTTTGCGGGTGCGGAAACTTATTGGCAGTCACCTTGTCCCAGCCGCCGCCAATGAGGTACAGCTTACCGCCCGTGACCTGGGCGGCATCGGCCAGGATAAGCCATTCAACGTCCATATGCTGACCTCGTGGGCGAGTCTGTCATTGGCACATCTGGCAGGGTGTCATTCCAAGGCGTTTCTCATACGAGTGGCCTTGTTCCGCCGGGCTGCGAAAGAGGGCATATAACGCGGACCTCCTGGTCAGCGGGAGCCTCCAGCGGGGCCATCCTCGCCCTCGTCCTCGTTGTCCAACACCTTTATTGCCTCTTCTGCGTTCTCTTGCTTGACCAGCAACCGCGCGCCAAGCACGAAAGTCAGCTCAGGGCGCCAGCCGCTCATGTCGTCGGCCGACACCATAGCTTTGATGCCATGTGCCTCGAGGGCACCTCTGGCAATCTCCGCTTCGAGCCTTCCGTTGTACGTTCTTATGGGGATTTATATACAATTCTAGCCGCGCAGCCCTGACCGGCTAAACGGAGACGGCGGCGTGGCAACTCTCGCAGCGACCGTCGCGGTATAGCGTGTCGGGATAGTGGACTTCCCGTTCGCAGTCCGTGCAGCGGTACACCGTCCCCTCCGGGCCAGCTTCCATGTACTTCCACTTGCGCCCAGCGGGTAGCGAAAACATCGCCTGAGCCATATCCTCTGGCGTAGCGTCCACGCGGGGCGGGTAGCGCTTCTTCAACGGGCGGCCTCGTTCCTTCTTCTCACGTTTTGGCATATACGGTCTCCTTCAATCGCGCGACGAGATAGGACTGCTCCCTGTCTCCCTTGAGCGAGTTGCATGCCCCGCATAGCATCTGAAGATTGTCCTGATGGTCTGTTCCGCCCCTGCTCTGAGGCACAAGGTGGTCGATGGTAAAGTTGCGGAACGGCAACCAAACCTTGCAGCCAGCGCACAACCCTTCCTGCTGGCCGTAGAGGTTGTGCTTCCAGTCGCGGTAGGGCCTAAGAGTCTCGATATCCGTTCGCTTGGGTATATCCGTCCGGGCGGTGACGTAGCCGTGATGGAAGAGGCTGCCCATGGCCTGCTGTAGGCGCATGTTCACTAACTCGACAGCCTTAAGCGATATGTCAATGCCGACCCATTTGCGCCCTAATTGGTCCGCAGCAACGCAGGCGGTTGCGCACCCGCAGAAGGGGTCAAGCACCACGTCGCCCTCGTTGGACGATGCCTTGACGATGCGCTCCAAGAGAGCCAGGGGTTTTTGCGTGGGGAAGCCAACTCGCTCTTGAGCGTGTGCGCCTATCTGGGATATATCATCCCACAAATTCTGAACGGGCATTCCCTTTAACTCATCTGCGAAACTCTTACGTCGAAGCCGCCCGGTTTTGCTCTTTGGAAAGTGGATACGCCCCTCGTTATCCCATTGTCCCATTTTCTCTTTGGTAATCATCCAGCCATTTTGCGGAGGAGGGTATCCCCTGTATTCGTAAATGAGATTTGGCCGATAAGCTGGGTTGGTCAAGCTGGTAGCCTGATACTTCCGGCCATGTTCATCTACCAGACGGAAATACTTGTTGATGTATCCTAGATAGGCTTGCGACTCTTTGTTGTATTGAGGTGCAAACGCAGTCTCATCGGTTTTGGCGTAGAAGAAGATGATGTCGGTACAAATCCCGAACCGCACCGATTCATGAACCGCGCTTGAAAACCCGTGTCTCCGTTTCCAAGTAATTTCATTCCTGAAGTTCTCTGTTCCAAACACCGAATCCATCAACAACTTTAGGTAATGACTAGCCGTAGGATCGCAATGGAGATAGATACTCCCGGCGTCCTTAAGGACTCGCCGCATTTCCATGAGCCGGATCGCCATCATGGTCAAGTACGATTGCATCCCCTTCCCATGGGTGAGGCTGGCGGTATGGAGAAGGTTCGCTATGGCGGGCTGCTCGTCGGCTATAAGTCCCATCCATGCAACGTCAAGGTCTGAGAGCGTCCACGTGTCCTTGAATGCGGCCCCAGCCGCCTTGGAACCTACGGGAGCGGAGTAGTTGCGGTTCGAGTTGAAAGGAGGGTCAAGGTAGATAAGGTCAACCGTTTCGGAATTCAGCCCTCGGAGGATGTCTAGGTTGTCTCCCGTCCAGATCGTCTTGTCCGCAAAGTTGGGGGTCGCCATTCGGTTGTGCTCCGGTTTGCGTAGGTAGCGCGGATTATAGCCACAGCCACCTACTCTGTCTAGGCGGCTACCAAGTCCTGATACCGGAGCCGCTTGCCGTCGGCTCCCTTAGCCATCCGCGCCATCTGGTCGACTGTATCCAGGGGCCGCCGGTTGTGTCGGCCCTCGAATTCGGTAACGTAGCGGTGTAGGTGCTTGGCCGACATCTGGTGGTACACGCCGTCATATCCGCGCTTCAAGGATGCCCAATGGGATTCCATGCCATTTGTGTGCGCCATCCCGCGTACATACTCCGATACGCTGTGTTTGACGGCTTCGTGACGGCGGGGCATTCCCCTGTAGGCACTGGCGTCGTCTGTGTACACCGTAGCGTCCGGCTCGGTGTTCCGCTCCACGAAGCCCTGTAAGGTAGGCGCGTCGGTGTGCTCGACAGCTTGGCTGGCGATCTGGCCCGTCTCGCGGTCCTTCATGCCTACGATCGCAGCCTTGCCAACCGGCCCGCGCCCGGCCCGGAGCTTTTTGGCGCTGTGCTTGTTCCGTTCCTTGCCGCCGATGTAAGTCTCGTCTACTTCTACTGGCCCTGAGAACCTATTACCCGTCACGGCCAGCGTCTCTCGAATTCTGTGGGCCATGTGCCAGGCGGCCTTCTGCGTAATCCCCAAGTCACGGTGTAGCTTCATGCTGGATACGCCCTTGAGGTTCGTCATGTAGAGATAGAAGGCTATTGCCCACTTGTCGAGAGAGATATTGGAGCTTTGCAGGACTGTGCCCGTCTTAACCGAGAAGTGCTTACGGCAATCGCGGCAACGGAAGGGCTGAGGATTGCGACTGGCGATGGTAGCGACGTTGACGCTCCCGCAGTGCGGGCAGGCTATCCCATTCGGCCAGCGCTGTTCAATGAACCATGCTTCGCCCTTCTCGGGGGTATCGAATTGGCGGGTGATTTCGAGTAGGGTGATTCCCTTGCGGTAGAACTTGCCTGGAGCATTGCGCTTTGCCATAATCCGCCCTACTTTCGTATCTGAATTATGGACTTATTATAGCCAACGCAACACGATTCGTCAATACCCTATATGACGTGATATTGTGGGAAAAATCTAACTATAGGAGGACGTAATGCCAACTACCGGGGAGACTTGCGAGAGATCGGGACTATATAGGGGCAACTGCGGACACGAGCACCGCTTCGACAAAGGAGATACCTTCACTCTATGCTCGTATTGCAACAAATCGGTTATATGGACCTGGATTCGTCTGTAATAGGCTTCCCTGCGAACTCTCGGGTGTCGTGTTCCGCTATCGCGTTCGTTGAATAGCCGAGTAGCAGCCCTACGATGCGATGGTGCTGACGAATCGGCTGGCTATATGACCAAGCGAGCAAGTCCACTACCCAGGGAGCAGCGGCGTATCCGGTCATAGCGCACGGGAAATCCTCGCGCGGTAGTACAAAGGGAATTACTGTATATTTCCCTGCAAGTTGATTCAACCAGACGAAGCGGGTAGCCATTGCCGTTTCGTCAAGGTCGCATGTGTCAAGCAACGCGAGCGGTCGAACACCGCGCGACACTAAGTATGCCTGTTCTTGGACTGATTCGGTCGATTCCATTCACCTCACCTATCCATTCAAGGCCGCTCGGCTAAGATTGTATATAATTCCCTTCTTATGGGTACTAGCGCTGGCATCAGCCGCCTTCTGGGTCCACGTACTAATCCTACACTCACCGGCGACTCCCGTGTCAAACCTGCTCGGTGTCAGCAATAGGCTAGCTGCGAGCAAACTTGTTGCCCAATAGTGGTCATGCTACCCTCTAGATGCGCTAGCGAGCATAGCTGTACAGCTTCGGCCTCCGTTCCCTCAAGAGATTTAAGCATTGCTTGGAAAAAAGATAGGCTTCCTTCGACGACGACAGCGAGAGAAGACAACGCACGCGGTCGCGAAGACACGCAAGGCGTGGTTCGGCCGGGTGGCGTCTCTCTTTCAGGGCGCTCGTCTGGACGACGACCTGTGGGACCAGCTCGAAGAGCTCTTGATCTCAGCCGACATGGGAGTCGGTCCGACGCAGAGCATACTCGACCATGTTAAGCAGCGAGTCCGCGAGGAAAACGTCACGCAGTCCGAGCACGCCCTAGACCTGCTGAAGCAACAGATGGTCGACCTCCTGAGCGTAGACAACGCGGCCCAGCACATGGCGGTCGACCTGGCCCCGCTCGTCCTGCTTGTGGCTGGCGTCAACGGGGCGGGGAAGACCACCAGCATTGCCAAGCTCGTACAGCTATACAAGCAGGAGGGTAGGAGCGTGCTCCTAGGTGCGGCGGACACCTTTCGAGCAGCCGGGATCGAGCAGCTCCAGGTCTGGGGACGCCGGCTAGAGATCGACGTCGTGGCCCACGGGCCAGGAGCGGACCCTGGGGCCGTGGCGTTCGACACCCTGGAGGCCGCCAAGGCCCGCGGCGTCGAGGTCGTGATTATCGACACCGCGGGGCGGCTCCACACGAAAACAAACCTGATGGAGGAGCTCAAGAAGGTCCATCGCATCGTCTCCCGGCAGGGCGCTGAGACCACACATCGTATTCTGCTGGTACTGGATGCCACGACCGGGCAGAACGGGCTCTTTCAGGCCCGCGCGTTCACCGACGCTCTCCATTGCGACGGCGTGTTCCTCGCAAAGCTCGACGGGACGGCCAAGGGCGGGATAGTCGTGGCGATCGCCGATGAGCTGAAGCTGCCCGTCCTCTACGTCGGGACGGGCGAGCAGCTCGAAGACGTCGCTGTCTTCGACCCCAAGGAGTTCGTCGATGCCCTCTTCAGAGCGACTTAGTAGTGCAGTACTTCGCATCTGCCAACGACCTGCATGCCAACCCCGTAGGGGCAGGTTTCAAACCTGCCCATGTGTACTCGACCTAGTGGACATGGCCCAAGGCGAAGGACCCTCCGCAAAAGCTTAAAGATGCTAGATGTCTTGTTGTGGCTTATCGCGATCGAGGTCATAGGACTGGCCGCGTTCCCCCTCTGCTACTACCTGTTTCCCATGCTTCGGGACAGGGGATTCAGCGTGAGCAAGCCCTTCGGCCTCTTGCTGGTCGCCTACCTCTCCTGGATTCTGAGCGTGCTGAATGTGCTGCCCAGCCGGCAGCTTACGGTCGCTGGTCTCGTAGTCGTCGTGGGTGGACTCTCGGGTTGGTTCCTGTGGACTCGACGTCAGGAGTTCCTGGACTTCGCGAACCGCGAGCGCACCGCCATTCTGGTTGGCGAGGCCCTCTTCCTGGTCACGTTCCTGGGTTGGGTCTTGTACCGGGCGTACGACCCGGCGATAGACCACACCGAGCAGCCTATGGACATGGCGTTCCTAAGCGCATCCATCGTGTCAGACCTCGGGGCACCGCAGGACCCGTGGCTGAGTGGGGAGTCGGTAAGCTACTACTACTTCGGCTACTGGACGATGGGTGTCCTCAGCAAGCTGACGAGCATATCGTCGAACGTCTCCTACAACCTAGCTATGGCCCTCATCCCTGCGCTGGGCGCGATGGGGATATTCGGGCTCGTCTACAACATGGTGCGCGGCGAAGCGGGCCGGCTGCGGCTTGCCCTGGTGGCCGGAATCGTGGCAGCGGTCCTCCTGGTGGCGACGGCGAACCTGGAGGGCGTTCTCGAGTTCATGCGGGCCAACGGCATGGGATCGACCGCGTTCTGGAATTGGACCGAAATCAAGCTCCATCCGACGGACCCGGCGAGCGAGTACATGTCCGGGCTGGGTCAGTCAGCCTTGAGTCAGAGCTGGCACCCCGATGAGCACTGGTGGTGGTTCCGGGCCACACGGGTGATCGACACCTTCGACGGAGCGCGTTGGATAGACCTCACGATTCAGGAGTTCCCGTTCTTCAGCTTTATGCTCGGGGACCTTCACCCGCACGTCATGTCCATCCCGCTGATGACCTTATTTCTGGCGGTCTGCTGGAACTTCCTCAGGTCCCCCGCACACGCCTGGGGAGGCCTGTCGCTATCGATGCTAATAAGACCTCGCGAGGTCACCGTTCGACCGTACGCAACCGTACTGGTCTTGGGGCTGTCGCTAGGGGGACTGGCCTTCACGAATATGTGGGACCTACCCGTGTTCTGGGCTGTGTTCGTCGGCATTGCGGCCCTCAAGTCATATTCGGCCGGTGGCGGCAGCTTCTGGACGTTGATGAAGGGTACCGTGCCCATCGCTTTGGTGGTCATCGGCCTGGCGCTGCTCCTTTTCCTTCCGTACTACCTCGCATTCGCGACCCAGGTCTCGGGAATGGGCGCCGTGGGCGAGGCGACGACGAGCCCGCACCATCTGCTGATCGTTTGGGCGCTGTTCCTGATTGCCGTCACGCCCTTTATCCTGAGCGTCTTTTGGCAGACCACCGTGAGAGAAGACTGGGCCAGGTTGTCGCTCATTTCGCTGGCAGTCGGGTTCCTTCCGTACGTCGTCTGGGCGTTCCTGTACTTGGAGGGCGGTGGGACGTCCGCGGAGGTGTTGAGGAGGCTATTCCACGTGCTGCCGTTTGCTCTGCTCATCGGCATAGCGACCTACAGCGCCCTGTGGCTGGTGAAAGAAGGCGAGTCCACGACCGGCAAGTTCTTCGCCCTCGTCCTGTCGGGCCTGGGGCTGCTCCTGATAATGGGACCAGAGCTGCTCTTTGTGAAAGACTTCTTCGGCACCAGGATGAACACGGTGTTCAAGCTCTACTATCAGGCGTGGATTCTCCTCGCCGCCGCTTCAGGCTTCGCCGTCTACTACTGGGCATCCATCAGGCAGTCCCTGTCTGGCTGGAGTCGCTGGATGAGTACTCTGTGGGCCGGCGGTTTCATCCTCCTGCTGGCAGGCTCTCTCTACTATCCTCCGGCGGCCGCATTCAGCAAAGGTGGCCTGTTCGACGGTGAGGCCACTTTGGATGGACTCGCCTTCGTGGCCAGCAGCCGGCTGGCCGAGTACGAAGCCATAGAATTCGTCAAGAGCAACGTTGAGGACGGCTCAACCATCCTCGAGGCTGTCGGGGAGTGGTCGGACGCCGGGCTGATCTCTCGCAGCACCGGCGTGCCGACCGTGTTCAACTGGCCCGGCCACGAGCTCCAGTGGCGAGGATCGAGTGACCCGTTCGCCGAAAGGGAACAGGACATCGCGACCATATACGAGACCCTCGACATAGAGCTGGCGCGAAACCTCCTTGCCAAGTACAACGTAGACTACGTATATGTGGGGCCTCGCGAGAACGGTCGATACGGAAGCGAAGGGCTCGGCAAGTTCCCGGAATTTATGGACACCGCGTTCAGCGAAGATGGCGTTGCAATTTACAAGATCAAAGACCGCTCATAGGGCTGTTAACAAATGGGGAGTGCCCCGATGCCACATCGGGGCCGGGAGTCTGAGGGTGTCCCTCAGATATTGCTTCTTCCCCCTTCCTGGCCAGGAAGGGGGTCAGGGGGATGATCGAATGAGTTGCGCAGCACTCAGCTGATGGGACCTGAAACCGGGTCTGACATAGAGACGGCAGACACTCGGCGCGATCCGGAGTGGCAGATGCTCGCGGCCCACGGTGCAATCGCGCTCGTGGCGGCGGCTATGCGACTGTGGGACCTCGGCTCCCGTGCCATGCACCACGACGAGAGTCTGCACGCCTACTATGCCTGGAACATCTACGCGGGGAACGGGTACCAGCACAACCCCATGATGCACGGCCCCCTTCAGATGGAGGCCACCGCCGCGCTGTTCCTCCCCTTCGGCGATAGCGACTACACCGCCCGGCTGCTATATGCGATAGCTGGGACCGCGCTGGTGGTGCTGCCGTACTTCTTCCGCAGCAGGCTGGGCAATCTGGGGGCCATTTTCGTGTCGGTGCTGCTGGCATTCTCCCCTGCAATGCTCTATTTCAGCCGGTTTGCGCGCAACGACATCCTCATGGCCGTCTGGACTCTCGGCCTCGTGGTCTGCATGTGGCGGTACATCGACGAGGGGAAACCTCGATACCTCTACATCGGCGCGGCCCTGCTCGCGCTGGCGTTCGCAACCAAGGAGACCGCATACATAGTCACCTCCACGCTTGGACTCTATCTCGTGCTAGTCGTCGCCGTGCGGAACTGGCCCGCAATCCGGGAGGGGATAGCGATAGGCGAGGTATCGCCCCCTGTCGCAGCGGTCCGCATCGTCGGCGGGGCATGGTCCGTTTTCACAAGGGGTCTGACGCTTAGGGGCATCTCTCGCCCGGCCGCGTTCCTGGTGCTCTTGATCACACTTACCCTGCCGCTCTGGGCCGCCCTCGTGAGCGTATTACAGGACACACCGCTTCTAAGCTGGTCCGGTCTGGTCCTGGCAAGCCCCGGCGGGAGTATCGGGCCCATTGGCGCGCCGATACGCGGTGGACTCGTCATAGCGGCCCTCGTTGTGCTTGCCCTAGTTTGGATATCGGCGGTTATCGGCTTCAAATGGAGCAGGTCCGTCTGGTGGCGCTCGGCTGCTATCTTCTACTCGATCTTCTTCCTGGTCTACACGACCTTCCTCAACCTCTTTGGCGCCGGCTCGGGCGCATGGCATTGGGAAAATCTGTTCACGAACATGGTCGGCATAGGTTCCGGGATGTGGCAGTCCCTGGGCTACTGGCTCGTGCAGCAGGGAGAAGGACGGGGCGGGCAGCCCTGGTACTACTACGTCGTCATCACGTCCGTTTACGAGTTCCTGCCTCTGTTGATCGCCATCGTCGGCGCCGTTTACTACATCCGGCGGCGAGATACCTTCGGCCTGTTCCTGGTCTTCTGGGCTGCCGTTACGTTCATCCTCTACTCGTTCGCCAGCGAGAAGATGCCGTGGCTCCTGGTAAACGTCACCCTACCGTTAATCGTGCTCTCCGGAAAGTTCCTGGGGGACGTGGCCGTTGACCTCCGGTCTCGCCTGGTCGGAATCCGGAGGCTCACCGCCATCGCCGCCTTTGGACTTGTTGCCGTGATGCTGGCACTGACCATACGCACCGGCTGGACGGCGAGCTACCAAAACGGGGACACCCCGGTGGAGATGCTAGTTTACACGCAGACCTCGCCCGACATCGTCGGGCTTCTCAGGCACGTGGAGCAGGCGGGCGACGCCCTGGAGGACCCGACCGCCGTGCCGATATCGATAGACGGAACGAGCGGCTTTACCTGGCCGTGGGCGTGGTACCTGAGACGCTACACCAAAGTCGCCTACCCGTCCTACGATGGCGGGCTGCAGGATGCTCCCGACTCGTCGGTGCTGCTCGTCCACGCCAACAACCGGCCCCAGGCGGACGAGCTACCACCCGATCAGTATACGGAGGGCGTCCGCATCAAGCACCGCTGGTGGTTCCCTGAGGTCTATAAGGGTGTGACAGTCAGACAGCTGCTCGGCGCGATCGTCGACCCGTCGGCCTGGCGAACAGCGATCGACTACTTCCTATTCCGCGAGCTCGGCACTCCCCTGGGAAGCGAGGACGCCTATGTCTACTTCTCCCCGGAGTTTCCCCCCGGGTTCTCCCCATTGGAATAGCGCTCGGCGTACGCTCCGTCAACCGTTCCCTAAGCCCGAATCCACCGAAGGAGGGCGTCGGGTTAGCGTCCTGAGGCGGCAAGAAGGCGCTCCTGTGCTTCTGGGATAATGGTTTTGTAGCAAAAAAACGGCCCCGGAAAAGGAGCACCCAATAGATGCTGCTACGCAACCACCCCGACCGGATCCAAATCACCTTCGACGACCGCCGCTTGGTGGCCAATGCCGGGCTGCTCCTTCCGGCCACCCTGGCGCGGCACCTCGGCCTGCCCGAACTTGTCCGGCAGCGCCTCGACCTGGGCGATGCCCCGGGGCGGGCGAACACGAGCGACAAGATGATGACGCTGGTGGCGTCTGCGCTGGCTGGGGGCGACTGCATTGACGACGCCGATGTGTTGCGCACCGGGGGGACGGCCTGCACCCTGGGCGGCACGGTCAAGGCGCTATCCACCCTGGGCACCTTCCTGCGCAGCTTCCGGTGGGGCCACGTCCGTCAACTCGACCGGGTGAGCCGCGAGTTGCTGGCCCGGGCTTGGCAGGCCGGGGCGGGACCCGGCGACGGGCCCCTGACCATTGACCTGGACTCCACCATCTGCGAGACCTACGGACTGGCCAAGGAGGGCGCCCGCCACCACGGCTATACCGGCAAGCGGGGCTACCACCCGCTGCCGGCCATCGCCGCCGGCACCGGAGACGTGCTGATGTCCCGGCTGCGCGAGGGCCGGGCCAACACCGCCCGCGGCGCCGCCCACTTCCTGCGGGAGACGGTGGGACGGGTGCGCTACGCCGGGGCCGACGGACGACTCACGCTACGGGCCGACAGCGGGTTCTACACTCATGGCGTGGTATCCGTCTGCCGCAAGATGGATGTCCGCTTCTCCATCACCATCCGCCAGCACAAAAGCCTGCACAATCTCATCGAGGCGATACCCGAAGATGCCTGGACGCCGATTCCTTACTGGATGGACGGTGCCGCCGATGTGGCCGAGACCACCTGCACCCCCTTCCAGGCCGAGGCGGACGCCGCGCCGGTACGGCTCATCGTCCGGCGGGTGAAGCCGACGCCCGGTTCCCAACTGGCCCTCTTCGCCAAATACAGCTATCATGGCTTCATCACCGACCGAGACGGGGAGTTGCTCGAACTGGAGGCTGACCATCGCCGCCACGCCGAGATCGAGAATGCCATACGCGACCTCAAGTACGGCGTCGGGCTGAACCATCTCCCCTCGGGCCGCTTCGCCGCCAACGGCGCCTGGCTGGCCGTCCAGACGATGGCCCACAACCTGGCCCGCTGGACGGCGCGGATCGGTCTGGGAGAGCGGATAGCCACCACCAAAACCCTCCGGCGGCGGTTCTTCTCCCTGGCCGGACGGCTCACCCGCTCGGCACGCCGGTTGACCCTGCATCTTCCGGATCGCTGGCCTTGGGCTGAGAAGTTCAGCCGTGCCTTGGCCCGGCTGCGAGCCATTCCACTCCCGGCCTGACGGCATCGTCGGCGACCGACCCACCCACCGGACAACCGAAGATCCCCGCAGACTCGTGCCAGCCCGGTCCGAGAGAGTTCCCTGCTGCGTATTCTCTCGCCATCCCGCGCATCGCAGCTCCCGCAGACGGCCATAGGGGCCCCTGTGCGGCGATGAAGACCGTCCGCCGACCTCCCTACCCCAAATGGAACCCAGGCTATTTCCCCTGTAGCTCCCTCACCCCCCTTCCGCTTTCCTCACGCCGTCCATCGGTGTCCTTCGGTGGATTCGGGCTAAGGTTCTCGCGCGCAGGGCCCCACAGGGGGCTGCTGGGATTGTAGAGACGCCCCGCTGGGGCGTCTCCGTACAGCGGCCGGCTTTCACCTGCAGACCGGCATACACTCCCCCTCGTCCCCCGATGCCCAGGCGGACGACGCTATGTTAAGGTTGTCAGCGGGAGGGCACCAGGTGAACGGGGCGAAGCAATTCTGGATCGGGTTCGGCGTCAGCGCCTTGTTGCTGGCGCTGTTCTTCCTTACGGTCGATTTCGGCCGGATGCTGGACGCGATCGCGGGGGCCAACTACGTATACGCGGCGCCGGCAGTCGGCCTCTACCTTCTCGCAGTCCTGTTCAGGACACTTCGATGGCGGCAGCTGTTGCGGCATATGCGTGTCATCAGTGTTGGACGCCTGTATCCGGTAGTCGTTGTCGGCTATATGGCAAACAACCTTCTGCCGCTGCGACTCGGCGAGCTCGTCCGCAGCTACTACGTGGGGGAGCGCGAGGGGATCAGCAAGACCTCGGCCCTGGTCACCATCTTCGTGGAGCGGCTGCTGGACGCCCTGACCCTGCTGCTTTTCATCGCGGCGATCGCGGTGTTCATACCCGTGGTAGGCGTCGCGGAGGCCTTTGGCGAGAGATACGGCGTCTCGTGGCAGCTGCTGGTTGCGGCGTTAAGCGTGCCGTTCGTCGCCGCGTTCGGGGCGCTTCTTCTGATGGCCTTTTCTCCTTCGAGGGCTCGAGCCATAGGGATTGGACTAATCAGGCCGCTGCCCGACGGAACGAAAGCGAGGCTCGTTCACACGATAGACATGGTCCTCAATGGACTGGTCCCTTTGAGAAGTCCCGGTGCGATAACCTCCCTCTTTGCGATGTCATTGCCCATCTGGCTTTTGGAGGCGGGGCTATTCTTTCTGATCGGGCTGTCGTTCGGCCTCCACGAAGTCTATGATAACCCTGGTGAGATGGCCGTGGCGATAGTGCTCGTCACCGCCGTGGCAAATATAGGAAGCTCGGTCCCAGCGGCTCCCGGCGGAATTGGGCTGTTCGAGTTCGTGGCGCGAGAGACCCTGGTGCTTCTGCCGCTCGCCGCGATTGACCGGTCGGTGGCCGCGGGCTATGTCGCGGTCGTGCACGCGGCCCTGTTGCTGCCGATGATCGTCCTGGGACAGGTATTCTTGTGGGGCCAGCAGGTCTCTCTGAGGACATTGTCTCGCGCCGGCCGGTCCACGGTCGCCGGACCCGAGACCGTCGGTAGCGCAGCACCGTTGCCTGCCGACACGTCCACCAAGCATGTCGACGGGGGGCATGCGGAATGAGGGTCGGGATAATCGGGGCCGGGGCCGTAGGCCTCGCGGCGGCCTACGAGCTGGGAGAGCACGGGCACCAGGCGGCTGTCTATGAGCGGGCGCCGGTCCTGGGAGGCCAGGCGTCGACCTTCGACGTCGGCGGCGAACGCCTGGAGCGAGGCTACCACCACCTGTTTACCAGCGACACCGATATCCTCGACCTGGTAGACCGGATAGGTCTCGGCCACCAGATGCGTTGGATCGACTCCAAGGTAGGCACGCTCTACGACGGGAAGATATACAACTTCGTGACCCCTCTAGACCTCCTGAGGTTCACCCCGCTCAGCTTCATCGACCGCCTCCGTCTCGGCCTGGTGACGCTGCACCTGCGTCGCAGAAAGGACTGGAGGTCGCTGGAAGGGGTCACGGCCGCCGAGTGGCTGCGCAAGAAGGCGGGCGATAGTGTCTACGATACATTCTGGGGGCCGATGCTCAGGGGCAAGTTTGGCGAGGACTTCTACACGCAGGTGGGCATGGCCTGGGTGTGGGGCAAGATACACACCCGGTTTGCCTCCCGGGGCAAGGGGCTCGCGAAGGAGGTGCTGGGGTATCCGATCGGCAGCTTCGGTGAGATCTTCGACGTTCTAGCCCAAAAGATAACCGAGCATGGTAATGAGGTACACACGTCCGCATCGGTTCGTCGGATAGTGGTGGAGGACGGACGCGCGACCGGCATGGAGGTGGAGCTGGAGGGCCGAGAGCCATCGGTCGAGGGCTTCGACGCGGTTATCGCCACCACTCCATCGTACATCTTTCCCAAACTGGTGCCTGCACTGCTTGACGATTACATGTCCAAGCTTACCGGCGTCAACTACATGGCGGCCGTGCTTGTAATACTGGTCCTCGACCGGCCGCTGTCGCACGTCTACTGGCTCAACGTTGCCGATCGCTCGGTCCCGTTCGTCGGTGTTATCGAGCAGACCAACCTTATTCCTCCCGAGCACTACGGCGGAAAGCACATCGTCTACCTGTCCAACTACCTCAGCTCCAGCCATCGCTTATACAAGCTCGACCAGCAGGAGCTTCTGAAGGAGTACTTGCCTCATCTGCGCAAGATCAACCCTGACTTCGACGAGTCGTGGATAGAGACGAGCTACCACCACCGGGTGGACGCGGCGCAGCCGATCATCGGCACCAACTACTCGTCGCGTCTCCCTGATCACCGTACGCCGTTCGAGGGCGTCTACCTTGCCAACACGACGCAGGTCTACCCGGAGGACCGGGGCACAAACTACAGCGTGCGAATGGGCAGGCGCGTCGCCCGCATGACAATGGAGGACGTGCAGGCCTGATGCCCATAACCCCGATGACTGAAAAGAATGACGTTTGTCTATTGTCTCCCTGAACGGAGTGAAGGGTCTGGGGTGGCTGGGCCCCCTTCGCAGCAGCCGGACCAGCCGCGATCTAAGGCCCTCCACCCACAGATTGACATTGCGACAGCAGAGCAAGTACATTCGGCTTCGTCAGGGCTACTTCGGCTCACAATGGCTTTAAGTGACATAGGCGATGGCTAGAACCGAGCGCGCTTTCAACCTTGATTCTCTCGCAAAAAGTCTGTGTAGGTCGAATTAGAACAAACGTACCCACGTCTGGGTACAATATACAGTCTCTGTTCCGTATACTACCCCAACATACGGTATCGCTCAGATGTGCTAAATCTCTGGAACTTCCTCAAAACGGGTTTTTACGAGGGAATCAACCTTCACCGCCTGATCGTTTCGGAGCGGGGCGTGGCCCCCGTTCTGGCCGTCGTTATCATCGTCGTCGCCGTCCTTGCAGCGGGTGGGGCGGCCGCGGCAGCATTGCTGGTCATCGGCGGGGATGCTCACCCTTCAGAGCAGACCGCCAGGTTCATGCCATCCGACACGCAGGTCTACCTGTCCCTAAATCGTCGGCCAGGAGATAGCCAGCTCAAGAAGTTCAGGAGCATTCTAGGCCGCTTCCGAGAGCACTCGCAGTTTCAACCTAAGATCGACAAGCTTTTCGACGATGCCGAGACGGAGGCCGGCATCCACCCCGAAGAAGACGTACTCCCGTGGCTCGGGCCGGAGATCGCCGTCGGCTTTGTCGACGTTGTTGGATCGGTTGTCGCCGGGTCTGCCGGCGGCACGCCGTTGCTGATAGCCATCGCCGGCACCACTGACCCCGAGCGGTCGCTGTCAGTCCTGCGGGAGTGGATAGATTACCAGACACGAGACCTGGGGCTCGCCTTTACGACTGAGACGTACAGGGGGCAGACGGTCCATAGTGAGACCGAGGACAACCAGCAATACGCCGTTACCGAGGACTACCTGGTGCTGGCCTCGGACATGGGCTTGCTCGAGGACACCATCGATCGCATCCTGGACGATGACACCAACGGCTCCCTCTTCTCCAGCTCTAGGTTCAAGAAGGCTCGGGATGCCCTCCCGGACCCGCGCTTCTTCATGGCATACGTGGACGGCGAAGGCATCTGGAGGGATGCCCGCCAGTTCGCAGGAGCGGCCATAACGGCGGAGGCCCGCCGGCAGATCGAGGAGTTTATCCCAGAGTGGGCCGCAGTTACGAGCGCGTTCATCGACCGAGGGCTCGACATCGAGGTGTACGTCGCCACGACGGGCCAAGCCGTGGAGGAGCCGATCACTACGAACTCCCTGGCGGCTGCTCAGCTGCTGCCGGCGGACACGCTGGCCTTCGCTTCGCTGGCCTTTGAGCCCGACCTCGGCCCGGCTAGAGAGCAGTTGAAAGAGCAGCGGCTAGGCGATCTGGGTCTAGATGTCTTCGGTCTCTCCTCTGCATTGGGCCTGGCGTCGGGCCCGGAAGCTACCCTCAGCGACCTGCTCGATGAGTTGCTGAAAATGTTGGACGACGCGTACGGAGTGGACCTCGAGTAGGACGTGTTGGCCTGGATGAACGGCGAGGTCTCACTGGGGCTGCTGCCCACCGACTTCCGAAAAACGACCACCGACCCCCTCTCCGAGGCCGTGGCCGCCGTGGCCCTGATTCAGTTCGACGGCGAGAAGCGCGACAAGGTCGTGAGCGTGACAGCCGGCATCACATCACTACTTGAGAGTGAGCTTGGTTTGAAGGGAGAGGAGGTCGCCTTCGGAGGCGGAGTCGGGACGGTGTTCGACCTTCGGGAGATGGCGGGTGCCGCAGCCTAATGAGCCGGGGTATCTGATTCTCGGCGACCATCTTATTGTGGCGACAACTGCGGATACCTTAGAACTTGCGGCGTCGACCTCCAAAGGCCAGGGCAGCTCCCTATTAGAGGAGCCCGAGCACTCTCGCCTGGTAGCTGAATATCTGGAGGCTGGTAGCTCCTTCCTGCTGTTTGCGAACCTCCGAGGAATCGCCAACGCATTGGTAGAGGCACTCGACCCTGCCCAGCGGAATGAGTATCAAGACAGGGCGGAGCCCTTCGTGCAGCCGCTAAGGGCTCTGCTGGTCACCGGCGAGGTGAGGGACCGAATAAGTCGCACATCCATTGTCATCACGATCGAGTAGCTGGGCTGGTCCTCCGACGCCTCTGCGCCGATATCCGACCCAACGAAATGGAATACCCTTGGTAACCAAGAGCGGAGCCGCGGTAGGGCTTATCCTCGCCGTCGCCGCGGCGTTTGCGGCCACGGCGTGCAGCCAGCCGGCAGACGAACCGACTCCGGAGCCCACGGTCGCTGTCAAGCTCGGCGGAATCGAGGGCACGGTCACCGATATTGACGAGGGGCCCGTGGCGGGAGTGAGGGTGGCCATAGCTAGCGGGACAGCGGCCTTCCCTGAAATAGCACCCGAAACCGACGAGAACGGCCATTATGGGTTTCAGGGGGTTGCCGCCGGGACTTTCCAGGTAAGCATCCACGGCAAAGACGGAAAGAGCGTCCGTCTGGAGAGCGTTGTGGTGGAGAGCGGAAAGACGGCCACGCTCGATTTCTCGGTCTCGTTTAAGCCCGAATCCACCGAAGGACACCGATGGACGGCGTGAGGAAAGCGGAAGGGGGGTGAGGGAGCTACAGGGGAAATAGCCTGGGTTCCATTTGGGGTAGGGAGGTCGGCGGACGGTCTTCATCGCCGCACAGGGGCCCCTATGGCCGTCTGCGGGAGCTGCGATGCGCGGGATGGCGAGAGAATACGCAGCAGGGAACTCTCTCGGACCGGGCTGGCACGAGTCTGCGGGGATCTTCGGTTGTCCGGTGGGTGGGTCGGTCGCCGACGGTGCCGTCAGGCCGGGAGTGGAATGGCTCGCAGCCGGGCCAAGGCGCGGCTGAACTTCTCAGCCCAAGGCCAGCGATCCGGAAGATGCAGGGTCAACCGGCGTGCCGAGCGGGTGAGCCGTCCGGCCAGGGAGAAGAACCGCCGCCGGAGGGTTTTGGTGGTGGCTATCCGCTCTCCCAGACCGATCCGCGCCGTCCAGCGGGCCAGGTTGTGGGCCATCGTCTGGACGGCCAGCCAGGCGCCGTTGGCGGCGAAGCGGCCCGAGGGGAGATGGTTCAGCCCGACGCCGTACTTGAGGTCGCGTATGGTATTCTCGATCTCGGCGTGGCGGCGATGGTCAGCCTCCAGTTCGAGCAACTCCCCGTCTCGGTCGGTGATGAAGCCATGATAGCTGTATTTGGCGAAGAGGGCCAGTTGGGAACCGGGCGTCGGCTTCACCCGCCGGACGATGAGCCGTACCGGCGCGGCGTCCGCCTCGGCCTGGAAGGGGGTGCAGGTGGTCTCGGCCACATCGGCGGCACCGTCCATCCAGTAAGGAATCGGCGTCCAGGCATCTTCGGGTATCGCCTCGATGAGATTGTGCAGGCTTTTGTGCTGGCGGATGGTGATGGAGAAGCGGACATCCATCTTGCGGCAGACGGATACCACGCCATGAGTGTAGAACCCGCTGTCGGCCCGTAGCGTGAGTCGTCCGTTGGCCCCGGCGTAGCGCACCCGTCCCACCGTCTCCCGCAGGAAGTGGGCGGCGCCGCGGGCGGTGTTGGCCCGGCCCTCGCGCAGCCGGGACATCAGCACGTCTCCGGTGCCGGCGGCGATGGCCAGCAGCGGGTGGTAGCCCCGCTTGCCGGTATAGCCGTGGTGGCGGGCGCCCTCCTTGGCCAGTCCGTAGGTCTCGCAGATGGTGGAGTCCAGGTCAATGGTCAGGGGCCCGTCGCCGGGTCCCGCCCCGGCCTGCCAAGCCCGGGCCAGCAACTCGCGGCTCACCCGGTCGAGTTGACGGACGTGGCCCCACCGGAAGCTGCGCAGGAAGGTGCCCAGGGTGGATGGCGCCTTGACCGTGCCGCCCAGGGTGCAGGCCGTCCCCCCGGTGCGCAACACATCGGCGTCGTCAATGCAGTCGCCCCCAGCCAGCGCAGACGCCACCAGCGTCATCATCTTGTCGCTCGTGTTCGCCCGCCCCGGGGCATCGCCCAGGTCGAGGCGCTGCCGGACGAGTTCGGGCAGGCCGAGGTGCCGCGCCAGGGTGGCCGGAAGGAGCAGCCCGGCATTGGCCACCAAGCGGCGGTCGTCGAAGGTGATTTGGATCCGGTCGGGGTGGTTGCGTGGCAGCATCTACTGGGTGCTCCTTTTCCGGGGTCGGTTTTTTGCTACAAAACCATTATCCCAGAAGCACAGGAGCGCCTTCTTGCCGCCTCAGGACGCTAACCCGACGCCCTCCTTCGGTGGATTCGGGTTAAGGCAGCCTCCCACAAAGAACCCACGGATGGCCTTTGCATCCCGGCCGCGGCCCTTGGCGTCTCCGTTGGAGACAGTTGGACTCTTGAAGGTCCGGTCCGATTCGAAGGTATGGCGTCGGAAGACGCCCTTGCTGGCGCGGGCGCGACTTCGGTAACGCTTACGGTCTTTGATTTTGAGGACGCTACCTGGCACCTTCGCGATCTGAGTCAAGAGTCGGCACTAGTTGAAAACTCCAAGATCGTAGCGCGGCAGATATTCTCCTGGCTGGACGCCGAAGGGAACGTCCTGGATACCGAGGAACAATGGTTGGGTGGCGCCACCGTTATGGCTGCCGGCCGCGGTCCCGCGCTCACTCTAGACTGGGACTGCCACCGCGAGGCGTGGCTCCAGCAGGCGGCCGCGACAGACCTACCAGGAGGGGGAACTGAGACGTACTCGGTCGAGGAGAGGACCCTTTCGTCGGGGATCACCGCGGTTGTGTTCCTTCAGACCTTGACCGCAAACCAGCCTGGGCTCGAGCTGACCAGCGAGACCGCGGTCGGCTACAACAAGTCTACCGGCAGGCTGGTCCTGTCGGAAGCCCACGGGTCCGGCACGAGGATGGGGACACCCTTCAGCTCGGAGACTCTCCAGGAGATCGTGCCCTAGAAAGCACGGTCAGCATTTGGCCGGCTAAGCGGTTGGCACAGTCGGCAAGACCGGTGATTCTGTTGTTGGGGCCACCCCCTTGTGCTATCATTGTGATGATTTTTACAATCGACCGGGGCTGCGCTGGTGACCTTGGCAACTGAGGAATTGAGAATTCGGATTCGGGCGGCGCTGACTTCTCAGAGCCGGCCCACAGTCACCGTTCTCTCCTCGCTGCTGGCGGCACAGGATGAGTTGGGCTATCTGCCGGACGAGGCCATAGAAGAGGTAGCCGCCCATACCGACGCCAGCGTCAACGGCGTCTGGGGCGTGGCGTCGTTCTACACCAACTTCCGTTTTACACCTCCGGCCGAGCACATTGTCGAGGTGTGTTGGGGGCCGACGTGCCACCTCTTGGGTGCGCCCCTGATACTGAAACAGGTGCAGGATGGCCTGGGGTTAGCGGGCGAGGGCGAGACCGAGGACAACAGGGTAACGCTAAAGTACAACACCTGCCTGGGGGCATGCTCGCAGGCGCCCGTAATCAGCGTCGACCATCGCCTTCATGGGCGTGTGGGGGCGGACGGGGCGCTGAGTCTGGTTGAGGAGCTGGTCGGCACCAGCTGATCCAAGTAGGGTTACCTGAATGTCTCGTGGTTCGACATCCTCACCACGAACGGAAAACTCCTCCCCGTTCGCCCTGAGCCTGTCGAAGGGCGCGGGTCACCATACGGCGTAGGAGAAGATGCCCTCATATAGTGAGCTGAAGTCGAAGGCCGACGAGCAGTGGCGTGACCTTGTCGCGGGCGACAAGCCGTGGATTAGGGTCGGGACAGCCATGTGCGGCCACGCCGCGGGCGCCTTCGACGTGGTCGAGGCGCTCAAGTCTGGGCTGGCAGACCTTGAGATCGAGGCCACGATCGACGAGGTCGGTTGCCTCGGTCTCTGTTTTGCGGAACCACTGGTCGACATCCTCAAGCCTGGAGCATCTAGGCTCTTCTTCAAGAATATCTCACCTGCCGATGTCGGCGGGCTCGTGAAAGACTACCTTGTCGATGACAAGGTCCCGCTCGACAGAGCGTTGGCATATTCGGGCGACAGACTCGTTGATGGTGTCCCCGAGCTGTCCACGCTGCCGGGCATCCGGCTGCAGCAGCGGATCGCCCTGCGCAACGCCGGCCACACCGCTCCCAACGACATCTACCAGTACATAGCCAACGGGGGCTACGGCGGCTTGAACAAGGCGCTGACCGGGATGACGCCGGCAGACGTGCTCCAGGAGGTCAAAGATTCAGGGCTCAGGGGTCGGGGCGGCGCGGCGTTTCCAACTGGCGTGAAGTGGGGCTTCCTGGCGGGCTCTTCCGTCGTGCCTAAGTACATATTGTGCAACTGCGAGGAGGGCGATCCAGGGGCCTACAACGATAAGGGCATCCTGGAGAGCGACCCTCATACGCTGTTGGAGGGCATGGCGATCGGGGGATACGCCACCGGCGCTTCAAAAGGTATAGTCTTCATACGGCACGGCCACGACGGGCCTATCGACAGGACGGAGGAGGCTATCCGTCAGGCGTATGAGGCTGGGCTGCTTGGCGAGAAGATACTGGGCTCCGATTTCGATTTTGACATCGAGGTCTCCCTAACCGGCGAGTCGTACGTTGCAGGAGAAGAGACGGCGTTGATGGAGTCGATCGAGGGCAGCCGGGCGATGCCACGCTCCCGGCCCCCGTTCCCGGCGGCGTTCGGTGTCTGGGGCAAGCCCAGCAACATCAACAACGTAAAGACCCTATCCTACGCTCCGGAGATAATCGCAAAGGGCAGTGAGTGGTTTTCCTCTATTGGCGTCAATAAGAGCAAGGGCACGGCTATCATCTGTCTGAACGGCCACGTGGTCAATCCTGGACTGTATGAGGTGCCCATGGGCATACCTCTTGGTCAGATCATCGAGGACATCGGCGGAGGCGTGCCGGGCGGCAGGAGCCTTAAGCTGCTTCAGACCGGCGGGCCGCTCGGTGGCGTACTGGGTGCCGACGGTGTTGAAATCAACCTGGACTTCGAGGAGATGGCCGAGGCGGGAGCGATTCTGGGGTCTGGTGGAATCATCGTTGCGGACGACCAGACCTGCGCCGTTGACCTAACCCGCGTCCTCGTTGCCTTCTGCCAGTACGAGTCGTGCGGCAAATGCTTCCCGTGTCGCCTCGGGACAACCCAAATGCTGGATTTTGTGGAGCGAATCGTACGGTTCGAGGGTCGACCGGCGGATACGGCCCTGATTGAAAGCGTGGGCCAGACCATGCAAGCAGGCTCGCTCTGCGGACACGGACAGCTCGGCTTCAACCCCATACGGTCGGCCTTGAAGTTTTTCGATGCTGATTTTCGCGCCCATTTGGAGGAGCGGCGGTGTCCCACCGGCAGCTGCTTGAGACCGATGTTGTCTCCAAGGAACACCCGGCCGTTTGCCGAGGACTTCAGGCCGGAGCCGATCCCTCTGCAGGTGGGGGCAGGATAGACAGCAGGGTCCCACGATACGTCCCGATGGGGGCATCGGGACTACTCGGGATGAACGGACAAATACCGCTCATGGTGAGTAGGCCGCAGGGCCGTATCGAACCATCGCGATGAGTCCTTCGACAGGCTCAGGACGAACGGGATTTTGAGTTTCCGTTCGTGGTGAGCTCCGACAGGAGTCGCCCCGATGCTATATCGGGGGGACTTGTCGAACCATGATTCTCTCGTAAAAAGTCTGTGTAGGTCGAATTAGAACAAACGTACCCACACCTGGGTACAATATACAGTCTCTGTTCCGTACACTACCCCAACATACGGTAGCGCGCAGATGTGCTAAATCGCTGGAACTTCCTCAAAACGGGTTTTTACGAGGGAATCAACCATGAGTCGGCAGAGTCGGATATCGAAAAAAGAAACGAGCACGTTGACGATAGCTCGCGGAGCAGACAGATGACGGACGAGATCACTCTGAGCATAGACGGGGTCGAGGTCACGACAGCGCCGGGCACTAACGTGCTCCAGGCGGCGATGGACGCCGGCCTGTACATCCCCTACCTGTGCTACTACCCGGGGACGAAGGCTTTTGGCGCCTGCCGGATGTGCGTGGTGGACGTCGAGGGCGGACCCGGGAGCCCGGCGTCCTGCACAACCCCGGCGACCGACGGGATGGCTGTGCGCACCGATACGCCGGAGATCGTCAGCCTGCGCCGCGGGATCATGGACCTGCTGATCTCCGAGCACCCACATGGCTGTCTCAACTGCCACCGAATCGATCTCTGCGGCCCGTCCGACATCTGCCTCAGGCATGTGTCCGTTAACGACCGGTGCGTCACCTGCCCGAAGAACGAGCGCTGCGAGCTCAAGGACACGGTGAGGTATCTTGAGCTGGAGCTTGATACTCCACTCACCTACAACAATCGCCATTTGCCGCTTCAGGTCGAAGACCCCTTCTGGGAGATGGACCTGAACCTGTGCATCGTATGTGGCCGCTGCGTAAGAGTGTGCGAGGAGATCAGGGGCGACGACGCACTCACCTTTACAGACAGGGCCGGACGCAGCCTCATAGGGACTTCTCACGGGACATCTCTGCTGGAGTCGGGCTGCGAGTTCTGCGGCGCGTGCATCGACGCGTGCCCCACCGGGGCTCTGGTCGAGCGGGACCACAAGTGGGACAAGGCGGTCGAGACGGTTACCAGCATCTGTCCGCATTGTCCTGTGGGGTGCCAGATGACCCTGGAGGTGGACAAGCGCAACCGCCTGATCAGGGCGACGCCCGACATGCAGGCACCGGCCAACCGGGGTCAGGTCTGCTACAAGGGCAAGTTTGGACTCGAGTTCGTGAACCGCCGCGAGCGTCTCAGAAAGCCGCTGATTCGGGTGAACGGCTCACTCGAGGAGAGCACGCTGGTCGAGACACTGGACTTCGTATCCAAACGGCTGGCGGACTACACGGGCGACCAGTTCGCGTTGATAGCCTCACCAAGAGGCACCAACGAAGACAACTACATAGCCCAGAAGTTTGCCAGGACCGTGATGGGGACCAACAATGTCGACGTTTCGTCCAACGTGCGTCCAGAGCTTCTGCCGCCTCTGGGAGAGATGCTCGGTTACCAGGCCGGCACCAACCCGATCTGGGACCTGGAAGCTGCCAAATGCTTCCTGGTTGTCTCCAGCAACGTGACGGAAGAGCAGACGGTGGCGGCAGTGCCAATCAAAAAGACGGTCAAAAAGGGAGCATCGCTCATAGTGATCGACCCTCGTGAGACCGAGCTGACGCGCTACGCGAACATATGGCTCCGGCCCGTCCCCGGCAGCGAGACCGCTCTTATCGGAGGGATGCTACGAGTCATCTTCGACGAATCGCTGGACGATCACGAGTATTTGGCAGACTGTTGCGAGAATGTGGAGGAACTAAGGAATAGCCTATGGGCCTTCGACCTGATCAGGGTGTCGGAGCTGACCGGCGTTCCCCAAGACCAGGTCCAGGCGGCCGCGCGGCTCTTTGCCCGCAGCGCGCCCTGCGCCGTGCTGTATGGACTGGAAACGGTCCCTCCGCAGCTCAGGGCCGACTGCGTAAGAGGGCTTGTCAATCTGTCCCTGTCGACGGGGAACATCGGCAAGCCGTCGGCCGGGCTATACCCCCTCTATCCGGGCACGAATGAGCAGGGCTCTAAGGACGTCGGCTGCGTGCCCGATTTTCTTGCGGGGTATAAGCCGGTGTCCGACGACGAGGCCAGACGGTCGGTTGGGCAGGCGTGGGGAGCCGAGATACCGTCAACCGAAGGTCTTGGTATAAGGGAGATCGCGCCGGCGATTCGCGAGGGCAAGCTTAAGTCTCTGCTGCTCATAGGCGACAGTCCCAACTTTGATAACGGCGAGCTTGGCGACTTCACCGAGGCCCTGAAGGGTCTGGACTTCCTGGTCGTCCAGGACAACTTCGCCAGCGAGCTGACCGAGATCGCCGATGCCGTTCTTCCTTCGGCGACATTCGCTGAAAAAGACGGGACGTACACCAACATGGAGCGCCGGGTCCAGCTCCTCCGACCAGCGCTCGGACCCAAAGGCGACGAGGAAGCGGACTGGCGACTCATCAGTCAGATCGCGAGGCGGATGGGGGCCGAGGGTTTCGAACACGATGACTCTGAGAGCGTATTCGACGAGGCCACCGGTCTGGTTGAAGTGTATGGAGGACTGTCCCATCAGCGGCTCCGGTCCGGTGGGCTCCAGTGGCCGTGCCCGGCTGCGGATACGGAGGACACCCCCGTCCTGTACACTCCCGACGGCGATGGCCGTAAGGCCAGCGTCGTCAGCATGACCATGCCTGAGACACCTGAGAGCCGGGACCTCGAGTATCCGCTATTGTTAGCTCGTGGGCGCTTGCTCCACCAGTCCGATCGCACGATGGAGATCGGCAAGAACGGCAAACGCAACGTTATCCAGCGCGAGGAGCTCCTTGAGCTTCATGAGGACGACGCCCGCAACCTCGGTATCTCCGAAGGGGAGTGGGTGGAGGTTGTCTCATCGCGCGACCGGGTGCGCGGCGTCGCGTGGTTGACCAGCCCTCAAGCCGGACTGGTATCTACAACGGCACTGTTCGGCCAACTGGCGACTGAGCTCGATAGGTCGGAGGCGCCCGACCCGATGCTAAAGGTCGAGGGGCTTCCCCTTGTGCCTGTCCGGGTCGAAAGAGTCCTGGAGGCTGCAGCCGACTAGGACGCGACTAATCCCTCCCTCCCGCTGGTGATTGGGTGAATTGCCCGAATTGCGGACACGAGAATCCGGCCGAGACCCGCTTCTGCGGAGTCTGCGGCGCGTCTTTGACGGCAACGTGTCCGAACTGCGGGCACGCTAATTCACAAGATGCCCAATTCTGCTCCTCCTGCGGCTCGCCACTGACGGAAGGGGCTGAGGAACAGCCCGTCGAGGCGTCTGAGCACGCGCTCGACGGCATTCCGCCAAGAGACCTCGGCCAGCTGATCAGCGATACGTTCAGCGTTTACGGGGCGAACTTCTGGCCACTTTTCGTGATGGCTCTCATACCGAATCTCCCGCTCGCCATATCTGGTTACATGCCTTCGTTGTTGGATGCGATCTTTATCCTGGTTGGCATACTGCTTCTCGTTCTTCAAGCCGGAGCGTTCGTTTGCTGGGTCGCGGGGCACTACGCGTCGAGAGAGGTCGACGTACTTGAATGCTACCGTGCGGCGTGGAGAAGAGTCCTTAGTCTCGCTGGCGCGACCATTCTGATCCTTCTCGCCCTCGTAGTCTCAATGATCCTCTGGGTCATTCTGATTGGAATTCCGTTGTTCTTCTACCTTCTCGTCATCTGGTTCTTTGCTGACGAGGCGATCATGATCGAGCGTAAGGCCGCCGTAGCTGCATTGGGGCGAAGCCGAGAACTAGTCCGAGGGAGCTGGTGGCGCGTGTTTGGGATCGGAGTCACGTTCGTGGGGATAATATTGGGACTCTTCCTGGTCGGTCTCATACCCTCTGTGATTGTCTGGAATATCAACGAGGACCTCGGGAACATCCTGCTCACCGTGGTCTCCGTGTTGGTGGCCCCGATATTTTTCGTGGGGCGCACGCTCGTGTATCTCGACCTGCGGGCCCGTAAGGAGGGCTACTCTCTGGAGGCCCTGGCCTCGGACATCGGGCGGTAGTCGGGTTTTGCAAGGTCGCCGGACCTCTGGGTTCGCAGAGACGCCCCAGCGGGGCGTCTCTACACCCATGGGCAGAAACGAAGTAAGTGCCGATTCTTACTCCGGACATCCATTTGTGACATCATACGTTTTGGGGGTGCTGCGAAAAACTTGGCGACACTGAGACATCGCCAGCCGATCAAGCTGGCGCAGGTGAAGGTCCTACAACGGCGGGATATCACCCCGGACCTTTGGCTCATATGGATCGAGAAGCCGGATGGGTACAGCTTCAAGGCGGGGCAGTACTGCACTATCGGACACGACGGTATTGAGCGCGCGTACTCGATAGTCTCGGCGCCTCACGAAGAGTCGCTAGAGCTTTTCGTAGAGCTGGTCCCGCCGCCGGACGGTCAGCTGACACCCAAGCTGTGGGAGCTAGGGACCGGCGATTCGGTGAGCATCCGGCCAAGGGCCAAGGGTTTGTTCACGTTCAAGCCGGCCCTCCCCAACCAACTCCTGGTGGCGACAGTTACGGGTGTGGTCCCCTACATCAGCTTCATTCGCGACTACCTCCACCGGGGCCAGCAAGGTCACCGTTTCTACTTGTTACACGGCGCCAGCTACGTAAACGAGTTCACATACGATGACGAGTTGGAGGAGTTGGCGGGCAAGCACAAGGACGTCGTGACCTACGTGCCGACTGTCAGCAGGCCGGATGAGGAGCCCAACAAGGACTGGACCGGCGAGGCCGGCCGGGTCAACAACATCGTCGAGCGGTACGTGAGCGAATACGGGCTGACGCCAGAGGATACGCTGGTGTACGCGTGCGGCCACCCCGGCATGATCGAGGACGTCAAAGAGCGGGTGGTCCCGAAGGGCTTCAAGGTCGAAGAGGAGCGTTTCTGGAAACAGGACTGACAGGGTGCTGGAGCACCCTTTCGACCATCCCTCTGACCCGCTCCCTGTCCATCCAGGATGGGGGGAGAGAATACAAAATCTGAGGGACACCCCTTCGACTGCGCTCAGGGCAGGCTCTCAGACTCCCTGCGAGGGGCTCCGGCCCTCTCCACTCCCCGTTTCCGTCAGCCTACGTGGTTTCTCAATGAACGGATAGGATGATACCCATAGTCGAGAAGGTACTGGCCTACGTGACAAGGGGGGACGAGCTACTCGCCTTTCGACACCGAGACTTCCCGGAGGCCGGACTGCAGGTGCCGGCTGGCACGGTCGAGGATGGCGAGAGTCCTGAGGCGGCCGTGCTACGCGAGCTGTACGAGGAGAGCGGCCTGGCTGACGTGGAGATCGTCCGGCGACTCGGACGCTACCGGTATGATAGGGCTCCGGACCACGAAGAGATACACGATAGGCACATCTACCATCTCAAGCTCGTTGGGCAAGCGCCGTCGACGTGGCTACACTATGAGACGAATGGCGGCAGCAAAGTGGGGCCTCCCATAGCATTCAACCTGTTCTGGATGAAGCTCGACGACCCGGCTCTCGATCTCGCTGCCGGCCAGGGCGACCTGCTTTGGAAGCTTGGCCGGTAGCCGCCGGCGGCGGGACGCTCTCAGACGACTCGTCGGAGTAGGCCTGGTAGGATTGGTCCCATTCCTAGTCGACCGCCTAGATGCTTTCACCCCGATGCCGCATCGGGATTCAGCATGACATTTACCCAAGGTTCTTGGCGCGGTTAGCGCGAGATGCGTTCCTCGGCCAGCAGGTTGTGCAGCTCGGTGATCACGCGGCCGTTTTCCTCAAGCGAAAAGCCGTCTACCTTGTAGTCCGAAAGGCCGGTGGTGCCGTCAACGGCACCCATGTCGACCATGCTTCTGACCAGCTCCTCTTCCCTTTCCGCGGAGAAGAGCAGGTCCTTGCGGACACGTCTGGACATCGCGGCGACCAGGCCATAGCCGCCCCAGTTCGAGACGCTACTGATCACCAGCTTTGTGGTGGTCGTAGCACACGGAAGCCTGACCAGACTCGGGACGGTAGGGACCACCGAAGCCAGGTTGCCCATCCCGATCTCGTTGCCGCCGTCGCCTATCCCGACTGTGCTGGGGTGGGCTGCAAATAGGCGGTCCACCATCGCTGTGTGGGATGAGATATCCCGTTCGCGCATGTTGACGTATGCGCCGTCTTGGGTCGGGCCGCACCTTTCGATGGAAATAATGACCGAGGGGTTGAACTGCGAGAGAAGCTCGCCGGCGAACTTCTCGCTCGCCTGGAGGTCGGCAATCGGGAAGTCGACTACGCTCGCCTGAGAGCCGACGGCTGCGGTCATCAAGGACTCGGCGTGCACGTCGGTGACGTACACGACCTCGTAGCCCAACAACTGAAGCGAATCGCCTATCGCGATTGCTCCCGGGGGCCCGTCGGTCTCGGCGGCGTCAGCGGCCGCGATGTAGAACCCGGTGGCGATCATGGCCGTTCCGGGGTGGTCCAGGACGAGCTTCGCCGCCTGATCGCAGAAGTCCTCCGGCAGGTGTGGCCTGAGAGCGGAGATACCCCTCTGGTCGTGGCCGAGAATGATGTCTTCGATCGACAAGATGCGACCTCGCGGTGGCGACCCCTGGTTTACCGGATCACCCTCACCTTAAGCCTCTCACTCAGGGGGCTTTGCACTTAAAGTCGTTGCGGAGTCCTACTGGTAGCCGTCGAACCGCCGTCCTAGCCCTTCCAACCTGGACGTAGGGGCGGGTTTCAAACCCGCCCTCCCTTCTCCTCCTGACGGGAGAGGGAAAAAGGTGCAGGTATCCCATTTTTTGTGCAAAGCCCACTCGGGGAGAGGAAAGAAGTGAGACCCGCTGTCTTATAGGACGGCTAGGTCTTCGTCAGGCATGTCGGTGATGAACATGTGTCCGGGTGAGTGGGTGATCATGAGCGAGGGTTTCGACCTTACGGCTACGGCCTGGGGTGTGACACCGCAGGCCCAGAAGACGGGCACTTCGCCGTCCTTGATCTCGACCGGGTCCCCGATGTCGGGGTTCGCGATGTCCTGAATCCCGATGGCGGACGGGTCGCCAATGTGGACCGGTGAGCCGTGCACCCCCGGGTACCTGGACGTCACCTGGACGGCCTTGACCACCTTCTCCTGTGGGATGGGCCGCATGGTTACGACCATCGGCCCCGAAAACGCGCCAGCAGGGGTCGTCTGAATGTTGGTGGTGTACATCGAGACGTTTGTGCCCTGATCGACGTGTCGTAAGGATATTCCAGCTCGCATGAGGGCTGACTCAAAGGTAAAGCTGCATCCTATAAGAAAGGATACTAGGTCGTCTCGCCAATACTCTGAGATATTCTCGACTTCGTCTTCCAGCTCGCCATACCTGTACACCCGGTACTTAGGAGCGTCGGACCTGAGGTCGGCGCCCGGCGATGTCTGGCGGGGCTCGGTCTCGCCGGCCACCACCACTTCAATTACGGGACACGGCTTGGGGTTGCGGGTGCAGAACAGCAGGAAGTCGAAGGCCAGGTCACGCGGCAAGATGGCCAGGTTGGTCTGCACATAACCAGGCGCTAGTCCACTGGTCGGCTGGACCAGTTCTCCCTTCCGGACCAACTCTCTGATCTCTCGAGGACTCTCAGGCCGGGTTGAAACCTGCATAGTCGCATCTCCACGTCCGTGCACTTGACACTACGCTCAGCGTATTATGTCCATAACGCGCCGTCAAGACTGTGAATCGGCCTAGCCATCGGTGATGTCATCGCCGGATTCCGCGGGCGCGTTTTCGATTCGTTCGGCATAGCCGCGGGTCAAGTCGATAAGCTCTAGCACGAACTGTCGGTCCCGCTCGGAGAGCTCGAACAGGTCGAGCGCTAGGTCGACGGTCACCGTTCCGCCGCTTTCCAGCCGTATGGAGGTCTGGCTGCGCGGGACCGTGCCGCGTCCGCCCGATCGACCCTGCGAGCCGGCCGGCATCGTCAGGGGGCGCTGGTCTGAGGATTGGGCCGCATTGGCGGCTCCTGCATCGCTGTTCTTGTCTCGAATCAGCGCGCCAGTCGAGGGTCCTTGTCGCTTGTTCTTGGCCATCTTCCTGATGGCGTTGGACATCGGAAGCTCGGCCTCTTTTGCCGCGTTTATGAAGAAGGATATCGCCTTACGCGTGGTATGGCCGTCTATCGGGTACGCCCGGAACCACGCCCTTAGCATTGCCGGGGTGGCACGGTCGAGCTCATCGAACGGAACAACCGAGTACGAGTCCTTGAGCACGACCGCGAGAATGAACCGCCTCTCGTCGACTGAAGCGGTAGCCATGCTCTCCAGGTTCGGGAGAGGACGGTCTCCGTCGAGCAGGCCCAGGAACCGGAGCGCGGCGACGAGCTGAGTCCCGGTGCCGCCGCTAAACTTCGCATGCCAGAAAGAGCGATCGAACAGCAGTGGCACGCCCTCTGACTTCAGCCAGTCCAGCAGCGTCCTGAAGGTGTTGAAGCTGATATAGGGAGGCGCAACGGCCTGGTGTTGACCACCCAGATTGTGGCTATCGGCTGTGGAGTGTTCTTCCACGCGTCCGTCCCTTTCTTACACTTGAGTCAAGGGTCATACGAGCTTTGCACAAGAAGTTGCCTCCAGTCACGACCTCAGCCGCGTTCGAGCGGCCTCCCCAGCCACGTTCGAGTGCCCCCCCCCCCCCCCCGACAATCTCGAACATCAGTGCTATACTTGCTGCGAGGGACAGACCCAACCAGCCTGCGCAGAGCTTGCCGAGTGGACCTGTCCCATTTTGTGCCAAACAATCCCACGGTGTACCGAAATTTCCTAGCTGAGTGGAACACAATGGAACAAAATGGAACACATTTTTTCGGGCCCTGAAGGTTGATTCTCTCGTAAAAAGTCTGTGTAGGTCGAATTAGAACAAACGTACCCACACCTGGGTACAATATACAGTCTCTGTTCCGTACACTACCCCAACATACGGTAGCGCGCAGATGTGCTAAATCGCTGGAACTTCCTCAAAACGGGTTTTTACGAGGGAATCAAGGTTGCCTACGAGTTACCCCAACAGTAGGGGCGCATGGCGTGCGCCCGTTTCTCAGTGTCTTCCATCAAACATGGTGCCGCAAGTAACCGGCCAACCCCTTGATACTTCACCCTAGATACTTCACCTCGATGCCGCATCGGGATTCAGCAATGACATTTGTGCATGGCCTACGCATTGTAAGGCACGGGTTGCCGGATTGCCACTAGCATGTGGCACAGTCGTGGACAAAAATTGAAACTGGGTTGTGGCACATATAGACTGGAAGTGCGCTGGCATCGTGCCCAACATGCCGACGCGGTCCTCCCACACGCCCGAGGAGGTGTATGGCGGGTCCCCCAAAGCACTCCAGGGCCCCGGCTCTCGGGGCCCTGGAGACCATATGTGGCATTTCAGCCATGTAGCGGTGATTACGCGAAAAAGTGGTGGTGATTTGCTTTAGACATACCAGATATGGTGTTATACTGGAATTAGCAGTTAATGAGAGAATCGAGTGTGTCGATACCCCCGCCGACCTGAAAACCGGCTATCGACGATGCCGTCCCACGCATCCTTCTTGAAAACTCGAATCCATTAATCGAAACGGGAGTCTAGCCGGAACACCGCTTGCAAGTTGAGATGCCACAAACCTATATGGCACACGATGGTAGCGGCACTTGTCGGCCTGCCAGACTTCAATCCTAGCCGACGCAGGAGCGGAACATGGTGAGCAACACAGAATACGGGCTCGTGAGACCGACGCATCTGGAAGAGGAGATGCGGACTTCATATATGGAGTACGCGATGAGCGTCATCGTCTCTCGGGCCCTGCCCGACGTGCGGGACGGCCTCAAGCCAGTCCAACGGCGCATCCTTTACGCGATGCAAGAACTGGGTATGAGGCCCAACACAGCGTATAAAAAGAGCGCCCGTCTGGTGGGCGAAGTGTTGGGAAAGTTCCACCCGCACGGCGACTCCCCGGTGTACGAGGCCATGGTCCGCATGGCGCAGCCGTTCAGCATGCGCGTTCCACTGGTGAGTGGACAGGGCAACTTCGGCAGCGTTGACAACGACCCGCCGGCAGCCATGAGGTACACCGAGGCCAAGCTGAGTACGGCGGCCGAGGAGATGCTGGCCAACCTGGACCAGGAAACCGTCGATTTCATCGACAATTTTGACGGCACCCTCAAGGAGCCGACCGTACTGCCGGCCAGGCTTCCGAACCTGCTGGTCAATGGCGCGGCGGGGATCGCGGTCGGGATGGCAACGAACATCCCTCCGCACAACCCCACCGAGGTCTGCACCGGCGTCATCTACTTGATCGAGAACCCGGAGGGGACGCTCGAGGAGCTGATGCGCCGAGTAAGAGGGCCGGACTTCCCAACCGGGGCAACGATAATGGGGCGTGAGGGCATCAAGAGCGCCTATGCAACCGGGCGAGGCCAGATAATCGTACGCGCGACCGCTGAGATAGAGACGGTGAAGCGCACAAACCGGATGCGGATAGTCGTGACCGAGCTACCCTATCAGGTGAACAAGGCCGGCCTGATCGAAAAGATAGCCGCCCTGGCGAAAAACAAGCGGCTCGACGGCATCTCGGAGATCAGGGACGAGTCCAACCGCCAGGGAATGCGAATCGTCATGGAGCTCCGGCCAGGTACTCAAGGGTTGGTCGTACTAAACAATCTGTATAAGTTCACAGCGATGCAGAGCTCCTTCTCGGCCAACATGCTGGCCCTCGTGGACGGCATGCCGAGAGTCATCACCCTCAAGCAGGCGCTTCAGCATTACATAGACTTCCGGCGACAGATTGTTACTCGCCGGTCCGAGTACGAGCTGAAACGGGCCAAGAACCGTGCTCACATCCTCGAAGGCCTGAGAGTAGCACTGTCGAATCTCGACGCTATCATCGTTTTGATCCGGAACGCCAAGGATGTCGAGGCCGCTAGAAACGGCTTAATGGAGTGGCACGACCTTGACCAGGCCCAGGCGCAAGCCATTCTGGACATGCAGCTACGTCGCATCGCGGCCCTTGAGCGGGAGAAGATAGAGAACGAGTATCGCGAGCTTCAAGGGACGATCCGCGGTCTGGAGGAGCTCCTAGGCGACCCTCAGAAAATCCTGGACGAAGTGAAGAGTGAAACGGAGGCCCTTAAGAAGAAGGTCGGCGAAAAGCGGCGGACCGCCATCAGCGGCGAGGTGCAGGAGTTCCGCAGGGAGGACCTGGAGGCCCACGAGCAGGTGGTCGTGACACTAAGCCAGGGCGGTTACATCAAGCGCATCCCGGCCAGCACATACCGCAACCAGCACCGCGGCGGTAAGGGCGTGACGAGCATGAACACCCGGGACGACGACCCGGTGCGGCACATCCTGGTAGGCGACACACACGACACGCTGCTCTTCTTTACCGATAGGGGTAGGGTGCTCAGACTCACGTCCTTCGAGCTCAGGGCCGATACCTCCCGGAACACGCGCGGAGTGCCAGTCGCCAACGTAATCGTCCTCGCCGACAACGAGCAGGTCAAGGCACTCGTCGGCGTGCCAAGTCTTCAAGAGGAAGACCTGTACCTCGTTATGGCAACGCGGAAAGGCAGTGTCAAACGAGTGGCACTCGAGGAGATATCATCGATCCGCAGGTCCGGTCTCATTATCATGTTCCTGAAAGCCGACGATGAGCTGACGACTGCCCGCCGCGCAAACGAGGAAGACGACATCATTATGGTGTCGGAGCAGGGCCAGTCCATAAGGTTCTCGATATCCGAGATCAAGCCTCGGCACCGGGCCGCGGGTGGCGTGAGGGGCATGGCCTTGGCCAGCAAAGACAAGATCGTCTCCATGGACGTGGTAGTCCCCGACAGCAAACTGCTCGTCATCAGTAAGAAGGGGTATGGGAAGCTGACCGACCTCAACAGGTACAGGCGACAGGGCCGGGGCGGGTCGGGGATAAAGACGTTGAGCATCACCCCGAAGACCGGTAAGCTCGCCGCCGCCGAGGTCATCGCGGACAGCGACCAGGTCTACGTGGTCTCGGAACAGGCCATCGTCCTGCGCACCAGCCTGTCGGAGATCCGAAGTACAGGCAGGGCTGCACAAGGCGTCAGGATCCTAAAGCCGCAGGCAGGCGATTCTGTCGCTTCCATGGCCTGCGTGAGGGACTTCAAACGGCCGGACTCTGACGAGGACGCCCCAGAGTCGCGTACGAACGGCAAAGGCAAGGGGAATGGCAAAGTGCCGCCCGACGTCCTCGCGAAGCCATAGTCAGAAACTTCCTTAATCACAGGGCACGCGGGCGCAGCAGGGCAGAGCACCTCGTCGCTTGCAGAGGCCGCACCTTCCGTGCGGCCTCTGATGCTGTTCGGTTTACAATACGATGAAACCCCACCCAATCACGATAGGACCGGCACGTCAGCGGACGACGTATCGGTCTAACCCTGGTCTGAGAGCGGCGTTGTATTGAACATGGACCCCGTCTTGATCCTGGCCAAACTAAAACACAGGTCTCATAGGCCGTGGTTCGACAAGCCTGTCCTGAGCGAAGTCGAAGGGCTCACCACGAACGGAAAGAATGCAATCCCGTTCGCCCTGAGCAATTCGAAGGGCGAGGGAGGACGCCAGGCAAGCCCATCGAGTCGAATCAAGAAGACGCTCGCATTGTTCGCGATCGCCAGTCTGGCAACACTGGCCCTGCTCTCGAGCGGATGCGGCTCTTCCTCTGAACCGACGCCCCTGCCCATGAACCGACGCCCCTGCCCACGCCGACCGAGACCCCCGGAACTCCTCCGGCGCCGGCGGCAACGCCGGATTCCGAAACATCCTCAGGGGCTAGCACGTCCGGCCCTGATGCAGAATCGGAGCTGGCAACCGCCGTCCTGACGCCAACTCCGACCACGACGGCATCGGTTGCGATAGCAGAGGTGGTGGATGCTTCGGCGCAAGAGTCTGTTAAGACCCTTGTGGCCGAGCTGGCTGACGAGGCGTGGGACTTTCTTGTCACGTTCACCGAAGAGTTCAGCCCACGGGAGAGCGCGACGGACGAGGAGAAGACGGCGGCCGTTACCTGGTCAGGGATTTCGAGGCCTCAGGCCTCGACGTGGAGCTACAGCCGTTCACGGTCGACCGCTTCTCAACGGACCCTCCGACACTGTTATTGCAAGCCCCCGAGCGGCGCTCTATTCAGGGGACACCGATGAGGCTATCGGGGCTCGGAGCGGCCTCGGGCACGATGGTAGACGTCGGCAGAGCCTTCGCAGGGGACGTGCCCGCAGATGGACTTGAGGGAAAGATCGCCCTGATCGAACGGGGGATAATAACCTTCGAGCAGAAGATCAGCCGAGTGGCCGAGGCGGGCGCGTTGGCCGCCGTTGTGTACAACAACGAGCCCGGTGGGTTCGGTGGCCAGCTGGGCATCCAGGCGAACATCCCAGCGATATCGATATCCCGGGAGAGCGGGGCAGATATTAAAGAGCTGATGACGGGCGGCGAGGTCACGGCTACCGTGTCCGTGGTCATCGAAGCCAGCGACTCGAGGAACGTGATCGCCGAGCTGCCAGGGTCGTCAGACGACGGCCGAGTGGTCGTTCTCGGAGGACACTACGACACCGTTCCCGATACGCAGGGGGCCAACGACAACGGTTCCGGGATCGCCGCCTTAATCACGATAGCTCGCCACATCTCACAAATGCAGTTCCCCTTCACTGTCCGCTTCATCGCCTTTGGCTCTGAGGAGATAGGCCTCTTCGGCAGCAGGCACTACGTTGGCTCGCTGACCGAAGAGGAACGCGGCTCGATCATCGCGATGCTGAACTTCGACGTGCCCGGGTCCGGAGAGGTCGTAGAGGCGATAGGCAGCGCCGATCTCGTTACCCAGGTGACGGACTACGCCGACGAGCACGATCTGGCGGTCGAACAAGGGACGTCTTTAGAACTCGAGGGCGCGACCAGCGATCACGCCCCATTCAGTGACGCCGGCATCCCGACGGTATTCTTCCCAGCCGACGACATCTCACGAATCAACTCGCCTGCCGACACCCTCGAGTTCGTCGAGCAGGAGCTTATGGGGATCGCCGCGGTCCTCGGGCTCGCGCTACTCGATTCGCTGGCCGAGCACTAGCCTGAGTCGTAAGCCGCTTCTTTCAGAAACGATAGCATCCGCATCCGCTTCGGCGTTGCGTCTTCAAACAGCTCGGGCGTGTAGTACGGGTTGTCGTTGTTGTACAAGAACGTGAGGTGCTGCTCTTGCTCCGGGGTCCGCGGCCTCGTGAAGTAGTTGATGAAGATGGCGCGCCGGTCGAGGTCCTTTCCCAGAACGGCGTGGTACACATTGACGTTGAAGATGACCGCGTCGCCGGGGTCTGATTCCATTGGGATTGCGGCCGGCCAGTCGGCCTGGTCCCCGGCGTCCGGCCCGCCGTACCACCGCTCCATCCGTTCACGCAATGGCGCGTGGTGCGAACCCGGCAGCAGCGTCAAGCACCCCGCGTCGGCGCGAACAGGATCGAGGTAGAAGACGACCTTCAAATGTGTGAAGCCTTCCGGCACGACAGCGTCGTGGTGCCACGCCAACCCAGTCCAACGGTGGTGACCTGCGGAGACCCCAAAGACGAAGTCCTCGCCGAGCAGGTCCGCGACGGCTTCGTTGATCCTGTCGTCGTCCAGCATCCGGTGGTAGACGGCCGTGTTGTTCCGGTAGAACGGCATGACCACGTGGGTCTGTGGGGCATGCTGCCACGGGACACCGCCATTGGCCCTGGTCATCGTGTCGTCGAACGCGTCGACGTAGAGCCGCATCTCGTCCGACTGGATGAAGTCCTTCAGGCGAAGGAATCCGAACGTTTCGAACTCGTGCTTCTGTTGTTCTGTTAGCACGACTTGCCTCCGGTTGCCGGAGCGTTCTCGATGCTCTCCGTCTGCTGAAGCAACAACTCCAAGGTTATGGGTGCTGATGAACGTCTGTCAAGGAAGCGTGGCGTCTCTGCCAGAAGACGTTGCTTTGCGTGAGCGACGTGCTATGAGACAATACTGCTGACCCCCGTCGCACGAGGCAACCATGTTTGAGACGCTCTCGGACAAGCTGCAGGCGGTTTTCAGCCGCCTGGGCAACAAAGGCAGGCTCACTGAAAAGGACGTGGACGACGCCCTCCGTGAGGTGAGGCTTGCCCTATTAGAGGCCGACGTCAACTTTCGGGTTGCGCGGGACTTCGTCGCACGGGTCCGCGAACAGGCGTTGTCTGAGGAGGTGCTGAAGAGCCTGAGCCCCGGCCAGCAGGTGGTCAAGATCACCAACGATGAGCTGACGTCTATCCTTGGCGGCGGCGTCAGCGGCTTAACAACCGCAGCTCAGCCTCCGTCCGTGATTCTCATGATCGGTCTGAACGGCTCTGGCAAGACGACTTCGTCGGCAAAGCTGGCACGATATCTGAAGGGGTCGGGACAGCTGCCCGTGCTCGTGGCCGCCGACTTGCGGCGTCCGGCTGCTATCGAGCAGTTGGAGACGTTGGGCCGGCAAGTTGACGTCGAGGTGCATAAGGGCGACGTCTCCAAGCCCGCGGCCGAGGTCGCTCTGGAGGGCGTTAAGCGAGCGGCAGAGTTGGAGGCGATGTGGGCGATCGTGGATACAGGCGGCCGCTTCCAGATCGACGACGAGCTGATGTCTGAGCTGGAAGAGGTCAAGTCTGCGGTATCCCCAACGGAGACGTTGCTGGTCGTCGATGCGATGACGGGCCAAGATGCCGTGAACGCCGCCGGAGAGTTCCACGACCGGATCGGACTCACCGGGCTCGTGCTGACAAAGCTGGACGGTGACGCCAGAGGCGGCGCCGCGCTTTCGGTCGTATCCGTCACCGGAGTGCCGATAAAGTTCTTGGGGACGGGCGAACGGGTCGACGCTTTGGAGCAGTTTCACCCTGACCGGCTGGCCTCTCGTATTCTCAGCATGGGCGACATGCTGACCCTGATCGAGAAGGCGCAGAACACGGTAGACGAGGATCAGGCCGCCGAGCTGGAGAAGAAGATCCGGCAGGCGACCTTCGATCTCGAGGACTTCTTGGGGCAGCTCCAGCAGCTGAAACAAATGGGTCCGATAAGCCAGATCCTGGAGATGGTGCCGGGGATGTCATCGATCGCCGGTCGCATTCCTGAGGGGGAGCTAGGCGAGGACCAGATCAAGAAGGTCGAGGCGGTTATTCGTTCGATGACACCGGAGGAGCGCCGCCGCCCCGAGATTATCGGTGGAAGCCGCAGACGTCGCATCGCCAAAGGCAGCGGCACGACTCCACAGGACATCAACCGGCTACTGAACCAGTTCCGTCAGATGCAGAAGCTTATGCGGCAGATGGCATCAGGGAAAGGCCTTCAAAACCTGACTCGAATAATGCGGTAGGATTCGCTGCGTAGTTTTTCCCATAATGCGGTGCAGGGCTGATGGGACCACCCGTCCCCAGACCCTTTACTCCGTCGCTGCGTAGCAATCCTTCGTTTATCAAGTTGATTTATTCTCGACGACTTCTTGTGCAAACCCCCCAATGGCGATCGCAGGGGCGTTCTCGGTCCGGTTGCTCGGGGCGCGTTCAATGACTACAATACCTTGGCCGTCACCCGGCATTTTACGCATGCAATCTGATCTGCGTCGGGCACATTTGCCAATAAACGAAGTTGCCAGAGTCCGTTGGGGTACAATTTAGGATGCGTGCGATTCGCATGGTTGGAGTGAATGTGGAGGGGTGGCCGAGCGGCTTAAGGCGCTGGTCTTGAAAACCAGTATGGGAGCAATCTCATCGTGGGTTCGAATCCCACTCCCTCCGCCACGCTGGCTGACGCACTCGTGCAACGTCTAAGGACCAAACGCCAGACTTCGCCGCATCGCTGGAAAGGTTGAGATTTGAAGATTCACGAGTACCAGGCTAAAGCGATCCTGGCCCGCGGAGGCGTGCCGGTACCCGAGGGCGGGGTCGCTACGACGCCCCAGGAGGCGCGGGCGGTCGCCAAGGGGCTGGGGGGCAGCTCGGTTGTAAAGGCCCAGATCCACGCCGGCGGGCGCGGCAAGGCGGGTGGAATCAGGGTGGTCGCGTCTGCGGAGGAGGCAGCGGAGGCGGCAAAGGCGCTGCTGGGTACGAGACTGGCCACCTTTCAGACCGGACCTGAGGGCGTGCCCGTCGCCAGCGTCCTCGTGGAAGAGGCCCTGCAAGTCGAGCGCGAGCTCTACGTGAGCATGCTCATCGACGGCGCCTCGGCGGGGGTGGTGGTGATGGCCAGTGACGCCGGGGGAATGGATATTGAGGAGGTAGCCGCCCATTCGCCTGAGAAGGTGCTTCGCACAGCGGTCGACCCGATGCTTGGGTTGCGGCCATATCAGTGCCGCCAACTCGCCTATCACCTAAACGTTACAGCCGAGCAGATTAGACCCGTCGTCGAGTTGCTCGCGAACCTATACACCGTGTTCGAAGACAACGATTGCTCGCTCGTTGAGATCAACCCTCTGGCCACCTGCGTGGACGGCCGAGTCCTGGCCGCGGACGCCAAGCTCAGCCTTGATGACGACGCGTTGTTCAGGCACCCCGACCTCCGGGGGCTACGTGACCCAGATCAAGAAGACCCGCTCGAGGCGCAGGCCCGTGAATTCGACATCAGCTACGTCAAGCTGGACGGGGACATAGGCTGCATGGTCAACGGCGCGGGACTTGCGATGGCGACAATGGACGTTGCCCGAGCGGCCGGGGCAGGACCTGCCAACTTTCTGGACGTCGGTGGCGGGGCCGACGAAGAAAAGGTGGCGCATGCGTTGAGAATTATCCTCTCCGATCCCAACGTCAGCCAGGTGTTGGTGAACATATTCGGCGGCATTCTACGCTGCGACGTGGTTGCTCGCGGCCTGCTCATGGGCGCAGAGGCAATGCCTCATGTACATCATCCGATGGTAGTCAGAATGCTTGGGACCAACGCCGAGGAGGGCCGCCAGTTGCTAACCGAATCAAGCCTCGATGTCACGCTGGTGAACGACCTGACCGAGGTGGCGGAGGCCATCAAATCTCCGAGTTGATCTCAATGCCGTTTGATAGGAGTCCAGCTCCATCGATGCACACAGGAGTGCGTAGATGAGCATTCTGGTCGACGAAAATACCCGGCTCCTGGTGCAGGGCATTACGGGCAGGGAGGGCAGCTCTCACGCCAAACGCTGCAAGGAATACGGAACCAAAGTGGTTGCAGGGGTGACGCCCGGTCGTGGGGGCATGACGTTCGACGAGACGGTGCCAGTATACAACATGGTCGAGCAGGCGATCTCGGAGACAGGAGCCAACGCCTCCCTCATTTTCGTTCCGCCGGCCTTCGCCGCCGATGCGATAGTCGAGGCCGTTGACGCCGGGATCCGCGTCGTCGTCTGTATCACCGAGGGAATCCCAGTGGCGGACACCCTCCGAGTTGTGCGCTACATGCGAGACAAGACTGCAACATTGATCGGGCCGAACTGCCCTGGCGTGATCTCGCCGGGAGGTAGGTGTAAAGTCGGTATAATGCCCGGCCCGATACACATGGCCGGCAGGATTGGCGTTGTGTCCAGAAGCGGGACATTGACCTACGAGGCTGTGGGGCAACTGACCGAAGCAGGCATCGGCCAGTCGACATGTGTAGGCATAGGTGGCGACCCGGTCAGTGGCACGGACTTCGTCGACATCCTTCAGCTATTTAAGGGTGATCGCCAGACGGATGGCGTCGTTTTGATCGGCGAAATCGGCGGCACAAGGGAGCAAGAGGCGGCAGAGTATATCAAGAGCGACTTTGGAAAGCCGGTAGTGTCGCTCATTGTCGGGAGTAGCGCCCCTGCGGGCCGCAGGATGGGACACGCCGGCGCCATCATCACGGGCCAAGCCGCCCGAGCGGACGACAAGATTAAGGCCTTGGCTTCTGCAGGCGTATCCATCGTCCCCACACCGGCGGACATAGGCAGGACGGTCGAGGAGACGATGGGGGCGGACAAAGCATAGTTCCCGTTGTCTTGCAGATGAATTACAGTGAAACACGTCTGGTCGTGCACCCTCAGGACCCGTAACAATGCCTGATCCGGCTGAGTTGATAGCATACCTGAATGGTCGGCTCGTCCCCTACAGCCAGGCAATCATCGAGATGGGCGAAGCCCAGTCTCAGCCGGCTGCGGGTATGTACGATGCGGAGCGCACCTTTGGGGGCCAGGTGTTCAAACTCCGCAAGCACTTGCAGCGCCTGTATCAAGGCCTGGAGGTCGCGCAAATAGACCCTGGGATGAGCCTCGAAGAGATGGAGGAAGCGACCCTCGCGGTGCTGGAGGCCAATCGTCCCGCCCTGGGCCCCGACGACGAATTCGTTATCAGCCAGGTCGTGAGCGCGAGTTCGACGTCCCCCCCGGTCGGCCAAGCCAGATTCAATGTGGTCGTCTACTGTCAGTTTATGGATTTTCAAACCTTCGCAGCCGGTTATACTTAGCCCGAATCCACCGAAGGAGGGCGTCGGGTTAGCGTCCTGAGGCGGCAAGAAGGCGCTCCTGTGCTTCTGGGATAATGGTTTTGTAGCAAAAAAACGGCCCCGGAAAAGTTGCACCCAGTAGATGCTGCCACGCAACCACCCCGACCGGATCCAAATCACCTTCGACGACCGCCGCTTGGTGGCCAATGCCGGGCTGCTCCTTCCGGCCACCCTGGCGCGGCACCTCGGCCTGCCCGAACTCGTCCGGCAGCGCCTCGACCTGGGCGATGCCCCGGGGCGGGCGAACACGAGCGACAAGATGATGACGCTGGTGGCGTCTGCGCTGGCTGGGGGCGACTGCATTGACGACGCCGATGTGTTGCGCACCGGGGGGACGGCCTGCACCCTGGGCGGCACGGTCAAGGCGCCATCCACCCTGGGCACCTTCCTGCGCAGCTTCCGGTGGGGCCACGTCCGTCAACTCGACCGGGTGAGCCGCGAGTTGCTGGCCCGGGCTTGGCAGGCCGGGGCGGGACCCGGCGACGGGCCCCTGACCATTGACCTGGACTCCACCATCTGCGAGACCTACGGACTGGCCAAGGAGGGCGCCCGCCACCACGGCTATACCGGCAAGCGGGGCTACCACCCGCTGCCGGCCATCGCCGCCGGCACCGGAGACGTGCTGATGTCCCGGCTGCGCGAAGGCCGGGCCAACACCGCCCGCGGCGCCGCCCACTTCCTGCGGGAGACGGTGGGACGGGTGCGCTACGCTGGGGCCGACGGACGACTCACGCTACGGGCCGACAGCGGGTTCTACACTCATGGCGTGGTATCCGTCTGCCGCAAGATGGATGTCCGCTTCTCCATCACCATCCGCCAGCACAAAAGCCTGCACAATCTCATCGAGGCGATACCCGAAGATGCCTGGACGCCGATTCCTTACTGGATGGACGGTGCCGCCGATGTGGCCGAGACCACCTGCACCCCCTTCCAGGCCGAGGCGGACGCCGCGCCGGTACGGCTCATCGTCCGGCGGGTGAAGCCGACGCCCGGTTCCCAACTGGCCCTCTTCGCCAAATACAGCTATCATGGCTTCATCACCGACCGGGACGGGGAGTTGCTCGAACTGGAGGCTGACCATCGCCGCCACGCCGAGATCGAGAATGCCATACGCGACCTCAAGTACGGCGTCGGGCTGAACCATCTCCCCTCGGGCCGCTTCGCCGCCAACGGCGCCTGGCTGGCCGTCCAGACGATGGCCCACAACCTGGCCCGCTGGACGGCGCGGATCGGTCTGGGAGAGCGGATAGCCACCACCAAGACCCTCCGGCGGCGGTTCTTCTCCCTGGCCGGACGGCTCACCCGCTCGGCACGCCGGTTGACCCTGCATCTTCCGGATCGCTGGCCTTGGGCTGAGAAGTTCAGCCGTGCCTTGGCCCGGCTGCGAGCCATTCCACTCCCGGCCTGACGGCACCGTCGGCGACCGACCCACCCACCGGACAACCGAAGATCCCCGCAGACTCGTGCCAGCCCGGTCCGAGAGAGTTCCCTGCTGCGTATTCTCTCGCCATCCCGCGCATCGCAGCTCCCGCAGACGGCCATAGGGGCCCCTGTGCGGCGATGAAGACCGTCCGCCGACCTCCCTACCCCAAATGGAACCCAGGCTATTTCCCCTGTAGCTCCCTCACCCCCCTTCCGCTTTCCTCACGCCGTCCATCGGTGTCCTTCGGTGGATTCGGGCTAAGGGAGTTAGGCTGCTGACCCCGGATACCTACGCAGTTCCTCCTCAGCCACCGTCGGAGGAGTCCGTGCCTCAAGAGACGTTCTCACTATTGACGGACGGCAAAGGAAACGTTACGGAGTCTCCTCAGGCTAACTTCCTATTCGTGAGCGATAGCCGAATCAAGCTTCCCGACCGGCGGAAGGTGCGTCCTTGGCGCAAGCATGGACACGGTGCTAGAACTGGCCGAGTCCCTTGAGATACCGGTGGATGAGGGCGAATACAGCGCTCACGATGTTTACGAGGCAGACGAAGCCTTTATCTCGGGCACCCGCTACTGCGTCCTTCCTGTCGCGACACTTAACGGCGTTAGCGTGGGAGAGCAGATCCCGGGCGAGGTAACGAGCAGTCTTATGGAGGCTTGGTCGAAGTCGGTCGGGGTCGACTTTGTAAAGCAAGCATTGGACCATCTGAGTGTCGACGAGGAGGAGCCGACCTAGACGCTAAGCCTCGCCACCCCAGGCCCTTCGCCCGATGCGGGCTCAGGGAGACGTCTCAAAGCCGCCGACACAGGGTTAACTTCGGCACCGGCAAGACAATATACTTCGATGGAGGCACTAGTTACGCTTGAACTGGCGGCACCCGGCAGTGGCATAATTGTGATGGTCAGCCACGGGGGCCGGAGTCCGTCGGAACCTCGCCTGAGTTGGAAAACGGTGTAGGGATTAAAGAAACGACTGTCGGTGTTGGTTGTTCTGATCGTACTGGCGCTCGCCTGCCAGAGGACCGAGCCTGTGCCAACCCCCAGACCCATCGTGCCCACTCCCACACCCTTGGCGGAACCCGGGCACCCACCAACTCCAGCGCCACTCATCGCCCGGGTCGTGACGCGGTCTACCGCCACTCCTACGGCGACCCCACTCCTACGGCGACCCCACGTGCGCCCGTGGCAACGCCTGTCGTCGGAACTCCGACGCCAACTCCCGGTACGGCCCCATCCGGCCGCACCGTCACGCCCACTGCCTCGCTTACGCCGTCTATGTCTCCGGGGTCGATAGACGTTACGACTACTCCCGTGCTGTCCACACCTTCGGCGACGATTACACCTCCTCTACCTGGGACTATGACTCCATCTGCAACGTCCACCCCTTTCGCTTCGATGGGCGATTCGACACCAACCGCGACATCCACGCCAGAGACGACGGCTACGCCCACACCAGAAGCGCCGACCCCTGGCCCCAGTCCTACTCCGACCCCAACACCTGCGGTCCAGCTCAGCTTCACCGAAGTGAGAGCTGGCGGACTCGCTCCCAGCCAGGTGGAGATCGTGTTCTCTATTCGCGACGAGCAGGACCACTCGTTCGAGGTCCCCGCGGCGCAGCTCCGCGACGCCACACGCATCTTCGAGATGGGCCCCGGCACCCTGGACTGGGAGGAAATAGACTACGCCGAGACCAATTACTTCGTGGATGCTGCGGAGAACTTTGACCTGGAGGTAGTGTTCGCCCTCGACTTTACTAACAGCATGGCCCTCGGACAGCTTCCCGACGGGCGGAGCGGCATTCAGGCGATGTTGGACGCCTTCGAAGAGACGGTAATCAGTATGCCGGAGGCTCATCGCATCGGGGTGGTCGAGTTCCACGACCGTAACGTTGAGCTCGCGGTACTCTCCGACCTCACGACTGACCGGGACGCCATTTTGGAGTCGGTGGCTGCGTTCGCCGCATCCCCGTTCGACCCCGGCTCCTCCCGCGTGTGGGACAGCATACATACGGCCTCAACTCTCTTCACGAGCCGGGAGGACAACCCTACGTTGGTCAGGGCCCTGGTCTTCATCTCCGATGGCCGGGATACCAGTAGCGACCGCGACCGAGCGGACGCGGCCACCACCGCTGGCACTGGTGACATCCAGCTCTACGCCTTGGGAATCGGCGACGTGTTCGAGGAGGAGCAGCTGGAAGAACTGGTCAGGGTAACAGGCGGCGTCTACTACCCAACGAAAGAGCTTGCCGCGCTGCAAGACCAACTCCAAGTGTTGGTCGGCGACCTTCGCGGCCAGTACAGGCTAAGCTACATCACCCTCCGACGGGAGGGCTCGTACCAGACCAGAGTAGAGATCGACCTACCCGGGGCCGTTGGCGTCTTCGAGAGCTCGCCGATCGATGTGGGCGAATTCTTCGGGCCCGATATTGAGGGAAGAATCGTCTTCGACCCTCCTTCTGTGGACACCTCGGCTGGGAGAGGGCACGTCTTCATCCGTGCCATCGCCGTCCCCCGAAACATCGACCGCTTTCGGTTCAGGCTGGAGACTCTAAAGCCGGTGTCCCTGGCGGTCGTGGCCGCGGTAAACGGGGGCCTGCTAGAGGGATGGGAGATCTCGGAGCGCGACCCGGATGGGTATTATGATGTGACCGGCCCTGAGCCGATCGAGTTTGGTAGCTCTGGGCTGCTCTTCCTCATCTCGATATCGAACTTCACGGAAAAACGCCTGGAAGTCCCGATCGTCTTTGACAATAGGGTGTACACAGCAAATAAGAGCTTCACCCATCCCCCAGCCATATTCCTGGGGCAACGCATTCCCGCGGCGGGCCGAATCGCGTTCCGGTCTAACCGGGACGGGAATTTTGAGATCTACGTCATGAACTTTGACGGCACTGGTCAGCGAAACCTGACCAAGAGCGCGGCCGACGAGTTTCTAGCCACTTGGTCACCGCAGGGGCAGCAGCTTGCGTTCGACACGGAAAGAAACCTTAATCGCGAGATATATGTGACGGACGATCAGGGCGCCGACTCGTCGAATCTGACCAATAGCGCGGCCGATGAGATCCTGCCGGCGTGGTCGCCCGACGGGCAGTTCATAGCCTTCAGCTCAGACCGGGACGGCAACAGAGAGATATATATTATGGACGCAGCCGACCCGGCGCAGCCTCCAACACGGCTCACGAATAACCCGGCCGAGGACTGGTGGCCGACATGGTCTCCGGACGGAAGCCAGATCGCTTTTGTATCGAATAGGGATGGCAATCACGAGATCTACGCCATCAATGTGTCCAGCACGGTGGAGACGAATCTCACCAACGACCCGGCAGGCGACTTTCGGCCGGCGTGGTCGCCCGACGGGCTGAGCATCGCCTTCTACATAGTCTTCGCGACGGCGATCGCGAGATCTACGTGATGAATCCCGATGGTACCGACCAGAGAAATCTGACGAACTCACCGGGCGATGACTGGTACCCAGCCTGGTTGCCGGGAGGCGCGCACATCGCGTTCGTCTCGATCCGCGATGGGAACCGTGAGATCTACTACATGAACGAGGACGGTACCGCGCAGCGGAACGTGACCAATGACCCGGCAGATGACGGGTCGCCCGCCTGGGGTCGATAGGGCCTAGGGACTACCGCTGCCTCTTCAGGCTCTCGACCACCCGCCTCAATGAATCGGGGTCACTCCCGAGCTCAATCGCTCTGTCGATGTCTTGCTGCGCCTCGACGTCCCTCCCAAGCAGGGTGTAGGCCTTCGCCCGGTCGGCGTATGCCAAGGCAAGCTGAGGGTTGACACGGACGGCTTCGTTGTAGTCACGGAGTGCGCTGTCGATCTGGCCGCGGTTGAAGTAGACGAGGCCACGATTGTAGAAGCTCACGGCGTCGCCGGGGTCTAGACGTATGGCCTCGTCGAAGTCCCGAACGGCGCTCTCGAGGTCGCCCAGTCCGGAGTAGGCAGCGCCCCGGCTGTTATAGGTGTTGGCGTCCTGAGGGTCTAGACGGACCGCTTCGTCGAAGTCTTCGATGGCGCGCTCGAGCTCGCCGAGGTTGAAGTAAGCCAGACCGCGGCTGTTGTAGGCATCAGGACCGGTGGGGACGAGGCGGATAGCTTCGTCAAAGTCTCGAATCGCCTCCACGTACTGGGCTTGCCGTGCTCGTGCCGCGCCCCGGCTTCGGTAGGCGACGGCTTGCTCTGGGTCCAGACGGATGGCCGCATCGAAGTCGTCGATGGCGCGTTGAAGGTCACCCAGGTCAAAATAGGCTATCCCCCGGCTGTAGAAGGCTTCTGCCGACTCAGGGTCGAAGCGGATGGCTGCGTCCAAAACCTGGACAGCACGCTGCGGTTGGCCCAGCCTCCGGTAGCCCTCGCCCCGGCTGCTATAGGCAGCGGCGAGCTGTGGGTCAGATCGAGTTCGCGACCCAGACGTCTGGTCAAGGCGGCTTGCCTCGTTTAAGTCCTTGAAAGCCCGATCGACGTCGCCCGAATCGAAGTAGGCAAATCCCCGGTTGTAGTGGGCTTCAGGAGACTCTGGGTCAAGGCGAATGGCCTCGTTGAAGTCCTCGGTGGCCTCGTCATGTCGACCGAGACGAGAGCGCGCGACGCCGCGGTTCGTGTAGGCCGCAGGATTCTTGGGGTCGAGTCGGACGGCCTCGTTAAAATCCTGGATCGAGCTGTCGACCTCTCCAAGGTCCAAATAGCCGAGTCCGCGGCCTACGTGGGCCTCACTGTCTTCGGGATCGAGACGGATGGCCTCGTCGAAGTCCGCTATCGCCCGCTCAGCCTGGCCGAGCTCGAGGTTAGCCTTGCCGCGGCCGGAGTAGAATTTGGCGTACTTCGGGTCTAGGCGGATGGCTTCGTCGAAGTCCGCGACCGCGCTGTCGAGTCGCCCTTGCCTGGTCAGAACGACTCCGCGGCCGCCGTACGCCAGTGCTGAAGTGGGGTTGAGTCTGACTGTCTCGTTGTAGTTGACAATGGCGAGCTCAAGCTCGCCCAGATCGGCAAAGGCCTGGCCCCTCTTGTAGTAGGCCATCGCAAAATGGGGATCGAGTTGAATGGCCTCAAAATACTCGGCCAAGGCCTCCTTGACGCGCCCCTCCTTGTGTAGCCTGACGCCGGCATCGTAGTGCTCGTTGGCCTCTGTCGAGCATCCGATCAGGACAATAACAAGCGCAACAATCAACTGCGAAGCGACAAAGAGTCTATGACGTGAAAGGGTAGAAAAAGGAGATTGTCCCTCGCCCATCCTAAGCATGATCCCCTCGTAAAAACCCGTTTTGAGCAAGTTCCAGCGATTTAGCACATCTGAGCGCTACCGTATGTTGGGGTAGTATACGGAACAGAGACTGTATATTGTACCCAGGTGTGGGTACGTTTGTTCTAATTCGACCTGCACAGACTTTTTACGAGAGAATCAAGCATAGATACCTCGGGGTTCGGGAGAAAGGTGACTGGAGCGGCAGCGCTTCGTTTCCCTGGCGAGTCGATAGCTTCATGATACATCATCTGAACATCACCTCATGCTGGCCAATATCCGACAGATGCGGTGCCATCGTTGGCACAGTGGCAGACGCAGGTACCGTTTAGACGCCGTAGATGCTTCACCCGCCTAAGGCGGATCCAGCATGACATTTTGAGCGAGGTCGGCGGAGCGAGATGCTAAAAAAAAGAAACGGCGGTAAAAATGCCGTCGCCAAACGTTGACAATGAATTTGATCCTAGCCTATACTTGATTCTCTCGTAAAAAGTCTGTGCAGGTCGAATTAGAACAAACGTACCCACACCTGGGTACAATATACAGTCTCTGTTCCGTATACTACCCCAACATACGGTAGCGCTCAGATGTGCTAAATCGCTGGAACTTGCTCAAAACGGGTTTTTACGAGGGGATCATACTTGGGCATCCATGGAGGGAATGGTCCGATAGTTGACGAGCGATAGGTCTCCTTACTCCATCGAGGTTAGTGAGTAGTGGCGTGGGCCGCTCTCTCACGAACCCACCGTCCCTGCCCTAGCCATCCGTCTAAGCGTGTCCCCTCTGTCCCTCTCTGCTTGCCCTGTTTGACGTTGTCCCGCGTTTCACAAAGCAGGTTGGTCCAGCCATGACCAAGTTCATATTTGTCACCGGCGGAGTCGTCAGTTCTGTGGGCAAGGGGATCACGGTCGCCTCGATAGGCCGCATCCTCAAAAGTCGGGGCATCACGTTGTCGGTACTAAAGCTCGACCCCTACCTCAACGTAGACCCTGGGACGATGTCACCCTATCAGCATGGAGAGGTCTTCGTAACCGAGGACGGCTGCGAGACGGACCTTGACCTCGGCCACTACGAGCGTTTCATAGATATAAACCTTACAAGGTCTTCCAATCTGACGGCCGGCCAAATATTCAGCGACGTGATCGCCCGTGAACGCCGGGGCGAGTTCTTGGGGGGTACTATCCAGTCGGTCCCCCATGTAACCGATGCCATCAAACAACACATCCATGCGCTCGCTAAAGAGAGCGGAGCACAGGCCATCGTTGTCGAAGTAGGCGGCACCGTGGGCGACATCGAGGGACAGCCCTTCCTGGAAGCGATCCGCCAGATGCGGAACGAGGTCGGCAGAGATAACGTTCTTTACATCCACGTCACGCTCCTACCCCACATCTCTACGACGGGCGAGCTCAAGACCAAGCCCACTCAACATAGCGTGAGGGAGCTCCGGAGCACAGGTATACAGCCCGACGCAATACTATGCCGGAGCGAGCATCCGATTACTGATGACATCAAGGAGAAAATATCAGTCCATTGCGATGTACCCGGCAGGGGGGTAATCGGACTGCCGACAGCCCAGACGGTATACGAGGTGCCGCTGACCCTGGAGGAAGAAGGGTTGGGCGACCTCATCGTAAATAGCTTGGGGCTGCCCGCCTCCTCCAGGGACATGTCTAAGTGGCGGGCGATGGTCGAGGGGATGCATGAGCCCAGGGAGGCTTTGCCAATCGCCGTGGTCGGCAAGTACGTCGACCTGCAGGACTCGTACATCTCCGTTAAGGAGGCCCTTCATCACGCGGGCCTTGCCCACGAGCGTGACGTCGAGGTCGAATGGGTACGTGCGGAGGATATCGAGACACAGGGCCCAGAACCGCTACTAAACTCTGTGAGCGGAATCGTCGTGCCAGGCGGATTCGGGGCCCGGGGCGTGGAGGGGATGATTGAGACCGTCCGCTACGCGCGAGACAAGGAGGTCCCGTATCTGGGCCTTTGTCTCGGCATGCAGGTGATGGTAATCGAGGCGGCCCGGGGATTGCTCGGCAGACGTGATGCCAACTCTACTGAGTTCGACCCAGACACGGTCGATCCTGTGATCGACCTGATGACTGACCAGAGGGACGTCACCGAGAAGGGTGGCACCATGAGGTTGGGTCTCTACCCGTGCGAGATTGTAGAGGACTCATGGGCAGCGCGCGCCTACAAGCAGCGGCTGGTCTACGAGCGACATAGGCACCGCTTCGAGATCAACAATGCGTACCGAGAGGAGTTTGAATCCCGAGGCTTCTGGCCCACAGGGCTATCCCCGGACGGCAATTTGGTGGAGATCATGGAGATAGCGGACCACCCGTTCATGGTCGGCGTGCAGTTCCACCCAGAGTTCCTGTCACGTCCCGATCGACCGCATCCCCTGTTCAGGGAATTTGTAGGCGTGGCCGCGCAGACGCTTCGTGAGGGGGCTCAGCGCGCACTTCCACTGGAGGCTCCAAAGTCACCCTCAAGGGTCTAGACGAATCGACTTTTGTATGCTATGGTGCTTGTGTACCCCTCGTTTTTTACCCTCTTGGACATGGCGATCCCAGACTAAGTACGAGTCGTGTCGCTTACTTCGCCATCCGGTCTGCGCGACGTAAGTATCCACCTCCGTTGAGCGAGCGGTCGACCACGGTGAAAGCCGATTAGGACATGCGGTTAGACTGGGGCGAAGGCGCCCGACTCCCCACTCCTTAAAACCCGACCAAGTCGGAGACGCGATCGATAGCGCCTTAGGGTCTATCGGAGATCGTCCGCACGAGTTGGGACCTCTCGGAACGGCACACTCTCAGGAATTTACGGCCCCATCTAACCCTGAATATGCGGAGAATATTTTCATGAAAATGTGGACTTCTCGGAGTCAGAGATGAACATAACAGAGTTGCAGAGCAAAACGGATGAGGAGCTCCTTGAGCTAGCCCAGAGTATGGAAGCGCTGGACGACGGGTCGGCGCCCAAAAGGGACGACCTCTTGATGTTAGTGCTGCAGGCCGACGCCGAGCAGAACGGCCACATCCTCGCCAGTGGCATCCTCTCGATAACCAACGACCAGGGATACGGCTTCCTGCGACCCAACGGGCGGAATCACAGGACGGGGGACGTCTACGTCTCCCAGTCCCAGATCAGGAGGTTCGGCCTCCGGTCTGGAGACCAGGTAGCCGGGCAGGTCAGGCCGCCAAAGGACGGGGAACGGTACTTCGGACTGGTCAGGGTCGAAGCTGTCAATGGACTCGATCCTGAGACGATGAGCGAAAGGCCCCACTTCGAAAAGCTCACGCCGATATTCCCTCAAGATCAGATCAAGCTGGAGACCACGCGCAACGAGCTTTCCACGCGTCTGATGGACATGGTATCGCCTATCGGCCGGGGACAGCGGGGGCTCATCGTCTCTCCTCCCAAGGCTGGAAAGACCACCGTCCTGAAGAACATCGCCAACGGAATCACAGCCAACTCCCCTGACATACACTTGATGGTCGCTCTGATCGGCGAGCGTCCCGAGGAAGTCACGGACATGACAAGGTCGGTGGACGGCGAGGTGTTCAGCTCTACCTTCGACGAGCCTGTAGAGGACCATACGCAGGTGGCCGAGCTGGTCTTGGAGAGAGCCAAGCGTCTGGTCGAGGCGGGCAATGATGTGGTGATACTGCTTGACAGCTTGACCCGACTCACGCGTGCTTACAATCTGGCTGTTCCGACCAGCGGCCGGACCCTATCAGGCGGTATCGATCCTGTCGCTCTCTATCCACCGAAGCGCTTCTTCGGCGCGGCACGTAACGCGGAGGACGGTGGGAGCCTGACGATACTGGCAGCCTGCCTCGTCGATACTGGCAGCCGCATGGACGAGGTCATCTACGAGGAGTTCAAGGGTACCGGGAATATGGAGGTCCACCTGGACCGCAAGCTATCGGAGAAGCGCGTCTACCCTGCCATCGACATTCCGCGCAGCGGCACCCGTCGAGAGGAGCTGCTACTCGACGAGGAGACCTTGAAGCAGGTCTGGCTCCTCCGAAGGATGGTCGGCATGATAACCGCCGACGCCATGCTCTCCTCCGAGGCCACCGAAAAGGTACTTGAGCGCCTCGCCAAGACAAAGGACAACAACGAGTTCCTGTCCGGCCTCGGGAAAGACAACTAGTTTGGCTTGAGGCCACCCTCACCCCGTACCCTGCACCCCAAACCCCGTACCCCGTACCCTACTCCGCCTTCCGCTACGAATTGCGGCAAGACGTCTAAATACTGGTGTTATGCCTTATTGACAACATAGATGTGGGTAATATATAGTTTCGCAAGGTGTGAAGGGGGACGTGAGAGCGCAGCCATCCGGCCAAACAGGCGCGCCTACCCCTTGACAACAAATTGTCCATAGTGTACAACTCTAACGGCCTTACCGAGTCAAACAACGTCTCCTGGGAGTGATGTTCTCTCAGGATTGTCTTTGTCCATAACAGACGAGCCCGGAAGTTCAACATCGCGAAGACGCTAAAGAAACAAGGGGGTAGCAGGTGTACAAGAAGGCATTGAAAGTAACGACGATACTGGCAGCGTTGCTGCTGATGTTTGTTGCAGCTATTCAGATGCTGTCGGCGCAACAACAGCTCATCACGCAGTCGGTCGACAAGGACTACGTCAGCAATGGCATTCTCGATTCTGGTACGACCACGATATTCGTCACCATTAACGACCCGAACCGCGCTGGTGATGGAACTTTGCCCAACGCCGATATCAAGGTGGTGAACATGGACGACGCGACCACCACCGATGAGATACTCGTTGGGGACCAGGTCGCCGAGGTAGGTGCTACGGGTGTCTTCTTGTTGACCGTCAACGTCCATCCGACCTCCACCAGTCCCACCGCTTCTCAGATAGCAGCGAAGCACGCTGAGCGGATCCAGATCACCTACACGCCTGACCCGACTGATGGGACAGCACGAAATATCCTCGCACCCCAATCCGACGACCCGTTCGTGGTCGTGGACGCAGAGGCGCCGACCATCTCGAACATGTCACCTGCGGACGACGACGCCACCAACGACTCTTCGCCGACCTTGAGGGCCGACGTCAGTGACGCGCACTCAGGGTTAGGCGGAACGCCCGGTGTGGCGGCAAGCAAAGCCGACGTGCAGGAGAACTCGCGAGTTATCGTCGAGGGTGGCCCGAGCCTGCCGGTTGCGACGGACCTGGGTGGAGGGACCTGGCAGATCGTGTACACTCCACTCCTCACTGAGGGGCCCCGCGTCTGGTCCGTGCAAGTAGACGACGCGGTCGGCAATCGAGTTAACTCGGACCCCTTCACCATTAACATCGACTCGACCGCACCTGGGTTCGTTGCCGTTCCCGTGGACCCACACTCCGTGACGGGGAACACGCTCGACGCCGGTGCTTCGTCAGACACGGATAGCCGGAAGGCGATTGAGCTCGTCTTCAACGACGACATGGACGGGAGCAGCATATCAGGCGTGGACTTCCGCGTTGAGCTAGTAGCGGGTGGCATCGCCCTGGCGGTAGATAGCGCCACACACGACGACGCCCTCCCCAGGAGTGTGTTTGTCACCATGGTTGACGACCTACCTTCGGACGCAACGCCGCTCGTGACCATCATAGGAATCGTGGCAGACGCAGCAGGCAACCAGAACTCCGCCGGCGAGAATATATCGGCGAGTGACGGGCTGCCTCCGGCGGTTACCATCGCAACGACGGTGGACGGAGCCGCTGGCACTCTGACTAGCGGCGAGATAACAGTCCGAGTAAGCGTCGATGAGACCGTGGCCGACCCGGCCGAGGCCTTCGCTGGCAACATAGGACTCGCCGTGAGAAAGGTGTCGGCAGACGGCAGCGTGACCACATCGGCCGCGCTAGTGGGCGGCACGCGAACGATCATCGCCTCCGGCACACAATGGGACTGGGCGTTCACGTTCGACGCGTCGGACATCGATACCGATGAAGGGGCTTACAACGCCTACGCGCGAATATCCGACCCGGACGGTAACGCGGACGACAACGGCGTAGCTAGCGGTGCCGCTTCGGACGACATGATACTGTTCGAGGTCGACAGAGGCATACCCGCGCCAGCCGTGACCTTTAGCAACGACGATCCGAACACGTTCGTCAACCTTGGATTCACCGGCGAGGCCAGCGAGTATGACGGCGACACCCACGGCACGGTGACGGGCGTGACCGCGACAGTCGACGGCTCGACTGTCGAGGTAAGCACAATCGACAGCATCACGTACACGATCGCTGCTCCGGCCGGCGGGTACTCCGTTGCCGAGCATGACCTGGACGTGACGGCGACAGACGAGGCGGGGAACACGGTGGCCTTCGATCTCGCGGTCGAGATCATAGAGAGGGTCGAGTTCAGCATCGACCTGCGGCCGGGCCTGAACTTGGTATCGCTGCCCGGCTCGCCTTCGTCGACGGCGATTAACGACGTGATACCCGCGACCCATCCGATCAACCAGGTCTTCACATACGACCCGACGTTGGCGGGAGGCTGGCTAGTAGCTGAGCGGGGTGATGATGGGCTCTTCGCAGGGACTCTGACGTCCATCGGTTCCGGCTTGGCTTACTTCGTAAGGACCACCACCTTCGAGCCGCTACCGGTATTCATCCCGAGGCTAACTCCTGGACGGCAGACCTTACCGCCCGCAATAAGCTTGCAGGCAGGGTGGAACCTCGTACCGGTGGCCGACCCGAGTGGTGACGAAGTTGGCGCTGCCACATTAGCGGCCGCTACCTACTTCACAACTATCGATCCGGTAAGGGTCTACGGGCTGAACGTGTTCGGTCAGCTTATACCTGTGGACGTCGCTAACGATGACGTGGTCCTAGGCGACGGATACTGGGTGTATGTCACCGGCGCGGGCGTCCTGATCCCATAGCCCAGCGAGGGCGTGGCCAGCACGAATTAGTAGACCTCCCTCCTCTTGTACCAGGGGAGGGAGGTCTTTTTTAGGAGGAGTAGATGCGCGGTGCAGGCCGGTGGGCAGTAACTCTGTCTGCCGTTGTCTTGGTCGCCGCATGGGCTGCAGCGCTCGTGTCCGATGGCGCACAGGCCCAGGAGGCCCTCCCCGTCTCACCCGCTGTCTACAACGGCGACGCCAAACTCGCCGACGGCTCTAACGTTCCCGATGGACTCACCATCGTCGCCAGGATCGGCGAGGACTATGAGTCGGAGCCGGTCGAGGTTGACGCCGGCCGGTACCAGGTCCTTATCATCGCCCCTGGTAACCAGACGTTCATAGCCAGGACAATAACGTTCCACCTTGACGGCGTCCAGGCGCTAGAAACAGATACCTTCACACCAGGAAAGTCGGGGCCAAACAATACTCGTCTGATCTTCGGCCTCACCTTCCCCAGCCTGCCCGCTGTGCCGCCTACTCCAACTCCGACTCCAACGAGCACGCCAGTCCCAACGGCGACTCCGCAGGTCGCACCTACTCTGGTGTATTCGGGGAAGATCGTTATTAGCGGGGCCGCGGTCCCGGCAGGAGCGGTGCTCGTGGCTCGCGTCGGCGAGCAGGAGTTCCCCGCTTTTGTCGACGAAGAGGATGACGCCTACAGGAACCTGGTCGTGACTCCCGGCGACCTCGCGCTGATCGGACAGGAGATAGAGTTCTTCCTCAACGACATCAGGTCCACTGTGACCGCGACCTACGAGGGAGCAAGCGGTAGCGTGGACCTCGACCTGCTATTCTTCGGCGTGCCGACGCCAACGGCCACGGCCCTACCTCCGACCGCGACTCCCGTGCCTCCAACCCCGACGGCGACGCCTACCGCCACTCCGACGCCAACGCCGGTACCCCCGACGCTTACCCGTGTGCCTCCGACTCCAACAGCGACACCCACCCCAACCCCGACGCCAACGCCTGTGCCTCCGACCGCGACACCTGTACCGCCGACCCCGACGGCGACACCTGTACCGCCGACGCCAACGCCGGTGCCTCCGACCGCGACGCCTGCTCCTCCGACGTCAACACCGGTGCCCCCAACCCCGACGACAGTACCCGCAACAGCGACTCCCTTGCCTCCGACAGCGACGCCTGTGCCTACGGGCGGTGGTTGCGTTGCACCCACCAATGCACCTATGACGGCTGGACTGGCCAACCTGCTGCTACTGGTAGCCCCCGTAGGGATGACCGCGGGGCTGAGGCGATTCAAGGCTCCCGCTGTTCGTCGGCGCCGGGGCGAGTAGGGTCGTGGTGTTGTAGGAGACACGGTGCTTTGTACGAGAGGGGCACAAGCCTTGCGCCCCTACGTGAGTCGCGGACCGCTGCCGGTCAGATAGCTTTCTCGAGTACCACGACACGCATGTCTCGAGGCAGGCTGGAGGCGGTGACGTCGATCCTCGGCTGGCGGACTCGCTCGGCAACCCCTAAATCGTCCAGAAACGCCTCAAGAGGCTCCAGCTCGACTTTGACGCCCTCGGCTCGATAGTGTAACGGGATCACTATCTTGGGCCCCACAAGGTTGACAAGCTCGGCTGCTTTGGACGCGCTAATCGTGCAAACACCGCCTGCCGGCGCGAAAAGGACGTCCGTGTGGCCGAGGCTTTCTATCTGACGGGGAGAGAAGGCATGGTTCAGGTCGCCGAGGTGCCACAGGGTCAGCCCCTCGGCGTGAATGCCGAAAATCGTATTGACGGTGGATTCCTCTTCGTTGCGGTTTGTGCCGACCCCGGTGATATAGAAGTTACCAATCTCATATTCGCCGGGGCCTTGTAGTACCCTGGGGTCGCCTTCTATGCCATCCCGGTGCGAGTGATGAGGGTGCTCGTGGCTCACAGTGACGATGTCCGCCCTCTGGCGGCCCATGGAGGGCCCCAGGGACTCATCGTAGGGGTCCGTAATCAACGTGACGTCGTCGCTTCGAATGCGGACACAGGAGTGCCCAAGCCACGATATTTCCATTCCATCCACCTAATGGGGAGTCAATTTCAGTGAGTATAACAACCCACCGGGTTGTGGACAACACGCTTGACACTACGCGAGGGGCGGTGCTAAATTCGAGATATCGGGCCGGACTCATGCTTTCACTCGCGCTTAGATGAGCAAGGTATACCTGTGCTGACTGGAAGGAAGAAAACGATCCTAAACCTGATAGTCGAAGACTATATCGATGAGGCGACGCCTATCGCCTCGGAGGCGATCGCTCGGAAACATAGGCTAGGGGTCAGCCCCGCCACTATCAGGAACGAAGTGGCGGACTTAGAGCAAGAAGGATACATAACGCGCCCACATCCATCGGCTGGGAGTGTTCCCGCCGACAGGGGATATCGGGTCTATGTCGAAACGGCCGTCGCCGAACGGGAGAACCAGATCCCACCCGGTGTCCGAGCCTCCATCCGACAGCGGCTGATCGAGGTCGAGCCCGACGTGGACGAGTGGGCGAACGTCGCCGCGGCAGCCCTATCGGGCCTTGTCGGGAACATGGCAATTGCCACGTTCCCGAAAGCGCGGGAATCGCGAGTGAGGCACATCGAACTGGTGTACCTGCAAGATTTCCTTGCTTTGCTGATCGTGGTGTTAGAGCAGGCCAGGATCAGGAGACAGCTCATTCGGACCAAGGTGCCCGCCAGTCCGACGGACCTGCAGATGTTGGCCAACAAGGTGAATGACTTGGTGCAGGGCCTGACGACGAGGGAGATCGAGTCTAAGCAGATGGCCCTCTCCACCTTCGAGGAAGAGCTCATATCCGCAGCTGTCTTAATGCTGCAAGACGAAGACCGCGCCGAATACCTGGGCCACTACGTCGACGGGCTGCGAAATCTCTTGGCGCAGCCTGAGTTCGCTGAAAACGAGAGGGTGCGCGCTGTAGTCGAGGGCGTCGAAGATGGCAGTCTGGCACAGGCCATCCTCCAAGAGGTACCAGACACCGGTGTCGTCAGGGTTATTATCGGACAGGAGAACCGTGGAGACATGCTTTGGCCACTCAGTGTAGTGATCGGCCGGTACGGCATATCCGGAGTGGTCTCTGGCGCGGTGGGCGCAATAGGACCTGTCCGCATGGAGTATACAAAGACGATCGATGGTGTCGAGCTAATGTCTGGCGTCATGAGTGAGCTTGTCGAGGGGGTCCACAGCGGATAGAGTCAGCCTGCTCCGGACGACGGCAGTATGCACCGGCCCGTCGCTTCGGACCGGTGTCGGTTTGTAAGGGGCAGGAAAAAGGGGCCAAGCGCCACAGTCGTGACCCCATGTGAGCTTGTAGTCGCATCCGTACACAACTATAATTAAAGTTTAGACAACCCGCTCAGTTGGCATACCGATGACAACCAAGAAACGAGACTACTACGAAGTCCTAGGGGTCTCTCGAGGCTCCTCCGATGAGGAGGTCAAGAGCGCGTTCAGGAAGCTTGCCCTCGAGTTCCACCCCGACCGCAACAAGACGGACGGCGCCGCTGAAAAGTTCAAAGAGATCAACGAGGCGTACCAGGTCCTTACCGATCCGAAGAAGCGGGGCGACTACGACCGCTTCGGGCACGCCGGACTTGGGCAGAACGGTGGCCGGGGATTCGACGGCTTCGAGAATTTCGGCGGCTTCGGAGACATTTTCGACGCCTTCTTCGGCGGCCAGAGTAGCCGGACCCAGACCTCGGCGAGGCGGGGTGCGGACTTACAATACTCTGTAACGGTGACGTTCGAAGAGGCGGTCTTCGGTGTGGAGAAGGACATCGAAGTCCGACGGACCGAGGTCTGCTCGCATTGTAGGGGCAGCAAGGCCGCTCCAGGCACCAGCCCAAGCCTATGCCCCACCTGTGGCGGTACGGGTCAGCTAAAGAGAGGCTATCAGAGCCTTTTTGGCCAGTTTACACAGGTAACGACCTGTGGCAGATGTCGTGGTGAAGGAAAGGTTATAACAAGGCCATGCCCTGAATGCAGAGCGTCAGGCAGGCAGACGCGAGACCGCAAACTTGTCGTGTCTATTCCGGCTGGAATCGAGACCGGCACGCAGATCAGACTCAACGGCGAAGGGGAGCCCGGCTCGCATGGCGGGTCCCCAGGAGACCTCTACGTTTCGGTCCGTGCCAAGAGCCACGAGCTCTTCTGGCGGGAGAGCAACGACATTGTATTTAAACAGACATTGAACATCGCGCAGGCGGCCCTGGGTTCCAAGCTCGTCGTGCCCACCCTGGAGGGAGAAGCGGAGATCGTCATCCCGCAAGGCACTCAGACCGGCGACGTGATCCGCCTAAAGGGAGATGGCGTCCCACACCTGGGAAGTCGGAACCGCCGGGGCGACCAGCTCATTACCATAATCGTCGAGACGCCCAAGTCGCTCACCGACGAGCAACGCCAGTTGCTACAGGAGCTCTCCGACAGCTTCGGCGAGAACGGGTCCGACGACGACAAAAACTGGTTCGACAAGCTAAAGGACACGTTAGGCAGCCCCGAATAGAGAAGTTCTACGACTCGGTCGCACTCCAGGGTCTGTCCTTTCACTCCTCTACTGATCTCCACGTCTCCGATCTTCATCCCCCATAAGGCTGTGTCGCGAGCACCTCCTCAGATGCTGAACCCAGATGCGACTTTGCACAAGAAGTCGCCTCAATCCCTGTGAGGTGGTACCCAAAAACTAGACAACTGGCTAAGAGAGAGTCCAGCTCCTAAAATAACCGGCAACTAACCGACGTGGAGGAGCAGGACATGAAGCAGACGAGGAATAAGCACAGTCCGGCGTTCAAGGCCAAGGTGGCCTTGGCCGCCCTTGCGGGGGAAGAGACCATCGCCCAGCTGGCCAGCCGATTTGAGGTCCATCCCAGTCAGATTCACGCCTGGAAAAGGGCCCTGGCGGAAGGAGCCCCGGAGCTATTTGCCACCAATCAGAAATCCCAGGAGAAAGCCAAGGAAGCTCAGATTAACCACCTCTACCGGCACATCGGCCAGCTGAAGGTGGAACGCGATTTTTTGTCGGAAAGGTCCGGTCTATGAGTCGCAGCATACGGCGAGCCATGATAGACCGAGACCACCAGCAGCTGTCTTTGGTGCGTCAATGTATCCTGCTGGACGTCAGCCGGGCCTCGGTGTACTACCGGTCGGTACCGACCAGGGCAGAAGACCTGGAGTTGATGGCCCTGATGGACCGTCAGTATTTGAAGACCCCCTTCTACGGCTCCAGGAAGATGAAGGCCTGGCTGCTGCAACAGGGCTATCTGGTGAGCCGAAAAAGGGTTCGAAGGCTGATGCGGTTGATGGGTCTGGAAGCCATCTACCGGCGTCCCAACACCAGCAAACCAGCGCCGGGACACCGGATCTTTCCCTATCTGCTGAAGGGAGTGGAGGTTAATCGGGTCGACCAGGTCTGGGCCGCGGACATCACCTACATCCCCATGCCGAAGGGCTTCCTGTACCTGGTGGCCATCATGGACTGGCACAGCCGGCACGTGCTGGCCTGGAAGCTCTCCAACACCATGGACACCAGCTTCTGCGTGGCGGCGTTGGAGGAAGCCCTGGGTAAGGGACGACCGGAGATATTCAACACCGACCAGGGGAGTCAGTTCACCAGTGAGGCCTTTACCCAGACGTTGCAGGAGCAGAGGGTCCAGGTCAGCATGGATGGTAAGGGTAGGTACCTGGACAACATCTTCGTGGAGCGGCTGTGGCGGAGCATCAAGTACGAGGAGGTGTATCTGAAAGCTTACCAGACCGTCGCCGAGGCCCGAACTGGGATCAATGCCTACCTGGAGTTCTACAACCGGCAGAGGCCTCACCAGGCTTTGGGCTACCGGACCCCAGCAGAGGTGTACCAACATGGCCAGGAAGAAAGGGGAGCAGCAGCTGAAGAAGCAGGGCTGCCATCGGGCTTGGTGAAACCTAGCGCAGGGGTGGGAGACTCTCTTAATTTAGCCCTCGTGCTGTCTTAATAATGGGGTCCACCTTACTGGCCCTCGACAACGGCGAACATCGGTGCTATGCTTATTTCTAGGGACAGACCCAAGCGGCCTGTCTCATTTTTTTTGCCCAGTCGTCCCGCGGCGCGGTAATATCCGTAGCTGAACGAGACACAATGAGACAGAATGAGACACTTTTTTCAAACTTACCAACGCCTTTCATCCCGCCTGTCCCGAGTAGGCGCCGGAGGCGGCGTATCGAGGGGAATAGTCCGATGCCGCCCCGATGCCGCATCGGGGGGACGTATCGAGGGAGGTTAACCCCACTGACAGTTACTTCACCTCTGTATGAGAGTAAGTAGGGGCGCATGGCGTGCGCCCTGCCTTCGGAGTCTTCCTTACAAAGGATGCTACAATTAATCGGCATGGCTGATTTTGTACAAGGCCCCCCGAGGCGACATCGGGGTAAAGCATGACATTTTGTGCCAGGCCACAGTCGGAAGGCCCCGGAGGTATCCGGCATTGAAATGGATGGAGCTCAGCGTCGATACCCCCGCGGAGTACGTCGAGCCGCTCTCGGAGGTGTTCTATCGCTACGGCCATGGGGGCGTGGCCGTCCAGCAGCGAGCCGGACATAGACCAGACGAGGGGGAAACGCCGCCAGACGCGGACCTGGTCACGGTAAAGACCTATATTCCACTCGACGATAGTGCGGCGGAGCGCCGAGGTCGCATCGACCTGGGCGTTAGATTGGTGGCGCACCTTGCCCCTATCTCATCACTGCGGGAGACTGTTTTAGAGGAAGAAGAATGGGAGAGCGCGTGGAAACAGTACTTTCATGTGCTTAGAATCGGCAAGAGGATAGTCGTTGTTCCCACCTGGAGAGACCATCAGCCGCAGGAAACGGACATAGTCATCCAGCTAGATCCTGGCATGGCCTTCGGGACGGGGCATCACCCGACGACTCGGATGTGCATCGAGCTCCTCGAGGAGGTCGTCAGGCCGGGAATCGACGTTCTCGACCTAGGATGCGGGTCCGGCATCCTGTCCATAGTCGCCGCCAAGCTGGGCGCTGGAAAGGTCCTCGGCCTGGAAGTGGACGCCGTGGCCGTGAAGGTAGCGAAGGCCAACGTGCGGGGCAACGAGGTTGCAGGGACGGCCAAGATCGTCCAGGGGACGCTGCCCCGCACTCGAATTCGCCGTAACACCTACGACATCGCGGTCGCCAACATCTCGGCTGCGGTGATCTCGGAGCTGGCCGGCGACCTGGTCTCCGCAGTGTCGACTGGCGGCACGCTGATCGCGTCAGGGATTCTAGTGGAAAACGAGGGGGCAGTAGCGCGGTGGCTCGAAGAGGCCGGCGCCGAGATCGAGCGGCGTCAAACCGACGGCGACTGGGTCGCGCTCGTTGCCCGTCGTAGGTAGCTGGGGCGGTGCACCGCTTCTTCGTGTCTCCCGATTCCATAGACGGCAATAGGGTCGTACTGGCCGGCGACCTTGCGCATCAATTGGCCACCGTCCTCAGAGCCGGTCCCGGCACGCAGATTATCTTGCTGGACGATTCAGGTTGGGAGTATCTGGTTACGTTGGACCGAGTCAGTCCTAGCGACGTTCTGGGCAGGGTCACGGATCGATCGCCCAGCCAGGGTGAGCCGGCGATCAGGATAACGTTGTATCTGGCGCTACTCAAAGCTAGCAAGTTCGAGCTCGTCCTTCAAAAGGGGACTGAGCTGGGCGTCTCCGAGTTCGTGCCGGTTTCCTGTTCCCGGTCGGTGTCCAAGGACATGGGTGGACGGGCCGCTGGACGGTATCAAAGATGGCGTCGGATAGTCACAGAGGCGGCTGAGCAGTCGGGGCGCGGAAGACTCCCTACACTCGAGCCTATTGCCGACTTCTCCGCGGCCTGCGACGTAGTCGAAGGGCCAGCCGTAATCCCGTGGGAAGAAGAGAGCGAGACGGGGTTGAAAACGGCATTAGGGCGGCACGGAGAAGATGGCCGCAAAAACCCTGCTGTGAGCATCTTCACTGGACCGGAGGGCGGCTTCACCAGGCAGGAGGTCGACTACGCCCGAGCAAGCGGAATCGTGCCGGTCAGCCTGGGCCAGCGGATTCTTCGGGCCGAGACGGCTCCGATCGCTACGATCGCTGCTATCCTATACGAATTCGGCGAGCTCGGTGCTTAGAACCCGTCTTCTTGGAGCGCGGCTTGGGTGCCTGAGATGCACTATTACTCGAGTGTCAAGGGCGGTGTAAAAACGTACCAGCGGGGTGTCGATGTCCAGCGATTATGTCCGCCTAAGCCCGAATCCACCGAAGGACACCGATGGACGGCGTGAGGAAAGCGGAAGGGGGGTGAGGGAGCTACAGGGGAAATAGCCTGGGTTCCATTTGGGGTAGGGAGGTCGGCGGACGGTCTTCATCGCCGCACAGGGGCCCCTATGGCCGTCTGCGGGAGCTGCGATGCGCGGGATGGCGAGAGAATACGCAGCAGGGAACTCTCTCGGACCGGGCTGGCACGAGTCTGCGGGGATCTTCGGTTGTCCGGTGGGTGGGTCGGTCGCCGACGGTGCCGTCAGGCCGGGAGTGGAATGGCTCGCAGCCGGGCCAAGGCGCGGCTGAACTTCTCAGCCCAAGGCCAGCGATCCGGAAGATGCAGGGTCAACCGGCGTGCCGAGCGGGTGAGCCGTCCGGCCAGGGAGAAGAACCGCCGCCGGAGGGTCTTGGTGGTGGCTATCCGCTCTCCCAGACCGATCCGCGCCGTCCAGCGGGCCAGGTTGTGGGCCATCGTCTGGATGGCCAGCCAGGCGCCGTTGGCGGCGAAGCGGCCCGAGGGGAGATGGTTCAGCCCGACGCCGTACTTGAGGTCGCGTATGGCATTCTCGATCTCGGCGTGGCGGCGATGGTCAGCCTCCAGTTCGAGCAACTCCCCGTCCCGGTCGGTGATGAAGCCATGATAGCTGTATTTGGCGAAGAGGGCCAGTTGGGAACCGGGCGTCGGCTTCACCCGCCGGACGATGAGCCGTACCGGCGCGGCGTCCGCCTCGGCTTGGAAGGGGGTGCAGGTGGTCTCGGCCACATCGGCGGCACCGTCCATCCAGTAAGGAATCGGCGTCCAGGCATCTTCGGGTATCGCCTCGATGAGATTGTGCAGGCTTTTGTGCTGGCGGATGGTGATGGAGAAGCGGACATCCATCTTGCGGCAGACGGATACCACGCTATGAGTGTAGAACCCGCTGTCGGCCCGTAGCGTGAGTCGTCCGTCGGCCCCGGCGTAGCGCACCCGTCCCACCGTCTCCCGCAGGAAGTGGGCGGCGCCGCGGGCGGTGTTGGCCCGGCCCTCGCGCAGCCGGGACATCAGCACGTCTCCGGTGCCGGCGGCGATGGCCGGCAGCGGGTGGTAGCCCCGCTTGCCGGTATAGCCGTGGTGGCGGGCGCCCTCCTTGGCCAGTCCGTAGGTCTCGCAGATGGTGGAGTCCAGGTCAATGGTCAGGGGCCCGTCGCCGGGTCCCGCCCCGGCCTGCCAAGCCCGGGCCAGCAACTCGCGGCTCACCCGGTCGAGTTGACGGACGTGGCCCCACCGGAAGCTGCGCAGGAAGGTGCCCAGGGTGGATGGCGCCTTGACCGTGCCGCCCAGGGTGCAGGCCGTCCCCCCGGTGCGCAACACATCGGCGTCGTCAATGCAGTCGCCCCCAGCCAGCGCAGACGCCACCAGCGTCATCATCTTGTCGCTCGTGTTCGCCCGCCCCGGGGCATCGCCCAGGTCGAGGCGCTGCCGGACGAGTTCGGGCAGGCCGAGGTGCCGCGCCAGGGTGGCCGGAAGGAGCAGCCCGGCATTGGCCACCAAACGGCGGTCGTCGAAGGTGATTTGGATCCGGTCGGGGTGGTTGCGTGGCAGCATCTATTGGGTGCTCCTTTTCCGGGGCCGTTTTTTTGCTACAAAACCATTATCCCAGAAGCACAGGAGCGCCTTCTTGCCGCCTCAGGACGCTAACCCGACGCCCTCCTTCGGTGGATTCGGGCTAAGTGGTCAGGGAAAATGTCCATCTAGGCCGCTGTCATACGATCGGACTGTGATACGCGGGACCTGCCCCTGGTGGGCATCATGAGCGGGCTCTTGGCTTCGGCGTACTTGCGGACCGTGTTCCTGTGGATGCCCAACTCCCTGGCGATTGCCCGAATGGAGAGGCCCCGAAGCTTAGCCTGCTGCACGGCCTTCCACCGGACCCTCTGTCGCGGCGTGGGTTTCCTGCGTGGCGATGCCGGAGGCTTGCGAACTCTGCCGCCGCCGTTCAATGTGGCGCTGTCGGCCTCGATGGCCTCGAGGGATGCCAAGCTCTCCTTGGGGTGGCTGCCCACGCCGTTGACCCTACGCTCAAGGCCGGGGCCATATCGGAGAGGACCATTGGAGGCACGGAGAACTCCAGGGCGCGGCGGCGCCTCCTGTGTGTGGATCGTGCGTCCCAGGTACTGCACGAGGAGCTGACCGTCCAAGCCCTCATGGACCTCCAGCTGCGCTCCGGCGTAGCTAGGCCGCTCCTTACCAGGCAGCAGCTGCAAGGTACGCCAGTTGTACTTGACGGTGTTGTCCCTGGCCACCTTGCGGCGGTGCTTGAAGCAGAGTATCTGGTCCAGGGACACCGATGACTCCATAGAGCGGTAAGCAACGCTTGAGTGCTCTGCCGGAACCCCGAACTTCCCGTTGAAGCGCGGCAGGAAGCGGTGCAGGACTTCATTGGCCTCGTCGATGGTGGTGACGCCCGCCAGGCGCAGCTCGGTCACCAGCCGGTCCTGGAATGTCCCCGCCGTCCGCTCGACCCGGCCCTTCGCCTGCGGTGACCTGGCGAATATCTGGCGTATGCCCAGCTCCTCCATGGCGCGGGCGAACTGGGTTGGCCCGGCCAGCTTCTGGCGAGGCTCTCCAGTATGCTTGAAGACCGCGTGTCGGTCGCTGTAGACGGCCAGCGGTATCCCGCATTGCCGGATCAACCCCTCCATGAGAAGGAAGTAGCCGCGGGTGTCCTCCTCCTGGCTGAACAGAGCGTCAGGCACAGTGCCGGTGGCGTCGTCCACGGCCAACAGCAGGACGAACCGGGGTCCTTGTTCCCCCAGCCACCGATGGTGGCTCCCATCTATCTGCAGCAGCAGCCCTTCTTGGGCCATGCGTTTGCGCCGGACACGGTGTCTGGGCGGCCGGCGGCGGCGGGGGCTGTCCACGCCGGCGCTGACCAGGATGCGGCGCACCGTAGAGCGGCTCAGGTCGATCCCCTCCCGTTCCATCAACAACTCGGTCAGATGCGTATGGTTCGTTCCAGCGTAGCGAGTGCGGGCCAGCTGCACCACGTAAGTCATCTTGGTCTCCGTCGTGGTGTTGGCCGGTCGGCGGCCACGATTCCCGTGGGCGAGTGCGGCGGCGCCCTCCTTCCTATAGGCCGCCAGAATACGCCTCATGTGGCGTTCGCTCACTCCCAGGACCTCGGCCGCCTGACATACCGGCACCTGATCTGCCAGAACGCTGTTGAGCACCTGAAGTCTCGTCTGATCCTTCTGCGTCAATGTCACTCCTTCCATGGGATGACATTTTCGCTGACCAGTTAGCTACTGACATAATCGTAGAACAACGACAAGCGCGGCGGAGCAAAACTGTACCACTGAACGCCGTAGAATGGGCATCAAGGTTCGTGGGGCGTTGGAGATCAGGCTCAGTCAGATAGCTGGCGGCCAGAAGTCTTCTTGCTGTGCTTGAGTCGGTAGCTGTCCCCGTTCATCTCCAGGATGTCGACATGGTGGGTGAGGCGGTCGAGGAGAGCTCCGGTCAGCCGTTCAGAGCCGAACACCTCGGTCCACTCGACGAAGGGCAGGTTGGAGGTCACCAGGACCGATCCACGCTCGTAACGCTGGCTGAACACCTCGAAGAGCAGCTCGGCGCCAGTCTTGGACAAGGGCACGAAGCCCAGTTCGTCGATGATCAGAAGCTTGAGTCGTGCGAGCCTTCTCTGCAGGTTGAGCAGACGCCGTTCGTCCCTGGCCTCGATCAGCTCGTGAACCAGAGCAGCGGCGGTGGTGAAGCCCACGGACAGTCCCCTCTGACACGCAGCCAGACCGAGACCGAGGGCGATATGGGTCTTGCCGGTGCCACTGTTGCCGAGAGCGATGACGTTGTGGGGGCGCTCGATGTACTCGCATCGTGCCAGCTCCAGAACCAGAGCCTTGTTCAGGGACGGCATAGACAGGAAGTCGAAGGTGTCGAGGCTCTTGGTCGTCGGGAAGCGGGCTGCTTTGATCCGACGTTCCACCATGCGATGGTGACGGTCGATCAGCTCCAACTCCGATAGTCGCAGCAGGTAGTCCGGATGGTCAGCTCCCTCACTGGCACACTGGGATGCCAGCTTGTCGTACTCCCTCAGGAACGTGGGGAGCTTGAGTTGCTTGAGGTTGTGTTCGAGCAACATCGTGGACTTGTTGGTCATGACCGGCTCCCCGCCAGGAGAGCCATGTAGTCCCTGGTCGAGGTTGTTGCAACGTTGGTCCTGGGTAGATACGGGTACAACTCCATGTCGAGTCTAGGCGGTCGAGCTTCGATCCTGCACAGCACCAGGTGCTTGACAGCATCGAAGCTCACAGCCCCGAGTCGAATGGCGTCTCGTACGGCGTCTCGTACGGCGTCGTGGATTTCTTCCGGCTGGAAGTTCTCCATCAGTCTGAGCACCTGCACGAACTCCCTCTTTCCTCGCTTGCCCATCCGAGACTCCAGCAACCGCCGCAACACTCCGAACTCCTCGGGCAACTCCCATCCAACCAGCGGCGCCGCCTGATCCAAGGCCCTCGTCTTCTTCTCAAGGAGCGGCAGGTAATGGAGAGGGTCGAAGACGAAGTCGTCTCGATCGTAGGACCGCCGATGGCGGGCGATGACTTCAGCGCCACAGCTGATCACAACCTCGTGTACATATCCGCGGACCAGAACGTCCCGATGACCGTAGGCCACCGGGACCGAATAGTCATTGGTCCGGTATCTGACCAGGGACAGAGAACTGACCCTCGTCGCGTGCTTGTCGCTGGCGTCGTACGGTACGGCCGGCAGAGGCAGCAACTTCTCCAGGTCCCGCTCCAGCCGTTCTCCTATCGTCTCGTTGTGGCCGCGGAGTCGATCTTCGAACCGTCTGAGGCAGTGTTGCTCCAGATGAGCATTGAGGGCATCGAAGCTCTCGAACGATGGAATGGGCACCAGGAAGTTCCGGCGGACATAGCCGACCAGACCTTCTACTTTGCCCTTATCGTTCCCTTTGCCTGGACGGCCAAACCGGTCCTCGAACAGGTAGTGGGACTGAAGCTCGGAGAACACCCTGGTCCGCTGCCGGCGACCATCTCCCAGGATTCTGGCTACCGCGAGCGTGGTGTTGTCGTAGAGGATGCTCTGAGGCACTCCGCCCAGGAACGCGAAGGCGGAGACGTGTCGTCGCAGAATGACTCCGTCGTCTCGGCGGGATACGCCTTCACATAGCACCCGTCGCTGTGAGGGAGGTCCAGGGCGAAGTAGTGGGCTTTGCGTTCCACTCCGCCGATGATCACTCGAGCTTCGCCGTAGTCGCACTGGGCATGTCCCGGAGGGTGGGACAGAGGTAAGAATATCTCGCGGGTATGACGACGGCGTTCTCGAACGTAGTCTTTGACTATCGTGTACTTGCCGGGGAAGCCGTGTTCGTCTCTGAGCCGTTCGTAGATACGCTTGGCGGTGTGACGCTGCTTCTTCGGTGAGCTCAGATCCTGCTCCAGGATCTGGTCCATCACACCCTTATATGGATCGAGCTTCGGTCTGCGAGCCGGTCGTTGCCGTCGATACCCTGGGGGCACGGAGTACTCGAGCATCTTGCGCACCGTGTCCCGGTGTAGCCCGAACACTCGGGCCGCCTCTCGGACGCTCATCCCTTCGACGAAACAAGCCTTGCGAACACGGAGGTAAATACCCACCTTGTACATCCAATCCACCTTCAGTCAGGTTCGGTCGTTCCTGATTGAAGGCGACAGGCGGTACGCTTTTCAAGCGCCACATCTCAGCTCTTGAGCCGCCCTGGCGGTACATTATCTCTCCGCCATTCACAAGGAACCGCCGCCGGAGGGTCTTGGTGGTGGCTATCCGCTCTCCCAGACCGATCCGCGCCGTCCAGCGGGCCAGGTTGTGGGCCATCGTCTGGACGGCCAGCCAGGCGCCGTTGGCGGCGAAGCGGCCCGAGGGGAGATGGTTCAGCCCGACGCCGTACTTGAGGTCGCGTATGGCATTCTCGATCTCGGCGTGGCGGCGATGGTCAGCCTCCAGTTCGAGCAACTCCCCGTCCCGGTCGGTGATGAAGCCATGATAGCTGTATTTGGCGAAGAGGGCCAGTTGGGAACCGGGCGTCGGCTTCACCCGCCGGACGATGAGCCGTACCGGCGCGGCGTCCGCCTCGGCCTGGAAGGGGGTGCAGGTGGTCTCGGCCACATCGGCGGCACCGTCCATCCAGTAAGGAATCGGCGTCCAGGCATCTTCGGGTATCGCCTCGATGAGATTGTGCAGGCTTTTGTGCTGGCGGATGGTGATGGAGAAGCGGACATCCATCTTGCGGCAGACGGATACCACGCCATGAGTGTAGAACCCGCTGTCGGCCCGTAGCGTGAGTCGTCCGTCGGCCCCGGCGTAGCGCACCCGTCCCACCGTCTCCCGCAGGAAGTGGGCGGCGCCGCGGGCGGTGTTGGCCCGGCCTTCGCGCAGCCGGGACATCAGCACGTCTCCGGTGCCGGCGGCGATGGCCGGCAGTGGGTGGTAGCCCCGCTTGCCGGTATAGCCGTGGTGGCGGGCGCCCTCCTTGGCCAGTCCGTAGGTCTCGCAGATGGTGGAGTCCAGGTCAATGGTCAGGGGCCCGTCGCCGGGTCCCGCCCCGGCCTGCCAAGCCCGGGCCAGCAACTCGCGGCTCACCCGGTCGAGTTGACGGACGTGGCCCCACCGGAAGCTGCGCAGGAAGGTGCCCAGGGTGGATGGCGCCTTGACCGTGCCGCCCAGGGTGCAGGCCGTCCCCCCGGTGCGCAACACATCGGCGTCGTCAATGCAGTCGCCCCCAGCCAGCGCAGACGCCACCAGCGTCATCATCTTGTCGCTCGTGTTCGCCCGCCCCGGGGCATCGCCCAGGTTGAGGCGCTGCCGGACGAGTTCGGGCAGGCCGAGGTGCCGCGCCAGGGTGGCCGGAAGGAGCAGCCCGGCATTGGCCACCAAGCGGCGGTCGTCGAAGGTGATTTGGATCCGGTCGGGGTGGTTGCGTGGCAGCATCTACTGGGTGCTCCTTTTCCGGGGCCGTTTTTTTGCTACAAAACCATTATCCCAGAAGCACAGGAGCGCCTTCTTGCCGCCTCAGGACGCTAACCCGACGCCCTCCTTCGGTGGATTCGGGCTTAGGAGAAGAGCCAATGCGCGGTTCTGGAAGTCCTCTTGCTTATTCATCCGGCACGACTTCGAACGGGTTCAGCAACTCCACCTGAAGTTGGCTGAAGTCGCTCACATTCCGGGTCACCACCGTCAGCCGATGCACCTTGGCTGTCGCCGCAATCATGGCGTCTTCGGTCATAGTGTCCGACCTTCTGTGCATGAGCCTTGCCCACTCCCGGAAGGCGGGCGCGTCTATCGACAATACACCGTAAGAGGCCAGGACCTTGTCCAGCCAGGCTTCCAACTCCTCTGCCTTGGCCTCATCTTGTTCACGGGTGATCTCGATCCCTGCCTGTATCTCTCCAACCGTAACGGCAGACACGAAGAGTTGCTCTGTTGGCACATCCGCGATCCAATCCAGGACAGCGCGATGTGGCCGGGGACGGCGTAGCTCCGAGACCACGTTGGTATCGAGGAGGTACATGAGCCTACTCCACGACCAAAGGTGTTCGGTGGCGATGCTGTCGGCGCGGCGGTGTAAGGTCTTCCGTCCGCGCCTCAGAGGAGAGGAGCAGGTTCTTCAGGTCCGGCCTAGTCATCCGCTCCAGCCTCCGCCACTGCTCGATGGGGAGGAGCACTGCCGTTTCCACCCCGCGCTTAGTCACGATCTGCGGCCCTTCGGCGAGGGTAGTATCGAGGAGCTCGCTGAACCTCGACTTGGCGTCTTGAACCGGCCATTTCCTGCTCATGATTCACCCCATCTGTCCATGATGCTGACTAGCTATCAGACTAGGTCAAATTGTCGTCAGTGTCAAGGTAAATGGGCATAATCTCTGCATCTGTGGTCGAATGGACTAACCGTTCTCGTCTTCATGCACAAGGCCACCGTCCTAGGGCTTATGCCTCGCCCCTGTTGCCCTTTTCCCGCACCAGCTCTGCAGCAGGGCCGGGAGACGCCCGCACCTAGCCATCCTCACAGCCGTCCTGGGTCTGACGAGACCACCCGCAACGGTCCCTCACACCGTTGCCGCTAACTTCGTTCACGAAGCCAGCTACAACGTCACACACCCCCAAATCTTTTGGGGTCCAGTAGGGGGCTTCGCCCTCCCCATCCCACGAGACTCGAACCGCCCACGAGGAACGTGATACCCCTTGCCGAGAACTATTCCTTCTGACTATGAGCTGCCTTCAAGTCCACCGCCGACGAGTACTTGAGTTTTTGGTGTCTATTGTGTAGTGCCAATGTTCTGTCAGCGTTGTGAAGAAGCTCTCGCCCAGTCAGAAGCCGGGCGAGGCTGCCGGGGTCAGGGCCACCTCCGCCGCGACAATTCTTGATTCTCTCGTAAAAAGTCTGTGTAGGTCGAATTAGAACAAACGCACCCACGTCTGGGTACAAGATACAGCCTCTGTTCCGTATACTACCCCAACATACGGTAGCGCTCAGATGTGCTAAATCGCTGGAACTTCCTCAAAACGGGTTTTTACGAGGGAATCAAGGTTGATTCTCTCGCAAAAAGTCTGTTCAGGTCGAATTAGAACAACCGTGCCCACGCCTGGGTACAATATACAGTCTCTGTTCCGTATACTACCCCAACATACGGTAGCGCTCAGATGTGCTAACTCGCTAGAACTTCCTCAAAACGGGTTTTTACGAGGGAATCAAGGTTGCATCACCAGCCGGAACCTAATCACGAAGGTTCTTGATTTTGTCAAGTCTGGTGGACCACTAGACTCTAGCTTAACAAGCCTCGATTAGAAGTGGCTCCGGAAATCTGAACAGGGGGATAAGTGGAATCGCTGCCTGATTGAGGGCATGATAGTGCTCTCGGAGACAGGAGCGAGAGATGAGCAGACGACCCCGCCGTAACCACTCGGCAGAGTTCAAGGCGAAGGTGGCTCTTGCCGCAGTGCGCGGCGACCGGACACTTTCGGAGCTGGCAAGCCAGTTCGATGTGCACCCGAACCAGATCACGCAATGGAAGACCCAGTTGCTGGATCGGGCGGCGCAGTTATTTGGGGCCGGGACAGGGCAGGCTGAAAAGCCGGTAGATATGAAGGTCCTTCACGCTAAGATCGGTGAGCTTGCGTTGGAGAACGATTTTTTAGAGTCCGCGCTCACGAAGGCGGGATTGCCGGGCGCAAGGCGATGATCGACCGCGATCACAAGTTGCCTCTCGCCCGCCAGGCAAAGGCAGTGGGCATCAGCCGCGGGAGCATCTACTACCGGCCACGGCCGGTGGGCGAAGCCGGTCTCGGACTGATGCGCCGCATCGATGAGCTGCACCTTGAGTATCCGTTTGCAGGCAGTAGGATGATGCGAGGCCTGCTCCGCCAGGAGGGACTCTCCTCCGGGCGTAGACACATCGCCACACTGATGCGGCGGATGGGCATCGAGGCGCTGTACCGCAAGCCCAACACCAGCCGGCGACGGCCCGGCCATACGGTGTATCCGTACCTGCTGCGCGGGCTTGAGGTGAGCAGGCCCAACCAGGTGTGGGCAATGGATATCACGTACATTCCGATGGCCAGGGGGTTCGTGTACCTAGCCGCAGTGATGGACTGGCATAGCCGCAAGGTGCTGGCCTGGCGGGTATCGGTCACAATGGACACAGACTTCTGCGTGGAGGCGCTCGAAGAATCCCTGGGACGCCACGGCGCGCCGGAGATATTCAACACAGATCAGGGAAGCCAGTTCACAAGTGATGCCTTCACCGGCCTGCTGAAAGCCAGTGAGATCCAGATCAGTATGGACGGGAAGGGGAGCTGGAAGGATAATGTGTTCGTCGAACGGCTGTGGAAGAGCGTCAAGTACGAGGAGGTGTACCTGAGAGCCTACGAATCGGTCCCGGAAGCCAGAACTGGACTCGGGCGGTACTTCGAGTTTTACAATGCCGGACGGCCCCATTCGAGCCTTGGGGGTATGACGCCGGACCAGTTCTTTGACAGAGCGCCTGCCGAGTCCGCGGCGGCCTAACGCACGGCAGCGCGATTCCACTTATCAAACCGGGCAGCGCTGTTCAGACAAACGAGACCACCTCAATTCCTGTCCAAAGGATTGGGTCCACTTCACCCGACTACCGTGGAAATGTCGCCAAGCAGCTTTATCGCGCCTGTAGCCCGCAGGTCCATCGCCAGGGGAACATCGCGCCCTCACGCGGCCGTATCATCAGGGATGCCCTCACCAGTCAGCGCGAGGTACACGTCCTCCAAGTTAGTCCTGGATATCGAGACCTCCTCGACGCACCTGGACTGCCTACACTGGCGACAAGTCTGAACCTAACGCCGCTGTCGTTGGAGAGCAGAAGAGAGTACACTCAAATCGTAGGCTCACTTTTATTTCCTCGGTTGGCGGACCTTGTTTGACTAACGGCGGCGGCGTACTGACCCTAGGCTAACCAATTGACGGGAGTCGGTGCACAGGACGATTGGCCTAGAATCCAAGCGGCTCAGGGTACGGACTGGAGGGACAGTGACCCAAGCTCAAACGGGCACGACGGCAGACCGATTCTTGGACAGGTCGTAATGCAGCGGCAGGCAGTGCTTGTCGTGGCATTGTTGGCGATTCTGGCTGCAACCCTCTCATTAAACAGTCCCCCAGCAGCCCTGGCCCAGGAGACCTCCCCGATTAGCCTTGAAGTAGAAGTCGGCTTTGACGGGAAGGCTCGGGTGGGCAACTGGATTCCTGTAGTTGTCCGCCTAGAGAATCAGGGCCCTGACCTATCGGCAGAGATTCATGTGATAGGTAACCGAGGACATCCCATGTCCTCGGGCATCTATGTCGCCGATGTCGTTCTTCCCAGGGACGGCCGTAAACGCCTCACCCTGCATGTGCCCTACATGACCGCCACCCCCAGGCTGGACGTGGAATTAGTCGCCGATGGAGAGGTCGTGGCCAGCTTGGAGCCTCCGGTCAACATCATTGGCGAGACTGACCTTTTCGTGGGCGTTGTCGGACGGCGGGCCGGGGCCTGGAATCTGCTGACGACCCTGGAGTTGCCCGGCCAGGGACGAGAGGTTGCCGTTGCTGCGATCTCTCCCGATACGTTTCCCCAGCGCCCTGAGGTGCTGCACGCCTTTGACGTGATCGCTCTGGGCGATGTCTCGGTAGAGACGCTCCTCCCTGAGATGCTAGAGGCCCTTGAAGGTTGGGTGGCCGGCGGAGGCACCCTCGTCCTGTCGGGCGGTTCGAACGCTGGGGCCAGTCTTAGAGGCCTTCCCAAGCGCCTCATGCCTGTAATCCCCGGCGACGCCACTGAACTTAAGAGCATCTCTGCCCTGGAGAGGTTGGGCGATGAGCCTATCCTCACGACACTTCCGATCGTAGTGAACTCTGCGGATGTCGTGTCGGGGCGCGTTCTGGCCAAGGAGGGGGACCTGCCCCTGGCTGTGCTGAGCGCGTACGGAAAGGGAAGGGTGCTTTTCCTAGCCTTCGACCCGGCAGCACAATCTCTGGTGGGCTGGCCAGGGTTGCCGCAGATGTGGAAGGAGCTGCTTTTTCAATCGCTTCCGCCGGTCGTCCTCTTTTCCGACCAAGTAGCGGGCCGGAGCCGGAGTATGCGGACCGCGACCTCCCAGTGGCCATATCAACTCCACAACGCCATGTCCAATCTACCCGCTCTGGAGTTCCCGTCCATCAAGGTGTTGCTAGGCCTCATCGCCGGATATATTCTGCTTGTAGGGCCGGTCAACTATCTTATGCTTCGCTGGCTGCGTCGTCCTGGGCTTACGTGGCTCACGATTCCTGTGCTGGTGATCCTGTTCTCCAGCGGCGCTTACCTCCTTGCTGTACGGGCCAAAGGAAGTGACCTTCAGGTCAGCTCCGTCTCCTTGGTTCAAGAAGCACCTGATACTGACTGGGGTAGGGTCCAGCGTATGGTGGGGGTCATAGCTCCCAGCCAAGCCGACTACCGGGTGGAGGTACCTGGCAGTTCCCTCGTCGCAGCCTGGGATAGCGGGGCGGGGAGCTACGTGTCGGGCCGTGGCAGTTCTGGGGGCATTGTCAAGGTGCGTAACCGCCAGGAAGAAAGCGAGCTAGAGCTGCTGAAGATGGGCAGGTGGACCATGCGTAGCTTCGTGACGGACCGCATCCAGCGGGTTGAGGAAACCCTATCGCATGACCTCTACGTAGAGGGAACCCTTCTGAGGGGCACGGTGACGAACAAGAGCGTCACCCCGCTGAAGCAGGTGTGGCTAGTGTCAACCGGCGCTGTAAGAAATCTGGGTGCCTTGGGGCCGGGCGATACCACTACTGTTGACACTAAACTGGCGGCCTTCGCAAACGTCATTCCGAGCTGGCAGTTGCGCGGGCAGCTGTTCTCCGGCGGCCCTCGGCCCGGAAACGAGAGAGAAGAGAGACAGCGCCAGCAGCTTCACGAGATGGCCATCTCAGTCTTGGACTTTCTCTACACTTCGCCTCCTCCCGACTTGTCGATCATCCTCCTTGCGTGGACTGAAGAGAGTCCCACGGTGGTAACGATCAACGGGGTGAACCCTGCCGGTCCCTCCTTGACCTTGGTCGTAAGGCCGATTACGCCGCATCTCCAGGGGAGCTTCTCCGTACCCGGTGGGCTGCTCATGGGCCGAGCAGTGGGTATCGAGGGTCAGGTAGAGTACGCGCCCCCCGCACTGATCGAGTTCGGTGATGGCAGCATTACCTTCCAATTTGAAGTGCCCGCCAAGGTTACGGAGATTAAACGCATGGCCCTCCATGTACCCTTTCAGGGTGGGGCGGCGGAGAGTGTTGAGGCCTTGGCATACCACTGGGAAAATGAGAGCTGGGAGCCGCTGGACCTGAGAACGGTCCCTATCCAAGTCCAATCGTCTTTCCCAGGGGGACCACCACAGCCGCCACCGGTTCCGAGGTTCCACCAGGGAGTTCCCGTCTCCCTGATGACATTCGTCGAAGACACATTCAGCGAGGCACTGGAGGGAGATGTGGGAGAGGAAGAGGGACTTGCCGACTACGTGTCGGCTTCAGGGCTCATACATGTCAAACTGAGCGTCGGGAGGGCGCATGTCGGTAGGCCCTCGCTGGCCATTGACGGGGTAGCTCCGTGAGTGGCTCGGGCGCGATCACTGTAGAGGGCTTGGTGAAGCGTTACGGTCGTTCGCCGGCGCTTGACGGTGTGAGCTTCTCCGTGCCCGCGGGCAGCATATACGGTTTCTTAGGACCCAACGGCGCCGGAAAGACCACGGCCTTGCGCATTCTAGCGACGCTGCTGATGCCCACTGAGGGCAAGGCCTCGGTAGCTGGAGAGGACATAGCGCGGCATCCTGCGAGGGCCCGGAAGAACATAGGGTACATGCCTGATTTCTTCGGCGTGTACGACGACTTGACGGTTAGGGAATACCTGGAGTTCTATGCTCAAGCCCACGGCGTCCCCAGAGACCAGTGGCGCAAGATCATCGCTGACCTGCTGGAGCTAGTGGATCTGGGACATAAACGAGACGACTTTGTGGAGACCCTGTCGCGGGGCATGAAACAGCGGCTGGGGATGGCCCGCTGTTTGGTGCACGACCCCGAAGTGCTGCTTTTGGACGAGCCCGCGTCGGGCCTGGACCCGCGTGCGCGGGTGGAGATGCGGGAGGTGCTCAGGGAGATCTCCCGCATGGGCAAGGCCGTGCTAATCAGCTCCCACATCCTGCCGGAGTTGGAAGACCTGTCCACGGAGGTGGGCATCATCCATAAGGGCCGCATGGTGGCGTCGGGTCCTGTGCAGAGCATTCTCGCTCAGCTCGGAGCCAGCCGGGTGCTCGAGGTTTGGACTTTGGGAAGGGCGGCTGAGACCGGTGACATTATGGGCGGACAGCCCGGCGTCCGCGACGTCGAGATCTTGCACGAGCGGAGTATGGTGCGCGCCTCCTTTGCGGGCGATGACGCCGGACAGGCGGCCGTTTTGGAGGCCCTCGTGGAGGCCGGGATACCCGTGGTCAGCTTCAACTCCTTACAAGGCTTGGAAGAGCTGTTCATGGCACTGACCGTGGACCGAGACGAACCATGAGTCCCGCGATTCTACGCAACCTGGCCGTTCTGACCAAGGAACTCCGAACCCGAATGCGGGGGCGCCGCGCCGCCGTCGTCATCACCGTGTATCTGCTGCTCCTTTCGAGCGTCGCCGGTATGATGCTGTACGGCCAGCAGCGGGAGCTGCAGTCCGGCTTAAGCCTGAGTGCGGCCCCGACCGTGGGCCTTCAACTGTTCGTGACCCTGTCGCAGTTCCAGCTGCTTCTCGTCGTCTTCATCGTCCCTGGCCTAACTGGAGCGGCAATTGCTGGAGAGCGGGACCGGCAGACTCTGGACCTATTGTTGAGTACCCAAGTGCCCTCCCTGTGGATTGTCCTGGGGAAGCTCCTATCCTCCCTCTCTTACGTATTCCTGTTGATGCTGGCGGCGTTGCCGCTGTTTAGTCTGGTCTTCCTTTTCGGTGGCGTGTCGCCCGGTCAGGTCGTCTTGGCCTTCGTTATATCGCTGGCCTCGGCCTTAACACTGGGCACCATTGGGGTATTTATCTCCGTGTTGATTCTGCGGGGGCAGATTGCAACGGTGCTGTCCTATGCCGTGGCCTTTCTGATGCTAGTTGGGACCCCGATGCTCAGCGTCTTCATAGGAATTGCCTCGAATTCGTCGGGGGACATCTCCCATGTGGTTGTTGCCCCCTTGGTGCTGAACCCCCTGGCAGCCCTCGCTTCCGCAACGGCGGCATATTTGTTCCCCGACATCCCGCTCCTCGGGACGCCCCAACGCGCAGCGGGGACCGGATTGGCGCTGTGGCACATCAGCCTCATTGTGGACGCCGGCCTGATTCTCATGTTTCTGTTTCTGGCTGCGGCCCTACTGCGACCCGGACATAAACGTTTCAGCAGGTTCCGGAGGCCAGGTCTCGCCAAGGCAGCGCCATGAAGAATCAAGAACACGAAGCCGAGAGCCTGTCAGCGGTCATTAGACCATGGCGCCTCCGGCTCGCGTTAAAGGGCGCGCTAAAGTGGGCCATGCTGGGGTCTGGTGTAGGCCTTGGACTCGCCGTCGTTCTGCTTGCTGCGGCCCGTCTTGTACCGTGGCCGGATGTGTTCCTATGGGCTGTCGTCGCAACTGTGGCTGGGACGACGGCCGGCATGGTTTACGGCATCCTCGGCAGGCCGTCTTGGGAGGCGGCTGCAAGACAAGCAGACCACCTCCAAGGCCTCTCCGACCGGCTTGGCACGGCCTGGGAGCTCCGCAACTCCGGCTCGCACTTCGCTACACTGCAGCGACAGGACTCTCTCGCCTCTGCGGGGGTACTGGAGCCCGGCGATGCGATCAACATGTGGCCTGGGCGGAGCCATTTCCTGCTCATCCTGGTCGGTCTCGTGCTGATTGGGCTTCTGCTAGTCCTTCCCAACCCTATGGACGGCATCATCCGGCAGCAGGAGCACTTGCAGGAGCAGCTTGCTCAGGTCGAGGAGGAGCTGCTGAAGACCAAGGAAGACGTCGTAGGGCCCGACACATCCCTGAGCGCTGAGGAGCGGGCTGCCGCGGAGGAGGCCCTGGAGAAGCTACAAGAAGCCCTGACAGAGACTAAAGACATACCCTCCGCCTTGGCTGCCCTTTCCGATGCGGAGCAGGAGATTGGCTCGCTGCAGGAACCGAAGATAGGCGATAGCAGAGAGCTTCGGGATGTCGGAGCAATCCTGGCTAAGTCACCTACGACACGGGCACTGGGGCAGGCGCTCCACTCGATGGACGGAGCTGCTCTGCTCGACGCCATGGACGCTCTTGCGGCCCGGTTGAATTCTATGAGCGAGGACGAGCTTCAAGAGTTGGCGTCAAGTCTCCAGCGGGCGGCCAATTCCGCCACCGGCAAAGAGGCCCTAGCCGGCTCTCTTAGGCAGGCTTCACGGACCATCGCCTCCGGTGACCCAAGGACAGCCGCAGCCACCCTGGGCGGTCTGGCAGATAGGCTGGCGTCGCTCCAAGAGGCAGTGAAGGCCTCGGAGATCCTTGAGGGGGCACTGGCCGACCTGCGGGGCGCTCGCTCGTTCATCAGCGGTGTTGCATTGGTGCAGGCGGGAGGGGGCATAGGCACCGAGGGAGGGAGCCGCGATGGCGGGGGTTCCGTATCGGGGCCCGGTCAGGGTGGTGAGGGAGGCAATGGTGAGGGAGGAGGTCGAGGCACAGGAGGCGCCACCGGTATTGGGTCTGGCGCCGGCACGGGGGGAAGCGGCGCGGGCGACCAGCCGGGGGCCCGTCGAGGAGAAGACGCCGGGAGGCTCCTCACGGATGGGGAGACTGTTTTCGTACCGGGCCAAGGGCCAGGTATTCCCACGGAGGTTCGTGCCCGCCCAGGCACGGGAATCGCCCCTGGGAGGCTCCTCCCGTTTGGCGAAGTCCTGGGGGAGTACGCGCAGCAGGCACGGGAGCATATGGAACGCAGCCCGGTTCCCCAAGGCTACAAGGACCTGGTATGGCGCTACTTCACGGAGCTGGAGCGATAGACGGGAGCCGCGAATCGTAACCAGTAAGGAAGAGGGAGCGCTCTTCGTCGGCGATATCCCGGATGACACCGGCGGGGGTGGAGCGGCGAGAAAACCCAGTAGACGTCAGCGTGGCTGAGAAGACTGATTTGACCCGGTCGGCACACATTTGGGAGCGCCCGCATGAACCAACCTGACGAGAGAGTGGCGATCGGGGAGCAGGACGTTGCCGCTTTCATCAATACAGCACGCCACCTGGAGGAAGAGATTGGCCGTGTCATAGTAGGCCAGCATCATGTCGTACGGGATGTCGTCATCGCTCTCTTGTCGGGAGGCCACGTCCTGCTTGAAGGCGTACCCGGCTTGGGCAAGACCCTCCTGGTCCGCACCCTTAGTGAGGCCCTGACGCTGTCCTTCTCCCGCATTCAGTTCACCCCCGACCTGATGCCCGCGGACATTGTCGGCACCAACGTCATAACGGAAGACGAGCAGGGGCGGCGTTCCCTTCGGTTCCAGAGAGGCCCCATCCATGCCAACTTGGTTCTGGCCGACGAGATCAACCGGGCTACCCCCAAGACCCAGTCCGCTTTGTTGGAGGCCATGCAGGAGGGCACGGTTAGCGTGGGTGACACCACCCACAAGCTGCCCTCACCGTTCTTCGTACTGGCGACGCAAAACCCGATTGAGATGGAGGGAACCTACACCTTGCCAGAGGCGCAGCTCGACAGATTCTTCTTCAAGGTGCTGGTGCCCTTTCCCGACCGTGAGGACCTAGGCGAGATCCTGCGGCGCACCATCCGGTACGAACCCGATCACGCCCGTCCGGTGGCCCACGGTCCCTCACTGGAAGAGATGATTCACGTGGCTAGAGAAGTACCCATAGCGTCATATGTGCAGGACCACGCCGTAGCCCTGGTCCTGGCGACCCATCCGGAGAGGGAAGAGGCACCGGCCACGGTTAAGCAATACGTTAGGTACGGGGCCAGCCCTAGAGGGCTTCAGGCGTTGGTCATCGGGGGTCAAGTGCGGGCCTTGCTGGAAGGACGGTACAACGTATCGGTGGACGATCTGGAGACCGTAGCCTATCCCGCTTTGCGCCATCGACTCTTTCTGAACTTCGAGGCCCAGTCCGAGGGTATAGCGGCGGACCAGGTCATCGCGTGGGTGCTAGAGACGCTTAGAGCCTCATAAGGTTCCAGGCGTGTGAAGGACGCGATGCTTGAATAGGACACAGCAATGGTTCATGGATCGAGTTTGTTTACGCCCGATTTCCTACACAAGCTGGAGGCCTTGGCGCTGGCAACACGGCAGAGTCTCGCTGGAGCCAGAGTAGGACCACGCCGCTCGCCACTGCTTGGCGCGTCAGTCGAGTTCTCAGACTTCCGCAACTACACACCCGGCGACGACTATCGCCGCATTGATTGGAACGCCTACGCCCGCCTGGAGCGCTTGTTCCTGCGTCTCTACCGTGCCGAGGAGAACTTAGCCGTCTCGCTGCTACTGGACACGTCCCGCTCTATGGCATGGGGCCAACCTCCGAAATTTGATCTGGCCCGTCAGGTGGCTGGCGCCTTGGCCTACGTAGCTCTCGTGAGGGATGACCAGGTAAGAGTCGCGGCTCTAGGGGAAGACCTCTTGGATTTCTTACCTGCGGTAGGTAATCCAGCCCAAGTCTGGAGAGTGTGGGGTTTCCTGGAGCTACTTCAGAGCCAGGGCGGGACCGACCTTGGAGAAGCCCTCAGTTCCTTCGCTGCGCGCTACTGCAGACGCCCTGGCCTCTCCGTCCTAGTAAGCGACCTGCTGACTGACAGCGACTGGCGAGCCGGGCTGCAGGCATTGCGGGCTACGCGGCAGGAGGTGGTCGTGATCCAGATCCTTGCACCCGAGGAGATAGCCCCGGAGATGACAGGTCACTGGCAGATGATTGACGATGAAGACGGAGCGTCGCTGGAAGTCACACTTACCCCCAGGACCCTCAAGGAATACCGGGATCGGCTCAGTGCGTACACGCGGGAGGTGGCTTCTTTCTGTCACGGCCACGGCATCTCCTTCGTACAGCTACACAGTGATCTTTCTATTGGGGACGCCGTCCTGCGCCTGCTGCAACGGGCGCAGATCGTGGTCTAGGGTTTAGCGTTGGGCTTTCTGGCTCCTTCCGCGCTCCTCTTCGGCCTGCTGGCCGTCCCGATCGTCGCCCTGTACCTGTTGCGCCTGAGGGGGCGCGAGCGGAGCGTCTCTAGTACCTTCCTCTGGCGACAGATAGTACGCGACATAGAAGCCAACATTCTCTGGCAGCGCCTTCGGCCCAATCTGTTGCTACTTCTTCAGCTTCTGGCCCTGGCCGCCTTGGTCTTTGCGCTGGCCGGACCATACTTCCTGCGTGATAGCAGCATCCAGGGGGACCTCATTCTGGTGCTGGATGCCTCCGCCAGCATGCAGGCTTCCGACGTTAGTCCCTCTCGCTTCGGGGAAGTGCAGCGGAAGGCGCTTCGACTAATAGACCAGCTTCCTCAGGCAAGCCTTACCACGGTGATACTGATGGGCGACATACCGAAGGTCATAGTGGCCCAAAGCAAGGATAGAGGAAGGGTGCGCCGTGCCATTTCTGAGGCCCGGCCAGCGGCGAGTGGAGCGAATTTAGCCTCCGCCCTTTCACTGGCGGCATCGGTTGTCCGGGGTGAACGACCGGCACAAGTAGTGGTGATGAGTGACGGCAACGTGACCGGTCTTCAGCCTCTGGGCCCACTGCCCTTCGACCTTCGACACGAGCCTGTCGGCTCTTCGCACAGCAACCTGGCCATTGCCGCCTTCTCCATTCGACACACAGAAACAGGAACGGAGGGGCTGGCGCGGGTCGCGAACTACGGACAGGAGACGCGAGCAACTTCGCTGCATCTATACGTCGACGGCTCCCTCTACGACGTCAGGGAGTTGGAGGTGGCCGGAAGTGGCGACCAGACCGTGCGTTGGGCCTCATTGCCGTCTGCGGCGGTCCTGAACGCGCGTCTTATCCCTGGAGACACTTTCGCGTTGGATGACCAAGCTTGGGCTACGGGAGGCTCCGGTAACAAGGCGCGAGCTTTGCTGGTCAGCAGGGGCAACCGCTTCCTGGAAAAGGCTCTATCCCTGCAGCCTGGGCTTGAGGTAACCAGGGCTACGCCAGACGCCTTCTATTCGGACAGAGGCTATGATCTTTGGGTCTTCGACGGCTTCCTCCCTACTTCTCTCCCCGATGGTGCGGTCCTGGTCTTGGACCCGCCAGCGGGCAGCGCCGCGTGGGTGTCCTCGGCACCTGTACCTGTCCAGACAACTCGGCCCGGCGGCGATGAGATTCTCCGCTACGTGGACCTGTCGAACGTACACGTCCGCGAGGCTGTCCCACTACGGCCCCTACCAGAGGCGCGGGTGCTCCTAGAATCTGATCAGGGACCTCTGCTCGCGGCGTGGGAAGAGCCCAGCCGTCGCATCGTCGCCTTCGCCTTTGACCTGCACGACTCGGATCTGCCACTTCAGCCAGCCTTCCCCATCCTGACGCAGAATCTGACCCGATGGCTGTTACCTGGAATGGGCAAGAGTCTGGTTGCACGGCCCGGCGCGACCCTAGAGCTTCCCATACCTCCTGAATCAGATGCCGCCTGGTTGGAGACGCCCAGCGGACGCCGGACACAGGTTGCACCGCCGTTCCCAGCCCAGCCCTTCATTGTGGAAGAAGTGGGGCTGTACCAGTTAATACATGAGATCCCAGAGGGGAGGAAGACGGACCATTTCGTCGCCAACCTGTTTGACCCTGTGGAGTCCGCTATCGGTGGTTCCGGGTTGCCTCCCTTGGGAGCACAGCAGGAGCGAGAAGGAGGGTCGGACCGTGTTCCCTGGGAGCTGGCCTCCTGGCTGGCCCTCGCCGTCTTGGTCATCCTAGGAGCAGAATGGTACGTGTATAGCCGTGGGTATTAGCTTCGAGCAACCGTTTGCGCTCCTGCTCCTGTTGCCTGCCTTGGGCAGCGTCCTCTACCTGTGGGGGCAATTTAGGCGGGGGCAGGGGGGTCTGCGCAGCCAATTAATTCTGGCCCTTAGAATGCTGCTCGTTACCCTCCTTGTCCTGGCGCTGTCAGTCCCCGCCGTTCGCTATACAGTCAACCGGCAGGCCGTAGTATTTGTGGCCGATCTCTCAGCCAGCGTTCAGCAGCAGCGCACTCAGGTTGAGGAGTTCGTCAAGCAAGCAATGGAGGCGCGAGGGTCGGACGACAAGGCGGGCGTCGTCGCTTTCGGGCGCGACGCCCTCGTGGAATGGCCCGTTACTAAGGAGGGAGGATTCGGGGAGTTCCAGTCCGAGGTCCGTGACGATAACACCGACCTTGCTGAGGGCCTCCGTCTTGCTGCTGCTCTGCTGCCAGCAGACGCCCGCCGCCGAATCGTGGTCATCTCTGACGGACAGGAGAATTTGGGCGACGCGGTGGAGCAGGCACGTTTCCTCAGGGCGCAAGGTATCCAAGTGGATGTTGCGCCGCTAGAAGGACCTTCAGGCCCTGAGGTACTGGTTGCCTCGGTAGTCGCCCCCTCTTCATCCAATACAGGGGAGCGGGTGCCAGTGGAGGTCACGGTCGGCAGCACACGGGAGGCGAACGCTTCTCTGCAAGTGTCGATGGACGGGGCGGTAGTCGCCACTAGGCAGGTCGCCCTCGAGGTCGGAGAGACGCGATTCGCGTTCGACGTGGGCATTGACCGCCCCGGGTTTCATACCGTCAGTGTGACGGTGTACAGCGAGGCCGACACCCGCTTCCAGAACAACCGAGCAGACGCTTTTGTCAACGCGCAGGGACCTCCGACGATTCTGGTAACGGAACACAGGAAGGGTGCAGGAACGAACATCTCTCAAGCCCTGCGCGCCACAGGCCTTCAAGTTGAGGTGATGCCGACTACCCTTTTCCCCGAGTCCCTAGAGGAGTTGGGAAGGTACTCTGGGGTTGTCCTAGTCGACGTTCCCGCCGAGTCCTTGGGCCAAGGCAAGATGGAAGTGATTCGGGCAGCCGTCCGCGACCTGGGCAAGGGCCTCCTCGTGGTCGGAGGCACCCACAGCTTCACCATGGGCGAGTACCGGGACACGCCCTTGGAGGAAATACTGCCCGTCACCTCCGAAGTCCCGAAACGCGAGGAGAAAGGCAAGGTGGCGCTGGGGCTGGTGATCGACAAGTCCGGCAGCATGTCCGGTGCGGGATCGGACGGCGTGGCCAAAGTAGAAATGGCTAAGGAAGCGGCCCGCCTTAGCCTGGAGGAGCTTGAGCCATATGACCTGGCGGGAGTGGTGGCCTTCGACGCAAGTAGCTGGTGGCTGGTGCCCATAGGCGAAATCGGAACCGAATCTCACCTGAAAGGAATGCAGGATTCTATCGGCACGTTGAAGGCCGACGGAGGCACGGATATCTACTCTGCACTGGGCACAGCCTACGAAGGACTAGCCAATTCGCCGGCACCTCGCAGACACATGGTATTGCTCACAGACGGAATATCCCAGTCTGGCAACTATCTATGGCTCTTGTCAGCCATGAAGGAGGATGAAATCACCCTGTCCACCATCGCCGTTGGGCTGGACGTCGATTTAGGTCTCCTCGAGTGGCTAGCAGAGGAAGGAGGGGGCCGCTTCTATTTCACTGACCGGGCGCGGGATATCCCGCAGATCCTGACGAAGGAGACTCGACTTGCTGCCCGTCACGCTATCGTGGAAGAGCCGACAAAACCCCTATTGGCGGGGAATAGCCCGGTACTGCGGGCCACTGGAGGAGAGTTCCCCACGCTAGGCGGATACGTGGCCACGCTACCAAGAAACACGGCCCGCGTTGTGCTGGTATCACCCAGGGGAGACCCACTGCTGGCCCAGTGGCAACACGGTCTGGGGCGCAGCATAGCCTGGACCAGCGATAGCGAGGGTAGGTGGACGTCAACCCTCAACGCGTGGGAGCGGGTTCCCGCCTTCTGGGCGGCATTGGTGGATTGGACCCTGCCGCCGGACGAGGAGACGTTCCAGGTGAAAGGCGATGTAAAGGGAGGATTGGCTACCGTAGTGGTAGAGGGAGAGGTTCCAGAGAATTCACGTCTCTCAGCGCGCATCGTAGGGCCACAGCTAGATGTAATGAAGGTGCCGCTGCTGGCTACGGCGCTGGGACGTTTCGAGGCCGAGTTTCCAGCGAACGACCAGGGTTCATACCTTTTACAGATCGTAGAGGAGGGGTCGCAGGGCGGACTTCGCTCCGCTGTAACCGGTCTGGTTGCACCCTACTCGCCCGAATACAAGGTCTTGGAGAGCAGGCCAGACCTCCTGAAGCGCTTGGCCGCCATCACGAACGGTCAGATACTTAATAACCCGTCCGAATCTTTTGGCCCAGGGCTGCCGCCAGCCCACGGGGACGTGCCGTTGACCTGGTGGCTGTTGATGGCGGCAGTGCTCCTACTGCCGTTGGATGTGGCCTTCCGCCGGCTGAACTTGTCCCTCACTGAGGTCACGGCCTGGTTTGCAGCGACTAGGGCATGGGCGTTCAGGGCCCGCGTCATACGCCAACCTTCCGCTGCGTCGCCTGTGTTTGAGGGCATGAGGCAGCGCAGGGCTGCACAGCCTAGGCTGGAGGTTGGCAACCCAAGCCAGCAAGATTCGGAGGTGGCTCCCTCTTCAGCATACGTGGGGCAGAACACAAAGTCCGAGAAGGAGCAGTCGCGATCGCGGAAGACGGTGCCTACACCCCAGCAGCGAGAGGGAGAGGAGGCCGAGTCTACGACAAAGCGTTACTTGCGGGCCAAGCGCCGTGCAAGACACAGATAAGGCGTCCCTCTCTGGAGGATGGAACAGTTACGCTAGGCCTACCCCGCGAAGTAGGGGTTCTCTAGCAAGCCAACACGCATGCTGATCGTGGGTACCAACCTATTCGAAAACCTCGTATACCTAAGATGACACGATGCCGGATTGGGAGCGGGCCTGTTTAGCCCGAATCCACCGAAGGACACCGATGGACGGCGTGAGGAAAGCGGAAGGGGGGTGAGGGAGCTACAGGGGAAATAGTCTGGGTTCCATTTGGGGTAGGGAGGTCGGCGGACGGTCTTCATCGCCGCACAGGGGCCCCTATGGCCGTCTGCGGGAGCTGCGATGCGTGGGATGGCGAGAGAATACGCAGCAGGGAACTCTCTCGGACCGGGCTGGCACGAGTCTGCGGGGATCTTCGGTTGTCCGGTGGGTGGGTCGGTCGCCGACGGTGCCGTCAGGCCGGGAGTGGAATGGCTCGCAGCCGGGCCAAGGCGCGGCTGAACTTCTCAGCCCAAGGCCAGCGATCCGGAAGATGCAGGGTCAACCGGCGTGCCGAGCGGGTGAGCCGTCCGGCCAGGGAGAAGAACCGCCGCCGGAGGGTCTTGGTGGTGGCTATCCGCTCTCCCAGACCGATCCGCGCCGTCCAGCGGGCCAGGTTGTGGGCCATCGTCTGGACGGCCAGCCAGGCGCCGTTGGCGGCGAAGCGGCCCGAGGGGAGATGGTTCAGCCCGACGCCGTACTTGAGGTCGCGTATGGCATTCTCGATCTCGGCGTGGCGGCGATGGTCAGCCTCCAGTTCGAGCAACTCCCCGTCCCGGTCGGTGATGAAGCCATGATAGCTGTATTTGGCGAAGAGGGCCAGTTGGGAACCGGGCGTCGGCTTCACCCGCCGGACGATGAGCCGTACCGGCGCGGCGTCCGCCTCGGCCTGGAAGGGGGTGCAGGTGGTCTCGGCCACATCGGCGGCACCGTCCATCCAGTAAGGAATCGGCGTCCAGGCATCTTCGGGTATCGCCTCGATGAGATTGTGCAGGCTTTTGTGCTGGCGGATGGTGATGGAGAAGCGGACATCCATCTTGCGGCAGACGGATACCACGCCATGAGTGTAGAACCCGCTGTCGGCCCGTAGCGTGAGTCGTCCGTCGGCCCCGGCGTAGCGCACCCGTCCCACCGTCTCCCGCAGGAAGTGGGCGGCGCCGCGGGCGGTGTTGGCCCGGCCCTCGCGCAGCCGGGACATCAGCACGTCTCCGGTGCCGGCGGCGATGGCCGGCAGCGGGTGGTAGCCCCGCTTGCCGGTATAGCCGTGGTGGCGGGCGCCCTCCTTGGCCAGTCCGTAGGTCTCGCAGATGGTGGAGTCCAGGTCAATGGTCAGGGGCCCGTCGCCGGGTCCCGCCCCGGCCTGCCAAGCCCGGGCCAGCAACTCGCGGCTCACCCGGTCGAGTTGACGGACGTGGCCCCACCGGAAGCTGCGCAGGAAGGTGCCCAGGGTGGATGGCGCCTTGACCGTGCCGTCCAGGGTGCAGGCCGTCCCCCCGGTGCGCAACACATCGGCGTCGTCAATGCAGTCGCCCCCAGCCAGCGCAGACGCCACCAGCGTCATCATCTTGTCGCTCGTGTTCGCCCGCCCCGGGGCATCGCCCAGGTCGAGGCGCTGCCGGACGAGTTCGGGCAGGCCGAGGTGCCGCGCCAGGGTGGCCGGAAGGAGCAGCCCGGCATTGGCCACCAAGCGGCGGTCGTCGAAGGTGATTTGGATCCGGTCGGGGTGGTTGCGTGGCAGCATCTACTGGGTGCAACTTTTCCGGGGCCGTTTTTTTGCTACAAAACCATTATCCCAGAAGCACAGGAGCACCTTCTTGCCGCCTCAGGACGCTAACCCGACGCCCCCCTTCGGTGGATTCGGGGTAAGGCCGGGGCAAGGCTTGGAACCCTATGACGAGAGGATGGGCCCTAGCCCCAGTTTGTCAGGCTTCCATACCAGCGAAATGAGGACTTCTCAAATGACAAAGAACTGGTGCATACGACATGTTGAATGAGGATAGAGAGCAGTTCTATGTTGCAGAGTTGAAAGTACCAACATGCTTCTATCCGAGCAATGAAACAAGATGTGCAATTGACAACCCCGCTGGATTCGAGATCAACAAGGGCTACTATGTTATTCGCCCTCCTGATGAACGATCTACCATAAGCGGGTACGCCGAACTGCTCCTCGTTATTGAGTTCGTAAGTCTGGGACTCAAGGAAGCTGAAGACCACGCCCTGAAGGTAGGCAGGGTGTTCAGTTCCATGGCCTCTGCTTATGGGGGATATCCGCTTGAGTCGCCATACCTCCATAGGATCGCTCTTACCGGAGTTGACGAAAATCTCAAGTCTCAGCATAGCTATTGCTATCGCGGCAAGCCTTATATGCTCTCAGAATTCGACCAGACGGTCGACCACCAGTTTCAGCAATACTGAGGTGGTACCCAAAAACTAGACAACTGGCTAAGAGAGAGTCCAGCTCCTAAAATAACCGGCAACTAACCGACGTGGAGGAGCAGGACATGAAGCAGACGAGGAATAAGCACAGTCCGGCGTTCAAGGCCAAGGTGGCCTTGGCCGCCCTTGCGGGGGAAGAGACCATCGCCCAGCTGGCCAGCCGATTTGAGGTCCATCCCAGTCAGATTCACGCCTGGAAAAGGGCCCTGGCGGAAGGAGCCCCGGAGCTATTTGCCACCAATCAGAAATCCCAGGAGAAAGCCAAGGAAGCTCAGATTAACCACCTCTACCGGCACATCGGCCAGCTGAAGGTGGAACGCGATTTTTTGTCGGAAAGGTCCGGTCTATGAGTCGCAGCATACGGCGAGCCATGATAGACCGAGACCACCAGCAGCTGTCTTTGGTGCGTCAATGTATCCTGCTGGACGTCAGCCGGGCCTCGGTGTACTACCGGTCGGTACCGACCAGGGCAGAAGACCTGGAGTTGATGGCCCTGATGGACCGTCAGTATTTGAAGACCCCCTTCTACGGCTCCAGGAAGATGAAGGCCTGGCTGCTGCAACAGGGCTATCTGGTGAGCCGAAAAAGGGTTCGAAGGCTGATGCGGTTGATGGGTCTGGAAGCCATCTACCGGCGTCCCAACACCAGCAAACCAGCGCCGGGACACCGGATCTTTCCCTATCTGCTGAAGGGAGTGGAGGTTAATCGGGTCGACCAGGTCTGGGCCGCGGACATCACCTACATCCCCATGCCGAAGGGCTTCCTGTACCTGGTGGCCATCATGGACTGGCACAGCCGGCACGTGCTGGCCTGGAAGCTCTCCAACACCATGGACACCAGCTTCTGCGTGGCGGCGTTGGAGGAAGCCCTGGGTAAGGGACGACCGGAGATATTCAACACCGACCAGGGGAGTCAGTTCACCAGTGAGGCCTTTACCCAGACGTTGCAGGAGCAGAGGGTCCAGGTCAGCATGGATGGTAAGGGTAGGTACCTGGACAACATCTTCGTGGAGCGGCTGTGGCGGAGCATCAAGTACGAGGAGGTGTATCTGAAAGCTTACCAGACCGTCGCCGAGGCCCGAACTGGGATCAATGCCTACCTGGAGTTCTACAACCGGCAGAGGCCTCACCAGGCTTTGGGCTACCGGACCCCAGCAGAGGTGTACCAACATGGCCAGGAAGAAAGGGGAGCAGCAGCTGAAGAAGCAGGGCTGCCATCGGGCTTGGTGAAACCTAGCGCAGGGGTGGGAGACTCTCTTAATTTAGCCCTCGTGCTGTCTTAATAATGGGGTCCACCTTACCCACACATGAGTTCGACTCCGGCCAGCCAGCCGGCACCACGATCTATGCAGACCAGATCGGGGGCGCAGAGTCAACCGAAAAGCGGTCCCGGCTCTGGTTCGATGGACAAGACGCTGCCCTGTTCAATGTCGTGGCTGGCGACCCTGTCCCACAAGAGTGGGGATTCACATTCACCCAGAGTGTGGTCTCCGCGCGTCCGATTCCCGCGGGAGAATACAGGGCGAATAACAACTTCCTTCGGTTCCCCTTCATTCCCTGCAATCACGTCTTCACCTACGAAATGACGATGACCGTGACGGCGCCCGAGGACGCTGTTCACGAGGCGTTCTTCGATCCGGTGGTGATTGGCGCGGCGGTGGGCGCCGACGGCTCACGTGGTGTTTTGAAGCCGGCGTCGTTTGCCATCGAGGGGGTGGGCACAACAGACATCAAGCGGATCCGGTGGGAGTCAGCAAGGGTCGAGATGCAGATCGACCCGCCTGGCAGGCCCACAGGCCATCACATCGACTTCATCGCCCTAGACGGGACGGTCGTGCTGCGGCTGGATTTCGACGACGTTGTCGACGTTGTTGAGGAGGGCCGCACGCGCGCGCTGACCTGGGGGGTATGCGAGCGGCCTTGGAATGACGGAGACCTTCTGATGCTGCGCATTAGTGAAAGTCCTCCCGGCCTGACTGGCGCGACCAACGATGTGCTATGTCCCCCGCCACCGCCTCAGAACCTGACGGCTTCCTCCACGCAGGACTCGGTGACCCTGGCGTGGGATGTGGCCGACGACCCGACGGTAACGGGCTACCTGGTACTGAGGAGGATCGCGAGGCAGAACACCTTCACCAAGTTTGAGGTCACCAACGGCACTGCCACGACGTATGTCGACACGACCGACATCGAACACGGCACCAAGTACATCTACCGTGTCCACGCGGTCAACGCTGCCGGCCTCAGTGAGGTCTCACGCGTGACCGCTACACCGGCGGCGACTCCCAGCATCCCTGTAACGGACGTGGCCGGGACATCTCCGCCGTCCCCGCAGGGCCTGACGGCCTCTTCCACGCACGAATCGGTGACGCTGATGTGGGATGCGGGCGACGACCCGCCGACAGGCTACTTCATACTGAGGAGGGTGGCAAAGCAAGACACCTTCGTCAAGTTCGAGGTCACCAACGGCACTGCTACAACGTATGTCGACACGACCGACATCGAACCCGGCACCAAGTACATCTACCGTGTCCACGCGGTCAACGCTGCCGGGCTCAGTGAGGTCTCGCGGGTGACAGTCACGACACGCACAGTGCCGTGACCGAACAAGACTCTGCGAGAGTCGCACAACTCCCATGCTCTCGCCATGACTGCGTGCCAGGGACTAAGCTATTGCACCGGACCTGCGATATGGACCTTGGTAGATCCTAGCTTTAGCTCGAATCCACCGAAGGACGGCCTTGGGGACAGCCCTTGAAGAAGCCAGCGGGTGCTCCTCTGAATCTGGGATAATGGTTTTGGAACAGAAACCCGCCCGGAAACAAGGAGCACCCAATAGATGCTGCCACAGAACAAACCCGACCGTATCCGCATCCTCTTTGACGACCATCGCCTGGTGGCCAATGCCGGGCTGCTCCTTCCTGCCACCCTGGCCCGGCACCTGGGCCTGCGGGAACTCGTCGACCATCACCTTGACCTGGGCGGCGCGCCGGGACGGGCGAACACTGGGGACAAGATGCTGACGCTGGTCGCTTCCGCGCTGGCTGGCGGCGACTGCATCGACGACGCCGATGCGCTGCGCGCTGGTGGGACGGTCGGTGTTCCAGGCTGCGTGGTCAAGGCGCCATCCACCCTGGGCACCTTCCTGCGCAGCTTCCGGTGGGGGCATGTCCGTCAACTCGACCCGATAGTAGCTACCGTCGTGGTGTTTGCCGCTGCCACGGCTCTTCTCACTTGGCGAATGAGGGAACGGCCACCACCATGTAACTATACGCCCCTTCCTTCGTAGGTCGGTTGGTCTGAACTGCGGGGAGTGGCAGACGTACCCTGTTTCCCCCAGCGGGCCTATATTGAGACCTCCCAGCGGAAAGTTCGCAATCCGGTACGTGCAGGCCCACCTGAAGAGGCTCGAACTCCCCGTAAGGATCGCTGTGGCAAGGTTCACAGAGCCCCCAGCCACATCTCGAAGATGGTACCACCTACTATCCACTTAGGCCCACCATCGGGTAAAGTAGGTAGAACAGACCCGTTCAGGGCCACTTTTTCGGCTGACCTCCCAGGTATCAAGCTGTCGTCTGGCATGGGGACGGTGATTCCTCTTTCTCAATCGACACAAAATCTTCTGTTGGAATACCCAGGGTAATGCTGACGTTGTTGTTACGATCGACCAAGGCCTGGTCGACGAGCAGCCGCAGGACATCCCGGCGTTTCTCGTCGGGCAGGTCATCCAACCCTTTGCCGAACTTCCCAGCCCACTGGACAAGGTTCTCCATCAGGCCCCGCTTCTCAGATGCTATCGACTCCCTGGCGCGGAGGTCGTCCAGCTTCTCCCGAGCGGTTTCCAGCCGTTCGAGGATGAACTTGCGTTGCTGGTCGAGTTGGTCTTCCTTAATCTTCCCCGACACGTATAGCCTGATGGCTCTTTCCTCTTCGATCTGGACCTTCTGGAGATCGCGCTCCGCCCTGGCGATCCGCTTTCCCAGCCCGTCCTCTCCCTGTGTATCCAGAGCCTCGATGCCGGCCACGATGAGCTCGGGATTCTGGATCATCTCCTTGACCTGGCTCCAGACCAGCTCCTCCAACTGTCCGGCCTTGATGTGGGACCGCTCCCTGCACCGAAGGCCCTCGCTCAGCATTCCGTAGCAGTGATAGTGCCGATAAGGGGTCTTCAGGTTGTACTTGTAGATACTGCCATTGGATTTCATGGTCCTGCGGGTCGTCGACCGGCAGGCGAAGAGCCGCCCGCATTCAGCACACCTGACGAGGTGTTGAAGCAGGTAGAATATCTTGGTGTTGCGCGTGGATTGTATCTTCCTCTGCTTCTTGATGGCCTGCGCCCGGTCCCAGGTCTGCTCGTCCACCAGCGGCGGAAAGGGCACCTTGATCCAGGCGTCTTGCGGTTGGGCGTAGACCGTCTCTCCGCCCTCCGTGGCAACCCAGCGGGACTTGCCGTACTACCAGTTTCCTTTGTAGACCTCCTTCCCCAGAAGAGCGCTGAGGAAGGATTTATGCCATCGAGAACCCGGATTGAAAGTAGGGGCGTTGTCCCTGGCCAGTTGGCGGCTGATGGTCGACCCGGACATTCCCTCGTGGACGTACATATGGAAGATGCGCCGGACGACCTCTGCCTCGGGCTCGTATATCTCCGGTTTGCCGTCGTCTCCGATGCGGTATCCGTAGGAGAGTGCGCCGACGGGCATTCTTCCCTGCTTGGCCGAGCCGCGCTTGCCCATAGAGGCCCGCTCCCTGAAGTTGTCGAGCTCGATCTTGCCGATGGCCGCCATCAGGCCGAAGGTCTTCATGTCAATGGCGTCCATGACCGCTTCAAGCTGAATCTGATACGCCTCAACGACCTCCATGAGGGCGGCTGCGGGGTACATCCCCCGGCTGAGCCGGTCGGACTTCCAGCACACGATGGTGTCGAAGCGTCCCCGTTTGGCGTCGGCCAGCATCCTTTGGAACTCGGGACGCTTCTTTGATCAGCCCCTGCCCACCTCCTGATAGCGGGCCGTGATGGTCAGCCCCCTGCGCTCGCAGTGGGCCTCCATGTCACCTATTTGCTCTGATATGGAGGTCTTGTCCTCCGTGTCCTGGCTCTTGTCCGAGACGCGGGCGTAGATGGCCGCCCTCTTGCGGTCGACTTGCCTCAGTGCCTTGGTTCTCGCCATGATTGCCTCCTTAGTTTGTACCTGCCTGAAATGAAAGAGACCCGCCTCCTGTCGGGAGCGGGTCTGCGAGTAGTACAATCACATCGCGTCACCTGACCTACAGGTGGAGCCACGGCCCGGGGTGTTTGCGCATCGCCGGGCCAACCTCTACCCAGCATTTTACACTGTGGCCGGGGCACCGTCAAAGGGCCATTCTCAAATGCGCTGCGCCAGGCCCCCTTTGTTGCATCGCAGGCTCCACGGACTCGTCAATGAATGCCATTGGCACAGTTGCTGATGGGTCTGCCGTTCCCGCTCGTTGCGTTGCCTTGCTCATTCTTTCGGATTCTCTACTGTCAGCGTGCCGCTACTTAGCGGAGCCTCTGACGTTATCGAGCCGCGCGATTCTATCACCTGCCGCGTTCGATCAATCTCCGCTGCCAAGAGCTCCTCGTTGGGCAGGGTAATTCGGTACTCCGCTGCCATCACGTTGTTCGGCAAGCCTTCGAGGGCATACCGCGCCAGCGCCTCATCCTTATTCTGAGCAGAGGACCAGTCCAACGGGCGGGTTCTCGCCCTCGCGGTCCCAGTGCGCCCGCGCATAGTTGAGGTAGAGGTGCATCTGCCCGGCGTCGGCGTGAGTGAAACCACCGATCTTGAGGTCGATGACCACGAGACATCGCAGCCGCCGGTGAAAGAACAGCAAGTCGACCCGGTACCACTTGTCACCGATGCGCAGACGCCTTTGGCGGCCCATGAAGCAGAAGTCACCGCCCAATTCCAGGAGGAAGGCCTCCAGGTGGCGGATGAGCGCCTCTTCCAGATCGCTTTCGGAGTACTCGTCCTTGAGGTCGAGGAATTCGAGGACGAACGGGTCCTTGATCTCCACGCGATCTTCGTGACGGGGCTTCTGCCCCTCCGTCAGCATGGCGGCCTTGTTCTTCGACAGGGCGGTGCGCTCGTAGAACTGGGAATTGATCTGCCGGTCGAGCTGGCGAACCGACCACCCTCCTCGCAGGGCCTCTGCTCCATAGAATTCACGGGCGCTTGTGTTCTTGACCGAGAGCAGCCGCACGTAGGCGGACCAGGGCAGTGGAAAGGCCGCGAGAAGCTCTCCCAGGCGTATTTCAATGGAAGTTGTGTCGGATTCGCCCGACGCCGTCTGGCGTATCCGACGCCTAGGGGATCGAGCCAATTTGCCAGACAGCGCCTGGCGAATCTGATCGGATGGATATGAGACGTAGAAGAGACGCATGTATTGGATGTTCTGGCGGGAGAAGCCGCGTCCAAACCGCTGGGTCAAGTCCGCCGCCAGTCTTTCCATGAGCGCGGTCCCGTACGTAGCCCGCTCTTCTCCTGACTGCTCGAACTCGATGATGCGATGCCCGATCAACCAATACGCGGCAGTCATGGCGGCATTCACCGAACGGGTTGCCGAGTCCCTGGCGGCATCGACAATCTTCGACGCATCTCCAAAGACCACTTGATATGGAGCATCAAGCTCGCCAGCTGCGACCGTCTTCTTCATGACCCGCTCCTCCGCTCTTTCTGCTATAGCGCCCTCCTCTCCGCAGCAGTGAAGCGCCTTGGCGACTCGAAAATAGCCTCCCCGCCGTCTCGTCGTGAATGCTGCCCCTTAGAGCCCACAGTGCCCCTCGCACTCGTTTCCGAACCCGTCCGATTGCCCGTCCGTTCCCAACTCCGCGTCATCGAGGCTGACCGCCTGCGCGAGGGCACCCGTCGAGGATGCAGGTAGGGCTCCTTGGCGAAGGCCAGCCGTCCTCTGAGTTTGGCGTCGATTTCCACTGCCTCGGCGAACAGCTCCGGCCACCTGCGCTTGGTCTCGACCCACCTCTGCCGTGACTGGTATGGGCAGCCAATGCAGGCCAAACGCTCCAGTGGCCGGTCGTAGCGGGTGTTCCACCAGTGGAGGCAGTCTTTCCTGGACATCCCAGCTTCGATGAGGGGGTAACGGTTCTGTATCCATCTATCGCGAGAGGGCTTCATGCGGATGGCCTCGTCGGTGGAGATGCCCAGCCACAGCTCGACGGCGGTGCCGGACGGAACACGTTGTCCTTTCGTGAGTCCCAGCAGCTCGCGTATCTTCCGCTGAATCGGCCTTATCTTGTAGTGCTCGGTACATTGGCGACGACCCATCCCGTCGCTCCCTCCGTCACGTCCCTTCAGATAAACGGGAAGGTCTACGAAGCTGGCGTTGCCGGAGTGGTTGGTGAAGGTCTTGACGTCCTCGCGGAGACTCCGCCCGTTGTCCACGACGTACACGGGGAAGCCGAGACGCTCGGCGAGCCAATCGAGGTGAGTGTAGAGACTGGGAGGCTCCCAGTGGGTGTCGGCGAAGATGGCGCAGTTGGGGATGGCGTCGAATGCTCCCTCGCTTGCCATGAGGGCCATGACGGAGGACTGGACGCCTCCGCCTAGGCTGATGACCGTCAGAGAGTGTGTGAAACGCATCAGCCCTCCTCCCCGCCGCCGTCCGGAGATGAGTCCGCACGAGGCGGGAGCTGCCTGTCCCTCACGGCGTACTTGACGAGTAGGGTGAAGAGGCGGCGCAGCCGGTCCTGGGCGTCGAGGCCGGGGTTGAAGTCGATGCTCACGACCCGCAGCTCACCGGGGTCTTTCCTGGTGCCTTTGGGTTTGTGCTGGTTCTTGGTCTCTTCCATATCGGTCTTTCAGTGACGCCGACGCTGACCATGTGGGCCGGTTGCACCGAGCCTGCGCTGCGTCTGTTGGTGTCTTTCGGAGCCACTGGCCTCTCGTTACGTGGCCTGAGCGCTTGAACACAAAGCTCGAGCGCCCGTTGCCCATATGCCAGTGTGAACGCTTGAAATACTGAGGGCACTCCCTTATAAGGGGTCCGGTGAAGGGGGTGACTCCTCCATTCGATTGGCAGAGGACTACCTTTCAATCAGCCGGGGAGCAACCCTGCGATCGGCCGAGGAAAACCTCGTGGAAAAAGGCGCGTGAGAGCGCCTCATGTCCTGTCGGGGAAAGGAGCGATAGGGGGGAGCAATAGCAGGCTCACCCAGTGGTCTACTTACCCCACTAGGTGTTGTCTCGGCGGCCACCCGCTGTTGGCAGCAGGTGTGCAAGATTTAGCTCCCCGGCCAGGTCCAACAGCGCCAGTAGATGGGGTGAGCTGGGCTGCACCCCAGCCCGCCAACGCCTCAAGGTGAGAGCATTGGTGCCGAGACGCCGGACAATCTCGTTCCAGGTCAGACCGGAGGCGTCCTTGAACGCCTTCAGGCTTAGGGGGAAGCCCTTGGGGAAGACGTAAACCGTCCTTTTATGGTGGGTACGCTGACGAGGCATCGGTCCAGCCCTCCCTCAATGAGATCAGGAAGTCCTCTCCGACCAACAGGTCGAGGCCGCCTGGAACCCACCTGGCGATACGGACGAGGGAGCGGAAGGCTCCGCCGCAGGGCTCGGTGCCGTCACGCCACCGGAGCAGCTGCTTGATGTCCACACCCAGCACCTCGGCCAGGCCGCTCCAGGTGAGGCCGCTGCGCTCCTTGAATAGGTGGAGGCACTCGACGAAATCGTCGGGAAGCACGCCGGACTCGTAGGGCACGGAACGACCCCCGATGGTGCGTCCATCGTTTTCGTCGCGCAAACGTGGGGCAGAGCTATGGACTGGCATCCCTATTCTCCGATACGAACAGAGCTCACCGGCGATTCACACCTACAGGATTCCCTCTGTACACTAAGTTATACTTATAGTATTATTGTATGCATATACTAGATGGCTTGTCAAGAACGTATGTACTAATATAGAGCGATCGTCATGTCAGATGACACGGGCTACAAGTGGAAAGACATCGGGTCTCGCATCAGGGAGGCCAGGACGAGGGTGGGCCTCACCCAGAAGCAGATGGCGGAGCTGATCGGCGTCTCCTCCCACGCCGTCTGGTGCTGGGAGTCGGGGAAGATGAAGCCCTCCCACGAGAACCTGCTGGGGCTGGCCTATCGCTGTGAGGTGAGCACCGACTGGCTGTTGGGCCGGGACGTGTTGGAGGCGGAGCTGCTCAAGGAGGCCGATGTCTCCTTCAGAAACGCCATCTCCGGTCTGCCCATAGAGGACGTGGAGTCTATCCAGGAGTTCATCCGCTTCGTGCGGGAGCGGCGTCGAAGGAGGACTTAGGTTGAGGGATGAACAAGGCTCGCCGCAAGGCCGTGGAGCTTCGGCGCAAGCTGGGGCTGCGCGGCCAGGTAGATGCTGAGGGGGCGGCCAACATCCTGGGATACGAGGTGATCCCATGGCCGATGCAGGTTCACCAAGAGCTGCGTATCGACCGTTACATCTGCGTCGCCGAGGACCTGGAGCCCGACTGGCGGCGGTGGATGGTCGCCCACGCCATAGGGCACATTCAGATGCATCCCGGCAACCACCTCTGGATATACAAGCACACCAGATTCGGCGGCCGGATCGAGCGGGATGCGGAGGATTTCACTGCCGCCCTTCTGATGGATGTGAAGGAGGCGCTCGCGGCTCACCTCACCGAGTCGTGGGAGGTGGCGGAGCATTTCGGGGTCCCAGACCAGATGGTCCGGCTTCAGTTGCCTCTGCTTGTGGAGTGAAGGGCTGCTGTCTTCGGGACTTGCTAACCTATCTCGTCAACCGCGCCAACGACCCTCTGCCATGAGCCGTGGGGCACTCCTCGTCGGGCTATGTGAGGGGTTTGCGCCTCTGCGGCGCGAAAAGGTCACCAAGCGGCGGGTTTGGTGATGGTACCCACCGCGTCCGTCAGCGTATCGGGAAGCTGGCTGCGCCGTAAATGGCTGTTCCAGAGGCGCTTCACGTAGGTCGCGGCACTGGCCAACTCCCTGGGGCTCGCGTTCCTGGAGTCGGGATTCACCAGGGTGACCCGAAGGCCCAGGTCGTCCCGTGCGTAGCGCATCGCACCAGCAAAGTCAGCGTCGTTGGACACAACGACGGCCTGCTCGTACTTCCCGTTGAAGCCATCGACTAGGAGGTGGGTGGCCAGGTTCACATCCGATCCCTTCTCCTCCGAGTCCCTCACCAGGACGTGGGACGGCAGCCCCGGCACAGGCTCGGCCAGGGGACGGCGCTTGGTACCGGACCGGAAGGCACCGAAGTGAGCCTCGAAGCCCGGCAGAGTCGCCAAGGCTCTTAGGTACACCAGTTGTCGGCGGGGCTGATTGGGATTGTCGGGACGCGCATCGAGGAGGGCGGTGAAGTAACAGACCCGGCAGATGTTGTCCTGGGGAAAGAGGGTCTCACCGAGCTTGCGGAGGTCCAGCCACCTGAAGGGGGTGTCCTTGAGGGCGCGGTAGTAGAGATTGAAGCCGTCTATGTAGAGGTTGGTGTTCAATCGCTACCCTCACTAAAAAGACAGAGACCGCCACGAGGGCGGTCTCGACCCTACCGGCGAAGCGATAGGGGTGGTAGGTAAACAGTATCATTAGGGGCCACGGTTGTCAACGGGTTGTACTCGTTGGGTACATCCCGTACAGGTTGTGGGCTCCAAGCCTTCCATTGCGGAACCATGCCTGCCCCTTCCCCTAAGGGAATATAGGAGTCGGATTCATTGGAAGAGTCGTTGGGGACGCCGGGACCGCCTTTGCCCGTTGAGTCAGGGCAACAGCCTTAGCTGCAAGCCGTCCCATGTCGACGAGGCTCTCCCATCCTGCTCCCGCCGCGCTCTCCATGTGGGCAGCAGGTGAGCCAGGCCCAGCTCGTCCGCCAGATCCATCAGCGCGAGGAGATGGAGAGAGCTGGGCCTCATTCCGCCTCGCCAGCGCCTCAGGGAGAGGGGATTGGTTCCGAGACGCAGGGCGATGTCCTTCCAAGTCAGCCCGGAGGCGTCCTTGAAGCGCTCCAGGCACAGGGGGAAGTCTTCAGGGAAGCTCTTGGCCGCCCATTTGTGATCCATCCGTTGACGTGGCATCGGCTCAACCCTCCTTGAGGGAGATCTGAAAGCCCTGGCTGAGGAGGACCTCCAAGCCGCCGGGCATCTGGAGGGCCAGGCGCATGAGAAGGAGCAGAAAGCCCTCACCCATGAGTATGTCCACGCCGCCGGGTATCTGGGCCGACAGGCGCATGAGGGAGAGCATGGCTCCACCGCAGGGCTCGGTGCCTTCACGCCACCTGAGCACCTGATATATCTCGCCCGCAAACCCATGCACTACCATGGGGTTGGGCGACCAATCCCCAACGCCGCTACAAGGAGAGACGAACGCTCATGGCAGACGACCGGGGCTACCGGTGGAAGACCATCGGAGCCCGCATCAAGGAGGCCAGGAAGAAGGCGGGCCTGACCCAGAAGCAGCTCAGCGAGCTGCTGGGGGTCACCCCGCACACCATCTGGTACTGGGAGGCGGGCAAATCGAAGCCCACCCATGCGCACCTGGTGGAGCTGGCCTTCCGCTGCGAGGCGAGCACCGACTGGCTCCTGTGCCGGGATGTGGTCGAAGCGGAGCTGTTGAGGGAGGCGGACGCTTCCTTCAGCGAAGCCACCGCCGGTCTCCCCAGGGAGGACCTGGAGTCGATCCACGAGTTCATCCGGTTCGTGCGGGCGCGCCGCCGGGGGAGGGCGTAGGGCTGGCGAATGAGTGGAAGCCTTCATCTTCTGACCACCCCTTGCGGGTCGCGCCCAGACGCCTGCCGGTTCAGCGCCGCATCCAGGATGGGGAAAGCGCAGTCGATGCCGAAGTCCTCCACCCTGGGGACGGGGGTCTCCTCCTGCTTCAGCAGCGCGTGGGCGATGAAGTCGGCCATCTGGAGGAAGTGGGCACCCTCAGAGTTTCTGAATGCGGGTCCTCCGATGACGCGCTCTATGGGCATGTTCCGGGTCTTCCCGCCGTCCTCCCACAACTCATAGCGGCTGGGCACGTGGTTGCGCACCTTGAGCCTTCGGTAGAGGCTGGAGACCATCTCCTCGCGCCCCTCGTCGAAGATGAGGAAGGAGTGGCGGCCTGCCGACGCGACGGACGTATTGATCCGGGTGAGCAGGCGGTCGAGGCTGGTCTGCTCGTACCTCCTGCTCTCGGGCTTGTGGAGGCAGACGTTGATGACCTCGACGCCTCCGATGCTCTTTCCGCCTGGAAGACCTCGGCCCCCTGGCGTGGGCTGACCCGTTCGTTGGTATCGCCGTTTTGGGCCAGCAGGCCCCGGCCTGCCAGCAGGTCTGAGGCGTGAAGCTCCCTGGCGATGGGGATGCCGTAGCGGTCGCGCAGCTCCACCCGCCAGGCGTAGATGTCGGCGAACAGCTCGTTCCATTTCTCGGCGTCCACCCCCAGGGCTGAGCGGACGTAGTAGCGGGGTCCTTCGGACTCGATGCTCCTATAGATGTCAAACCGCCTGCCCGACCACCTCGACAGAGTTATGCAAGACCGAGAAGACTTCGCGAGCGACGTAGCGTTTAAGGCAGCGTATGACCTCGGTCCTGGTCAAGCCCTCCGTGGTGCGGCGTCTCATGTATGCTCTGGTCCTGCGATCATGGCGAAGCCTGACAAGAACGATACGATAGAGAGCCGCATTGGCCTGACGGTCGCCACCGCGGTTGAGCCGATGCCGGTTGGTCTTGCCTGAGGAGGCAGGTATGGGATTTACCCCGCACAGCGAGGCGAAGGCAGCCTCTGAGTGAAGACGTTCAGGGTTACTCACGGCAGTGATCAGAAGGGTCGCGGCCGTGTCGGGTCCTATGCCGAAGACGCTAACCAGGGTTGGCGCTGCCGTCTGGGTGAGTCGTTCGAGCTTAGCCTCCAGGTCGTGGAGTTCTTTGCTGAGTTGATGGTAGCGGCAGGCGAGCGAGCGAAGTGCGTACTTGGCCGCAGCCATGGGATCGTCCAGACGATCGGGACGGAAGCTCTTGCAGCGCGTGGCGAGGGTATCGGCGGAGAGGCCATCGAGCGTTTCGCGAAGCTCGGCAGGGGCCGTGACGATCAGCGCTTTCATCTGGTTGATGGCCTGCGTGCGGGCCTTGACTGCCGAGTCCTTGGCGCACTTGAGCATACGGATCATTTCGCCCTCGCCTGACTTGGGAGTGGCGTCGGCTACTCCGGCAAGCACAGCACGTGCCGCCATCTCCGCATCTGTCGAATCGCTCTTGCCCTTCCGATAGCGAGTTGACCGATCAGGTCGATTGACCTCGACAACAGTATAGCCCCGAGCAGTCAGGAAGCGGGAGACTCCGGCGCCCTGGAGTTCTCTGTGTCTCCAATGGTCCTCTCCGATATGGCCCCGGCCTTGAGCGTAGGGTCAACGGCGTGGGCAGCCACCCCAAGGAGAGCTTGGCATCCCTCGAGGCCATCGAGGCCGACAGCGCCACATTGAACGGCGGCGGCAGAGTTCGCAAGCCTCCGGCATCGCCACGCAGGAAACCCACGCCGCGACAGAGGGTCCGGTGGAAGGCCGTGCAGCAGGCTAAGCTTCGGGGCCTCTCCATTCGGGCAATCGCCAGGGAGTTGGGCATCCACAGGAACACGGTCCGCAAGTACGCCGAAGCCAAGAGTCCGCCCATGATGCCCACCAGGGGCAGGTCCCGCGTATCACAGTCCGATGGTATGACAGCGGCCTAGATGGACATTTTCCCTGACCACTTAGGCGGACATAATCGCTGGACATCGACACCCCGCTCGTACGTTTTCACACCGCCCTTGACAGACACCAAACCGTAGTTGCCCATCTCTTCGCCCTGCACGTCAATCTTCCATCCGAACAACTCGCGATAGAACTGCTGCAACAGGGAGGCTTGGATGGTCGTCTGGGCCATCGCCTCCGGGGCACTCATCGTGATCCTGGGCTGGATGGGCCTCAGCTTCATCATGGCCGAGCACCTGGGCACCAGACAGGCGGGCTGGCGGGAGATGATTCCCCGCCTGGTCCTCGCTCTGGTGGCCGCCGCCACCTCCTTGTGGTGGTGCGCCCTGGTCATCGACGTGGCCGATGCCGTGTCGGGATTCATCGCCGCATCGCTAGGCGTCACCGCAGGAGACCTGCTGAGAGCGTCACTGAATACGCTGCTGACGGCAGTACAAGCGGGAAGCGTCGGCATGGCCATCCTGATGGCCATTCTGTACCTCTTCTACGGCTTTTTCGTGCTCTACGTGATCGTGCAGATGATCCTGCGCCTCGCCCTCATCGACATCCTGCTGGCGCTGGCCCCCATCGCCCTGGGGCTCTGGATACTGCCCCACACGGCGGGCTGGGGACGCACTGGGCTCCGGCTGTTCATGACCACGGTGTTCCAGCAGGCGGTGCAGCTCATCGCGCTGGCTCTGGGCTTCGGGTTCCTCCACGAGTTCGCGGGATTCGCGGCCTACGAGCCGGTGCAGGACATCATCTGGAAGCTCCTGATGTCGCTGGCCTTCATCTACATGGCCACCAAGGTGCCGTCGATGCTGGGCAATCACGGGACCTTCGATAGCTGGCTCCACACCCTCTACTTCGGCATGGCGCTGCCCGGAGCCATGATGCGCTCCGCCCGTTCCATCGGGATGCTTGCGGGAGGGGGAGCCGTGGGAGGCCCCGGCGGTATGGCGGTGGGCGCGGCGATTGCCGCAGCGGCCCAGAACCCCAAGCCCCGGCTCCTGGTCGTCGACGAGGTGTGGAGCATCATGCAGCACCCGGAAGGGCGCCGCCTTCATGGTCTCGATGGCCAAGCGGGCGAGGAAGCACCGCCTCGGCCTCCAGTTCATCACCCAGGACGTCCAGGACCTCTTGAGCGAGGACACCTTCCGCGCCATCACCGGACACTCCGGCCGCGCCCTTCTCCAGAACGCCGCCTTCAAGCTACTCCTCCAACAGGACGCCGCAGCGATAAGCACCGTGGGCGACGCCTTCGACCTGCCGCCAGAGCTTCAGCGCTGGCTCCTCTCCTGCCCCAGGGGAGACGGCCTCCTCCTGGCAAGGGGCGGGCGGTTTCCCATCCGCATCGAGGCCACGCCGGAGGAGAAAGAGGTCATCGAGTGGCGGCCCGGCCCACACAGGTAATCGACTGAAACAACGAAAGGAAGGCATACCCATGAAACTGAATCCCATCCATTGGCTGTTCGGCAGCGATAGCAAGAAGCGTCCCCCGGTGCTGCTGGCGGTGACGCCGCCCCGCACCGGAGAGCGCACCCTCCTGGGTGTCGAGAACCTGCTCCAGTCCATCGCCGTCCCCGAGCCCTTCTCGCTGGAACTGACGGGCGACATCGACGGCGTTACCTTGATGACTCGATGCTTCGACGACGAGGTGGTGCGCCAGCAGCTCTCGGCCCACTACCCCCAGGCCCGCATCCACGAGATTCCGGAGGATGAGGACCCCCTTCGTCTTGGAGAAGGAGAGGAGGCATGGGGCATGACCCTCTCCTCCGGCGGACCCGACTACCTGCCCCTACGAACCTTCCGGGACGACGATCTGCTGGACCCCGGCTCAGACCCCCTCATCGCCCTCCTGGGGGCGCTCTCGTCCCTCAAGGATGGCGAGCGCATCGTGGCCCGGCTGCTGCTGCGCTCCCTGGGTCCCGACTGGTCCCAGGCCCATCTGGCGAAGGCGCTGAAGCGGCCCGACGTCGAGCGAAGAGACCCCTCCTACACCACCAAGCCCCTTCAGACCGACGGCGTAACGATGGCCATCCTCGGCGTGGGAGCCCTGGCGGCCCTCCGCGGCTACTTCTGGATACAGGACGGCGAGACCTGGAAAGCTGTGCTGCTGGGGGCTGGGGCGCTGTTCGCAGCAGCCCTGGCGGGCTGGGCATGGTGGCGCTGGAAGCGGACTCGCTCCCGCGTCTACGACCGGATCCTGATAAAGGAGAAGGTCTCCCGCATCGCCTTCGACGGCCAGCTTTAGGTCACCGCCTTCCTGCGCCAGGGGGATACGCGCAAGCGTTCCAGGGAGCTGCTGGGCTCGGTCGCCGCCGCCTACCGCTACTACGACCACCCCGCCGGAGCCCGCTTCAAGGTGAGCAAGGTGCGGCCCGCCGTACCGTCCGCGTCGCTCCAGCCCCCAGGCCCAGGGCTATTCGGCAAGCGCAGCGTCCTGGGGGTCAGGGAGGTGGCCGCCCTGTGGCATCCGCCGGGGGCCAGGGACGAGACGCCCCTGGTCGAACGCTCCGGGGCAAGGGTGCTCCTCCCCTCGGCCAGGGGAGTCAGGGGAGGCGCTCCGGTGGGCCATACCACGGCAGGCACTCCCAGGGACATCCACTTCCCCGAAGACCTGTTGCGCCGCCACCATCTCTACGTGGCCCGCACCCGCATGGGCAAGTCCACTCTGATGCACCACGTCGTTGCCCACAAGATGAGGGAGAAGGCGGAAGGAAGGGACAACGACGCCATCGTAGTGGTGGACCCCCACACCGATCTGGTGAGCGGGCTGCTTCGGCACGTGCCCGAATCGCTGGCCGACCAGGTGCGCCTCATCGACCTGGCCGACGAGAGGAAGGCGCCCGGCATCAACCTGCTCGATACGAGGATATTCGCCGATAGGGACCGCACCGCCGACTCGGTGGTGCGGGTGGCCCGTGGGCTGTGGGACCAGTGGGGACCGAGGATGCAGTCCATCCTGGAGCAGACCGTCAAGACCCTGCACGAAGCCAATGAGCGGACGGAAGCCGAGCAGCAGCACACCATCCTGGACGGGCTCAGGCTCCTCTCCGACACCAAATTCAAGGACAGGGTGCTGGCCAAGGTCAGCGACCCCTATCTGCTGGAGTGGTGGGCCAGGGACTTCAGCGGCTGGCACCGCCAGTACAAAGCGGAAGCGCTGGCCCCCGTCCAGACCCGGCTCTCCTACTACGCATCCTCCAAGCGGGCTCGCGCCATCCTCGGTCAGTCCCGCTCCACCATCGACATGCGCCAGGTGATCCTGGAGGGCGGCGTATTGCTGGTCTCCACCTCCCAGGGCACGGCGGGACGGGACGTGGCCGCCCTGGTGGGCGCATCCATATTGAACCTGGTGGACGCCGTGATACGGGAGCAGGGAGGTACGTTCCTGGAGCAGCGGCGAGGCGTGTTGGTCGTCGTCGATGAGATGCAGTCCATGCCCGGCGTGGACTACGAGTCGATGCTGTCCGAGCTGGGCAAGTTCGGGGCCAGCTTCATCCTGGCCACCCAGAGCCTGGCCAAGCTCTCCGACCTCTCCCGCACCATGCAGGACACCCTCCTGGCCAACATCGGCTGCCTCTGTGTCTTCCAGGTGGCCGGGGCCGACGCCCGGACGCTGGTGTGGGAGCTGGGGAAGGACCGGGTGTCCGAGGATGACATCACCTCTCTTCCGGTGCACCAGTGCTACGTGCGGGCCACCGTGGGCACCGAGCGGATGCCCGCCTTTTCGATGATGGTGCGCAAGCCCGAGCCGGGAGATTCCGAGACGGCGGCCCGCATCCGCGCCGCCACCACCGGCTACACCACCTCAGCCCAGCACATCACCGACAAGGACGCCGGGCTGCAGAAGCTCGTGGACGACTACCACGCCGGCCTCCAGGCCCTCAAGAACGGCCACGCTCCCACACAAGGAGGGAAGACCGCCTCTGATGAGACCCCGAAGCGAAAGGACCAGCGTTCCAAGCGGGACCAGGCCGCCGAAAGCGCCGAGGCGGAGGCTGCGGAGGAGGAGCAGGACGCATGAGATCTCACGTCAGAGAGAGGGAGCTGCTGCGGCATCTAGCCTCCATGCCCTTCCTCGACCGGCTGGAGCTGGTCGCCCTCTCCGGCTGGTCGCGGGGCTCGGTTTACGAGGGCATCGAGGAGCTAGTGGACTGGGGTTTGACCGCCTCGGTCCCCCACGCGACGCCCCTGGTCCCGCCGACGCGAAGGTTCTATCTCACGACAGACGGACTGCTCCGGCTGGCCCATGAGGAGGGCATCAGCCTGGACGCGCTCCTGCGCAGCCGTCCCGTCTCCGCCAGGTGGCGGCGCACCCTCGCCGAGCGCCTCGACGCCGTATCCGTCATCTACCGGCTCGCCGCCACCATCTCCAACATCGCCCACCCCATACGCCTGCGGTGGTTCCGAGCATCACCCATCGACGCCGCCATAGCGCTGCCCAACGGGGCAACCATCGGTGTCGTGAGGCAGGGACTCACCTCGGACAGGACAGGCTTCTCCAAGCGGCTATTCAGGCTGAGGCAGGGGACGCTCCCCAGCGTTGTTCTCCTACTCATGCCCGATGAGGTGCGGCTGCGCCATGCCCGCAGGCTGCTCCTGAGCGCTTCTGTGCCTGCGCTCCTGGGGCTGGAGCAGGACGCGGCTTCCTGTAGGCCCGCAGACCCCGTATGGCGCCCGCCCTCCGTCGCCGCGACCCTGGACCTTCGCTACGTGCTGTCCCGCCTTGAGCGGGGAGGCCCAATGCCATCGGAGCATGCGCCTTCTCGGGCGTCTCTGCCCGCCGACATCGCCGTGGAGGGAGACGGGCTCAGCCTTCCCGACCATATGCTTCCCGCCATCTTGAAGCCAACGGAGAAGCGCTGCATCGACCTGCTCTCCGACTGGCCCTGGCTCACCCTGATAGACCTGAGCGGGCTGCTGGGCGTCTCAGGCCCCCGGGTCTCCCAACTCGTGACAAGGCTGGAAGCGTTGGGCCTTGCGACCCGCATCGTTGTCGCGGGTCGCCGCCGGATTGCCCTCACCGACCGGGGGCTGGCGCTCCTGGCCCGCAGGGACCGCGCCTCCCTGGCCACCGCAAAGAAGCGCTGGGGTGTGACGCCCCTGGATCCGGAGGTCCCCGCCGATTGGCGCAGCGTCTCCGGAAGGCGAAGCGGCCAACTGCTCAGGAACGTCGAGCACACCGAAGCGGTGCATGGGTTCATCGCGGCGCTGGCCTCCCAGTGCCGCACCCAGGGCTGGGAGGCGGTCCAGCTCGACCCGCCCCGAAGGGCGTCGCGCTACTTCCGGCACGACGGCAAGCTCCACTCGGTCCGCCCTGACGCCTTCGGCATTCTAACCAACGGCGACCGCACCTGGTCGTTCTTCCTGGAATGGGAGCGGCGGGCGGTCAGGCCCACCACGATGGCAGTCCGTCTCGCCCCCTACCTCCGCTACTACTCCTCCCATAGGCCCACCGACGACCACGGCGCATAGCCCATCGTCCTGGTCGTCTTCCACGAGGACATCGCGGCCACCCACTTCCTGCGGGTGGCGCGGGAGGAGATGGAACGGGCGGGGGTCCAACTTCCCCTGTGGGTATCCCAGAAGGCTGTCTTGGACGAGCTGGGACCGTTGGGAAGGGCCTGGCGCACGCCCGGCGGCTGGGACCCCGCCTACGCCTTCCCGGGCCGCTGAATACAAGGAGCACAACAGGAGATATGAGAACCATGTGTCTGTACTACATCGACTGCGATGATGTATCCAGGCCATTCCGGCTCGGGTCTGACCCTCTACATTGCTGGCTGAGATGCCTTCGACTCGATTTGTTGACTCGATCTGGGATGGCCCATACGGTGCCGACAGCCTCGTCGAGCAGTGACCTTATAGGAGCTTGGCCTCAACCCCATCGCAGTCTTGTCCGCTCACCTGGCCGGCACCCCAACTTCTAGGAGGTGGGAATGACAGGAGTCGCTGTTTATCAAAATAGTCGTGCGGTTCAGATCATCATTGGAGTCGACACTCATCAGGACAGGCATGTTGCAGTGGCCATTGATGGCCAAGGTGTCCGCCTCGGTGAACGTCACGCGCTAGCGACAACGTACGGTTACGGGGAGCTGGAACGATGGTCACGGAGCTTAGGAGAGGTTCGAGCGTTCGGGATTGAGGGCACGGGTTCCTACGGCGCCGCCGCACTCGCCCACGGGAATCGTGGCCGCCGACCGGCCAACACCACGACGGAGACCAAGATGACTTACGTGGTGCAGCTGGCCCGCACTCGCTACGCTGGAACGAACCATACGCATCTGACCGAGTTGTTGATGGAACGGGAGGGGATCGACCTGAGCCGCTCTACGGTGCGCCGCATCCTGGTCAGCGCCGGCGTGGACAGCCCCCGCCGCCGCCGGCCGCCCAGACACCGTGTCCGGCGCAAACGCATGGCCCAAGAAGGGATGCTGCTGCAGATAGATGGGAGCCACCATCGGTGGCTGGGGGAACAAGGACCCCGGTTCGTCCTGCTGTTGGCCGTGGACGACGCCACCGGCACTGTGCCTGACGCTCTGTTCAGCCAGGAGGAGGACACCCGCGGCTACTTCCTTCTCATGGAGGGGTTGATCCGGCAATGCGGGATACCGCTGGCCGTCTACAGCGACCGACACGCGGTCTTCAAGCATACTGGAGAGCCTCGCCAGAAGCTGGCCGGGCCAACCCAGTTCGCCCGCGCCATGGAGGAGCTGGGCATACGCCAGATATTCGCCAGGTCACCGCAGGCGAAGGGCCGGGTCGAGCGGACGGCGGGGACATTCCAGGACCGGCTGGTGACCGAGCTGCGCCTGGCGGGCGTCACCACCATCGACGAGGCCAATGAAGTCCTGCACCGCTTCCTGCCGCGCTTCAACGGGAAGTTCGGGGTTCCGGCAGAGCACTCAAGCGTTGCTTACCGCTCTATGGAGTCATCGGTGTCCCTGGACCAGATACTCTGCTTCAAGCACCGCCGCAAGGTGGCCAGGGACAACACCGTCAAGTACAACTGGCGTACCTTGCAGCTGCTGCCTGGTAAGGAGCGGCCTAGCTACGCCGGAGCGCAGCTGGAGGTCCATGAGGGCTTGGACGGTCAGCTCCTCGTGCAGTACCTGGGACGCACGATCCACACACAGGAGGCGCCGCCGCGCCCTGGAGTTCTCCGTGCCTCCAATGGTCCTCTCCGATATGGCCCCGGCCTTGAGCGTAGGGTCAACGGCGTGGGCAGCCACCCCAAGGAGAGCTTGGCATCCCTCGAGGCCATCGAGGCCGACAGCGCCACATTGAACGGCGGCGGCAGAGTTCGCAAGCCTCCGGCATCGCCACGCAGGAAACCCACGCCGCGACAGAGGGTCCGGTGGAAGGCCGTGCAGCAGGCTAAGCTTCGGGGCCTCTCCATTCGGGCAATCGCCAGGGAGTTGGGCATCCACAGGAACACGGTCCGCAAGTACGCCGAAGCCAAGAGCCCGCTCATGATGCCCACCAGGGGCAGGTCCCGCGTATCACAGTCCGATCGTATGACAGCGGCCTAGATGGACATTTTCCCTGACCACTTAGGCGGACATAATCGCTGGACATCGACACCACATCTCAGCTCTTGAGCCGCCCTGGCGGTACATTATCTCTCCGCCATTCATGTTGATGGCCAGCATAAGCGTCCTCCCTAACAGGCCAGCAATAATGTCACATTATGGAGAATGTGACATTGACGCAAAGAGAGCAGGCAAGACTTCAGGTCCTCAACAGCTTACTGGCAGAGCATACGACTCTGGACCAGGCGGCGACCCTGATGGGAGTGAGCACACGCCATACCAGGCGCATTCTGGCGGCTTATAGGGAGGAGGGCGCAGCCGCACTCGCTCACGGTCATCGTGGACGCCGAGCACCCAACACGACATCGGAGACGACAAGGTCTGAAGTTCTGCGCCTTGCTCAAACCCGCTACCCGGACGCCAACCACACACATCTGAGCGAGTTGCTCAGAGAGCGCGATGGCATAGAGATCGGCCGAACCACGCTGCGGCGCATACTGGTGGGCGCCAGCCTGAAGAGCCCACGCCGCCGCCGGCCGCCGCAACACCGTATCCGCCGGCAGCGGATGCCCCGCGAGGGCATGCTGATACAGGTGGACGGCAGCCATCATCGGTGGCTTGGAGACCATGGTCCGCCCTTCGCGCTGCTTCTGGCCGTCGACGACGCCACTGGCATCGTGGTCAACGCCCTGTTCTGCGAGCAGGAGAACACCCGCGACTACTTCCTACTCATGAAGGGCCTGATACAGCGCTACGGCATACCCATCGCACTCTACACCGACCGGCACTCCGTCTTCAAGAACGTGCCTGGGTCCGGGCTCGCCGGTGCACCCACACAGTTCAGCCGTGCGATGGACGAGCTTGGTATGCAGATGGTCTTCGCCCTGTCACCACAGGCTAAGGGTAGAGTGGAGCGCACAGCGGGGACCTTCCAGGACAGGCTGGTGACTGAGCTCAGACTCGCGGGTGCAACCACCATCGAGGAGGCCAACGTCGTCCTGAAGGACTTCCTTGACCGCTTCATCGAGCGCTTCGGAGTACCGGCACAGCACCCTGAAGTTGCCTACCGCCCGTTGGAGCCGGACGTGTGCCTCGATACGGTGCTCTGCTTCAGACACAACCGCAGGGTGGCCAGAGACAACACCGTGAAGTACAAGTGGCGCACCTTGCAGCTACTGCCGGGCACGGAGCGGCGCAGCTATGCCGGAGCGGTGATCGAGATGCTGGAAAGCCTGGACGGTCAGCTGGCTGTGCGGTACCAGGGAGAGATCATTCCCAGCCAGGAGGCCTCGCCCCGTCCGGGCATACTCAGAAGCTTTAACGGCTCTTCCTCATACAGGCCAGTCCCACATCGCGACCTCAACGGTCTGGGCAGACGTTGGGAGGCGAGACTGGCAGCACTCGACGCTGGGATGGACGCCCGCGATGCTGACGACACGGTCGTCGACAACGGCGCTGTTAGAGTCCGCAAGGCCCCTGCTATGTCACGCAGAAAGCCCACTCCACTTCAGACGGCGAGGTGGAACGCCGTTCAGAAGGCCAAGCAAAGGGGACTGTCGATTCGAGGGGTCGCCCGGGAACTGCGTATACATCGTGCCACTGCCAAGAAGTACATAGAAGCCGAGAGTCTGCCCATAAAGCGCTCCGCGGTTAGCACGGAGTGATCTGATACCATCGCAGGCAGTAAAGGTGACATTTATGCTGGTCTCTTAGACGGACATTTATCCTGACCATCGACACAGGTCAAGTCATCTGTGCTCCGTCACACATCGGGAGGGACCAGGATGAGAAGGCTGTTCGGTAAAAGGATCGAGATTGGGCCGACCGGTGGGGCTTCGCCCACTGATGTCACGATGGAGTCCCAGCCCCCTGGATCTGGGCTGTACGTAGACACCGAGAACCTCCAGCACAGCGCCCAGTCGCTGGTCGAGACCGTCATCGGACAATGGCCGGAGGGTCCGCGACAACGGGGGAGGTATCTTCAAAAAGTGTGTAAACAGTCAGGCGGTGTACTTTCTCTCTGAACAACACGGGCTCGAGGCCCAAGAGAGGAGATAGACCGCCCATGAAGAAGGAAAGTACTGAGAGTAGGTCGGAGTCAAGGCCGGAGTGGGAGCAGTTGGAGGATTGGGTGCGAAGCCAGGTCCAGGTCCAGAGGCTGATCCAGGAGTTGCTGGAGGAGGAGGTGACGGAGTTTCTGGGAAGGGCGAAGTCGGCGCTCAGATCCGACTCGGACAACGATACCGGCTATCGGAACGGATACGGCAGAGCCCGGAGGCTTACGCTGAGTTCGGGAACGGTACAGCTGAGGCGGCCGCGAGTCCGCGATACTGAGGAGCAGTTCGAGAGTCGGCTGCTGCCGCTGTTCGTCAACAGGACCAGGAAGGTTGCTGAGTTGATCCCCGAGCTGTACCTGCACGGTCTATCCGAAGGCGACTTCGATCTGGCTTTGCGGGGGCTGCTGGGAGAGGACGCACCGGTATCGGCGAGCACGGTGGCCCGGTTGAAGTCCAAGTGGAACGATGAGCTTGCCCAATGGCGCAGCCGGCCCCTGGATGACCTCGAAGTGGTGTACATGTGGGTGGATGGAGTCTACGTCAAGGCTGGTCTTGAGAAGGAGAAGGCGGCGGTACTGGTGGTGATGGCGGCCCTGAGCGACGGGAGCAAGGTGGTGGTGAGCGCTATTCCCGGATACAGGGTGTCCACAGAGAACTGGTCCGATGTGCTCAGGGACATGAGGCGCCGCGGGCTGGAGTGCCCGAGGCTGGTGGTTGGAGACGGACACCTGGGCATCTGGGGAGCTCTGCGCAACGTCTATCCGCAGGCGGCCGAGCAACGCTGCTGGAACCACAAGATCCTAAACGTGCTCGCCAAGCTTCCAAAGCGACAACAGGACCAGGCCAAGCTCATGCTGCGTACTATCCCCTACGCGCCGACTCGGACAGAGGCTGAGCGGCTCAGGACGGTGTTCACCAGGTGGTGCGGCGACCATTCCTACGAGACGGCCTCAGAGGCCTTGGAGCGGGACTGGGACCGCATGGTCGCCTTCTATGACTTCCCAAAGGAGCACTGGGGGCACCTTCGCACGACGAACCCGGTAGAATCACCCTTCGCGGCCCTCAGGCTTCGGACCGATGCCGCCAAGCGCTACAAGAGGGTCGATCGGGTGATAGCGGTGATCTGGAAAATGTTGATGGTCGCCGAACAGCGCTTCAGGCGTCTGAAGGCCCCTGAGTTGATCGAAGACGTTTATCTCGGTGCACAGTATGCGGATGGAATCGCCATTGAATCAACGGCTGAGAAGGTCGCCGCCTGATGTCGTTTACACACCTATTGACGTAACCTCGTTGTCCCATGTAGCCTACAAGTACCAGACGCCGTTAGAGGCCCTCTTAAATTGCATGTTGCGGCCTTCTGCCACACCCAAGCCCACCGCCCACGAGTACCTGAGCTTTTCGTATCGATTGAGAAATGGGGATGGTAGGGCGAGCTGCCCGAAGACGGACTGGCCGCCTACGGCGACGACCTGACGCTCGCCCTGGCGCGCAAGCAGAGTTACGCCGGTGTCGCTGTTCGAGTAGGCGGTCAACGCCGAGGAGGTGAGGGAGGAGGAGCTAATGGGCTGACCGGTAGGATAGGTACGGACCGAACGGAAGGGGAGGTCCCCTTCCTTACAGGTGGGGCCTTTTTCTGTTGCTAAGACCCGGCCCACTCATGTCCGTCTACACCGCAGCCCCGAACAGTACAACGAGGGCATATATGGCAAACAGGACTCCCAATACGATCCCGACAGCGCCTAATGCCCGGACGACGGTATCGCTACTCCTCCTAACTGCTAGGACACCCCCAACCGAAGCGGCGACACTTACACCGCCCATCAAACCGACTATCAGGAGTATCGACAACAGGGACCGTGCTTAGCTCCATGTTGGCTTCACCTCTCAGTCATTTCCAAACCCGCATGGTCGCGCGACGCCGGGCCACGTGGGCTCCATAGACGACGAACCCGTAGTACGGGTTCGGCAGGGGGAGCAAGCCGGAACACCGACACCTGTAGACCCTTCCCCCTGGTGCCCAGGAGACGGTGAAGCGCTGGACCAACCAAGTAGTAGAGAAAGAGTCTTCGCAACCGCAAGCAGGGACACTCTCAGAACTTTCCCTTGGTCTTGTCGTAGAGGACTGCGGCAGCCGTTATCGCCTCCTGCTCAGTACTATGTGTTCCGCAGCTGATACGGGACTCCAAAGAAGTATTTCTGATCTCCTACTATCGACTTGATCGCGTCCCTGTCGCTGTACGAGGCGTACCAGATTCGGATGTCCGCTCTGCCTGGGCAGTTCATAGTATTGATATTTACTACGGTGAATCCGGGGTTGACGGCTTCTATCTGACTGACGACTTGCGCGTGCTGGTCAACGACTCGCTGAACTTCGTCAGGTGTAGGCCATTTGTCGCAGGGCACCCTGTGAGGTTGAGACCCCCAGAACTCTTCAGCAAGCAGATCCCGCACGTAGTAGGTCTTGGCCTCCACTGCGGTAATTGCAAGTGCCACAAGTATCAACCCGACCGCGATGTAACGCAACCATCGGAGCTTCAGGAAGTGGCGCAAACTGGTTTCCTAGTAGATGCTGTGCCACCATTTGACATACGATTCCGATGCCCGACGACAGCCCCATACCGGGGAGAGACGCCGAGGAGATGGCGCTGAACGGCTCGGTTCTGTCTACCGTCAAGTTTGGTGGGCCAACGGGGACTGTACTACAAACTTTTCGGTGGGAGGTTGCCCTGTGAGCTTCCAGGGTCTGGAACTCACCATAGGACATGTCGAGACCAGCGCCCAACGTAGCTAACACAGCCGCAAACGTTTCATCACCCCAGGGCGCACCAAATGACACGGAAACGAATGCTCCGACGATGGATACTCAATCCTCGGATGCCTCCAAAACTCACGCATCTGTCAACGCCGATGATCCGACTCCAACGTCGGTTCCCACACCCCGGATATCTCAGCTCGGGCAGTAACCCGAGCCGCCGCCTAGGGCGCTGACCCCTCCCCCTGGATGATGGTGGGAATGCCGCAGGTCTCCTGGGCCGCCATTATCTCGGCCACCGCCTTCGTCATTTCCGGCGATGGTGTGGGCGGCTCCGTGCCCGACTCCAGGTCGGCAAAGGCCTGGTAGACGATGAACAGGTTCTCCAGGTCTGTCTGCTCGGATACGCAGCGTAGTTGGGAGGGCAAAGGAAATGCGTCTTCTTCCGGAACAGGTCCCGACATGGCTTGCGCTTCTTCGTCGGTCAGGCAGAGCTGCATGGTTATAAAGGAGCGCATGGAGTCTGTCATGCTCATCCCCTCGCCCGGCACCCCGAGGTCTGCGAAAACGTCCTTTATGCAGGCCTGGCTATCATCGGACAGCCCGCCCGCCTGGAGCGACATCATGGCTACGCTCAGGTCGATGGCGTTGTCCGGCTCCAGGCATTGCAGCGGGAACGTATCGAATCCCATGGCACTCTCGGACAGGGTCAGATCCTGCATAGCCTCGTAGCTCGCGTCCCCTATCGCAGCACGCAGGCAGTCGGCTTCACCTTCGGAAAGCGACGCGATCAGTTCGGCCCCCGTGGTGGTCTCGTCGACATCGCTCAGAGACATCATGGCGTCGGCGTCCTCGTCCATCATGGCGTCGGAGTCTTCATCCATCATGGCGTCGGCGTCCTCGTCCATCATGGCGTCGGAGTCTTCATCCATCATGGCGTCGGAGTCTTCATCCATCATGGCGTCGGAGTCTTCATCCATCATGGCGTCGGAGTCTTCATCCATCATGGCGTCGGAGTCTTCATCCATCATGGCGTCGGAGTCTTCATCCATCATGGCGTCGGAGTCTTCATCCATCATGGTGTCGTCGTCTTTGTCCGGTGTGGCCTGTACCGGAGTGGGTTCAGGGGTCGCTGTGGGACTAGGGTCGGAGTCGCCGCAGGCCGCCAAAAGCAGGCTCCCCGCCACCAGCGCTACCAGCAGCACGGCCCATCGCCAGGAGAACCGCTTCTTTTCTCTGTTCTGACCAAACATTTTGTTTATCCTCCGGGTACCGGAAAATGAAAATATGGACCCTATAAAATAATCTTACTCCCGCCCCTAGGACGGATACAAGCAATTTGAAACCCCGCCCTCAGTCAATACATGGAGGATTGGAAGTATGGCCGCACGCTGAGCGGCGTGGAATTCGCCGAATTCGCCCGGCATATTGGTCTGTCCTCACGCCATTGATAAAGAGAACAGGTGTTCGCTATCATTTCTCCTTTCCATCGCCTTTTTCTGACTTAGCTTACCAAGGAGGTGCCTTGAGGGTCGCCTGTGTGCTCATCACCCACCTGCGGGCCAAGGTGGAGCTCCGAAACCACCCCAGTCTAAACCCGAATCCACCGAAGGAGGGCGTCGGGTTAGCGTCCTGAGGCGGCAAGAAGGCGCTCCTGTGCTTCTGGGATAATGGTTTTGTAGCAAAAAAACGACCCCGGAAAAGGAGCACCCAGTAGATGCTGCCACGCAACCACCCCGACCGGATCCAAATCACCTTCGACGACCGCCGCTTGGTGGCCAATGCCGGGCTGCTCCTTCCGGCCACCCTGGCGCGGCACCTCGGCCTGCCCGAACTCGTCCGGCAGCGCCTCGACCTGGGCGATGCCCCGGGGCGGGCGAACACGAGCGACAAGATGATGACGCTGGTGGCGTCTGCGCTGGCTGGGGGCGACTGCATTGACGACGCCGATGTGTTGCGCACCGGGGGGACGGCCTGCACCCTGGGCGGCACGGTCAAGGCGCCATCCACCCTGGGCACCTTCCTGCGCAGCTTCCGGTGGGGCCACGTCCGTCAACTCGACCGGGTGAGCCGCGAGTTGCTGGCCCGGGCTTGGCAGGCCGGGGCGGGACCCGGCGACGGGCCCCTGACCATTGACCTGGACTCCACCATCTGCGAGACCTACGGACTGGCCAAGGAGGGCGCCCGCCACCACGGCTATACCGGCAAGCGGGGCTACCACCCGCTGCTGGCCATCGCCGCCGGCACCGGAGACGTGCTGATGTCCCGGCTGCGCGAGGGCCGGGCCAACACCGCCCGCGGCGCCGCCCACTTCCTGCGGGAGACGGTGGGACGGGTGCGCTACGCCGGGGCCAACGGACGACTCACGCTACGGGCCGACAGCGGGTTCTACACTCATGGCGTGGTATCCGTCTGCCGCAAGATGGATGTCCGCTTCTCCATCACCATCCGCCAGCACAAAAGCCTGCACAATCTCATCGAGGCGATACCCGAAGATGCCTGGACGCCGATTCCTTACTGGATGGACGGTGCCGCCGATGTGGCCGAGACCACCTGCACCCCCTTCCAGGCCGAGGCGGACGCCGCGCCGGTACGGCTCATCGTCCGGCGGGTGAAGCCGACGCCCGGTTCCCAACTGGCCCTCTTCGCCAAATACAGCTATCATGGCTTCATCACCGACCGAGACGGGGAGTTGCTCGAACTGGAGGCTGACCATCGCCGCCACGCCGAGATCGAGAATACCATACGCGACCTCAAGTACGGCGTCGGGCTGAACCATCTCCCCTCGGGCCGCTTCGCCGCCAACGGCGCCTGGCTGGCCGTCCAGACGATGGCCCACAACCTGGCCCGCTGGACGGCGCGGATCGGTCTGGGAGAGCGGATAGCCACCACCAAAACCCTCCGGCGGCGGTTCTTCTCCCTGGCCGGACGGCTCACCCGCTCGGCACGCCGGTTGACCCTGCATCTTCCGGATCGCTGGCCTTGGGCTGAGAAGTTCAGCCGCGCCTTGGCCCGGCTGCGAGCCATTCCACTCCCGGCCTGACGGCACCGTCGGCGACCGACCCACCCACCGGACAACCGAAGATCCCCGCAGACTCGTGCCAGCCCGGTCCGAGAGAGTTCCCTGCTGCGTATTCTCTCGCCATCCCGCGCATCGCAGCTCCCGCAGACGGCCATAGGGGCCCCTGTGCGGCGATGAAGACCGTCCGCCGACCTCCCTACCCCAAATGGAACCCAGGCTATTTCCCCTGTAGCTCCCTCACCCCCCTTCCGCTTTCCTCACGCCGTCCATCGGTGTCCTTCGGTGGATTCGGGCTAAAGGAGACCACCGCCGTCATTGTGGATCGCTCCAAGGGCAGGCCTCTGGTCGTCGACACCCTCCCAGCCGCCCCAGGGGTAACCGCGGGCATGACGTTGGAGCAAGCTCTATCCCGCCATACCGACACCACCGTCCTGGAGGCCGACGAGCCGTCGTACCAGAAGGTGTTCCACCGTATGCTCACTTCACTACAGAGGATCAGCGACCGGGTGGAGGGGCCGGAGTAATTGATTAGCGGAGCGGAGTGCGAGGAGGGGTTCAGAAGGAAGGGGTGGGGACCGGAGCACCGCTGAACACACCCGCAGAGCCCGTTGACCAGCGAGTGATCGCCGCCATTGCGAGCCAGGGTCCTGATTACGCTGGTGAAGGCCGAGAAGGCATCCGCACCACCGACGTTCTTCGAGTAGTGCGATACCTTCCGCGCGATCACTGCCGGGCGGAGCGCTTCTCTCAGCACGGTTGTTGGTCGGCTCAATGCTTGGATCATCCAGGAAACGCAGCATGTTGCCCCGGTCATGGTGCCAACCGAGTTCGTTCTGCAGCCTCCAGTTGTCCGCATCCGACATGGGACGGTCGCGGAGATGATAGGTCGCCTCTCGTCTCAGCCGTTCGGCCTCGGCGGCAAAGTCCGCCGCCTCTCCTCGGTGATATGCCTGCCGGAGCTCCATCGCTTCTCTGAGCAGGCGGCTCAGACGATTGCCGAAGCTGCGACCTCTCCCTCTCTTGGTCTGGACCACCTCACTGATCGAGCGCAGCACGTGGGCCAGACATTTCTGCTGCTTCACCCCCGACAGAGCCTGAGCATCGTAGCTCCGTCCTCGATCCGTTACCATCACCCCTTCATAGTCCGAGGGCACCACCTCACGTATCTCTTCGTTGCGGTGACGAGTACGAACCTGGTACACCGTAGCCTCATCCGTTTCGAACGCCATCAGAAAACCAGGCCCACCGTCCACTCGCCATCCCGTGTCGTCGGTGTGGACGAGTGGACTGGCACGCACCGAACCCCGCAGCTTATGGTAGGCATCCCCCACTGCACCCCTGGCACGTCGCAGCGCGTCTTGGCTGATCGCCCCCTGGCTCAGCTCCACACCAGTCAGCGCTCTGAGCACAGCGGAGACCTTCCGTACCGGAACGCCCACTCCATAGTGGAGCACGTGGGCCGCCGCCATCACTCGTCTCCCTACCCGGTGCGCGCTGGCCCCGTACTGGTCCGGCGCAACATCGGGATGCCGCCTTCGGACCTGCTTACCGCAGGACCGGCACCGGCATATCTGCACCCGGTACCCCGTCACCTGGGGTCTGGGAATCGGAGGAATGCCGGTTGCGTAGACAATCCGCACCCCCTCATGCTCGAGTCTGCCTCCACATCCGGGGCAGGTGTCCTCAGCCACCGCCACCTCTACAAGCGGCTCGGTGACTTCATCGGGAGACGGCGACTTTCGGTAGCTGAACGACCCCATACCCGGCTTGCGGCCGGGACGCTTGGGTCTGCTGCTTCGCCCACCCTTGGAGAACGGAGCCGCCTGGCGCTTTCCTGCTCGCTTGAGCTCGGCGACTTGCTTGTGCAACTCTTCCTTGGCCGCCGTCAACTGCGCAACCTGCCCTTGCAACTGCGTGACCAGCCCCATCAGCTCGTCGCGCTCAGAGGAAGGGAAGTCTTTGGCCTCACACACAGCCAAAGTATAAAAACTTGTTCAGTAAGAAGTGGCTCCGGAAATCTGAACAGGGGGATAAGTGGAATCGCTGCCTGATTGAGGGCATGATAGTGCTCTCGGAGACAGGAGCGAGAGATGAGCAGACGACCCCGCCGTAACCACTCGGCAGAGTTCAAGGCGAAGGTGGCTCTTGCCGCAGTGCGCGGCGACCGGACACTTTCGGAGCTGGCAAGCCAGTTCGATGTGCACCCGAACCAGATCACGCAATGGAAGACCCAGTTGCTGGATCGGGCGGCGCAGTTATTTGGGGCCGGGACAGGGCAGGCTGAAAAGCCGGTAGATATGAAGGTCCTTCACGCTAAGATCGGTGAGCTTGCGTTGGAGAACGATTTTTTAGAGTCCGCGCTCACGAAGGCGGGATTGCCGGGCGCAAGGCGATGATCGACCGCGATCACAAGTTGCCTCTCGCCCGCCAGGCAAAGGCAGTGGGCATCAGCCGCGGGAGCATCTACTACCGGCCACGGCCGGTGGGCGAAGCCGGTCTCGGACTGATGCGCCGTATCGATGAGCTGCACCTTGAGTATCCGTTTGCAGGCAGTAGGATGATGCGAGGCCTGCTCCGCCAGGAGGGACTCTCCTCCGGGCGTAGACACATCGCCACACTGATGCGGCGGATGGGCATCGAGGCGCTGTACCGCAAGCCCAACACCAGCCGGCGACGGCCCGGCCATACGGTGTATCCGTACCTGCTGCGCGGGCTTGAGGTGAGCAGGCCCAACCAGGTGTGGGCAATGGATATCACGTACATTCCGATGGCCAGGGGGTTCGTGTACCTAGCCGCAGTGATGGACTGGCATAGCCGCAAGGTGCTGGCCTGGCGGGTATCGGTCACAATGGACACAGACTTCTGCGTGGAGGCGCTCGAAGAATCCCTGGGACGCCACGGCGCGCCGGAGATATTCAACACAGATCAGGGAAGCCAGTTCACAAGTGATGCCTTCACCGGCCTGCTGAAAGCCAATGGGATCCAGATCAGCATAGACGGGAAGGGAAGCTGGAAGGATAATGTGTTCGTCGAACGACTGTGAAAGAGCGTCAAGTACGAGGAGGTGTACCTGAGAGCCTACGAATCGGTCCCGGAAGCCAGAACTGGACTCGGGCGGTACTTCGAGTTTTACAATGCCGAACGGCCCCATTCGAGCCTTGGGGGTATGACGCCGGACCAGTTCTTTGACAGAGCGCCTGCCGAGTCCGCGGCGGCCTAACGCACGGCAGCGCGATTCCACTTATCAAACCGGGCAGCGCTGTTCAGACAAACGAGACCACCTCTGTACCCCACAACCCCCCTACCGACGCCGATCCCGCTAATCAATTACTTACGAGGGAATCAACTTTATGATCTTTCATGGGTAAGATTAACCATAAATGGGGCTGCTGGTAAAATCGTGTACAATCCCCAATTTAAAGGCCCGGGTGACCGGGCGCTGTTGGTTGACGAGATGGTGAGCTTTTCATAGAATTACGGGCGTCAGACCATCGAAGCCGATCTGATGGAATGGTAGATGCGGCGAACTCACCGTCCGTTGCCCACGCCTGTGTGGGCAGCGACGCCCCTCCAGCGCCAGCTTACGTACGTATTGGGAGTCCCGTCTTTGTCCCGACCCTTACCCCTAACTATCCGCAGGCCGCGTCTCATTGCACGGGTCGCGGGATAGAAGATGGAGTTCATGGATATTGAAGCCATCTTCCCTAACGGGTTAGATATTGATGACGCCCTTAAATTGCTGTGGCCTGCAGCGTTCTATATCCTCGGCATGGCTGTATATGGCTTCTTTGTTTTCAAGTTCTACCGATTCATTGCCTCCCGGGACATGTTTGAGTTGGACCTGTCCAAGATTGAAGAGTCGCGCTATCCGTGGGTGCGAGGCTTCTTCCACCTCGTCTTATCCCGAATCCACCGAAGGAGGGCGTCGGGTTAGCGTCCTGAGGCGGCAAGAAGGCGCTCCTGTGCTTCTGGGATAATGGTTTTGTAGCAAAAAACCGACCCCGGAAAAGGAGCACCCAGTAGATGCTGCCACGCAACCACCCCGACCGGATCCAAATCACCTTCGACGACCGCCGCTTGGTGGCCAATGCCGGGCTGCTCCTTCCGGCCACCCTGGCGCGGCACCTCGGCCTGCCCGAACTCGTCCGGCAGCGCCTCGACCTGGGCGATGCCCCGGGGCGGGCGAACACGAGCGACAAGATGATGACGCTGGTGGCGTCTGCGCTGGCTGGGGGCGACTGCATTGACGACGCCGATGTGTTGCGCACCGGGGGGACGGCCTGCACCCTGGGCGGCACGGTCAAGGCGCCATCCACCCTGGGCACCTTCCTGCGCAGCTTCCGGTGGGGCCACGTCCGTCAACTCGACCGGGTGAGCCGCGAGTTGCTGGCCCGGGCTTGGCAGGCCGGGGCGGGACCCGGCGACGGGCCCCTGACCATTGACCTGGACTCCACCATCTGCGAGACCTACGGACTGGCCAAGGAGGGCGCCCGCCACCACGGCTATACCGGCAAGCGGGGCTACCACCCGCTGCCGGCCATCGCCGCCGGCACCGGAGACGTGCTGATGTCCCGGCTGCGCGAGGGCCGGGCCAACACCGCCCGCGGCGCCGCCCACTTCCTGCGGGAGACGGTGGGACGGGTGCGCTACGCCGGGGCCAACGGACGACTCACGCTACGGGCCGACAGCGGGTTCTACACTCATGGCGTGGTATCCGTCTGCCGCAAGATGGATGTCCGCTTCTCCATCACCATCCGCCAGCACAAAAGCCTGCACAATCTCATCGAGGCGATACCCGAAGATGCCTGGACGCCGATTCCTTACTGGATGGACGGTGCCGCCGATGTGGCCGAGACCACCTGCACCCCCTTCCAGGCCGAGGCGGACGCCGCGCCGGTACGGCTCATCGTCCGGCGGGTGAAGCCGACGCCCGGTTCCCAACTGGCCCTCTTCGCCAAATACAGCTATCATGGCTTCATCACCGACCGAGACGGGGAGTTGCTCGAACTGGAGGCTGACCATCGCCGCCACGCCGAGATCGAGAATACCATACGCGACCTCAAGTACGGCGTCGGGCTGAACCATCTCCCCTCGGGCCGCTTCGCCGCCAACGGCGCCTGGCTGGCCGTCCAGACGATGGCCCACAACCTGGCCCGCTGGACGGCGCGGATCGGTCTGGGAGAGCGGATAGCCACCACCAAAACCCTCCGGCGGCGGTTCTTCTCCCTGGCCGGACGGCTCACCCGCTCGGCACGCCGGTTGACCCTGCATCTTCCGGATCGCTGGCCTTGGGCTGAGAAGTTCAGCCGCGCCTTGGCCCGGCTGCGAGCCATTCCACTCCCGGCCTGACGGCACCGTCGGCGACCGACCCACCCACCGGACAACCGAAGATCCCCGCAGACTCGTGCCAGCCCGGTCCGAGAGAGTTCCCTGCTGCGTATTCTCTCGCCATCCCGCGCATCGCAGCTCCCGCAGACGGCCATAGGGGCCCCTGTGCGGCGATGAAGACCGTCCGCCGACCTCCCTACCCCAAATGGAACCCAGGCTATTTCCCCTGTAGCTCCCTCACCCCCCTTCCGCTTTCCTCACGCCGTCCATCGGTGTCCTTCGGTGGATTCGGGCTTATACGGCGCGAAGTACATTATCTTGTTTCCGGTGTTCGCCTACTTCTGGTTCGCAGCCCTCACGCTAATCCTGACCCTCCTTTCGAAAGACAGGCCGTTTTCGGACATTTTGCTGATAGCCTTTGCCACCGTCAGCGCCATCCGCCTGGCCGCATACTACAACGAAGAACTGTCCCGGGACCTGGCCAAGATACTACCCTTCGCGGTTCTGGCGATCTTCATAATTGATGCGTCCTTCTTTAAGATTGCCGAGTCCCTGGAGGCACTGAAGGAGGCCAATGACCACCGAGAGAGCATCTTCTACTACCTGCTGTTTCTCATAGCGGTAGAGTTTGCGTTGCGACTCATCCTGGCGGTCGTTGCGTTCCTCGTGTCGGTGAGAAAGCGCATATCACAGGAGCCTTTAGCCGACGACTAAGGTGGACCCCATTATTAAGACAGCACGAGGGCTAAATTAAGAGAGTCTCCCACCCCTGCGCTAGGTTTCACCAAGCCCGATGGCAGCCCTGCTTCTTCAGCTGCTGCTCCCCTTTCTTCCTGGCCATGTTGGTACACCTCTGCTGGGGTCCGGTAGCCCAAAGCCTGGTGAGGCCTCTGCCGGTTGTAGAACTCCAGGTAGGCATTGATCCCAGTTCGGGCCTCGGCGACGGTCTGGTAAGCTTTCAGATACACCTCCTCGTACTTGATGCTCCGCCACAGCCGCTCCACGAAGATGTTGTCCAGGTACCTACCCTTACCATCCATGCTGACCTGGACCCTCTGCTCCTGCAACGTCTGGGTAAAGGCCTCACTGGTGAACTGACTCCCCTGGTCGGTGTTGAATATCTCCGGTCGTCCCTTACCCAGGGCTTCCTCCAACGCCGCCACGCAGAAGCTGGTGTCCATGGTGTTGGAGAGCTTCCAGGCCAGCACGTGCCGGCTGTGCCAGTCCATGATGGCCACCAGGTACAGGAAGCCCTTCGGCATGGGGATGTAGGTGATGTCCGCGGCCCAGACCTGGTCGACCCGATTAACCTCCACTCCCTTCAGCAGATAGGGAAAGATCCGGTGTCCCGGCGCTGGTTTGCTGGTGTTGGGACGCCGGTAGATGGCTTCCAGACCCATCAACCGCATCAGCCTTCGAACCCTTTTTCGGCTCACCAGATAGCCCTGTTGCAGCAGCCAGGCCTTCATCTTCCTGGAGCCGTAGAAGGGGGTCTTCAAATACTGACGGTCCATCAGGGCCATCAACTCCAGGTCTTCTGCCCTGGTCGGTACCGACCGGTAGTACACCGAGGCCCGGCTGACGTCAAGCAGGATACATTGACGCACCAAAGACAGCTGCTGGTGGTCTCGGTCTATCATGGCTCGCCGTATGCTGCGACTCATAGACCGGACCTTTCCGACAAAAAATCGCGTTCCACCTTCAGCTGGCCGATGTGCCGGTAGAGGTGGTTAATCTGAGCTTCCTTGGCTTTCTCCTGGGATTTCTGATTGGTGGCAAATAGCTCCGGGGCTCCTTCCGCCAGGGCCCTTTTCCAGGCGTGAATCTGACTGGGATGGACCTCAAATCGGCTGGCCAGCTGGGCGATGGTCTCTTCCCCCGCAAGGGCGGCCAAGGCCACCTTGGCCTTGAACGCCGGACTGTGCTTATTCCTCGTCTGCTTCATGTCCTGCTCCTCCACGTCGGTTAGTTGCCGGTTATTTTAGGAGCTGGACTCTCTCTTAGCCAGTTGTCTAGTTTTTGGGTACCACCTCAGACAGCGATGGCGCCCCTATGCCTCCGCCAGGAGGAGAGCCATCGCAAGAAGATGGAGATGTGGGCGCTGACGCAGGCAGCACTGGCGCCCTACCGACCACCCAGAGTCCATAGTGCGAGCATCCATTGGAACTTACTCACAATAAACAATAGACACAATCAGCTTCGGTACTCTTGGGCAGTGGGTTTGGACGCGTCTGAAGTTGATGATTCCGAGCCTTACCGGCCAGTAAGGGATGCAAGTCCTAGGCCCTAATCCACCGAAGGACGGCGTGTAGGAGGCCTGCTGAAGAAACAAAAGGGTGCGTCTCTTAATCTGGGATAATGGTTTTGAAACAGAAAACCGGTCCCAGAAAAGGAGCACCCGATAGATGCTACCACGTAACCACCCCGACCGCATCCAAATCGCCTTCGACGTAACTGTTCAGACTTAAAGGGATGAACCTAAGACCCCCTAGCGTTGCGAGTGGCAGTGATGTCATAAGGGAGAGGTGGAAGCTGAAGTAGACCTGCAGAGTGCGAGCCGTGAGACGCTGCTGGCGGTGATAGCCGAGTTGCGGCAGCGTGTAGAGGAGTTGGATGCTCAGCTGAGCATCCGCGGCCCGACCGTAGGGATGCCGGGCAACAAGCGGTTCGTCAAGCGGCATCAGCCTGAGAGGAACGGACCCCGTAAGCGTCGTCTCCACGGCTTTGCCCGACGGCGGATGGAACCCACGCAGCGGGTGATACATGCTCCTGAGTCGTGCCCGGAGTGCGGGACGGGCCTGTCAGGCGGCTGGGTTCAGCGGACACGAGAAGTCATCGAGCTTCCGATGGTGCCAGCAGAGGTGATCGAGCACGTCTTTGTGGCCCGGATATGTCCGCTGTGCGACAAGCGGCGGTTGCCTCAAGAGCCGTTGGAGGGCTTAGCAATGGGGCGGCGGCGCTTGGGGGTCAACCTGGTGAGCCTTATTGTTACGCTGCGAGAAGAGGGGCGGCTGCCGGTGAGGAGCATCCAGTGGTACCTGCAAACGGTACATCAGTTGGAGCTGAGCGTGGGCGCCATCATTGACGTAGTACACGCCACGGCCCAACGGGCCCAACCGGTAGTGGCTGAGATGCTGGAGCGCATACGTGGCTCTCCGGTAGTGCATGCGGATGAGACCGGCTGGCGGCAGGATGGGGCCAACGGCTATGTCTGGACCTTCAGCACTCCCACGGAGCGATACTTCCTACGCCGTGGCCGCGGCAAGGGTGTGGTGGACGAGGTGTTGGGCGAGTCCCCCGGTCAGGGCGAGAGCAGACTCTTCAGCGGAGTGCTGGTGAGTGACTTCTACGCTGCATACAGTCACTACCCCGGCCTCAAGCAGCGCTGCTGGGTACACTTGTTGCGGGACATCAATGAGTTTGAGGCGTTGTACCCTCAAGACATGGGCCTCGCCCTATGGGCTACAGCGGTGCGCCAACTCTATGACCGGGCAAAGGCGTGCACTGACGCCCGCAGCCGACCGGCGTCTGGCTCACACCCGTCAGCGTCTCCCAACCAGTTGATGCTGGAGAAACTTCTGCTGTCGCTGTGCCAGCCCTTCTCCAACGACGATACTGCGCCTCAAGCCAAGCTCTGCCGGCGCATAGAACGGTTCATCAAGGAACTGTTCGTCTTCGTTTCCCACCCGGGTGTGCCACCCGAGAACAATGCGGCTGAACGGAGCTTACGGCACCTGGTGGTCAGCCGTAAGATCAGCGGCGGCACTCGCTCTGAACGGGGCACCAACACCAAAATGGCTCTCGCATCCCTCTTTGGCACCTGGAGGGCCAACGACCTTAACCCACTCCTCCACTGCCGCAACCTGCTCGTTTCCCCTCAACTCTGAACAGTTACCCTTCGACGACCACCGCCTGGTGGCCAATGCCGGGCTGATCCTTCCCGCCACCCTCGCCCTGCGCCTTGGCTTGCCCCAACTCCTCCGGAAGCACCTCGACCTCGGCGGCGCGCCGGGCCGGGCGAACACCGGCGACAAGATGATGACCCTGGTGGCCTCCGCCCTAGCCGGCGGAGATTGCATCGACGACGCCGATGTGCTGCGCGCCGGCGGGACCGCCCGCGTGCTCGGGTTCACGGCTAAGGCTCCCTCCACCCTGGGCACCTTCCTGCGCAGCTTCAGGTGGGGCCATGTCCGCCAACTGGACCGGGTGAGCCGCGAGTTGCTGGCCCGGGCTTGGCAGGCCGGGGCGGGACCCGGCGACGGGCCCCTGACCATTGACCTGGACTCCACCATCTGCGAGACCTACGGACTGGCCAAGGAGGGCGCCCGCCACCACGGCTACACCGGTGCGCGGGGCTATCACCCGCTGCTGGCCGTCGCCGCCGGCACCGGAGACGTGCTGATGTCCCGGCTGCGCGAGGGCCGGGCCAACACCGCCCGCGGCGCCGCCCACTTCCTGCGGGAGACGGTGGGACGGGTGCGCTACGCCGGGGCCGACGGACGACTCACGCTACGGGCCGACAGCGGGTTCTACACTCATGGCGTGGTATCCGTCTGCCGCAAGATGGATGTCCGCTTCTCCATCACCATCCGCCAGCACAAAAGCCTGCACAATCTCATCGAGGCGATACCCGAAGATGCCTGGACGCCGATTCCTTACTGGATGGACGGTGCCGCCGATGTGGCCGAGACCACCTGCACCCCCTTCCAGGCCGAGGCGGACGCCGCGCCGGTACGGCTCATCGTCCGGCGGGTGAAGCCGACGCCCGGTTCCCAACTGGCCCTCTTCGCCAAATACAGCTATCATGGCTTCATCACCGACCGGGACGGGGAGTTGCTCGAACTGGAGGCTGACCATCGCCGCCACGCCGAGATCGAGAATGCCATACGCGACCTCAAGTACGGCGTCGGGCTGAACCATCTCCCCTCGGGCCGCTTCGCCGCCAACGGCGCCTGGCTGGCCGTCCAGACGATGGCGCACAACCTGGCCCGCTGGACAGCCCGCGTCGGCCTGGGTCAGCAGATCGTGACCACCAAGACCCTCAGACGACGGGTCTTTGCCTTGGCCGGACGGATCACCCGCTCGGCACGCCGATTGACCCTGCATCTTCCCCGGCGCTGGCCCCGGGAGGAGCAGTTCAGCCGCGCCCTGGCCCGACTGCGAGCCATTCCACTCCCAGCCTGACGGCGCTCGTCCGCCACTGACCCGCCAGCCAACCCAACGTCCCCGCAAACTCGCGCCAGCCCAGTCCGCGAGCGCCTCTTGCCGTGTCCTATCCCGCCATCTCGCTCGCCACAGCCACTGTAGGCCGCCATCGGTGCCCCCAAAAGCGCCTGCAGACCGCCCGCCAACCTCCCGTCTACCCAAATTCGAGCCCGGATCATCGCGCCTGTAACTCCCTCACCCCCTTCCGCTGTCCTCACGCCGTCCATCCCTGTCCATCCGTGGATTCGGGCTTATTCATAGTTGAATTCGCTCCCCGCACTTGCATCATCCCAAAGGCGTTCACTGTCATGATCCGGGGCTTTCCAGCGTCAACCGCGGCAAGCGCCGAGAGTCCGGGAACCAATCTGTGCCGGGCTGCGTCTATATATATAGCCCAACCTAGTTCTCGTCACCGAGGTTGCCCGATTAAGACCAAAGTCAAGCCCGCCCTGCTTTCGGTTATAGGCATCTGGACTGTCCTGATGGCGGCCTGCCAGAGCGAACCCGGGCCATCCAACACTACGTTGGAAGTGGCGTCGGGCCGGAACCCCAACTCATCGGTAAGCGGCACCGTCACCTACCGGGAGCGGTTGGCCCTTACTCCGGACGCAACCCTCGTAGTAGAGCTACGGGACGTATCCTATGCCGATGGCCCCGCTCCGCTTATCGCCCGCCAGACCATCTCCGGCCCAGGACAAGTTCCCATCAAGTTCAAGGTCGAATACAATCGTGAAGACATTAGCTCCCGGAGTAGATATTCGATAAGTGCCAAAATCGTCGAATCAGACGGACGCCTTGCCTTCACCAACGATACGGTATATGAGGTAATCACCCACGGTAATCCCGACAAGGTGAATATGCTCCTGGTGCTGGTGCGGCCCCCGCCCGACCTGGTTGGAGGCAGTAACGCCGGGGAGGACTGGCAGACCTGGGTAGAGGTCCCGGTCCCAGTAGTTTGGGCCAGCCTGATACCGAACGAGCCGGAACACTTGCTGCGGGTCGCCTATTACCAGTCCACGATAGAAGGCTGTGCCCGTCCCGGTAACCAGGAATTGGAGCTGGACGGCCACGACATTATCGTCCGGGTAACGCTGATGCAGCCACCACCGACCCCCTGGGCAATTCCCTGCCACGAGCAGGTCGTGGAATTCGATACCGTAGAGCCCGTTGGAAAGTCTCTTGAACCTGGGCAGACCTACCGGGTAATAGTAAACGGTCTGGAGACCACGACCTTCACCATACCGGAGACCAGCCTTCGGGACACCTTCATCGCTGAGTCGCCCATTGAGAGCGTGGAGGTGATGATATTGGAAAGCGCTCCGCCCCAGTACCAGCTGCGCGTCGTCTCAGGTATGCCCAAGGGCAGTAGCTGCTCTCAGTTCAACGGCTACGAAGCCCGGCGAAGAGGGTCGAACAGGATAGACGTGGCTATCACCCACCATCAGGTAGCAGACCCGTTGGTTACCTGCACCGCCGACTATCCCGTAGTAGAAACCATCGTTCCCCTGGATTCGCATTTTGAGCCGGGCGTGGAATACACCGTTAACGTAAACTCGGAAACCACCAGGTCATTTTTGGGGCGTTAGACTCGACCGCGAAGCGCGACAGAGCCTCATCACGGTAAGGCTCCGGCGCGAATATGGCGGGTTGCGAGTCATTTTTGCGCGGACGACGAATCCTGGCTTCTGGCATGATTTACGCAAGGCCACGACTCACAAGGCAACCTCCCAGCGAAACATTCGCAGTACATAATAGACACCAAAAACTGAGGTACTCGTGGGCAGTGGACTTGAAGCCAGCCCATAGTCGGACGTGACCGTCCTCGGCAAGGGGCATCACGATCCTAATGAGCGGTTCGAGTCTCGTGAGGTGGGCCAGATAAGACTGAATTGCGAACTTTCCGCTGGGAGGTCCGGCTATAGGGAACCGGTCGGCGACCGTTCGTAAGCCCTTCACGAGCCTCCGGCCTCTCACGGTTGGAGGCTCGTCCAGTTCCCAAGCATTCTCCATCCTGACTCTCATTATCGCCGCTGCGCCCTCGCGAAGACAAGGCCGGTCAGGGTTAACATCGTGCTCCACCGTCTTGGCCTTGCCCCCCTCTCGACTCACGATCTTGCTGGCCAAAGCCCGCAGGTCGCCTCCGTGGGCGGTAAGGCCTTCTTGCGGTAGCTCGCCCTAACCGCTAACGAGCTTTACAGCTTCAAAAACCACTTCCTGACAATGCTTTTTCACATAGCTCCCTGAAGGAAGCTCGTCTAATGCGACGGCACTCCTGTTTGAGCAAGTCTATGTACGCATATGTCCAGGCGTTGGAGAAATCTGTATCGCTGAGAGCTTCCAGCAATACATTAGAACTTGGTTTTCTATGTTTGAGGCGCTCGGCAGGAACCACTACCCATCGCGGTGTGGGGAAGCTGATGGCCAAAGCAAAATACCCAACGCCGCCGGGCAACTCCGTCAGTGCGCTAAAATCCTCATCCGTCAACTGTCTTGGGCGGGGGCCAGAAACCTCAGCTTCAACCTCAAAGTGAAGCTTGTCCATGCCTCTGCTTGCGACAATATCTGGATGCCCTGACCGATTAATTTCTTCTACTTCGAAGCTGAGCCGCAAAAGTACATGGGCAGCTAGCGCTTGCACCTTGTAACCGAATTCGGCGGGGGAGGCACTCAGGTGCAGATCGTCAATGCAATTCACCGCTTGGAGGGCCGCTAAATCATTCATACCTTACATTCAGGCTTGGCCCGCTATCGGGCGACCAGCCAGTAGGTTCAACAATAGCGTAACTATCCTCATCGAATATGTCAGGTATCATCTTCAGAAGGCGCTCCGTCTCCTGGGAGGCAACGATCAGTTGCACGTTACGCCCAAGTTCTCTTAGACGCTCCACCAGTATCTTTATGTGTTCTGTATCCAAGGCTCGGGTGGGGTCGTCCAGCATAACGAGGTAGACCTCGGTAGGAGTATCGTCCGCTTGGCTGAACGCGAAATACGGCACGAGGTGCAGTGCACTCTCGGCCTGCCCGTTCAGCACGCCTGTCGGGTCTTCTCTACCATTCGAGTCCTGACTACTTGCAACTCGCAGTTGAAGCCGAGGAAGAGTAGACTTCGCAATTACCAGTCGGTCATACCAAGGATGCTGGGTCAGTGCGCCGAAAGCCTTGGAAAGTAGCTCTGAGACACGAGGGATGTCTTGTGCAAGTTGTTCACTTAACCGAGATTCCACCACTCCCTTAATTGCGCGAACCGACTCTCCAAATGCGACCAAGTGGTTGTAGGCTTCGATAACACTCTCAAGTTCCCTTTTGTGTGCCTGTAGGCTGTTCAGGCGTCGCTGGATTCGGTGGAACCGGTTCTCCTCCTTGAGTCTGTTGAGTTGAGCCCCTTTCGACTCGAACCATTTCTCTTGGTCTCCTATTCGAGCTTCGATCTCCGATTCTTTGCCAGAATAGTCCTCAATTAGCGTTCCAATATCGTTTGTTGCGGCCAGTTTACTCTTGTCTTCATCGTGGAGAAGATTCATGGCAGCGGTCACATCATCATTCAGCGAATGCACCCGGGCTTCTTGTTCCTTCAGTAGCTTTTCTAGTGACTCAGACTCCTGGACCCGAGATTCAAGTGAGGCAACTACTGAACTCATGGCTTCATTGGAGTGATCCACGGTGCCCTGCAGAGCAGACTCCAGAATCTGCCGGTCGTGATGCGAACTACAGATTGGACACAGGATTTCTTCAGCATTGTCTCGACGAAGCAAGTCGATTGCATCCCGTGCAATCCGGCCCTTTATCGAGTCCGTTGTCGCCTCATATTTTGCGTCTGAGAGCTTGCCTTTCAGCTGATCGGGCGTCAGTCCATCGTATACGGCTTCCAATTTCGACTGCGTGCCTTGAACTATAGACTCTTCTATCCTGACTTGAGCCTGAACGTCACGCAACTCTTCTAGGGAACCGCGGTACTTGGCTAACTCCTCCGCCTCTTGCTCCAGACTACCTTGGCCTTGAGTACGCCTTTCATTGAGCGATTGCTCTGCACTTTCAACCAGAGCCTCCAATGACAACCCCTCCAGTTCATCGTTCGGAGAGTTGCCGGTAACTTCTTCAATGAAACGGCGCACCCTTTGTTCTGAGGCGGCAATTGATGGTGGAGGTCCGTCGCCCCAAGGCGGAGCATTCAGGATATGGCTTCTACGGGTCTGCTCTTCCTCTATCTGGCCGTCGAGGCTCTTGCGGGCTTCCGTGAGCTCTTCAGCCAAATCGTGCTCAGCCTCTGTTTGGTCCTCCAGGAAATCGTCGATGTTACTTAGTAGTGCTCGTGGATGCGTAAGGCCGAGATAGTTGAAGATGCTCTTTTCAAATGGACCAAGATCCTCCGGTTGTCGACGGAGTGGTGCCGACTGGGCCGCGAATATGACATGCGTACCCTCGCCGGCATCCACAGAGTCGAGCTGAGGCATTATCTCTCTTATGGGTCGTCTGTTTCCGTGTTGATCAGTGAGGACCGGTTCACTACTACTGCCGGTGCCCAGATTCAATATACGCCGAAGTGTCCAGAGCTGTCCGTCGCGTGCTAACTTGACTGTGACGCGACAATCTCCAGAATAGTGCTGATTCTTTACGACCTCGTTGGGTCGATATGCCGAGCCAAAGAGTCCCCAACGGATAGCTTCCACAATACTGGATTTTCCGTTGCCATTTTGACCGAGCAGGAACACATGGCGACCCTTGAAGTCAATTGCTTGGGGTGAGGCAAATCCTTTGAAACCCTCGATTTCAACGCCTTGAACACTGAATCCGCGTGCCATCGGCATCAGCCCTCCTTGAACCGTTCGAGCAGGCTTCTTACGTTGCCTTCAAGTCGGTCCCTCTCGGCATCCAGGTAGGTTTTGACCGCTTCGGGTCCTTCTCTATCGAAGTAGTCGGCCATCGGTGTCCACAGCTCTCTGGTGTCTGGGGTCAACTGCTGTGTGACTTTCTGACTGAATGAATGATTTGATTGTTCCTCTGGCATCTTCTGCTCCCTTTCCGCCTTCGCCGTGGACCGCAATGTCTGTGGGTTAGTTTGGCAATGGGGCTCCTTCTTTCTCGTCAGCCGGGAGTCCCACATTTCTGAACCAACTTAGTGCTTGTACCGTTTTCTCACACTCGTATTCCACTATCTCCACCTCCGTCAGGACCGCCTCATTCATGTGACGGTGGCACAGAATCGGATAAGAGCTCTGCTAGGACCTGGCCGTGCAGGTACGTGAAGTAGGTTGGGAACGCCTCGCCGATGAGGTTACGGATGAGGTAGAGCGTTCGATTTTCCTTCGCCTGTGTCCAGTCATAGAATCTGGGGAGGGTCTGCAGGTCGGCACATTCCAGGATGCTCAGCACTCTGTTCTCCCACGGGTGAATCTTGAAGTCGCTCCCTATGTGGCTCGAGTTGGTGGTGACCGTGTACGCGGGCCTTTCGGGCCTCATGCGTCGGTAACTGGAGTCGAACCCCTTGATCAAAGCAGGTTGCCCGTTCCGCTCAATGTAGGGCCGATTGCGCATAACCGCGTCGCATGAAGGGCAAAGTATCAATTCCGCCGCGACCTGCTGCCTACCGCACGACGGGCACTCATCGTTCTCGAAGGCGCTGCGCCCGGAGTTCGGAGGTATCTGGCTGACCTGCATATACCGATCGGTCCCGTATGATGGCACGAAGTGGAGCCAGTGCTCCCCGCGCGCCATGTCTTCGGACTTGGCGTCCAAGTGATCGTACTCCATCAATTGCAGCCATTGCCGAATGCTCACCCATGGCAGCGTGCCGTTGGTTGGTCGCTCGGAGTGGGTTGGGCTCGGCAGAGGAGTCCTCTTTTGCGACGACATGTCCGCCAGACATGGTTCGCCTTTGCGTATGGCGACGACCAGCGCACGTTTTCTAACTTGGGGAATGCCATAGTCGGCGACGTTCACCACCTCCGGGAACACTTCATAGTCCGAAAGGTGGTGGCGGATATGATCGATCACCGTGCAATTGGCACCCGCGTACTCAACGTTGAGAGTCAACACGGGGCGAACATTCTCTGCGACTATTACTCTAGGCTTCAGCCTCTGGGCAATGGGAATCACTTCCAGCATCAGTCGGTTCTTTGCTTCTAGCTCTTGAGCCCTAGGACTCTGCCGCTTTCCCCTGCTGGGGTTAGAGCTACTCATGCCCTGGCAAGGTGGTGTGGCAACCAGCAAGTCTAGTTGCCGGGACATGGCCCCATGGTAAGCAGCTGCAATTTCATCCGCGCTGCCGCAGACGTCACGTGTAAGCCAAGTGGAATTGGGGAAGTTGGCGGCACCAATGGCGGCGCGCTTCTGGTCGGCCTCGACCTGTACTACCAGCCGGAATCCGGCCATCTCGTAGCCTAGGTCGCTCAAGCCGGCCCCCGAGAAGAGTGAAATGGCGGTCAGGGGCGGTTCAGTTTCTTGCCTATCGCCCAGCAGGAAATCGCGGGCCGCGCTCCCAAGAGGTGCTGACTGAATTAGAGAGACCAACCGGTTGGCAGTTTCCGAGAGCGCTGACTTCGTGTCGATGTCGTGCTCTGGGATGCGAAGCACTGTCCAGCCAGCGCCTTCGAATTTGGCCGTGACGCGCCGGTCCCGCACCCTGTTGCCCGCGATCTTGTTCACCCAGGATTCGCCGTTCAATCCCTCGTGCTTGCGACACTGCGGGCACCCGTGCCAGAAGCATCCGTCAACAAAGATAACCATTCGCTTACGAGGAAACACCAAGTCAGGGTTACCTGGAAGCCTTGTCCCGCTGACGGACTTGTAGCCTTCATGGGTGAAGTACCGTACTCCTTGACGCCACAATGCCGAAGCCAAGGCTAGCTCAGGCCCTGTTCTGCCCCGATTGTGGGCCATGGCCTTGTGGCGCTGTCGTGGAGTCATGACGTCCATCACGCGGATACTCACTCGCTCAATGGGGAATCATCGTCGTCACCAGAGAAGCTGCCGGTGCTCCGTGTTACTTCCAGCCAGCCCGTGTGAAGTCGGCGGGTGTAATCGATAACGGTGTCCCACGTTTGAAACTCAAGCCGAACTTCTCGTACCTGCTCCAGGCTCCTCCTAGTTCTGTCAGCCCGCTCGGTGTATCCACTGGCTATCATAAGGCCGTTGACCGACGGAGGCTTGGTGTTGCGATCGTAGTCCGAGTGGACTCCCAGCACGTAGGAGTGGAATCTGTTGACTTCCTCTTCGCTCACCCGGTGCGTCCGTCCGTTCGACTTCACGCCACGCTTGATTTCGACGATTAGCAGTTCGTCGAAAGGAGCCGGAGCCCTCGGACGCAGAATGAACAGGAAGTCCAATCTCTGGCCCGTTTCAGGATCTATGGTCGGTTCGTAAGGTTCCCGTAGAGTACTGAGGTCAATTTCATCCCCCAGGAGACTCCATCGAGGATCAAGGAGCCACGGGAACTCCTTGACGACGTTATGAATCTCAGGAACCTCGGTGGCCCCGGCCTTGATTGCCGCATCCAGTCGTTCTATCGTCTCAAGTCTGGCTTGGATAATGCTGTAATTTCTTCTGGCGTCAATCAATGAAAACTCTCGCACAAGGCTCCAGAAGTTGGTCTGGAAACCCTCGTCCTCATGTTGGACACGCTCCATGAGTTCCCGAACAGCCTTGTCCTTGAACCCGTTGACAACCTCTATCATGAAGTCGTGAACTTCGCCGGGGTCTGGATCTCCAATGAGGGATGCCTTTCTCGCAATGTCCGCGAGGTGCCGTTGCTCCGTCTCAGTGAAATCCTTCAGCAATTCCAAGATGTCCGGGGCTTGAATGGACTTCCGACCCTCTTCGCGACGGCGGTCAGCCCTTTGACCCAGGGACCAGTTCAGCCTGCGTCGGCCCCAAACAAGTAGCTCCTGCACTCTTTCATCCTCAAGTTGAAGTTGGTCGCGGTTGGTAAGTATCAAGTCGTCCTCGATGTCGACGCCGGTGTCCAGCCATTCGGCTATCACCTCGCCAACCACGTACTCCTGTCCGAGTTGACCCCTCACTCCCTGAGCCCGCTCAAACATGAAGGGCCTTTGGAGTAGCTTCTTTCGACCCAGAATAGAAATGCCCCGGAGATATTCCGCCTCTAAGGGCAGCGGAGTGAAGCCAATCCACCAGCGGATTTCCTTTCCATTGGGTAGGAGTTCAGTTCCCCATCCATCATCTCCGACTTGTACGGTATACCCAGTTGGCGTCCCGTCCTTCGGGAACCGATATTCCAAGTCCATGTCGAACCGTTGCAGTTGCTGCCCATTGATGAACACTCTCATGAAAGCCTGATCTATCGCAAAACGGCGAGACATGGATTTCATGAACTGGTGTTCAGGAATGGCCCGCTTCAGGCGTAGCTTTGACAGTCGTATCTTCGTCCCACTCGTGAGTTCCGAATTGTCCGGCGCGTAGAGCGGACCCTGTTCTGGAGAGTCATCGACCTCACAGTCGGCACCAGGCGGTGATTTTCGGATTTTGTCGTAGTCCAGTCGAAATGACACTGCTTGACTGCCCCTGACCGTAACGCAGTCAAGCACCTCGGCCGTACCGAACGCGGCGAGCTTTCCTATCCCCTTTCGCCCGTGAACGTCCCGCCCGCCGGGACTCTTGCCGCCGTCTTGAAGTCGTCGCTTCCGGCCAACTATCAAAAACCGTGATTGAGCTTGCGCTCTGGTCATTCCGTGGCCGTCGTCGAGCACTACAATCTCGTCACCTTCAGTCCATGACTGGCCAAACGGAATAGTGACCCAGACGTTGTGGGCGTCTGCATCCCATGCATTAGAGATAAGCTCCGCCACTGTAGCTGTGGCGTTTGGATACAACTGCGCGCCCAGTTGCTCAACTAGGGCGCCACTAAACTTCAATTTGAGAGGTTCATTGTCCAAGGGTTCACTCCTTAGTCAACAACTTTCGCACGTATGCAGTCATCTTGTGGGCTGACATGCAGCACAGATCCCAGTCTTCTACGGTGCGAATGCTCGATCACCTGCGCACCAATCTCCGCTAGGTTTGTGTTGGCCGGGCTGTCCAGCGTGAGCATCGGCTTAGCAGAGGCGGCGAGCCCTTGGGCGAAGGCTTCAGTCTTGCTTCCATGGGCTGCGTGGGCGATGAAAACCCGGCTCGCCAACGACGCCGCCAAGTTGTTGCGGTGGGCCGCGAACTCAGCCTTCGGGCGTCGGACCGTGGCTGGGAAGGGCGACAGGACCAGCAGTCGACCGTCGTCAAGAGCGGGGCGCCATTCGCGGGGGATGCGCATGTTGTCGATGCCGCGGGCAGGGCAGACGACCACCGGCTGACTGCCTCGGAGCAGCAGGCGCAGGCATTCTCGCTCCATCGGCGTTTGGAATCCGCCGATGACGGGGACGCCGGCATCTCGCATGGCCCTGGCAAGGTCGTAGGTCTTTATGATGAGGTCGCCGGGACAGCGGTTGGAGCAGAAGAGCGCAGTCAGCGGCTCGTCGAGCAGGCTGAGATTGCCCTTCGACTTGACTTTCGGTAGAAGTTCTACGTTCACCATACCGCAGCCGTCCGCCTTAGTCCCCTATGCAGAACAGGGCGTTGAATGCTGCCCTGGTCTTGCAAGAGTTGACCTTGCCGCGCATCTGCCCAAAGTACGTTGAAGCCCGCTTGCGAAGCCCCGAATCTGCGCCGCCAAGTTTGTCATCTACGTATCTCGATTGCCCCGTGGAATCTGTAATTGGACTCTTCACCGCATCCATCGCGTGCCCCAATAGGTGAATGAGCATGTTCTTCGGGTCGAGGGGGCCTTGATAGTCCTTGAACGCGTCGATCGCCAGAGACTCCATGTGGTATCCGCTAATCTTCCTGCTTGGCCGGGTGATGAAGCAGTCCGCCATCGCCTTGGCAAGCTTGATTATCGGAACTACTCTGCCGTCTCTCGCCGTGTTGACTTTGGCGAGCCTTTTGGCAAAGTCATCAGGTCGCGCCACGTTGCTCCACTGTGTGCTTCCCGGTTCGGCAATCCGAACCCCGCCAGTGTTGGCTCGTATGGCGGGCAGTATCTGTATCTCGGTCCCGTCGGAGTAGCTGACCGTCACCGCTAGGGTGCCCGCGCTTACGGTATTCTGGCGAAGCCGATCCTGGATGGTCTCCCGCACGTACTCTATGGCCTCTGCCGGGGTTTGGTTCAGAAGCGAAGACTGGTTCACTATGAGAAGGGCGTCTACATCGCTAAGGCCGGTGACGTAAGTTCCCTTCCGAACCGAACCGCCGAACATGGTCTGCACCACGTTCCCTCTCTGCCTGAGGAACCCGCACAGGCTTTCCAGGCGCTGGGTGACGGTCTGCGGGTTCCTGCGGGTGTACTGCGCGAGTAAAGCCTCGCAGTACTCATTGAACCTATCGTCTGGCACGGGTCATGCCTCCGTTTCCGCCTCGATCAAATCGTCCAAGACGACAACGGGCAATCCTTGGACACGGCGGAAGTCGCCATCATTGGTGACAAAGAGTGTGCACTCGGCTTGCAGAGCTGATGCCGCATGGAGCGCATCTGGCGTCTTCAAGCCCGTCTGGGCGCGCAGACGAGCGGCTTCTTCCCACAGCGAGCGGATGGCTGCGATCAGCCTCACCTCATTGGCCTCGAACAGCGAGCGAAAGAGTGATTCGACAACCGCGTCGCCCTCACGCAGTGGCCTGACGAGGGTCTCCAGTACCACCAACTCACTGCTCACTACGGTGAACTGCCCACCCTGAGCTTGCCGCCACACGGGTTCAAGCAACTCGCGATAGGGTTCGATAAGCTCCACGCTGTAGATGAACGCGCTGGCGTCGAGATAGACCGGCCCAGTAGACGGAAGTGCTAACGATCCCATGACTCCCGCTCATCCTTGAGGTAAGATGCCACGTCCTCGGCCGTCTTGAAGAGGCGGTGTCCTGGCGCTTCAGCCAGAATGTCAACCGCGGACCGTCGTTCTGACACCGGCAACTGGCTGACTACCACGTCAACGGACTCCCCCACGGGAAGCCCCTGGTCCACGATCTCTATCTTGCCTCCCGGCAGTACCGTCGTCCGTATGTGCAACGCCTTCTCCATGTCCTTGTTCTCCTTGATCTCTAGTTAGCCGCCAAGAAGCCCACCACCGTTCCAGCGGTGACCCCTCTTCCATACTCATAGTATGCTATTGCCGACAATGCGCAGTAGCAATCTCATGACTGCGGTCGCGTCTCTTTCGATGATGTCATAAGGTAGTTCATCTCCCTTGAATGCCTCTCCTTTAAATGCCCGACTTTCTATGCGTCCCTCATGCGAGGGCCTTCGATAATGGCCATAGGCGTTGCGCTCATTGCGTACTCGATTCATCTCTTGGTACTCGTCTACGGATATCAGGCCGTCGGAGAGCGCTTCATTCAATAGCTTACTGAAAGGGGCCCTTTGAAGGTCGTTGCGACCTGATGCATAGAAAGATGCTGCGAGCGCAGTTTCCAAGTATGCTATTCCCAACAATATGGTCGCCAGGAACTGTCCGTAAACGAAGCAATATCGTGCTTCTTCGAACAGATACTTGCCAGCCAAGCCATCGAACGACCAGTAGCCCTCTGTTGGTGTTCGTTCGGCTAGGAATTTGAGCCGGAATAGCCGATCCTCATAGCACTTAGAGTCTTCTTCCCTCAGCCAGTTAGCGAGGTCAGCATCACTTATCTGATTCATCGGTTACTCCCATTGCAATTCAACTTTCACCCTTCCCGCCCCATGCGGTACTTGATGTCGTAGTTGATGATGAAGTCTAGCTCCTCCTCTGTGAAACTGTAGTGCTCGGCTAGAACTCGGTCGATTTCGTCTATCAAGGGCTTTGAAGGTCGGAAATTAAAATACTGTACTGTCACTTCTCCCTTCCCCTTGTAGGCCACCGTTTTCAAGCTCGAATTATCCTTATAACTTTGCATCAACCGGTACAACAATCGGTCAAGAATCCCTAGTGTTCTGGTGGGTACCATATTCGGAACTGGAAAAGCAGTGATTTCGCGCCTGTTCAAATTACGGCAATCTGAGCTAATGACGTAGTACCAGTAAAAGAGCGAGCTCGATAAGCAACCAAGGCCAAGGTTCCGCGTACTTTCATCTGCGAAGGTGAGCATCTTTAATTCCGATGGAGGCCGTTGTTCTCCAGACTCATCGCGGATTTCAGGAACAAAATCCAAGAATTGGAGGAAGAACGATACTTTCCGTGTGTAATAGAGTTGATGACTGCCCTTGCGGCTGACCAAAGAATCTATGCTACGCTTGCAGTCTTTCAATTTTTCAATTATCGCCAATTCCAATCCCGAGGAAAGTTTGGGTGCGGAAGATTCAAAAAGCGATACCTTTGACAGAGGATTGATCTGTTGATAGATCGGAAACTGCTCAAAGAGATGGTGCCTTTCTTCTGAATACCATTTCAGATACTTCGAAGAGTAGAGTTCCACATTGGATTTCTCACCTTGACGTGTAGCCAGAATTATCTGGAGCCGCTTGTCTACACCTTCAAACAACTTTGATTCCCTCGTAACAAGGCCTGTTTGAGATGAGCCCTGGCGTGCGAAGGTGGTCTGGAGCGGAGGAGGCCACGGGATGCCGGCTGCTGGCCTCACCGCACCATCTGCCGCGCTCAGGACAAGCGTGATCCCGTTGCGGTACCCATTCCGTGGCTCAGGGCACCCGGTGGAAGTTGTGGAGCGGCGCCCTCATGCGGCCGCGACCGCAGGTACCGTCCCGACCGCCTGCTGAGCCGTGTTCTCCATCTCCACCAGGCGTGCATGGACCATCCGCTTGAAGTTGCACGCCAACGCCTTCAGGTAGACGGCAAGCCGCACCCGACGGCCCCCTCGCACCCGCAAGCGCCCAAGCCCGTGGGCGCGCTTGAGCTCGGAGTTCGTTCCCTCGATCCCGGCCCTTATGGCATACCGCTTGCGCCACTCCTCGGTGGCCTCGGCCCTCCGGCGCCGCTCGATGTTTACCTTCACCAGGTCCGCCTTGAGGACGTAGTCCCCCGCACGCCGGTCCAGCTTCACTGGGCAACGGGACCGCAAGGGGCAGGGCTCGCATGTTGTCCCGGCAAAGTGGACCTCTACCCGCTCCGGCGCATCCTCCAACTCGTACTCCTCGATGGACGGGTGGCCGGCGGGGCACACCGTGGTCTGCTCCCCTGTGACGTCGATCTGAAAGTCCGCGGCGGTGAGCGGCGGTGGTCCGTCACGCTCTCCTTCGTGCGAGTTCCCCGGCGCCGACCCCGCCACCGGGCTCACCAGTTCCGTTCCCCGGCGCGAGGCTTCGAAGGCGTTGCGGCCCGACCCATACGCCGTGTCGGCGAAGAGCTCGTCCGGTCGGACCTTCCGCTCCGCGAGCCCGTCAACGACCGGCACGCTCACGTCGGTGTCGCTCCCACTCGAGGGGGTCACCTCCACGTGGGTGATGAGCTGGGTGGCGTTCTCCTCGTGGCAGGTCTCCGCCACCTGCACCTCGTACCCCTTCCCCTTGTGGCCGCTGTAGGTCACATCCGGGTCGTGGGGCGATTGCAGCGAGTCGGCGGACACCTGCTTCGGGTCCTTCAGGGCCACGGGCACCTTGCATTCCCCAGCATCGTCATCATCGTCCCCCGGGCGCCCGTCCCGGTGTTTGCCCACATGGCACTGCTCCCGCAGCAGCCGCTCCAGCAGCCGGTACTCCTCCAGCTGGGCAGCAGTCGTGCCATGGAACCGGTCCACCAGCCGGTAGAGGTCCCGGGCACAGACCGAAAGGCGTCGCCGACCCTCCCCCGTGCGGGCGTCCTCGTAGTGGGTCGCCTCGTCTTCTTCCTTCAAATAGCGCCCCAGGAGGCCCTCCGGAACCACAGGGCGAAGCTCTGGGTGCTCCCAGCGCAAGGCCCGCAGGAACAACCGCATCGTCTCACAGAACAGGCCCAGCCGGGTGAGTGTAGCGATGTTGCTCATGATGTGGGTGGAGTCCAGCCGTTGCTTTCCGGTGCGTATGCCCAGCGCCTGGATGATCCGGTCCGTGGTCTCCTGGAAAGCCAGCCGGCCACCATCGTGCTGCATCAGGCGAACTCGGAAGTTGTGGAGGGTCTTCTGGGGCAGGTGGGTCTCCTCGATGTCCAGCCGCAGGGCGTGGTGCCAGAGCAGGTTGAACTCTAGCTGCTCCAGGGCTTCACCGTCGGTGAGGTTGAACATCTCTTTGAGAAGGTGGACCCCGAGGACGGTCTGCACCGCCCGGTTGGGACGGCCGTTGTCCGCGCAGTACATCGGAGCAAAGAGCTCCTCGTCAATCAGGGGGAGCGCCTCGTTTCGGAAAACCTCGGCCCAACTTCTCTCCAGGCGCTTAGCCTTCTTCGGCGTCACCAGGAACCGGGACTGCCAGAGGCTCTCTTGCGGGTCTCGTATTCGGAACATCCTCCCCTCCCTCGGCCAGGCGCAGCGCCCACGACCTTTTATTACATTATCCCCACCTTGCCCCAGGCTGGCGAGGGGTTTTTACGAACAAATCAACTTTGATGGGTGCGCATCACCCGACCAGTTGCTAATGAACAGGGATGAGGCGTTGCTTAAGGACAACCTCTGGACAGGGGCAAAACGTTCGACCGAGAAAAAGCTCAGCGGAACGATATATCCCAACCAACTGTTCCAACTAGAAATAGTAATGACACGTTCAAACGTGTACGCAAACAAGTCTCCGCAAGAGGCAGTTTCGTAATTTTGGACTTTGTAGTCGGTTACGTTTCTTGATTCCACATACGGTGGGTTCCCGATCACCACGTCAAAGCCGCCCCTGCCCATGATGCCGTAGAATTCGACGAACCAGTGGAAGGGCTGGTGACTGGCGCGCCAGGCGTCGTAAGCGGCGGCCTTGTTGAGGTCGACGCCATACTCGGCGGCCAGGAGACGGTCCAGCTCGTCGTCGAGGCTTTGGAGGCGGTCGCGGAGTTCGGCTTTGTGCTCAGCGGTTATGTGGGAGTCGTCACTGTAGAGGGTCTGCTGCCACCGGAACTGGTTGAAGGCCGCGCTGGCAATCTCGGCCTCCTCCTCAATCAGTTCGAGCATCGCCCGGTCGTCATCGAACAACGCCCGATGCTGGCCGTTGGGCATGATCGTCATCGCCTGGCGCACGGCGTCCAGGGAGGTGAAGCCGACAAGGGTGTTGCCGGTGCGGACGTTGAAATCTATGTCCGGCAGCGGCTCTATCTGATCGTAGCTTTCCAACTGGGCGACGAGCTTGAGGAAGAGGCGTAGCTTGCAGATCTCGACGGCCTCTTCCATGATGTCTACCCCGTAGAGGTTGTTGAGGACGATAGACTTGAGGATGAAGTACCGCTCACTGTGGTGCTTGTCCACTTGTTCTAGGATGCGGCGAAAGTCCCCCAGATGCTCAGAGCTGCGCTTTCGCTCAGACCTTTCGGCGTCGTCTAGGAAACCGCGCATCCCCTCTAGGCAAGCGGTGTAAAGAGGTTCCAGGACGTTGAGGGCGGCGAAGAGGAACGCGCCGGAACCGCAGGTGGGGTCCAAGACAGAGATTCCGGTGTCGCTACGTTCGCGGTTGCCATAAAGAGCGTGCCAGAAAGCGCGCAGCAGCTCTGGACCCTCGCTCTGAGCGATGACATCCCTAGCGAAGCGCTCTACGTCGAGGTTCAGTGTGATGAGGTCATTGATTTTCTGCACCTCGCCGGAGGCGAGTTTTGCCCGGATCTCTTCGTAGCGGGTGCGGCGGGCGACGACCTCACGCCAGGTCTCGGTGGGCAGCGCGTAGTCCTCCGGCGCTGGGGAGTTCCAGCCGCCGCGTTTGGACACGTCGTCTATGCCGGCGGCGATGTCCTCGGGAAGGTCGAAGGTATCGTCGAGACGAATCGGGGCCTCCGGCTGTCGGGCGTTCCACGAGATGCCGTGGCCGACGGCGGGGTAGACGTAGCGGTCAGGGTCGTCCCGCAGCAGACGCCAGACGCCACCGTCCGGCCCGAAGGCCACGGGACACTCCTTCCTGGCCGCGTCGAAGAGGAAAGGGATCACCGTGTTGCGCGAGATGTAGCCGGTGATGTCCTCCTTGGTGTAGTAGGCCCCCATCTGTTTCTGGTTGACGTACTTCTCGAAGATGTAGCCGAGCACGTCCGGATTGATCTCGTTGTCCTCTCGGTAAGGCCGCTCGTCCAGGTGCCAGCGGTAGCCGTCGAAGAGGTCGAAGACCCGCTCGAAGGCAGCGTCTGGGATAGAGATGTCAGGGTTGTCCCGCTCTAGCTCGTGGGGGTCGAACAGACCCCCGTTGAGGAAGGGGACTTCACCGAGGAGATCCTTCAGTTCCTGGTTGCGCCGGTCCACCGGCTGCCCCAGCCCGTGGTGGAAGAGCTTTAGCAGGAACTCGCGATAGAACTGCTGAAAGCGGCCGTCACCATACTTGCTCTGGACATCGAGCAGTTTAGTGCGAAGGTAGTCGGCGTTGCTGTCCAGGAAACCCCGCTTCTGGAAGAAGTAGACGAACATCATGCGGTTTAGCATCAGGGAGGCGTACCAGTCCCGGTCGCCCTGGGCGGTGATGCCCTCGATGAAGTTCCCGAAGGCGGTCAACTCGGTCTGGAAGCGTTCGTAGAAGCGCTTGGTCACCTTCTCGACATCCAGGGACGCCCGGACGCGGGAGGCGATCAGAGCAATGTTCAACGACGGTTCCTCATCCAGGGAAACGAATAACGGCTGGAGACGCTGAAGCAGGTGGTCCCCGCTTTGGCCCGCAACGAAGGCAATCTCACGGCAAGCGGCGGGCTTGCCGCTCTCCCGCTTGACCCACTGCCAGACCTGAGCCTTACGGCCAGGGTCGGTGAAGATGATGAGGTGCTCGAACGTGCGCTTGGCCACCTCGCGCTCTATCTTGCGCCGGACCGGGTACTGCGGGATGTTGTTGTCGACGCTGGAGTCGCACTCGTAGACAGCGAACCCAGTCTTCTCCGCGACGGGCTTCAGGGAGTATTCGCGGTCGTTCACCAGAACGGCCACCGGCTCGGCCTGATAGTAGTCCCAACCCAAACCCTCCACGAAGAGACGCGAGAAGTCGAAGGCCTGTAAGTGGGGCCGAAGCCCTTCAATGGCATTTGGCATCAAGAGTTGTCCTCGCTCTCGAATAGTCCCAGGGAGCAGATGATCTGCGGCTCCTGAGCCTCAGCAGCGTCATCCGTCAGAGACAGCCGGTCCTCCTCACGGAGCGACATGACTATATCGGCGAGCTGGCCGTCGTCGACGCCGCTGCGGAGTTGCCTGTTCAGTGTATCCACCGCCGACTGGCGCAGAGGGTAGCGGTAAATATCGTCGATGCCCTTGTGTAGCTCTCCTACGTCAAACAACTGGCCCTTGATCGCCTCTGCGTACTGCTTGAGACGGGTGTAGGTGCGGAAGCGGGCACCGGAGGGCCGCCCGAGCTGGCCGCCGACTCGTTTCTCCTCTCTGACGACATACTTGACGCCTTCGGCAACGAGATCGTGGTGGCTTTCGTGGTGAGGCTGCGCTAGGGTGTCGGGCCTGCACTCAGCGGCCGAGAGGATTTCGAGCTGCGACTCGGTGATGCTGCGGCCTTCGCGGTCGACGTAGGCGAGGGCGTCGTTGCCATCCGCCGTGCGCATGAAGACGAGGACACCTTCGGGCCTCTGGGCGATAGGCGTGTGCTTCCGCGAAGAGAACACAACATCGGGCAAGTCGGCGACAGCCTTCTCTAAACGCGGGTCTGCACTGATAGCGTTCTTCCATATCTGATAGGCGTGAGACGCCAGGTCAACTTCGCCGTCGGGGTCTCCGTCGAGGATGCCCGCGCGTTCGTGATAGAGGTTGATGATGGTCTGGTCGTCGTCCTCGTCTTCGAAGAACGCCTCGTCCGCGCCGACCACCTCGGCGTTCTGCTTGAGCCGCGCACGGACACGGCTGCGCAGGTCGATGATACGCTCCACGCCCTCGGCAGGCAGGAAGGAGTGGCAGAGAATCTCCTCCGCCTTCTGCCCAATGCGGTCGACGCGGCCCGCCCGCTGAATAAGACGGATGATGGCCCAGGGCAGGTCGTAGTTCACGACGACATGGCTGTCCTGTAGGTTCTGGCCCTCGCTGAGCACGTCGGTGGCGACGAGGACGCGAAGCTCCCGTTCCGGCTGACCTTGGCCCGGTCGCTGGTTGCTGTCCGGGCTGAATCGCCATGCCAACTGCGTGGGGTCGGCGGAACTGCCGGTTACGCCCGACATGTCCGCAACCCCTCTCCTTTTGAGCTGCGCTTCCAGGTAATCAACCGTGTCGGCGAACTGGGAGAACACCAGCGCCTTGCGTTCCGGGAAGGTATCCGTCAGCAGTGAGTGGAGCGCGTCTAGCTTGGCGTCGTGCGCCGGGTCCCAGGTCCCGTAGGTCTGTAGCAGGCCCAAGAGGGCGTTTGTGTCTGACTGGAGCTCGTTCTCAAGGGAGCTCTTGAATAGGTCGGCGCGGAGCCACTTGAAGCGGCGACTGTAGCGGGCCTCGTACTCGCCGTATATCTGGGCTGAACGCGCCTCGAAGTCGGCGGCAGTCCAGCCTCCGCCGGTCTTCTCTACTGCTTCCTCCTGGTCATCGTCATCAGGGTCGAAAAGAGCGCCCTTCGCCTGGTCTGCGTCCTCGTCAGTGAATCGGGAGTCCAGCATCTCGGCGTCCTGCGTGCCGAGGGGCAGAGGCAGGCCGTTCCTGATGGCGTGGAGGAAGACGTAGTTGCGGAGCACGTGCCTCTCTACGGATTGCAGGAAGGCCGCGCCGCTGCTCTCCAGGCGTTTGAACAGGTTCGTGCGGCAGAATCCGATGAGCCGCTTGCCAGCCCGGGACAGGTCGTCGACCTGTCGATCCTCTTCCTTACTGGGCGGCGTCGACGGGTTTTCCAGCACGTAATTGCCGAGGCCGTACCTGGGCAGGTGCAGGTCTTTCACTACGTCGACCACCATCGGCGAGTACAGCTTGGCGTACTGGTCGTTGGGGTTGGAGTCGTCGATGGCGAACTTGACCGTCTTTGGCACGCGGGTAGGGAAGAACGACTTGGTTCCGTCCTCGTAGGTGAGGAACTTTCGGCCAGTCTCCAAGTCCGTCTCCGCGTAGTTGTCCTGGATGAAGCTGCGGGTGCGGCGCACCAGGTAGAGGCGCATCAGGTCGCGCCAGTCGTCGGCGTACTCGCTGAAATCAAAGGCCGCCAGGGTGCGCGGCGAGGACTGGTGACGCCTGCTGAACTCGATCTCGCCCAATTGCCGCAGAAGTCGTTCAGGGCGGATGCCCAGATCCTGGTCTTCCTCCACGAAGATGCGCAGTTGGCTGGACAGGTCCAAGTACGTCTTGTTGTAGGGTGTGGCCGATAGGAGGATGCACTTGCTCTCGTTGGCTCGGACGTACTCCTGGATGGCACGGTAGCGGCGGCCCTCGCGGTTGCGAAGGTTGTGACTCTCGTCAATGACGACAAGCCGATAGCGGCGCAGGGTGGGCAACTCGCCGAGCACCCTGCTCAGGGACAGTACTCTGGCCCGCAGCTGGTACTGATACACGTAGTCTTCCCACATCGGGACGAGGTTCTTCGGGCAGATGATGAGCGTCTCCAGCCCATAATCGTCCTCGAAGATGCGAGCGACTGCGGTGGCCATCAGCGTCTTGCCAAGACCCACCACGTCCCCGATGAGCACACCGTTTCGCTTGTTCAGGTGATGGGCCGCTATCTTGACCGCAGCGGCCTGGAAGTCGAACAGCCGGTCACCGAACACTTTGGGAATCCTGAACTCGGCAAGACCGGCCCGGGCTTCGTGCGAAAGGTGGTAGGCCATTTTGAGATAGACGTGGTACGGAGGTATCAGCGCCTCCCGCGCCCAGCTCTCTTCTATGATCTGGAGCAGTTCCTCGGTAACCTCTACGCAGAAGCGGTCGTTCCATCTGTCTTCAAACCACCCCTTGAGCTTGATAGCGGCGTCGTGGTCGAGCACGTCCACGTTCAACTCGCCCTGTCCCGCAAGGCCCGCAAAGGTCAGGTTGCTGCTACCCAGATAGCCGACGATGGGGTTGATGGGATCGTTACGAAACAGCAGGTAGAGCTTCGCGTGCAGCGGATGACGGAGGAAGAGCTTGACGACGACCTTCTTGGCGCGGAGTTGGCCTACCAGTTGCCGTAGCGTCCGCTCGTCCGCGTTGGTCGGAGCACCGATTGTGAGCTGTTGTCGCAACTGCTCAGCCAGCTGGACTCGGAGACGGTGGGCCGTCTGGTTGTCCATGCTGGAGGGCCTATCGACGAGGCTCAGTGTTTCTCGTAGATCGTCGTGTGGCAGTCGCTGCATACCTATAAGGACGCGGCACGGTCCGTCCTCCGGCTGCCAACCGTCCACGAGCGGGGCTAGACCACCCCAACCGCGCAGGTTGAAGTAGCCGACGCAGAAGTCCGCTCGCGACGAGAGGACCAAGGTCTCCTGTAGCGCGGGCATGAGACTGGAGTGAGGCGCAAGATTGTCGAAAATACGTGGCATGAATGCTCTACTCGTTTCTCCTATTCGTTCATCGGTGTTCTCTTGGCTTTCGGACCACCATCCCCGCCTCCTGCCTTCACCCACTCGTCCACTTCGGAGAGCTGAAAGCGCAGAAGCCGTCCAACTCTGTGCGCTGGGAAGTCCTTGGAGTCAACCCAACGGTAGATGGAGTCCTTGCCTACGCTCAAGTGGGCAGCCACGTCTGCGATACCGACCCAATTTTCTTCAGACGCCATGTCCACTAACTCCTCGCTAAGAAAGCCTATCAATTACAACGAAAGTATACGATTACAGGTTTCTGACGTCAATCCTGCTCCCCATTTCAAACGCGGAGTAAAGTGGCTCCCGGATTCCGGGCAACAAGAAAAAGGCCGCACACATGGCCGGGCGGGCTGAAACGCAAAAAAGGGCCGCATACGTCGGAAGCCAGAGGGAGGCCGCCGCGCGCTCGCAGCGACGACCTCCCTCTTTTCTGAGCGTCCTAGCGTCCCGTGCCGACCGACTCTTTCTCCCGCTCATGCTCCAGGTTGAGCGCCCAATCGAACAGGGAGGCGGTTGCGGGCTGAGCCTTGCGGCTACGGCCCCTGGGCTTGACCGGCTCCTCAGCCATGAACTCCGCCCAAGAGAACAGCGACTGCTGCGGCTCCGGGGCCTCGTCGTCGTGGTGTCCGTTGCCGTTCCCGTTGCCGTTGGCGTGGCGGCCGTTGACCGGGACAAGCTCCACCGTCGGCCCGATGCCGATGGCGTCGTCGCCGTTGGCGTGGTGTCCGTTGCAGTTGATCGAGACCGTCTCCGGCTCGACCTCCACCAGCTTCCAGCCGTCGTCCACCAGCAGCTCTTCGGCCTCGCTCTCGGCGTTCCTGGCCTTGGCGAACACCTCCTCCATCGTCTCGTTCTCGTCCTCCTCCTCCTCGCCGCTGACGATCCTGCGGGCCAGGGCCATCATCATGTCGTCGCCGTCGTCCCCGTAGGCGGCAAGCCCGTCCTCCGGCAGCTCGCCCTCGACGGCCAGGGAGCTCTGCATCTTCTTCGCCACCAGCTTCAGCGCGTCGGCCTGGAGCGTGTTCCGGTAGGACATGAACACCACCTTCACCGGGCGGGTCTGCCCGATGCGCCACGACCGGCGGGACGCCTGCCGGACCACGTACACGCTGTAATCCGTCTCGTCCCAGATGATAGTTGGGAAGTCGATCAGGTCGAGTCCGGTCTGCACCAGCCTGGGGTGGCAGATGAGGACGTCTATGCCCTGCTTCACCCTGTCGGCCACCCACGCCTCCCTCCGGTTCGGGGCCACCGCGTCGGCCTTCATCACCGCCACCCTGAACCCGTGCCGGGTGAGGATGTCGTCCATCCGTCCGGTGATGTCCCTGGTCCCCGTGTGGGTGACGTAGACCAGCACCCGCCTTCCCTCCAGCCGCTCGGCGGCCACCAGGTCGATGAGCGCCTTCTCCTTCGGGTAGAGCTTCTCCTCCGACAGGGGCGGCACCTGCACGATGACGTCGCCCGTCCTGGGGTCGAAGACCGTCTCCCCCCTGGTGCAGCCGTCTGGGTACGCCAAAAGAGTCTGGAGGTAAGTCGCCAGCAGCCGCTTGGAGCCAGCCTTCAGAGCCTCCGCCAGCTTCAGCCTCAACTCCTCGAACACGGTGTTGTAGGCGCTGCGCTGGGAGTAGCCCGTCGCGTCCTCCTCCGAGTCCATCGAGGACACGAGGATCTTCTCCTCGTAGTCCGGCAGGCCGGAGGCAACGTCCGCCAGTCTGAGGAACACCGTGTTGCCGATTATGTGGAACAGCGCGGAGGGAACGAGGCCCGGCCGCTCCCTGACCACCTTGCGGTACTTGCGCCGCCTGCTGTTGCGCCCGTCCTCTACGGCGTCGTCGTCGGGCTTGCCGACGGTGACCTCCTCGAAGCCGTACCGCTGAATCCAGCGGTGCTCGTCGGACCGCCCGAACTCCGTCCTGATCTCCGGCGAGAACCGGTAGAGCAGGTGGAAGATGGTCGAGGAGTAGCCGCCGAGGAGCGTCCCGGTCAGGCTGAGGGACTTGCCGCACACGTCGGCGAGGATGCCGGCGGCGATGCCCTGGGCCGACCCTCGCCCCTTGAACTCATGCACCTCGTCGCCGATCAGCAGGTCGAAGAAGCCCTTCATCCGGTGCTTGATGTAGTCGGCCAATGGGTAGCGGGCCGGGCCTGACCGGTCGGCCTGCCAGAGGGGAGCGCAGCAGCCGGGTGTGCTTGCGGCGCAGGTCGGCGTCCGTCAGGTGTCCACGCTTGCGGCGGTTCAGGTCGGCGTCCGTCAGGGGCACGCCGTCCTTGTCCACGATCGCCGTGCAGTCGGGGCAGCAGGGGACAAGGACGGGCTCCCCCGTCTCCTCGTCCCGCAGGAGCCTGCCCCTGGATACGGCCCACCGCTGTATCACGGCGGGCATCCAGCGGTAGGACAGCTTGGCCTTCTCACGGCTCATCACCGCGAAGAGGGGGCCGGAGCCGACGGAGAGGCGCAGCCGCTCCAGGTCGGTGATGGACTCGACGATGGCGGCGCGGACGCCGGGCACCGTCATCTCCACCTCCCGCTTCCACTTGGGCACCAGGTGGGGCGGGCAGATGATGAGGATGCGCTCGAATCCCGCCATGTATGCCGCCGCCGCGCCGATGAAGGACTTGCCGGTGCCCATCTCGCCGACGACGGTGGTGCCCTGGTGGGCCTTGAGGGAGAGGGCCGCGCCCCTGATGGCGTCGGCCTGCGCCCCCAGGGGCCTGCGGAGCAGCCTGGGGAGCGTCCCGCCGTTCTCCGAGGGCCGGTAGAGCGGCGGGTAGGACTCCACCACCCTCTTGGCGATGGCGTCCTTGAACGTGTCGATGAAACCTCCGAGGTTCATTTGAGTCGTCCTCCTTTTCGTGGTGGTTAGAGGACGACGCCGGAACCCGGACGCACGTCTCCATCAGTCGCCGCCGCAAGGCGGAGAGCGACGGGAGACGTGCTGCGCCGCCCCAGCGGGGGCGGTCGGGTTCCGGCAACGCCCCCAGGCGAATGCTTGAACGTGCGAAAGCCCGCCCACGGCGGGACTCGCGTATGCGGCCCGGTGCGGGCCGTCCCAGGCTGCTCCGAGGCAGCCGCCCATCATGCGGTGCGTCACGGGCGCCTCACGCGGCGGCCGTCTCCGGCTGCTTCAGCATGGCGGAGTAGCCCCGCTCGACGACGTGCGTCACCGAGACCCGGCCCATGCCGTCGTACCCCGCGCGGTAGGCGAACTCCGCCTTCGCGCCCCAGGGCACCCGGCCGCCGACCCGGACGGTGCCGCCGCCAGACTTGGCGCCGCGCCCAGGCCCACCGGCGCCGCGAACGACCATCCCGCTCCGCTCGCCCTTGCGCCAGCCCAGCACCTTCACCTCGGCGGGCATGACCCGCTCCGCCTTCGTCGGCTGGAACAGGACGCCGTGCAGCCTCTTCAGAACGTCCGGCGACAGGTTGTTCCTGCCGTTCATGATCTGGGAGAGATTGGAGGAGCTGATGCCGGCGCGCCGGGCGACCTCGTTCTGGCTGAAGCCGTGGGCGTTCATCCGGTCCCACACGGCCTCCCGGTCGATGCAGGCGGGCTGCGCGGGAGCGACCTTCGCCGGAGCCTCCAGCGCCGACTCCATCCTGGCCTGGACCTTCACGCCCATGTTGCTATGACCCCGCGCCACCATTGACATGTAGCTGTAGGAGACGCCCACGCGGTCAGCCAGGTCCCGCAGGCTCATGCCCAGCTCCCTGGCCCGCTCCCTGATGTAGCTGCTCTCCCCGGCCACGACGACGCCCTGGCGGTTGGCGCACTTGGCGGGCGCGACCTTCGCCGGACCGTGCAACGCCGACTCGACCCTGGCCTGGACCTTGACGCCCATGCTCTGGCGGCCACGGGCAACCTGCGTCATGTAGCTGTAGGACACGCCAACGCGGTCGGCCAAGTCATGCATGGTCATGCCCAGGGTGCGTGCGCGCTCCCTGATGAAGCTGCTCTCGCCGGTCACGACGCCGCCCTGGCGGTAGACCGTCCCCTGGCCGGGGACCTCTCCCAGCGCCGCCATGGCCTTCTCGCGCATCTTCGGAGTCCACGGCCTTTTCCCGTTCGCAATCTGCGAAAGGTAGCCAACGGACACGTCCATCAGCGCCGCAAGCTCCTTCATCGTGATCCCGCGCCGCCTGGCCGCAGCCCTGAGCTCGCTCTCGGTCCCCGCATCAGGTGCGGGGCAGGCTCTGTCAATGCTCGTAGTCGTCATGTCGCTTCCTCCTGTAATGAAGAAGCGGGACCGCCCCCTTGTCGGAGACAGTCCCGCTCGAATCCGTGTCCCGATGGTCGGGACTGTCTCGTTGGGTGGCGTTGTTGCCGTGGCGAATGGCCGGTGCGGCATCCCGGAATCAAGTCCGGGGCGGCCTCTGTGCAAGGCCGTGTGCGGGGCAAGCCCCCGGAATCAAGTCCGGGGCAGGCTCCGTCGTGCATAGGGCACAGGTCCCACCCCCAACCGGAGTCGAGGAGAAGACCTGTGCGACGCGTGTGGGGTTGGGGGAAGAGGGATGGAAGCCCGCAGGGGAGCGGGCGGAGGAGGCAACGCCCCCCGTGCGGGGCGCTGCCTGGTGGAACGGAGCGCGGGTGCAAGCAGTCGCAAGAAGGCGACGCCCCGGGGTCCAGGCAGGGCACTGAGGCGGCCCGTTTGCCTCACGAGTCGTCAACCGTTGCTTGCGCTACGCCAGCGCCGGGCCACTCTCCGGTCAGGGCCGAGGGCAAGCCTTCGCCAAGGGCCGGAGCCCCCGGAGGCTGCGCTCCGAGACGACCTTGCCGGGCCGCCACCGCATTCCCAGGACCGCCGCGACCTCCAGCGTCCCGCCGTTTCCGGTGGGCACCAGGGCGGCGGCCTGTCCCGCGCCCTGGCTGTAGACCAGCGCGTCCCGGTCCCCGAACCGCCGCTTCACCAGGTCCGTCCACTCGGCGTAGGCCCACCGAGCCTGATGCGGCTCAGCCTTCGTCGTGTCCGTGCCGGCGAGGACCGCCAGCGCCCTATCCACGTCCCCCGCCTGCCTGAGCCGCCGCGCCTCGTGGAGGCTCTTGTCCACGCTCGGTGTCTCCGTCGCCTGTTCCGCCTCCGGCTCCTCCTCCTTGAACAGCGCCGCAATGAGCCGGTCGACCAGCTCTTCGAGGCTGCGCCTAGGCCGAACATCCGTCATCGTCCGATTGCCAGTTGCCAATGTTGCCGTTGTCATCACGACCTCCTTCTGCGTTGTGTTGCCTTTGGATTGCGCCCGCTTGCGGGCAAATAAGAAGGGCCGTCCCCGGATGGAGACGACCCTTGCGTGTTGGGATGGGTATGAGGGAGCCGGAGGACCTGTCGTCAGCGGCGACGGACCCTCCCTACCGGACGCCGAGGCATGAACCGCCGAAGCAGCAGCGCGCCGATGCCCAGCCCGACGAGGTTCAGCGCGAAGACCTCCACGTCGCCGGTGATAAGCGGCGCCGCCACGACCAGGGCGACCGCCGTCGGCGCCCAGACCCGCTGTCGCTTCCACCAAGGCCGCTTCTCGGGGGCCTTGGCTGCCGCGTCGCGCACCGGTTCGTAGGCCGTCCAGATGGGCAGCCCGATGAGCGCCTCAAGTTCGGTTATCACCACGCCGGCCGAGCAGCCCCCGGTGTGGCAGTGCACGTCGATGCCGTTGCCGTCCGTTCGCTGCCTGAACGCCAGCCCGTCCGACTTGCCGCCGTGACAGATGGCCGTCGTCGTCCAGAACCAGCCCCGCTCGAAGCTGACCCGATGCGGAAGCAGGTCTGCGATCCGCTTCGCGCTCGGTCCCGTGTACCGTTCCGTCATGTGCGCTCCTCCTTCGCCGTTGCCGTCCGTCCGTTCAGTAGCCATATCGTCGTTACCTCCTTGTTGCTGTTGACTCCATGAATCCGTGTTGCCGTTCCGCCGCCATACGCAGTCCGACCACGAGACGAACGCAGGGAGACGCCGTGGTGAGAAAGACGCAGCTCGGCCAGGGTCACATCACGGGAACGGACTCAGGGGAGCTGCTGCTACCTGGGGGATGAAGAGGACGCAGCTCGGCCCAGGGTCACATCACAGGGAATGGACTCAGGGGGAGCTGCTATGAAATGGGGGGAACCGACCGGCCTGCAGATCAACCACAGGACGGCCCGGTGAGGGACGCAGCGAGACCCGGGAGCTACGTCGGTAACGTCCTGGGATGCTGCGTGAAGGGGAAGCGGCCAGTCTACAACGCAATGGCAGACCGGCGCGTGGTGAAGCTGCGACCAGTTCCACAGGAACCATGCCGCAGACGTGAGGAACCGGCCAGTGTGCAGGGCGCACTCCGACCAGGGTGTCCGAGGGGCCGAAGCGAGAGACGCTCCAACCGCTGCGAATGTGTCCTCCGGGGCGGCCATCGGGAGAGCGAGGCTCAATCCTTCCGGTCTGACCCCTGGGCGGCTGTTCGGAGAGCGAGGCTCAATCCTATGCAACCAGTCCCGGATTCGGGGGACGAGAATCCTCCAGGTTTCTAGGCACGAAACGCTGGAAAAGCCAGAAACTGCGTCAATTATCGCCCGAACATGCGACCGAATGGAAGGCTTCCGAGGGGGTTTTGGGCCAACCCGCACCAAATCACACGCTGCTACGTAGCTCCCATGTCGCTCCGATGCAGCAACCGCCGAAAACCGGCCCCGGAGACGGCTCCGGGGCCTACTTCCGCCACAGCCACAGGGTGAGGACCGTCCGCACCCAGCGCAGCAGCTTCCGTTTCCTCAGCGCCACACGAGTGTCGGCCAGCGCCTTCCAGCGATGGTTGATCTGGCCCTTGCGTCCGAAGCCCCGCAGGGCCTGGGTCTCCGGGGGCAGGGTCAGCCCGTGCTCCTCCAGCATCGCCAGCTCCAGCACGAGCAGACGCTCCTCCGTCGTGAGCCACGACAGGCTCTTCCCCTGGTGGGGATGCCCGGCCCGCAGCCGCGCCACTCCTCGACCAGCGGCCACGCATCGCCGTAGACCTCATCATCGTCGTCGTCGGGCTCCTCGGTGACCACCTCCGGGTCCAGCCTGCGCAGCGTCGCCCGCTTCTTCGAGCGCACACCCGCCATCGGAGGGGCGGCCCTGGTCTCCGACCGGCCCGCCCCCTCCTCGTGCTTCCCGCCCTGCGCCTGGGCCTGGGTACCGTCCTCGTCACCGCCCTCCACCTGGCTGCTCTCACCCCCGCCTTCCACATCTGCCGCAGGAGGCGTCTCCATGCCGCCCTCCAGCGCCGCCACCCGCTCCTCCAGCGCACCGACCGCCTCCCGCAGCCGCGCGACCTCGGCGTCGTCCGCCCTCCTCAGCAGAAGCTCCAGCGCATCGCCCATGCGCCCCGTGATCTCACCCGACTCCTCGGCCCGCGTCAGGGTCTTGTGGTTGACCCCCAGCAGCTCCGCAGCCTCCATCTTGCCCTCCTGCCGAACCAGGTCCCGCAGGAACTCGCTCAGCCTGAGCCGCCGAAGCCTCTCGGCGTCCACGCTCCCGTTGCCGTCCACATCCCGCTCATTCATGCGTCCAACCTCCTCAATGCCATGTCCTGTAGGGGGCTGTCCTGTAGGGGTTTCGACCCCCGATTCCAACCTCCCCGTCCAATTGCTCGCTCCGATGTAGCGCCACCCCCGACTTCCCTTTTGGGCCGCTGTCGGAACCACCCCTTTCACCAAAGTGCTCGCAGGCTCGGCCTCACTTCCCTTCCTTCACGCCCGTTTCACGTTGCCCACAGCCCAAAACTTCCCTTCTGGGCACCGAAGCAAATCCCTGTACACGGGTATGACACCACATCCGGCCCATTCCTTCCCATGCCCTAAAAGGGAGGACGCGCGAGTCCTCCCATATAAGGCATGGTGTCCGGCCCCGCGACTTCCCAGACTCGATGGCAGAACAGACGGCCCCATCAACGAAGAGGAGGCGAATCGTGGGAGCGCAATCGACGGTCCGAAGGTCCCTTGGCAGAGCCAGGAGGCTGATGCCCCTGGCCGCCGCGCTGCTTCTGGCAGCGCTTCTGGCAATCCCCGCAAGCAACATCGCCCTGGCCCAGTCCCCGCTCTCTGGCGAGCTAACCCTGGTCAACGCCGACCGGGAGTTCGTGGAGCGCAAGGGCGGCGGCGAGTTCGTCGCCCGCCCCGTCTTCGACCGGGAGATCGCAAGCCTCTTCTACGCCGTTCGCGACGCCGACACCGGCGACTGGATAAGCGCCATGTACCGGGTGAAGGGCGGCGAGAAGAAGCGCAGCGACGGCTGGGAGTATTCCTGGGAGTACCCCGACCTTGACGACCACCCCGAGCTCGACCGCGACCGGGCCTACCTGCTGGTCATGCTGGCCGAGGCCGAGGACGGGTTGAGGGGCGACTTCTACGCCGTCATACCCATCCACCAGCCGGGCCGCATCTGGGACAAGATTCTGTCCGCCCTCAGCCCGGCCCGCTGGGCCAAAGCCTTCGCCGGGTGGGTCATCGAGGGCGTCCACGGGACCCTCTGCGGAGTTGTCGAGCGGGCGTCCGGCGAGGACGCCGACAACTGCCGGGGAGGGTAGCCGGTCATGGCCGACATCATCACCGGCACCCCTCCCGATCTCACCTACGGCCACTGGCTGGTGCAGCAGGCGTGGATGGTCGTCTGGGCCATCACCTCCGCCGCCCTGGTGGTCATCCTCGGCTGGATGGGCCTGAGCTTCATCATCTCCGAGCACCTGGGCCGCTCCCATGCGGGATGGCGGGAGATGGTGCCCCGCCTCGTTTTGGGCCTGGTGGCCGCCGCGTCGTCCCTGTGGTGGTGCGCCCTGGTCATCGACGTGGCCGACGCCGTGTCCGGCTTCATCGCCTTCTCCCTCGGCGTCACCCCCGGAGACATGCTGCGCTCGACGCTGAGCACGCTGATGACGGCGGTGCAGGCCGGGAGCGTGGGCATGGCGCTGCTGCTGGCCGTCCTCTACATGGTCTACGGCTTCTTCGTCCTCTACGTCATCGTGCAGATGATCTTGCGCCTTGCCCTCATCGACATCCTGCTCGCACTGGCCCCCATCGCTTTGGGGCTGTGGATTCTGCCCCACACGGCGGGCTGGGGCCGCCAGTGGCTGCGCCTGTTCATGACGACGGTGTTCCAGCAGGCCATCCAGCTCATCGCCCTGGCGTTGGGATTCGGGTTTCTGCGCGAGTTCGCCGCGATAGCGGCCTTCGAGCCGGTGCAGGACCTGATCTGGAAGCTGCTCATGTCCCTGTCCTTCGTCTACATGGCGACCCGGGTGCCGTCGATGCTTGGCAACGCCGGGACCTTCGACTCCTGGCTCTCGATGCTCTATTTCGGCATGAACCTGCCCTCCTCGATGGTCAGGTCGGCCAAGACCATCGGGCTGATAGCGGGCGGGGCCGCCGGAGGACCGGGAGGCATGGCGGTGGGGGCGATGGCGGCCAGCGCGGGCCTGTCGGCAGCGGGGAGCGGCCTCAGCTCGGCGGCTTCTATGGCCACCCCATCGGCAGGCGGAGACGGCGGCGGAGACGCCCCCCGGAGCAGCGGCGAGTAGCCCCGACAACGACGACCCCAACGGAGTGCGGGCGCGGCCTGCGCCCATCGACAACAGGACGAAGGAGGTGAGAGCGATGTGCAGCTAGGCGAGCGGAGACGGCGGAACCGATAGAGAGGGACGAACGGACGAAGACCGGGCGGGAGAACGCCCGGCAGTCACGACAGAGAGGAGACGGAACTTATGGATGAACTGACACAGACCATATCGAACCTGGTGGGAATCCTACTGGGGATCGTCGGCGCGGTGGGCGTCGGCTTCTTCATCTACGGCGCGTACCTGTACCTCACCGCGTCGGGAGCGCCGCACCAGATGGAGCGCGGCAAGAGCGCCATGATGACCGCCCTGGCTGGCATCGTCCTGGCGATGGTGGCCTACGGCGTCGTGGAGCTGGTGATGAACGCGGTCGTGGGATCGCCGGTGGACCCCAACGTGCCCGACCCCAGCAACAGCGGCTAGGCCGACGTGAGGAAGGAGAAGAGCCATGAGAGAACACGAGGTTCCAACCCACGTGCAGGCCGAGGACAGGGTCCTGCTGGGGTTCACATTCCCGCAGGTCGTGGCGATGATGGCGGTGTGCGCCCTGTCCTACGGCGCATACCGCTACGCCCCCGTCGGGCCGTCGGAGGTGAGGATGGCGATTGCCGTCCTCCTGGGCCTGGCGGGGCTGGTCGCCGTCGTCGGGAAGATAGGCGGTCGGCGGCTGCCCCTGGTGGCCGCCGACCTGCTGAAGTACCGGCTGGGGGCCAGGCTCTACGCCGGGCCGCCGTCCGAGCTGGCGCGGAGCGAGCCGCCCGCGCCGGCGCAGCCGGTGAAGAGCGGCCCCGGCCCTCTGCGGCTGATGGCGAGGCGGGCGGGTAAGACCCTGCGCCGCCTTCGCCGCAAGCGCGGGAGCCGGGAGCGGACGGGCGGGCGGATGCCCTTCCGCCCTCACCGCTGGTTCGGCAAGCCCAGGCGGACGGACAAGGACAACATCAACGGCAACGGCAACGGGGACGGGAGCCGGAAGTCCCGGCAAAGCAAGCCCCCGAAGAGCTTCCTGGCAATCGCGGCCGCCGTCGCTCTGGCGGCGGCGGTCGCCGTCCCCCAGGCGGCCCTTGCCGACGACCACTGGCGGGACGAGATCGACTTCGAGGTGACGGAGCCGGTCGAAGGGCGGCGGCTCTTCGTCGAGGGACTCACCGTCTCCGGTGACCGGGCCTCCGTCACCCTGCGGGCCGTCACTCCCCTGGACATCCGGGTGCGGGCCTTCGGCGGGCCGCAGGGCAGCTGGATGCGGTTCTGGGGTTCGGCCTCCCTGGACGAGGGGGAGCGCATCGACTACTCCCTCCCCCTGGACGGCCCGAACCCGTCCTTCACCTTCTCGTGGGAGGACACGCTGGGGCAGGCCGGGGCCGTCACCGTCGAAGGCGGACAGATCCCGTACCCCCTTCCGGCCATCGACGGGGAGCTCTGCGACCTGCGGGTCGTCTCCCTGGGCTGGAGTCCGGGGGCCGTCGAGGGAGCCGTCGCCTCCGAGTGCGTATCCACCATCGAGGAGAGGGTGGAGCTTCAGACGGTGGCCGGACACGCCGGCGTCACCGAGACGGCGTTGATGGACGCCGAGGTGACGGGCATCGCCGGGACCCTCACGGTCGCGGGCGGCGGCTCCCAGGCGAGCGTCGCGTTCGTCCCCAACGGCGAGACCCGCTTCCGTGTGGCCGTCGGCGAGGGCGCCGCTGTTTACGAGGTGAACGTCGAGGCGGACCTGGAGGCGGACCTCCGCATCCCCATACCCCCGCTGACCGTGCTCACCCACCACCCGGAGCGGACGGAGCAAGTCACCAGGACCGTGCACCTCCATCGCCCAGGGGACAGCGACTCCGACAGTGAGACGGCAACGGCCACCTGCGAGGACGGCGCCACGGCGTCCGCCACCGCGACGGCGTACGCCTACGTCCCCAGCGCCACCATCGCCAAAGAGGTGACGGTGGACGTGCTGCACAAGGAGCACGTCAAGGCCGAGACGGTTGAGCGACAGCCGGTCACCCGAACCCGCGAGGAGTCCCTGAGCCTTGCGGCCGCAGTCGGTTCCGACGACCCCTTCGCCGTCCTGGTCCTGCCGGAGCCTGAGCCGGTCGAACCGCCCGCCGAGCAGGAGCCCGCAGACGGCGACCTGAGCGACTGGTTCGACCTTCTGGGATGGGAGTGGCCGTGGTGAGGCGTCTACTGACGGCAACGCTTCTGATTGGGACCGCGCTGGCGACCACCGGCGCGGTCCCGCCCGAGGAGCAGGCCATGCTGGACGCCTTCGACCGGGTGCTCACCGCTATGGCCTACGCCGCATCCGGGCTCTGCCTCTTCGCCATCGTCTGGGCGGGCTTCGTCCTGATGGCAGAGGGGGCGGACGACCGGGGCGGCGGCAGGGCCAAGAGCGCCGTCGTCATGGCCGTCGTCGGCCTGGTGCTGGTCCTTCTGGCCAAGGCGGTCGCCGCGCTGCTGCGCAGCGGCCTCGTCCCGTTCCCCACCCCCTAGCGCAAAGGAGAAGACCGAGTTGAAGAAGCCGAACGACCGAATCAAGACACCCGGAGCGGAGGGGCCGCCGGATGGCGCAGCCGCTCCGCAGGACACTTCGGGGGCCGACGCCAACCCGCAAACCGAGAGACCCGTGACCCTCACGCCCAAGCCGCCGCCACCCCTGCCCCTGTTCTTCATGCTCTCCCACCTGGAGGAGGACGGCCCCGTGCGCCTGGACGGGGTGAAGCTCGGCGTGTGCGAGGTGATGGGCCTGGAGATCGACGAGCCGAAGCTGGGGGCTTTCGCCGGGGCGCTCAACGCCTGCGACTTCCCCGTGCAGCTCCTCATCCGTCAGCACCCGCCGCGTCTTGGCGGGCTGCGGGACAAGCTCACGGAGGCCCAACCGGGCAACCTGCCGCCGCAGACCGAGGCCGCGTCGGAGTCGCTTCGCAGGCTGTTGACCGACCTGGAGGCCCGCGATGGCATCCTCGACCGGCGCTTCTACGCCGTGTGCGAGTTCGGGCGGTTCGACGAGCTGCGCGGCCTGCTGGCGCGGGCTGGTCTGTCCGTCCACCCCCTGAGCGGCAGGCGTCTGCGGATGCTGATGCTGGCCTCGGCCCTGGGCGGAACCCCCGCCGAGATGGACGAGGAGACGCCGGTGGAGGTGGAGATGCGCCGCCGCGAGGTGCGCGTCGGAGACCGCCTGGTCCGCTCCCTCCACCTGGGCAAGTGGCCCCGGTCCCTGGCCCCCGGCTTCCTCCAGAGCCTCATGGCCGCAGGCGCGCCGATGGACCTGTCCATCCACCTTGGGTCGATTCCCGCTGAGCAGGCGGCCAGGACCCTGGAGTGGCAGAAGGTCCGCTTCGAGTCGGCCCAGTCGCTGTCCTTCAAGCGGGGCCGCACCATGTCCCCCGAGGCGGAGATCGCCCTGGAGGACGTGACCCGGCTCAGGGACGAGGTGCAGCGGGGACGCGAGCGGCTATTCCACGCGTCGCTCTCCATCACCCTTCACGCGAAGGACGAGGCGTCGCTCAAGGAGATGACCCAGCGGGCCAAGGCCCACTTCGCCGCCACCCTGGGCAAGCTCGATCCCCTGGCCTTCCGCCAGCGCGAGGGCATCCTCTCCACGCTGCCCCTGGCCCTCAACGCCGTGGCGGAGTGGAGGACGCTGGACACGTCCAGCATAGCCCGTCTCTTCCCCTTCTCGCCCCCCGACCTGGACACCCGGAGGGGAACCCTCTACGGCATCGACATGCGGGCCTGCGCCCCGGTGGTCTACGACCCCTGGGACGGGACGCACCTGAACGCCAACACCGCCGTCCTCGCACGGTCGGGCAGCGGCAAGAGCTTCGCAACGAAGCTGGGAATGCTGCGGGGCCTTACCAGGGGCGTTACCGCCTACGTGATAGACCCGGAGGGCGAGTACGCGGACATGGCCCGCGCCGCGGGCGGGCGCGTCCTCTCTCCCGGCATTCCCGGCCAGGGCATGAACCCCTTCGTCATCGAGCGGGGCGACTCCGAGGAGCTGCTCCAGCGCATCGGCAGCCTGCGCCGGCTCATCGAGGTGATGGTGGGGGAGCGGCTGAGCGCCGAGCGGCGGGCCGCCCTCGACCACGCCCTGGCAGGCTACTACGCCCAGCCCAGGGAGCGCACCGGCTTCCGGGACTTCTACGAGTACCTGCAAGGAGACGAAGCGGGAGGCGGAGATATGGCGCGGCTGCTGCGGCCCTTCGCCACCGGCAGCCTTCGCAACCTGCTCTCCGACGAGGGCGACGACCTGCTGTCCAACGAGGCCCTGATCACCGTCTTCGACCTGCGCCTGCTGGAGCCGGAGCTTCGCCCCGCCGCCGCGATGGTCTGCACCGAGACGGTGTGGGCCGCCGCCGCCCAGGACCCCAAGCCGAGGCTGCTGGTGGTGGACGAGGTGTGGTCGATCATGCAGCACCCCGAAGGCGCGGCCTTCATGGTGTCGATGGCGAAGCGGGCGCGCAAGCACCGGCTGGGGTTGCAGTTCATCACCCAGGACGTCCAGGACCTTCTGTCCGAGGACTCCTCCCGCGCCATCACCGGCCACTCAGGGCGGGCGCTCCTCCAGAACGCCGCCTTCAAGCTGCTCTTGCAGCAGGACGCGGCAGCCATAAGCACGGTCGGCGACGCCTTCGACCTGCCCGAAGACCTTCAACGCTGGCTGCTGTCCTGCCCCAGGGGAGACGGGCTGCTCTTGTCGAAGGGCCACCGCTTCCCCGTCCGCATCGAGGCCACGCCGGAGGAGACGGAGGTGATCGAGTGGCGGCCCGGTCGTCACTAGGAGCGACCGAACGACCGCAAGGCGAGAGAACCGATAGAGAAAGGAGCAAGCGAATGAAAGTGAACCCCATCAAGTGGCTGCTGAACAACGAGGCCAAGAAACCCCCGGCGCTTCTGGCGGTGACGCCGCCCAGGACGGGGGAGAGAACGCTCCTGGGAGTCGAGAACATGCTCGGCTCCATCGCTGTCCCCGAACCCTTCTCCCTGGAGCTTGCAGGGGACGCCGACGGCGTAACGCTCTTGGCCCGCTGCCTGGACGACCAGGTGGTGCGCGCCCAGATCGCCGCCCGCTACCCCCAGGCCCAGATACAGGAGATTCCCGCCGGGGACGACCCCCTGCGCCTGGCCGAGGACGAGCAGGCGTGGAGCATGACGCTCAGGGCCGACGGCCCCGAGTACGTGCCTCTCCGGGTCTTCCGGGACGACGACCTGCTCGATCCCGGCTCCGACCCCCTCATCGCCCTCATGGGCGCGCTCTCCAACCTCAACGAGGGGGAGCGCATCGTGGCGCGGCTGATGCTGCGCTCGGTGGGACCCGACTGGTCGGAGTCCCACCTGGAGAAGGCCCACAAGCGGCCTGTGGAGGACCGGCGGGACCCCGCCTACACCTACCAGACCAAGCCCCTCCAGATGGACGGGATTACGATGGCCGTCCTGGGAGTGGCGGCCCTGGCCGCCGTCAGAGGCTACCTGTGGGTGCAGGCGGGAGAGACCTGGAAGGCCGTGCTCATGGGAGCGGGCGTCGCCCTCGCCCTGGCCGTGGGCGGCTGGGCCTGGCACCGCTGGAAGAAGGCCCGCAAGCGGGTCTTCGATCCCATCCTCATCAAGGAGAAGGTCTCCCGCATCGCCTTCGACGCCGAGATTCAGGTGACGGCGATCCTGCCCCGGAGCACCCGGCCCCACCGGGCGAATGAGCTGCTGGAGCCGGTGGCCGCCGCCTACCGCGACTATGACAACCCCGCAGGGGCGCGCCTCGACGTGAGCCGGGTGCGGCCCGCCGTGCCCGACCCCTCGATGCTCCACCCGTCAGGCCCCGGCCTGTTCGGGAAGCGCAGCGTCATGGGCGTCCGCGAGGCGGCCTGCCTGTGGCACCCGCCGGGAGCCAGGGACGAGACGCCCCTGGTGGCCCGCGCCGGGGCAAGGGTGCTGCTGCCCACCGCCCGCAGCGTCAGCGGCGGCGCCCACGTCGGCGACACCACCACGGGAACACCCAGGAAGATTCACTTCCCCGCCGACCTGCTGAGACGCCACCACCTCTACGTGGCCCGCACCCGCATGGGCAAGTCAACCCTGATGCACCACATCGTCGTCCACAAGATGCGGGAGAAGGCCGAGGGCAGGGACGGAGACGCCATCGTCGTCGTGGACCCCCACGCCGACCTGGTGGGCGGCCTGCTCCAACACGTCCCGGAGTCCCTCATCGAGCAGGTGCGGCTCATCGACCTGGCCGACGAGCGGGGAGCGCCCGGCGTCAACCTGCTGGACACCCGCATCTTCTCCGACCGCGACCGCACCGCCGATTCCGTCGTGCGCATCGCCAAGGGCCTGTGGGACCAGTGGGGGCCGAGGATGCAGTCCATCCTCGAACAGACGGTGAAGACCCTTCACGAGGCCAATGAGAGGACGGACGCGGGCGAGCAGTACACCATCCTCGACGGACTGCGCATCCTGGCCGACGACGGATTCCGCGCCGAGGTGCTGGCGAAGGTCAACGACCCCTACCTGATGCAGTGGTGGGCCAGGGACTTCTTCGGCTGGCGGCGCGAGACCCGCGCCGACGCCCTGGCCCCGGTCCAGACTCGCCTCTCCTACTACGCATCCTCCAAGCGGGCGCGGGCCATCCTGGGCCAGCCCCGCTCCACCATCGACATGCGCCGCACCATCCACGACGGCGGCATCCTGCTGGTCTCCACCGCCCAGGGCAAGGCGGGAAGGGACGTGGCCGCCCTGGTGGGCGCGTCCCTCCTCAACCTCGTGGACGCCGTGATACGGGAGCAGGGCAGCCTGCCCTTCGAGCAGCGCCGGGGCGCGCTGGTCGTGGTGGACGAGATGCAGTCCATGCCCGGCGTGGACTACGAGAGCATGTTGTCGGAGCTTGGGAAGTTCGGGGCGTCCTTCGTCCTGGCAACCCAGAGCCTCGCCAAGCTGGACGACCTCTCCCGCACCATGCGGGACACTCTCCTCGCCAACGTGGGCTGCCTCGCCGTCTTCCAGGTGGCGGGCAACGACGCCCGCCAGCTCGTGTGGGAGCTGGGCAAGGAGCGGGTGACCGAGGACGACATCACCTCCCTGCCGGTCCACCAGTGCTACGTCCGCGCCACCGTGGGAACGGAGCGGATGGACGCCTTCTCCATGAAGGTCGCCAAGCCGGAGCCGGGAGACGCCGAAACCGCCGAGCGCATCCGCGACCTGGCCGAGAGCTACCTAACACCTGCCAGCGACATCGAACGCCGGGACGCGGAGATGCAAGACCTGGTGGACAGGTACCGGAAGGAGCTGGAGCAGTTGAGGAAGGCCCAGGAGTCCCAGGCGGAGGAGAGCGGCGGCCAGTCCCAGGGAACGGCTCCCCGCAGGGTGCGCAGCAAGCGCAACCAGAACCCCGGGGACGCCGCCCCCGATACGGCGGACGGGACGGCCGACGAGGAGCTTGAGGAATGAGGCCGCTCACCGGGGGAAAGCGGGAGCTCTTTCGCCGCCTCGCCGCCATGCCCTTTCTCGACCGGCTGGAGATGGCCGCCCTCTCCGGCTGGTCCCAGAGCGCGGTCTACGAGGCCGCCCACCAGCTGGAGGACGCGGGGCTGATCGCCTCCGTACCCCACGGGACGGAGCTCGTTGCCCCCACCCGCAGGTTCCACCTCACCGCCGACGGCCTGCGCCGCCTGGCCCAGGAGGAAGACCTCACCCCGGATCGGCTGCTCCGCAGCTACCCGTTGGCGGCCCGGTGGCGGCGCGTCTTCCTGGAGAGGCTCGACGCCGTGGCCGTGGTCTATCGCCTGGCCTCCGCCGTCGCCAACATCCACCACCCCATCCGCTTCCGCTGGTACCGCGCCATGTCGATGGACGCCGCCATCATCCTTCCCGACGGGAGGACCATCGGCATCGTCCGGCAGGGCCACGCCACCGACCGCACCGGCTTCTCCAAGCGGATCGGGCGGCTCAGGGACGGGCCGCAGCCCGGCGGAATCCTGCTCGTCCTCCCCGACGAGACCCGGCTGCGCTACGCCCGAGGGATTCTGCGCCGGGCGTCCACGCCAACGGTCCTAGCCCTGGAGCGGGAGGCGGCGGCAGCGGCCACCGACGACGCGGTGTGGCGGCTGTCCTCGGTCAACGCCGCTGTCAGCCTCAGAGACGCCATCGACCGGATCGAACGCAGGGGATCGCTCCCCGCCGAGCGGCCCCTGGCGCGGGTCTCCATGCCCCAGGACATCGACGAGCGGGGGAGCGAGCGGGGCGTCCCCGAGCACATGCTGCCCGCCCTGTTGAAGCCCGCCGAGAAGCGCGCCCTCGACCTGCTCTCCGACTGGCCCTGGCTCGCCCTGGGCGACCTGGCCGGGCTGCTGGGCGTCACCAATCAGAGGGCCTCCCAGCTCACGACGGCCCTTGAGGGCTTCGGGCTGGCCGCCCGCGTCCCCTCGGCAGACCGGCGGCTGGTGCTCACCGATGCGGGGCTGACCCTGCTGGCCCGTAGGGACCGGGCCGCCGTCGGCGGAGCGAAGAAGCGGTGGAGCGCCGCTCCCCCCGACTCCGGGGCCGCAGCAGGCTGGCGCAGCGTCTCCGGCAGGCACAGCCGGCAACTCCTCCGCGACATGCAGCACACCGCCTCCGTCCACGGCTTTGCGGCGGCCCTCTCCCGCCAGGCCCGCGTCCTGGGCTGGGAGATCGACCAGCTCGACCCGCCCCGCAGGGCGTCCCGCTACTTCCGCTACTTCGGCGGCAGGCGCTCGGTGCACCCCGACGCCTTCGGGATGCTCAGGCGCGGGAAGACCGCATGGCCCTTCTTCCTGGAGTGGGAGCGGAGGGCGGTGCGGCCGGTCACCATGGCGGCGCGACTCGCCCCATACCTGCGCTACTACTCGTCCCACCGGCCCATCGACGACCACGGCGCGCCGCCCGTCGTCCTGGTCGTCTTCGACGACGATATCGCCCAGACCCACTTCCTGAGAGTGGCCCAGCAGGAGATGGACCGTCTCAGGACCTCCGTGCCCCTGCTGGCCTCCCACCGCGAGCTGGTGGAGCGGGAGGGGCCGCTGGGACGGGCATGGTTCGCCCCGGGCGGCGGCTTCGAGCCGGTGCGCCCCCTGACCGACATGCAAGGAGAACCAAGGCCATGAGAATCTATTACATCGACGAGTCCGAGGGTCCCCGATACTACGTCCGCTCCGCCCTGGGCGTGAACGCCGAGCGATGGAACGGCCTGCATGGCCGCATTCAGGACTGGCGCAGGGCGTTGGCGGGCGACTTCAGCGTCCCGACCAGCCGGGAGCTGCACGCTTGCGACCTGCTGGCCGGACGGGGCAAGCTGGCCCGCATCGACAACACCGGCCGCAGGCTCACCCCGGAGCAGGGAGCCGAGATCTTCATGGACGGCCTGCGAATCATAGAGAACGCCGCCCATTCCCTGGGCGGCATCGAGGTCGTCAACGTCTGCCTGCGCAAGGCCGACGTAAAGGGCTACGAACAGGTCAGCCTGAACCGGCTGCTCAACCGCATCAACACCTCCGTCGCGGCGGACGGACGATACGCCCATCTCATCTTCGACGAGGGAGGGGAGCGGATGATCAGGCGGCTCTACGGCAGGCTCAGGAGCCGCAACCCCGTGCCCAGCAGGTACGAGGTCTGGGAGGACGGCGAGGCGACGAAGGACATCCCCATAGAGCGGATCATCGGCGGCCCCTCCTTCCGAAGCTCCCAGGACGACGACCTGCTCCAGATGGCCGACCTCATCGCCCACGCCCTCCTCAAGCAGGAGGAGGAACCCTCCCAAAGGGTGACGGAGCTGGGCATCCGCTTGGCCTTCGGGATCCTCGACCGCGCCCTCAACCGCAGGGCGTCGAGGACGGATCCCCAGGGCGTCGTCAGGAGATGAGGAAAGAGGAGGAGGAGGGCGCTTGGACGTGGCCCGGCCTCTCGCTCCTATTTCGCCGGTTCGCCCTCCGATTCCGGGTCGCCGTAGAGCATTAGATTGAAGCCCCCGGGAACGCCCCGCGCCAGCTGCATGATGCCCATGTAGTTGAACCCCTTGGGCACCCCTCCCCTGAGCCACCTCCGCACGGTGGGCTCCGTCACGCCGAGAAGCTCGGCCAACTCCTGCGGCGACAACTCGGCCATCTTCAACAGGCGTTCCAGCCGCTCCCCGAAGTCCTCGGGGAAAGGGGTTCGTCGTTGCTTCCCGGTGCTCCCTTCACGTCCTTCGACAGCCATGGCGCAACCTCCTCGGTCTCTGTCTGTGATTGCCTCCTCGTCCAAACCCGTTTTGCAGAAGCCTCCCCGGAACGAGAACAGAGCGTCTCAAACCGAGACGGCCCCCAGACGCCGAGAGTGCAGACGCCCGCGTCTGGGATCATGCAGCCTTGATCTCCACACCCCTTGTGCGCCCTGTGCCAGGCTGCCGCAAGGCAGCGTTAGCGTCTTCCGGGTGGTGCAGACCCAACGATACACCAAAGGGGCCTCCCATCCAAGACGAAGCGGAGACCCCCGGTGCGGCAGGCGGTGAGCGGCGAGGAGGGGGAAGGGCCGGAAAAGACAGGAGGGCCGGGCGGATTTGAACCGCCCGGCCCTCTTTGCGTCGATGGACAGCCGTTGCCTGTGGTGTTGGCCGTCAGTCCAGACCCACGGCGGCCTCCTCCGGACCGTTCCCGCCGCCGACGGGTTCCAGGCCCCTTACTCCCACGCCGTACCGCCTGCCGTCCACCTCGACGGTGGCGCTGGTATACCTGAGCAGCGTGCCCACCTTGCCATTGAGCTGTCGCTGAACCGTACCGCCGACGATCCGTACCTTCCCGCCCTCGTGCAGCCCCCTGGCGGCGGCGCACGGCTCCGTGCGGGGTTCCCAGCCCAGGTCCGTCAGCACTTCCAGGCCCGCAACCCTGCCCGCAGCCGTCTCGACGGCCCGGACCATCGCCCGTACCCGCCGGACCTGGCCGGGAAACAGCAGCCTGGCGGTCTCCGCGTCGTTGACCACCACCTCCGCCAACGCCGGGGCCTCGTCGCCGTTCAGCCAGGCCCAGCAGCGGCCCCGCCAATCGACGCCGATGCTACCGTCCTCCGCGAACCGCGTCTGCGCAACCAGGGGGCGCTCGGCCACCAGGTCGAGATTGAATCCGATGATCTCCTCGCTCTCAGTCACTGTCTCTCTCCCTTCCAGAGTGTCTTGGTGACAAACAAGAGGGCCGGGCGGGATGAACCGCCCGGCCCTCGCCGCGCCCGCCGGTTGCCCGTTGGCGGCCTCTCCCAGGCTTCGCCGGTAGGTCCGCATGTAGCACCTGCCGCCGCACCACCCCTCCCGGCCCGAATTGCGCCGGAACTGCCGGTAGTAGACCCGACCGCAGCCCCGGCATACCTTCTCCATGTGTCCCTGCCTGTATCTGGTCATTGGCCCGCCCCCTGGAACGCGCTCGGCTCTTCCACTCCGCGCAGCAGGTGGTGGAGCAGCCCCATCCCCGCGGCCAACTCCAACAGGTTGACCAGGTGGCCGGGGCCGGGCTTGGCTCCCGCCTTCCATCGGCGCACGATGCGGGCGTTGACCTTCAGGCGGCGGGCCAGCTCCCGCCAGGACAGCCCTGCGGCCTGCCGGAAGCGGTCGAGGCGCTCAGGAAAGTCCTGGGGGAACTCTTCAGGCTCTACGTGGTAAACCCGCTCCTGCCGGCGTCCCATGGCCCCTCTACTCCTCCGTCCCGTCGTCGCCGTACATCATCAGGTCGTAGCCGCCGGGAAGCTCGCGGGCCAGCTCGATGATGGCCCACAAGTAGGCCCCCGAAGGCGGCCCTCCCCTGCGCCACTTCGCCAGGCCGCGCTGCGTCACGCCGAGACGCTCGGCGAACTCGCCCCACGACAGCCCGGACAAGTCCTTCAGGCCCTCCAGCCGCTCCCCGAAGTCCTCGGGAAAGGGCGGGGGCCGGTTGTTCAACGTCCGCTTCCGTTCTCTAGTGGTCATGGTCCCTCCTCCTCGGTTTGAAGATCACGATTACGTCCTCGCCCAGCAGCTTCGCCAGACCCTCCGGCGAACGGACCGCCAGCCGCACAAGGGCCAGCATCGCTCCGCCGTTGGGAGCGCCGCCCTTGATGCGCCAGCGCATCAGCTGGCGCGGGTCCACCCCCAACGCCACCGCCATCTCCTCACAGTTGAGATCGAACAGCTCTCTCACGGCCTCCAGCCGTTCGGGGAAGTCGTCGGGCATCAGGGCGACGCCGGGCGGAACGAGCAGGGGAGCGGACGAGGCGGGGCCTTCGCTACACATGGACCTGCTCCAGGATGAACAGGTCCTCGAATCGGGTGACGCCCAGGGCCTCCATGAGCCGCCTGCGCATGTCCGCCGAGGGGCAGCGAGTCCCGGACATGAGCTGGGACAGGTAGCCGGACGAGGTGCCGACCAGCCGCGCCAGCTCGTTCTGAGTCATGTTGAGCCGGTTCAGAAGCTCCCACACCTTGTGAGGGTCGAGTTTTACCCTGGAGGAGGGTTGCCTGCGCTTCACGCCGCACCCTCCTTCTCGGCCGACTGGGACCCGTCCCCGGCTGCGCCGTTGGGGTACAGGTGGGGGTTGGCCAGGTAGTGGCGCGCGATGATGCGGGCCAGTATCCGCAGGCCCTCGATGCGCCTCCGCTCCTGCCTGTCCGTCAGCTTCCGCTTTCGCTTGCTACTCACGCGATTCCGTCTCTCTCGTGGGGTCTGGAGCGCCGCGAGGGGGTGGCCCTCGCGGGCGTCGGGGATGTATACTCGGATCGAAATACGATAATCCGTTCTGTTGGCGTAAGTGTAGCAATATAGAGCGGACAGAGGCAATGGCCGAGAGGCGTATGTCGGGGCCTTGTAGAAAGATTGATTGACAATTGCTCGCTCTGATGTAACAATTAGTTAGCAGCAATGTAGCTGCAATGTAGCAGGTACGCCGTGCGCGACGCTGTTCGCAACTACGGATGCAAGAGGGAGACATCATGGATGAGGTTGACGACGACCGGGACCTTGAGGACCGAGAGGCCATCGAGGGCGATGACGAAATCGGGCCGCTGCTCAGACGGCTGCGGGGAGACCTCAGCCTGCGAGACGTGACCCGGCGCACCGGCATCTCCAGCTCCTACCTCTCCCAGATCGAGCGGGGTGGCCGGAAGCCCGGCTCCAACATGATTGGCAAGCTGGCCGCCCTCTACAACGTGGACGCAGACGAGCTGATGAAGCGGGCCGGGCGCGTGGGCCAGCCCGACCCCTACGGCGGCGAGGCGATGGAGATCGAGCGGGCCTACCGGTACGTGCTGGCCGATCCCGTCTTCCGCGTGGGCACCCGGCCCGACGGCCCAATCACCCTGAAGACCAAGCGGTTCATCGTCGAGATGTACGAGCGATTCGCCAACAAGAGGCTGCTGGAATGAACAGGACGAGAGAGGACTTCTGCCGAAGGCTGCTGGACGACTCCCCCCGCGAGGCCCTGGACCCGGAGCGGCTCGCCGCACGCTTCGTGCGCTACTTCGACGTCCCCGCCCGCCCCACGATGGAGCAGATCAAGGCCCTGCTGAAACGAGCCGGGTTCGGGGAGGTGTCGGGCAGGAGGCACCTGGATGTGAAGGGCATCCACTACAGCGCACCGGGGGGCGGCTACGACATCCACTACCGCGAGGACATGTGGGCCGGGACCCAGGACTACTCGGTGGTCCACGAGACCTACGAGATCATCCACGAGACCCTCTGCGACATGGACTCAGGCTCCCCGCCCGACCGGATCGTGTGCACGCAGGCCGAACGCTTCGCGGCGGCGGTGCTGATGCAGCCGAGGGCCTTCGAGCTGCTGGCCCTGGAGTGGGGGCTGGACGTGCTGAAGTTGCAGCGTGCCTTCCTATGCTCATACGCCTCGGTGACCATCCGGCTGGCTGAGGTGCTGAGGCAGCCGCCCTTCATGGCCGTCCTGTACGCGCGGGAGGACAAGAGCGACCCCGCAGGCTGGACCGACTCGCTCGACCTGCGGGCGAAGGTGGTGCGCCGGACGCGGGGATTCGGCACGCCGGCCACGTTCCCCATCTGCGGCGAGCGGGGAGGCTTGCCCCGCAGGGGCAGGCTCATCCCCCCCGGCTCCCTGGCGGCGCAGGCCGTCCGCTACGGCACGGCGCGATACGCCCAGGACGGCGGCTGCGCCGCCATAGCCAGGCCCGTCTTCTGGACGGGCAAACTGGCGAAGGTCGTGGTCATCGCCGTGTCCGAAAGCTACGCCTCCGTCCTCGGACCCCAGATGATCGCCTCGGACATGCCCGGGCGCAGGCGCAAGCCCGTAGCGGCGGCGGTCGGCCCCTGGTAGTTGAAGTCGGGTATTGCGGCAGATTGGAGACAGACATCGGGGCGGCCAAGGAGTGAACGGAAAGGAGTAAACAGAGATGCAAAGACGCAATTCAAGAACCGGCTTTGAGAGGTCCGCCAAGAGGCGACAACAACAATTTCGGGATGTGTCGCCGACCGTCAGCGACCGGGGACGTTCGCCTACTGACGACAAGGGCTTGCGCAACCCTCACCTGCTAGCAATCGGCTGTGAAGCCGATAACCTCTACCCCGGTATCCGTGGTGAAGGTGGGGCCATCGACCACTTCAGACAACGCGGTATCAAGTGGTGGAAGAGTTCGAGGAGCGGCGATGACAGCAAGTCGGACGGTCCCACCCGCAACATGGCCAGCTCCCAGGTGGCCTGCGTCAACTTCCTGCTGCCTCTGGCCGGAATCCCCGGAGCGTTGCTATCTGCCCTGCGCGCTCTTGATGATGACGTCGTGGGTGTCATCGCCATCACCCACGATGGATGCGCATCCGACGTGGAGTTCGAGTGGATCGGCCTCGGTCACTCCCTGGAGGGAGGTAGAACCAGAGGTTCTCAGAACACTAGCATCGACGCCTTCCTCGTCGCCGAAACGATACCGGGAAGAAGGCGTGCCTACCTGCTGGAGTGGAAGTACGTCGAGCAGTACCTGAGCTCAGACCCTGAGTTCAAGGGCGGGGGATCCAAGGGAGTCACTCGCCGATCGAGATATACCGAGCGTTACCACTCCCCATTCTCGTCGTTCAATCCGGCCACCGTCCCGATCCTCGACGACTTCCTCTATGAACCCTTCTACCAGATTATGCGCCAGAGGCTCTTGGCAGACCGCATGGTCGAGGAAGGAGAGTTGGGAGTCGACGAGGCCAAGGTAGTGGTGGTCGTCCCGGAGGGGAACTGGGCCTATCGGACCGTCACCGATGGCAGAACAACCACTTCCCCTTTGTTGGCTCAACGATTTCCCAAACTGGAGACTGTGGAGACCGTGATGCGGGCCTCTCTGAAGGATCCGGACGCGCAGTTCGACATGGTAGCCCCGGCACAGTTGCTCGACGGTGTGGCGCGAAGTCTTCCCGATGAGACCGTAGATTGGGCCAACTACTGGAGGGATCGATACGGCGTGTGACAGCATTGGCTTGCATGGGGATTGAAAGCCGGTGCCTCAATAGTGTATAGTAAGACATTGCACTATACAAGGAGGCAAAAAGAGAGTGACCACTCCCAGGAAGTCCAAGACCCTCACCTTCTCGCTGCCCCCGGAGATGGAGGCGCAGGTGCGGCGGGTGATGAAGGAGGATGACCTCTCCGTGAGCGAGCTGCTCCGCCAGGCCATCCGCATCTTCATGGAGGAGCGGGAGTGGCGCAGACGGGAGCGGCTGGAACGGCTGCGCTCCCGCCGGACAGGACAGAGTGAAACACAAGGAGGAGAGACTGATGAATGACCGACTCGATCTGACGCCAGTGGCCCTCTACGCAAGAGTGTCCAGCGACCGCCAGGACGTGGACCTGTCCATCGCCGCCCAGCTAAGGGCGCTCAGGGACTACGCCGAGAAGAACGACTACCTGGTAGTCCGCGAGTACGTGGACGAGGCCGAGAGCGGGCGCATCGCCGACCGGCCCCAGTTCCAGAAGATGCTAGACGCGGCCCGCAAGCCCGAGGCCCCCTTCAAGGAAATCCTTGTCTGGAAGTTCAGCCGCTTTACCCGAAAGCGCGAGCACGCCGTCGCCTTCAAGTCCATGCTGCGCAGGCGGGGCATCCGCGTGGTCTCCATCACCGAGCAGGCCGAGGACACCGCTACCGGCAGGTTGTTGGAGGCCATTATCGAGGGCGTGGACGAATTTTACAGCGAAAATCTTGCGCAGGAGGTCACGCGGGGGATGCGGGAGGCGGCGTCCAGAGGCTTCTGGATGACCACCTACGCCCCCTACGGCTACAAGCGGGTCCACGTCCAAGACGGGCCGAAGAAGCGCCCCAAGCTGGAGCTGAACCCGCCCGCCGACGCCGTGGTCCGCCGCATGTTCGACATGGCCCTCCAGGGAAAGAGCACCCTCGACATCGCCAAGACCCTCAACGCCGAGGGCATCCCCACCTCCAACGGCAAGAAGTGGCTCAAGACCACCGTCCACTTCGTGCTCACCAACGAGGCGTACGCCGGAACCGTGGTCTGGGGAGAAAAGGCCAAGGACGGAGCGCCGCCCGTGCGCGTCGAGGACGCACACCCCGGCATCGTCTCCAAGCAGGAGTTCCGGCGCATCGCCAGGATGATGGAGTCCCGCGCCCCGAAGAAGGTGAACCCCCGCCGCATCTCTAGCCCCTACCTGCTCAGCGGCCTGGCCAAGTGCGAGACCTGCGGCAAGGCCATGACCGCAGCCGAGGCCAAGAGCGGCAAGTACACCTACTACATCTGCCACTCCCTCCTCAAGCGCGGCAAGGGAACCTGCAAGACCCCCAGGCTCAACGCCAAGAAATTCGAGAAGATCATCGTCGATGAGCTTCGCGCCAACATTCTCACCGAGTCCAACATCCGAGACCTGGTGAAGCTGCTGGACGAGGAGATGGACGGCGTGGCCCGCGACCAGCGGGAGAGGCTGGAGAGTATCGACGGGGAGCTTGAGGAGGTGAAGAAGCAACTGGGTCGCGTCTGGCACTTCATAGCGAAGAGCGACAGCGTGGACGTGGCCGAGGCTTCGGACCTCATCGTGGAACTCCGGGAGCGCAAGGAGACCCTTGAAGTCGCCGCAGAGGAGGCGAGAGGGCTGCTGAAAGAGAGGCGGCAGCTTCTGGACAGCGCCGACACCATTGCCACCTTCGCCGAGGAGATGAGCGAGTTCCTCAAGACCAGCGAACTGACCGAGACCAGGGCCTTCGTCCACTCCTTCGTCAAGGAGGTACAGGTCAAGCCCGGCAGGGCCGCCATCATCTACTCCATGCCGACGCCTGATGACAGTCCCATAGGGGGAGCGGACGCCGCAGAGATAGCCCTAAACGGGCGAGTTATGAATTCGGTCTTACCTGGTGGACTTGTCTTGACAAAATCGAGAACCGAGGCCGATTCGCGTCTCACGCCGTCCGTTGGCATAGGGACTGTGTAAGCTAACGTGGCCTCGGTTCCCAATACGTCGATGCGCTCCACGAAGTTGCGGATGAGCGACTTTCGCTCAGGGAACGAGCCAGCCTGTAGTAGCTCTCGGAAATCTGCCACATACCCCTTGATCTCCTCGGTAGAAGGCAGTTCCATTCTGCGCTGTTGAAGTTGACCGGCGGCGTTCTCACGGGCTGCCGCCAGTTGCTCCTCACGATGCCTGAGAGAAAGGATGCGAGGCGACAGGGCCTCCAGAGTGAGAGCGCTCGTTTCAAGGGCTTCATAGTTCTTCTCAAGCCGCTTCCGAACCTCCGCAAGCTGGGAGCCTATCGAATCCAGCCTCCCGGCCAGCTCGCCGGCCACGACGTCGATCTCCTCAGCAACCGCTGATACCAGCTCGACGATGGTTTCCTCGGTAAGGATTCGTTCCCTGATTCTTTCGACGATGAACTCCTCAACCCTGGGTGCATTCAGGTAGCTGGCCTCGCAGGTGCCCGCGCCATCACGATACAGCGTGCCGCAGATGTAATAGGCGAACTGCCCACTCTTGGCTCCCTGACCAATATAGGACCTGCCGCACACGCCGCACTTCAGCAACCCGCTCAGCAGAAACTTGCTACCCACTCGGCCGGGCTCATGAACCGTCGGCGCACGGTCTCGCAAGCCCCTCTGCACAGCGTCGAACATCTCCCTCGAAACCAGGGCTGGCCACGCTCCCTCCACACGCACGGGGTCGTCAGCCTTCGCTCCTTTCGACGTTCTGCCCCAGACGGCAGTGCCGGTATAGGACTCGTTGGTCAGCAGGTAATGGAGAGTCCCCTTGAGCCAGCGCTTGCCACGATTTGTGATGCCTCGGTCGTACAGGGCTTTGGATATTTCTTTGAGGCCATTCCCACGCAGCGAGCTCTCGAATATCTCCTTCACCACCGGAGCGTTGGCAGGGTCGACCTCCAAGGTGGGACGCTCCTTTGCGCCGTCATTGACCTTCACCCTCCTGTACCCGAATGGGGCCTTGGGACCCATGAAGAAGCCCCGTGACGCCGCCTCCCGCATACCCCTCGTCACTTCCTGGGCCAGATTCTCGCTGTAGAACTCGTCCACGCTCTCAATGATGGCCTCCATGAGCTTGCCTGTCGGGGAGTCGTCGGCGTGCTCGGTGATCGAGACCACTCTCACGCCCTTGCGCCGCAGCATGGACTTGAAGGCGACGGCGTGCTCTCGCTTACGGGTGAATCTGGAGAATTTCCAGACCAGGATTTCCTTGAAGGGGGCCTCGGACTTGCTGGCCTCGTCGATCATCTTGCGGAACTCCGGGCGGTCGGCGATGCGACCGCTCTCGGCCTCGTCCACGTACTCTCGGGCGACGATGTAGCCGTTCTTCTGTGCGTAGTCTCTGAGCGCCCTGAGTTGGGCGGAGATGGAGAGGTCCACGTCCTGGCGGTCGCTGGAGACTTTGGCGTAGAGGGCCACGGACGTGTAGTCGGTGTTCTGGTTCATGGGTGCGTTCTCCTTGCTCATTCCTGGTCGTTCCGGCGGGCCTCGGCCCGTTGGCGGCGCTCCCGCCGCAGCCACTCCCGCTCCTCCATGTACAGGCGGATGGCCTCTCGGAGAAACTCGCTCATGGTGCGGCCCTCCTCCTTCAACATTTGTTGCACCTGATCGGCCAACTCCGGTGGCATGGAAAAGGTGATGGCCTTTCGGGTTGTGGGCATTCTCTCTCTTTGTCCCCACAAGTATGACACAGTCATACTCTTATCATGTAGGTCCGGGGCTGTCGTTGTCAAGGGCGCCACGCCCAGCGAATCCGAACTGCCAAATATGGCCGATTCGTTGTGACGTTTCCATCCCTATCCTCCTGGGGGGTTGGGTCGGGGCCGTCCATAAAGGCAGTCCGGGCCTCGTGAGGGAGCGGGAACCACGAACCCCTTACATAGATGGAAGTTGCCTCCTACGTATCCGGGTTTTCGACGACCTTTTCGATTCGCTCAGGTCCAACCAATAGCATCGGCTTCCCGTTCAACAACGTGATACAGCCACGTATCAGGACCTTGTCGCCGAGATTGATGTCCTTGAGCTGGTCACGCTCCTCATCGGTCACAAAGAAGCATTCAACTTGAGTGAAGAAGGTCTCGTCCCACAAGGCAAGGTTTACTTTGCCAGGTCCACCATGTGCGGAATGGACGATCCGTATGTCGTGGACCGATCCCTTAAGAGTGCGGCACCCAGAGGTATACGTAAGCTCTTTCTCGGTTTCGTCCCGGTGACTTGGATGGGGCAACAAATGTGGCTGATCCTCTCTGACTCTCCCGACTAGGGTGACCCGTTCGCCCTCAAGGCCAAAGTAATCCTTCACATTCCGCTTGTAGAACTGGGCAATGACCTCGTCTTCGTGCTGGTCGGAGTCGATCACAAGCTCGACGATGCTGTGGGGATCGAATCCGTCGGGTATGTTCACAGCACGTACCCGACCTTCTACCAGGGTCGGTACGTACCGGGATATTGGCTTTCCGCCGCAATCCTCTGTGCTTGGGTGCGTTGTCGTCGTGATGTTGACCTTGATTGGTGAGTTCTTCCTGAACACCCGGTCCGAAGCAGACAACAGGAAGTCGGAGGCGCTCAACATCATCGGTATATCCATCGAGAGGTCTGCCGATTTGAGATCGGTGATGTATCGCCACCTCATGTAGAGCTTGTTGCTGGCTGAAAGGAATTCTCGAAAGCTGCCCTTGAAGTGAACCCTCTTGGCATCCGACTGATTCCACCACTCTTCTAGCTGCTTCTTCTCGTCGTCTGTAAGCAGTTTGAAGAGGTTGGTAAGCTCGTGCTTCCGCCATTTCCGGATGTCTGCGAGGTCCGTCGACGCCAACTTGCCAAGTACTTCCAGGTATGCCTTGAGTGATAGCTCTAGCGTGAACGCAGCCTGCTGCGCGTAGGCCAACGCTTGGCCCTTGCCTGCGTCGGTGTTCCAGAAATGACGGTCCTCACCGTGGTGATCGAACATTCCTTTCAGGTTGATGCCCGTCACCGGTATCAGCCTTGACGCCTCGTAGTACATTTTCGCGAGGTGCGAGAACGTCGTGATCCCGGGGACCTCGGTCGCGACCGACTTTGGGTCCAGGTGCAGCGCAACCGCCTTCTGCGTTTCCGGCTCCAAGAAATTCCTTTGGTTTCCCTTTCTATCGATGGCGGCTATTTCATAGACATACTTTTGAGAGATGGGATGCACTGGTATGTCACCGCCATAGCGTTGCGTCAATTGGGCGAAACAGAAGGCAGCATCCTCCAACCTCGAATGGGCTCCATGTGTCTCGGAACATCGGGAGAATATGTTGAATACTTCAAATGGCATGTTCAGTGGGTCCCATATGTTCTTTGCGATAGGTCGTTTAGTCCTTCTGATCCTTTTCTGACAGCGTTGCGCTCATGGTCGGAGCGCCCGACGTCACGGAACCACGCATACCCAGTTTCGCCTCGGTGAGTGTCTGAGTCAGCCACACCATGCCAGTTTCCGTCGTCTCCCGCGCCAGTCCTCCCGCGCCAGTGTCCGCTCTCTATTGGACCGCAAGATACAGCCAATCCTGCTGAAATATCTCGAGTTGCTGCTCCGTCCTGGCATTAGAGAAAACGACGGATCTATTTGCTTGATTCAACCACTCGGTGAACGTGCTGCGGAGCTGGGTCGGTATAGCTGCAAGTCCCCACTCCTGGCCGAACCTAACCATTGTCGTGAAGAAAGTAACGTATGGATGCTCGGAGGCATCCCACCTGCGCTGATCACGGGCGTATTCGAGATTCCTTATCGCTTCCTTTAGTACTTCAATATCGCCACCTTGCACAGCCATGCGTCCCAAGACGGTTCCAAGTGTATTGAGCGCAAATGGATGATGATGTGTCTTAAGTGAATGTTCCGCATAAGAGCGAGCTTGCGCGTGATTCCCAAGCTCGGACTCGAACAAGGCACGTTGGTCCCAATACCGTCCATTCCAATCGTAGGGATCCTGAATCACCTCATATAGAGTCCGTCCAAGATCAGGTCCTACCAACCGCATCACAGATTCTTGATCCATTAGACGCCTCAATAATCTGTAAGGGCGCGTCAAGTTTACGATGGCAGTAATATCTATGTGTGGTGCCAAGGCCAACATAAGGCTTCGCATCGCAGCGAATCGCTCTTCCATCGACAGGGCCGACTCAACAACCATTCCTGCCGTAATTCTGTGAGGTGGTCTGACTCCATTGCGGTCTATCAGCATGATGTCTTGTTCATCACCTACCAAAGATGCTTGCAATTGCGTAGCAGTCATACCCGCTATTTTGGAAGATATTCCCAAGGGCAAAGGATAACCCAGCTCATATGCCACACTGCACGCAGCATAAAGACGTCTTACGCTTTCATCATCCACCAGGCGATAGCTTTCGCATATTCGTGCTTGGAACCCTTGACCACCTTCCAGGTTGGCCATACCCTCAAATAATCGACGGGAGGCGAAGGACCTAAAGTAGTTACACTGTTGAATGCGGTTCTGCCGGGTGATGTGTCCCAGCCGTCGCCGCGATGACAGCTTGTCAACTAGGGAGTCGATGTCCCTGTCAGACAGAAGCCGGTATTCGTAAGCTGGACTAAGGTGCAGGAATCTCTTGGCGATCTTTTGCTCCAAGATGTTTTGGCGTCTAAATCTCTCCGCTCCGACTACCAGCAGCCGTACTTGCGACGACTCGCACGCTTCTGCAAGTTCTCCAATTGAGTCTGCGAAGTCCGCACAGCCATCAAACATAAGTACGGTGTCTTGCATGCGTCCCAACCATCGCATAGTCGCATCGATATCTAGGTCCTCTTCTCCTCTAAACTGGAATGTAGGTAGGCCGTCAGAGATAAAGTGGCTGGCCATTCGCAGAAGGCCAGTAGACTTTCCGGTTCCTGAGCCACCCGAGCGGACATGGACAGATTGGGCATAGTCATCACGGCCGGCAATGCTTCGAATCGTTGACAGAGACTTCTCAGTTGTCTCCATTAGGGCATCGTCGTCATCTAGAATATTTCTCCACTGAGGTTCATAGCCCGCATAAAAATGACGAGTTGTGGCATCCTGATTGGGTTGATATTGCCTAAGGTCGATGAATTGCTGTAGGAAGCGAGCCACTTGCGGATCAAAGTGTTGTCCATACAAACTGCCCAACTGCCGACGGAAGTTCTGGACTTCGATATGCAGGTCTGATACAAAGCTGCGGGCCTCTGCTTCAACAACGATTAGTCCTAACGAGGAGAATTCCTCCCGCTCAAGAGCAGTGACTTCCGAGAGAACTATTACGGAAGGGAAGCCTCGTATTGTGGTGGCGGCTGAGCTAACCAAGGCATGCTGCAAATCGAACTCTTCAACAAGCGACGCTCCCAACACTATGAATGGTCGTTCAGAGAACTCATCTGTGAACACTGTGTGCCAAGCTCGTGTGTCTTTGAGGGTTGCGGCATACTCTTGAATAGAGAAGACTAGTTCGGAGTCCTCCGGATCGCTATCTGATGAGTCTGTGGCAAATCCATGTAAGTGGATGATCTGACGGTCGGACTTTGACCCATCGCGAAATCTGGATGTCCAGTTGAAACGGTCGAATGGGATGTTCCTATTGTAATAGACATTTTCGACAATATCGTCAATGTTCAAAGTCCAGATACGGTGCCAATCAAAGTCGGCAAGAACATTCTGCCAGTCGGGCTTGCAATGCGTGAATTGAGTTCTAATGAATGTCTCAAGGCGCTCAGGAGCGTTGCGCCGAGCCGCTGCGTACGCGCGAGGCAGTGTTATTGTTTGACCTTCAGTTGGAATCGAGAATTCACTAACGAGTTTGTCTCGCAGGTTTGGGCCAGATGGGAGCGGTTGGTTGTTGCCTCCCAGTGAGCCGATGGAAGCGCCCGCACCAAGCAAAACAGAATATTCCCCTCTACTAACGCCTTCGGCAACTCTTGTCAGTTGTTCAGGGTCCATGCTTCCACCTCTCAATTGCTGGTTTCCTATTTGTTGCTGTCTCTCAGAATCTTGGAGAGGGAATGGTATCTGTGCGTACGAAGAAAGTTGAGCCTTTGAGCCGGTTGCGCCGTCATATTGGGTGATCGTATTCTTGCTGCTAGGAATCGTCCAATAGCACTGCCGGGACTCCTATCTTGGATACGTCCCATAGACTCGGTACGTGCTGTGGCTTCGATGTGCTTCGGAATGCCATCCAAGTATTAGTCTCCTGTCGCACTCACGCGTCCAGCTACACCTAGAGGCCCTCGTCTACCTGGGACCACCTCTACCGGCGTAGGGATCAGCCACTCCGCCCCGACCTTCGTCGCTCCCCGCATCCGCCCGTCCTGGGCCAGCTTGCGCACTCTGCGTTCCGACACGCCCAGCCGGACAGCCGCCTCTCGCACCGTGACGTTGGAGACATCATCCTCAGGGGCCTCGGACGCAAGCTCGAACTCGACAGGGCTCGGCTCCTTGAGCGTGCTCATCTCGTGGATGAGGAACCCGATCACCTCGCCGTCGTCGTCCAGGCGCTTGAGGATGCGCTCGTCGTCTGTGGGCGTGAAGTAGCCCTTCCTGAACGCCCACAGTACCTCAAGCATGTCCCCTTCCTGGTCGTACGAGACAAACACCTTTCTGCTCGTCATGGTCCCTCTCCTTTGATGCTTCGACCCAAGTAGGCGGTGAGGATGAAGGAGTAGTCCCGCTCCCTCTTCACCACAAGGCAGATGTAGCGGTTCCTGCCCTGCAGGTCAGGGTAGAGCCGGTAGTAGAGCTGGACCGCCGGGCCGGACCTGGAGGGGCTCACCGCGTCCGGTCTGGCGAGGGTATCGGCGAGCCGGTGCAACTGGGAGGCCATTTCGGGGTGCCTTCTGAGGAAGTGCCGGAGTCGCTCGTCGGTGAGCCGAACCTCGTTTCCCTGCTCATCGGCGTAGCGCCGCGCGCCGGTCTCCATCACCAGATACCGTACCGTAAAGTATACCGCGTCTCGGCATCGAACGGCAAGAAACATCCCTCTAACTCCACAGTGTCCCTCACGCTGGCTGCCGAACCCGTCCCACTGAGCTGGACTCCTCCACACAGGCTGAGGACGATGAGCGTTGGGGAGGTCATCAGTTGACCTCCTCGCTGCCGTTGGCCATTGGAGGACGTTCCTTGGACTCGAGCCGTTGCATGTGTTTGCGGACGACCATCCGGGCCAGGATGCGAATTCCCTTTCGGTACTTCTCACGCTGCTCCGGTGTGTAGGACGACCTCGGCCGTTTGGCCGACGTTTTCGGGACACCCTTGGCGGGTCCCTTGCGTCTCTTCTTTCTCTTGGTATCTTTCATACTGCGTAGTCGCAGCGGCGTCTGGTGGGCCGCTGGCCTCTCATTACGGGATTGCGGCTGGGCCGCCGGAGCCGACGGAACGGGCGAGCGCCGGCGGCCCAGCCGTCTCAGGCCCCGCCGTGCCGCCGTTGCGCCTGCGCCCGGCGGGGCCGCTTGTCTAGCTGTGCTCCTTGAAGAAGCTCATCTGGAAGCTCTCGGTCACGAGGATCGCCATGCCTCCGGGCATCCGAGCTGCGAAGCGGAAGAGGGCGTGCATGGCCCAGCCGCGGGGCTCGACGCCGTTGCGCCACCGGTGGACCAGCTTGGGGTCCACGCCGATGGCCCTGGCGAAGGCTGCCCACGTGAGGCCGCTGACCTCGTGCAGCCGTTCGAGGCGCTTGGGGAAGTCCTCCGCCAGCACGGCGGCCTGGAGGGCCAGGTCCTGTTCCTCGTCGAAGGTCTGCTCCGTGATCCCGTCGAAACGGGACGAATCGTTATGGTTCGTCATCTCTATCCTCCATAGTGAAAAGTTGGTCGAAGTCGTCGAAACCCAGGGCCCTGAGCATCCGGCGGCGAATGCGACCGGAGGGTGTGCGCCCCGCGTTGACCAGCATCGAGATGTAGCCGGGGCTGACCCCGACCTCCCTGGCGAGCCAGTTCTGGGAGCGGTTCAGCAGCGTGAGCCGCTCCCATAGGGCCGCCGTGTTGAGCCGGACAACGGTCCGTCCACCACGCCTCCGGGGGCCTTTCTTATTGTTGTGGTCGTCTTGCGAACGCATGGCTCTCAGCCTTCCTTTGGGGAAGGGAGCGCGAGCCGTCGCGCCGCTTCCCCGATGTCAGTCGTTGGTCATTGCGGCGGCATGGCCTGGGGGGACTGCCAGTCGTCCGGGGCGCGCCATGCGCGTCCCAGCGGCCCCAGCTGCTCGATGGCGGCCCTGTGGGAGACCCACAGGGGCACCGTCACGCCCTTGGCCTGCATCTCGTCCCGCGCCAGGCGCAGGAAGTGGGTCTGGACGATCTCGTCGTCGAAGACGATGAGGACGGAGGGCCGCGTGCCGTGGTCGTCGGTGGGCCGGTGAGAGGAGAAGTAGCGCAGATAGGGGGCGAGGCGCTCCGACATGGTCGAGGGCCGCACGGCCCTCCGCTCCCACTCCAGCAGGAAGGGCCACGTGGTCTCGCCCTTTCTGAGGACGCCGAAGGCGTCGGGGTTGACCGAGCGCATCCCGTCGCCGTGCTTGAAGTGCCGTGAGGCCCTGCGGGGCGGGTCGACCTGGGAGACCTCCCAATCCAGGAGGCCCGCCTGCACGGTCATGGCTGCAAGGAAGGAGTGGACGGCGGCGGTGTGCTCGACGTTCCTGAGCAGCTGGCGGCTCCTCGCGCCCGTCACGTTGTCCCAGACGAATGGGGTGCCGGGGAACAGGGGAGCGGCGCTCCACCGCTTCTTCGCGACGGCCACGGACGTCCGGTCCCTGCGGGCCAGGAGGGCCAGGGCCCGGTCGGTGAGGGCCATGCGCCCGCTCCCTGCGATGGGCCGGGTGACGAGGCGGAACCCTTCGAGGGGCGTCACCAGCTGGGAGGCCCTGGGGACCGAGACGGCCAACATTCCGGCCAGGTCCGTCAGGGTGATCCAGGGCCAGTCGGAGATGAGGTCGAGGGCGCGCTTCTCGGCGGGCTTGAGGGTGGCGGGCAGCAGATAGTCGGGGACCTTCCACCCCGGACCCTCGACGGAGAGGTCGGCTGGGACCGAGACCATCCGGGGCTCGTCCTCCTCGGGAAGGAGGCTTCCCTTCTCTATCCGGTCGAGGACAGAGCGCAGCTCGACGGAGGCGCTGACCGCGGGCGGGCTCCACACCGGGTCGTCCGGCGACGCCGCGACCGCCTCGCGCTCGAGGGCGAGATAGAAGGGAACGGGGGCGCCGGCCAGCGTCCTGCGGACGTGCCTGAGCCGCACGTCGTCGGCCATCAGCACGAGCACGGCTCCGGGGAGCGGCCCCTGGCGCAGCCTCCACATCCGGTTGGAAAAGCCGGTCCTATCGGCGGTGAGCCCCTGCCTGACGATGCCGACGGTGCGGCCGCCGGGAAGCTCGACGGCGGCGTCCAGGGTCGAGGCCCTGTACCACCGGAACCGTATGGGGTATGCGACGCCGGAGACGGCGGCCGCCAGCCGGTAGATCGCGGCGAGGGAGTCGAGCCGTCCCATCAGGTTGCGCCGCCACTGGGCGGAGACGGGGCCGTCGCGGACGAGCTCGTCCAGGGAGGCCTCCTCCTCCTCGGCCAGCCGCCGGAGCCCGGCGGCGGTGAGGTGGAACCTCTGGGTCGATGAGGGGAAGAGGGCGGTGGCGTGGGGCACGGCGGCGCAGAAGCCGCCGGAGTCCAATTTGTCGACGGCCTCGTGGACCGCGGCCTTCGACCAGCCGGTGACGGCCACCATCTCCGCCCGGTCGAGGAAGGGCATCGACGCCAGGGCTCTGAGGGTCTGGGCTTCACATCCTTCGGGTTTCATTGCTCGGCCTCCCCTTCCGCCGCGTCCTTACTGGCGGCCTTGTCTTCCGTCTCCCCGCCGTCCTTCTCCAGGTCGGCGGCGCGGTCCTTGAAGTCCCGGACCTTCTTCTGGGCGGCTGACCCGGCGTCCTCCAGGTCCTGGGCCGTCAGGGTGTATGCGGAGGCCGCGCTGCGGATCTGCGCGGCGACGGCGGGGTCTCCGTCCTCGGGCTTTCTGACCATCATCGAGAAGGCGGGCATCCGCTCCTTGCCCACGGTGGCTCGGACGTAGCAGTGGTGGACCGGAAGCGACGTGATGTCGTCCTCGGTTACCCGCTCCTTGCCCAGCTCCCACACCAGCTGGCGGGCGTCGTTGCCCGATACCTGGAAGACGGCCAGGCAGCCCACGTTGGCGAGCAGGGTGTCCCGCATCGTCGGGGAGAGGTCGTCGAGCTTGGCAAGGCTCTGGGTGGCGAGGATGAATGAGGCCCCGAACTTGCCCAGCTCCGAGAGCATCGACTCGTAGTCCACGCCGGGCATGGACTGCATCTCGTCCACCACCACCAGCGCGCCGCGCCGCTCCTGGAGCGATGCGCTCTCCTGCTCTCGTATGACCGAATCGACGAGGTTGAGGAGGGACGCGCCAACCAGGGCTGCCACGTCCCTGCCGACGGTCCCCTGGGCGGTGGAGACCAGAAGGACTCCGCCGTCGAGGATGGTCTCGCGCAGGTCGATGGTGGAGCGGCGCTGGCCCAGGATGGCCCGCGCCCGCTTGGAGGATGCGTAGTAGGAGAGGCGGGTCTGGACGGGGGCGAGGGCGTCGGCGCGGTACTGGTGGTGCCAGCCGCCGAAGTCCCTGGCCCACCACTCCAGCAGGTAGGGGTCGGAGACCTTCTTGAGCACGCCGTCTCGGAACTTCCTGTCGGACAGGAGCTTCAGCCCGTCGAGGATGGTGTGCTGGCTTTCCTCGTCCGTGGTGGGGTGCTCGTTGGCCTCGTGAAGGGTCTTGACCGTGAATTCCAATATGGACTGCATCCTCGGCCCCCACTGCTCCCACAGGCCCCTGGCGACGCGCACCACCGAGTCGGCGGTGCGGTCGCGGTCTGAGAAGATGCGGGTGTCGAGGAGGTTGATGCCCGGCGCCCTCCGCTGGTCGGCCAGGTCGATAAGGCGCACCCGGTCAATGAGGGACTCCGGGACCTGCCGGAGCAACCCCGCCACCAGGTCTGCGTGGGGATCGACGACGACGATGGCGTCGCCGTCCCTGCCCTCGGCCTTCTCCCTCATCTTGTGCGTGACAAGATGGTGCATGAGGGTGGACTTGCCCATGCGGGTGCGGGCCACGTAGAGGTGGTGCCGCCTGAGCAGGTCGTCGGGGAAGCGGATGGGCCGGGGTTTGCCCGCGGTGGTGTCCCCCACCAGCGCGCCGCCCCTGACGCCCTTGGCGAACGGCAGGAGCGCCCTCGCGCCGGACCGCTCCACGAGGGGCGTCTCGTCCCCCGCTCCGGGCGGGTGCCACAGGGCGGCAACCTCGCGGACGCCCAGCACGCTGCGCCCGCCGAACAGGCCGGGGCCTGCGGGGTGCATCATGTCGGGGTCGGTCGCGGTTGGCCGGACTTTGCCGACCTTGAAGCGCGCCCCGGCGGGGTTGTCGAAATGGCGGTAGGCGGCGGCCACCGGCCCCAGGAGCTCACCGGCGCGCTGGGGTCTCGTCCCGGCGGGCAGTATGGCGGTGACCTGAAGCTCGGCGTCGAAGGCGATGCGGGAGACCTTCTCCTGTATCAGGATCGGGTCCTCGACGCGCTTGCGGGCCTTCTTCCAGCGGTGCCATGCCCAGCCGCCGGCCGCCAGCCCCAGGGCCGCGCCGATGCCCAGGAGCGCCGCCTTCCATATCTCGCCGTCCTGCACCCACAGGTAGCCCTTCAGGGCCGCCAGCGCGCCCAGGCCGAGGACGGCCATCGTGATGCCGTCCATCTGCAGAGGCTTGGTCTGGAATGTGTAGGCGGGCTCCCTCGGCTCCATGCCGGGCCGCTTGTGGGCCTTGTCCAGGTGTCCCTGCGACCAGTCGGGGCCGAGGGAGCGCAGCATCAGCCGTGCCACGATGCGCTCATCCTTGTTGATGTTGGAGAGAGCGCCCATGAGGGCGATGAGGGGGTCTGAGCCGGGATCGAGCAGGTCGTCGTCCCTGAAGGTCCTCAGGGGCACATACTCAGGGGCGTCGGCCCGCAGGGTCATGCTCCACGCCTGCTCGCCCTCGCCCATGCACAGGGGATCGTCGTCCGGGTCCACCTTCCGGATGCGGGCCTGGGGATAGTGGGCGGAGAGCTGGCCGCGCACCACCTCGTCGTCGAGGCACCGGGCCATGAGGGTCACGCCGTCCATGTCCCCGGCCAGTTCCAGGGAGAAGGGCTCCGGCACCGCGATGGAGCCGAGCATGTTCTCCACGCCCAGCAGGGTGCGCTCCCCGGCGCGGGGCGGCGTCACCGTCAACAGGACGGGCTTCTTCTCGGTGTCGTTTCCAAACATGATTTCCTTCGGGTTCAACTTCATGGGTATAGTCCTTTCTCTAATGGCGTCCGGGCGTCCACTCGATGACCGCCGTCTCTTCCGGGGTGGCCTCGATGCGGACGGGGAAGCGGTTGCCCTTCGACAGCAGCAACCCGTCTCCCCTGGGGCACGACAGGAGCCAGCGCTGAAGGTCCTCGGGCAGGTCGAAGGCGTCGCCGACGGTCCTGATGGCGGCGGCGTCCTGCTGGAGCAGCAGCTTGAAGGCGGCGTTCTGGAGGAGCGCCCTTCCCGAATGGCCGGTGATGGTGCGGGAGGAGTCCTCGGAGAGGAGGTCCTGCACGTCCTGGGTGATGAACTGGAGCCCCAGCCGGTGCTTGCGGGCGCGCTTCGCCATCGACACCATGAAGGCCGCGCCCTCGGGGTGCTGCATAATGCTCCACACCTCGTCCACGACCAGCAGGCGGGGCTTGGGGTCCTGGGCGGCCGCGGCCCACACCGTCTCGGTGCAGACCATCGCGGCGGCGGGACGCAGCTCCGGTTCCAGCAGCCGCAGATCGAAGACGGTGACCAGGGCCTCGCTGCCCAGCAGGTCGTCGCCCTCGTCGGAGAGCAGGTGGCGCAGGCTGCCGGTGGCGAAGGGCCTGAGCAGCCTTGCGAGGCCGGGGTCTCCCGCCTCGTCCTCTTGCAGATATGAATAGAAATCGCGGAAGCCGGTGCGCTCGCGGGGCTTGGCGTAGTAGCCCGCCAGGGCGTGGTCGAGAGAGGCCCTGCGCTCCGCGCCCAGGCTCTCGCCCACCATCACCTCGATCAGCCTTCTGAGACTGCCGATGCGCTGGAGCATCTCTTCGGAGTCTCCCTTGTCGATGACGAAGGGGTTCATGCCCTGGCCGGGGACGCCGGGGGACAGCACCCGCCCTCCGGCTGCGCGGGCCATGTCCGCGTACTCGCCCTCGGGGTCGATGACGTAGGCCGTGATGCCGCGGGTGATGCCCCGCAGCACGCCCAGCTTGGTGGCGAAGCTCTTGCCGCTGCCCGACCTTGCGAGGACGGCGGTGTTGGCGTTCATGTGCGTCCCGTCCCAGGGGTCGTAGACCACGGGGGAGCAGGCCCGCATGTCGACGCCGTAGAGGGTGCCGCTCCGGGTGTCCAGGTCCGGCGGCGAGAAGGGGAAGAGCCGGGCGATGCTGGACGTGTCCAAGCTGCGCCACTCGGCCACGGCGTTGAGGGCCAGCGGCAGGGTCGAAAGCAGCCCCTCGCGCTGGCGGAAGGCCAGGTTGTCCAGCTTGCCCAGGGTGGCGGCGAAGTGGGCCTTCGCCCGCTGGGTCATCTCCCTCAGCGACGCCTCGTCCTTCGCGTGAAGGGTCACAGACAGGGAGGCGTGGAAGAGCCGCTCGCGCCCGCGCTGGACCTCGTCGCGGAGACGGGTGATGTCCTCCAGGGCGATCTCCGCCTCCGGGGACATGGTGCGGCCCCGCTTGAAGGAGAGGGACTGGGCCGACTCGAAGCGCACCTTCTGCCACTCCAGCGTCCTGGCCGCCTGCTCCGCCGGTATCGGGCCGACGTGGACGGACAGGTCCATCGGCGCTCCGGCTGCCATCAGCCCCTGGAGGAATCCGGGGGCCAGGGATCGGGGCCACTTGCCCAGGTGAAGGGAGCGCACGAGGCTCCCGCCGACGCGGATGTCACGTCGGCCAACCGCCACCTCGGTGGGACTCTCCTCGTCGAACTCTGTGGGGGATCCGCCCAGCGCGGCTGCCACCAGGAACATGCGGAGTTGCCTGCCCTTCAACGGGTGGACGGAGAGCCCGGCCCTGGCCAGCAGGCCCCGTAGGTCGTCGATGCGGGCGAACTCGCACACGGCGTAGAAGCGCCGGTCGAGGATGCCGTCGCGGGCCTCCAGGTCGGTCAAGAGACGCTGGAGGGACTCGGCGGCGGCCCTCGTTTGCGGGGGCAGGTCCTCCGGCTGGGTCTCCTTCAGCTTCTCCCGCATCCCTTCCAGGCGCGGCGGGTGCTGCCTGATGAGCAGCTGCGCGGGGAAGTCGAGGGCGTTGAGGGCGCCGGTGAAGGCCCCCAGCTTCGGCTCGTCCAGCTCCAGGCCCATCACCTCGCACACCCCCAGCTTGACCCCGTCCAGGCGCACCGGCCCGTCGTCTTCCAGGTGCGACAGCATGAAGAACAGGGGCAGCTCGGGCGGGAGCTTGGGAGGGGCCTCCGTCGTTCCACCGGGTGCTGACTCCGTGGGGGGTTGGCCCTCCGGCGTCTCCTGCGGAGCGGTGGACTCCCTTGGTGGGGTCTCCCCTCCGCGTCTTGTGATTCGTTCAAGCAGCTTCTTCAATTCGTAGATTCCTTTTCTCTATGGGGTTGGGAAGTCCACAAGGCCGCTGCTGAGCAGCGCGGCCACGCCCTTGGCCGACAGGACCAGGACGAGGCCCACCACCGCCATGACGACGGCGGCCTTTGCCCTGCCGCCGCCGCGTTCCTCGCCGCCCTCGGCCATGAGGATGAAACCGGCCCAGACGATGGCGAAGACGCAGATGCCGGAGGCGGCGTAGGCCATCGCCGTGAGCACGCGGTCGAACTGGCGGAGCATCTCCTGCTCCTCCGCCGGGGCTGCGCCGGTTGTCGCCAGCGCGACCCCGGCCAGCAGGGTTGCCGCAATTGCGGGCCTCACCAGGGCCACTCCCATCCCAGCAGGTCGAACCACTGGCGCAGGCCGTCGGCGGGCTCCTGCTCGGCGGGTGGCTCTTCCGGCTCCGGCTCCGGCAGGGCCAGGGCCTCGAAGGGGTCGTCGCTGCCCACGCCTGACGCCAGGCTCAAGAGCTCCTCGCGGGTGCGGGTGATGGGGGAGCGCTCCACCGTCTCGGCCTTGACGTGCTCCTTGTGCAGGACGTCCACCGTCACCTGCTTGGCGATGGTGGCGCTGGGGACGTAGGCGTACGCCGTCGCGGTGGCGGACGCCGTGGAGCCGTCCTCGCAGGTGGCCGTCGCCGTCTCGCTGTCGGAGTCGCTGTCCCCCGGGCGATGGAGGTGCACGGTCTTGGTGACCTGCTCCACCCGCTCCGGGTGGTGGGTCAGCTGCGTCAGCGGTGGGATGGGGATGCTCAGGGACGCCTCCAGGCTCACATCCACGGTGACGGCGTGAATCGCTGCGCCCACGGGCACGCCGAGTTGGAACCGGGTCTCTCCGTTGGGGACGAAGGCGACGCTGGTATGCGACGCGCCGGTCGCGGCGGCGACGGTCCCCGTGACCGCCGTCACCTGGGCGTCCATCAGGGACGTCTCGGTGACGCTGGCGTGTCCCGCCACCATCTGAAGCTCCACCCTCTCCTCGACGACGGCAGCGCAATCGGACTCGATGACGCCGGTGACGGCTCCCGGCGTCCAGCCCAGGGAGACGAGCCGCAGGTCGCAAAGCTCCCCGTCGATTACGGGGAGCGGGTACGGGATCTGCTCGGGCTTGACGGTCAGCGCCCCGGCCTGGCCGAGGGTGTCCTCCCACGAGACGGTGAAGGACGGCGCCGGGCCGTGCAGGGGCAGCGAGTAGTCGATGCGCTCCCCCTCGGCCAGGCTCGCCGATCCCCAGAACCTCAGCCAGCTTCCCCCCGGCCCGCCGTAGGCCCGCACCCGGATGTCCAGGGCGGTGGCGGCCCGCAGGGTCACCGCGGCGCGTTCGCCGGTGACGGTCAGGCCCTCGACGAATATCCTCCGTCCGGGCACCGGCTCCGTCACCTCGAAGTCGATCTCGTCCCGCCAGGGCTCGTGGTCGTCGGCCAGGGCCGCCTGGGGGAGCGTCGCGACCGCCGCCGCGAGAACGGCGACGGCCACGATGGCGAGAAAGCCCCTGTGGGGTTTCCGCTGCCTGGCCTCCAGCGTCTCGGCCCGGTGGTCGCGGCGGTTCTCCGCGTCCTTCACCCTGCGTTTGCCGAACCAGCGCTTCCGCCCATTGCGCCGCTCCTTGTCCTTGCGCGGCTTCTTGCGCAGCCTGGGAAGGCTGCGTCCGGCGCGCCGCGCCATCAGCCGCAGGGGTCCGGGGCCGCTCTTCACCGTCTGCACGGGCGGCGCGGGCGGCGCGCTCCGCACCAGCTGGGACACCGGCCCGGCGTAGAGGCGCGCCCCCAGCCGGTACTTGAGCAGGTCGGCGGCCACCAGGGGCAGCCGCCGGCCTCCTATCTTCCCCACGATCATTGCCACGCCGACCAGTCCGAGGACGACGGCAAGGGCCATGCGCACCTCGGACGGGCCAACGGGGGCGTAGCGGAATGCGCCGTAGGACAGGGCGCATACCGCCATCACCGCCACGACCTGCGGAAAGGTGAACCCCAGCAGGACCTTGTCCTCGGCCTGCACGTGAGTTGGGACCTCGTGTTCTCTCATCTCTCGTTCTCCTTCCTCACGTTGCCTATCCGCTGCCGACGTCGCCGGCGTCGCCGGCGTCCGGGGCTTCCGGCTCGGGCAGCACGTCGTCGATTTCGATTCCCGGGTCCACGACCGCGTTCATCACCAGCTCCACGACGCCGTAGGCGACCAGGGCCAGGACGATGCCGGCGAGGGCGGTCATCATGGCGCTCTTGCCGCGCTCCATCTGGTTGGGCGCTCCGCTGGCGGTGAGGTACATGTACGCGCCATAGATGAAGAATCCGACGCCCACCGCTCCCACGACGCCCAGCAGAATGCCCACCAGGTTCGATATGGTCTGTGTCAGTTGTTCCATTCCTTTCACTCCTCTCTTTCGCTTCGAGCCTTTCCGCTCGTCTCTATCGGTCGGGTTCCGTTAGGTCCGTTATCTGCACATCGCTGGTCCTCCGTCGTGTCGTTCGGCTGGCGCGGGTCTCGTCCGCGCCGTTGCGTTGTTGTCGTGTGTTGGGGCTACTCCCCGCTGCTCCTGGGCTCGCCGCCCCCGTCTCCGCCTGCCGATGGGGTCGCCATCGACGCCGCCGAGCTGAGGCCGCTGGCGGCTGCCGAAACGCCCGCGCTGGCCGCCATCGCTCCAACGGCCATTCCGCCCGGCCCTCCGGCGGCCCCGCCCGCGACCAGCCCGATGGTCTTCGCAGAGCGCATCAGCGACGAGGGCAGGTTCATGCCGAAGTAGAGCATCGAGAGCCAGGAGTCGAAGGTGCCGTGATTGCCGAGCATCGACGGGACGCGGGTCGCCATGTAGACGAAGGCCAGCGACATCAGGAGCTTCCAGATCAGGTCCTGCACCGGCTCGAAGGCGGCGATGGCGGCGAACTCCTTCAGGAAGCCGAACCCAAGCGCCAGGGCGATGAGCTGGATGGCCTGCTGGAACACCGTCGTCATGAAGAGGCGCAGCCAGTGGCGGCCCCAGCCCGCCGTGTGGGGCAGAATCCAAAGCCCCAAAGCGATCGGGGCAAGGGCCAGGAGGATGTCGATCAACGCAAGGCGCAGCACCATCTGCACGATGACGTAGAGCACGAAGAAGCCGTAGACCAGGTAGAGGACCGCCAGGAGCAGGGCCATGCCCACGCTCCCGGCCTCCACCGCCGTCATCAGAGTGCGAAGCGTCGAGCGGAGCATGTCTCCGGCGGTGACGTTCAGGGAGACCGCGATAAAGCCGGACACGGCGTCGGCAACGTCCAGGACCAGGGCGCACCACCAGAGGGACGACGCTGCGGCCACCAGGCCGAGCACCAGGCGGGGGACCATCTCCCGCCAGCCCGCCTGCTGGCGGCCCAGGTGCTCGGACACGATGAGGCTCAATCCCATCCAGCCGAGGATGACCACCAGCGCGCCCGAGGTGATGGCCCAGACGACCATCCACGCCTGGCGCACCAGGTCGTGGGCGTAGGTGAGGTCGGCAGGGGTGCCTGTGATGATGTCGCTCATCGGCTACCCGCCTCCGCAGTTGTCGGCGTCCTCGCCGGACGCCCGCTCAACCACGCCGCAGAGGGTTCCGTGGACGCCCTCGATCATCCAGCCGGCGAAGGCCCTCGCCCAGCGACCGGGGTTGAGGGCGGACAGAATCTTGTCCCAGATCTTCCCCGGCTGGTGGATGGGGACGACGGCGTAGAAGTCGCTCCGCAACCCGTCCGGGGTGCCCGCCAGCATGACCAGCAGGTAGGCCCGGTCGGGGTCGAGGTCGGGTTGCTCGTCGAGGGCCGGGTACTCCCACGAGTACTCCCAGCCGTCGCCTCTCTCCTTCTCGCCGCCGATGACCCGGTACATGGCCGTTATCCAGTCGCCGGTGTCGGCGTCTCGGACGGCGTAGAAGAGGGTTTCGAGTTGGCGGGCGAAGACGGGGCGGGCGACGAACTCGCCGCCGCCCTTGCGCTCCACGAAATCCCGGTCGGCGTTGACGAGGGTTATCTCATCGCCGGGCGGGACCTGGGCCAGGGCGATTCCGCTGGATGGGATCGCCACCAGCGCCGCCAGGAGCAGCGCGGATGCCAGGGATAAAAGCCGCCTTGCCGACCGGAGTTTCGATTTCAGCGCCATCTCGTCCACCTCTCTGCCTATTGCCGCAAATCAACGATTCGCAACTTCTGCAACAGAGTTTGAACAAACGAAATGACGGTGGAAACTGCCCAAAAGGGACGACAAAAATGTCGCCCCTTTTGAGGTTCTTGGCAAAAGAAACCCTCCCGTGCAGTATGGGGGCTGTACAAGGAAACGAAGTTGGTTGCGAAGTTGTCTGTGGGGTCACGGCAAAGCTGAAACAGGAGCAAATGGGGCCGAAAGTGCGCAGAAGTTGTGAACACTTGGACTTAAGTCCCCAGGTCGGCCCAGCACCGCATTTCGGGGCCATAGTGGGGCACATGAATAATCACGGAATCGGGTCGGAATCCCGCGTTCTCCCCTACAGGGGCCCACATGTCGCAGCCCGTGAGAAATCGGGCCTGGGTCGGGGCGAGACCGGGGACTAAGGCCGGCGCAAGGAGGAGGACTCATGGAACCGAAGAAGGACGTGGTCGAGAAGGGCAGGAGCGTGCGGGACATGCACCACCTGCGGCTCATGTCGCTGTTGCAGGAGCTGGAGCGGGACAACGGGCGCAAGAAGGCGGCCGAGGTCCTGGGGGTGGACCGCAGGACTCTGGACGCCAGCCTCGACGAGGGTGTGCTGACGCGGCGCATCCGGGGGGCGCTGGAGAAGGCGCTCCAGTCGGGGGTGGGCTCCGCAGCCGCTGAGCAGCGGGACCGCAACGACAGGCTGGCGGACCGTCTGGAGGACTTGGAGGGTGTAGTCGCAGAGGCCGTCAAGGAGATGCAGGTCGGTCTCAGGGCCAGCGAGGACAGTGACAGGGCCAGGCGGGAGGAACATGCCCAGGAGCATCGCAAGCTGGAGAAGATGCTGGCGGGTCTTGAGACGGGACGGGGTGGGCAGGGCGAGGCGAAGGCGAGCGGCGCCGGCCCGCAGCCCAGGAAGAGGTCTGCGCTCAGGCGGGAGTACCCCGACCTCGTGACGTTGGAGTCCGCCGAGGACGACGAGGAGGTGTTCGGGGATGTCTGGCCTCTGATCGTCGACTGGCGGGAGCTGAAGGCCGTTCATCCCGACAAGGGAAAGAGCCTGTCCTGGCTGCGCACCGAGGAGCGGTTCCTGGCGTTGGAGCTGACGCTGTTGGAGGGGCACGGGTTGACGCTTCCCCCGGCGACGTTTCCGCTGCGGGGCTTTGACCGCAACGGGCAGGTCAACTGGCGGAAGACAGCGCTCTCCGACACGCGGAGAGCGCTGAGAAAGCGTGAGCTTCTGCACACGCTGACCTTCGGAGTTTTGTGGAAATAGCCCGGCGGGTTGTGCCCCTCCGTCTTCCAGTGAAGTTTTGTGAACACTTTGGGCGTGGAAGGCCCGAAAGCCTTTTCACGGGGTCTTTGTTGCGGTAATAATGGTTGCACTGTTTGGCTTTTATCCAAGGTTTCACACCATAGAAACCTGGGGGCGCGATCCCTGTTGCCCGGTCAGACCTGACGGATGATTCGCTCTCTGGAAGGTCTTCCACGAGGGAACTGCTGCCGCTGCGGATATGACTTAGCTCTCCGCAAGCAGCACGGGCCGAAACGACGAAGTTTGACGTAGGTCCTTCGTCCTCGGTCCACGTCCGGCGGTTGGAGTTTGACGTAGGTCCTTCTCCCGCTGGACACCCGTCCGGCGAGTTGGAGTTTGATCGCTTCTCCCGCTGGACACTGTTCGGCGGTTGGAGTTGATCGCTTCATTCGCTGGACACCTGGGACGGAACGCCTCTTGCGCCTCGTCCTCAACCAGTCGGTCGGAGTGCGTCTATCGCCCCGGCCGATTCAACATGCCTGCGGCGTTGCTGACACACAGCTAGGGCCGCAGCTTCGACACGCGCCGGTCTGCGACTGAGAAGCAGGCTGGCCGCTTCACGTCTCGCAGCTTTCCCCCAACTCGGACGGCATCCACCCTGGGTCGAGCTGCGTCTTCTTTCTCCCCACCCCGTTCTTCCGCGTTCGGCATTCGACCGGGGGCGGAGTGCGTCTTCGGAACGGAGTCACGGGTTCAACGGCAACGGCATACCAATCAGCAAGGAGGTACACAGGCATGGACGAATCACGGACACAGGACAGGACGGAACAGTACGTGGGGCCGAGCGCAAAGCGGATAGCGAACCTGCTGCCGCACCGGGTCAGCTTCGAGCGGGGCTGGTTCTGGACGAGCACGGCCATCTGTCACGGAGGGAAGTCGGACGGGCTGGCGTTCCGGCAGCGACCGGACGGCAACGGCATCGAGGTCAAGTGCCACACCGGGGGCTGCTCGGCCGGCGTGGTGATAACCGAGCTGGAGGTCCTCATCGGGCTGCCCATCTGGACGGCCTACGCACAGGTGCAAGACACCCCGGTCAAGGCCCCTGAGAAGCAGCCGTGGTGGAAGCGAAAGCGGGTCGTCGTGGCCGGGGCGGTCGTGCTGGTCGTTGCGGCGCCGCTGCTGACCTTCGACGTGGAGCTCTTCTTCCTGAACCTCGTCGGGCTGGGCATCGGCTGGCTGCTGCTCAGGCGGTTCCTGGTGCGCCGTCCGCCGGGGAGGTCCAGACGCTGACGGCTCCGGGCCGCTCACAACCCATCCCAACACGCAAAGGGTCGTCCCCATCCGGGGGCGGCCCTTCTTCTTTGCCCGCAAGCGGGCGCAATCGACACGGCAACAAAGCACAGGCACTAAGGAGGTGCATGATGACAACGGCAACACTGGCAACTGGAACGCGGTCGATGGACACGGTGGACAGGCCCCGGCGCAGCCTCGAAGAGCTGGTCGACCAGCTCATGGCGGCGATGGGATTCAATGAGGAGGAGCCGGAGACGGCATCGGCGACGGAGATACCGAGCGTGGCCAAGAGCGTCCACGAGGCGAGGCGTCTCCGGCAGGCGGGAGACGTGGACGGCGCGCTGGCGGTCCTCGCCGGCGTGGACGCGGAGAAGGCGGAGACGAGGGAGGCTCGGTGGGCCTTCTCCGAGTGGACGCAGTTGCTGAAGCGGCGGTTCGGCGGCCGCGGCGCCCTGGTCTACAGCCAGGGCACGGGGCGAGCCGCCGCGCTGGTGCCCACCGGCGACGGGGGGACGCTGGAGGTCGCGGCGGTCCTGGGGATGCGGTGGAAGCCGGGCAAGGTCGTCTCGGGGCGCAGCCTCCGGGGTCTGACGCCCCTCAGCGGAGGTGCGTGATGGTCACGGCCAATGTGGACATCCCGGCGCTGAAGGCCCGTCACCCCCTGGGTGACACGGTGGAGGCGTCGGGGTTGCGTCTCAGGGGAAGGGGCAGGGTCCGCCAGGGCGTCTGCCCCTTCCACGACGAGGCGGAGGGCAGCTTCACGGTCTACGCCGACTCGGAGCGGTTCTACTGCTTCGGTTGCGGCGAGGGAGGAGACGTGCTGGACTTCATCCAGCGCGTCGAGAACCTGAGCCTGACCGAGGCGATCGCGCGGCTGGACGGCAGCCCGGGGCTTGCGCCCAGGGCCGCCACTCGTCCAGCCGGAACGCGGCGTCCGAGGTCCGCCGCGCTGCCTCCCCGCGACCCCGCCCTGCTCACGGCGGCGGGGCGCTTCTACGCCGGATGGCTCCGGCGTCACACAGAAGCGCGGGAGTACCTGGCCTCGCGGGGCGTCGGCCCGGTCGCCGCAGCCCGCCTGGGCCTCGGCTACTCGCCGGGCAGCGGGCTGCGGCTGGCCCTTGAGTCCTTCGGCTTCTCGGAGAAGCGCATCCAGGACTCCGGGCTGTTCATGGAGCGTGGCGCGGAGCGGTTCGCCGGCATGGTCGTCGTTCCCGACGCCTCCGGCGGCCTCGTCCGCTGGCTCGTGGGCCGGGCCCTGGACCCCGGCGTGAAGCCCCGCTTCCAGGCCCTGCCCGGCCCCAAGCCGGTGCTCGGCCTTGGGCGTCTCGGCCCCGCCCCGCCGCTGGCGGTCGTGGCCGAAGGCGTCTTCGACTGGCTCGCCCTTACCAGCTGGGGCATCCCCTCCTGCGCCGCCCTCGGCACGCAGGGCGTCGAGCGGGTCGCCTCCGCCCTCCGGGGCTGCCCCCGCGTCTTCCTCGCCTTCGACAATGACGACGCGGGCCGGGAGGCGACGGAGCGGCTTCTGACCCTGCTGGGACGCAGGGCCGCCGTGGTCACCCTCCCCCAGGGCGTCGGCGACGTGGGCGAGCTTGCCGCTCTACCCCACGGACGGGCCGCATTCCTCCGCCTGCTCTCGCTGGCGGCTCGCTCCGCCCGCTAGCGGCTTCCCGCCGCTCTCCAGCGGGCTTCCCGGCCCGCCATTCAGTCTTCCCCACTCTCACCACCCAGGAGGACCTATGCCCAATTTGCGACGGGCTCTGCCCGCACACGGCTTCCCGTAGAGCCTGCCCCGTACTCGATACGGGGAGGAAGCCGCCCATCGGCCATTCGCTACAGGAACACACGAAAGAAGGAGACACCAGATGTTCAACAAGAACGGAAGCAGCAACGGAAACGGCGTCCACCAGGACACCGCAATAGTCGCCAGGAACGGCAACGGGAACAAGCCCGACGCCGCAATCGTCGGCGAGCACGACCCCGCATCGAGTGCGGGGCTGGCTCTTGTCTGGGACGGGCTGCCCCCCGCCGTCACGCAGGCGCTCGGCCAGCCCCTCGACCCCGCGCTGGCCTCCCAGCGGAAGGGGCGCGGCGGCAGGGTCTTCGACTACCTCGAAGGCCACGCCGTCATCGAACAGGCCAACCGCATCTTCGGCTTCGGCGGGTGGGGCTACGAGCTGGTCGGCGACGTCACCCTGCGCCGGATCGAGACCGTCGATCCCCAGACGGGTGAGGTGACGGTCGCGTCCGCCTACAGCGCCCCCGTCCGGGTCACCGTGGCGGGCGCTCTGCCCCGCACCGATACCGGCGTACACCCGGTGGCCGAGGAGACCATCGACGGCCACGACACGGCCATCAAGGGCGCCGTCACGGACGGCTTGAAGCGGGCGTTCCGCAGCTTCGGCGTCCAGTTCGGCAACGGCTTCTACGGCGACCAGCCGCAGGCCGGCAGCACGCCGCAACCGCAGCGCGTCCCCGTCCAGGCCCAGGCCAACGGCCGTTCCAGACAGGGGCAGGCCAGGAGCCGCACCGAGTCGCAGGCCGAGACGTTGCGCAAGCGGCTCATTGAGATCGCCGGCGAGCAGGGCCTCGACGAGGAACAGGTGCGCACTGCCGTCGCCAACCGGACGGGCAAGGGCATCGACGACCTGACGGCCGCCGAGCTCGGGCCGCTGGTGGAGGCCGCCGCAAACAAGCTCCGGGAGATGCAGCAGGCGCAGGCCGCCTAGTCCCCAGCTTCGCATCGACGGTACGGAATCGAGAGCGGGGTTCGTCTCCTTCGTGGGACGGCCCCGCTCTCTCATCTACAGGACAACCAAGGAGGGCTGAAATGACGACGACCGCAACATACACACCCTGGGGCTGGACGAAGGACGTAGTGGAGTTGGCCGAGGGCGTCTGGCGAGTCTGGACTCCCAGCCACGGCGGGCTGAAGCTCAGCCGGGAGCGGTGGGCCGGGCTGCCCGCCGAATTGCGAGACGCCATGTACACACAGACCTTCGCCGAGGAGGACTGCGAGGAGCCGATAGTCAGGGCGCTCCTGGGCATCGGCGACGACCGCGAGAGGGAGATGGCCCTGAAGGTCGCGGGCTACTTCGACCGCTACGCTCCGGCGCTTCCCCACCTGCGCGACGTTCCGCCGGGCATCCACTACCACGCCGTCGCCCACCTGAGCGGCTGCGCGTCGGACCCCTTCGAGCGGTTCGACACCCACATCGAGGCCGAGTCGTTCACGGGCGACGCGGAGTTGGTGCGGGCCTACGGGAGGCTGGAGGCCGTCGAGTGCAGCGGGACACTCCCGCTCTGCCGGGCGGAAGGGGGAAGGCCATGACGACTGCGACGCGGCCCAGGCCCCGCAGCCTGCCGAGCACGACGACCAAGGTGAGCACGGAGTTCGGGAGCCTGTTCGTGACCGTCTCCGTGGACGAGGACGGCGAGCCGTTCGAGGTCTTCGGCTTCCTCGGCAAAGGGGGGAGCTTCCAGCACGGCGTCACGGAGCTTGCCTGCCGCCTCATCTCCCTGCACCTGCGCAGGGGAACCCCGCTGGAAGAGGTGATCGACCAGTGCCAGGGCATCCAGGAGATGCAGCCGTTCTTCAACCAGATCGACGGCAGGAGCGTGGCCGTGCTCGGCCTCGGCGACGGCATCGCCCACATCCTCAAGGCTCACCTAAAGGCCAGGGAGCAGAGAGAGTCGGCGCAAGAGACTGACATCAAAGCCGCCGCATGAGCGGCGCACACAACGGAATCGAGGCGGGGCCTCTCCTTCGGGGCGGCGGCCCCGCTTCCCATCTACAGGACACAAGGAGGAAACGACATGACGACTGAGACTACTGACAGGGCGGAGGTCTTCTCCCGCCCTTCGGCGCAGTTCGACGGCGACGGCAACATCGAGGTGCGGGCATCGGCGGCCCTGGGCTGCCGCCGCTCCCTCTGGTACGCCGCGACCGGCTACGAGCCCACGAATCCCCCCAGCGAGGAGTCGTTGACGGCGATGGAGGCGGGCAACGCCCTGGAGCCGGTGGTGGCGCGGGCGATGGAGCGGGCGGGCTGGAAGGTGCACACCCCAGACCCCCAGGACCCGCAGACGGTGACGGTGCGCATCGGTCCGAACATGCTGGTCACCGGACACCCGGACGGCACGGCGCGGATGCCTCTGGCAGAGGATGAAGCGCCCCCGCAGCTCTTCCTCTTCGACGGCGAGCCGCAGGCTCCCGCCTTCGGCGACCCGATGGTCGTCGAGATCAAGACGCGGGGACCGGAGGCGTTCAAGCGATGGCGGACGCTGGGGGCCGAGCGCAGCCACCCGGCGTCGGTGGCTCAGGCCGCCTTCTACACCCTCGGCGAGTTCGGGGAGATGCGCGACGCCGCCATCGCCACGATGGACACGGGCAAGCGCACCTGGGACTACGAGGTCATTCCCGCCAACCGGCTGGAGCGGGCCTTGCAGGACGCCTCCGCATGGCTGGGTGAGCTTGACGCTCACCACGTCCAGAACGGGCCTGACCCGGACGTTCTGCCGGAGCGGGACTTCTCCGCAGCTAGCTGGCAATGCCGGTCGTGCCAGTTCCTGGCGGTCTGCCTGCCGGGTGCGGCTGAGGTCGGCGATGAACCGGAGATTGAAGGTGAGGAGGTGACCGACGAGGAGGCGCGGGACGCGGTGGCTGCGTACTCGGAGGCCCAGGACGCAATCAAGGAGCCTGAGAAGGCAAAGCGCACCGCGCTGGACACCCTGAAGGCGTGGATGCGCCGGCAGGGAGACGCCAAGGCGACGGTCGGGGGCCGCACGGTCACCCTGGTCAGCTCGACCAGGTACTCGGTCAACTACCGCAGGCTCAACGAGCTGCTCGACCCGGAGGTCCGGGCCGAGATCGTCACTGAGAACGAGTCGGAGTACGTGCGGGTCAGCTAGACGCTTGCCTTGGCGGAAGCGCAGGACGGGGCCGGTTCTTCCACTACAGGAAGCCCGGCCCCGCTTTCATTCAAACGGGCGCGGGGACACCGCGCTACTTCACACACAAGGAGAATCGAAATGGCACGGACGATCAACAAGGTAGAGCTTTTGGGCAGAGTGGGAACGGACCCTGAGATGCAGTACACGCCGAACGGCACCGCGGTCACCAAGCTGCGGCTGGCGACCGACCGGCCCCGCTCCAACGGGGACACGGACACGGATTGGCACGACGTGACCTGCTGGGCCGGGCTCGCCGAGGCCGTGAACCAGTACGTCGGGAAGGGCCAGCGCATCTACGTCGCGGGCCGCCTCGTCCAGAACAGCTGGGAGAGTGACGACGGCCAGCGCCGCCACCGCACCGAGGTCCACGCCTCCGAGGTCGTGTTCCTCGACTCCAGGGGCGGCAACGGCCACGGCGACGCCACGGACATCGAGCAGCCGGTCGGCGCCTCTCCCTTCTAGTACCACTACCGCAAAGCGACGCCTTCCCGGAGGCGCAACCACGGGGCCGCTCTCACCTAAAGGGGGCGGCCCCGCTCTTTGTTCTAACCGATAGCGAAGGAGGCCGACATGAGCGCCGTCACCGCACAACAGACCGACACCCTCTTGGACGCGCTGAGAAGCAACCTGAACCTGCTGGGCGAGATCGCCAAGCGCTACGCCGTCGAGTTCCAGCCGGAGCGCCCCACGGGAGACCTTCCCGTCATCGGCTGCCCCGAAGACGTGCGGCGTCTGCTGGGGCCGGAGATGGCTTCGCTGGCCCAGGAGCAGCTCAGGGTGCTGCTCCTCGACACCAAGAACAACGTGGTGGGCCAGCGGGTCATCTACCAGGGCAACGTGAACTCGTCGATGGTCCGGCCCGCCGAGGTGCTGCGCCCTGCCGTCATGGAGGCCGTGCCCAACATCATCATCGCTCACAACCACCCCTCCCATGACCCGACGCCCAGCCCGGAGGACGCCGCCGTCACGAGGGAGCTGTCGCAGGCCGCCAAGCTCCTGGGCGTCGAGCTGCTCGACCATGTGGTCATAGGCGGGGAGCGCTTCGTCAGCCTCAAGGAGCGGGGACTCCTGTCCTGCTGACGCTCTCCACGACCGGGCGGCCCCAAGCCGTCTGGCTTCACACGCGGGGGATATCCCCGCGCCTCGTCCTCAACCCACACGCAAGGAGGCTCGCCATGCTCGCGACCAACATCATAGACCCAGAAGACCTGTACACCATCAGCGCCGGGGGGTTCTCAGCCACCGCCGACGCCTTCGCCCGAGACGACCGGACCGACGGCCTTTGGTTCGTCTCGATGGTCGGCTCCCAGACGGCGCTCAAGGCTATCTGGGCCTCGCTGCTGAAGCAGCCGCCCGACGTCGCCCACATCATCAATGGGGCCGACGGCATGGCTCTGAGCGGCGGCTACCAGCGGTGCGTGGTCCCCTACGAGACGGTAGGCACCTGGACGACCAAGATCGCCCGCCTGCCGGTCTCGGGCGGCTGGCACGCATTGGTATACACCAAGACGGCGGAGTACGGCTACGAGAAGGACTCCTTCCTGCTGCTGGCGCAGTCGGAGGAGGAGGCCCCGGCGCTGCATCACCGCTTCCTCGACAAGCGCAGCCCGCTTCCCCTGCACGGCTCCTGGGCCGGCTGGCTCTGGGAGCGGGGCCTGAACGAAGGGGAGATCATTCCCCTCCAATCGGTGGGCATCTCCGCCTACCGGTGCTCCCCCAAGGCCGACAAGCTCAGGGAAGACCTGTCCGACGCGGTGGCGTCGGGCCGGCTCACGCTGCCCAGAGAGGAGGAGGCGTCTGATGGATAGGATGCTGAAGAAGGCCAAGCGCAACAACAAGCGGCGGGGCCAGCGCAACCACGGGGCCTGGGAACGGTTCTCGCCGGACGGCACGATCTGCCGCTACTGCCCCCACGACGGCTCCAAGCACCTCTGCCAGTCAGGGCAGCCCCACTTCTACCGGCCCGCTACGGAGGCGGAGCGGCGCGACCCCTCGGTCATGCTCTACCGCCACACGCTGCCGGGGGGCGGCTCGATGCTGGTGCGGCGGATGACCGTCGCCAACCACGCCGAGCTCATCACCGCCTTCTGCGTCGCCTGCGCCGAGAGCATCGGGACCCCCCAGGTGCTGTGCTACCAGCGCAACCTGGCAATCGGCGAGGTGGTCGGCATAGACAAGGCCCACAAGGACATCGCAATCGCCGCCTGAAGCGGCACAAGAAACCAACATACAAGGAGAGACGACATGAGACTCGCAGCCCAAGCCAAAGGCGGCTACTACCCCACGCCCGACCGGGTGGTGGACCTGATGGCCGACCTGATTCACACCCCCTCCGGCTACTACCATCGCGACCGGGAGACGCTCCGCATCCTAGACCCCTGCTGCGGTGGCGGGGACGCGCTCCAGAGGCTGGCCGAGCGTCTCGACCGGCCCAACGCCTTGCCCATCGAGACCTACGGAGTCGAGCTGCACCGGGACCGGGCTGAGGAGGCCGAGAAGCGCCTCCACCGCACACTGGCCTCCGACCTGTTCGCCACCTCCATAGCGAACGGGGCCTTCGGCCTGCTGCTCTTGAACCCGCCGTACGATTACGATTCGGAAGACAAGCGGACGGAGCATGCCTTCCTGACGCACTGCACGCGCTACCTGGCCGAGAGCGGCCTGCTGGTCTTCATCGTCCCACGGCAGCGCCTCGCGGTCTCGGCCCGCTACCTGTCCACCCATTACGGGCGGATGCGCTGCTGGGCCTTCCCGGACCCGGAGCGCGAGGTCTTCGACCAGGTCGTGCTCATGGGCTACCGGAAGGCCGACCCAGTTCCCGACGCCTCCGCCGAGAGCATGGTCCTGGAGTGGGCGGTGGGAGAGCCGGAGCCGCTGCGCTCCCAGCGCCACTCCTACTCCTACACGGAGTTCAGCCCGGCCACGACGCCGAGCGGCGACATCCTGTTCGCCACCCGCACCGTTGATCCCGTCGCTGCGGCGGCCGAGGCGCGCCGGACGGGGCTGTGGGCCAACACCGAGATCACCGACACCCTCTGGCCGGCAACGGACAGCCGCACCCGCCCGCTGATGCCCCTGCGAAGGGGCCACATGGCGATGCTGGTGGCGGCGGGCTTCCTCGACAACCTCGTCCTCGAAGGGGACGGGCGGCGCATCCTGGTCAAGGGCCGCACGTCGAAAGAGATGGTGATGGTCGAGGACGCTCCGGAGAAGGAGGTCCACCGCGAGAAGCTGACGACCACGGTGGTCGCCCTCGACCTGGGCGACGGCCAGATCGAGGACATCGCAGCGTAGACGACCCGCAACGACGGGCCGCACCACGAGGCCCCGTTTCCTTCCCCTACAGGTACGGCGGGGCCTCGATTCGTTCAGACGCAACCCCCCTAATACAAGGAAGGAGAGACGCGAAGATGCAGACCACCATGACCCTTGAAGCCTGCACCCGGTGCGGGCAGCCCATTGCCCCCGGAGAGCCCGCCATGCAGACCGCCTCGGTGGACATCCTCGACGGCAGGGCCGTCTCCACGCCGGTGCGGTCCTACCACCTGACGGGCCGCTGCTACGACGACTACAGGCGACGGGAGCGACTCCCGGACGCCGCTTAGACGGCTCGAACAGAGCCGCACCACGAGGACCCTGCTGGCGGGGCCTCGCACAGTTGGATGAGGCAGTGCAAGACTGCCCGCAAACCCTACAGAACGAGAGAGGGCGCCTCGCGGCGCTCCTGGATCGCCTCAAGCGCTCTCTCTCCATCTCCTTCGGGGGGTGGCGAGGTGCGTCTTGCAGCACGCGCTCTCCAGGAGCTCCGAGGTCTCCCTTACGAAAGGAGACACCCCATGAACCTCGGAGAGTTCATAGACAACTTCAAGGACGCCATCGCCCGCCGGGTGGTCGAGTCCTACCCACCGCTGTACAGGCCCTCGGAGAACGGCGGCAGGCTGCCCCGCCTGCTCCGCTCCCCCCTGGGGGCGCAGGCCGACGCCATACGGGGAGCGGCCCTCTCCCTCAAGGCCCACCGGGGCACCACGGTCGTCGGCGAGATGGGCACGGGCAAGACTTTCATCGGAGCGGCGGCCGCGCACATGGCGGGCTTCCAGCGGGTGCTCGTCATCTGCCCGCCTCACCTGGTCCCCAAGTGGAAGCGGGAGATCGAGCAGACGGTGCCCTTCGTCCGCGCCGCCATCGTCGAGTCCATCACCGACCTGGAGCGGCTGCGCCTCTCCATCGGTTCCGGCCCGCTCTTCGTGGTGATGAGCCGGGAGCGGGCCAAGCTGTCCTACCGATGGATGCCCGCCGTCACCCAGCGGTGGGCGACGTCGAGGGGCAGGCTTCTACGGGACGAGGAGACGGGGGAGCCCTTCCGGGTCCCCTGCTGCCCCGACTGCACGGCGCAGATCGTGGACAAGGACGGCGTGCCCCTGACCAACGAGGACCTGAACCGCCGCAAGCACGTCTGCGCCGGCTGCCGCGCTCCCCTGTGGCAGGCCGACCGGTCCGGGCCAGCCCGCTATCCGCTGGCCGACTACATCAAGCACCGGATGAAGGGATTCTTCGACCTGCTGATCGGCGATGAGGTGCACGAGTTCAAGGGGCGAGGGAGCGCCCAGGGCATCGCCGCGGGAGTCCTCGCAGACGTCTGCGGCAAGTCCCTCAGCCTGACGGGGACCCTTCTCGGCGGGTATTCGAGCACCATCTTCCACCTGCTCTACCGGTTCTCCCCGGAGATCAGGACGGAGTTCGGTCGCTCCGACGAGCACCGCTGGATACAGCGCTACGGCTTCGAGGAGATCACCGTCGGCAAGCCCGACGACGACGCGGTGGAGGACGGGCGCAACAGCAGACGCCGCAAGTTCCGCAAGGTGGTCAGGGAGCGGCCGGGGTTGGTCCCATCGGCCCTGTTCCACATCATCGGCAACACCGTCTTCCTGCGGCTCTCCGACGTGGCGTCGGGGCTGCCGGACTACGACGAGCAGATCCTCCTGTCCTCGATGGACTCGGAGGAGGACGCGACCGGCTACTCCCAGCGCAGCGCCTACAACACCGTGTTCGAAGAGCTGCGGAAGGAGCTGGCGGACGCGCTCAAGAGCGGCTCGAAACGGCTGCTCGCAACGTACCTACAAACCCTCCTGGCCTACCCCGAAGGCTGCACCAAGGGGGAGACGGTCTTCGACCCCAGGAGCGGCGACGTCATCGTGCAGGTGCCGCCCCTGACCGAGGAGAAGCTCTACCCCAAGGAGAAGGCCCTGGTGGACCTGGTGGCCGCCGAGCGGATGGCGGGGCGCAGGGTGCTCGTCTACGCGACGCACACGGGGACCAGGGACATCACCGGGCGGATGGACGACATCCTCACCCGGCACGGGTTCAGGGTGGCGGTGATGAAGGCCGACGCCGTGGCCCCGAACCGCCGTGAGGCGTGGGTGGCGGACAGGGTGAAGGAGGGCATCGACGTGATGATCTGTCACCCGCGCCTGGTGCAGACCGGCCTCGACCTGATCGACTTCCCGACCCTCTGCTGGTTCGAGACGGATTACAGCGTGTACGTCATGCGGCAGGCATCTCGCCGGTCGTGGCGCATCGGGCAGACCCGCCCGGTCAAGGTGGTGTTCATGTCCTACCGGAACACCCTCCAGGCGGACGCGCTGAAGCTGGTGGCGAAGAAGCTGCAAAGCTCCCTCGCCGTCGAGGGAGAGCTGCCGGAGGACGGGCTGGCGGCCTATGGCGACGACGGGGACGACATGATGATGGCGCTGGCCCGCAGGATCGTCAGCGGCGACGAGGAGGACGAGGCCGAGACGGTGGAGGAGGTCTTCGCCCAGGCCAGGAACGCCGAGGCCAGCGCCGAGGAGCTGCTGGTGGACGACGGCTGGAAGCTGGTGGAGCCGGAGGCCGTCGCGGTCAGCGGCAACGGGAACGGGAATGGCAACGGCCACCACGACGCCATCGGCATCGGGCCGACGGTCGAGCTGGTCCCGGTCAACGGCCGCCATGCCAACGGCAACGGGAACGGCCACAAGGCTGTCCCTGTCAACGGCAACGGAGCCAACGGCCACCACGACGACGAGGCCCTGGAGCCGCAGCAGACGCTGTTCTCCTGGGCCGAGTTCATGGCCGAGGAGCCGGTCAAGGCCAACGGACGCAAGCGCAAGCTCCAGCCCGCGACCCTCTCGATGTTCGAGTGGGCGTTGGAGCAGGAGAGAGAGGAAGAGCCGGTCGGCGCAGGACGCTAGACCGCTATTCACGGGAGAGGTCGTCGCAATCGGAGCGGCGTCCTCCCCGCAGGTGGCAACGGAGCAAAGTAGAAGCACACACAAGGAGAAGAAACGATGGCACGAGTATTCGTCTACGACGACAGAGAGTTCCCCGACCCGGACCCCGAGATAAGCGTCGACCAGGTCAAGGCGACCCTCAGCGACTTCTACGGGGAGATCGCCAACGCCTCGGTGAAAGAGACCAAGCGGGGCGACGACACGATCTTCGAGTTCCAGCGGCGGGTGGGCACCAAGGGCGCCTTCACCTGCTAGCACTAGGGAGGGCATGAAATGGACAGCCGTACTCTAGCGGGTCTGCTGGCGGCGACGCCGCCGGTGGACCTGAGCATCATCGAGCTCACGGCGGAGCTCACACGGTCCGACGGCTCCTTCGACCTGGACGCCGCGGCCGCCCGGCAGCCGGAGGTGGAACTGGCCTGCTCCCAGGCGCAGGACTACGCCTCGGCCACGGGACGTCTTCTGGAGGCGATGCGATGCAAGCTCAAGCTGCGGCCCCGGCTCGGCTGAGCGGGCTGGCGGGACTGCTCCTGCGGCGTCCGCCGTCGCTGCGGGAGCTGGTCACGCTTGTCGGCTATGCCGACGACTACGCCTGGTTCGCGGGGCTGGTGCGCCGCCTCTTCCCCAATGAGGCGGAGGCGGCGCTGGCGGCCCCCGACGTACGTACGAGAGTGGAACGCTTCGCCAATCTCTTCGGAGAGCGGCACTTCCCCCTCTACGCCCCCTTCATCGAGTACTGGATGGACGACGAGGACGAACCACCCTTCACCTGGCTGCGGAGGGGCATCCCCTTCGAGCTGATGGGCTTCGGCTACGACGGCCTGCACGAGATGTGGAACGGCTACCGCGAGGGGCTCTCAGCCCTGGTTCTCCTGGTCAAGCCCCCCGACGCCTACTACGAGGGACCCGACGGGATGCGGGTGGCCTGGCTTGAGTCGGCCGCCGAACGCATCCCGCAACAGACCCTGCTCCGAATCCCTGAAGGCGGCATACCGCTAGAGGACCTGACCGGTGCACTGAAGGAGACAAGGTTCGAGGGGGCGGCCCATGCCGCCTCCTGGGTCTTGGCCGAGACCGGCAACTTCTTCCTCGACGCCTGCTACGAAGACGGAAACTACGACGGCTTCTGCGACCCCTGGGACGACGACATCATCGAGGAGGGCACAAAGGAGTGGCAGCGGGCCAACGCCCTCATGGACTCGGTGACCCGGCTGGCCGACTGGCTGGAGGAGGACCTTCCCGCCCGCTTCGCCGAGATGCTGGACTTCGTCCTGGGGCGGCTCCCCAAACAAGAAAAGGAGGTAAACGACCATGACTAACGAGGTCGATACGACCCAATGGTCCCTGCCGGGTCGTGACGGATGCGCCCAGGGACGACCTGAAGTGTGCAGCTGGAGGTCTACGGAGAGACCATCCTGCTGCGGGGCTTTGAGGGCGACTCCGCCTGGGTCAGGACCGTCTCGGCGGACGAGATCGCAGGCGTGTTCACCCAGCACCTGGGGTTCTCCTCGGGGCTGCTGCCCCAGGACGCCCTCTGGTGGAACCAGGGCGAGACCGGACAGGTGGTGGGCCTCTGGAGGCCGCCGCAGGTCTGGCCGGTGGCCCTGCAACGGGAGGCGTTCAAGCCTCCCGCCCGGCTCCGGCTTCCCATGCCGGGGCTGGTCTTCGTCTGCTCGCCGGGCCGGGCGCCCTGGGCCTACGCCACGCTGAGCCGTCCAACCGACCCTGAGCAGCCGCTCTTCCGCATCCCCGCCTTCAACGTCTTCAGAGACGGGCGGGTCTGCCCCGGAAGCCACCGGTTCCCCGAGGAGGTCGGACAGATACCGGAGTCCTTCTTCCAGTCCTTCTTCTCGTCTACCGGAGACACGCGGCAACGCTCGAAGAAGCACCCCGACAACCTGCACACACTCTGGGAGGAGCTCGATGGAAAGACTGACTACCCGGTTGAAGACCTGGTTCCCCAGTGCACGGTGGCCCACGCGATGGCGGTCTCCGAGGGAAGACTTGGCTACCGCTAGCGCCGGGCCTGCCGCCAACGCCGGACCGAAGCCGGTGGGATACCTGATCAACCACGCGGCTGGGCTGACCGGCGTCCAGGGCATCGGCTACGACTACGTTCTGGGGTCGGGGGGCGTCTACGTCCAGTCCGAGAGCGCCCACCTGACGGCGCGGGTCCCGGTCGCGCCTTGCACGGTTCGCGGGCTCGCGCCCGTGGCCGAGAAGGTGGAGCTTACCCACGGCCCCATCCCGGCCCGGCTGTTCGAGATCGGGCTGGGCTGGTTCCAAGACGACCCGGAGACTGAGCGGCTCTTCGCAGTGCGGTGGGACGGGCGAGCCTACCGGCTGGTGGTTCCCGAACAGGAAGGGACTGCCACTCGCCTCAAATACACGCCGCCCGCAGGTGTGGTCGCCGAGTTCCACTCTCACGGAAGCTCCCGCTCCTTCTTCTCGGACACCGACGACCGGGACGAGCAGGGCTTCCGCATCTACGGCGTCGCGGGACGCCTCGACACCCCCCGGCCTGAGCTGAGCCTCCGGGTCGGCGTCTACGGCCACTTCGCCCCGCTGGACTGGTCGCAGGTGTTCGGCGGCCCCGACCCCGGCCTCCGGCTGACGGGCGAAGAGCCGGGGGAGACACAAAACACTGATTGAAAGAAAAGGAGGCAACGAATGCCCTACTACCTGGACAACGCATTCCTGCTCGACAACCCCTGGATCACCGTGGTCGGCTGCGGCGGCACGGGCGGCTTCGTGGCCGAGGGCCTCTGCCGCCTCTTCCAGGGGCGGGAGGCCACCATCGTCCTGGTCGACCACGACCGGGTGGAGCCCCACAACCTGCTGCGCCAGAATTTCTACGCAGAGGACGTGGGGAAGTTCAAGAGCCAGGCCCTCGCCGACCGGCTGGCTCGGGCCTACCGGCGTCCCGTCGGCTACTCGGTCTACCCCTTCCGGGACGAGGACGCACGGCCCGACCGACACCGCTACCCCGGGCTCCCCGCCTACGGCGACAGCCTCGTCATAGGCTGCGCCGACAACGCCGCCGCGCGGAGGGCGATGGCGGAGTGCCTGCCGGGCGACCCGCGCCGGTGGCTCATCGACGCGGGCAACGACACCAACTGGGGACAGGTCCTGGTCGGCAACGTCGCCGAGCGGGTGACCCTGGAGGAACCCCCCTTCACCGGGGAGACCTGCTACCTCGTTCCTGCGCCCACGCTCCAGCGCCCCGACCTGCTGACGGCGGTGTCGGCCAGGCCGCCGGACGTGGACTGCGCCGCCGCCCTCGACCTCACCGACCAGGACCCCACCATCAACCAGATGATGGCGTCCCTGACGCTCCAGGTGGTCCGCCGCATGGTGGCGGGCACCTGTCCCTTCATGGGCCTCTACCTGGACATGGAGCAGGGAACGGTCACCCCGTCCTACGTCACCCCGGAGGCGGTGGAGCGGGTGCTGAAGACCGACTACGACCCGGAGGACCGGGCGAACTGACGCACGGCGGGGCGATGGAGTCCCGGCGATCAGCGCACACGAACACAGTCAGAGAAGCAACAAGGAGAAGGAGAAACCGATGTCTGACGTAAATGTAACCACCAAGACCACCACGACCTGGCAGGACAACCACAGCGGGCTCCGCAGGCACAAGCTGATGACGAAGGAGCTCGGGGACACGATCCCCGCCCTCTACGCCAACGAGAACGCGGACGACTACGACGCCGTCCTCGCACCGGCCAAACTGTTCAGCCCCTACAACGGCTGGACCTGGTACATCACCGAGTGGGACCCCAAGACCGGACTGTGCTTCGGCCTCGTCGAGGGGTTTGAGACGGAACTGGGCTACTTCGACCTCACCGAGCTGGCGGAGGTGACGGTGTTCGGCAGCGTCCCCGCTGTGGAGCGAGACCTGTACTGGAAGCCCACGACCCTCGGTGAGATCAAGAGACAGTCGAGGGGGATGGCGGCCTAGCGGTCCGCCTATAGGCACAGAGAAACAAGGAGAGGAGAAACCATGCCTGACGAAGTTGGAACGGAGACAACCCGCTCGGATGCCCTGTGCGCAGACGACAGTCTCTTCGGCGATGCGGCGGACGACGCGGACGCTGCGGTTGCCGAGGAGCAGGACGCCAACAAGGAGACAGCACAGGACCCGGAGGGTGCTGACGACGATGGGGACGAGACCGATACGCCGGAGGACCTGAAGGTCGTCGTGTCCATCAAGGGCGGTAGGGCCACCATCGGGGTGCAGCGCACCTCGTCGGACCCGCACATCGAGTCCTTCGATGACCCTGACCTGTCCGGGCTGACCCAGGAGGTCTCGGCGGTGATCGAAAGGGCGAGGGCCAGGTGGGAGGACGAACCGAAGCATCCGGCGCACGAGAGACCCGCTCCCCCGGCGAGGCGTCGGAACCGGCGTGAGCAGGGGACGGCGCAGGCCGGGACCGCCGAGGGAGGGGCGGAGCAACAGCAGCAACCCGAGACGCTGAGGCTGTTCTAGGGGCCGAGTTCAAGGCCGAAGAGCCGGTCGGCGCGGGACGCTGACCGCAACACACAGGGGGAGGAACACCATGATTCGGTGTCCTCCCCCTGCACGGCTATGTATGCGGCCCTTTTTGCGTTTCAGGCCAATGCCGTCGCGGGTCGCCTCAGTCGGCGAACAGGTGGCCGAGGCCCAGCGAGTCCGCCAGGTCCTGAAGCGCCTTCAGATGCCGATAGTTGGGCCGCACTCCTCGCTGCCACCAACGCCTTACGGTGACGGGATCGACGCCGAGACGACGGGCGATCTCCACCCATGACAGGCCGGATGCGTGCTTGAACCACACCAGCCGCTGCGGGAAGTCGTCTGGGAAGTCGCGGGGCTTTCTCCTGTACTGAGTGCGCTGTCGCGGCATCGAGCCGGTCCTCCAGCCGGGCACGTCAGGACTCTCTCCAAGAAGGGAGCGCACAGGTCCAGCAGCGCCAACCTCCACTGCCCGTCCGCTCCCGGACATCCATGTGTGCGACATTTTCCCTTGGCCGCAGCCGGGCCGCCCTTGGGCCGGACCTGGGGAACGAGACGCCTACTCGTCCGCAACGACTGTGACGGTGAGCTCGTAGGTGCCGGTCCAGGCGGCCTCGGCTGCGGCGGCGATGTAGTAGTAGCCGTCGGCCGGGGGACTGAAAGACGTTATGCGGCTGTTCTTCCCCTCCTCGTAATCACCCCGGTCATCACCGCTGACCTCCTCGTCGGTGCCGGGAACGAGCACGTTGGCCGCGCTGAAGACGCCCAGCAGCTTCGGATCGTGCAACGTGCCCGGGGCGACCCAGACTATCTCGCCGTCGATCCTGGCCCACTCACCACCCCACGCGCCGCGCATGTCAATCTGGTAGGTCTCGGAGGCCAGCAGGCTGACCTTGAACCAGTCCACCTCGATGGCCTCCTCGATCTCGCCCGTTACCGTGTTCCCGACCGTAACGTCGACGGTGGCGCCGGGGTCGCGGGGTGGCGCGTCCGTATCCGGAGAGTCGGGTTTCGCAACAACGGTATCGGTCGCCGCACTGGTCAGCGTCTCGTCGTTGCTCCTGTCGTCGGTGAAGGACACCCTGACCTTGATGGTCTTGCCCACGTCGTCGTCGGTCAGCGTGTAGGTCGAGTCGGTGGCGTTTTGGATGTCCGCGTCGTTCGCCAGCCACTGGTAGCTGAACTCGGCGTTGTCCAGCCCGTCCTCGTCGGCCATGCCGGAGATGTTCGCCGTCAGCGTCTTTCCCACCTGGGCCGTGCCGCTGATGGTGGGCAGGCCCGTGGCCGGAGTGTTGGGGCGGACCGCCACCGCCGCCGTCGCCGCGCTGGTCAGGGTCTCTTCATTGCCGGCGTCGTCGGTGAAGCTCACCCGCACCTTGATGGTCTTCCCCACGTCCTCATCGGTCAGGGTGTAGGTCGAACCTGTCTGACCTCCTATGTCGGCGTCATTGGTTCCATCGTTCCGAATCCACTGGTAGCTGTAGGAAACGTTGGTCAGCCCGTCGGAGTCGGATATGCCCGAGGTGTCCGCCGTCAGCGTCTCGTCCACCTGGGCCGTGCCGCTGATGGTGGGCAGGCCCGTGGCCGGAGTGTTGGGGCGGACCGCCACCGCCGCCGTAGCTGCGCTGGTCAGGGTCTCCTCGTTACCGGCGTCGTCGGTGAAGCTCACCCGCACCTTGATGGCCTTCCCCTCGTCGGCGGAGACCAGGGTGTAGGTCGAACCTGTCTGACCTCCCATGTCGCTGTCATTGGTTCCGTCGTTCCGAATCCACTGGTAGCTGTAGGAAACGTTGATTCTCTCGTAAAAAGTCTGTGCAGGCCGAATTAGAACAAACGTACCCACGCCTGGGTACAATATACAGTCTCTGTTCCGTACACTACCCCAACATACGCCTAGCCTTGTAGCGCGCAGATGTGCTAAATCGCTGGAACTTCCTCAAAACGGGTTTTTACGAGGGAATCAACGTTGGTCAGCCCGTCAGCGTCGGATATGCCCGAGGTGTCCGCCGTCAGCGTCTCATCCACCTGGACCGTCCCGCTGATGGTGGGCAAGCCCGTGGCCGGAGTGTTCGGCCTGGAGGCAACCGCCACCGTAGCTGCGCTGGTCAGGGTCTCCTCGTTACCGGCGTCGTCGGTGAAGCTCACCCGCACCTTGATGGTCTTGCCCTCGTCGGCAGAGACCAGGGTGTGGGTGGAGGCCGTCTCTCCTGCTATGTCGGCGTCGGTGCCGCCGTCGTTCCGAATCCACTGGTAGCTGTAGGAAACGTTGGTCAGCCTGTCGGCGTCGGATATGCCCGAGGTGTCCGCCGTCAGCGTCTCGTCCACCTGGGCCGTGCCGCTGATGGTGGGCAGGCCCGTGGCCGGAGTGTTGGGGCGGACCGCCACCGCCGCCGTAGCTGCGCTGGTCAGGGTCTCCTCGTTACCGGCGTCGTCGGTGAAGCTCACCCGCACCTTGATGGTCTTGCCCTCGTCGGCAGAGACCAGGGTGTGGGTGGAGGCCGTCTCTCCTGCTATGTCGGCGTCGGTGCCGCCGTCGTTCCGAATCCACTGGTAGCTGTAGGAAACGTTGGTCAGCCCGTCGGCGTCGGATATGCCCGAGGTGTCCGCCGTCAGCGTCTCATCCACCTGGACCGTCCCGCTGATGGTGGGCAAGCCCGTGGCCGGAGTGTTCGGCCTGGAGGCAACCGCCGCCGTAGCTGCGCTGGTCAGGGTCTCCTCGTTACCGGCGTCGTCGGTGAAGCTCACCCGCACCTTGATGGTCTTGCCCTCGTCGGCAGAGACCAGGGTGTGGGTGGAGGCCGTCTCTCCTGCTATGTCGGCGTCGGTGCCGCCGTCGTTCCGAATCCACTGGTAGCTGTACGAAACGTTGGTCAGCCTGTCGGCGTCGGCGATGCTAGAAACGTCCGCCGTCAGCGTCTCGTCCACCTGGGCCGTGCCGCTGATGGTGGGCAGGCCGTTGGGCGGGCTGTTGACCACGGTACTGGAAGACGATTCGCCGTTCTCGATGGTGCCGGTGCCGGTGGCGTCGTCCAGGGTGGCCTGGCTGGGGTTGGACAGGGACAGGGTCAGGGTTTCCTGGCTCTCGTCCTCCGAGTCGGTCAGGACCGTGACCTGGACGGTCTGGGACGTGTCACCTGCATTGAAGGTGAGGGTGCCGCTGGCTGCGGTGTAATCGGACCCGGCCACTGCGGTCCCGTCGGAGGTGGCGTAGTCCACGGTCACGGTCCTGCTTGAGGCGTGGCTCAGGGTGGCGGTGAAGACCAGGACGGCTCCCTCGGCCTCCTGCACGGTGGCGTCGCTGACGGCTATGGCGGGTGGCCCGGCCACTGTCGCCGATGTGGACTGGGACAGTTTTCTGCTGTCATCCGTGCAGATTGCGCCGCTGGCGTCGCAGTCGGTGGTTTCCGGCAGGGTGATGCTGACGGCTCCGTTGCCGGTGGGGTCCACCTCCACGGTCCAGCCCTGGTTGCTGCCCTGGGTGATCCGGCTGGCGCTGGCGATGGCGCCGCCGCTGACGGTGAACGCGTGGTCTCGTATGCGGGCGTACCCGGCCTTGACGTTCTCGCTGAAGGTCAGGTCGAAGGTGAAGTTGCTGCCGTCGTGGTCGGCTGGCACGTTCGTGAAGCTGGCGGTGAGGAGTACCACCGGCGTCTCCGCCGGCGGGTCCTCCTGTATTCCGGAAGACGATTCGCCGTTCTCGATGGTGCCGGTGCCGGTGGCGTCGTCGAGGGTGGCCTGGCTGGGGTTGGACAGGGTCAGGGTCAGGGTTTCCTGGCTCTCGTCCTCCGAGTCGGTCAGGACCGTGACCTTGACGGCCTGGGACGTGTCACCTGCATTGAAGGTGAGGGTGCCGCTGGCTGCGGTGTAATCGGACCCGGCCACTGCGGTCCCGTCGGAGGTGGCGTAGTCCACGGTCACGGTCCTGCTTGAGGCGTGGCTCAGGGTGGCGGTGAAGACCAGGACGGCTCCCTCGGCCTCCTGCACGGTGGCGTCGCTGACGGATATGGCGGGTGGCCCGGCCACTGTCGCCGATGTGGACTGGGACAGTTTTCTGCTGTCATCCGTGCAGATTGCGCCGCTGGCGTCGCAGTCGGTGGTCTCGGGCAGGGTGATGGTCACTGCTCCGTTGCCGGTGGGGTTTACCTCCACGTTCCAGCCCTGGTTACTGCCCTGGGTGATCCGGCTGGCGCTGTCTATGGTGGCACCGGTGACGGTGAAGGCATGGTCTCTGATCCGGGCGTAGCCTGCCTCCACGTTCTCGCTGAAGTTCAGGTCGAAGGTGAAGGCACTGCCGTCGTGGTCGGCTGGCACGTTCGCGAAGCTGGCTGTAAGCAGGCTGGTGGGTTGGGCGGCTACGGCCGTTGTGGCCATGCTGGTCAGGGACTCCGCGTTATCTGCGTCGTCTCTGAAGGTCACCCGCACCTTGATGGTCTTGTCCTGGTCGGCGGAGACCAGCCGGTAGGTGGAGTTTGTCTGCCCCGCGATGTCGGCGTCGTCCCGCAGCCACTGGTATTGGTAGGAGACGTTGGACAGGCCGTCCTCGTCCGATATGGCCGAGGCGTCCGTCGTCAGCGTCTCATCCACCTGGACCGTCCCGCTGATGGTGGGCAAGCCCGTGGCCGGAGTGTTCGGCCTGGAGGCAACCGCCGCCGTAGCTGCGCTGGTCAGGGTCTCCTCGTTACCGGCGTCGTCGGTGAAGCTCACCCGCACCTTGATGGTCTTGCCCTCGTCGGCAGAGACCAGGGTGTGGGTGGAGGCCGTCTCTCCTGCTATGTCGGCGTCGGTGCCGCCGTCGTTCCGAATCCACTGGTAGCTATACGAAACGTTGGTCAGCCCGTCGGCGTCGGTGATGCCCGAGGTGTCCGCCGTCAGCGTCTCATCCACCTGGACCGTCCCGCTGATGGTGGGCAAGCCCGTGGCCGGAGTGTTCGGCCTGGAGGCAACCGCCGCCGTAGCTGCGCTGGTCAGGGTCTCCTCGTTACCGGCGTCGTCGGTGAAGCTCACCCGCACCTTGATGGTCTTGCCCTCGTCGGCAGAGACCAGGGTGTGGGTGGAGGCCGTCTCTCCTGCTATGTCGGCGTCGGTGCCGCCGCCGTTCCGAATCCACTGGTAGCTATACGAAACGTTGGTCAGCCCGTCGGCGTCGGTGATGCCCGACGTGTCCGCCGTCAGCGTCCGGCGCACCTGGGGCGTCCCGTTGATGGTGGGCGTCCCTGTCGGCGGGCTGTTTGACCGGGGCGCAACCGCCACCGTCGCGGCGCTGGTCCGGGTTTCCTGGTTGTTTGAGTCGTCTAAGAAGGACACCTTGACCTTGATGACCTTGCCTTCGTCTGCGGAGACCAGGGTGTAGGAGGTGTCCGTGGCATCCCGTATCTCGGCGCCATTCCGGAGCCACTGGTACAGGTAGGTGTAGGACGCGTTGGTCAAGCCCTCGGCGTCGGCAATTGACGAGATGTCCAGCGTGAGGGTCTGCCCCACCTCGGGGGTGCCGCCGATGGTGGGGCTACCGGCGGCCGGAGTATTCGCCGTGGCGGTTAGGAAGGTTGTAGTTGTCGCGCAGGATCAACCACGCCGCGGCAGAGGCGCCGTAGTTGTCGCCGGTGGCCACGTGCTGGAGCAGCACCCAGCGGTCGACGTAGTCGGAGTCCTCTGTGGAGCTGATCGTCACGGTCTGGGGCGTGTTCCAGTTGTCTGCGGTGAAGGTGAGGCTGGTGGGACTGACCGTCGCCCGGCCCGGCGGACGTTGGCCGATGGCCACGCTGACGTCCGCCGCTGGCTGGGACGTCAGCGCCACGGTGTAGGCGCCGCTCTGGCCCTCCTTGATCAGGAGGTCGTTCCGGCTCAGCGCCAGCCCCCCTCCGTGTCGGTCCGCGTCGGCAACGGTTGACCCGTTGGTCGCCGGCTGCTCGGCGAACGGGAGCAGACTATTGCCACGGAGGTCCTCGAAGATGGATTCACCCGTCTCGATAAAGAGGTTGTCGTAGGACACGGTCACCGTCTGGCCCTGGGTGATCGGTTCCGACACCGTCAATGTGACCGTGTCTCCGGACACCGCGGCGTTGCTGCGAACGGCAATCTCCCCGTCCACCCTAACGTCCAGCGCCAGGCTCTGGAGCAGGCTCGTCTGGACGCCGAAGGCTCTCAGGATGGCCGGAGACCGGATGCCCTCGTTGAAAGTCACTGTCACCTGGGCGCCGTCATTGGAGACTTGGGCGTTGGCGAACTCGGGGCCAACCGTGTCCACCAGGTGGCCGTTATCGGCCAGTCCATAGTGGTCCAGTACGGCGTCCCCACCCGAGGAGTTCTGGATCGAGCCGTCTTCGCTGGGAGTATCCCGATACAGCCTGAGGCTGTTGGGCCGGAGAAACAGGAAGGAGGGCGTTTCGTCGCCCGGCCGCACTGCGTATTCGAATATGACCTTGTTGCCGTCGGTCCTGGCGTAGTGGGCCGTCCTGGTCTGGCCGCCTATCTCCAGGTCCAACTTGGCAGCGTCCCGCTTTGAGTTGACGTACCCGACCGTCACGTCCTGATCGAAAGTGACGGTCACCTGAATGGTGTCGCCGGGGCCGTAGACCCGGTCACTGCCCGGATTGGAGGTGAAACCCACGGACGTCACAGTGGGGGCCGGGTCGTAGTACCCGCTGAGACTAAATCCTTGACCGCCGGCCCTCGCCGTGGCGGGCTTTGGCGGGGCCAGCATGTCGGCGTAGATGTCGGAGTGGTTTGCCAGGTCCAGGTGTCTTCGTTGAAATTCCTTGTACGTGCGCACCCATGTGAAGGTGACCTCGCGGCCTGACCTGGACCGCCGGATGCCGCCTTCTGTAGCGGCCGTTTTGAGCGGGAGCGTGTAGGTGGCTTCGCCCTTTCCTATGCCGCCGTCGTGGTAGATCCACCTGAGGAACAGCGTGTGGAAGTCGTCGAACTGGCCTACCCAGTACCCCGTCCAGGCGACAGATTCGTTTGGCGCCCTGAATGTGGCGGTTATCCAGACCGGGTCCGTGTCGCCGGTTTTGTCGGTGGTTACCCGTAGACGCTTCAGCTCCCATGAGTCTGCTTGGCCGAACTTGCTGCTTCCTCTTGCGTACGTAGAATGGGTTTTTCCGTAGACGATGTTGTTGTCACCATCTGTGCTTGTGCTTCTTCCTGCCTTGAGGGCTACCTGGCCGTACCGGTTCTGTACCTCGTTGGTGCGGATGGAAACCACCACCTGTTGTCCCGCGGTCCAGCCCGGAGCGTAGTCAAAGATCCATCTATGGGGAAGAGAGGCATGGACATTAGTCGCTTTCGCGAAGGGCAACTTCTTCCCGTCAACCACGAGCGTCCATCCGGCAACCTCTTCATTGCTTGGATAGGACTCCGAATCAAAATCAAAACTGATATCGGAGGCGATGGTGTCCTCCACCGTATTCGTGATCTCAAACCCGGTCCAGGGGAACCGGGGCTGGTCTACAGTCCCGATTGTTATGGTCTCGTCCCGTCCGTCCACGATGATGTTATTGGTTATCTCGCCGTACGAGTCTATGTAGTATCCGATGTACCGAGTCGCGTCACTTGGATTCGGCTCCGCCGTCATCAGCGCCGTCCAGATGGTCCTGTAGCCGTAAGCGTTCGGCGTTGGGGGCCCGGTGAGCCTCACCGCGACGGATTCTCCGTCGGACCAGGTGAGGCCGTGGTTGGTCCAGAAGAATCTGAGTCCCTCGGATACCCTAGCGTTGCGTAGGGGGAGGGAGACGGAGTCGAGGTGGAGGGTCAACCGGTCGGCTTCCTCACCGATCGGGGTGTCGAGTATGAGCTGTAGACCATTGGAGAGGGTTGGGAACGCGATTTGTATCTGTGTGACAACGTGCGGAGCTCCGGTTAGGTCGAAGCTGTCGTCGGAGATGGCGCCTATCTCGGTTACGCTGTTTCCGCGGTTGAAACCTGCTCCTACGACGGTTGTGCCGGAAAGTCGTTCACCGACGGTGAGGGTGGCCGACCAGACGGTGATCTCCGCCGGGACGACGACGTCGTACGAGGGGCACGTGTCGGGCGGCGAGGCGAAGCACCTGAGGATGGCGCCGCCGCCGCCGGTCACGCCCGGTACGAAGGGGGGGGGCGGAGGGGGCGGAGGGGGCGGGGGTGGCGGGGTGATGTACACCACGGTCTTCCTGTTGATCTCGCCGTACACCGCGATTTCCAATGCATTGCTGCCTGAGTTCGCGGACAGGCTGCCCAGGTCGGCGCCCCGGTAGAACGCGTTCGCGATGCTGAAGTTGGTCAGCGCGGGCAAATCCTCGCTATCGCTCAAGGTCTTCCGCAGCCTGTGCACGGTGCCGCCGAGGTGGCGCCAGACCAGCACGTAGGAGGTGCCCTTCCGCAGGTGCGTTCCCGGCGGCGCCTCGAAGAAGCTGTGGCCCGCCGCGTATTCGGTGGGACTGACGAGGTCGACCAGCTTCGCGCCCGGCTGCCCGTTCGAATCGGCGTGCACGGCCACCGACACGGAGGTCGGCCCGTCAGGGAAGCTGCTGCCGGAGCCTTCGATGTTGACGCCGATCCCCTGCAGCCGGTAGCCGAGTAAGGCGGGACCGGTCGTGAATCCCTGCGACAACACAGCGTTGGTGGTGTCGGCAAGCGCATAGCTGTTGTTGGTCTGGCCCAGGTTCTGCACCATCGCCTCCAGCGGCTCGCCGAGGATGGCCATTAGCGGATCGTTTAAATCTATATCCCCTTTTCCGCCGGTGAAGCTCACGCCCGCCGCCGCCGGATCGTCAACGCCATCGGAAAGGGCGCCTGCAACGCGGGATAAGATGGCATCTCGTCTCCGTGTATTTTCGTCGCCAGAATCGGAGCCAACAGGCTGGTCGAAGACGTATGCCTGGCCTCCTGTGCCTCCTGTCACGGTTGCGCCTTGCGGAGCCGTCCATACCGCCAGGCCGGGTGCCTTACGTGTATTGGTCAGGCTGAACTGCACGGCGCCCGTCCGGGAACCCGAGCGCAGGTCCCACGGGTTGGTAAATCCGCTGCCGGAGGGTGTTGAGTCGTCCGAGTTAAAGGAAACACCGCGGATGAGGTAGCGGTCCGCTGCTCCGAGTTCAATTCCGAAACTAATCTTGTCGCCGAGCGAGATGATCTCTTGGTGAGGACCGGTGTCGTCAGAAGTGTCATCAGTGCCCTTATCATCGATTTTGGGTTGCGCGTAGTTCGAAGCCACGATGCCCCTGGCCCGCTTCGAGCCCTCGACGGCCAGGCGCAGCACGCTGGCGCGCGAGCCGGAAGCTCCCCATGGTCCAGTGTCGCTCAACGCCCGGACGGCCGCGCTGTTGTAGATGACGGCCCCCGTCTCGCCGCCCGTATCCTCGTCGTCCGAGGTCGTCTCCTTGATCGACAGCGTGGTGCCGAAACCTGACAGCACGATGAAGTAGTTGACGCTCTGGTACGCGAACGCGCCCGCGGGAGCCGTGAACTCGTTCAGGCCGACGGCGAAGGAGGACGGCTTGGCAAATTCGAAAAGCTTGCTCGCGGTATTGGCTTGAAGGCCCCCTTTAACGCCGCCGCTCCACAGGGAGACGGTCAGACTGGACGGGACCGCGGCCAGCTCGATCGAGACGCTGGAGATTTCGTAGCCTTGGCCGTGATCCCCCAGCCTGAAGCCCACGGCGTAGCGCTGGGTGATGTCGGCATTGGCCGACGCCGACTGGCCCGTGTTGCTGACCAGCGTTGATGGTGTTGCTGACGTGCGGGTCAGTTCGGCGATTGGGCCGAACGGCAGGCTGGTCACGGCCTCTGAGTAGTTGTTCCCGTCCCTGAACGAGACTCTCACCTTGATCAGGTTGCCGACATCGGCTTCGACAGGCTGGTAACTGGCCGAGCCGGCGCCCACGTTAGTCTCGGAGTTGCCGTCGACTCGGATCCACTGGTAGGTCCAGGTGAAGGTGGTGAAGCTAGTGCCTGAAATAGGGAGCCCGTTCCCGTCGGCGATGTCCTCAGTGTCGGCGAACAGGATGCCGGCGCCTTCCGCGGAAGCCAGGATTACCGGCCGTCCGGTGGCGTCCTGGTTCACCGGAGTCTGGGCGTGAACGACCCAGGGGACGAGCACCAGGGCGGCGAGGACCGCCAGTCCGATGAGCAGCAGTGGGAGCGGCGCAAGACGCCGTGAGGTGGTCATGACCTACCCCCGGCGAGCCGGGGCCAAAAATCGGGGGGGGGGGGGTGAACATCTGTGCTACGCCGCCGTGGACGGCGGACCCCTGCGCGACGTGTAGAGCGACGGCAGTGGCCGTCCCTCCGTCCGCCGTCTCAGGTGCATGGACGGGTCTGTCGAGCGCCATGTGAGTGCCTCCCTCGCACGTTCGGGATGAGCGAAACCTACGGCCTCCTGCGCTGTCCGCAGGTAGAGCGTCAGCCTGTGATTCCGCTTATCCGGTGATTCTTCTTACACATTTACCCATGTAAACACTAAAGACTCGTCATCGTTTTGGTAAGTGCCTAATCACACTCTTGGCGAAGCACTTTTGATAGGGTGTTTCTGCAACTTTTCGCTCTTGTCGGCATAAGCGAAAGTGGCTAGATTAGTAGCCATAACCACACCGCCGTGACCGCCAAACACTCCCGTGGTCTCACGCGCATGCCGGAGATGAGATGTCTCAGGCGCCTCGCCAGAGCCGTGGCCTTCACCCAATCAGGGCAGCCGCCAGCGTCCTTCGGATGGGCGGCTCGACGCTCATGCGCCTCGACCCGGACGGGCTGAGATACGTCGCGACCATACTGGTCTGGGCACACTGGTTCGTCGTTGCCTTCAGTTTTGTGCAGCTGGCGTACCGCCCTGCGGGTTGGCCGGAGCGCTATGTCGTGTATGCGCCGCTGTTCCTGCTGCTGGTGGCGTTCAATGGATACACGCACTACCGGCTGGCGACGAACAAGACCATCACATGGCGCTGGATTCTGGGGCTCGCGGCTATGGACGTAACAATGGTCTCGGTCGCCACGGCGATAGGGGGAGGTTTCAGCCACTATTTCTTGCATCTGCTGTACTACCCCCTGCTGGCCGGGTACGCGTTGGTCTTCACGTCTTTCAGGCTGACCATGGTCTGTGTCACCGTGGTGTCGGCCATGTATCTGGCGATAAGCCTCACCGTTGGGGAAGGAATTGACATGGGGGCAAGGGAAGAGAAGCCCCTGCTGGCCCGGATCTTCGTCATGTATGCGGTGGCGGCAACGGTCAACCTGATCTCCAGCTTCGAGCGGAGCAGATGGAGGGCCGCGCTAGAGCGGGAGCGGGAGCTCCAACGGGAACGGATCGAGCTCTCCCAGGCCATTCACGATACGGCCGCCCAGACCGCCTTCATGATCGGCCTGGGGATAGACGCGGCCAAACAGGTTGCCGGAGACTCGAACGAGGAGCTCGCCGCCAGGCTCGATGCGACCTCACGGCTTTCCAAGACCGCCGTCTGGCAGTTGAGACACCCGATAGACATGGGCCGCATATTCGAAGGCAGTGAGTTGGGCTGGACCCTGGACTCGCACGTCGCGACGTTCAGAACCATAACGTCGGTGTCGGCGGAGCTGGCTCAGAACGGGGTGGAGCCGCCACTTTCAGTAGAGGTCAGGAGTCTCCTGTTCACCATAGCCCACAACGCCCTCGCCAACGCCTTTCGCCATGCCGGGGCGAGCCGGGTGCTGGTCGAGCTCGACTTCGGACGGGATGAGCTCAGGCTGTCGGTGTCGGACGACGGGGTGGGGCTTCCCGACGACTACGAGGAGCGGGGCCACGGCTTCGAAAACATGCGGGCGTACGCCGGGCGTCTGGGCGGACGGCTTATCGTCGAACCCAGGGGTTTGGTCGGGGGCGCGAGCGTGACCTGCGTGATGCCGTTGGCTCGCGGAGAACAGGAGGGATAGGTTGTCAACGGAGTCTCGTCGCATAAGGGTGCTGCTCGCAGACGACCATGCGGTCACGCGGGAAGGTCTTCAGGTGATTCTGGAGCGGTCTGAGGAGTTCGAGGTGGTGGGCCAGGCCAGGGACGGAGTGGAGGCGGTGAAGGCGGCCTCCGAGCTGTCGCCCGACCTGATCGTCATGGACGTCATGATGCCAAAGAAAGACGGCGTGGAGGCGTGCCGGGAGATCATGGAGTCTCTGCCCGACACAAAGGTGATCATGCTGACCGCCTCGACGGAGGCGAACGCCGTGATAGAGGCGGTGGCCGCCGGTGCGGCCGGCTATCTTCAGAAGGTGGCCGGGATGGACCAGCTCCTGGGCATGATGAAGGGCGCGGCTGCGGGCGAGGGGCGGCTGCCGACCGAGGTGGTGAGGCGGGTCTTCGACAGGATTCGGCGCAGGGCGAAATCGAAGGAGGAGGTCGACCTGAGCCAGAGGGAGAAGGAGATACTTGTGTCGTTCTGCCGGGGCATGTCATACGTCGCGATTGCAGAGGCAAGGGAAGTCAAGGTGGTTACCATCCGAAACGCCATCTACACCATTCAGGTAAAGCTGGGCGTTGCCTCGAAGCAGGAGATCGTGGTCTGGGCAGTGCGGAACGGGCTGTTGGATGACTGACCACGCAGGCTGGCTTACGAGGGAATCTCGCGGGGCCGGTGCGCGCCATGGTGAGGAACCGCCCCCACAAGCTCGATGAGGACAAGGGGAGTCCCGGGTACATCATGGCGAGAGCCAAGAGTCAGAGACAATTGGAGCGCCGGCAACTGCTTGAAGCGCTGTTGGCCCACCTCCAATGGGGAGATGAGGAGTGAAATAGGATGCCGCACCCCGACCTTGCCGTCGTCACCGGCGCCTTCAGCTATACGGGCAGGTATGTCGCCCGGCGTCTACTCGACCAGGGCGTCCATGTAAGGACCCTCACCCGCAGCCCGGATGCGGAGAACCCCTTCGGCGGCCGGGTGGAGGTGGCCCCCCTGGACTTCTCCGACGCCGATGGGCTGCGCCGCTCGATGCAGGGAGCGGGCGTCTTCTACAACACCTACTGGATACGGTACGCGCACGGAAGAACAACCTTCGACCTCGCGGTGGAGAACACGAGGACGCTGTTAGAGGCTGCCAAGAGGGCGGGCGTTGGCAGGATAGTCCATTTCTCGGTGACGAACGTCTCCTCCGGGTCCGGGCTGCCCTACTTCAGGGGCAAGGCCCAGGTTGAGGCCATGCTGGTGGGCCTCGGAGTGCCCTATGCCATCATCAGGCCGACGCTGGTCTTCGGGGTCGGCGACCTGCTGCTCAACAACATGGCTTGGGTGCTGCGGCGCTTCCCCGTTTTCCCCGTCTACGGGAGCGGCGACTACCCGGTCCAGCCCGTCTACGTCGAAGACCTTGCGGCCCAGGCTGTGGAAGCCGGCTCTCAGAGCGAGAACTCCGTGGCCGACGCTGCCGGGCCGGACACGTTCTCCTTCGAGGCCCTGCTTCGCCTGCTTGCCTCCTCAATGGGCGTCCGAAGATGGTTCCTTCACACGCCTGCGCGCGTGGGTCTCTCCTTGACCGGGCTGGTCGGCCTGCTGATGCGTGACATGGCGCTCACCCGCGACGAGGTTGTCGGTCTCATGGATGGCCTGCTGACATCGGGCGAACCGCCGACGGGCACCACCAGGCTGACCGACTGGCTGGCAGAGAACAGGGACGGACTAGGGAGACGGTACGTGTCCGAGCTGCGGCGGAACTTCCGCGGGTAGTGGCCATCGGGACGGGTCGGTCAAAGGTTGGCTGGGCGAGCATGGGCGGCATTGCCGCCGCCCAGCCGGTACTGTGATAATCGTGGGGTGGCGGGCCGGGCCTTGGGGAGCCTCACAGTCCCCCCAGCCACATCTCGAAGATTGTTCCACCTACTATCCACTTAGGCCCACCCGAAGAGGCTCGAACTCCCCGTAAGGATCGCTGTGGCAAGGTTCACAGAGCCCCCAGCCACATCTCGAAGACGGTACCACCTACTATCCACTTAGGCCCACCGGACGCGGACGCGCGCGGAATTCTTCGTCTATGAGGTGGACCACGCCCTGGGCCGGACCTGAGTTCTGGATAGCCCAAAGCCCCGTAGGCAGAGGCGTCAAGGCTACCGAACGGGTGGCAGAGTATCATATCGAGTCAGAGGAACTGAGGTCGGCGGCCCGGTCGGCCGACGCCGGCGGCCGCCGGCGTGAGATGGGACGAGTCCCGTTGCTGAACATCGTCGATGATGTCACAATACGGTCATGTTCGTTCAGACCACCACAAGAAGGGTGCTCATTCGAGGAGGGCGACCGGACTCGCCCCGGCCTCGACTATCCTGAGACTGCGTGACGCGGATCGTTGGTGACAACAAAGATGCTAGCCGAACGCACGGTTTCCCAGCAGACTCCATTGAAGTCGACCATTGATCAGTCTGTGGAGAATCAAGCGCCTTCAGCCGAGACACTGGACCCCCAGAAGCGACTCCATTTAGACGCGGGTTCCTTTGACCGTTTGACACACTACCTCTTCAGGTTTCCCGCTAAGTTCCATCCCCCTGTAGTCAGGAAGTTGATCGACGAATATTCCAGGCCCGGAGACCATATACTCGACCCGTTCTGCGGAAGCGGCACAATGCTGGTCGAAGCCGCCATTGCAGGCAGGAACGCCGTCGGCGTCGACGTTGACCCGGTCGCAGCCTTCGTATCCCGTGTCAAGACTCATCGATATAGTCCGAATCGGCTTAAGGCTTCCAGCGATCTTCTTTCTCAGGACTTGGCTGAACTTCACCGACTAGGAGGACAGCATTATGTCAAGGCATTCACCGACATTACGCGAGATGAGTTGAACGCGGCTGTCTCCGCCGCAGGCCTGTGGGTTCCCGAAATACCCAATCTGTTCCACTGGTTTCGCAAGTATGTGATACTCGATATGGCCCGTATCCGCGGAGCCATTCAGGCCTTGCAAGCACCGAACACGCACAAGGATTTCTTCAATCTCTGTTTCGCTTCTATTGTCCGGGCTGCATCGAACGCCGATCCCGTACCCGTATCCGGTCTGGAGGTGACGTCGTACATGAAGCGTAAGGATGAAGAGGGGAGGATAATCGACCCGTTCGCGCTGTTTGATCGTTCGATTTCCAAGGCGCTCGCAGCCATCTCCGAATTTCGACGGAAGCTGGACAACACTTCCACAGTCTCAGCCAAACAAGCAGACGCTCGCTACTTGTCGAGCAGACTTCGGCGAGACTTCGACGCGATCATCACGTCTCCCCCATACCACAATGCCGTCGACTACTATCGTCGCCATAAACTGGAGATGTTCTGGCTTGGGTTCACGGAGACACAGGAAGAGCGCCTAGAACTTATGAGAAGCTACGTGGGCAGATCGACCATCCCGCAAAAGGCATTGTACCCGGCTGATGAGCACCAACTGGGAAGCCTAGCGACCGACTGGGAATCAAAGATGCGCACGTCATCTATTGGGAGGGCGAACGCTTTCAGGCATTATGCCGTGTCGATGAAGCTGGCCTTCAACCAGCTTCATCGACGCTTGAAGGACGATAGGCCGGTGGTGATGGTTGTCGGCAACAGCAAATGGAACGGTTTGGAAATTCCAACTGCCGAGCTATTCGCGGAGTTAGCCGCCCCCGATCTTCGACTCACTGACCGTTTCTGGTATCCCGTCAAGAACCGGTACATGTCGTACAGCCGTAGGAACGGAGCCAGCATAGACAAAGAGCATGTGCTGGTCATGCAAAAGGCAAAATCATGACAGGGAACCGTGACTAAGAGGAAGAACTATGAACTCGCCGAGCCTAACATTCGCGGACGCGCTGCCTTCCCTGGGGGAGGATACCGGGAGCCCTATAACCGTCAGAATATCCAACGAGATACTGACGCTGCTGTCTTCACAACTTTACCAATCGCCGCTGAAGGCCATTGAAGAGCTCGTGGTGAATTCGTACGACGCCAACGCCAACGAGTGCAGGTTGTTCGTGCCGAAGCCAGACGATGATCTGCAAGCAGTTCTTGTCTATGACGACGGTATCGGCATGGATGCTGATGGATTGTCGGACCTCTGGCTGGTCGGCCGAAGTAGCAAAAGAGACCCGGCCTACCAGCGCCGTATGGCGCGGAAGCAGATTGGCAAATTCGGAATAGGGAAGCTGGCCACCTACGCGATCTCAAACAACGTCACGTACATCTCCCGCACCAGGAACGACGTTTTGGCGGTAAGCGCCAATTTCGAACAGTTCCGGAAAGATCCGCAAGGTACTGTACCCGTAGAGCTCAATCTTACCCGCATTGAGTCGTGGGACAAGTTGCAGGAACCCGGAATCTTCAGGGCCGCGTGTGAAGGCGCCGGAGTGGAGATGAACGTCCTCTTCGGCACTGATCCCGCGTCTTGGACCATCGTTCTCTTGGAGAACATGAAGGCCAAGCCGATTCATCCCGGACGATTGAGATGGGTACTGAGCACCGCAATGCCCTTGCAGGCGGGATTTCGCCTATATCTGAATTACGATCAGATACTGAGTTCGAAGGAGGATTCAGGCGTCGTTAGCCGATTCGACGTGACTGAATTGTCGGAAAAGCGTATCGAATCCGTTAGTGGGAAGACGAAGGAAACCTGGCGTATAGAAAACGGAGCTCTAATATCGGCCTCGTTTCCTGAAGGCGTTCGAGGTTCGGCGATAGTCACCGAGAGGTCGCTCCATACCGGCAAGAGCGCCGACCTCGGACGCAGTCATGGGTTCTTTGTCAAGGTTCGAGGTAGGCTGGTCAATGAGGAGGACCCGTTGTTGGGCCTTTCTCCGCTCTCCTACCAGACCTTCAATCGTTTTCGAGCCGACCTGAGTGCCGACGACCTTGATGAAGCGGTAACCGCTCCCAGAGAAGGACTAGGCGAATCACCTCTCAAAGACAATCTATCGGCTCTGTTGGCCGAGGTGTTCTATGAGGCGAGAGATAGGTACGAAAGCCACCTGAAGGAACTAGAGAAAGAAGGTGCGAGAAAACGCGAACAAGAGCGGTCATATGTTCCCGCACGGTTGGTAGAGCATCCAATCGCAGACGTCTTGTCCCTTCCTTCACTCGTTCCTGGTCAGGGGGCCGAGGCAGACGAGAGTTGGTTTTACCTGGAAGTTGGGACGAAACAAGAGGCAGACGAGCTCGTGAAGGACCTCTACACAAAGCCCCGTACACAGAAGTATAAATATCAGTACGTCAGCAAGGGCAGGCAGGGGCGGCTGGTCGAGTTCAATCCAAAGCAGTCCACCTTCTACCTCAATCAAGATCACGATCTGGTGGCCGAGTACCGTGAGGATGCAAGAGCCGCAATGTTGTTGGAGGACATCGCCACCGCGGAAGCGGTTCTCGAAATCTACCTCAGGGAGCATGGGATGGCTCCACACGTCGTGGGAGAACTGCTCCAACGGAGAGATTCCTTGCTGCGGGGCCTTGCCAATGATCATGTCTTCTCCGTCGACACCATCAGCCAGCTTCTCAAGGATAGTACAAATGACAAGTATGACCTGGAAGTGAATCTGGTGGCTGCCAGCCGAGCGCTCGGATTCGTTGCAACCCACCTCGGGGGCGCGGGTGAACCGGACGGCATCGCCAGATTCACCGACTATCCCAACGGTGAGCAAAAGATCACATTGGAGGCCAAATCGTCTGGGAGCGTTCCTGACCTGGGCCATCTGGACTTCGCCGGGTTGAAGGAGCATGTGACCAAGCGTGGAGCCAACGGATGTCTCCTCGTGGCACCCATGTATCCCGGAGAGAGCCTCGGCACGTCCTCATCTGCCTCTGCGCGAGCCTTAGACAACAGTATCTCATGTTGGACGGTGGACGATCTCGCGCGGGTCGTACAATTGGTTGAAACTCGCCATATTGGCGCCAAAGAAGTACTCGACATAGTCCTGAATCAGTTCGCTCCGGACGATGTATCGGCTGCGGTCGAGCGATTGCTGAACGAGCCAACTTGGGAGCGCCGCTCCTTGTATGTGGCTGTCCTAGACGCACTGCGAGGATTGGAGGGCCGGCTAGTGGATCAGCCGCGGACGGTTTCTCATATCGCTGCGGAAGTGACCAGGCAGCCAGGGTTCGAGGAGGTGCCTCAAGGAGAAATCAAGAGAGCCGTGGCGGATCTATCGGGCGCTAGCGAGGGGACGTTGATACTCGAAAGTGGTGACCGTATCATTGCCAACGCTTCGTTCGATGAGATTGAGCGGAGACTGAGAGGACTAACTGGTGAGGGGGGTGAGCCACGCAGGGGCGGGACATTCCGAGACTCCTCTGACGGATCCGAAGACGCCCGATGAACCACGACCGCCCCCATCGTCTCCCGCAGGTCAAGTTGATGCATGAGTCCCCCTGAGCGCTTCAGTGCCGACGAAGCCGAGAGAGTTGCTGGACGACGCTAGGATCAATCCGGCTCCAGGCCACATCTCGAAATGGTACTACCTACCATCCACGTAGGCCCAGTTGACAGGGATCGAACCAGTCATGGGGGAGCCAACTCGTCCGTCCCGGCTCGCTAGCTCAAGCTCCAGAAGGCCTAGCTGGCCTCGGTGTGCTCACTCGGTCGCGCGCCACGCCCGTTCCCAACGGCCCCACCCTCTCCGGCAGACGGTTGTGGGGCACGCTACTGTCTAGCAATCCGAACTCGCTTGAATGGACCCAAATCGACCGCCCACGAGTACCTCAGGTTTCCGTGTCGATTGTGTCCGTCGAATGAAGGTTCTAAAGTTTGTACAGATTCTAAAGTTTGTACGGAAACGGGATCTTCCGTAGTGGGCTTACTGTCAATGGGTATAGCCAGAGTGATTTCCACGTTGTCGTTCCTGTCGACGATGACCTCTTCCACGACCATCTGCAGAAACTCCTTTTGCTTCTCGGGGGTCGACTCGTCCAGGCCCTGGCCGACGTCTCTCGCCCATGCAAAGACAGCCTTTGTTAGCCGTAATTTCTCAGCGTCGCTCGCCGCCCAGGCACGGTAATCGTCAAGCTTCGCCCGGACGTTCTCAAGTCGCTCGGTGATGAACTTGCGCTGATTGTCGAGCTGGGCCTCGGTGATCCTTCCAGACACGAACAGCGTGATGGCGCGCTCCTCTCTTGTCTGGATGCTCCGCAGGTCTCGCTCAGCCCGGGCGATCTGCTCCTCCAACCCGCCGCTCTCCCGAGAATCTAGAGGGTCGATACCGGCGACAATGAGGTCGGGGTTCTGGATTACCCGCTTCACCTCGCACCATATCGGTTCCTCCAACTGCTCAGCCCGGATGTAGGGCCGCTCCCGGCAGGGCAGACGGAGACTCTGCATCCCGTTGCATATGTAGTAGCGGCGAGGAGTGGGCAGGTCGTAGTGGTACTTCTTGCCGTTGCGAACGCTCGTGGTTGTCCACGTGGACCTAGGGATACTCTGAATAACCCATCAGCACAGCTTCATTCCCTATGTGTGGAGCTGTAGTCTACGGACTTATTCAGACCATCCCTAGCATGGAAGTTGCGTCCGCACTCGCCGCATCTCAGAAGGTGCTGCAACAGGTAGACCACCTTCGTATTCCTCTTGGCCCTCCTGCTCCGCTGCTTCTTCACCTTCTGCGCTCGTTCCCAGGTCTCATCGTCAATCAACTGGGGGATCGGGATCTCAATCCAGGTGTCCCTCGGCTGGTCGTAGACCTTCATGCCGTCCTCAGTGGACATGTGGCGGGACTTGCCGTAGACCCAGGTACCCGTGTAGGTGGCATTTCCCAGAACGTGATGTACATAGGACTGACGCCACATCGGCGCCGGTCTGTGTGGGGATTCCCTCATCGGTCAGCCGCGTGGCAATGGAGCGGATCCCCAAGCCGTCATGAACGTACATGTGAAAGATTCGGCGCACAACTTCAGCCTGCTCTTCTACGACCTGGGGCATTCCGTCGTCCCCAATGCGGTAACCGTAGGGGAGGCCGCCCGTAGGCACTCGCCCCTGCTTGGCTGTCCCACGCTTGCCCATGGTGGACCGTTCCCGGAAGTTGTCCAGCTCGATCTTGGCGATGGCCGCCATCAGGCCGAAGGTCTTCATGTCTATGGCGTCCATGACGGCTTCGAGGCGAATCTGGTGGGCCTCGACGACCTCCATGAGGGCTGCGGCGGGGTACATGCCCCTGCTGAGGCGGTCGGACTTCCAGCAGACGATGGTATCGAAGAGTCCCTTTCTGGCGTCGGCCAGCATCCTCTGGAATTCGGGGCGCTTCTTCGACCAACCTCTCCCCACCTCCTGGTAGCGGGCGGTGATGGTCAGCCCTTTGCGCTCGCAGTAGGCTTCCATGTCGCCTATTTGCTCGGCGATGGAGGTCTTATCCTCCCCGTCCTGGCTCTTGTCCGAGACGCGGGCGTAGATGGCTGCCCGGTTCACCTGTGCTTTCCCTTGGGTGGTTCTTCCAGGCACTACTGCTTCCACCAATGGCAGTCCCGGAGCCGGATAGGTCGTCGTTTTCCTGGGCGAAAGTTCATGAACGGCGAGGGAGGGCCCACCCTCTACGAGTACCCAGCGGTACGGGGTGGTCCCGTCATCGAAATGGCCTCTCCTTCTCAGTGATCCGCTGCGACCAAAGTAGCTTGTACACGCCGACGAGTCTGTGCATTGGGCTTTTTTTTGACACTTCAAAGCTGGCATGTGCATACTGATTTATGGGAGACCGAGATGTGCAGCGGGCCAGAGCGGCCCAGGTGGGCCTGCTGATGAGGTGCTACCGCGAGTCTTTTTGCCCGGGAGGCGGTCGACGGGGGCTGACGCAGGAGGCCCTGCTGGAGCGGATGGGGTCGGTGGACAGTGACTACGCGGAGAGGTATAGCCACGCCACGGTCTCGAGATGGGAATCCGGCGGTACCCGCCCTACACTTCAGCGGCTGAAGGTATTTGGCAAAGCCCTCGCCCTGTCACGGACAGAGGTAGCCGGTCTCATATTGCTGGCAGGGCTGGCGACTGACTTCCGGGCGGCGTTGGGTCAGGTCACCGGGAGCGATGGTGACGGGGCCATTGGCCACGGTGCAACGCCGGACCCGAGATCTGCCACCGACGTTGCGGCCGGCGCCGAAGCCTCGGTAACAGCAAGCACTCCGTCAATCCTCAGGGCCGCAGTGCGTTTTGGGTTTCTCAGGGTCCTGCCGCTCGGGATGTGCATAGTGGGCGGGTATGTGCTGTCGTTCTACGGCTGGAACAACTCATGGATGCCCACGGCGTACGTCACTTTCGCGATTGGGATCGTACTGGTGCAGGGATTCTTGCTGCCGGACCGTGGCTCTCCCCTCAGGGAGTTCTTCTGGGTTTCGCTGTTCTTCCTGTTGACCACGCCCCTATTGCAGTTCGCCTCGACACTTGTGGACCACTACAACTTCCACACGCTTGGGAACCTCGCCGGCACCCAGATGCCCTACATGCTGGCGCTTCTCCTGAACCTGGTGATCGCAGCTGCAACTGGGCTGATGTTCCAGCTGCTATGGAAACGGCAGTACTCGGGCGACAGCGGTGAGAGCAGCGCCCTCCGACGGGCGGCCAGCGTGGCCCTGCCGCCGGTGATTTCCGTGTACGCCGTTGTCGTTGTCATCACCAATATCTCGGTGTCGATACAGCTGGCCATCCTGCTGCCGGTGCTGGCCGCGGTCTTCACGGCACTGTTGGTCCTGCGCGACCCCGTCTTCAATCCCAGCGAGCGCGACCGGCTGTTCCTGCTCTCGACAGCGTCGGTGTTGACGGTGATCTCGGCGACATTGTGGATAGTCACCATGCTGGCGATCTACCTGTCGCCGGACCTGCCGAGAGTCTTGCCTGACCACAATCTGCTGCGTTCCTGGGAAATCGATTTCGCTGACTTGGGTCTTAGCCGAGAAGAGGCGCTGGACGGGTTGAACCTGGGGTATATGTGGCACGCAATCTGGGTCTTCGCGTTCATGTTCTTTGTTGTCGGTGGCAGACTTATGGTGTCCATCTACCGAATTGATGTCGGACGACGAGGATGAGGGTCCAGGGACAGAGGAGAAGCGCCACCGACGTAGCCCCGCGGCGCTCTACGATTAGTTTCCCGTAGAAGTGCTCCTCATTGAGCGCTTGACGCCATATGGCGCACTGGCTACAGTAAAGCTACCACCCCTATCGCTTCGCCGGTAGGGTCGAGACCGCCCTCCGAGGCGGTCTCTGTCTTTGTTGGGAAGTAACGATTGACCAGCCTCTGGTTCCTGCCTCCAGGACGAGCGCCCTTCAGGGGACTCTACGGACGCGGGTCTGAACCCCCTACATGATCCCTCCTATAGGTCTTGCACTTCACGAGCCCGCTGAGCAGGAAAGGGCTCCCCACTCTGCGGGGGTTGGCGATCTTGGGTGCGCGGGAGGTCATGAGCTTGGCAACGCGCTCGAATTGCTTCCTGGTAATGATGGCGGAAAACGCCTTCTCCACCCTTACCGGGGTAGCCCTGTCTTTGGCGTTCGTTCCCCAGACCAAAAATCCCGGTATAAGCCTCGTTGATAAGGATGGCGTGGACGCTGGTCTTGCCCCACTGCCTTCCTCTGGGACTGGCGATGCCCCCTTTGTCGAGGGTGCGAGTGATGTCAGTCATTCCGTTACCAGCCTCGGACAAGTCGAAGATGCGCCTGACGATGGGAGCCGTGTCAAGTGGCGAGCCTCTCATTGACCGAATATTGTCAACATGTTAAGCTGACAGCTGCTTAAGGAAGGGGCCTGGACAGACCATGAAGACTCTAGGTGAGCGCATCCGAGAACTCCGAGAAGAGAGAGACCTATCCCTCAGGGAGTTGGCTGCCAAGCTTGAGGTGTCTGCAGCGTTCATGTCCGACGTTGAGCTTGGGCGCCGCCACCCATCCGACAAGCACATGGTCGCAGTGGCGCGTGCTTTGGGGACCTCATTGGAGGAGCTTCAAGAACACGACACCCGTCCCCCAATGCGAGAATTCAGAAGGGCGACGATTTCCAACCCAGAATATGGTTTTGCCTTCCGACAGGTGCTGGACAAGAACATCAGCTCGAAGGACCTCTTGGAGTTCATCAGACAGCAGGACGAAAAACAACGGGAGGACGAACGGAGCTAGCGATGAGGATGCTGAGGACGCAGTCAGGACCATTCGTAGAGCGGCCCTACTACGAGGACTCGGACATTGAGCCAATCGCCATAGATGAGCTCAGCAAGGTCGGTCTTCTTCCGGCAACTCCACAACCGATACGCGTGGATCGCTTCATTGAGAAGCGGTACGGCATTGTTCCCAAGTATGAGGACGTGCCGGACGGCATACTTGGTTTCACGAGGTTCGGTCCGAAGGGTCCGGTGGAAGTAGTAGTCTCCAGGTTACTTTCAGAGGAAGGTACAAGAGTCGCTGAGCGCCGGATGAACAGCACGCTTGCTCACGAGGCTGGCCATATCCTGCTACACGGCCACCTGTTCGCCCTGGAGCGTAGGGCGGGGGCGCGCTCCCTTTTCGGCGACGACCTGGATGAGAAGAAGCAGACCATCTTATGCCGCCCCGGCACCGTTGCGGACTCCCCCGAGGGAACGAGGAACCAGGGCTACGATGGCAGGTGGTGGGAGTTTCAGGCCAACAAGGTCATCGGCGTTCTACTCCTACCAAGGAAGTTGGTGCACGAGGCGCTTGATCCAATTCTGGTGTCACAGGGTCTTCTTGGGATCAGAGCGCTGGATGATACGAGACGGGAAGAGGCCGCTCACCGTCTTGCTGATACCTTTGACGTGAACCCCGTCGTGGCCCGGATTAAAGTTGGGGAGCTATTCCCGAACTCCGCCAACGGCCAGTTGACGCTATAGGGTTTTTTTGCTACGCTGTACGCAACATCAGCGTACATAGGCTGAAATACTACGAGGGCTGTCTGAGACTGCTTGGCAGCCGGGAGGACTATGGTGACACAGCAAGTAGAGTACCACAAGTACGAAGTGGACATCGAGGGTGCGTACAAGCCATGGGATAAGGACACCATCACGCCAGAAGAGGTCGCATCCTTGGGCGGCTGGGACATCTCAGAGGGGGTTGTCCTGATAGACCTGGAGGACGGCACCGAACGAACCCTGGAGCCGGGCGAGGAGATCAAGCTCAGGCCGGGCATCGGTTTCTCGAAGAAGATCAGGTTCAAGCGGGGTTAGGCATCGTGACGGAGCGCATTCAGGCCGAGTTGGCCCTGATCCAACAGGCGTTCCCCGATGCCATGTATCAAGCGGAGGGCCACTGGGTATGCCTGCCGTCGTACCCACTTCCCGGAGGATGGAACAGAGTGGCAACGGATGTGGTGTTCCAAATCAGCGATGGCTATCCCACAGCCCCGCCGTACGGTTTCTACGTTCATTCGGGGATACAGTTCGAGGGGGCTATTCCGAACAACTACACGGACACGGCATCCAATGAACCACCCTTCGAGGGGACCTGGGGACAGTTTTCGTGGACCCCTAACGAGTGGAAGCCAACAGGAGATGTCCGAAGGGGTTCCAACCTTCTGCAGTGGTCCCGTGGGTTCGTGGACAGGTTCCAGGAGGGGGCTTAACGTGGGTCGAGTTGTTCTCCATGTTCCCAGCAGCGTCTACGAAGAGATCCAGGCACATCTCCTTGACAAGAACGCAGAATCAGAGTCCGCGGGGTTCATGTTCGTCATGCCGGCGACTCAGGACGGCGTTACCGATGTCTACGAACATGTCGAGTGGTGTCCCGTTCCTCCTGACGGCTTCGTTGAGAATAGTTGGTTCCACATAGAGCTCACGGACGAATTCCGGGCCAGTGTCATCAAGCGAGCTCACGACCTTGGAGCGTCCATCGTCGAATTCCACTCCCATCTTGGGCCGCAGCCAGCAAGATTCTCCCCATTTGACCGGCGCGGGCTAAGGGAGTTCGTTCCTCATGTCTGGTGGCGCCTCAGAGGGAGACCCTATTTCGCTGTGGTGTTCGCCCACACCGGATTTGATGGCCTTGCCTGGGTGATAGACCCCGACACACCTCAGCACCTAGACGCAATCGTCGCCGGTGACGGAGTGTTCGAACCCACCAAGCTCTCGTCCCTTGTCGCAGATAGCCCGCGATATGACCGCAATGCTGGCTTCTTTGGCCAAAGTGGCCAGGATGCTCTTGCGGCGGCCAACGTTGCCGTCGTTGGCGTGGGGGGCCTGGGTACCCACGTTGTCCAGCAGCTTGCGCTTCTTGGAGTAGGGACCCTGGTCTTGATCGACTCCGAAGAAGTGGAGGAGACGAACCGCAATCGCTACGTGGGACTCAGACAAGATGATCCTGTTCCTGGCTTGCTCAAGGTTGACCTCGGGAGACGCCTTACCGGGGAAATCAATCCAGAGGTAGGCGTCATCTCTATCTCTGATGACCTTCGGAGTCAGCCAGCCTTCGATGCCATTATCGAGTGTGACTACGTGTTCGGGTGTCTGGACAACGATGGGTCACGGCTGGTCCTCAACGAACTGTGCTTGGCCTACGAGAAGCCCTACTTCGATTTGGCGTCAGATATCGTCGAAGGGGGCACGAACTATGGAGGTAGGGTGTGTGCGGTGTTGGATGGTCCGGGTTGCCTAGTCTGTTACGACGAACTGGACCTTGAGGCGGCTCGGATCGACTTGATGAGCGACAAACAGAGAAAGGACTACGCAGACATCTATGGCATTCGACTGAGGGAACTGGGACGAGTTGGACCCTCAGTCGTGTCCATTAACGGCGTAGTCGCCTCTCTTGGAGTGACGGAGTTCATGCATGCGGCTACTGGTATGCCCAGGAAACCACGGGCAGTGCTCAAATACCGGGGTGAGATGGGTGTCGTCACCACCCCGACGCCAAATCCTGACCCCGACTGCTACCAGTGCTCCGCAATAAGGGGCAAAGGGGAGGAAGCAGATGTCCAGCGATACATCAAAGCTGCGAAGTAGTTGGAACGAGCGAACAGCGATGGGCGTAGGGTTGTCGATACTCAAGTGGGCGGTCGTTCTGTCTTTATCTTTGGCGGGCACGCTGATCGTCATGACATCTCTGGGAGTCTCGGCCCAGCTGTTGGGTTGGAGCATTAACGTGGCCGCCTTTGGCGACAATGTGACCGTCAAGTATCAGATACTTTTAGCCTGGACACTGGGGGCAATGATTGTGGCGTTCTTGTCCAAGTTGATCGTACTAATCAAGCGTAGGAACGACCACAATCTGAGATGGACCGAATACCTGGGACATGGGCTGACATCAGGTGTGCTATCAGGAGGTCTTGCGTATGGTGCCGTGGCTGTAGTGATCGCGGCGATGAGGGGTCTAATCACTGACATGGAGACAATCGGCGGAACAGATCAAGAGACTGTGGCCAATGTGGCATTGATGGCAATCTTACCAATTCTGTTCGCAATGATGGCGGCAGTCATGACGGCGTACAAGAACATAGTAGACATTCCAAAGTCCTCACCATCTGATCAAACATTAGCGCGCATGCTCCAGCCATTGAGGGTTCTGGCAAAACATGCGAGGCCCTGGACAATGCGTGCGAAAGACCATATGTGGTCCTCTCGCGGCAGAAGTCGAACAGCGCCGGGAGTCACGGTGGAGACCCTTGGTGGCGCGGCGGGGCAAACAGAGACCATGCAAGCAGCGAATCATAGTAAGAGTGCCATCGCTGGCGACCAAGTCCAACATGTACCAATCACAAATACCTAAGGGGCAACCAATAGTCATGGCTGTTCGTCAGATCAAAAAGCAATCGGAACATGAGGCTGCCGTCTCGGCAGCGAGACAGATATATGAGGACAAGGGACAGGAGGTCACGAACATGGGTGACGACGGCAAGATTGATGTGACGGTGAATGACAAGCCGGTGGTGCTCGAAGGCAGGAAGCAGACTGGTGTGACCGTCAAGAAGGCGGCTATCGAACAGGACGTGAACATCAAGGAGGACTTCGTGCTGAGCATCGAGCTCGGCGGTGGAAAGACGAAGCTGGTTGGGGACGAGGAAGAAATCGAGGTGCGCGACGGCGAGCGCTTCCTGGCGATCGAGAACGACGACAACTCATGAGTACGATCATCCCGGCGGTGGCGAAGGCCATAGAAGAGATTCGCTGCACGTTTGAGGGATGCGACGTGGAGGCGGAAGCGGACGGGTCGGGAGGAGCGATTGTAGTAGTCCAGGGTGTCCCGATGGGATGCCCCTATGTGCAGACCGAAATTTGGTTTGGATTCCGCATCACATTCCAGTATCCGTACTCTGACGTATACCCGCATTTTACGGATGCGGACCTAGCGAGATCGGACGGCGGCAGTTTGGGTGGTGGCTTCGGAACGGCGTCGTTCCAAGGTCAGCCGGCGATACAGATTTCGCGCCGATCGAACAGGCTGAATCCTGAAGCGGACACGGCGGCGTTGAAACTGTTGAAGGTGGTCACATGGATGAAATCCCAAACATGAGCCCCTGGCGGCTGACGATTCCAGAGGGACTGTACGCGGAGCTGAAGAGCCACCTGTTTCCTGGTGACGGTGACGAGCACGGCGCCGTGATGCTGGCGGGAGTCTGCGAGTCGGATCGCGGCCTGAGGCTGGTTGCGCGGGAGCTTCACTTGGCCAAGGACCGCTTGGACTACGTGCCCGGGAAGCGGGGCTACCGCATGTTAAAGGCTGAATTCATCCAGAGTAAGATCCTGCGGGCGAGAGACCGCAGGCTAGCGTATCTAGCCATTCATAACCACGGCGGGACCGACTCGGTGGGATTCTCCGAGCCTGATATGGCGTCTCACGAACGAGGGTACCCGGCTCTCCTCGACATCGCACGAGGCATGCCGGTTGGAGCGCTTGTGCTGGCCCGGTCTGCCATGGCAGGCGACTTGTGGTTTCCGGGTTGCAGACGCGCATCGCTAGACCACGCGGCCGTCATCGGGCACCGGCGACAACTGTTGTTCCCGAAGCCGAAGACTGGGGTTGCTGCCGTCGGAATGTACGACCGACAGAGCCGGCTGTTCGGTGACGCCGGTCAGGAACTGCTGCGCCGGACCCGAGTAGGAATCGTGGGTTTGGGAGGCGCAGGCTCGGTGTTGGCGGAACTTCTGGGGCGCCTGGGGGTTGGCGAATTCGTGCTCGCGGATCCGGAAAGGGCCGAGGACTCGAACCTGCCGCGTCTAGTCGCAGCACGCCGCCGTGATGCAGTCTTGCCGTCATGGTTGCCGCGGTGGATCGCAGATCGATTAAGGAGTCATAAGGTGCGAATGGCTGCCCGCAACATTCGTCGCGCCAACCGCGACGCGCGAATCGAGGTCTTGGCAAGAGACTTTCTAGACGCCGACGTCGCGGGACGCTTCACCGACTGCGATTTCCTGTTTCTTGCGGCAGACACAATGGGGGCTCGGCTGCTGTTCAACGCCATCGTGCACCAATACGGGATTCCTGGCATCCAGGTGGGGGCGAAAATCCCAGTATCGGAGGATGGGACGGTCGGAAATGTGTTTTGTGTCAGCCGTATGGTCACTCCAGAGCAGGGATGCCTTTGGTGCAACGGACTTATCAGCCCTGCGAGGTTACAGGACGAGGCGGTGCCGGAAGCAGCCAGGCGTGGCTACTCATACTTGGACGACCCGGGCGTGGCCGCTCCTAGTGTGGTGACGATGAATGCTATAGCTTGCGCTCACGCAGCAGACGACTTCCTGTTCCATTTGACAGGCCTCAAATATGACGATGCCGAGACTGGGTGGTTCCGCTGGAACTCCCGTCGCGGCTTGGCGGGTTACGATATGCCGCGACGGGACGCGGACTGCGCCGAGTGTTCGGCGGGAGAACACAGTCGTTGGGGAATGGGCGACAACGGGACTTTGCCAACTAAGCTGGTTCGAGGCTAAAGACGCTTTTCTCGGCACTCGTACAGCCTGTCGTCCTTAATGGCCGTGATTTCCTCTGGGCGTCGGCCATTGGGGTCGCTGGTGATGAGGAGGCCGGGAATGTGGAGCACAAGTAATCCGTCGCCACGCTCGGCGGTTGAGGTGGCATCCATGACCGTGTGGCCGTAGATGCGGCGCATCCCAGGAGAGGGCTGATTGTACGAATCAATGGTGGAGATCTCGGTGATCCATGTGAAATGGGGCAAGTGGAGGTCTAGGAGCGCATCTTTCAGGTCGTCGCTTGCGGAGCCTTGGGCGAGGTGGCGCCGGTAGCCGGCTGCGGATGTAAGGTATGTCCTTAGTACGATGTTGCCGGCGCTATGGGCCGCCTGCAACTCGTCCATCAGCATCTCGTTTACGGGCATGTTTAGCTTGGCGAGAGCACGACGGGCATTGGGCATATCCTTCAGAATCTCGTTGATTTGGCTCCGTGCGTTATGTTCGGCGCGAGCTGCTGTAGAGAAGACTCTGGTAGACATCAGGGCTATAGCCAAAACGGCGTGGGACTGCACATTCAGTTCGATGGGACCACTGCCTGCGTCGTGTCTGATGGTGTCGTCTTCGAAGGAATGAGTCGAGCTTGCATCCTTGTCAGCAGGGAGCCACATGTACGGACCACTTTGGTCATCGTGGACAATAAAGGCAGGGACATAGTCGCTAGCGCGGTTGGTTGGGTTTACCTGCTTCGCGAACACGCGGCCGATGACAGTGACGGCATGGCCAACCGAACCGCCGATGTCGAGACCGAGAATGACGGGAATGCCCGACTCGACGTATGGGAGTATGGCATCGCCGATGTCTGGACGGAAGAGGCAGAGAGGCTGATAGCCTGCCTCGGCTATTGCGCGTACCATCGCGTCTGATGATAGACGGTCCGAGGCGTTGGGCAGCGAGGCGGCCTCTGTCACGGATGGGGGTCTGGCGAACCTCGTAATGTCAGCCACGGACACCCAGTTGTAGTTGTATCTTGCGTGCATGTGTCTCATGCCTGCCCAGATCGCGACTTGGGCGCATGCACCGACACGAGTGTCCTGCTGAAGGAAGGAAGTGCCAGCGACCTGTAGACGGGCACCCAAAAGGTGAGCGTCGATGTTGGCACGGCACGTCACGGTGGCTTCCATGTTGAAACGGCTGGCCAAGCGAGCCTGGAGAACCGTCCTCCCGACCGGGGCGGTTGACAAGGGACGGATGACGCAGAAGCCGCGATAGTTCTCCTCACCAAAGCCACCTAGGCGACTGAGTTGAATCGTCGATAGGGGCCGCTGTAGCAGAGGCGAGATGTCGCGCGAAAAAAAGTGGATGCGCTTGCAGAGTCGATCGTAGGTGCGGAACGTGCGGGCATAGAACTGCGAGTAGTCCGAAGAGTAGTCTTGGTCGATGTAGGGGTCTTCAAGGACGTAGGATTTGACGTTGAGTACGCGAAGATGCCGGATCGTGTTGCGTACTACGTCAATGGCCTCTCCACCGAGTAGGTCGGCGAGCCGCGACCAAGATTCTAGACTGTCGAGGGGCTCGACTGTATGGGTTATTTTCATTGATGTGGTGCAAATCGGCGGTGAGGCTTGGGGAGTCGTGGGTGGACGCGAGGGTCACCGCCATGAGAAGTTCTGATCCTTCTCTGCGGCCCTGATCGTCTCCTCTTGAATCCGATCAAACTCCTTTATTGTCTCCTCGCTGAGTGTGAGTGACAATCCCACTTCGCTGGCGGGAATGGTCCTCCGCTCCGGAGCGTGGCCGGCTTCGGGTCTAGGGTCCCTGTCGTTGTCCGTTCGCTCGGTAGTCATGGTTGTCCTCGGCGTTTAGGCTTGGGCTCGGACGAATCGATCGAGGTCCTTAGAGGGAAGGTTCACTAGCGGCGTATCGGTTGTGTGGTGGGAGTCGCTGCAATTGCAATGTCGAGGGTTGGAGCACGGCTGACGGCCCGAAAATGACCTAACTCAGAGAAGCCAAGGCTGGAGTCCCGGTGCGGGATGATTTCGTCGGAAAGCGGAAATGTCAGCGGCGATGGCCGCCTACATTTCAGGATCGTACGAACGACTGGTGACACGTTAACACCATCGAATGTTGATGAAGCAGGCGGCCTCAGTCTAAGGTGCTGGTCACGTCTCGTCAAGTTGGTGTATCCGTCGGCGTGTGCGATCTGCTGTAAGGGCGGCAGTGAGGGAGGGTGGGTGCGGTCCTCCGGATTAATCACCAGGAATCAACTCCCCTCTAGTACCTAAGTTTGCCGGCTAGCGGGGACTGGCTGAGCTTAGCGATGGATTGGGATATGGTGGCGGTTCTCGCAGCGCGAGACGAGAAGGTTGAGGCTACCTCGTAGCGACTGGTTCGGCCTAGCGACGTTGATCTACATGGAGGCTTCATGGTAGCCTTGTTCTACCGCCCCTATCTCTTCGGCGGTAGGGTCGAGACCGCCCTCCGAGGCGGTCTCTGTCTTTGTTGGGGAGTAACGATTGATCACCAACGTCAAGAGAGATAGCTTCAATCCCTACGGCCGCACCCTCAAAGACATGGTGCCAACACTGGGGAGCACCACTCGGGCTGACTAGCCCAGTATCCCGCTTCCGTCTCCATGGCGAGCGCTCCTTAGGGGACTCTACGGATGCGGACTGGAACTCCCATAGGCCCACTCGTTCATCCGAGCTGGGCTCCGCCAGCTCAGATCGGTACGGGGTAACAGGGATCAGGGCCTACGTTGGGCGCCACGCCTGATCCCAACGGCCCCACCCTCTCCGTCGGCTGTTGTGAGGCACACTACTGTCTAACAACCTTTTACTGGCTTGAAGAGACCCAGACCGACCGCCCACGAGTACTTGAGTGTTCTGTGTCGATTGAGTCCGGAGAATGAAAGTTCTTGATTTCGTCAAGTCTGGTGGGCTTCATCGTCACGAACATGACGGCTGGCCCCGAAGGAGTGGTTCGATTCTACAATGGTCGAGGGACAGCCGAGCAGTGGATCAAGGAGGGCAAGTACGCCCTGAACTGGACTCGGCTGTCGTGCCATCGGTTCGTGGCCAACCGGGTGCGTCTGTCTCTGTTCGTCCTGGCGTACAACCTTGATTCCCTCGTAAAAACCCGTTTTGAGGAAGTTCCAGCGATTTAGCACATCTGCGCGCTACCGTATGTTGGGGTAGTGTACGGAACAGAGACTGTATATTGTACCCAGGTGTGGGTACGTTTGTTCTAATTCGACCTACACAGACCTTTTACGAGAGAATCAACCTTGGGAACTTCCTTCGCCGGCTGTGTCTGCCCAAGGCGGTCAAGCACTGGTCGCTGCGGAGCGTGCAGGTCAAGCTGATCAAGATGGGAGGCCGTCTGGTGCGGCACTCCCGGTGGTTGATCTTTCAGTTGTCCGAGGTGTCGGTTCCTCGACGGTTGTTCCAGGGAGTGCTGGATCGTATCGGCCGGTTATCGTCGGCGCCAAGCTGAGGGAGGGTACAACCACGATCTTGCCAAGACGGAGAGCGCTCCAGGGAGTCGCCTTGTCTTCAATGCGGTTTCACCCCACTGGCAGGGGACACGAGGACGATGAAGACGGACAAGAAGGGTGCTCTACGACTGCAAACGCATCTCTTGTTGGATAGACCGGCGATTGACTGGCCTTGCAGGACCTGACTATGATGCTCCCATCTCGTTTGGGCTGCCCTTTCTATCTGAAGACTCCCAATATGGGAAATCCTGGCTAACTGTGTGATTTATCTCAATGCCAACTACCTCTCTTACACTGACGCACTGCTTTCTTTTGGAGAGGAGGTTGGATTACCTTACAGTGAGCCGTTTACCTTCCAGTTCTTGACTTATCACGAGGAGGTTTATTTTGAAGGAAGCTGTGGCGGCAAACTCTACCGGATAGGGGACTAGGGGTGGCTGGGGAGATGGATGGCAGTCTTTTGAGCAATCAGCAGGAGGAGAGCATGGCAAATATCCGAAAGGAATTGGAGAGACTGCAGGCGGAGTGTGAGCAACTGTGTGAACAGTACAAATGGGAGCCGAGCTATCGGCTCATCTACACCAGTGTTGAAACCTTCGAACAAGGCAACGGGTTCGCTATCGTTGGAATTAACCCGGCTGGCGGGAAACAAGATGCCGACAATGACGACCCAAACTGAGGTGGTACCCAAAAACTAGACAACTGGCTAAGAGAGAGTCCAGCTCCTAAAATAACCGGCAACTAACCGACGTGGAGGAGCAGGACATGAAGCAGACGAGGAATAAGCACAGTCCGGCGTTCAAGGCCAAGGTGGCCTTGGCCGCCCTTGCGGGGGAAGAGACCATCGCCCAGCTGGCCAGCCGATTTGAGGTCCATCCCAGTCAGATTCACGCCTGGAAAAGGGCCCTGGCGGAAGGAGCCCCGGAGCTATTTGCCACCAATCAGAAATCCCAGGAGAAAGCCAAGGAAGCTCAGATTAACCACCTCTACCGGCACATCGGCCAGCTGAAGGTGGAACGCGATTTTTTGTCGGAAAGGTCCGGTCTATGAGTCGCAGCATACGGCGAGCCATGATAGACCGAGACCACCAGCAGCTGTCTTTGGTGCGTCAATGTATCCTGCTTGACGTCAGCCGGGCCTCGGTGTACTACCGGTCGGTACCGACCAGGGCAGAAGACCTGGAGTTGATGGCCCTGATGGACCGTCAGTATTTGAAGACCCCCTTCTACGGCTCCAGGAAGATGAAGGCCTGGCTGCTGCAACAGGGCTATCTGGTGAGCCGAAAAAGGGTTCGAAGGCTGATGCGGTTGATGGGTCTGGAAGCCATCTACCGGCGTCCCAACACCAGCAAACCAGCGCCGGGACACCGGATCTTTCCCTATCTGCTGAAGGGAGTGGAGGTTAATCGGGTCGACCAGGTCTGGGCCGCGGACATCACCTACATCCCCATGCCGAAGGGCTTCCTGTACCTGGTGGCCATCATGGACTGGCACAGCCGGCACGTGCTGGCCTGGAAGCTCTCCAACACCATGGACACCAGCTTCTGCGTGGCGGCGTTGGAGGAAGCCCTGGGTAAGGGACGACCGGAGATATTCAACACCGACCAGGGGAGTCAGTTCACCAGTGAGGCCTTTACCCAGACGTTGCAGGAGCAGAGGGTCCAGGTCAGCATGGATGGTAAGGGTAGGTACCTGGACAACATCTTCGTGGAGCGGCTGTGGCGGAGCATCAAGTACGAGGAGGTGTATCTGAAAGCTTACCAGACCGTCGCCGAGGCCCGAACTGGGATCAATGCCTACCTGGAGTTCTACAACCGGCAGAGGCCTCACCAGGCTTTGGGCTACCGGACCCCAGCAGAGGTGTACCAACATGGCCAGGAAGAAAGGGGAGCAGCAGCTGAAGAAGCAGGGCTGCCATCGGGCTTGGTGAAACCTAGCGCAGGGGTGGGAGACTCTCTTAATTTAGCCCTCGTGCTGTCTTAATAATGGGGTCCACCTTAGTGGTCCCGGCGTTAGTGTTGGCGGTTAGGAGTAGGTCCGTGTCGGGGTCAATGAAGACTCTCACCGGCAGGGTGCGGGCACCCAGCAAGACTTGGGCAGCAGCTTTGTGCTGCCCGTCAAAGATTTTGACCTTGACCTGATTTCCGTCGGACGTGTCGATCCATCCCAACGAAATATGGAGTTGAGGGAGTTTCCTATGGAACTCCACGACCAACTTCCTCAAATTGCTGCCTATTGTTCTTGGATTGATGTGATCGTCGTGATGTAGATACTCTATCGGAATATTCATGAACGACGAGCGGAATCCCGATATTTCATCCTTGTACACTGGGAGAGTCTTCACTTCATTCAAGCCCATGTCCGGGAAGGACGTCTTTAGCAACGACTCATTTACCGTTACTGGAAGTTTGTATTGACTGCCTCCGTGTTCCGCCAAAACGTCTCCGAGATTCGGGGCGCGGTTCTCCTCTGACATTTGCTGCGCCAGTTTACTGAAAGAGGCCAGCACTCGGGCCACCCGTAAGTCGCTGGCTTGCTTTGACCGGTTGCAGGAGTCATGCGTTAGAGCAAAGTTCTCAGGCCCATCTTTACCACCGGTGCTGATTGGTTCTATGTGATCAATATCAAGGCTGCCGGCGTGGAGGACCAAGTCAACGTCTTGTCCGCAAATGAAACAATTCCCTTTCTGGGATTCGTGCAGGCTGTTGACTAAGCGCTCCCGCTCTTGGTTGGATAGGCGATTCAAGTAAAGCGATGGCATGACATACCCCCTGAACTCTTTTTTCTGGCAGGTGCAGCCGGAATCCTTGCAACACTGACTTGCCCCTATTCACTCACCAGGACGTCGATCGTGGTGCCAAGCGCACTGGCGATGCGAGCCAAGGCTGAGGTGGACCCCGGTTTTCGCCCGCGCTCAATCTCGGAGATGTACCCTGCGGCGACACCTGTTCTCTCGGACAGTTCCCTCAGGGTGATGCCCTGGTGGTTCCGAAACGCCAGGATGGGACCCTTCCCCCGCATAATGCCGAGAGCGACCTCGTGGGGAACACGCACGCCGTCGTCCGCGTCCTGGGCAGCCAGCATGTCCTCAAGTTGGCTGTTGCGCTCGATGAGAGCGTCATACTCCCTCCGAGTCAAGGTAATGGTCTCTTCGCTAGTCATATGCCTCCCTCCTGTGTCGAACTCTCAGGACTATCAGGGTTGAGGGCTCGCCGCGTTGAGTGGTGAAGATGACGCGGTGATGGCCGACTCTCAACCGCCTGTAGCCGCTGCCAGTGAGTGCAGTGACCTGCCTAGCAAGCGAAGCGGGGCTCTCGGCATACTGCTCAATTTTGGCGATGATCCGCTCTCGGTCCTGTGCGGCGAGGCGGCGCATATCCCTGATCGCCCGTGTTCCCCATTCGATTTGCATTCCCTCATACACACCCTCCATTTTCTCACTTGGAGAACACGTCGTCAAGAGGCCGCTCCTAGAAACATCTGAGAATCAGAATGACTGGTTAGCAATCCGTCCCGCAAAAGGCGATGGACGCTCCAGCGGCGGCAACGGGCCAAGTAGGGCTAGCGCACAAGCCCTCCTCACTGGGCGGGAGATTCGCGTGGACGTTCAGGGTGCACTACCCGTGTACAGGAGAACTCGCGGGGCGGCTAGTTGCAGGTTGGGCGATTCTGTAGCTGAAATCGGGGTGAACGGGGCGGTCTGCCACATCGGAGCAAGCAATCTGATTCCGGTGCTCCTTCCACGGTCATGGGGCAGCGGCAGCTACGAAGTGGGGAAATGCCAGTGGGGTCCACGGATGTGATGACAGCGGGGCTCGAAGCCAGAAATCCGGGCTGGTCGGCCCCTCAGTCCCTAACCTCGTCCTCCGCAGGCGGCCTGGGCGAAGCACTGGACCTGGACGCCTGACGCCGAAGGTGGGCGCGGCGATGATCCGAGCCAGGATGCGCAGCCCACGCCGCACCGTCTCCCGCTGCGGCTATGGTCGGACGAGGCGATACGCTACGTGTCCGTCTGACTTGGTGGTATTCCGGGCAACAAAAAAGCCCGCACACATGGACAAGCAGGAGGAGGCCACCGCAAGCGGTGGCCTCCTCCTGTGTCGTTAAGGGTCAGCGCCCTGCGCCTGCCTGTAGCTAGGCAGACAGGCCGACCAATTCCTCCTCTCGCTCTTTCTCCATGTCCAGCGCCCAATCGAACAGGGACGTGGAAGCGGGCTGCGCCTTGCGGCTGCGGCCCTTGGGCTTGACCGGCTCCTCGGCCATGAACTCCGCCCAGGAGAACAGCGTCTTCTGCCCCTCGGCGGCTTCCTCGTGACGGCCGTTGCCGTTGACCGGGACAGCCGCGCGGCCCGCCCCGTTGCCGTTGGCGGACACGTGGCGCCCGTTGCCCATGACCAGCTCGACGCTCGGCTCGACGCCGTTTGCGGCGTGACCGTTGCCGTTGCGGTGCGTCTCTACGACTGTAGGCTCGACCTCGACCGCCTTCCACCCTTCGTCCACCAGCAGCTCTTCGGCCTCGCTCTCGGCGTTCCTGGCCTGGGCAAACACCTCCTCCATCGTCTCGGCCTCGTCCTCCTCCCCGCCGCTGACGATCCTGCGGGCCAGGGCCATCATCATGTCGTCGCCGTCGTCGCCGTAGGCGGCAAGGCCGTCCTCCGGCAGTTCGCCCTCCACCGCCAGGGAGCTCTGCATCTTCTTCGCCACCAGCTTCAGCGCGTCGGCCTGGAGGGTGTTCCGGTAGGACATGAACACCACCTTCACCGGGCGGGTCTGCCCGATGCGCCACGACCGCCGCGACGCCTGCCGGACGACGTAGACGCTATAATCCGTTTCGTCCCAAACGATAGTCGGGAAGTCGATGAGGTCGAGACCCGTCTGCACCAGCCTGGGGTGGCAGATGAGGACGTCGATGCCCTCCTGCACCCTGTCCGCCACCCACGCCTCACGGCGGTTCGGGGCCACCGCGTCGGCCTTCATCACCGCCACCCTGAACCCGTGCCGGGTGAGGATGTCGTCCATCCGCCCGGTGATGTCCCTGGTCCCGGTATGGGTGACGTAGACCAGTACCCGCCGTCCCTCCAACCGCTCGGCGGCCACCAGGTCGATGAGCGCCTTCTCCTTCGGGTAGAGCTTCTCCTCGGACAGGGGCGGCACCTGCACGATGACGTCGCCGGTCCGGGGATCGAACACCGTCTCCCCCCTGGTGCAGCCATCCGGGTAGGCGAGGAGGGTCTGGAGGTAGGTCGCCAGCAGCCGCTTGGAGCCGCTCTTGAGGGCGGCCGCCAGCTCCTTCCGCAGCTCCTCGAATACGGTGTTGTAGGCCGTGCGCTGGGAGTAGCCGGTCGCGTCCTCCTCCGAGTCCATCGAGGACACGAGGATCTTCTCCTCGTAGTCGGGCAGGCCGGAGGCAACGTCCGCCAGTCTGAGGAAGACCGTGTTCCCGATGATGTGGAACAGCGCGGAGGGAACGAGGCCCGGCCTCTCCCTGACCACCTTCCGATACTTGCGCCGCCTGCTGTTGCGCCCGTCCTCCACCGCGTCGTCGTCGGGCTTGCCGACGGTGATCTCCTCGAAGCCGTACCGTTGTATCCAGCGGTGCTCGTCGGAGCGCCCGAACTCCGTGCGAATCTCCGGGGAGAACCTGTAGAGAAGGTGGAAGATGGTCGAGGAGTAGCCGCCGAGGAGCGTCCCGGTGAGGCTGAGGGACTTGCCGCACACGTCGGCGAGGATGCCTGCGGCGATGCCCTGGGCGCTCCCTCGCCCCTTGAACTCGTGAACTTCGTCGCCGATCAGCAGGTCGAAGAACCCCTTCATCCGGTGCTTGATGTAGTCGGCCAATGGGTAGCGGGCCGGCCCGGACCGGTCGGCCTGCCAGAGGGGAGCGCCGCAGCCGGCGCAGGTGTGCTTCCTGCGGTTCAGGTCGGCGTCCGTCAGCGGCACGCCGTCCTTGTCCACGATCTGCGCCGTGCAGTCGGGGCAGCAGGGGACCCGGAAGGGCTCCCCCGTCTCCTCTTCCCGAAGCAGCCTGCCCCTGGATACGGCCCACCGCTGTATCACGGCGGGCATCCAGCGGTAGGACAGCTTGGCCTTCTCCCGGCTCATCACCGCGAAGAGGGGGCCGGAGCCGACGGAGAGGCGAAGCCGCTCCAGGTCGGTGATGGACTCGACGATGGCGGCGCGGACGCCGGGCACCGTCATCTCCACCTCCCGCTTCCACTTGGGCACCAGGTGAGGCGGGCAGATGATGAGAATCCTCTCGAAGCCCGCCATGTGAGCCGCCGCCGCGCCGATGAAGGTCTTGCCCGTGCCCATCTCGCCGACGACCGTGGTGCCCCGGTGGGCCTTGAGGGAGAGAGCCGCCCCCCTGATGGCGTCGGCCTGCGCCCCCAGGGGCTTCCGGAGCAGCCTAGGGAGCCTGCCGCCGTTCTCCGAGGGCCGGTAGAGGGGCGGATAGGACTCCACCACCCTTCGCGCTATGGCGTCCTTGAACGTGTCTATGAAACCTCCGAGGTTCATGTGAGTCGTCCTCCTTTTCGTGGTAGTTAGAGGACGACGCCGGAACCCGGACGCACGTCTCCATCAGTCGCCGCCGCAAGGCGGAGAGCGACGGGAGACGGACTGCGCCGCCCCAGCGGGGGCGGTCGGGTTCCGGCAACGCCCCCAGGCGAATGCTTGAACGTGCGAAGGCCCGCCCACGGCGGGACTCGCGTATGCGGCCCGGTGCGGGCCGTCCCAGGCTGCTCCGAGGCAGCCGCCCATCATGCGGTACGTCATGGAGCCCTACGCAGCTGCCATCTCCGGCTGCTTCAGCATGGCGGAGTAGCCCCGCTCGACGACGTGCGTCACCGAGACCCGGCCCATGCCGTCGTACCCGGCGCGGTAGGCGAACTCCGCCTTCGCGCCCCAGGGCACCCGGCCGCCGACCCTGACGGTGCCGCCGCCGGACTTGGCGCCGCGCCCGGGGCCACCGGCGCCGCGCACCACCATCCCGCTCCGCTCGCCCTTCCGCCAGCCCAGCACCTTCACCTCGGCGGGCATGACCCGCTCCGCCTTCGTCGGCTGGAACAGGACGCCGTGCAGCCTCTTCAGAACGTCCGGCGACAGGTTGTTCCTGCCGTTCATGATCTGGGAGAGATTGGAGGAACTGATGCCGGCGCGCCGGGCGACCTCGTTCTGGCTGAAGCCGTGGGCGTTCATCCGGTCCCACACGGCCTCCCGGTCGATGCAGGCGGGCTGCGCGGGAGCGACCTTCGCCGGAGCCTCCAGCGCCGACGCGACCCGCGCCTGGACCTTCACGCCCATGTTGCTATGACCCCGCGCCACCATTGACATGTAGCTGTAGGAGACGCCCACGCGGTCGGCCAGGTCCCGCAGGCTCATGCCCAACTCCCTGGCCCGCTCCCGGATGTAGCTGCTCTCCCCGGCCACGACGACGCCCTGGCGGTTGGCGCACTTGGCGGGCGCGACCTTCGCCGGAGCCTGCAACGTCGACTCGACCCTGGCCTGGACCTTGACGCCCATGCTCTGGCGGCCACGGGCAACCTGCGTCATGTAGCTGTAGGACACGCCAACGCGGTCGGCCAGGTCATGCATGGTCATGCCCAGGGTGCGTGCGCGCTCCCTGATGAAGCTGCTCTCGCCGGTCACCACGCCGCCCTGGCGGTAGACGATTCCCTGCCCGGGGACCTCTCCCAGCGCCGCCATAGCCTTCTCGCGCATCTTCGGAGTCCACGGCCTTTTCCCGTTCGCAATCTGCGAAAGGTAGCCAACGGACACGTCCATCAGCGCCGCAAGCTCCTTCATGGTGATCCCCCGCCGCCTCGCCGCAGCCCTGAGCTCGCTCTCGGTCCTGTCAATGCTCGTAGTCGTCATGTCGCTTCCTCCTGTAATGAAGAAGCGGGACCGCCCCCTTGTCGGAGACAGTCCCGCTCGAATCCGTGTCCCGATGGTCGGGACTGTCTCGTTGGGTGGCGTTGTTGCCGTGGCGAATGGCCGGTGCGGCATCCCGGAATCAAGTCCGGGGCGGCCTCTGTGCAAGGCCGTGTGCGGGGCAAGCCCCCGGAATCAAGTCCGGGGCAGGCTCCGTCGTGCATAGGGCACAGGTCCCACCCCCAACCGGAGTCGAGGAGAAGACCTGTGCGACGCGTGTGGGGTTGGGGGAAGAGGGATGGAAGCCCGCAGGGGAGCGGGCGGAGGAGGCAGCGCCCCCCGTGCGGGGCGTTGCCTGGTGGAACGGAGCGCCCGTGCAAGCAGTCGCAAGAAGGCGACGACCCAGGGTCCAAGCAGGGCACTGAGGCGCCCCGTTTGTCTCACGAGTCGTCAACCGTTGCTTGGGCTACGCCAGCGCCGGGCCACTCTCCGGTCAGGGCCGAGGGCAAGCCTTCGCCAAGGACCGGAGCCCCCGGAGGCTGCGCCCCGAGACCAGCTTGCCGGGCCGCCACCGCATCCCCAGGACCGCCGCGACCTCCAGCGTCCCGCCGTTTCCGGTGGGCACCAGGGCGGCGGCCTGTCCCGCGCCCTGGCTGTAGACCAGGACGTCCCAGTCCCCGAACCGCCGCTTCACCAGGTCAGTCCACTCGGCGTAAGCCCACCGAGCCTGATGAGGCTCAGCCTTCGTCGTGTCGGTGCCGGCGAGGACCGCCAACGCCCCGTCCACGTCCCCCGCCTGCCTGACCCGCCGCGCCTCATGGACGCTCTTGGCCACGCTCGCTGTCTCCGTCGCCGATGCCGTCTCCTGCTCCTTGAACAGCGCCGCAATGAGCCGGTCAACCAGCTCTTCGAGGCTGCGCCGGGGCCGAGCTTCCGTCATCGTCCGATTGCCAGTTGCCAATGTTGCCGTTGTCATCACGACCTCCTTCTGTGTTGTGTTGCCTTTGGATTGCGCCCGCTTGCGGGCAAAGAAGAAGGGCCGTCCCCGGATGGAGACGACCCTTGCGTGTTGGGATGGGTTGTGAGCGGCCCGAAGCCGTCAGCAGCGGAACCTCCGAACCGTGCGCCGCACGAGGAACCGCCTGAGCAGCAGCGCACCGAGGCCGAGGCCGACCGCGTTCAGGAAGACCAGCTCGCCGTCAGTCGTCACGAGCGGCCCGAACAGCAGCGCCGCGACCACGACCGCTATGGTCAGCCGCTTGCGCCGCCGCATGAATCCGCCCGCCTTGACCGCGAGTCCCTTGACCCTTGGAACCAGCTCCTTGACGTGCATTGACGCCTCCTTTCCGTTGTTGACCCATGCCGGCCTCCAGGTCGCTGGGCGTGGACCAGTCGGGGGATACCCGGATGCCCACGTCGAACTCTCTTACCCGCGATGAATCGGGCTTCAGGCAGGCCGGGTCGCTCGCGGATTGCTTCCCGTCCAATGTGTGCAGCTGCCCGCATCTCTTGCAGTACCAGCCGTCCGAGCCTCTGTAGCCCACCCCCGCCCGCGCGAAGGAATACCCGCAGCCGCAGACCTCGAGAGACAACCTGAACGTGTCGAAGACGTTGCCCTCGGCGTCTCGCAGGGAGCAGAGGCGGGTCCGGCACGGGTTGAGGACCACGCGGTCGCCGATCACCTGCCGTTCGCCCTTCTGATACCGACCAACTTGCCTGTCCATGTGTGCTACCTCCTTGCTGAATCTCATGCCGTTGCCGTTGAATCCGTGTTGCCGTGCCGACGACGCCAGCAGTCCGACAGTGAGCCGAACGAGGGAGACGCCGTGTTGAAAGAAGACGCAGCTCGGCCCAGGGTCAACTCAGAGGAACCGACTCAGGGGAGCTGCTGCTACGTGGGGGATGAAGAAGACGCAGCCCGGCCCAGAGTCAACTCAGAGGAGCGGACTCAGGGGGAGCTGCTATGAAGTGGGGGGAGAACCGACCGGCCTCCAGATCAACCACAGGACGGCCCGGTGAGAGACGCAGCGAGACCCGGGAGCTACGTCGGCAACGTCCTGGGATGCTGCGCGAAGGGGAAGCGGCCAGCCAGCTTGCAATGGCAGACCGGCGCGTGGTGAAGCTGCGACCAGTTCCACAGGAACCATGCCGCAGACGCGAGGAACCGGCCAGTGTGCAGGGCGCACTCCGACCAGGGTGTCCGAGGGGCCGAAGCGAGAGACGCTCCAACCGCTGCGAATGTGTCCTCCGGGGCGGCCATCGGGAGAGCGAGGCTCAATCCTTCCGGTCTGACCCCTGGGCGGCTGTTCGGAGAGCGAGGCTCAATCCTATGCAACCAGTCCCGGATTCGGGGGACGGGAATCCTCCAGGTTTCTAGGCAGGAAACACTGGAAAAAGCCGGAAACTGAGTCAATTATCGCCCGAACATCCGAGCGAATGGAAGGCCCAAAACCATGTTTCGGGCCAACGCAACCTAAATTGCTCGCACCGATTTAGCGCCCACTTCGCTCCGATGTAGCAACCGCCGAAAACCGGCCCCGGAGACGGCTCCGGGGCCTACTTCCGCCACAGCCACAGGGTGAGGACCGTCCGCACCCAGCGCAGCAGCTTCCGCTTCCGCAGCGCCACCCGAGTGTCGGCCAGCGCCTTCCAGCGATGGTTGATCTGACCCTTGCGTCCGAAGCCCCGCAGGGCCTGGGTCTCCGGGGGCAGGGTCAGCCCGTGCTCCTCCAGCATAGCCAGCTCCAGCACGAGCAGACGCTCCTCCGTCGTGAGCCACGACAGGCTCTTCCCCTGGTGGGGATGCCCGGCCCGCAGCCGTCGCCACTCCTCCACCAGCGGCCACGCATCGCCGTAGACCTCATCATCGTCGTCGGCGGGCTCCTCGGTGACCACCTCCGGGTCCAGCCTGCGCAGCGTCGCCCGCTTCTTCGAGCGCAACCCCGCCATCGGGGGGCGGCCCTGGTCTCCGACCGGCCCGCCCCCTCCTCGTGCTTCCCGCCCTGCGCCTGGGCCTGGGTACCGTCCTCGTCACCGCCCTCCACCTGGCTGCTCTCACCCCCGCCTTCCACATCTGCCGCAGGAGGCGTCTCCATGCCGCCCTCCAGCGCCGCCACCCGCTCCTCCAGCGCACCGACCGCCTCCCGCAGCCGCGCGACCTCGGCGTCGTCCGCCCTCCTCAGCAGAAGCTCCAGCGCATCGCCCATGCGCCCCGTGATCTCACCCGACTCCTCGGCCCGCGTCAGGGTCTTGTGGTTGACCCCCAGCAGCTCCGCAGCCTCCATCTTGCCCTCCTGCCGAACCAGGTCCCGCAGGAACTCGCTCAGCCTGAGCCGCCGAAGCCTCTCGGCGTCCACGCTCCCGTTGCCGTCCACATCCCGCTCATTCATGGTCGCACCTCCTCGCAGTCATGTCCTGTAGGGGGCTGTCCTGTAGGGGGTTTCGACCCCCGATTCCAGCCTCCCCGTCCAATTGCTCGCTCCGATGTCGCGCCACCCCCGACTTCCCTTTTGGGCCGCTGTCGGAACCACCCCTTTCACCAAAGTGCTCGCAGGCTCGGCCTCACTTCCCTTCCTTCACGCCCGTTTCACGTTGCCCACAGCCCACAACTTCCCTTCTGGGCACCGAAGCAAATCCCTGTACACGGGTATGACACCACATCCGGCCCATTCCTTCCCATGCCCTAAAAGGGAGGACGCGCGAGTCCTCCCATATAAGGCATGGTGTCCGGCCCCGCGACTTCCCAGACTCGATGGCAGAACAGACGGCCCCATCAGCGAAGAGGAGGCGAATCGTGGGAGCGCAATCGACGGTCCGAAGGTCCCTTGGCAGAGCCAGGAGGCTGATGCCCCTGGCCGCCGCGCTGCTGCTGGCAGCGCTTCTGGCAATCCCCGCAAGCAACATCGCCCTAGCCCAGTCCCCGCCCGGTAACGAGCTAACCCTGGTCAACGCCGACCGGGAGTTCGTGGAGCGCAAGGGCGGCGGCGAGTTCGTCGCCCGCCCCGTCTTCGACCGGGAGATCGCAAACCTCTTCTACGCCGTTCGCGACGCCGACACCGGCGACTGGATAAGCGCCATGTACAGGGTGAAGGGCGGCGAGAAGAAGCGCAGCGACGGCTGGGAGTATTCCTGGGAGTACCCCGACCTTGACGACCACCCCGAGCTCGACCGCGACCGGGCCTACCTGCTGGTCATGCTGGCCGAGGCCGAGGACGGGTTGAGGGGCGACTTCTACGCCGTCATACCCATCCACCAGCCGGGCCGCATCTGGGACAAGATTCTGTCCGCCCTCAGCCCGGCGCGCTGGGCCAAAGCCTTCGCCGGGTGGGTCATCGAGGGCGTCCACGGGACCCTCTGCGGAGTTGTCGAGCGGGCGTCCGGCGAGGACGCCGACAACTGCCGGGGAGGGTAGCCGGTCATGGCCGACATCATCACCGGCACCCCTCCCGATCTCACCTACGGCCACCACCTGGTGCAGCAGGCGTGGATGGTCGTCTGGGCCATCACCTCCGCCGCCCTGGTGGTCATCCTCGGCTGGATGGGCCTGAGCTTCATCATCTCCGAGCACCTGGGCCGCTCCCATGCGGGATGGCGGGAGATGGTGCCCCGCCTTGTTTTGGGCCTGGTGGCCGCCGCGTCGTCCCTGTGGTGGTGCGCCCTGGTCATCGACGTGGCCGACGCCGTTTCCGGCTTCATCGCCTTCTCCCTCGGCGTCACCCCCGGAGACATGCTGCGCTCGACGCTGAGCACGCTGATGACGGCGGTGCAGGCCGGGAGCGTGGGCATGGCGCTGCTGCTGGCGGCGCTCTACCTGGTCTACGGCTTCTTCGTCCTCTACGTCATCGTGCAGATGATCTTGCGCCTTGCCCTCATCGACATCCTGCTCGCACTGGCCCCCATCGCTTTGGGGCTGTGGATTCTGCCCCACACGGCGGGCTGGGGCCGCCAGTGGCTGCGCCTGTTCATGACGACGGTGTTCCAGCAGGCCATCCAGCTCATCGCCCTGGCGTTGGGCTTCGGGTTTCTGCGCGAGTTCGCCGCGATAGCGGCCTTCGAGCCGGTGCAGGACCTGATCTGGAAGCTGCTCATGTCCCTGTCCTTCGTCTACATGGCGACCCGGGTGCCGTCGATGCTTGGCAACGCCGGGACCTTCGACTCCTGGCTCTCGATGCTCTATTTCGGCATGAACCTGCCCTCCTCGATGGTCAGGTCGGCCAAGACCATCGGGCTGATAGCGGGCGGGGCCGCCGGAGGACCGGGAGGCATGGCGGTGGGGGCGATGGCGGCCAGCGCGGGCCTGTCGGCAGCGGGGAGCGGCCTCAGCTCGGCGGCTTCTATGGCCACCCCATCGGCAGGCGGGGGAGACGGAGGCGAAGCCCCCCGGAGCAGCGACGAGTAACCCCGACAACGACGACCCCAACGGAGTGCGGGCGCGGCCTGCGCCCATCGACAACAGGACGAAGGAGGTGAGAGCGATGTGCAGCTAGGCGAGCAGCGACAACGGAACAGATAGAGAGGGACGAACGGACGAAGACCGGGCGGGGAAACGCCCGGCAGTCAAGACAGAGAGGAGACGGAACTTATGGATGAACTGACACAGACCATATCGAACCTGGTGGGAATCCTACTGGGGATCGTCGGCGCGGTGGGCGTCGGCTTCTTCATCTACGGCGCGTACCTGTACCTCACCGCGTCGGGAGCGCCGCACCAGATGGAGCGCGGCAAGAGCGCAATGATGACCGCCCTGGCGGGCATCGTCCTGGCGATGGTGGCCTACGGCGTCGTCGAGCTGGTGATGAACGCGGTCGTGGGTTCCCGGTGGACCCCAACGTGCCCGACCCCAGCAACAGCGGCGGCGACGATTCTAGCAGCAGCGGCTAGGCCGACGTGAGGAAGGAGAAGAGCCATGAGAGAACACGAGGTTCCAACCCACGTGCAGGCCGAGGACAAGGTCCTGCTGGGGTTCACATTCCCGCAGGTCGTGGCGATGATGGCGGTGTGCGCCCTGTCCTACGGCGCATACCGCTACGCCCCCGTCGGGCCGTCGGAGGTGAGGATGGCGATTGCCGTCCTCCTGGGCCTGGCGGGGCTGGTCGCCGTCGTCGGGAAGATAGGCGGTCGGCGGCTGCCCCTGGTGGCCGCCGACCTGCTGAAGTACCGGCTTGGGGCGAGGCTCTACGCAGGGCCGCCGTCCGAGCTGGTGCGGAGCGAGCCGCCCGCGCCGGCGCAGCCGGTGAAGAGCGGCCCCGGCCCCCTGCGGCTGATGGCGAGGCGGGCGGGCAAGACCCTGCGCCGCCTTCGCCGCAAGCGCGGGAGCCGGGAGCGGACGGGCGGGCGGATGCCCTTCCGCCCTCACCGCTGGTTCGGCAAGCCCAGGCGGACGGACAAGGACAACATCAACGGAAACGGCAACGGGGACGGGAGCCGGAAGTCCCGGCAAAGCAAGCCCCCGAAGAGCTTCCTGGCAATCGCGGCCGCCGTCGCTCTCGCGGCGGCGGTCGCCGTCCCCCAGGCGGCCCTTGCCGACGACCACGAGCCGTGGCGGGACGAGATCGACTTCGAGGTGACGGAGCCGGTCGAAGGGCGGCGGCTCTTCGTCGAGGGACTCACCGTCTCCGGCGACCGGGCCGCCGTCACGCTCAGAGCGGCCACCGCCCTTGACATCCGCGTCCGCGCCTTCGGCGGGCCGGAGGGCACGTGGCTGCGGTTCTGGGGATCGGCCTCCCTGGACGAGGGGGAGCGCATCGACTACTCCCTCCCCCTGGACGGCCCGAACCCGTCCTTCACCTTCTCGTGGGAGGACACGCTGGGGCAGGCCGGGGCCGTCACCGTCGAAGGCGGACAGATCCCGTACCCCCTTCCGGCCATCGACGGGGAGCTCTGCGACCTGCGGGTCGTCTCCCTGGGCTGGAGTCCGGGGGCCGTCGAGGGAGCCGTCGCCTCCGAGTGCGTATCCACCATCGAGGAGAGGGTGGAGCTTCAGACGGTGGCCGGACACGCCAGCGTCACCGAGACGGCGTTGATGGACGCCGAGGTGACGGGCATCGCCGGGACCCTCACGTCGCGGGCGGCGGCTCCCAGGCGAGCGTCGCGTTCGTCCCCAACGGCGAGACCCGCTTCCGTGTGGTCGTCGGCGAGGGCGCCGCCGTTTACGAGGTGAACGTCGAGGCGGACCTGGAGGCGGCCCTTCGTATTCCGCTGCCGCCCCTGGTGCAGTTGACCCACCACCCGGAGCGGACGGAGCAAGTCACCAGGACCGTGCACCTCCATCGCCCGGGGGACAGCGACTCCGACAGTGAGACGGCAACGGCCACCTGCGAGGACGGCGCCACGGCGTCCGCCACCGCGACGGCGTACGCCTACGTCCCCAGCGCCACCATCGCCAAGCAGGTGACGGTGGACGTGCTGCACAAGGAGCACGTCAAGGCGGAGACGGTGGAGCGGTCGCCCATCGCCGGGAGCCGCGACGAGGCCCTGGCCCTGGCGTCCAGCGTCGGGGCCGACGACCCCTTCGAGGTCCTGGTCCTGCCGGAGCCTGAACCGGTCGAACCGCCCGCCGAGCAGACGCCCGCAGACGGCGGCCTGAGCGACTGGTTCGACCTTCTGGGATGGGAGTGGCCGTGGTGAGGCGTCTACTGACGGCAACCCTTCTGATTGGGACCGCGCTGGCGACCACCGGCGCGGTCCCGCCCGAGGAGCAGGCCATGCTGGACGCCTTCGACCAGGTGCTCACCGCGATGGCCTACGCCGCCTCCGGACTCTGCCTCTTCGCCATCGTCTGGGCGGGCTTCGTCCTGATGGCCGAGGGAGCCGAGGAGCGGGGCGGCGGCAGGGCCAAGAGCGCCGTCGTCATGGCCGTCGTCGGCCTGGTGCTGGTCCTTCTGGCCAAGGCGGTCGCCGCGCTGCTGCGCAGCGGCCTCGTGGACTTCCCGACCCCCTAGAGCAAAGGAGAAGACCGAGTTGAAGAAGCCGAACGACCGAATCAAGACACCCGGAGCGGAGGGGCCGCCGGATGGCGCAGCCGCTCCGCAGACCCAGGAACCCACAGAACCGCAGGCCCCGGCCCCCAAGCCGCCGCCACCCCTGCCCCCGTTCTTCATGCTCTCCCACCTGGAGGAGGACGGCCCCGTGCGCCTGGACGGGGTGAAGCTCGGCGTGTGCGAGGTGATGGGCCTCGAAATAGACGAGCCGAAGCTGGGGGCCTTCGCCGGGGCGCTCAACGCCTGCGACTTCCCCGTGCAGCTCCTCATCCGTCAGCACCCGCCGCGCCTTGGCGGGCTGCGGGAGGAGCTCACGGAGGCCCAGCCGCAGGACCTTCCCCCACAGACGAGGGCGGCGGCCGAGTCGCTTCGCAGGCTGTTGACCGAGTTGGAGGCCCGCGACGGCATCCTCGACCGGCGCTTCTACGCCGTGTGCGAGTTCGGGCGGTTCGACGAGCTGCGCGGCCTGCTGGCGCGGGCCGGGCTGTCCGTCCACCCCTTCAGCGGCAGGCGTCTAAGGATGCTGATGCTGGCCTCGGCCCTGGGCGGCACCCCCGCCGAGATGGACGAGGAGACGCCGGTGGAGGTGGAGATGCGCCGCCGCGAGGTGCGCGTCGGAGACCGCCTGGTCCGCTCCCTCCACCTGGGCAAGTGGCCCCGCTCCCTGGCCCCCGGCTTCCTCCAGAGCCTCATGGCCGCAGGCGCGCCGATGGACCTGTCCATCCACCTGGGGTCGATTCCCGCTGAGCAGGCGGCCAGGACGCTGGAGTGGCAGAAGGTCCGCTTCGAGTCGGCCCAGTCGCTGTCCTTCAAGCGGGGCCGCACCATGTCCCCCGAGGCGGAGATCGCCCTGGAGGACGTGACCCGGCTCAGGGACGAGGTGCAGCGGGGCCGGGAGCGGCTCTTCCACGCGTCGCTCTCCATCACCCTTCACGCGAAGGACGAGGCGTCCCTCAAGGAGATGACCCAGCGGGCCAAGGCCCACTTCGCCGCCACGCTGGGCAAGCTCGATCCCCTGGCCTTCCGCCAGCGCGAGGGCATCCTGTCCACGCTGCCCCTGGCCCTCAACGCCGTGGCGGAGTGGAGGACGCTGGACACGTCCAGCATAGCCCGTCTCTTCCCCTTCTCGCCGCCCGACCTGGACACCCGGAGGGGAACCCTCTACGGCATCGACATGCGGGCCTGCGCCCCGGTGGTCTACGACCCCTGGGACGGGACGCACCTGAACGCCAACACCGCCGTCCTCGCAAGGTCGGGCAGCGGCAAGAGCTTCGCAACGAAGCTGGGAATGCTGCGGGGCCTGACCAGGGGCGTCACCGCCTACGTCATCGACCCCGAAGGTGAGTACGCGGACATGGCGAGGGCGGCGGGCGGGCGCGTCCTCTCTCCCGGCATTCCCGGCCAGGGCATGAACCCCTTCGTCATCGAGCGGGGCGACTCCGAGGAGCTGCTTCAACGCATCGGCAGCCTGCGCCGGCTCATAGAGGTGATGGTGGGCGAGAGTCTCGGCGCGGAGCGAAGGGCCTCCCTCGACCACGCCCTGGCGGGCTACTACGCCCAGCCCAGGGAGCGCACCGGCTTCCGGGACTTCTACGAGTACCTGCAAGGAGACGAAGCGGGAGGGAAAGACATGGCGAGGCTGCTGCGGCCCTTCGCCACCGGCAGCCTGCGCAACCTGCTCTCCGACGAGGGCGACGACCTGCTGTCCAACGAGGCCCTGATCACCGTCTTCGACCTGCGGCTCCTGGAGCCGGAGCTTCGGCCCGCCGCCGCGATGGTCTGCACCGAGACGGTGTGGGCCGCCGCCGCCCAGGACCCCAAGCCCCGCCTGCTGGTGGTGGACGAGGTGTGGTCGATCATGCAGCACCCCGAAGGCGCGGCCTTCATGGTGAGCATGGCGAAGCGGGCGCGCAAGCACCGGCTGGGGTTGCAGTTCATCACCCAGGACGTCCAGGACCTGCTCAGCGAGGACACCTCACGGGCCATCACCGGCCACTCCGGTCGCGCCCTGCTTCAGAACGCCGCCTTCAAATTGCTGCTTCAGCAGGACGCAGCCGCCATAAGCACGGTGGGCGACGCCTTCGACCTGCCCCAGGACCTCCAGCGATGGCTCCTGTCGTGCCCCAGGGGAGACGGGCTGCTGCTGGCGAAGGGCAACCGCTTCCCCGTCCGCATCGAGGCCACCCCGGAGGAGACGGAGGTCATCGAGTGGAGACCCGGTCGTCACTAGGAGCGACCGAACGACCGCAAGGCGAGAGAACCGATAGAGAAAGGAGCAAGCGAATGAAAGCGAACCCCATCAAGTGGCTGCTGAACGACGAGGCCAAGAAACCCCCGGCGCTGCTGGCGGTGACGCCGCCCAGGACGGGGGAGAGAACGCTCCTGGGAGTCGAGAACATGCTCGGCTCCATCGCCGTCCCCGAACCCTTCTCCCTGGAGCTGGCCGGGGACGCCGACGGCGTGACGCTCTTGGCCCGCTGCCTGGACGACCAGGTGGTGCGCGCCCAGATCGCCGCCCGCTACCCCCAGGCCCAGATACAGGAGATTCCCGCCGAGGACGACCCCCTGCGCCTGGCCGAAGACGAGCAGGCGTGGAGCATGACGCTCAGGGCCGACGGACCCGAGTACGTGCCTCTCCGGGTCTTCCGGGACGACGACCTGCTCGACCCCGGCTCCGACCCCCTCATCGCCCTCCTGGGCGCGCTCTCCAACCTTAACGAGGGGGAGCGCATCGTGGCGCGGCTGATGCTGCGCTCGATGGGACCCGACTGGTCGGAGTCCCACCTGGAGAAGGCCCACAAGCGGCCTGTGGAGGACCGGCGAGACCCCGCCTACACCTATCAGACCAAGCCCCTCCAGACCGACGGCGTGACGATGGCCGTCCTGGGCGTCGCTGCCTTGGCCGTCGTCAGAGGCTACCTGTGGGTGCAGGCGGGGGAGACCTGGAAGGCCGTGCTCATGGGAGCGGGCGTCGCCTTCGCCCTGGCCGTGGGCGGCTGGGCCTGGCACCGCTTCAAGAAGGCCCGCAAGCGGGTCTTCGACCCCATCCTCATCAAGGAGAAGGTCTCCCGCATCGCCTTCGACGCCGAGATTCAGGTGACGGCGATCCTGCCCCGGAGCACCCGGCCCCACCGGGCGAATGAGCTGCTGGAGCCGGTGGCCGCCGCCTACCGCGACTATGACAACCCCGCGGGCGCGCGCCTCGACGTGAGCCGGGTGCGGCCCGCCGTGCCCGACCCCCAGGTGCTCCACCCGTCAGGCCCCGGCCTGTTCGGCAAGCGCAGCGTCATGGGCGTCCGCGAGGCGGCCTGCCTGTGGCACCCGCCGGGAGCCAGGGACGAGACGCCACTGGTGGCCCGCGCCGGGGCCAAGGTGCTGCTGCCCACCGCCCGCAGCGTCAGCGGCGGCGCGCACGTCGGCGACACCACCACCGGAACGCCCAGGAAGATTCACTTCCCCGACGACCTGCTGAGACGCCACCACCTCTACGTCGCCCGCACCCGCATGGGCAAGTCCACCCTGATGCACCACATCGTCGCCCACAAGATGCGGGAGAAGGCCGAGGGCAGGGACGGCGACGCCATCGTGGTCGTGGACCCCCACGCCGACCTGGTGGGCGGCCTGCTCCAACACGTCCCGGAGTCCCTCATCGAGCAGGTGCGGCTCATCGACCTGGCCGACGAGCGGGGAGCGCCCGGCGTCAACCTTCTGGACACCCGCATCTTCTCCGACCGCGACCGCACCGCCGATTCCGTCGTGCGCATCGCCAAGGGCCTGTGGGACCAGTGGGGGCCGAGGATGCAGTCCATCCTCGAACAGACGGTGAAGACCCTTCACGAGGCCAATGAGAGCAGGGACGCGGGCGAGCAGTACACCATCCTCGACGGACTGCGCATCCTGGCCGACGACGGATTCCGCGCCGAGGTGCTGGCGAAGGTCAACGACCCCTACCTGATGCAGTGGTGGGCCAGGGACTTCTTCGGCTGGCGGCGCGAGACCCGCGCCGACGCCCTGGCCCCGGTCCAGACCCGCCTCTCCTACTATGCATCCTCCAAGCGGGCGCGGGCCATCCTGGGCCAGCCCCGCTCCACCATCGACATGCGCCGCACCATCCAAGACGGCGGCATCCTGCTGGTCTCCACCGCCCAGGGCAAGGCGGGAAGGGACGTGGCCGCCCTGGTGGGCGCGTCCCTCCTCAACCTGGTGGACGCCGTGATACGGGAGCAGGGCAGCCTGCCCTTCGAGCAGCGCCGGGGCGCTCTGGTCGTCGTGGACGAGATGCAGTCCATGCCCGGCGTGGACTACGAGAGCATGTTGTCGGAGCTTGGGAAGTTCGGGGCGTCCTTCGTCCTGGCAACCCAGAGCCTCGCCAAGCTGGACGACCTCTCCCGCACCATGCGGGACACGCTGCTGGCCAACGTGGGCTGCCTGGCCGTCTTCCAGGTGGCGGGCAACGACGCCCGCCAGCTCGTCTGGGAGCTGGGCAAGGAGCGGGTGACCGAGGACGACATCACGTCGCTGCCGGTCCACCACTGCTACGTCCGCGCCACCGTGGGAACGGAGCGGATGGACGCCTTCTCCATGAAGGTCGCCAAGCCGGAGCCGGGAGACGCCGACACAGCCGAGCGCATCCGCGACCTGGCCGAGAGCTACCTAACACCTGCCAGCGACATCGAACGCCGGGACGCGGAGATGCAAGACCTGGTGGACAGGTACCGCGAGGAGCTGGAGAAGCTCAGGAAGGGCCAGGACACCGAGACGGCGGAGAGCGGAGGCCAGTCCCAGGAGCAGGCCCGGCGCAAGCAGCGCAGCAAGCGCGACCAGAACCCTGGGGACGACGCCCTGGAGACGCCGGACGGGGCAGCCGACGAGGAGCTTGAGGAATGAGGCCGCTCACCGGGGGAAAGCGGGAGCTGCTTCGCCGCCTCGCCGCCATGCCCTTCCTCGACCGGCTGGAGATGGCCGCCCTCTCCGGCTGGTCCCAGAGCGCGGTCTACGAGGCCGCCCGCCAGCTGGAGGACGACGGACTGATCGCCTCCGTACCCCACGGGACGGAGCTCGTTGCCCCCACCCGCAGGTTCCACCTCACCGCCGACGGCCTGCGCCGCCTGGCCCAGGAGGAAGACCTCACCCCGGATCGGCTGCTCCGCAGCTACCCGTTGGCTGCCCGGTGGCGGCGCGTCCTCCTGGAGAGGCTCGACGCCGTGGCCGTGGTCTACCGCCTGGCCTCCGCCGTCGCCAACATCCACCACCCCATCCGCTTCCGCTGGTACCGCGCCATGTCGATGGACGCCGCCATCATCCTTCCCGACGGGAGGACCATCGGCATCGTCCGGCAGGGCCACGCCACCGACCGCACCGGCTTCTCCAAGCGGATCGGGCGGCTCAGGGACGGGCCGCAGCCCGGCGGCCTCCTGCTCGTCCTCCCCGACGAGACCCGGCTGCGCTACGCCCGAGGGATTCTGCGCCGGGCGTCCACGCCAACGGTCCTAGCCCTGGAGCGGGAGGCGGCGGCAGCGGCCACCGACGACGCGGTGTGGCGGCTGTCCTCGGTCAACGCCGCCGTCAGCCTAAGAGACGCCATCGACCGGATCGAACGCAGGGGCTCGCTCCCCGCCGAGCGGCCCCTGGCACGGGTCTCCATGCCCGAGGACATCGACGAGCGGGGGAGCGAGCGGGGCGTCCCCGAGCACATGCTGCCCGCCCTCCTGAAACCCACCGAGAAGCGCGTCCTCGACCTGCTCTCCGACTGGCCCTGGCTCGCCCTGGGCGACCTCGCCGGTCTGCTGGGCGTCACCAACCAGCGCGCCTCCCAACTCACGACGGCCCTTGAGGGTTTCGGGCTGGCCGCCCGCGTACCCTCCGCAGAGCGGCGGCTGGTGCTCACCGACGCGGGGCTGACCCTGCTGGCCCGCAGGGACCGGGCAGCCGTTGGCGGAGCGAAGAAGCGGTGGAGCGCCGCTCCCCCCGACGCCGGGGCCGCAGCAGGCTGGCGCAGCGTCTCCGGCAGGCGCAGCCGGCAGCTCCTCCGCGACATGCAGCACACCGCCTCCGTCCACGGCTTCGCGGCGGCCCTCTCCCGCCAGGCCCGCGTCCTGGGCTGGGAGATCGACCAGCTCGACCCGCCCCGCAGGGCGTCCCGCTACTTCCGCTACTTCGGCGGGAGGCGCTCGGTGCACCCCGACGCCTTCGGGATGCTCAGGCGCGGGAAGACCGCATGGCCCTTCTTCCTTGAGTGGGAGCGGAGGGCGGTGCGGCCGGTCACCATGGCGGCGCGACTCGCCCCATACCTGCGCTACTACTCGTCCCACCGGCCCATCGACGACCACGGCGCGCCGCCCGTCGTCCTGGTCGTCTTCGACGACGACATCGCCCAGACCCACTTCCTGAGAGTGGCGCAGGACGAGATGGACCGTCTCAGGACCGCCGTCCCCTTGCTGGCCTCCCACCGCGAGCTGGTCGAGCGGGAGGGGCCGCTGGGACGGGCCTGGTTCGCCCCGGGCGGAGGCTTCGAGCCGGTGCGCCCCCTGACCGACATGCAAGGAGAACCAAGGCCATGAGAATCTACTACATCGACGAGTCCGAGGGTCCCCGCTACTACGTCCGCTCCGCCCTGGGCGTGAACGCCGAGCGGTGGAACGGCCTGCATGGCCGCATTCAGGACTGGCGCACGGCGCTGGCGGGCGACTACAGCGTCCCGACCAGCCGGGAGCTGCACGCCTGCGACCTGCTGGCCGGACGGGGCAAGCTGGCCCGCATCGACAACACCGGCCGCAGGCTCACCCCGGAGCAGGGAGCCGAGATCTTCATGGACGGCCTGCGCATCATAGAGAACGCCGCCCATTCCCTGGGCGGCATCGAGGTCGTCAACGTCTGCCTGCGCAAGGCCGACGTGAAGGGCTACGAACAGGTCAGCCTGAACCGGCTGCTCAACCGCATCAACACCTCCGTCGCAGCGGACGGACGCTACGCCCATCTCATCTTCGACGAGGGAGGGGAGCGGATGGTCAGGCGGCTCTACGGCAGGCTCAGGAGCCGCAACCCCGCGCCCAGCAAGTACGAGGTCTGGGAGGACGACCAGGCGACGAAGGACATCCCCATAGAGCGGATCATCGGCGGCCCCTCCTTCCGAAGCTCCCAGGATGACGACCTGCTACAGATGGCCGACCTCATCGCCCACGCCCTCCTCAAGCAGGAGGAGGAGCCCTCCCAAAGGGTGGCGGAGCTGGGCATCCACCTAGCCTTCGGGATCCTCGACCACGCCCTCAACCGCAGCGCGTCGAGGCGAGACCCCCAGGGCGTCGTAAGACGGTGATGCGAACAAAGCGTTTGCCATAAACGGAGGCTTCGAATGATGACTCCAAGGGCCAATCCACAATACAATTAGAAGGCTCAAACGTTGTCCGCTCAGGATCGAGGATCGGACTCACACGAGCGGCCGCTAACAGGACCCGCCGCTGGTATTCTGGAGGTCCCGTTCCAGGTTTCGGGTAGCCACGACTGAGGCTCCACGAGAGAGCTGACATGACCTGATGTACGGCGCACCCGGGGAACATCCGTTGCTAAATGAGATACGAGGAGAGGAATGAACCTGGAAGGCAAGTTCCAGCAGGAGATGCTGAGGATTTACGAGGAAGCGAAAGGGTTTGGCTACTATCCCACATACTTCTTGCGGATGGTGCTGGATCAGGGCGGCCTCCCAGCAGCAAAGCAACTGCTCGTCGGCGACAAGCTGTCGGATGGATTCATCCGACTGTGGGAGGAACAGCGTCTCGACCTCTCAGTCGAAGCCCTCGCTGTCCGTGAACCGTGGAGCGTCTTGTTTACCGACGAGGAGTTGACTGAAGCACAACGACGCCTTGATGGAGCCGGGTACCATCCAAGAGCGTCACAGTGAATTTACCGGAGAGCAAGTGGAACCACTAGACATCGATGGCCTGTTCTGGTTGGTGGATAAACCGGAGGACAAGGTGGCAGGGCGCCTCAGGTTTCACCCTAGTGAGGGGGCGTGGGTGGGCCTGATAGGCAAGTTCAAAGATTTTGTGCCGTCAGGCCGTAATCCGCCGGTTCGGATGAACGCCATAGCGGGAGGACGTTTCTTCGCGCTGGAGGAATGCCACTTTGCGGGTTTCAGGCTGGAGTATGCAGGAGGAGGACAAACGGGGCTCACGCGGCACGAGTATCAGTCAGATCTACTCATCGCTGGCTTACATTGGGAGGACCGTGAGCAACTGCAATTCAAGAACGTGCTCTTGCACCTCCGGTACTTGGAGCAGTGGCTCGATCAGGTTGGTGCCTTTCCTGCCGGATATGAGAGCAGAAGCAGAAGTCGGCCACTCATAGTCGCCGCCTTCGATGAACTCGGAAGAGAGGTGGTTATCCCATGTGAATTCGGAGAGCTAGGCCTGACCTATGGCCGTGCGACTAGCGGCGACAGATTTCTCGAAACTATGATCCACCATAACTTCTTCTTCGACTTGAGATTGGCGGAAGAGTATTCGCTTGATGAAGTGTTGAATCTGTGTGGCCTGCTACTAGATATGGTCACACTGGGCTGCGATTTCCCCTCGGCCCTGACGGATCTGGCTATGGATCACCCGCAACAGGCGTCCGCCACCTCAGTGGCGGAAAAGCTGCCCATCAAGCTCTATATGAGGACCATCGGCAACTACGCCGGTGGACCGCGCGGAGGTGGCCCACCCTCTGGAATGATCTTCACCTTCAGCGATCTCGGTGGGATGGAGGGAGTAGCCAAGTGGCTTGAAGCGGCAAGCCGTTATCGGATAGCCGTAGGTGCTCTAGCAGGCAATCTGTACGCCCCGAGTCCATACGTTGAGAGCAGGTTCTTCAATGCTTGCACGGCTGCTGAGGCTTTTCGACGGATACAGTTGGGAGATCAGAACCTGAATCTCGCAAGAGAATTGCCAACGCTTGCGAAGCAGGCCGGTGATGTGTTCAAGGAGTTGGTAGGTGACGTTGATAAGTGGGCGAAGCGGGTGGTCCAGACCCGCTCTAATGTCGTAGTCCATCGCGGTCTCCGGGGTGGCGCAGACGCCCATGACCTAGTCTGGCTGACGGACGCTTTGCACCTGCTAGTGGTGCTGTGCCTACTAGGAGAATGCGGCGTGCGAGACAGGGCAGATGAAACGATAAGGCTCAGTGAGCGATCCTATCGGTTGAGGGCGGGCCTATGAAAGTTTGGGTAGCCACCAACTTGCCAGGAAACAAGAGTCCCGTCATACAGCAGACCATGCGACTGGTTCTCTCTTGACCCCAGCACTTCCTACCCTTCGAATCGTGTTCTCCCCCGTTGTGGCTCTTCCTCAGTGCGAACCAAGAGGGCCGGGCGGATTGAAGCGCCCGGCCCTCTCTAAGTGTCTATGACCTGTCGCCCGTGCCGTTCGCCGTCAGTCTTGGTCCACGGCGTCCCCCGTCTCGACGGGCTCCTGCGCGCCCACAGATGGCAGCAGGATGTGCAGCATCCCCATCCCTGCGGCCAGGTCGAACAGGTTGACCAGGTGGCCGGAGCCGGGCTTGGCCCCCGCCCTCCAGCGGCGGACTATGCCAGCATTGACCTTCAGCAGACGGGCCATACCACGCTAGGACAACCCGGCGGCCTGCCGGAAGCGTTCCAGCCGCCCTGGGAAGCCCTGTTGGAACTCCTCCGGCCTTCGGGATCCTCGACCGCGCCCTCAACCGCAGGGCGTCGTCAGACGATGAAGAAAGAGGCGGCGGCGGGCGCTGGGACGCGGCCCGGCCCCTCGCCACTACTTCGGCAGTTCGACCTCCGATTCCGGGTCGCCGTGGAGCATTAGATTGAAGCCCCCGGGGACGCTACGCGCCAGCTTCATAATGGCCAGGTAGTTGAACCCCTTGGGCTCCCCTCCCCTGAGCCACCTCCGCACGGTGGGCTCCGTCACGACGAGAAGCTCGGCCAACTCCTGCGGCGACAGCTCGGCCATCTTCAACAGGCGTTCCAGCCGCTCCCCGAAGTCCTCGGGGAAAGGGGTTCGTCGTTGCCTTCTGGTGCTCCCTTCACGTCCTTCGACAGCCATTGCGCCACCTCCTCGGTCTTTGTCTGTGATTGCCTCCTCGTCCAAACCCCGCATTGCAGGGCCTCCCCTCGGTATGGTCCAGACCTAACGATACCATTGCGGGAGCCTCTCCTCCAAGGCAAAGAGAGAGGGCCGGACGGTTCATCCCGCCCGGCCCTCGTTACGTTTTCCGAGAACCCGTCGCCTTTGCTCGTCCGCCCTCAGCCCTCCTCAACGGCGGAATCCGGCTCGCCCACCGACGGCAGCAGGATGTGCAGCAGCCCCATCCCTGCGGCCAGATCGAAAAGGTTGACCAGGTGGCCGGAGCCGGGCTTGGCCCCCGCCCTCCAGCGGCGCACGATGCGGGCGTTGACCTTCAGGAGGCGTGCCAGCCCCCGCCAGGACAACCCTGCGGCCTCGACGAACGCCTCCAGCCGCGCAGGGAAGTCCTGGGGGAACTCTTCAGGCTCCACGTGGTAGACCCACTCCTGCCGGCGTCCCATTTCCCTACTCCCTTGCAGGCGGGAGCCGGAACCAGGGCGCGAGCAGCACGTCGCTGCCGCCGGGAACCTGACTGGCCCACAGCGCCATCGCCCACACCTCGTCGGTGGTGGGCATCGCACCGCTGCGCCACTCCCCAGCCCGCTCCTCCGGCAGACCGAACGCCCTTGCGAACTCCTCAAGGGAAATCCCCGACAGGTCCTCCAGCCGTCCCAGCCGCTCAGGAAAGTCCTCCGGCCAGGGCGGTTCGCGAGAGTCCTCAACTTCCGAGCCGGCGTCGCCGTCCATCATCAGCTCGAAGCCGCCGGGAAGGTCTCGCGCCACCTCCATGATGGCCCAGAAGTACGCCCCCGAAGGCGGCCCTCCCCTGCGCCACTTCAACAGGCCGCGCTGCGTCACGCCGAGAAGCTCGGCGAACTCACCCCACGACACGCCGACCATCTCCTTCAACCCCTCCAGCCTCTGCCCGAAGTCCTCGGGAAAGGGCGGCGGGCGAAGGTCCAAGGTCCGATTTCTCTCGTCAGTTGCCATTGTCACTCCTCCTCGGTTTGAAGATCACGATTACGTCCTCGTCCAGCAGCGCCGCCAGACCCTCCGGCGACCGTATCGCCAGCCGTACCAGGGCCAGCATCGCTCCGCCGTTGGGACCGCCGCCCTTGATGCGCCAGCGCATCAGCTGGCGCGGGTCCACGCCCAGCGCCACCGCCATCTCCTCACAGTTGAGATCGAACAGCTCTCTCACGGCCTCCAGTCGTTCGGGGAAGTCGTCGGGCATCAGGGCGACGCCGGGCGGAATGAGCAGGGGAGCGGACGAGGCGGGGGCTTCGCTACACATGGACCTGCTCCAAGATGAAGAGGTCCTCGAATCGGGTGACGCCCAGGGCCTCCATGAGCCGCTTGCGCATGTCCGCAGAGGGGCAGCGAGTGCCGGACATCAGTTGGGACAGGTAGCCGGACGAGGTGCCGACCAGCCGCGCCAGCTCGTTCTGGGTCATGTTGAGCCGGTTCAAAAGCTCCCACACCTTGTGGGGGTCGAGCTTCACCCTGGAGGAGGGCTGCCTGCGCTTCACGCCGCGCCCTCCTTCCGAGAGGCCTCCCCGCCATCGGTCGGCTGACCGTTGGCAGGGGAGGAGCCGTTGCGGTACAGGTGTGGGTTAGCCAGGTAGTGGCGGGCGATGATGCGGGCCAGAATCCGCAGGCCCTCGATGCGCCTCCGCTCCTGCTTGTCCGTCAGCTTCCGCTTCGACTTCTTACTCACGCGGTCCGTCTCTCTCGTGGGGTTCGGAGCGCCGCGCGGGGGTGGCCCTCGCGGGCGTCGGTGATGTATACTCAGACCGAAATACGATAATTCGTTCTGTTGGCGTAAGTGTAGTAATATAGAACGGGCCAAGGCAATGGAGAAAGGGCGGTATCAGGGTATCTTAAGAGGAGTTGTTGACAATTGCTCGCTCTGATGTAACAATTAGTTAGCAGCAATGTAGCTGCAATGTAGCAGGTACGCCGTGCGCGACGCTGTTCGCAACTACGGATGCAAGAGGGAGACATCATGGACGACCATGACGACGACCGGGAGATGGACGACCGAGAGGCAATCGAGGGCGATGACGAAATCGGGGCGCTGCTCAGACGGCTGCGGGGAGACCTCAGCCTGCGGGACGTGACCCGGCGCACCGGCATCTCCAGCTCCTACCTCTCCCAGATAGAGCGGGGTGGCCGAAAGCCCGGCTCGAACATGCTCCACAAGCTGGCCGCCCTCTACAACCTGGACGAGCAGGGGCTGATGAAGCGGGCCGGGCGTGTGGGCCAACCCGACCCCTACAGCGACGAGGCGATGGAGATCGAGCGGGCCTACCAGTACGTGCTGGCCGACCCCGTGTTCCGCGTGGGCACCAGGCCCGACGGCCCCATCACCCTGAAGACCAAGCGGTTCATCGTCGAGATGTACGAGCGATTCGCCAACAAGAGGCTGCTGGAATGAACAGGACGAGAGAGGACTTCTGCCGAAGGCTGCTGGACGACTCCCCCCACGAGGCCCTGGACCCGGAGACCCTCGCCGCCCGCTTCGTGCGCTACTTCGACGTTCCCGCCCGCCCCACGATGGAGCAGATCAAGGCCCTGCTGAAACGAGCCGGGTTCGGGGAGGTGTCGAGCAGGAGGCACCTGGACGTGAAGGGCATCCACTACAGCGCGCCGGGGGGCGGCTACGACATCCACTACCGGGAGGACATGTGGGCCGGGACGCAGGACTACTCGGTGATCCACGAGACCTACGAGATCATCCACGAGACCCTGTGCGACATGGACTCAGGCTCCCCGCCCGACCGGATCGTGTGCACGCAGGCCGAACGCTTCGCGGCGGCGGTGCTGATGCAGCCGAGGGCCTTCGAGCCGCTGGCCCTAGAGTGGGGGCTGGACGTGCTGAAATTGCAGCGGGCCTTCCGCTGCTCCTACGCCGCCGTCACCATCCGGCTGGCTGAGGTGCTGAGGCAGCCGCCCTTCATGGCCGTCCTGTACGCGCGGGAGGACAAGAGCGACCCCGCAGGCTGGACCGACCCGCTCGACCTGCGGGCGAAGGTGGTGCGCCGGACGCGGGGCTTCGGCACGCCGGTCACGTTCCCCATCTGCGGGGAGCGGGGAGGCTTGCCCCGCAGGGGCAGGCTCATCCCCACCGGCTCCCTGGCGGCGCAGGCCGTCCGCTACGGCACAGCGCGATACGCCCAGGACGGCGGCTGCGCCGCCATAGCCAGGCCCGTCTTCTGGACGGGCAAGCTGGCGAAGGTAGTCGTAGTCGCCGTGTCCGAAAGCTACGCCTCCGTCCTCGGACCCCAGATGATCGCCTCGGACATGCCCGGGCGCAGGCGCAAGCCCGTAGCGGCGGCGGTCGGCCCCTGGTAGTTGAAGTCGGGTATTGCGGCAGATTGGAGACAGACATCGGGGCGGCCAAGGAGTGAACGGAAAGGAGTAAACAGAGATGCAAAGACGCAATTCAAGAACCGGCTTTGAGAGGTCCGCCAAGAGGCGACAACAACAATTTCGGGATGTGTCGCCGACCGTCAGCGACCGGGGACGTTCGCCTACTGACGACAAGGGCTTGCGCAACCCTCACCTGCTAGCAATCGGCTGCGAAGCCGATAACCTCTTTCCCGGTATCCGTGGTGAAGGTGGGGCCATCGACCACTTCAGACAACGCGGTATCAAGTGGTGGAAGAGTTCGAGGAGCGGCGATGACAGCAAGTCGGACGGTCCCACCCGCAACATGGCCAGCTCCCAGGTGGCCTGCGTCAACTTCCTGCTGCCTCTGGCCGGAATCCCCGGAGCGTTGCTGTCTGCCCTGCGCGCTCTTGATGATGACGTCGTGGGTGTCATCGCCATCACCCACGATGGATGCGCATCCGACGTGGAGTTCGAGTGGATCGGCCTCGGTCACTCCCTGGAGGGAGGTAGAACCAGAGGTTCTCAGAACACTAGCATCGACGCCTTCCTCGTCGCCGAAACGATACCGGGAAGAAGGCGTGCCTACCTGCTGGAGTGGAAGTACGTCGAGCAGTACTTGAGCTCAGACCCTGAGTTCAAGGGCGGGGGATCCAAGGGAGTCACTCGCCGTTCGAGATATACCGAGCGTTACCACTCCCCATTCTCGTCGTTCAATCCGGCCACCGTCCCGATCCTCGACGACTTCCTCTATGAACCCTTCTACCAGATTATGCGCCAGAGGCTCTTGGCAGACCGCATGGTCGAGGAAGGAGAGTTGGGAGTCGACGAGGCCAAGGTAGTGGTGGTCGTCCCGGAGGGGAACTGGGCCTATCGGACCGTCACCGATGGCAGGACAACCACTTCCCCTTTGTTGGCTCAACGATTTCCCAAACTGGAGACTGTGGAGACCCTGATGCGGGCCTCTCTGAAGGATCCGGACGCGCAGTTCGACATGGTAGCCCCGGCACAGTTGCTCGACGGTGTGGCGCGAAGTCTTCCCGATGAGACCGTAGATTGGGCCAACTACTGGAGGGATCGATACGGCGTGTGACAGCATTGGCTTGCATGGGGATTGAAAGCCGGTGCCTCAATAGTGTATAGTAAGACAATACACTACATCAGGAGGCAAAAAGAGAGTGACCACTCCCAGGAAGTCCAAGACCCTCACCTTCTCGCTGCCCCCGGAGATGGAGGCGCAGGTGCGGCGGGTGATGAAGGAGGATGACCTCTCCGTGAGCGAGCTGCTCCGCCAGGCCATCCGCATCTTCATGGAGGAGCGGGAGTGGCGCAGACGGGAGCGGCTGGAACGGCTGCGCTCCCGCCGGACAGGACAGAGTGAAACACAAGGAGGAGAGACTGATGAATGACCGACTCGATCTGACGCCAGTGGCCCTCTACGCAAGAGTGTCCAGCGACCGCCAGGATGTGGACCTGTCCATCGCCGCCCAGCTTAGGGCGCTCAGGGACTACGCCGAGAAGCACGACTACCTGGTCGCCCGCGAGTACGTGGACGAGGCCGAGAGCGGCCGCATCGCCGACCGGCCCCAGTTCCAGAAGATGCTGAACGAGGCCGCCAAGCCCGAGGCTCCCTTCAAGGAGATTCTCGTCTGGAAATTCTCCCGATTCACCCGCAAGCGCGAGCACGCCGTCGCCTTCAAGTCCATGCTGCGCAGGCGGGGCATCCGCGTGGTCTCCATCACCGAGCAGGCCGACGACACCCCCACGGGCAAGCTCCTTGAGGCCATCATCGAGAGCGTGGACGAATTTTACTCGGAAAATCTCGCCCAGGAGGTTGTCCGGGGGATGCGGGAGGCCGCGTCGAGAGGCTTCTGGATGACCACCTACGCACCCTACGGCTACAAGCGGGTCCACGTCCAGGATGGGGCCGCGAAGCGCCCCAAGCTTGAGCTGAACCCGCCCGCCGACGCCGTGGTCAGACGGGTCTTCGACATGGTGCTACAGGGCAAGAGCATCCTCGACGTGACCAAGACTCTCAACGCCGAGGGCATCCCAACCACCAACGGCAAGAAGTGGCTCAAGACCACCATCCACACCATGCTCTCCCACGAAGCATACGCCGGAACCGTGGTCTGGGGAGCCAACGCCAAAGACGGAGCTCCCCCCGTGCGCGTCGAGGACGCACACCCCGCCATCGTCTCCAAGCGGGACTTCCAGAAGGCCAGGAGGTTGCTCGGCTCCCGCGCCCCCAAGAAGGTGAACCCCCGCCGCGCCTCCAGCCCCTACCTGCTCAGCGGCATCGCCAAGTGCGAGACCTGCGGCAAGGCCATGACCGCAGCCGAGGCCAAGAGCGGCAAGTACACCTACTACATCTGCCACTCCCTGCTCAAGCGCGGCAAGGGCACCTGCGAGACCCCCAGGCTCAATGCCAAGAAATTCGAGAAGATCATCGTCGATGAGATTCGCGCCAACATCCTCACCGAGTCCAACATCCGAGACCTGGTGAAGCTGCTGGACGAGGAGATGGACGGAGTGGCCCGCGAGCAGCGTGAGCGGCTGGAGAGTATCGACGGGGAGCTTGAGGAGGTCAAGAACCAACTGGGCCGCGTCTGGCACTTCATAGCGAGGAGCGACAGCGTAGACGTGGCCGAGGCTTCGGACCTCATCGTGGAACTCCGGGAACGCAAGGAGAAGCTGGAGATCGCCACAGAGGAGGCGAGGGCGCTGCTAAAAGAGAGGCGGCAGTTCCTCGACAGCGCCGACACCATCGCCGCCTTCGCCGCCGAGATGAGCGACTTCCTCAAGACCAGCGAGCTGACTGAGACCAAAGCCTTCGTCGGCTCCTTCGTGAAGGAGGTCGTGGTCAAGCCCGGCAGGGCCGCCATCGTCTACTCCATACCCACGCCGGAGGATTCTCCCATAGGGGGAGCGGACGCCGCAGAGATCGCCCTGAACGGGCGAGTTATGAATTCGGTACGTCATGGTGGGCCAGCCTGGACTCGAACCAGGGACCTCAGTCTTATCAGGACTGCGCTCTAACCAGCTGAGCTACTGGCCCACGGCGACTTCGTGGAAAGTATATCTGTTGATCGAAAACAGTGTCAAGGAACGAGAGGCCGCCTACCATCGAGGTGACCGAGACACGTTCGCGCAGTTGAGCCTTCGATCCGACCCTGATAGAATTCTGCTCGCATAGGTTGTGGTCGATCCCCCGGCCGCCGCCTGTTTAGGGCGGGTGTAACTCAGGGGTAGAGTGTCTGCTTCCCAAGCAGAATGTCGAGGGTTCGAATCCCTCCACCCGCTCCAGTCTATAGACGGCTTAATAACCTGGGCGAGCCGACTGGGAAAAGGGCGAAGTCAACACATAGTCAACGTCAGCAAGCCTTCAGGTTGAGATGGAGGTCACCCATGCCGTCAGTCCAGCAAGGTTACTCAACACGCGCTCGCGCCAGCGTTCCGAAGTGGCTACAGCTCAAAATCAACGTTGTCGGCATCGAGCTGGAGAAGGTGGACGAATTGGAGCGTAGATTGAATGAGCTCCAAGTTCGACTGGAAGAGGACACACCGGACATCCGGGGAAGAATCTGCGTGAAGCGTATCTAGTCCTCGGCTAGCAGCCCGGACACGGCCAGCGCCTCGTTGACCGCAACGCCCCCCGCCACCAGCTTCTGGAAGGACTGAGCCCGCCCGGCCAGGTCCAGTGGGTAGTTGTCGAACCGCAGACCCACGTCCGTTTCGAGCTTCACGGTCAGTTCGGTTTCCAGCAGCCGCGCCAAGGGCCGCACGGTGCCCATGTGCCACTGCCGAAGGCTCTTTCTCTTCGAGGTGCCGTCCGAATCATTGAATAGCGCGGACGATGCACCACACGCGGCCAGGACCGCACCGAACGAGTCCTTGCGGATCATCGCCATGCTCTCAGGCGGCATGGGTCCGAGGGATTAGAGACTGTCAGGGGAGGTATATTCGTCTCTGTCGCCATCTCGTAGCCTCTCGAACTCAGCCCGTTTCCGCAGTACCTGGTCCCACACTTCCTGCGATGGCTGAAAGACGTGCTGGGTCTGGACCTTGGTATCCACCTGCACCGGCCCGCCTGCCTTACCCGTCAACTCGGCACGCCTACCGTAGTCGTCTGGGAACCGTCGCTCCAAGATGAACGCCGCCGCCCGCCAATCCGCCGGTGCCTGTAGCGTGATCTGCGATATCAGCCTCAGAGCCGAATCCGCCTTCGCGCGCTCTACAGCATTAAAAAACTCCATCAACGCGCCACTCTGAGCAACCTTTCCCTTCTCCAACCAATTGTAGAAGGTGGCGGGCGTCACCCCGGCACGTGCGCATGAAAGCCGAAATGTCAGCCCAGCGTTGATTCCATCAACGATGGCCTCATGAACTTCCGGCGTCAACTTTGTCGGTCTAGCCATAACCTACCCTTTGCTGGAATCCTTCCCACGCTCAGAATCGAGATACCCGTTCTCCAACGCCCACTGCGACAGCCGAGCCATCGTCGTGAGTACGCCCGGCTTGCCCAAGCGGTTGGTGCTGGTCGTCTGCAATTTTACCGCAAATACAGCCTCAAGGAAATCGCGCATCTGGTCCAGGGGTTCGATCTGGGCAAACAGCGACAAATCGGCAACACGGCGTATCTCTTCAACATCCGGCGGAGTGAACGTGACTGCAACCGTCACTGTGTCCGGCGTACCAATGGATGGACGCAGGGGAGGAGGCTTCGGCACCTCCATGTCCAGAACGGCAGCGTAGGCCTGCTCCAATGGCAAGAGGCTCTCCAGCATCTGCCGCAGCACCTCTGGGTCGTCCTCGCCGGCCAAGGAATTATGAGATAGCTGGATGGCCGTCAGCCGCCCGCGCATCCGCATAGTCCGCGACGGGGTGAACGTGGAGCACCTCGTGGAGCGGCGATTCCTGGAGCCCGAGCTCCACTCCCTGATGGAGGTGAAGCGGGCCGTGGTCCGGTCAAGGGACGCCGGCCGCATGGTGGTCAACGCATCGGTTCCTCGTGCGAGGCTCAGGCGCACCCACCTGGCAGACTACGTCGCCTACGCGGAACGTGAAGGGTGGCATACCGGGTCGACCATAGCCAGCCGCGCCCAAGACGCGTCCCTGATACGACCTGGGGCTGCGGCCAAAGAGCGAGCGCGCCGAGATGTTCTGGCCGATGGCCCAGCAATACAGGCATGTTGTGCCGCTTAACTCGGATCGTTTGCCTGCCAATCACAACCTGTTCGACCTCTGGTCACGTTCCAAAGCCAAGTGCGAAGTCCTGTGGGCGATCTTGAATAGCACTCCCGTGGCGCTGTCAAAGCACCAGTTCGGCAGGTCCGCCGGCGTGGAGGGCAACCTGAAAACCGAGGTCGTCGACGTCAACATGATGCTGGTCCCGGACATCCGCCAGGCATCGCCCGAGGCGGCCGACAGGGCCGTAGCGGCCTGCGAGAAGATCGGTCGGAGACTAACGAGCCGCTACCTGTACGAAGAGTTCAGGCTCGACGACCGACGCGAGTTGGACGACGCGGTGCTCGAGATGCTCGGCGTCGAGGACGCAGGCGACAGGGCCGACCTGAGAGACAGGCTCTACAAGGCCATGTCGGAGATGTATGGGGCCATCAGAGACCGGGAGGTCATAGCCCAGCGAGACCGCCGCCGCGCCAGCCGAAAGGCGACGAGGACCGCCCTGGACATCACCGACGAGATATGGTTCGAGAACCAGTCTGACCTGAACTTCCTCCAGTTCCCGGAGGACTTCGTCGAACGTCCAAACGACGGGGATATATTCGATCTGCCGGACGGCCGGGTGGAGGTCGGCACGGCGCTGATGGAGATAGAGGGGCTGCTGAGAACCGGCACCATACGGGTCGGAGGCCGGGACGGTGAGGTGCTGGACACGGGCACCGTCTCCCGCGCCCGCTTCCTGGAAGCTCTCTCGCTGTGTCACCGGTCCGGACAGGTGCGCGTCCCTGACGACGAGACCTGCGACCACGCGGTCAGCGGCTTTGACCGGTATCGGCAAGAGCTGAGCGGCCGCTGCACAGAGCTTGCGGAACACCGCACTCGTGACCAGCGCCTCCGAAACGCGATAGTCAACGCGCTGATGCGAAGGGCCCTGCAGTGGCGCAGGAGCTAAGCGCCGATCGTCATGGCGTTCCTGACGCATTGAACGCGTCCGCCTGCCGCAGGAGCTCGTCGACCGCCTCGACCGCTCGGCGAGCATCTTCGACACTGATGTGAGACTTGAGCCGATTGATCTCAGCTGCGATCTCGTCACTGTCGAGAGACGGATCGTTGTTCTGCAGAAAGTAGGCTGTGGAGAGTCTCTCAAGGGAGCGAACGTCATTTTTCGAAACCTCTCTCGCAACGAAGTCGATCGAGCGCTGGTGTTCTGAAGGACGGGCGATGACCGTCTTGCCTCGCGGCCCGAGAGTGAACGAAGCCCCATAGTGGGCACGAGACTCGACGTCCAAGTGGAGCCGGGCACGCATCAGTGTCAGCTCGCTACGCAGCTCAAATGAGAACGGACCATGCAGATAGAGAACGAAGTCATATCCGAGCGGCACTCCCAGTAGCTTCTGCAGAAACATCACTGACTTCTGAATCTGGGTCTCCCCGGTCCAACTGTCCTCCTCACGCATGCTTGCCACGAGGTGGCATATCAGTGCTCTTCGGTCATTCGCGTTCATCGCCGCCATGGTCACCCTCCGTTGATCTCCTGCGACCATATGGAGTCCTTGTTTGAGCGAATCCAATCCCTCGCGTCATCAACATCAGTAGGGTCGATAAGGACGTACCCGACGTCCACTACAGGGATTTGCGTGAGTGGAGTTGAGACTGTGCGGGACGACTCAACGTTACCCTGCGAATCGGCCACCGGAAACTCAGTGATCGGATCGGATTGACGATACGATTTCTGACGAACTTTGCTTTCACCGTATCTTTCCACGCAGACCTCAGCTATCGCGGACACAGGGTCCACATACCTCTCTGTATCACCGGGAGTCAGCGTGTACGCGCGACGGAAGTGTCCTCGGCTGAGTACCCGTTGCGCAGGACCATAGCCGGGCATGGAGTCGTTCTGGGCTGACTCCGTTATCGCGCTGAGAACTTGATTGTCAGTCAGAGCTTGCAGGTCGTTCCAACTCTCGGGGAACTGCCCTCCGGGAAGCCACTCCTTAAGGAACTCCTCGAGATGCAGGTCGTAGGCAACCCGCACATGGTGGTAGTACACCTGCATGAACATGAAGTACCTGGCCAGCAGCAGCGCCTCGGTAGAATGGATGCCTCCAGATTCGACCCCAAGTGCCGGCGAGTCGAACTGCGGGCTTGCAGGAAGAATCCTCATCGTCTCAATCATTCGATAGTGATCGAATCTTCCGTACGCGACCCCGGCGTGGTGTGAGTCTCGCAGGAGATAGTCCACTCTGTCCACTCCCAGCGCGTCCCCGCCGATGATTTCGTACAGTAGTCTCTCCCAATCCGTAAACTCCTGATCGCGCAACACCTTCTTGCCCACAGCAACTTTCGCGATGTCCAGAGGCCGAAGCGGAGGGGTCATCGAACCCCAAATCTCACCCATCAGATCCCCTTGGATCAAGTTGGCCGTGATCGACTCGTGGCTTTTGCCTCGCGGAAGCAACTCTGTCTCAGCGGCATGGGAGAACGGAAGATGTCCTATGTCATGACACAGTGCGGCCATTCTGAGAACCTTGCGCCAGTAGCCCTTTTGGTCGTCAGTAAGGTTCAGGACCGTCCGTCTGAATGACTCGTGGACGTTGTCTGGGGCGGTGACCACATCGAAAACCCTACCGGCTAGATCCATGACGCCAAGGCTGTGTTCGAAGCGTTTATGCGTCGCTCCTGGGTAGACAAGGTAGGACATCGCCAGTTGATGGATGTCTCTGAGCCGCTGGACTGGAGCCGAGTCGAGTACACGCCTCTCGTCGCTATCCAGCTTTACGAAACCATGGATGGGGTCTCTGAGCTCGTGAAACCGCTTGCTGACCAGCGTGACACTCCTTCACCTGGACGCCCAATGCGATTGCTGAGTCATTCTAGCACATATGTACGTCCAAGTTATAGCCTCTCGACTGAGACGTGATGGTACTGTCGGTCGGCGCCCTTGACAACACCCGGCGCTGTGGGATGATACGCGCATGGCCGCAGCGCTCCAAGCGCGAACGCAGGACAGCTGGAGAAGGTGGACGAATTGGAGCGTAGATTGAATGAGCTCCAAGTTCGACTGGAAGAGGACACACCGGACATCCGGGGAAGAATCTGCGTGAAGCGTATCTAGTCCTCGGCTAGCAGCCCGGACACGGCCAGCGCCTCGTTGACCGCAACGCCCCCCGCCACCAGCTTCTGGAAGGACTGAGCCCGCCCGGCCAGGTCCAGTGGGTAGTTGTCGAACCGCAGACCCACGTCCGTTTCGAGCTTCACGGTCAGTTCGGTTTCCAGCAGCCGCGCCAAGGGCCGCACGGTGCCCATGTGCCACTGCCGAAGGCTCTTTCTCTTCGAGGTGCCGTCCGAATCATTGAATAGCGCGGACGATGCACCACACGCGGCCAGGACCGCACCGAACGAGTCCTTGCGGATCATCGCCATGCTCTCAGGCGGCATGGGTCCGAGGGATTAGAGACTGTCAGGGGAGGTATATTCGTCTCTGTCGCCATCTCGTAGCCTCTCGAACTCAGCCCGTTTCCGCAGTACCTGGTCCCACACTTCCTGCGATGGCTGAAAGACGTGCTGGGTCTGGACCTTGGTATCCACCTGCACCGGCCCGCCTGCCTTACCCGTCAACTCGGCACGCCTACCGTAGTCGTCTGGGAACCGTCGCTCCAAGATGAACGCCGCCGCCCGCCAATCCGCCGGTGCCTGTAGCGTGATCTGCGATATCAGCCTCAGAGCCGAATCCGCCTTCGCGCGCTCTACAGCATTAAAAAACTCCATCAACGCGCCACTCTGAGCAACCTTTCCCTTCTCCAACCAATTGTAGAAGGTGGCGGGCGTCACCCCGGCACGTGCGCATGAAAGCCGAAATGTCAGCCCAGCGTTGATTCCATCAACGATGGCCTCATGAACTTCCGGCGTCAACTTTGTCGGTCTAGCCATAACCTACCCTTTGCTGGAATCCTTCCCACGCTCAGAATCGAGATACCCGTTCTCCAACGCCCACTGCGACAGCCGAGCCATCGTCGTGAGTACGCCCGGCTTGCCCAAGCGGTTGGTGCTGGTCGTCTGCAATTTTACCGCAAATACAGCCTCAAGGAAATCGCGCATCTGGTCCAGGGGTTCGATCTGGGCAAACAGCGACAAATCGGCAACACGGCGTATTAAGGTGGACCCCATTATTAAGACAGCACGAGGGCTAAATTAAGAGAGTCTCCCACCCCTGCGCTAGGTTTCACCAAGCCCGATGGCAGCCCTGCTTCTTCAGCTGCTGCTCCCCTTTCTTCCTGGCCATGTTGGTACACCTCTGCTGGGGTCCGGTAGCCCAAAGCCTGGTGAGGCCTCTGCCGGTTGTAGAACTCCAGGTAGGCATTGATCCCAGTTCGGGCCTCGGCGACGGTCTGGTAAGCTTTCAGATACACCTCCTCGTACTTGATGCTCCGCCACAGCCGCTCCACGAAGATGTTGTCCAGGTACCTACCCTTACCATCCATGCTGACCTGGACCCTCTGCTCCTGCAACGTCTGGGTAAAGGCCTCACTGGTGAACTGACTCCCCTGGTCGGTGTTGAATATCTCCGGTCGTCCCTTACCCAGGGCTTCCTCCAACGCCGCCACGCAGAAGCTGGTGTCCATGGTGTTGGAGAGCTTCCAGGCCAGCACGTGCCGGCTGTGCCAGTCCATGATGGCCACCAGGTACAGGAAGCCCTTCGGCATGGGGATGTAGGTGATGTCCGCGGCCCAGACCTGGTCGACCCGATTAACCTCCACTCCCTTCAGCAGATAGGGAAAGATCCGGTGTCCCGGCGCTGGTTTGCTGGTGTTGGGACGCCGGTAGATGGCTTCCAGACCCATCAACCGCATCAGCCTTCGAACCCTTTTTCGGCTCACCAGATAGCCCTGTTGCAGCAGCCAGGCCTTCATCTTCCTGGAGCCGTAGAAGGGGGTCTTCAAATACTGACGGTCCATCAGGGCCATCAACTCCAGGTCTTCTGCCCTGGTCGGTACCGACCGGTAGTACACCGAGGCCCGGCTGACGTCCAGCAGGATACATTGACGCACCAAAGACAGTTGCTGGTGGTCTCGGTCTATCATGGCTCGCCGTATGCTGCGACTCATAGACCGGACCTTTCCGACAAAAAATCGCGTTCCACCTTCAGCTGGCCGATGTGCCGGTAGAGGTGGTTAATCTGAGCTTCCTTGGCTTTCTCCTGGGATTTCTGATTGGTGGCAAATAGCTCCGGGGCTCCTTCCGCCAGGGCCCTTTTCCAGGCGTGAATCTGACTGGGATGGACCTCAAATCGGCTGGCCAGCTGGGCGATGGTCTCTTCCCCCGCAAGGGCGGCCAAGGCCACCTTGGCCTTGAACGCCGGACTGTGCTTATTCCTCGTCTGCTTCATGTCCTGCTCCTCCACGTCGGTTAGTTGCCGGTTATTTTAGGAGCTGGACTCTCTCTTAGCCAGTTGTCTAGTTTTTGGGTACCACCTCACAGATCATCGAACGTACCCTGCAAGTGCTCTCCGAGAATCCGGACTTTGACGATGAAACATTGGCTCGGCTTAAGGAGCTGGCTGGCTCGTCAGGCATTACGGATTATGAGAAAGTTGTGGCAGCACTGAGTACCGAAGAAGGAGAGTAACATGAAACTCTTGGGGTTGACGGTTCAAAATGTGCGAGGGCTTCCAGACTTGCATCTTGAACTCGACGGCAAGAACGTCGTGATATGGGGTCCTAATGGGGCGGGAAAGAGTTGCGTCGTGGACGCCATCGACTTCCTATTCACGGGAGGAATCTCGCGACTGATGGGCGAAGGAACTGCCGGGATTTCACTGTCGCGCCACGGTCATCACATTGACCACGACGCGGATTCAGCAGTCGTTACGGCGGCCATTATGTTGGAAGATATTCCTGAACCCGTTGAACTGAGCCGCTGTATGGGTCAGCCGGACCAACTAGTATGCCCCGATGACGCGAAAGAGTCCCTGGCCAAAATGAGAGACCTTATGCGTAGAGGGGGCGTCGTACTAACGCGGAGGGACATTCTTCGATATGTTGCAGCGGAGGCTGGAAAACGAGCCAACGAAATAGAGGAACTCCTGCACCTCAAGGACGTAGACGATGTTAGGTCCAGTTTTCGTCGTGCCAGGACTGAACTGGATCGGAAAGAGAAAGCAGCAAAAGCGGCTATCGAAACCGCGAAGGCAGAGGTCAATGTAACCCTGGGTTTGCCTACGTTCACCGCTGAGGGTCTGCTGGAGGCGGTAAACGACTCCCGGCAGACATTGGGCGGGGGGCCATTAGACGTTCAGGAGTCCAATAGGTTCAAAGAGGGAATTGCCCCGCCCGGTTCCCACGACACAGAGCCAACGGCAGTCAACTTTAACCTTCTTCAGCAAGCAATCCAAACCATCCGTCGAGAAGCGCCACCAAGCGTAGTGCCTAGTCTGGTGGTAAGTGATCAAATCTTACGAAGCAACATTACGGAACTTCGCAATAACCCCGGCTTGTTAGCCGAGCTCGAGCGACTTGAGTTGACACAGCATGCGTCTCGGTTCGTCGATGACTCGACGGTTGAGTGCCCTGTGAGGTGGTACCCAAAAACTAGACAACTGGCTAAGAGAGAGTCCAGCTCCTAAAATAACCGGCAACTAACCGACGTGGAGGAGCAGGACATGAAGCAGACGAGGAATAAGCACAGTCCGGCGTTCAAGGCCAAGGTGGCCTTGGCCGCCCTTGCGGGGGAAGAGACCATCGCCCAGCTGGCCAGCCGATTTGAGGTCCATCCCAGTCAGATTCACGCCTGGAAAAGGGCCCTGGCGGAAGGAGCCCCGGAGCTATTTGCCACCAATCAGAAATCCCAGGAGAAAGCCAAGGAAGCTCAGATTAACCACCTCTACCGGCACATCGGCCAGCTGAAGGTGGAACGCGATTTTTTGTCGGAAAGGTCCGGTCTATGAGTCGCAGCATACGGCGAGCCATGATAGACCGAGACCACCAGCAGCTGTCTTTGGTGCGTCAATGTATCCTGCTGGACGTCAGCCGGGCCTCGGTGTACTACCGGTCGGTACCGACCAGGGCAGAAGACCTGGAGTTGATGGCCCTGATGGACCGTCAGTATTTGAAGACCCCCTTCTACGGCTCCAGGAAGATGAAGGCCTGGCTGCTGCAACAGGGCTATCTGGTGAGCCGAAAAAGGGTTCGAAGGCTGATGCGGTTGATGGGTCTGGAAGCCATCTACCGGCGTCCCAACACCAGCAAACCAGCGCCGGGACACCGGATCTTTCCCTATCTGCTGAAGGGAGTGGAGGTTAATCGGGTCGACCAGGTCTGGGCCGCGGACATCACCTACATCCCCATGCCGAAGGGCTTCCTGTACCTGGTGGCCATCATGGACTGGCACAGCCGGCACGTGCTGGCCTGGAAGCTCTCCAACACCATGGACACCAGCTTCTGCGTGGCGGCGTTGGAGGAAGCCCTGGGTAAGGGACGACCGGAGATATTCAACACCGACCAGGGGAGTCAGTTCACCAGTGAGGCCTTTACCCAGACGTTGCAGGAGCAGAGGGTCCAGGTCAGCATGGATGGTAAGGGTAGGTACCTGGACAACATCTTCGTGGAGCGGCTGTGGCGGAGCATCAAGTACGAGGAGGTGTATCTGAAAGCTTACCAGACCGTCGCCGAGGCCCGAACTGGGATCAATGCCTACCTGGAGTTCTACAACCGGCAGAGGCCTCACCAGGCTTTGGGCTACCGGACCCCAGCAGAGGTGTACCAACATGGCCAGGAAGAAAGGGGAGCAGCAGCTGAAGAAGCAGGGCTGCCATCGGGCTTGGTGAAACCTAGCGCAGGGGTGGGAGACTCTCTTAATTTAGCCCTCGTGCTGTCTTAATAATGGGGTCCACCTTACTGTATGTGGCGCGTCTTGGCCTGGAGGAGACCTTAAGGCGCATCTGGAAGCGAAAATTTCGACTGCTCACGCGGCTCAGGTTGTGCGAAAAGGTATTTCTGAATCCGCTGAAGCAGTCGCGAAGCCGACACGTACCCTGCTGGCAAACATCAATGCTCTTACGGAGGGTCTGCGAACTGCCGATGTAGGGACCAGGGACGGCGATCTCCAAGTTCTGGACGCTTGGCTCGGGAGCTTGACAGCCCTGCTTGCGGCTGTTACGGAACCAGTAGAACAATATCTCGACAGTGGTCTCTCAAGCGATGATACCGCTCGCCTTTTCGTTCCGGAAACCCTGAACGATTTGCTCGACCGCGCAGAAAAAGCTCTCCAAGATGCCCTGCCGAAACCTACTCCTGAACAAACCGCATGGGACAAACTTACTAAGTTGGAGGAAAGCGTAAGAGTTCTCGATAACAGGACTAAAGAGGAAGAAAGCTCCGTATTGCATTCGATGCGCTCGAAGACTCTGTTTGCGGAGTACGAAAAAGCTCGCGATGCGGTGCTAGAGGGATTGTATTCCCGAATAGCAGACCGGTTCGTTCAATTTTACAAAGTCTTGCACGACCATGAGTGGGACCATTTCGGTGCGAGGCTTCAGCCTCAGGGCGCTGGCTTGACATTCGAGGTTGATTTCATGGGGCGCGGGACCCACCCGCCTCATGCTCTTCACAGCGAAGGCCATCAGGACAGTATGGGCGTCTGTTTGTTTCTGGCCCTTAATGAAGAACTTGCCAAAGGGGACCTTGGGTTGATCGTCTTAGACGATGTAATGATGTCTGTTGACACTGGACACCGGAAAGATGTGTGCCGGCTGCTCGCTGAGCAATTCACAGAGTGCCAGTTCGTCATCACCACTCATGATAAAACGTGGGCCAAACAGTTGAGGCAAGAAGGAGTGGTCGAAGCCCGTCAAGTTGTAGAGTTCACCGGCTGGACACTTGAAGGCGGACCAAATACCCATCGTCAGACGGACCTGTGGGGGACTATTCAGTCATACCTTGACCAAGAGGACGTTAGCGGGGCAGCATTTAGGCTCCGAAGAGGGTCTGAGGATTTCTTTGAAGATGTGTGTAGCGCTCTGGGAGCCCAAGTAACATACAATTCCGGGATGCAATGGCAGCTAGACGATTGGTTGCCTGCCGCGATGGACAAATATAAGGACTTAGTGAGGAGGGGACGCCGGGCAGCCTCGTCTTGGGATGACAAGGATACTGTCACATCGTTTGATGATCTGGAGTCAGTCAGGAAGCAAATTTACGGTCGTACCTTCGTAGAGCAGTGGGCTATCAATGATTCGGTACACTACAACAATTGGGCGAATATGTCCAAGGAAGACTTCTTGCCCGTAGTGGATGCTTTCAGCGATTTACAGAGTCTCTTCGAGTGTTCTTCTTGTGGAGGGCTGCTGGAAAAGTTTCCTCACAAGGGAAGCCCTGAGGTTGCCAAATGCCCCTGCGGAAAAGTTAACTGGAACCTCCGCCAAAATCCGGGAACAGGCTCGTCGTGATTTGCCACTCCTTAATCAAGTTACACCATAGCACTGGACTGATGGTAAGAATCCAATTAGGGCTACCTGAATATGCGAGAAGGGGGGTGCACAGCCCGACCCATCACCCTGGCACCCCTCACTTGCGGAGGAGGCCAAGATGAGCTGCGTTCCGAAAATCAGACCATCTTATATGCGAGTCTTGTGGAATGATCTAAACTGACCGGAGAAGAAGGCTAGTCCCATTGTATCGGGACCTCCCACCGAAAAGTTCGCAATTCGGTACGTGTAGGCCCACCAACGTGCACGGTAGAAAGAACTGTCTTCGAGATATGGCTAGGCGGCCTGTGAGCCTTGGTACAGCACACCATACGGAGTTCGAGCCCTTTCGGGCGGGACTATTTTGACGATAGACAGGACCATCTTCGAGATGTGGTTGGGTGCTCTGTGAACCTACCGAGGATCTTGGCTCAACCATTATGGCGTCAGGGAGCGAAGAATCGCGAGGAGCGTCGCGGTGGCCCCGTTTGGGGAGAGAAGTCCGGGAGCAACTTAGCGTCCGTGCGTCCCTACCCGGTCTCGCTGTCCATCAGACCGCCCATCGTCCCCAGACAAACCTCCCACTTGCGCTAGGGTGAAATTGACCTTCGGTGAGAAATGCCCGTGGGATCCGTGAGGTCTCGCCGCATCTTGGTACGAGTGTCCTCACCCCTCGGCGGGCAAGCCGGGGGGTCAGTTAGGCGAGGGGTGTCTCGGAGCCGTCTCTCCAAGATCACCTGGCCGTAGTCGTTGTGCTAGGCATTGGGCGTGTCGGGGCGATATGCAGACCGTGCGCCACTCGCCAACCCGAGTCCTCCAGTGAGCCCAGGGCGTCGGCTTCGGTGATGGTGTCATTTGCTACTCTGCCTCGCCCGACAACACTTTCCACACGCGTTTATAGCCATCCCCAGACAATGCCGCCTCTGCCGGGCTTGCTTGTCCCCACTCTTCTGCAGTGAGGGCTTTCAAGAAATCCCGCGCCCTACCAACGGAAAATCGACTATCGTCCTCACCTGTGAGGTCGCGATATAGGCTTCCCAATGCTTCCGCCGCGCTGCGAGGTGCTGCGTTCATGCGCATAAGAACTGCGTCCTCAGATCGGACGCCATGATAGATCATGGCCGGAAGCGCATTGATGCGCCGCCGCTCGGTTTCCGAAAGAGCGTCAAAATCCAAATCCGACATTCGACTCAACGCCGAAACGCCCCAAGTGCCGTTGTTCACGATTGATCGGTATATCGCTCTGCAGGCATCAGTCAGGGCTGCAATTCCCCCTTCATCTTTTTCGCGCTTGAAATACTCCCTGGCGATGTCATTAATCCCCTTCCCATTCACCCAGTCACGCGTGATGTCAGAGATGCGGGTACGATCAAACCCTTGCCCACCGATTTCTTCAAGCTGCTCCTTGAGTTGAGGGACATTGAGCATAACTCCGAAGAGAGATGCAATTTTCCCTCCCTCGCCGAACAGACTATCAGGTGCCCAGTCGGTTGCAGTGAGCTTGTGCTCTAAGTTGCGTAGTCCCGCCATCGCGGTATTCACCCCTTCCGGCGAGAAGCCCGTGGAGTCCGCCAATTCGGCCGTGCCAGGTCGCATTTCCCCAAGTCTACGGGCGTATGATTGCGTCGCCTCCAACAGCGCATCTGCCTTCGAACGGGAGAGCGGATTGTTACGAAGAGTCGTATAGCCGTAGGTCTGACGCAAAAGTTGCTCCGAATCCGCTAACACTGCGTCAAGGTTCTTCTTCTCCACCCATAGATGTGCGATGTAGCAACGGAAGTCTTCCCACTGGTCCTGGTGCAGTACTTCGGCAAGACTAGCTAGCTTTCCCTCCAAAGCTAGTTCATCGAGCAAGGTCACAAGCCGGGACACAAGTGCTCCCGTGCTTCGGCTAATGAATGCTACCAAGGCATCTCGATCCGTACCTTCTGCTAGACCTACAACGCCAACGCTGTCGTGCCCGATCCGGCCAGCACGCCCCGCAAGGTTCCAGAATTCGCGCGGCGCCATCTCTACGGACCGCCCCTCATCGAATACAAAACGAGATGCCAAGAATACCGACGAAACGGGGAAGTTGATTCCTTGAGCAATCGTTGAAGTGGCGCAGAGCATCCGAAGACTCCCACTTTCAGCAAGCCACTCCATCAGCATTCGCACATCGTCTGACAGTCCGGCATGATGCACGCCTACCCCATGGTTAAGGGTCCCAATGAGCTGGAATGCCGGACTAATCTCGGTGCGCAGAAAATCTTGCACCAGACGTACATCGTCTGGAATTGGGTCTAAGGCAGGCAAACTCTTCGCAGACTCGCTGGCCATAGTCCATACAGTTCGGATGTTGTTCGCAACAACGATACTGGTGCCACGAGCCGACATCACAGCTCCGATTGCCGCAGTCTGTAGCCCCAGCCCCTTCTGTTCACCACTACCAAGAACTCGGCTCTTGGGAATATTGATAGGCTTCACGCCACCGACGCGGTGCGTGCCACGCAAAGGCATCACCTTCTCAGTAGTAGTAAGGGTTTCATAGGCTAGATGCCAACCAGCACGTTGACTGCTATCGGCCACTGCATGATAGAGGCCAATTATTCTCTCATTCGGCTTCCAAGGTGTGGTACCAAGACTGATGGTCTGTCCAGCGTTGATGTCGTGCGCTAGCCAACGGGCAACGGATTCGGAGCTCTCTACGTAAGGCATGAGTAACAGAAAATTGGCCTGTGGACAATCACGCTTGACTGTGGCCAGCAAGAACTCTATGCGCAATCCCCGGTCATTGTTTTCCAAGTTGTGGGCTTCATCCATCACTAGCAAGGCCATAGGCCGGGCAACTTTCTTGTTGCGGATCACTAGCGAGAGTTTTTCTGGCGTCGCGACAAGAACGTGGAATGGCTGCTCAGAATCGTTCAAGATCTGCTCTTCAAAGGTGTCGATTTCTATCGCGCTGGTGAGCTGCTCGACTCTTACTCCAATCGGGTCGAAGTCCCGTCGCAGTCGCCGCGTGAGTTGTGCTGACAAAGCTCTAGTGGGCGCGACATATGCAACCCAGCCCTTAGAGGCATCAAACTGGTTCAGGGCTTGTAGAATACGGAACTGTGCTAAGAGGGTTTTACCTCCAGAGGTCGGTAAGTCAACTACAATCGCAGTTTTGGCTTGATCAAGGAGCCCTTGTTCCAGCAAAGCTGCACGTTGAGGTGGCAGAAGCTCAAACATGGCTTGATGCTCACGCTTCGTGAGAGAACGAACGAATTCCGATGTTCGAGAATTGACTGACCGGGTAGTCCACCATAGGGAGTTGGTTACCATGATCCGCCCGGCAGCATGCAGCCACCGAAGAATGACCTCGTGTTGGGCATCGCCTGAGGCCGTCGCTGCTTCGATTCCTGCTTCAAAATGCTTGTCGATTTCACCGAACGGATCAGCTGGCTGTCCCTGGAGCATGAAATGAGCTAGGATTTCGGTACTTCTGGCCCAATGATAGAGCGCAACAAGTCGCAAGGCGATGGCACGATCAGCCGCTTGAGACCCGTTCTGGAGTCTTTGTTCTTCCATGGTCTTCTGGTCGTCGCGTAAGCCTGCGATCGTTTCTCGAATACGATCCAAGTCATCCCAGCCATCCTTTCTGAACAGCCTGACCCAACAGTGGAACAACCTGTAGAGAAGACGCTGGTCCCAAGAGACAACGGCAGCACTCGGTGCAGTCAGCGCCCCCACATTGTCCCTGAACCAGCGGCGCAAATCGGACCCGCGGTCTCCACAGTAGGCCAGTGCCGATATTTGGAGGACAAAGAACAACCGATCGTGCGTAGTCTCTGGGACTGGCATGAGACGGCGTATGTCGAATGCGCGGGAAGAAGCCGCCATTGCCTGACTGCGTAAGGCGTCATTTTGACCCTCTGGACGGCTCAACTCATCGAGACCCTCTATTGCAGCTAACTCATAAGCCAGTGCGACCCGATCTAGCAATGGGCCGTCGCCCTCGTTCTGCTTGAAGTCGAAGACGATTTGCTGTCCGACTGCTCGCTGCGCAAGACGTTCGTTGACCAGGTCGGCTGCACCTTCAAGTTCTTGGTCGCCGATCGCTCTTATGGCCCAGTGCGAGTTCAGAGCTTCAAAGGCTCTTGCAGAGGGGCTCATGCGCCAGCTCTCTTTCGCTCAGTAACGGCTGCTATACCTATGCCATTGATGCAATGTTCTGGGAGATATATGGCGAGCAGTTCGATTCTGGTTTTGTTCGGGCGATCCGTGCCGAGTGCCTGGACACGCACTCGCAAGTCATTGGCATTTGGAGGAACGTCTCTAATGAGTACACCGTATAACTGGACGTCCGATTTGTTCTGAAGATAGCGCCTACTGGCAGCCTCGAACCTTGACCTCCAAGAGGCTGCCTGAACCCGATGTCCGAGATATCTTAGTAAGCCGTCTCGAATAGCTTCGCAATCGCGCAAGTCTTCCACCTGTTGCTTGAGTCCTGTCCGCCCATACATGGAGCTAGGAGGATAGCTGTCCTCACTTGAAGTCTTGACCTCACCAAAGGCCAGGCAATCGCCATTTTCATCCATGCCAAGACCAACTAGGTCAGCACCTGGAAGGCTGGAACCACTCTTTCGCTCGTCGCGGCCATCTGGCCATGGGAAATAGCAGGATCGGTGGTGGGTTAGGTAGGTTTCCGCAATTGCCTCGCCCACACGCCAATCTTCTATGTACCCTGTGTCTGCAAGAACTCGCTTCAGCCCCTCCTGCGCGAATTCTGTTTCAGCTAGTTTAGCTAGAATCGTCTCAATGCTGGCCTTCCCATCGTCGTCGAACAAGAGTGCCGCCACTGGGCCACTCATGGCGGCGTCCAACTCTCTTTCCTGCAAAGTCAATCCTACCCCTGAACATGGGAAGGCTCCAAGGTTGTAGACAACTAGGCCGATAGCGACACTCAATCGAATGCCTCCGCCGTGGTCTCGGTGTCAACTGGCTGCATCTGACCAGCCCTGATTCCATCGCAGAACCCACTTGAGGAAGACGAGGCCGAGAACGACGTGCTTGTACGTGACACCGGCCATGCCGCCACGAGTCCATCGGCCACCTGCATAATACCTGTCCTCGTGGCCCATGAAGGTGCCGTTGCCGCTGGATTCGGTCTCCCCGTTGGAGTTTCCGCGTCTCTGTCGTGCAGTCGTCATCGAACTTCACTCCTGCGTTTACCCTTGGAACGCCACCTATCCACCTCACGTATGGCATTCTTGCCGCCGGGTCCATAGCCATGCTTCACCAGGAACCCGGGGACGCCGCCGTACTCAACCGAGATCGCCGCGGACTCGGCGGTCTTGTCGTGACCCGGCAGGATTGCATCGAACCCCTTTTCGATTGCGATCCTAACAACATCATCGGGCGTGGAGGTCTTCCAAGCTTCGGCTATCTCCAGGGACGCAGGCGTATGAACATGGAGGTCGGCCTTAAGCCATTTGGCACCGCTTGGCAGGCTAAGGATTTCGTTTGGTGTAGACATTGCAGACTTCTCGTATCTCCCGTGTTGAATTTGTAAGTTCAGCCTGTGGCATCTATCTCGGCAGCGTCGTCAAACGGTTAGTGGTGGGCACGCTTAGTCGAAGCATTCAGAGCATCTGTCGTATCTGCCCAGTCTTCGGGTCGTAGCTGTTCGCGAAGATCACAAGGACATCGCGGGGGATGAACCACTGTGTTCCTCTGCGCAAGGCTCCCAAGCGCTTCGACCTGATGTTCCGACGGACGGTCTCCTCACTTACATTAAGGTACGACGCTGCTTCGGGTACGGTGAATTCTTCGGGCGTGTTCATGGCTCGATCCTAGAGTAATGGTCACCCTGATGTAGTGTACTACATCACTCCACCGTCACGCCTCCTCTTATCCTAGCGCCTCGCCCTTCGGCATGCGGTAGCCGACGCGGGGCTCGTTGAGGATGTAGGTGGGGTTGTTGGCGTCGTCGCCTAGCTTGCGGCGGAGCTGCTTGGCGGCGGTGCGCACCCGCCGCGAGTCGCCGGAGCCCCGCAGGCCCCAGACCCGTCGCAGCAGCCGGTCGTAGGTCATCACGCGACCGGCGTTGGCCGAAAGCTCGAAGAGCAGCCCGTACTCGATGGCGGTCAGCTGCACGGGACGCCCGGCCAGCGTCACGCGACGCTGGGCGTAGTCGATGGTCAGGTCTCCAAACACGTAGGGTTCCGACGGCTCGGCCCATTCGGGCGCTTCCCGCTTGCGCAGGGCCGCCTTGATCCTCGCCACAAGTTCCGTCGGCGAGAAGGGCTTGACCACGTAGTCGTCGGCTCCATTCTCGAAGGCCCTGGCGATGGTCTCCTCCTGGCCGTAGGCGGACAGGAAGATGACCGGCACGTCCGCCATATCGAGGATGTTCCCCATCAGCTCGATGCCGTCGGTCCCCGGCAGCATCAGGTCCAGCCAGGTTTTGGGGATACCCCACTTTTTTTATCAGGCGGCTAACAGCACCGAAACCTCGTGTTCCAGGTGTAGCTCGGCCCTCCCCCGTCTCCACCACGAACACGGACTCTTAGAGGCAAAGTGTCCTGTTCCCAGGGAAACGAGAGATCAACTCGCCCACTATTCCAAGGAGTTCGAGACTCTGGTGCGCGAGAGTCGGTGCCAGTTGCCCCTGAGGACTAGTAGACTGACATCCTAGCAATGAAGGGTAACCAGAATACTGCGCGACGCTCCCATCCTAACCTTCCCCCTGACGGGAAGGGACTCACTGTTGCCGTGAGGTCTCGCCAATCCAGGCTAACCCTCATTTCAAAGATTTCGCACCACTAGGTTGTGGTGACAGTCTATGATGATGGTGCGGTGAGCGGGAGCACACACTACGCTGCCTTTGAAAAAACACCGAGGAGACACCTGTGGTTCAGATTGACTTTCGTGGATTGGATGATGCCATTGTAATAGATGCGGAAACCACAGGTTTCTCGCCTTCAAATGACCGTCTGGTCTCTGTAGCAGCATTGCACGTGCACTTCTCCAAGGAGACGCCTATTGGGGAAATGTACGAGATCGTCAACCCGCAGCGTCCGATTCCTGTCGAAGCAACAGCAGTACATGGAATATCGGATAGCAGCGTAGTCAATAAGGAACCATTTGCCAATATAGCTCAAGAACTGAGAGACTTCATCGGCGATTTACCAATCATCGCTCACAATGCAACGTTTGATATGAGTTTCTTGGAAGAAGAATTCAGGCGTGCCGGTGTGGACAGCATAGGCAATAACAAGATTCTCTGTACGATGTGGAGATTCCGAGACGTTATAGGTGCATGGGCAGGGTCTAAACTCCAAGATGCAGTTGCCTACTACCGAATTCCATCAGGTCGCTTTCATAGTGCTTACGATGACGCCATGATGGCTTTCCAGTTAGCAAGGGTCTTCCATAGGATTGACAACTGAGCCTTCTGACTAGTAGACCGACATCCTAGCAATGAAGGGTAACGAGAATACTGCGCGACGCTCCCATCCTAACCTTCCCCCTGACGGGAAGGGACTCACTGTTGCCGTGAGGTCTCGCCAATCCAGGCTAACCCTCATTTCAAAGCTTTCGTACCACTAGTTCGTGAAGAGATCGACAATGTTGCCAATGCCGCCACCGTCTAGCCGGTATAGCTCTGTGTGGCCACATTCCGTGCACGCTACTGTGGCGTATTTCTGGTTTTGGATGTTGAGGAACCGTGTCAGCCCTGATCCCGTGGTCCTTAACTCACCCGACCTATATTCTGTTCCTCCACATTTGACGCAGGAATATTGCTGCTTCTTCATCGCCACCTCCCACTGTCAACAAAGTAGTCCTTTTGGTACGGCTGATATTACGGCTCGTGATAGCTACGACGCAAGACGGCCCCCTTTTGGAGCATAGGTACTATAGCAGGTGCGGAACAGCAGGCTGGGGCGGTGCTTCGCTATGGCGGGTGGAACGGACAGGACCGAGCCGTAGCTATGAGAAGGCGGCCTCGAACACTCGCTCGGTACGTTCCTGTTGTTTCCGGTCAGGACCAGGCGTAAGAGATACGCCGGAGCCGGCACGGGTGGTTGCCAGATGGAAGACCGGCCTGAACGGAGCTTTGGGCTTGATGGCGACGACCGAACGGGCGTCTTTCGTGTCAACGTAAACGGCGTCCAGCATGGCCACCAACAGCTTCCGACGCTCTTCCATGTTGGCACCAGCCCATAGCTCAGGCAGCCTCTCTATCAGCTTCCCCGCCTCTGCGGCAGCGGCAGCCTTTGGCACAACGAGGGACTCGAGCTCCATCTCCAGGTTCCGCTTCTGCCGCTTATACTCCTGGTCATCATAAACTCCATCGACATAGGTCTTGGCGAGTCTCCGAAGCCTCTCCTGGACCTTTCGCCGCTTGGCTTGGACTACTTCGACCTCGTCCCTGGCGCTGATTATCGAGAGGAGCTGCTCTTGCCATGCAGGTCCCAGCTCGATGGCCTCGACGATCCTTCCGACCTGCTCATCAGCCAGGCGGCACGGTATCGAGCCACCGTGAGCTGGGCATTGGGTGTTACTGCGAGACTCCCTGTGCTCACGGTAGTACCTCCTTCCGCTTTTATAGGTCTGTGCCCACATCGGCATCTTGCAGTAGGCGCAACGGATGATCCCTTTCAGAAGATAGTCACGCTCAGGGTGAGGGTGAGGGCTCAGGGTCGTTGATCTGCCGCTGTTGTGCCGCATCTTGTCCTGGACCAGATCGAAGATCTCCTGGCCGACGACTGGCTCGTGGGCTCCCGGTCGGAGTTGCTTCCTGTGCCTGACAAGACCCGAGTAGAAAGCGTTATGGAGGATGCCCCTCACTGAGGCAGTGGTAAATAGCTTTGGACCGGGCGAGAGCTTGCCATCAGCGCCTGCCAACTGCTTGGTGTTGCGAGTCCGTAAGCCGCTCCCGTTCAGCCACGCGGCGAGCTGGCTTAGTGTGGTCGATCCCGTCGAGTACCGTTTGAACATCTCCTGGACCGCGGCAACCTCGGACGCAATAAGATGAACGCCCCCGGAATGCTCTTTTGGGCATCTGCGCCTGCGCTCTCCGTCCTGGCTCATCCAGCAGGATTCGTATCCGAACGGGATGCCGCCGGTGTGTCTGCCCTCATTGGCCCTCTCATCCAGACCCTTGCTTACGTGAGTGCCAAGCATGTTGGAGAAGAACTGGGCGAAGGACCCCAGAAGTTGAGTCGTCAACATCCCCTCAGGGGTCGAGTAGTCGATGTTCTCGGTGATGGAGACGAGAGCGACGTTGTGCATGCCCAGGTTGGCCAGCGACTCCAGGGTGACCCTGAGGTTGCGGGACCATCGGTCAAGGGTATGGACTACGACGATATCGAATTGATCCCTCTTGGCGTCCTCCATCAGTTGGCGGAAGATAGGGCGCTTCTTCACCGACTCCGAGTGGGCCGACTGGCCCTCTTCCCGATAGACCCTGACGGCCGCCCACCCTCGGCTCTCACACAGCTGATTGAAGAGCCGCTCCTGGGCGTTCAGAGAGTGCCCGTCCACCTGTGAGATAGACGATACCCTGAGGTAGGCCACAGCTCTCTTGGAGTTCGCGTCGCTCATTCTTCGTCCTCGTCGTTCGGCCTGCGGGCTGCAACGGCCATGGCCGCATTGGCAAGTGTCTCAAGGAAGTTATCGATCATGATGAGGTCTGTCTCACCGTATTTGGCAGCACCTGGATTTGTGGCGGTACAGTGTATACGGGAACGTATACACGTCAACCCGTTTTGAGGCACGTTTTGTGGATGTACAGGCGTTCCCAATGCAGCCGCCTAGCCAGCCGACTCTTGTGCGTCGATCAGGCGTTTGAGCGTTGCATAGCCGATACCCAGTTCAAACGCCGCCTTACCCCGAATCCACCGAAGGACACCGATAGACGGCGTGAGGAAAGCGGAAGGGGGGTGAGGGAGCTACAGGGGAAATAGCCTGGGTTCCATTTGGGGTAGGGAGGTCGGCGGACGGTCTTCATCGCCGCACAGGGGCCCCTATGGCCGTCTGCGGGAGCTGCGATGCGCGGGATGGCGAGAGAATACGCAGCAGGGAACTCTCTCGGACCGGGCTGGCACGAGTCTGCGGGGATCTTCGGTTGTCCGGTGGGTGGGTCGGTCGCCGACGGTGCCGTCAGGCCGGGAGTGGAATGGCTCGCAGCCGGGCCAAGGCGCGGCTGAACTTCTCAGCCCAAGGCCAGCGATCCGGAAGATGCAGGGTCAACCGGCGTGCCGAGCGGGTGAGCCGTCCGGCCAGGGAGAAGAACCGCCGCCGGAGGGTCTTGGTGGTGGCTATCCGCTCTCCCAGACCGATCCGCGCCGTCCAGCGGGCCAGGTTGTGGGCCATCGTCTGGATGGCCAGCCAGGCGCCGTTGGCGGCGAAGCGGCCCGAGGGGAGATGGTTCAGCCCGACGCCGTACTTGAGGTCGCGTATGGCATTCTCGATCTCGGCGTGGCGGCGATGGTCAGCCTCCAGTTCGAGCAACTCCCCGTCCCGGTCGGTGATGAAGCCATGATAGCTGTATTTGGCGAAGAGGGCCAGTTGGGAACCGGGCGTCGGCTTCACCCGCCGGACGATGAGCCGTACCGGCGCGGCGTCCGCCTCGGCTTGGAAGGGGGTGCAGGTGGTCTCGGCCACATCGGCGGCACCGTCCATCCAGTAAGGAATCGGCGTCCAGGCATCTTCGGGTATCGCCTCGATGAGATTGTGCAGGCTTTTGTGCTGGCGGATGGTGATGGAGAAGCGGACATCCATCTTGCGGCAGACGGATACCACGCTATGAGTGTAGAACCCGCTGTCGGCCCGTAGCGTGAGTCGTCCGTCGGCCCCGGCGTAGCGCACCCGTCCCACCGTCTCCCGCAGGAAGTGGGCGGCGCCGCGGGCGGTGTTGGCCCGGCCCTCGCGCAGCCGGGACATCAGCACGTCTCCGGTGCCGGCGGCGATGGCCGGCAGCGGGTGGTAGCCCCGCTTGCCGGTATAGCCGTGGTGGCGGGCGCCCTCCTTGGCCAGTCCGTAGGTCTCGCAGATGGTGGAGTCCAGGTCAATGGTCAGGGGCCCGTCGCCGGGTCCCGCCCCGGCCTGCCAAGCCCGGGCCAGCAACTCGCGGCTCACCCGGTCGAGTTGACGGACGTGGCCCCACCGGAAGCTGCGCAGGAAGGTGCCCAGGGTGGATGGCGCCTTGACCGTGCCGCCCAGGGTGCAGGCCGTCCCCCCGGTGCGCAACACATCGGCGTCGTCAATGCAATCGCCCCCAGCCAGCGCAGACGCCACCAGCGTCATCATCTTGTCGCTCGTGTTCGCCCGCCCCGGGGCATCGCCCAGGTCGAGGCGCTGCCGGACGAGTTCGGGCAGGCCGAGGTGCCGCGCCAGGGTGGCCGGAAGGAGCAGCCCGGCATTGGCCACCAAACGGCGGTCGTCGAAGGTGATTTGGATCCGGTCGGGGTGGTTGCGTGGCAGCATCTATTGGGTGCTCCTTTTCCGGGGCCGTTTTTTTGCTACAAAACCATTATCCCAGAAGCACAGGAGCGCCTTCTTGCCGCCTCAGGACGCTAACCCGACGCCCTCCTTCGGTGGATTCGGGTTAAGCCAGCGCACCGAGTCGTACGTCCACAGCAGCCTTGAATTCCTCAACGACGAAACGCTCCGCTCCGGCGAGCCTAGCGCCCACGTGGCAAAACTACAGATTCAGCCGGCCCCGCCTACACACCTCGACGAGGCCAACGACCTTCAGCGAGATTCCAAGAGCTCCTGGACCTTCAAGTGGACACTGGTCACGTCAGTCAACGTGGTAAGAGGACGAGACCCGAAGAGGCAACGAAAGATAAAGGTGAAGCTGCCGCTGGCGCCCGTCGAGGAACGCGTCGGCGCCAAGGCTCGCATGTCGAGGCCGAAGAAGAGGACCGGCGGGTCCGTCTGACGGCTGCCTCTACTCTTCTCTTCGGCCGGTTCCTCCAGGTGGCGGGTTCTCCGCGACCGCGCGGCGGTGGGCGTCTCGGGCGCTGAAGCTGGCTATCAGCCCGAAGGGAAGAGCCCACCCTACTATTACTAGCACCCAGGCCCACGCGGGTCGTGTGCAGTCTTCGGAAAAACCACTCCCGCAGTGGTTTACCGCCGCGGCGGCTCCATCTAAGAACACCGACCCCGCCAAGAAGCCTGCGAACGGCGCGGCGATCGCGAGTAAAAGGACGTAGGCAAACATGCCGATGCTGCCCAAATATAGGTAGCCAATTCCGAACGGAACGACGTTCAGTAGCGCCGCCAACCCGGGTCTCTTCACGACGACTCCCTCAGTGAGGATCTGTTGCATGATGATAACCTACTCCTTTTGATGGCGTCGGCTCAAGCCCCCCTGAGCGCGCTGCACTTTAAATCGCGCGCGAGTTCTGCTCGTACCCGCCTGTCCTGAGCAAGGTCGAACAACAGTCTTGGCTTCTCCAGCCTGGTGTATGGACCGGACACATGGTGGACACATTTGAGTATGTTAGGCATCGTGCCTGAGGTCAAGCTGGGCGATTTGATGAGTGGCGAAGAAGACGTTCCAGACTCCATCGTCAGTTGTCGGCCGAATAGCCACTGGCATGCCCTTGAAGGCCTTAGGCACCTTGAAGATACGGCCAAACAACTGGAGCCTACCTTTGTCGTGAACACGGCGTACCAGGTCAGTTGGTTCGTATTCCAAGGGTGGAAGGATCTCGGGAAACAGTCTTTGGCTCACTTGGTACTTGGTGGCCGGAGTAGCAAGGTCAAGGGCGTCATGGGGCTGCTCCAAGTTGTAGATGTCCCGCCACAGGTCGAAGGCTCTCTGGCAGTGCGCCAGATCAGTGAAGCTGCTCCCCTGCAGCACTTCAACGGTCATGGTTCGGTGGAAGCGCTCATCTTTTCCCTGTGTCTGAGGGTGATAAGGGCGTCCATGACTGACTCCGATGCCCAACCTCAGCAGCCAGACTGTAAAAGGTGTGTAGGGGTGGTCTTGGTCATGGCCCCACGGGGAGCCATTGTCCATCAACATTGTGTTGGGCAGGCCGTAGCGCCGGAAGATAGCCGTCAGGCGCTGTTGCACCATCTCTCCCTGCTCGTTACCGCAGGCCTGCAGCCCCAAGGCAAACCGAGAGTGATCGTCCAGAACAGTCAGAGGGTGGCAGCGTCCTCGGGTAAGGGGGAAGTGGCCTTTGAAGTCCATCTGCCACAGGTCGTTGGGTGCCTGGTGTTCAAATCGCTGCCAGGAACGGTGCTTGGGCCCCTCGGCGGGGTCAATGCGGCCATGACGACGCAAGATCGCCGTGATAGTACTGGGGGCCGGCATGTCCGCCTCAAACACATCCCTGCGGTCCAAAAGCCACCGTCGCAGCTTACGAGCTCCCCAGGCCGGATGGGCCGCACGGGCAGACAGCACCGCCTGCTCAACCTGCGATGGGGTACGTGCAGGCGAGTAGTGAGGCCGCCGCGGCAGCTCGACCAGGCCTGCCTCGCTCCCTTCACGGAAACGCCCAAGCCACTTGTATCCAGTCGTAGGGCTGATCCCGAAGCGACGGCAAAGGCCCCTTTTGTTGGTGCCTTCAGCCTGCGCCAACTCCACGAACTCTCTCCTCTGAGACATAACGGACATCTCCTTCCATGGCATGACCACCTCCTTGTAATGAAGTCATGCCTATTATGGTGTCCACCATGTTCCCGAACATGTGTAAGCTATGTCCCCGGTCTATACACCTGGATGTAGGGGCGGGTTTCAAACCCGCCCTCCCCTCCTGGCTTCCCCAGCCTGTGGGGTTGAACGACCCGTCCTGGCTTCCCCAGCCTGTGGGTTGAACGACCGTCCCGACTTCCCCAGCCTTGGGTTGAACGATCGTCCTGGCTTCCCCAGCCTGTGGGTTGAACAACAGTCCTGGCTTCCCCAGCCTGGACGTAGGGGCGGGTTTCAAACCCGCCGTCCCTCTTACTTGACGAAGAGGACACCCAACGGACCCATCGACAATAACGAACATACGTACTATACTTACTCCGAGGGACCGACCCAACCGGCCTGCGCTGAGCCGCCGAGGGGGCCTGTCCCATTTCGTTGCCCAACTGTCCCACGGTGTACCAAGGTTTCCTAGCTGAGTGGGACACAATAGAGCAAAATGGAACACTTTTTTCAGGACTCGAGGCCGGTCCTGTAGGGGCGCATAGCATGCGCCCATCTCCAATCCCTTCCCCCGTCCAGGGGGGAAGGTTAGAGCCTGTCCTGAGCTCCGACTGGAGTCGCGAGTCCTACTCGGACCTGCCGAAGGGATGGGTGAGAAGAACACACCTTCAGTCGAAGGCGATTACGCCGCGGGCTACCTCTCCCTTGCTCAGGGCCTCGAACGCCGTGTTGATCTCTTCCAAGGGGAAAGTCCGAGTTATGAGTTCGTCTAGCTTCAGCTCGCCGGCCTTGTATAGGTTAAGGAAACGCGGAATGTCTATATGCGGCCTGGTGCTGCCGAGGTACGACCCCATGACGGTCTTCTCATAGAAGAGCGCCATCGCGTCGATCGTGACCGGTGTGTCGTTCGGCGCTGCGCCCAGCCAGACCGTCACGCCCCTCTTCCTTGTGCACTCGATGCTCTGAACGAAAGGCTTCTCCACCAAGCCGATCGCCTCAAATGCATAGTGAACGCCTAGGCCGTCCGTCAGGTCCTTGATCCGCTCCACCGGGTCCTCGCGGGAGGCGTTCACCGTGTGAGTAGCTCCGAATCCCTTTGCGAAGTCAAGCTTCTGGTCCAGGAGGTCTACCGCGATGATCGTCGTCGCTCCAGCGATCGCGGAGCCCTGCATACAGTTCAAACCGACGCCGCCGCAACCGAAGACAGCAACCGAGGTGCCGGGCCGCACGCGGGCGGTGTTGATGGCGGCTCCGACCCCGGCCGACACCCCGCAACCGGTCAGAGCCGCCTGGGCGAAGGGGACGTCCTTGTCCACGCGTACCGCGACGTTCTCCGGGACCACCGTGTAGCTCCCGAATCCCCCAAGCCCTATCATCTGACTTATCTCAGCGCCGGTCCCGCGAATCCGGGGCTTAGACGGGACGCTTGGCAAAAGGTCACACACGCTGAGGTAGCCTTGCTGGCACATCTCGCAGCGTCCACACCCCGGCTTCCACGTCAGTACAACGTGGTCACCCACCTCAAGACTGGTCACCTCCGGCCCGACGGCCTCCACGACTCCAGCGGACTCATGGCCGAGAATCGACGGTAGGGCGATGCGCGGCCAGTCGCCCTTGACGACGTGCCAGTCGGAGTGGCACACGCCCGTGGCCATCGTCTTGACCAAGACCTCGCCACGCCGCGGATCGTCCAGATCGAACTCCTCGACAACGAGCGGGGTGTTGGGCTCATAGAGCACCGCAGCCTTCATTGTTGGTTATCTCCTACTAGTCTGCTGTCCCTCAAAACGGCTTTACATTGGGATGAAAGCGACCCGAGCATGTCATGCTGAGGCTCCGCGAAGCATCTGGGGAGGGGTCTCTCCCCGCCCCAGACCCTTCGTCCCGATTCGGCATCGGGACTCAGAGTGACATTGACCTATCTTTGTGCGCCGAGACGGCCAACAGTATATCAGCCCACCCGGACTGGATCCTTGAGGCCGGTCTGAAGCTTGTTCGTGACCTCGCGAGGACACTCTCGGGCGGCTCCCTCTTCATCACCTTGCTTGTGTCACGGACCACAACGCGAATGTCGGGGATCGAGGCGCCGAGCACTCGCATGGCGGTCGTCAAGTACGTGGTCGCGACCCTCCGCCGCTCAGGACTCCCCGCCTGCTCCAGCCTCAGCTCGATCTCGGCGGCCAAGGCGTTGACATCTAAGGACATTTCTACGCCGCGGTCGCGCTAGCCTAGCCCTTCGAACGCGACGTGAGGTGCTCTTTCCCTCAGGGCCATAATGAAGCCCTCTTTGTCGGTGGGACTTATCCTGGTCACGCGGCCGTCCCGAAACTCGACGACCAGGTAGTCGCGGTAGAAGGCCAGGTCCCGAGCAGACAGTGTCAAGTTTTTTCGCAACGAATCTTCGCCCATTCTGACATTCCACCAACGTTCGCCTTGTCGTACCCGAGTCATGCTCTCCAGACGGTACCGCCACCGGAAAGGCCAGGCCGCTACGATTAGCGCGTCACCGCTAATTGTATAGTGAAGGCCGACGAGGATTCTCAGCTCATTCAGAAGGCCAAGTCCGACAATGAATAAGACTATCTGCCACGCAACGGTGTTGGCCTCGCCCCGAAAAAAGAAGAAATTCGCGGCGATCGCCAAGGCGCCCACGACCAGGCGCCATTGCCTACCCCAGCCGAACCTTGGCTTGAAGACGAGGGTCATTGCTACGTTGAGGACCTGTGAAATGCTCCTTAGAGATTATAACGCACTGACCTCAGGATCAGATTCGCCGGAAGATTGACAGCGCTGCTCCGCTGTCACTATTCTTGTTCGCGTCGCGGAGGCCATCGACAGAAGCTGTGGGCCGCGAAAACAACAGGAGGTTGCCAAGCTATGACGGGGAAGCTGAGTATTCTGAACATCGGTGGTCATCCAAAAGACGCGATACTTTACGCGGGAGGCACGATGGCAAAGCACGCCGCGAGGGGGGACAGGGTGTGTATGCTGACTCCCACGACCGGCATGTCTCACCACCTGGCGGCTATCGGCGAGTACAGAGATAGTCGGGAGATGCCGGATATGGACGCGCTCGTCAAAGAGCGGAAACGCGAGCTCGTCGAGGCCGCGGGTGAGCTGGGCGTGACCGACGTACGGTTCCTCGGCTATCCGGACGAAATCGTGACGATAGACAAGCAGATCGTCAACGACATCGCGGACGTGATAGGCGAGATACGCCCCAACATGATAGTGACACACTGGCCGCAAGACAGCGTTCCCGCGCACGCGATGGCAACTCAGATGACCCTCCTTGCCATCGACGCGGCGTCGGGCATTCGGCCCGGCAAGTCGTATGCGCCTACCGGCGGGGACACCGGTGGAGCACCCGCGCAAGTCTTCTATCACACGCAGCTCGGCAGGACCAACGTTCTCGAAAGCCTCAATGTCAGAATCCCTACGACGATCGTCGACATCACCGACACGATCCAGATGAAGTCGAACGCGATGAACAAGTTCACGTCTCAGCATTACGGGGAAGGGAGCCCACTTCAGCGAAAGCTAGGCGAGACCCTGGACGGCGGGGTGCACGCCATTCACATGCGGGTCCCATATGCCGAGTCGTTCGTCGCCCACAACCCTCAGATATACGAGTATCTGCCGCACAGTGAGTACGGCGAACGCCTCGCCGCCAGGCCGGCCGACGAGGCGTTCAAGACACTGACTCAAATGGTCATCGAGTGACAGCAGCGGGTGGCCCGCTCGGGCGCGACGCTACCCCCAACTAGTCGTCAATGACACATGTTCGAACGTTTCGACATGTCATGCTGAGGAGTCCGCGACGAAGCATCTGGGGCTGGGTCCGCGTCTGGTGTCGCTCGCGGTAGGCCACCCCTCCCCAGATTCTTCACTGCGTTCAGAATGACATTTCAAGTCATCCGTAACCAACGAATGGGTTTCGAGGCAGCTATTCCGATCGGGCCTTCTTTGCTCCTCCGCCTGGCGGAACGGCTCCCCGCTCCTCGAGAATGCGCAGCGTCTCGGCCCGAACCTTGTCGAGAGTAATGCCCTGGAGGTCCAGAGGCCCTACGGTCTGGTCTCCTCCCTCTTGCATCAGTGCCAAGAGCAGGTGCTCCGTCCCAAACCAGAAGTGGTCAAGCTCGCGGGCCACTTCCCCAGCGGATTGCAGGACCCGGGAGGCCCGCGGCGAAAAGGGGACCTCCTCGCCCGGCACTCCCTTACCGGGTCCGAGCGTCGACTCGACGGCGGCGGCTATCTTGTCGAGATCGGCTCCCAGGTTCACTAGCACCTTGGCGGCGGTGTCCTCCGTCTCGCCAACCAGGCCCAGTAATAGGTGTTCGGAGCCCACGACGTCGTGGTTAAGCCGCGTTGCATGCTTCTTGGCTCTTGAGATCGCGCCGCGGGCCGGCTCACTAAGCCCGAATCCACCGAAGGACACCGATGGACGGCGTGAGGAAAGCGGAAGGGGGGTGAGGGAGCTACAGGGGAAATAGTCTGGGTTCCATTTGGGGTAGGGAGGTCGGCGGACGGTCTTCATCGCCGCACAGGGGCCCCTATGGCCGTCTGCGGGAGCTGCGATGCGCGGGATGGCGAGAGAATACGCAGCAGGGAACTCTCTCGGACCGGGCTGGCACGAGTCTGCGGGGATCTTCGGTTGTCCGGTGGGTGGGTCGGTCGCCGACGGTGCCGTCAGGCCGGGAGTGGAATGGCTCGCAGCCGGGCCAAGGCGCGGCTGAACTTCTCAGCCCAAGGCCAGCGATCCGGAAGATGCAGGGTCAACCGGCGTGCCGAGCGGGTGAGCCGTCCGGCCAGGGAGAAGAACCGCCGCCGGAGGGTCTTGGTGGTGGCTATCCGCTCTCCCAGACCGATCCGCGCCGTCCAGCGGGCCAGGTTGTGGGCCATCGTCTGGACGGCCAGCCAGGCGCCGTTGGCGGCGAAGCGGCCCGAGGGGAGATGGTTCAGCCCGACGCCGTACTTGAGGTCGCGTATGGCATTCTCGATCTCGGCGTGGCGGCGATGGTCAGCCTCCAGTTCGAGCAACTCCCCGTCCCGGTCGGTGATGAAGCCATGATAGCTGTATTTGGCGAAGAGGGCCAGTTGGGAACCGGGCGTCGGCTTCACCCGCCGGACGATGAGCCGTACCGGCGCGGCGTCCGCCTCGGCCTGGAAGGGGGTGCAGGTGGTCTCGGCCACATCGGCGGCACCGTCCATCCAGTAAGGAATCGGCGTCCAGGCATCTTCGGGTATCGCCTCGATGAGATTGTGCAGGCTTTTGTGCTGGCGGATGGTGATGGAGAAGCGGACATCCATCTTGCGGCAGACGGATACCACGCCATGAGTGTAGAACCCGCTGTCGGCCCGTAGCGTGAGTCGTCCGTCGGCCCCGGCGTAGCGCACCCGTCCCACCGTCTCCCGCAGGAAGTGGGCGGCGCCGCGGGCGGTGTTGGCCCGGCCCTCGCGCAGCCGGGACATCAGCACGTCTCCGGTGCCGGCGGCGATGGCCGGCAGCGGGTGGTAGCCCCGCTTGCCGGTATAGCCGTGGTGGCGGGCGCCCTCCTTGGCCAGTCCGTAGGTCTCGCAGATGGTGGAGTCCAGGTCAATGGTCAGGGGCCCGTCGCCGGGTCCCGCCCCGGCCTGCCAAGCCCGGGCCAGCAACTCGCGGCTCACCCGGTCGAGTTGACGGACGTGGCCCCATCGGAAGCTGCGCAGGAAGGTGCCCAGGGTGGATGGCGCCTTGACCGTGCCGCCCAGGGTGCAGGCCGTCCCCCCGGTGCGCAACACATCGGCGTCGTCAATGCAGTCGCCCCCAGCCAGCGCAGACGCCACCAGCGTCATCATCTTGTCGCTCGTGTCCGCCCGCCCCGGGGCATCGCCCAGGTCGAGGCGCTGCCGGACGAGTTCGGGCAGGCCGAGGTGCCGCGCCAGGGTGGCCGGAAGGAGCAGCCCGGCATTGGCCACCAAGCGGCGGTCGTCAAAGGTGATTTGGATCCGGTCGGGGTGGTTGCGTGGCAGCATCTATTGGGTGCTCCTTTTCCGGGGCCGTTTTTTTGCTACTCAACCATTATCCCAGAAGCACAGGAGCGCCTTCTTGCCGCCTCAGGACGCTAACCCGACGCCCTCCTTCGGTGGATTCGGGCTAAAGGGCCGCGTTGATGGGCCGGCCTGGGCTTCCTCAGACGATCTATTGTTAATGTACCCGTTGGCATCCCGGCATCGGAGGGCAGGTTTGATACCTGCCCCTACGGCAAGTGGGCATTGCCCAATTCCTAAAGGGCCGCGTTGATCGGCCGGTCTGGGCTCACTCCGCGATCTGCAATAGCTCTATCCAGTTGCCGTCCGGGTCGTGGAGATAGCAGGCTATTCTGCCCGACCCAAGCTCTGTCGGTGGATTCAGAGGGGTAGCGCCGTTGTCCACCAAGGAGCGGAAGGCCTCATCTATGTCGTCTACAACCAGGGCAAGATGTGCGCCGCCGATCACGTTGCGCTCTTGGGTCGGCCGATCATCCGGAGTCGGGCTCAGGTATTGAATGAGCTCTATGGTCTGCTCGCCAGCGGCTCCAAGATGTGCAATCTTCAGGTGGGCCCCTTCATAGCCGACCACCTTCTCGATGCCTGGGCCGGTCCTCTCATAGCTGCCCACGACCGACAGCCTAAGCGCGTCGCGGTAGAAGGCGACCGCTTTCTCCAGATCTCTCACGATGAACCCAGTGTGGTGCATTCGCTTTATCATGATTCCTCCGTTGTTAGGTTTGCGTCACGGTTCGTCGCTATGTCAGATACATACAGGCGTCATCAGGGCCGTTTCCCCCTCATCCTAACCTTCTCCCGCCACGGGGAGAAGGGATAAGAGCGCTCCGCCCAAAGTTACCGTCATATCTCCGGCTTTTCTCCCACGTCTCCACGCCACAGGCGCTGCATCTCGTCGCTCGTCTGTAGCAGGTCGTCTAGCCTGCCCTCGGTATCTACTCTTCCATCCTTCAGGACGATGATGTGATCGGCGCGGCGGAGCGCGGCACGACGGTGGGAGACGACCAGAGCCGTCGAGTCCGGGCGCTCGAAGAGGCGCTCCCAGAGTGTCTTCTCTGTCTCGACGTCCAGACCGCTGGAGAGGTCGTCGAGAATGAGGAGCTCCGCGTCACGCACGAACATCCTCGCGGCCGCTGAGCGTAGCTGCTGTCCGCCGGAGAGTTTCACGCCCCTCGGGCCGACGACCGTGTCCAGTCCCTCCTCTAGCTGCTCTATGTCGCGCTCCAGCACCGCGGCGTGGACGGCGTGTGGCAGATCGACCCTTTCCTCCGGCAGGCCCATCAGGACGTTGGAGCGAAGCTGCTCGCTGAACAGCCGGGGCACCTGGGACGTGTACGCACAGCGGGGCGGCACCATGAACTTGTCCGGCTCGGCCACGACTGTTCCGTTCCATAGGATTTCGCCGGCCTGTCTGGGCAGCGAGCCCAGGAGGACCCGGACCAGAGTCGTCTTACCGGACCCGATTCTTCCTGTCACCACGGTGAGGCTGCCGCGCTCCAGCTTCAGGTCGACGTCGCTGATGCCCCGGCCCGACTCAGGGTGGACGTATGTCAGGCGCGTTGCCTCGACAGTCTCCAGCCGGTCGGCCGCGGTCTTCTCGACGAACGGGACTGCGGGAAGGTCGCGGTACAGGTAGCTCGGGCTGGGCTCCACCAGCTTTTCCGGCGGGGCGCCCGGCATCATCTTGAGCAGGCGGTCGATGGAGACCCCTACCTGCTTGTAACCGGTCAGTATCGCGCCGATCTCCTGGCTGAGCCAGCTGGAGTAGCCGAGGTAGAAGACGAATAGCGAGAGGTCCCCTACTGTGAGATTACCTTGGCTCATCGATTGTGCCGCCACGATTAAAACCAGGCCGGTGCCGAGGTTCTGAGCATTGGAGAAGAGGACACCGAGCGTATGCGTGAGCAGCGCGTCTCTCAGGGAGGCTTGCCGACGTGAGTCGTTAATGGCGTTGAACCGCCCTATTACGCGGGTCTCGGCGTCGGCCACTTTGATCGCTTCCACACTTCCGAACATCTCGCCGATGAATCCCGTAACGTTTCCCTCTGCTTCGCGACTGGCTTTGCGGTACTGCTCGATTCGCCTGCTGGCCAAGTTCACGATCACGATAACGGCTAGAAGCGGAAGGAAGACCGCGAACGTAACCAACGGGCTGATCTGCACCATGATGTACAGCGCAACGGCGGTGAACAGGACATTGGAGGCGGCGAACTTGAATCTCAGCATGTACCCTGCGACCGTGTCGGCGTCGCCTCGGAAGCGGCTCACCGCCTCGCCGGCCGATTGGGGAAGGGAGCGGTCCCCGGGTAAGCCGATGACGTGCTCAAACGCGTTCCGGCGCAGAAGCGCGCCTATCGTGAACTCGTTCATGAAATGGAAGACCACCACGCCTACGAATGTCACAACGGATGTGACTGCAACCGCCACAAGGACGGCACAAAGCGCCCAAACGGACAGAGAAACAAGTGATTCGCCAGCCAGGTTGTCGAAAATCTCACGCTGAGTGAGTCCAACAATGTGATTCAGGACGACGAGCCCGAAGACTGTGACGACGAGGTCCAGTGTGAGGGTCCACTTGTTAATCCGGAACAGGGCCCACAGGTAGCGCCATGTCTTCACGCCAGCACCTCCTCCAGGCCTGTCTGAAGGAGTCGGTGGAAGCGGGTGCTGGGATCGCCGGCAAGACGTTTGCGGTCGTCATGTTCGACGATTCGTCCGTCCTCGAGGATAATGATCTCGTCGCAGCGATTGAGGGTCACCAGATGATGAGCAATGACGATGACTGTGCGGCCCTTTATCAGCTTGACCAGGGCGCGTTCAACGAGCTGCTCCGTGCTCCGGTCGAGCCTGGACGATGCTTCATCGAGGACTACGACGCTAGGGTCTTTCAGGAAGACGCGGGCGAAGGCTAGCAGCTGGGCCTCCCCGGCGGACAGCCCGCCACCGTCCGGCGGTAGCGCGGTGTCCAGACCTTTGGGTAGGGTCCGGTACCACCTCATCAACCCGAGGTCCTCGATGATCTCCAGGAGTCGTGCATCTGGCACATCTCGGTCGAAAAAGGTCAGGTTATCGCGCGCGGTGCCGTGAAAGAGGCGGACTTCCTGGGTGACCATCGCGACGTGCGCGCGCAGGTCCGACACGGTGGTGTGGCGGATGTCCTGGCCGCCAAGAAGCACGCTGCCTTCGTCTGGGTCGTAAAGGCGGAACAGGAGCCGCATCATCGACGTCTTTCCGGCGCCGGTCCTTCCTAGAAGCCCGAGGACCTTTCCAGGTGGGAGCTCGAACGACACGTCATTCAAGACCGTCTCACCGTTGTTGTAGGCGAACGAGACATTGTCGAAAGTTACCGACAGTGGACCCTGTGGGAGCTCGGCTGTGTCGCCGTCGTTGACCACCCTCTCGGTGTGGAGGAGCTCCTGAATTCTGACGATGCTGGCCGTTGCTTTCTGGAGAGCGTCCACCTGATTGGTGAACCTTTCGATGGGCCGATTGAGCAGATTCGTGTAGTGAAAGATCAGGTAGGCCGTACCTATCGTGACGAAGTCGTTGAAGAACAGATAGGCCCCGACACCCAGCGCGACGACCCTGCCAATGGCGAACATGAACCAGGTGGTGTTTAGGACAATGCTCGTCATAAGCGACGCCCTGAGCTCCTTGCGGAACCAGACGCGCAGAAACTCGTAGAACCGCCGAATGACGTAGGGTCTAGCGGCATTCGTCCGAATGTCTTCTCTGCCAGACAGCCTCTCCTCAAGGAAGCCGTAGGTCTCGGCGCTGGCTTCGCGGGTCGCCTTCCAGTGTGCTACCGTTACGTTCCGCAAGCGCGAAAGGATGAAAAGCGTGAGGATAGCGAAGGCTGTCAGGGCCATACCAGCCCGCCAGTCCTCCCGAAAGAGCAACACCAGGATGCCGATCAACAGCATCGCGTTGCCCAGAATGTGGATCACGAAGGTGGAGAAGAAGCTGCCTAGGGCTTCGGCGTCGCCGTCGATACGCTCGATCATCTCGCCGGGCGTGTGGCTGTTGTGGAAGGACATGTCGAGGTGGAGACAGTGCCTCGCGAGGTCGGCGCGCAGGGCATTAGTCGCGGTCCATCCGACTCGACCGCTCGTGTATTTGGCCATGACGTACACGACCTGCTGGACGAGCGCAATAGCGGTGAACAGCGCTGCGGCCGTCAGCAGCCGCCCAAGCGGGCTTCCCGCTATCGCCTCGTCGATGAAGTATCGCAGGATTTGAGGGTTGACGAGCTCCAGCCCGATGTTGGCGAAGAGCGCCAGCCCCGCGACGACCACGAGCCTCATCTGAGGTTTCAGGTAGGTTGCCAATAGGTCGGCGTACTGCCTGAAGGTTATGCTGACTCGAGGCGCGGATAGAGCCTTGATCGTGCCGGTACTCAACTCAGCGTTCCCTTTGGTCTACGTTGGGGCATTAAGCGGTGGCCATTTCGATGAACCGGGTCGATGTACGACCGAGAGCAAGTATGTCTTGGTATGAAAATAGCGCTGTAACAGGCGGAAGCCCCCTCATCCCTTCGATGGACTCAGGGCAGGCTCTAGCCTTCTCCCCCGAAGCGGTGGAGAAGGGATAAGAGTTCGGCCCATTTTCATCCATGGGGGCGCCGGAGGCAACCGGCATGGACGATTGTGAGCCGGAGCCGAGGATTCTGGTGGGGTCGTCACTGGAGGCACACTTAAAAAAGTGTCCCATTCTCGCCCATTATGTCCCACTCAGCTATAGATGCGTGGAACACTTATGTAACCGATGGAACACCGATAGAACACCGGAGGACCACAGCTCTCATATTCATTATATAGAACGGCCGTTCTGGCTTTAAGGGCAAACATTCTCAATATCCTCGTGATATGCGCAAAATTGGTGTTTCTTTGGTTGCCGCGAGCGGTGACGGCCGCAGACGAGCGTTCTCGCCGAGTGGAGACGCCCCGGCGGGGCGTCTCTACGGCCCGATAGTCGTCGCTATTTTTTGTGGGAAGGACACTGTCCCCGATGCGCCGATGAAGACTTGCCGATCGGGCTACTCTGACTCTAGCCGGAATTCCTCGAACTCCACCTGGCCGTTCCGGACCTGGTCTCTGATCGCGCGTTGTCCTGCCGTCAGCCTGCTGGTTGCCGTCTTGAACTCTACAAGAATTACTTTGTCTTCCTCAAACTGGACGCCGTCTATCGGCGAGCCGATAAATCGGAACCGCTGCGGGTCCTACGGGTAATCGGGAACGAAGGGCATGAACTGCTCAGTAATTTTCCGTATTTCGAGCTTAGGCTCTTGCTGCTGAATCGGGAGGCCTTCAGGTCAGATAACGCTTTGCGCCACATGCTGAAGACAAGCCAGAGTAGCAGTACGGCCGCGGTCAAGGCTATCGCCAGGGCTACGCTTATGACGTCCAATCGGCACACCTCAGTTTTTAGCGCTGATGTCCAATATCGGCTGTTGGGACACGACTCACGGTCATATTAGATGGTTAGCCCGCTGTCGAGCGGGATCACGCCATGGATCAAGGAGCATCCTCGACGCTGTTGTCCCTGCCATAGGTTGTCGCCGAGGTGTATGAGAGAGGGCCGGGTCGGATGCGTACTTACCAGTGGTTGCCGGCGAGGGAGGGGCTGGCCTTAGTCGATCTTAAGCTATGAATCCAGACCGAGGGCAAAATGGATCGCGGCTTCAAAGGCTCGTCGTTTATCCTCGCTTAGGATAGTAATGCGCTCCTGAAGGCTATTCTTGGGGACAGTGACCAGGGTATCAACATTGATTTGTTCGTAAAAACCCCTCGCCAGCCTGGGGCAAGGTGGGGATAATGTAATAAAAGGTCGTGGGCGCTGCGCCTGGCCGAGGGAGGGGAGGATGTTCCGAATACGAGACCCGCAAGAGAGCCTCTGGCAGTCCCGGTTCCTGGTGACGCCGAAGAAGGCTAAGCGCCTGGAGAGAAGTTGGGCCGAGGTTTTCCGAAACGAGGCGCTCCCCCTGATTGACGAGGAGCTCTTTGCTCCGATGTACTGCGCGGACAACGGCCGTCCCAACCGGGCGGTGCAGACCGTCCTCGGGGTCCACCTTCTCAAAGAGATGTTCAACCTCACCGACGGTGAAGCCCTGGAGCAGCTAGAGTTCAACCTGCTCTGGCACCACGCCCTGCGGCTGGACATCGAGGAGACCCACCTGCCCCAGAAGACCCTCCACAACTTCCGAGTTCGCCTGATGCAGCACGATGGTGGCCGGCTGGCTTTCCAGGAGACCACGGACCGGATCATCCAGGCGCTGGGCATACGCACCGGAAAGCAACGGCTGGACTCCACCCACATCATGAGCAACATCGCTACACTCACCCGGCTGGGCCTGTTCTGTGAGACGATGCGGTTGTTCCTGCGGGCCTTGCGCTGGGAGCACCCAGAGCTTCGCCCTGTGGTTCCGGAGGGCCTCCTGGGGCGCTATTTGAAGGAAGAAGACGAGGCGACCCACTACGAGGACGCCCGCACGGGGGAGGGTCGGCGACGCCTTTCGGTCTGTGCCCGGGACCTCTACCGGCTGGTGGACCGGTTCCATGGCACGACTGCTGCCCAGCTGGAGGAGTACCGGCTGCTGGAGCGGCTGCTGCGGGAGCAGTGCCATGTGGGCAAACACCGGGACGGGCGCCCGGGGGACGATGATGACGATGCTGGGGAATGCAAGGTGCCCGTGGCCCTGAAGGACCCGAAGCAGGTGTCCGCCGACTCGCTGCAATCGCCCCACGACCCGGATGTGACCTACAGCGGCCACAAGGGGAAGGGGTACGAGGTGCAGGTGGCGGAGACCTGCCACGAGGAGAACGCCACCCAGCTCATCACCCACGTGGAGGTGACCCCCTCGAGTGGGAGCGACACCGACGTGAGCGTGCCGGTCGTTGACGGGCTCGCGGAGCGGAAGGTCCGACCGGACGAGCTCTTCGCCGACACGGCGTATGGGTCGGGCCGCAACGCCTTCGAAGCCTCGCGCCGGGGAACGGAACTGGTGAGCCCGGTGGCGGGGTCGGCGCCGGGGAACTCGCACGAAGGAGAGCGTGACGGACCACCGCCGCTCACCGCCGCGGACTTTCAGATCGACGTCACAGGGGAGCAGACCACGGTGTGCCCCGCCGGCCACCCGTCCATCGAGGAGTACGAGTTGGAGGATGCGCCGGAGCGGGTAGAGGTCCACTTTGCCGGGACAACATGCGAGCCCTGCCCCTTGCGGTCCCGTTGCCCAGTGAAGCTGGACCGGCGTGCGGGGGACTACGTCCTCAAGGCGGACCTGGTGAAGGTAAACATCGAGCGGCGCCGGAGGGCCGAGGCCACCGAGGAGTGGCGCAAGCGGTATGCCATAAGGGCCGGGATCGAGGGAACGAACTCCGAGCTCAAGCGCGCCCACGGGCTTGGGCGCTTGCGGGTGCGAGGGGGCCGTCGGGTGCGGCTTGCCGTCTACCTGAAGGCGTTGGCGTGCAACTTCAAGCGGATGGTCCATGCACGCCTGGTGGAGATGGAGAACACGGCTCAGCAGGCGGTCGGGACGGTACCTGCGGTCGCGGCCGCATGAGGGCGCCGCTCCACAACTTCCACCGGGTGCCCTGAGCCACGGAATGGGTACCGCAACGGGATCACGCTTGTCCTGAGCGCGGCAGATGGTGCGGTGAGGCCAGCAGCCGGCATCCCGTGGCCTCCTCCGCTCCAGACCACCTTCGCACGCCAGGGCTCATCTCAAACAGGCCTTGTTACGAGGGAATCAACATTGATTCCCTCGTAAAAACCCCTCGTCCTCCGGGGGCAATGGGAGGATAATGTGGGGAAAGGGCGTTGGGGCCGCGCCCGGGCGAGGGAGGGGAGGATGTTCCGAGCGCGAGACCCGCAAGAGAGCCTCTGGCAGTCCCAGTTTCTGGTGACGCCGAAGAAGGCTAAGCGCCTGGAGGGGAGTTGGGCCGAGGTTTTCCGAAACGAGGCGCTCCCCCTGATTGACGAGGAGCTCTTTGCTCCGATGTACTGCGCGGACAACGGCCGTCCCAACCGAGCGGTGCAGACCGTCCTCGGGGTCCACCTTCTCAAAGAGATGTTCAACCTCACCGACGGTGAAGCCCTGGAGCAGCTAGAGTTCAACCTGCTCTGGCACCACGCCCTGCGGCTGGACATCGAGGAGACCCACCTGCCCCAGAAGACCCTCCACAACTTCCGAGTTCGCCTGATGCAGCACGATGGTGGCCGGCTGGCTTTCCGGGAGACCACGGACCGGATCATCCAGGCGCTGGGCATACGCACCGGAAAGCAACGGTTGGACTCCACCCACATCATGAGCAACATCGCTACACTCACCCGGCTGGGCCTGTTCTGTGAGACGATGCGGTTGTTCCTGCGGGCCTTGCGCTGGGAGCACCCAGAGCTTCGCCCTGTGGTTCCGGAGGGCCTCCTGGGGCGCTATTTGAAGGAAGAAGACGAGGCGACCCACTACGAGGACGCCCACACGGGGGAGGGTCGGCGACGCTTTTCGGTCTGTGCCCGGGACCTCTACCGGTTGGTGGACCGGTTCCGTGGCACGACTGCTGCCCAGCTGGAGGAGTACCGGCTGCTGGAGCGGCTGCTGCGGGAGCAGTGCCATGTGGGCAAACACCGGGACGGGCGCCCCGGGGACGATGACGACGATGCTGGGGAATGCAAGGTGCCCGTGGCCCTGAAGGACCCGAAGCAGGTGTCCGCCGACTCGCTGCAATCGCCCCACGACCCGGATGTGACCTACAGCGGCCACAAGGGGAAGGGGTACGAGGTGCAGGTGGCGGAGACCTGCCACGAGGAGAACGCCACCCAGCTCATCACCCACGTGGAGGTGACCCCCTCGAGTGGGAGCGACACCGACGTGAGCGTGCCGGTCGTTGACGGGCTCGCGGAGCGGAAGGTCCGACCGGACGAGCTCTTCGTCGACACGGCGTATGGGTCGGGCCGCAACGCCTTCGAAGCCTCGCGCCGGGGAACGGAACTGGTGAGCCCGGTGGCGGGGTCGGCGCCGGGGAACTCGCACGAAGGAGAGCGTGACGGACCACCGCCGCTCACCGCCGCGGACTTCCAGATCGACGTCACAGGGGAGCAGGCCACGGTGTGCCCCGCCGGCCACCCGTCCATCGAGGAGTACGAGTTGGAGGATGCGCCGGAGCGGGTAGAGGTCCACTTTGCCGGGACAACATGCGAGCCCTGCCCCTTGCGGTCCCGTTGCCCAGTGAAGCTGGACCGGCGTGCGGGGGCCTACGTTCTCAAGGCGGACCTGGTGAAGGTGAACATCGAGCGGCGCCGGAGGGCCGAGGCCACCGAGGAGTGGCGCAAGCGGTATGACATAAGGGCCGGGATCGAGGGAACGAACTCCGAGCTGAAGCGCGCCCACGGGCTTGGGCGCTTGCGGGTGCGAGGGGGCCGTCGGGTGCGGCTTGCCGTCTACCTGAAGGCGTTGGCGTGCAACTTCAAGCGGATGGTCCATGCACGCCTGGTGGAGATGGAGAACACGGCTCAGCGGGCGGTCGGGACGGTACCTGCGGTCGCGGCCGCATGAGGGCGCCGCTCCACAACTTCCACCGGGTGCCCTGAGCCACGGAATGGGTACCGCAACGGGATCACGCTTGTCCTGAGCGCGGCAGATGGTGCGGTGAGGCCAGCAGCCGGCATCCCGTGGCCTCCTCCCTTCCAGGCCCCTTCGCACGCCAGGGTTCATCTCAAACAGGCCTTTTTGTGAGGGAATCAAGATTGGCCACACACGGGCGCGAAAGGCCGTCCTCCGGTCCCAGTTGCACCTCTGTCGGAATGTGACGGACCCGTGTAGTGACGGGCGCTACGGTCACGAGGCGACGGACCTGATACGCTGAGTCGCGGGAGAGCAGTAGCACGGGTCGACGCCCTGCGGGTCTTGGCAGACTTGCCCACCACACCTCACCTCGTTTCACTCGTCGTCACCCCCATTCCACGGCTCCTGCGCGAGGCTTACCAGACCTGCATTGAGCGCCCCTTCTACCTCGTCGGAAGTCTCTGGGCTATCCGAGTATCCCCGTATATACAGCTCGTCTAATTTCCGATCTCTCTGCTGGCGGAGGAAGGCTTCCACAGCGCGGCGGAAGAACGCACTCCGGCTTTCTCCGATTGCCTTGCGCTCCTCCTCAATCGCCTCTAAGCTCGAATCCACCGAAGGACACCGATGGACGGCGTGAGGAAAGCGGAAGGGGGGTGAGGGAGCTACAGGGGAAATAGCCTGGGTTCCATTTGGGGTAGGGAGGTCGGCGGACGGTCTTCATCGCCGCACAGGGGCCCCTATGGCCGTCTGCGGGAGCTGCGATGCGCGGGATGGCGAGAGAATACGCAGCAGGGAACTCTCTCGGACCGGGCTGGCACGAGTCTGCGGGGATCTTCGGTTGTCCGGTGGGTGGGTCGGTCGCCGACGGTGCCGTCAGGCTGGGAGTGGAATGGCTCGCAGCCGGGCCAAGGCGCGGCTGAACTTCTCAGCCCAAGGCCAGCGATCCGGAAGATGCAGGGTCAACCGGCGTGCCGAGCGGGTGAGCCGTCCGGCCAGGGAGAAGAACCGCCGCCGGAGGGTCTTGGTGGTGGCTATCCGCTCTCCCAGACCGATCCGCGCCGTCCAGCGGGCCAGGTTGTGGGCCATCGTCTGGACGGCCAGCCAGGCGCCGTTGGCGGCGAAGCGGCCCGAGGGGAGATGGTTCAGCCCGACGCCGTACTTGAGGTCGCGTATGGCATTCTCGATCTCGGCGTGGCGGCGATGGTCAGCCTCCAGTTCGAGCAACTCCCCGTCCCGGTCGGTGATGAAGCCATGATAGCTGTATTTGGCGAAGAGGGCCAGTTGGGAACCGGGCGTCGGCTTCACCCGCCGGACGATGAGCCGTACCGGCGCGGCGTCCGCCTCGGCCTGGAAGGGGGTGCAGGTGGTCTCGGCCACATCGGCGGCACCGTCCATCCAGTAAGGAATCGGCGTCCAGGCATCTTCGGGTATCGCCTCGATGAGATTGTGCAGGCTTTTGTGCTGGCGGATGGTGATGGAGAAGCGGACATCCATCTTGCGGCAGACGGATACCACGCCATGAGTGTAGAACCCGCTGTCGGCCCGTAGCGTGAGTCGTCCGTCGGCCCCGGCGTAGCGCACCCGTCCCACCGTCTCCCGCAGGAAGTGGGCGGCGCCGCGGGCGGTGTTGGCCCGGCCCTCGCGCAGCCGGGACATCAGCACGTCTCCGGTGCCGGCGGCGATGGCCGGCAGCGGGTGGTAGCCCCGCTTGCCGGTATAGCCGTGGTGGCGGGCGCCCTCCTTGGCCAGTCCGTAGGTCTCGCAGATGGTGGAGTCCAGGTCAATGGTCAGGGGCCCGTCGCCGGGTCCCGCCCCGGCCTGCCAAGCCCGGGCCAGCAACTCGCGGCTCACCCGGTCGAGTTGACGGACGTGGCCCCACCGGAAGCTGCGCAGGAAGGTGCCCAGGGTGGATGGCGCCTTGACCGTGCCGCCCAGGGTGCAGGCCGTCCCCCCGGTGCGCAACACATCGGCGTCGTCAATGCAGTCGCCCCCAGCCAGCGCAGACGCCACCAGCGTCATCATCTTGTCGCTCGTGTTCGCCCGCCCCGGGGCATCGCCCAGGTCGAGGCGCTGCCGGACGAGTTCGGGCAGGCCGAGGTGCCGCGCCAGGGTGGCCGGAAGGAGCAGCCCGGCATTGGCCACCAAGCGGCGGTCGTCGAAGGTGATTTGGATCCGGTCGGGGTGGTTGCGTGGCAGCATCTACTGGGTGCTCCTTTTCCGGGGTCGGTTTTTTGCTACAAAACCATTATCCCAGAAGCACAGGAGCGCCTTCTTGCCGCCTCAGGACGCTAACCCGACGCCCTCCTTCGGTGGATTCGGGATTAGACTACACATCTACGACGCGGACGCGGGAAAGGAGGTACTGGCCTTCGAAGACGGCGCCATTCATCTGGCGGTCTCTCCGGACGCCCAATTGGTCTTCAACCCCCGGCTGGTCCGTCTTTATGACGCTGCCACCGGCGAGAGCTTGGCCAATTTCAGGGACTCCCGCGAAGGGTCAAGCATCGGTTTTTGCCTTGAGAGCCAAGCGGGCGGTGTTCGTCCGCCGGGTGGCCTCCAGAGGCTCGTGGAGCGCCACAATGAGCGCCTCGACCTCACTCCCGAGGCCTGGTCAAAGGAGGTCATTGCCGACGCCGTCCACCGTTCAAGGACAGCAGTCTGATCGATAAGCCCCATCCGAAACCCGCTAGGGCCTCGTGACGCTCGGGTCTCGTGCTTGAGGACCCGCCCAAAAAGTCAATGCCTGAGGCGGGTCCTTCTTCGTGTTCGTGGTGGAGACGGGGGAGGGCCGAGCTACACCTGGAACACGAGGTTTCGGTGCTGTTAGCCGCCTGATAAAAAAAGTGGGGTATCCCCCAACACCTGGAAGCGGGAATGAACCGTTCCTTATTGCATGACGGCTTCGATTCAAATGCTTAATTTCGGGCCTCCTGCCGAAAAATATCGTGGGTCTCTGCTTGGTCTTGTGTAAGCCCGAATCCACCGAAGGAGGGCCTTGGGGACAGCCCTTGAAGAAGCCAGAGGGTGCTCCTGTGAATCTGGGCTAATGGTTTTGGAACAGAAACCCGCCCGGAAACAAGGAGCACCCAATAGATGCTGCTCCAGAACAATCCCGACCGTATCCGCATCCTCTTTGACGACCATCGCCTGGTGGCCAATGCGGGCCTGCTCCTGCCGGCCACCCTCGCTCGGCACCTGGGCCTGCGAGAACTCGTCGACCATCACCTTGACCTCGGCGGAGCGCCGGGACGGGCGAACACTGGGGACAAGATGCTGACGCTGGTCGCTTCCGCGCTGGCAGGCGGCGACTGCATCGACGACGCCGATGCGCTGGGCGCTGGTGGAACGGTCGGTGTTCTAGGCTGCGTGGTCAAGGCGCCATCCACCCTGGGGACCTTCCTGCGCAGCTTCCGGTGGGGGCATGTCCGTCAACTCGACCGCGTGAGCCGCCAGCTGTTGGCCCGGGCTTGGCAGGCCGGGGCGGGACCCGGCGACGGGCCCCTGACCATTGATCTGGACTCGACCACGCGGTAACTGGTCAGGTCGCTCTCCAGCGCAAGCTCTCCAAACAGCGCCCCGGCCCAGGCCGGACAGTCCGGCGGCAGTTCGTCGGTGGACAGTCTTTCCGGCTGGTCAGTCATGTCTTATAACCAGGTTAACCATAGATACCCAAGACGCAACATCCCATCTGTAATGCACACTCACACCTGAGATGCACCTTGGGCCAGCTCGTAGGCCCGTACCGGCGCGTCCGTTCGGCCGCTGCGCGAAGGTGAGAAGCGGATGGAACGGCGACGGCGGCGTGGCATAATTGCCCTCCGCCTCCCACTCGTGCTGACGCCGCTTCGTCCATTCCACACTCCGGCGCGGCCAGTCCACGGCCCACAGGTCCGACAGCGGCGCGAACCTCCAGAGAGTCCGTCAGATACGGCATAAAGCGGAACTCGACAAGAAGTTGCGCGAGTTCATCGTCAAGTATGAAAGAGACCCACGGACAATGGCGAGCCTGGAGCAACAGTGCCGGGCAGTGTCGGCCAAGATGGATCGAGGAGACAAACAAGAAGCTAAAGAAGCTCTCCAACCTGGAAGAGACGTCAAAGGACCTGGCGGCCCAGGGTGTCCACCAGCGACAGGGACCAGGACCCTGAGACCCAGCTGATTGCGCTGCGTGACTTCGTTAACGCCAACGGAATAGAGGTCCACCGCGAGTACGTTGACAGGGCTCCCGCCAACGACCTAGTGCATCGGACGGCATGGCGCGAACTACTCGACGACGCGGCCAAGAAGAGGTTCAAGACCGTCGTGGTGTTCAAGTTGGATCGGGCGTTCAGGTCCGTCAAGCACATGCACGACACGTTGTCAGCCTGGGAGATGGTAGGCGTAGGCTTCCAGAGCATGAGGGAGAACTATCGAGACGTAAGCCCGAATCCACCGAAGGAGGGCGTCGGGTTAGCGTCCTGAGGCGGCAAGAAGGTGCTCCTGTGCTTCTGGGATAATGGTTTTGTAGCAAAAAACGGCTCCGGAAAAGGAGCACCCAGTAGATGCTGCCACGCAACCACCCCGACCGGATCCAAATCACCTTCGACGACCGCCGCTTGGTGGCCAATGCCGGGCTGCTCCTTCCGGCCACCCTGGCGCGGCACCTCGGCCTGCCCGAACTCGTCCGGCAGCGCCTCGACCTGGGCGATGCCCCGGGGCGGGCGAACACGAGCGACAAGATGATGACGCTGGTGGCGTCTGCGCTGGCTGGGGGCGACTGCATTGACGACGCCGATGTGTTGCGCACCGGGGGGACGGCCTGCACCCTGGGCGGCACGGTCAAGGCGCCATCCACCCTGGGCACCTTCCTGCGCAGCTTCCGGTGGGGCCACGTCCGTCAACTCGACCGGGTGAGCCGCGAGTTGCTGGCCCGGGCTTGGCAGGCCGGGGCGGGACCCGGCGACGGGCCCCTGACCATTGACCTGGACTCCACCATCTGCGAGACCTACGGACTGGCCAAGGAGGGCGCCCGCCACCACGGCTATACCGGCAAGCGGGGCTACCACCCGCTGCCGGCCATCGCCGCCGGCACCGGAGACGTGCTGATGTCCCGGCTGCGCGAGGGCCGGGCCAACACCGCCCGCGGCGCCGCCCACTTCCTGCGGGAGACGGTGGGACGGGTGCGCTACGCCGGGGCCGACGGACGACTCACGCTACGGGCCGACAGCGGGTTCTACACTCATGGCGTGGTATCCGTCTGCCGCAAGATGGATGTCCGCTTCTCCATCACCATCCGCCAGCACAAAAGCCTGCACAATCTCATCGAGGCGATACCCGAAGATGCCTGGACGCCGATTCCTTACTGGATGGACGGTGCCGCCGATGTGGCCGAGACCACCTGCACCCCCTTCCAGGCCGAGGCGGACGCCGCGCCGGTACGGCTCATCGTCCGGCGGGTGAAGCCGACGCCTGGTTCCCAGCTGGCCCTCTTCGCCAAATACAGCTATCATGGCTTCATCACCGACCGGGACGGGGAGTTGCTCGAACTGGAGGCTGACCATCGCCGCCACGCCGAGATCGAGAATGCCATACGCGACCTCAAGTACGGCGTCGGGCTGAACCATCTCCCCTCGGGCCGCTTCGCCGCCAACGGCGCCTGGCTGGCCGTCCAGACGATGGCCCACAACCTGGCCCGCTGGACGGCGCGGATCGGTCTGGGAGAGCGGATAGCCACCACCAAGACCCTCCGGCGGCGGTTCTTCTCCCTGGCCGGACGGCTCACCCGCTCGGCACGCCGGTTGACCCTGCATCTTCCGGATCGCTGGCCTTGGGCTGAGAAGTTCAGCCGTGCCTTGGCCCGGCTGCGAGCCATTCCACTCCCGGCCTGACGGCACTGTCGGCGACCGACCCACCCACCGGACAACCGAAGATCCCCGCAGACTCGTGCCAGCCCGGTCCGAGAGAGTTCCCTGCTGCGTATTCTCTCGCCTCCCGCGCATCGCAGCTCCCGCAGACGGCCATAGGGGCCCCTGTGCGGCGATGAAGACCGTCCGCCGACCTCCCTACCCCAAATGGAACCCAGGCTATTTCCCTTGTAGCTCCCTCACCCCCCTTCCGCTTTCCTCACGCCGTCCATCGGTGTCCTTCGGTGGATTCGGGCTTAGGCTAAGCGCCAGACGACACAGAGTCTTCCTTCGCAGGGCCACAATGCGTTTCAAGACGGGCCTGGGAACAGCGCGGGGGGGGGGGGGTGCGGAGTCGGTGAGACGAGTCTCTGAGCACATGGAAGTCTCTGCCCGCCTTCTGATAGCGAACATGCCGCTTGTAAAAGGTCTTGCGGCTGTCACTCATGGCTTACAACATTAGGAATTAAGAGGACTATGTGAAACTTGACACAAACGCCCTCACCATTCTAGAATACTTGTTCGCTGGGATGTGGTTTGGAGTGATCTGGTGGGCGTAGGGATGTACTTTAACGTTTCACGGTTGATGAAGGAGCCCAGCGGCTCTCGCCGGTCCTTTAAGGTCAACGACGAGCTGTCAGTCGAGGCGGCGGAAGCCCACCGGGTGACAGGCACCGCGAACCTGCTGCGGACCGACGCAGGTATCTGGGTAAGCGCGGCTTTGGACTCGGAGGCTCCGTGTACCTGCAGTCGATGCCTGAGGGAGTGCACCCAGCACATCCACATGGCCATCGAGGAAGAGTTCCTGCCGCTGGCAGACTCTGAGACCGGTACCAGGGAAGGTGGCCTCGACGACTCCGTGGGGAGCTCGGGGATCGACCAGGACAACATACTGGACCTCTCGGAGGCCGTCAGGCAATACTACTCGCTGAACATGCCCATGAAGCCGGTATGTCGTGACGACTGCAAAGGAATGTGCCTGACCTGCGGCGCTGACCTCAACAACTCTCCATGCCAGTGCGACAACTCGCCGCGGGATATGGCATGGGGGCGGCTCTTGGAGCTCGTTCCGTCCAACAAATCTACTGAGGTCTATAGCAACTAGTGCCTCCTCTACCAAAGAAAAAGCATTCAAAAGGCCGACACGGTGGTCGGACCGCGCACCATGGGCTGCGTCCGATTTCTCTGGCAGAGTGCCCGCAATGCCACAGCGCCAGGCTCCCGCACCGCGTGTGCCCGACTTGCGGCTTCTATAATGGACGAGAAGTGGTGCCAACCGAGGAAGCCGCCGAGCTATAGCCGGTGCTCTATTCCGTACGTTTCATTTAGATAATCGACAGGAGTGCTTGATGACCTTCAACTTCTCACCCGCGACCCGAGGCTCGGGGGTCGCCTACCTGTTTCCAGGCCAGGGAGCTCAGGCGGTCGGGATGGGCCAGCAGGTCTACGACGGCTCCTCAGCAGCGCGGTCGGTATTCCATGAGGTAGACATGGCGCTGGGCCGTCCCCTCACCAAGCTGCTGTTCTCCGGCCCTGAGGAAGAGCTGCGCGACACCGTAAACGCACAGCCGGCGATTATGGCTGTCAGCCTGGCATGCCTCAAGGCGATGGAGGAGAACCTCGACGAGTCGGCTATGCCGAAGCCCACCGTGGTCGCGGGGCACAGCCTGGGAGAGTACACGGCACTTGCGGTGGCCGGGGTCCTGGATGTCGGCGATACGGCCCAGCTCATTCAAGAGCGGGGCCGCCTCATGCAAGAGGCGTGCGAGGAGCGGCCGGGCACAATGGCTGCGGTCCTGGGCCTCGACGAGATGACCGTCGAGGAGATAAGCAGGGAGACGGGGACCTACGTATCCAACGTCAATACAGCACAGCAGATCGTCATGAGCGGCGAGCGGATGGCCGTAGCCCAAGCGTTAGACATGGCGTTGGCCAGGGGCGCTAAGAAGGCCATCCCCTTGCGAGTCGGCGGCGCGTTCCACTCAGCGCTCATGGAGCCCGCCAAGGCGGGTCTTGTGGAGGCCATCAACAAGCTAGACTTCAAGGACCCTACTCTCCCAATCGTGGCCAACTGCACGGGACAGCCTCTGACGAAGGCCGTGGAGATAAAGCAGGAGCTTATCTCGCAGATCAGTAGCTGCGTTCAGTGGAAGAGGTCGATCGACTACATTATCGGGTCGGGCGTGTCGTATCTTCTCGAGGTTGGGCCCGGGCGCGCGCTGAGCAGCATGGTCAAGCGCATCGATAACTCCGCTAAGGCGGTCAGCGTCGAAGACATGGACTCGATCCTGAGACTGCGTCGCAATTGACTGCTTAAGCCCGCCTGAGATACCGTGTTGAACAGTCCGCCATTGTCAGCGCCCCGTGCCTCTACCAGCAGGCGGAAGTCGCGAATCGTCGCCCTACAGGTACTGTACGAGATCGAAGGGGCTCGGCGTGACCCGGTCCGTGTTCTCAAGAACAGGCTGCAAGAAGACCCGCTCGTCTCATCGTCCGAGGAGTTCGTGCAACAGCTCCTCGAAGGGGTTATCGAAAACCGCGCGGCAATCGATCCAATCATATCCACTTATGCGCCAAGCTGGCCCATCAGCCAGATTGCGAGCGTGGACAGAAACATACTCAGGCTTGCAATCTTCGAGATAATGATGGGCGGGGAAACTCCGCCAAAGGTCGCCATAAACGAGGCGGTAGAGCTTGCAAAGATCTTCGGGTCCGATAGCTCGCCCAAGTTCGTCAATGGTGTCCTTGGCTCTGTGATGGAAAACGCCAAGCTGGAAACCGAGTCCTGACCTAATCTGCCGGTCCACGACGGAGGTACGACAAATGGCAACCGTCCTCAAGCGGGTACAGTCCATAGTTGCCGACAAGCTCAGCGTCGATGAGTCCGAGGTGGTCGCAGGGGCCTCATTCTCGGACGACCTGAACGCCGATTCTCTCGACCTGGTCGAGCTCATCATGGCCTTCGAGGATGAGTTCGGGGACGACGACCAGCCGATGGAGATCTCGGACGAGGATGCCGAGGGCATCACCAACGTCCAGCTCGCCATCGACTACCTCAAGAAACACGGCGTCGAGGACGAGTAAGCCGCCCGCTTTGCGCCAACAGCCGCTAATGTAAAGGGCCCCGATCGGTCGGGGCCCTAATAGCGTGGCCTTCGACAGGCTCATGCCGAACGGACCAGGGTCCGTTTTTCCGTTCGTCGTGAGCTCCGACAGGAGTCGCGAGTCCTACTCGGACTTGTCGAACCACAAGCCCGAGCGTTGAAGGTCACCGAAATCGCCGTTGATTTACTCGGGGAACCGTTAAACAGTACAGTGTCTGACGTCACCGACAAGGCAGCAAAAGTGAATCGCGTGGCATGGGACTCGTTCCGTCGCGGGCGAGACGAGGGTGTGTGGGACGTACGTCCGGATTCAGCCGCGGCCATCCTGGCCGGCAAACGATTCCTCTATCCCGAAAACCTTGAACTGGCGGGCGGCGACGTCCACGCAGACGACTCCTAGACATGGGCTGCGGCGACGGCGCGGAGATGCTTGAGTGGGCGCTTGCCGGTGCCGCCGTCACAGGAGTTGACAACTCTCCTGTCCAATTGGCCGCAGCCCGGCGCAACGCAGAGAAGCTGGGTGTCGCCACCTCATCCAGGCAGACCTGTTACGCCTGCTAGGGGAGTTGCTGCTAGGTGAGTTCGACATTGTGTTCTCGGCCTGGGTGACGGCGTGGATAGGCGACCTGGAGCTGTGGTCCGGCAGCGCATACAAGGCCCTCAAGCCCCGCGGCCGATTCCTGCTCAACGGAGGACATCCGCTCTCGGCATACGTGAAGGCCATAGAAGACGGCGATACCCACAAGGACAGCTACTTTGACAATGGGCCATTCACCTTTGGTCAAGACCCGTCGGAAGAAACCACCATCGAATGGGGGCCGACGTTGGGCAGTATGGTGACGGCGGCGGCAAAGGTCGGCTTCCACATCGACGCGCTGCTAGAGCTCCCCGAGAACGAGATTACGCGTAGCGACTGGCCCATGGGGTACGGCGTCAAGGGTCGTCCCAGCCATTTCATCCTGGCCGCCACGAAGGAAAGCCGCTAACGGTCCCTTAGCCCGAATCCACCGAAGGACACCGATGGACGGCGTGAGGAAAGCGGAAGGGGGGGGTGAGGGAGCTACAGGGGAAATAGCCTGGGTTCCATTTGGGGTAGGGAGGTCGGCGGACGGTCTTCATCGCCGCACAGGGGCCCCTATGGCCGTCTGCGGGAGCTGCGATGCGCGGGATGGCGAGAGAATACGCAGCAGGGAACTCTCTCGGACCGGGCTGGCACGAGTCTGCGGGGATCTTCGGTTGTCCGGTGGGTGGGTCGGTCGCCGACGGTGCCGTCAGGCCGGGAGTGGAATGGCTCGCAGCCGGGCCAAGGCGCGGCTGAACTTCTCAGCCCAAGGCCAGCGATCCGGAAGATGCAGGGTCAACCGGCGTGCCGAGCGGGTGAGCCGTCCGGCCAGGGAGAAGAACCGCCGCCGGAGGGTCTTGGTGGTGGCTATCCGCTCTCCCAGACCGATCCGCGCCGTCCAGCGGGCCAGGTTGTGGGCCATCGTCTGGACGGCCAGCCAGGCGCCGTTGGCGGCGAAGCGGCCCGAGGGGAGATGGTTCAGCCCGACGCCGTACTTGAGGTCGCGTATGGCATTCTCGATCTCGGCGTGGCGGCGATGGTCAGCCTCCAGTTCGAGCAACTCCCCGTCCCGGTCGGTGATGAAGCCATGATAGCTGTATTTGGCGAAGAGGGCCAGTTGGGAACCGGGCGTCGGCTTCACCCGCCGGACGATGAGCCGTACCGGCGCGGCGTCCGCCTCGGCCTGAAAGGGGGTGCAGGTGGTCTCGGCCACATCGGCGGCACCGTCCATCCAGTAAGGAATCGGCGTCCAGGCATCTTCGGGTATCGCCTCGATGAGATTGTGCAGGCTTTTGTGCTGGCGGATGGTGATGGAGAAGCGGACATCCATCTTGCGGCAGACGTTTTACCACGCCATGAGTGTAGAACCCGCTGTCGGCCCGTAGCGTGAGTCGTCCGTCGGCCCCGGCGTAGCGCACCCGTCCCACCGTCTCCCGCAGGAAGTGGGCGGCGCCGCGGGCGGTGTTGGCCCGGCCCTCGCGCAGCCGGGACATCAGCACGTCTCCGGTGCCGGCGGCGATGGCCGGCAGCGGGTGGTAGCCCCGCTTGTCGGTATAGCCGTGGTGGCGGGCGCCCTCCTTGGCCAGTCCGTAGGTCTCGCAGATGGTGGAGTCCAGGTCAATGGTCAGGGGCCCGTCGCCGGGTCTCGCCCCGGCCTGCCAAGCCCGGGCCAGCAACTCGCGGCTCACCCGGTCGAGTTGACGGACGTGGCCCCACCGGAAGCTGCGCAGGAAGGTGCCCAGGGTGGATGGCGCCTTGACCGTGCCGCCCAGGGTGCAGGCCGTCCCCCCGGTGCGCAACACATCGGCGTCGTCAATGCAGTCGCCCCCAGCCAGCGCAGACGCCACCAGCGTCATCATCTTGTCGCTCGTGTTCGCCCGCCCCGGGGCATCGCCCAGGTCGAGGCGCTGCCGGACGAGTTCGGGCAGGCCGAGGTGCCGCGCCAGGGTGGCCGGAAGGAGCAGCCCGGCATTGGCCACCAAGCGGCGGTCGTCGAAGGTGATTTGGATCCGGTCGGGGTGGTTGCGTGGCAGCATCTATTGGGTGCTCCTTTTCCGGGGCCGTTTTTTTGCTACTCAACCATTATCCCAGAAGCACAGGAGCACCTTCTTGCCGCCTCAGGACGCTAACCCGATGCCCTCCTTCGGTGGATTCGGGCTTAGGAGTATCTCAACTGGCCCAAGCGAGAGTCCCCAGATGACTTCCCAGGACGAAGAGGTCGTGCTGAGACCGAGAGGCGCAAGCAGCAGCGGCGTCCAAAGGCGCGGCCAAGTGATCCTCCGTTCAGCTGGCTCATGGACTCCCCACTGTTCACTTCCTGCTACGTCACCTGGAGGAGGTCGGCTTTGCCGGGTCTCCTCGGGTGGTAGGCTCGGGATTCGCTCCGGACGGGAGAGAAACTCTCAGCTACATTGAAGGCGAATTCACACAGCCTGGACCTTGGACGTTGGAAGGGGCAGCCGGGGTTGGTGAGCTGCTGCGGGAGCTGCACAAGGCTACTGCGTCCTACCGGCCGCCGCCTGACGCCATATGACCACCCTGGTTCGGTCGCGGCCTCGGTGGCATACGCCGAGTCATCGGCCACTGCGATGTAGCCGCCTGGAACATCGTGACGCGCAACGGTCTCCCGATGGCCCTGATCGATTGGGAGACGGCCGGCCCTGTTGACCCTCTGGTCGAGCTCGCACAAGCCTGCTGGCTCAACGCCAAGCTCTACGGTGACGACGTCGCAGAGCTGGAAGGCCTGCTGCCTCTGGCAGACCGCGCCCGTCAGCTCCGGGCCGTGGTGGACGCCTACGGCCTCTCGGCAAAGCAGAGGCGCGGGTTCGTCGACCGGATTATCGAGTATGTGGCTCACGATACCGCGGAACAGGCCGACGAGTTCGACGTCGGTCCCGATTTCAACGACCCAAAGCCGGATGGATTCCCTTTGATCTGGGGGTTGACCTGGCGGGCCCGTACCGGTGCGTGGCTATGGCGAAACCGCGAAACACTCCAGAACGCGCTTTCATAATCCGACAACCGAGCGAAAAGGCTGAGCCTAGAGGGAAGAGAACGCGAACCCATTCAACTGAGGGCGCGGCGAGAGCCGCTCCTAGGGGGTCTGTGGGCACGAGCTGGTGCTAGCGACGCCGTCCCACTGAGATGGAATAGTGTCCGCCGCGCTTGCCGCGCCCTCTGACGGCGTGTGTAGAAGCGGTGAAGCCGGCTGCGCGAAGCTTGCGCTCGAAGGTCCGCTTTGTGCCTGCCGACCATATCGCAAGCGCGCCGCATGGCCGCAGGGAGATGCGTGCTCTATCGAGCCCTTCCGGCGTGTAGAGGCGTGAGTTGCGCGCCAACGTGACCGAATCGGGGCTGTTGTCCACGTCTAGCAAGACCGCGTCGAAGCGCGACTTGCTGTCCCGGATGACGTCGGCGACGTCGCCCACGACGAGGTCCGTGCGTGGGTCGTCGAGAGGACGGCCGGCCAGTGGCCCAAGCGGTCCTCGGTTCCACTCGACCACCTCCGGGACTAGCTCGCTGACCACGACGGAGCCCCCGGGCGGCAGGAGATCAAGCGTCGCAGCAAGGGTGTAGCCCATCCCGAGGCCGCCGATCAGGACGCAGGCGTCCCGGCGTGGCCTAGGGCAGGCGAGCGACATCATCGCATCCTCTGAGCCGTGCGAATAGCTGGTCATGACGTCGTGGCCGTCGGCGCGAATGACGTAGTTGCCGTCGTGGTGCTGCAGCTCAAAGCGGTTGCCATCAGGCGTGATGGCGGTCGCCAGCGTCTTCGTCGGCTTCAAAGTTGACCAGGAATATGTTGCTGGGAGATGGCTAACCGCCGTGGCACTTCTTGTACTTCTTGCCGTTACCGCACGGGCACTTTTCGTTGCGCCCCACCTTACGGCCGTGGGTTGCAAGATCAAACCGGCGTTGCTCCGCCGCCCGCGTCGCACACTTGGCACAGGTGCAGGCCGATCCATGGCCCTCATGCCAGGTGGTACGTTCCTTCCCTATTACCACGATTCCCCTCAGGATTCCGTTCTACGATTTGGGTAGCTTGAAAATATTCTAACCGAATTCCCTATATCGAGCTGCTGGACCCAAGCAACGCGCCGTCCTCGACGAGAGCCAGGGCAGTACCACTCACGAACGCCTTCACATCCCATCGAGCTCACAAAACCCGGCCTCAGTGGGAAACAGGACCGGGCGATAGAAGGGCCGCCTCATTGGACCTAGTCGAGCACAGAGTCAAGTGCCGAGCAAAGGGCCAGTAGCAACTCACGCATAAAAATACCTTTCACGGAAGAAACGTGTTACACTAGTTGTGACTCCGTTATCAAGAGGCAAAATCGTTCCGCTTCTGCGTTTCTCCAGCTTTGTTCTCTTAGCTCTCGTTTCGCATGCGACGCTGCCGTTGATGAGGAGATCCAACACACAAGGAGCGTTGCGTGAACATTTATGTAGGTAACCTTTCGTTTGACGAGACCGAGACCAGTTTGCAGACAGCCTTCGCCGCCCATGGTGAGGTAACCTCTGCCAGAATCATCACGGACCGCGAAACGGGTAGGTCACGTGGATTCGGGTTCGTGGAGATGGGCGACGAAACGCAAGCCCGGGCCGCCATCGCGGCACTGAACGGCACCAGCTTGAACGGCCGCGACCTGACAGTGAACGAGGCCCGACCGAAAGAGGACCGGGGCGGTTCTCGAGGGGGCTTTGGCGGCGGCGGCGGTGGCGGTGGTGGCGGTGGTGGCGGCCGCTGGTAAACTAGCACACCATCAAGACCTGGCCGCACCGCTCTCCAGTTAGAAGCGGAGCCCATGAGCGGGCGGCCAGGTCCGCAGCATCAAACACAAGGCAGACGTGGTCCGAGATCACATCTGCCTCGTTTTTTGACTGAGATTGTGTACCGCGAAAATCCGGTCACCTGTTTGGCAGACAATGAGTTTCGAGCTCAGTGATGAGCGGCGAGCCAGCTTGTGCAACCAACTGGATTCGAACATTCCTGCCGCGCGGAGGTGACTCGCGGCGTCTGAAAACGCCCGCAAATTTCGATTGACGCGTCCCCGACCGGCTGTTACGATGGGGAAACCCATCGCCCCGCCGCGAGGACGCCCATGTCCGATTTCGACACTCTGGTCGAGCAGGTCCTTTTCTGTACGCTGTGCTCCCTGTCAACCAAGCGGACGAAGGCTGTCCCCGGGGAAGGGTCCCGGACCGCCGACATTGTGTTCATTGGCGAGGGCCCCGGGTTCCATGAGGACCAGCAGGGGCGCCTGTTCGAGCCTGTCTCATAAGTCGAGCGATGGGTTTGACGGAGTGTACACTCATTGGAGTCAGACCGACTTAGGGGGTGAAGTCGATACCACTTCGAGCGATGGGCCGAGAGCAGATGTGGATGTTGCCGCCAACGCTTGACGAGCTGGTTCCCCCTGACCATCCGGCAAGATTTGTTGCTGAGTTCGTAGACGCGTTGGACCGGCGCGGATGGGCTGACCTTGGTGTTGAGATAGATGGGGAGTCTTTGGGAGCACCGGCGTACCATCCTCGCGCGCTGCTGAGCGTATGGCTGTACGGCTTCATGACGGGGGCACGCTCGTGCCGCAAGCTGGAGGCGGCTTGCCGGGACCAGATACCGTATCTTTGGCTGACAGGGTGGCAGCATCCGGACCACAACACCTTGTGGAGGTTCTACAAAGGACATCGTCAAGCTATCAGGAAGTTGTTCAAGCGTACGGTGCGTATGGCGGTGACGATGGGCTTGGTTGACCTGGCGGTGCAAGCAGTAGACGGTACGAAGGTCGGTGTGAATGCAGCAAAGGATAGGACCTACGATGCCGAGGGATTGCGCCGGCTGTTGGACCGGCTGGAAGGTGCAATAAGCGACCTTGTGGCTCAGAACGAGGCGGGAGAGGATGCTGTCCCTGCACACTTGCCACAGGAGCTGGCCGACAACGAGACCCTGAGAGAGCAGATACGACAAGCGATGGACGAGCTTGCGGGCCAAGAGGAGCAAGAGCGCATCAACCTCACTGACAAAGACGCTCGGCTGATAAAGAGTGGTCAAGATATCGTGCCCGGCTACAACGCCCAGGCGATGGTCTCGCCTGTAGAGGCTTCCTTGGGAGTGACCGGTATGTTCATCACCGCAGCCGATGTGGTCGATGAACCTCATGACTATGCTCAACTGGCTCCGATGCTGGAACAGGCAGAGGAGATGACAGGTACCAGAACGCATATGACGTTGGCCGACGGTGGTTATCACTCTGGGAACAACCTGGATGAATGCGTCCGTAGAGGCCAACAGGTGGTAATGCCGGAGGCACAACGACAGGCATTGGAGCACCCGTATCACAAGGACCGCTTTACCTACGACGATCGGAGCGACAGCTATGGCTGCCCCCAAGGCCAAAGACTGCCCTTTACCCGTTTCAAGCGCACCAGGGGTACACTCATGCGAGTGTACCGAGCCTCTGGGGCCATCTGCCGGGTGTGCCCTGCCTTCGGGGTCTGTACCAGGGACGGCCGTCATGGACGTGGCCTGGAAATAGGGCCTCACGAAGTTGCTCTGCGTCGTCATCGGATCTGGATGTCCACTGACCAAGCCAAACAAGCCTACAAGCACAGAAAGCAGCTAGTCGAACCCGTCTTCGGGATCCTCAAAGAGCAACGGGGGGCACGTAGATTCTTGTTGCGGGGCAGTGCCAACGTCGCGGCTGAATGGGCTTTGTTGGCCACAACGTTTAACCTGCGCACCCTCTGGCGCATATGGCGTACCCGCACCACGACCAGTTCGAGCCGGCGCCCGAGATCCACCGCATTCTCAGCCTTTCGATGGACCAGGCTGCTATCGTTCCCGCAGCCATTACTTGCTCAGACTCACTAGGCCCGCCAGATCTGCAGATTCGAACGCGTGGATGGGCTTCTTGTGGCCGGACACAACGCCTTTATGGGACAGGCTCGTTCGTCGGCCCCGCAGGCCATCTGCTCGACGATCTCCTGGCGTCCATCGGCCTCCAAAGGCAGGACGTATACATAACCAACATGATCAAATGTCGTACCCCGAACAATCGAGACCCGCTCCCCGGAGAGATCGAGGCCTGCAAGCCTTACCTCGACCGGCAGCTCGAAATGATCGCGCCGAAGGTCATCGTCACCCTAGGGAGGTTCTCCTTCTCGAAGTTCTTCCCCGACGAGGCTATAGGCAAGGCCCGTGGAAAGCCAAGGAGATGGAAGGGTATGACGCTGTATCCTATCTACCATCCGGCCGCGGCGTTGCACAACCCACAACTCCGGTCTACCATCGAGAGTGACTTCAAGCGCCTACCCGCTCTGCTGGAGCAGACGGTCCAGTCGCCCAAAGAGCCGGTTGAACAGCTAAGCATGTTCTGAGCCCGTGTCCTCGGAAATGCCCTGGCTCTTTTGGTTGATTCGACCGGTGCTCCAGCCGACCCGGCCCGCCGCTAATATGTAACAGGAAGGTCCACTTTGACCGCTCAGCAGTTCGACCCAAGTAAATACAAAGACGGACAGCGTCAGGACTGGGACTCCGTCGCGGACGCGTGGAAGAAGTGGTGGCCATATTTCGAGCAGAACATGCAGCAGGTTAGCACCGCACTTTGTGACATGGCTGGGATCAAGCCTGGTGATCGTGTCCTGGACATCTCCACGGGCATCGGGGAGCCTGCCGTGACCGTTGCCGGGCTAGTAGGACCCGAGGGAAGCGTGTACGCCACCGACCAATCGCCGGAAATGCTCCGTGTGGCCCGGGATCGCGTTCACGAACTAGGGCTAAACAACATCGAGCTTGTAGAGGCCGATACGGAGACCATGGAGCTTCCTGAGGCAGAGTTTGACGCGGCGGTGTGCCGATGGGGGCTCATGTTTCTTCCGAGTCCCGAGGAAGCGCTACGAGCGATTAGCAGGTCCCTAAAGCCAGGAGCCAGGTTCGCAACCTCAGTGTGGTCGACACCGGAAAACGTGCAATTCATCAGCCTTCCCATGGCGGTCGCGCAGAAAGTATTGCAGCCCCCACCGCCGCCACCTCCACCGGATGCACCGAATTTATTCAAGCTGGGAGCCCCGGGTTTGACCGAATCGATATTTGAGCAATCGGGGTTCAAGAACGTAGCTGCATCGGTCATAACGGTCGAGTCGGAATCCAGGTCTGCTGAAGAGTACCGCGACTTTATAAAAGATATTGCCCCGCCCATTCGCGCGTTGGTCTCTGAGCGGCAGCCGGAGGAGCAAGACGCGTACTGGGATGCCCTGGTCGAAGCGGTGAAAGGCAATGCGAGCGCTAACGGTTCGGTGAAGTTGCGCTGCGACACTATTCTGGTGGTTGGGACAAAATAAACTCTACGAGCTAGGGCGACGTATGGCCGACACTTCACTCCGGATCGTTCCCCTCGGTGGCTTAGGGGAAATCGGCAAGAACATGATGGCCCTCGAGTACGATGACGAGATTGTCGTCATCGACGCGGGGGTCATGTTCCCCAGTGAAAGCACGCCCGGCATCGACCTGATCATCCCCGACGTCACCTACCTCGTCGAGAACAAAGAAAAAGTCAAGGCCTTCCTCATCACCCACGGCCACGAGGACCACATCGGCGCATTGCCATTCGTGCTTTCCCAGGTGGACGCGCCGGTATACTCCTCCCGCCTCACCCACGGGCTCATTACCGTGAAGCTGAGGGAGCACGGCCTGCTGCGCGATGCCAGGTTGAACGTCATGGAGCCAAACGCGCCCTTCGGCATAGGGCGACTCAAGGTGGAGTTTTTCAGGGTATGCCACTCCATCCCGGACGCCATGGGCATCGCCGTCACGACGCCGCTAGGTGTCGTCATTCATACCGGCGACTTCAAAATCGACCACACCCCCGTGGACGGCAAGCCTACCGACTTCTCGGCCCTGGCGCGGCTGGCCGCGAGTGGCGTGCTCCTGATGTGCTCCGACTCCACGTACGCCGAGTCCGAGGGCTACACCCCTTCCGAGCAGGTGGTAGGTGAGGCGCTCGATAGGGCGATCGGCGATGCCGAGGGGCGCGTCATGGTCGCGACCTTCGCATCGCTGATATCTCGCATCCAGCAGGTCATCGACGCTTCCGTCAAACATGGCCGCAAGGTTACGGTCGTCGGCCGGAGTATGTCGAACAACGTCAAGATGGCGATGAACATGGGCTTTTTGAGCGCGCCCAACGGGACCGTTGTTTCCATGAACGAAGCTAGGCAGCTCCCGAACGACGAGGTCGTGATCATGGCGACCGGAGCCCAAGGTGAGCCCACGTCCGCCCTCGTGCGGATCGCGAACGGCGAGCACCAGGATATCGAGATCGTGCCCGGCGACACGGTCGTTATCTCGGCCTCTACTATCCCAGGGAACGAGACGGTGGTCTCGAAGACCATAGACAACCTCTACCGGCAGGGCGCTACCGTCGTATACGGTCGTATCGCTCTAGTCCACGTCCACGGCCATGGCAGTCGGGAAGAGCTGAAGATGATGCTCAGCCTGGTGAAGCCGAAGTTCTTCATCCCCGTCCATGGTGAATACCGGCACCTGATGGCCCACGCCTCGATAGCCAGGTCCACAGGCGTCGCCGAATCCAACATCTTCGTGTTGGAAGACGGCGACGTGCTGGAGCTCGGGGCCGAAGCGGGGAGGGTGATCGGCACAGTGCCCGCTGGGCACGTGTACATAGATGGGCCCAGGCGATGGGACGCGCAGTCCAAGGTCCTTGACGAGCGTAGGCGGCTCGCCCGAGATGGCGTCGTTGTGGTGGTGGTCACCGTGAGCAAGCAGACGCAGAAGCTGCTCAAACCACCGGAGGTCGTGTCGTCGGGTTTCATCGAGATAGACGAGTCCGGGGACCTGATCGAAAGAGCGTCCCAAAAGGCCCACACAACCCTAGAACGCCACATAGAACGTGGACTAGATTGGGAGTTGGTAAAGGCAGGCGTGACAGAGTCTGTCGCTGAATTTTTATACAGCGAGACAAGGAGCCGCCCGGCCGTTCTGACCGAAATCGAGCAGGTCTAGCGGACTCCTAAGAGCACTTTTCAACAACTAGCGCGCAGAATCCCTATCGTCTACTAACGAAAGGGCCGAGGGACAGGCCCGATACGCCGTCGGGTTGTATCGTGGGGCGATGCGGACTGGCGCCCCCTCGGGGTGGACGGACACCGAATACCCGGAGTAGTCCCGATGGGGCATCGGGACGTATCGAGGGGCAAACTAGCCTCAAGAGAATGGTGAAGAGGATGGACCAAGGAAGTAACAACCTCAAAACAATCGGACAGCGGCTGCGTGCGCCGTTTTCTTCCCGGTACGCGCTATTGGGCGCGGCTGGCGTGTTAGCTGCGGCTGGTGGTCTGGTGTACTTGTATTGGGAACAACTGAACTCGGCATATATTTCGACTCAGGACGCGGTGCTCGCCACCCTGGGACTGGGCGTCGCGCCCGTCGCCCTATGGCTGGTCGTGTTCCTCTGGGCCCTGACGAGTAAACGGTCGTGGTTCGGCCGGATCAACCTTTGGGCCGGGTCACTCGTCTTTCTGGCTTTCATCTTGGGGGTCATGGCCTTCTTCCAACCGTCGAGCGGAGCGCTCACCAGGTTTACACCGGATAGCGACGTCACCTTGGGTGGAAGGGTTGGGTACGCAGTTGCGGGACCGGTGGTATGGCAGGGCATTCTTCGAGTTTTGGCGGTGTTCGTCGTCGGGGCGTTCATAACCGCCCCCAGCCTGACGGTGGACCTGGCGAGGGGCCTTGGCAAGGGGTTCGTCTTTATCTACGTGTTCTCTGTCGTCGCCATCAAAGGACTGATGTCTGCACTGAGACACATGTACCGGTTCCAGCCAGAGTCCAGGTTTGAGCCCAAGCAGACTGATGGTGTCGAAGAAACCCTCACTCCGACCGCGGGTCCGAGCGCCCGTTCCAGAGTGAACCCCGCACCTGTCCCACGAAGGAATGCAGACGACCTAGCCTCCCGAGCCCCCGCCGTCCTATCCGCCGCGAAAAGTAGGGCTGATAATCTGCCGACACTGGCCCGGCAGGCAGACGAGGAGCCAGGACCCGATCGTGACATGATCCACCAGCCGACGCCTGACAAGCAGCTCGTCTCCGGAGTGCCCGCCCTGCAAAGCAACGCCGAGTTGCAGGTCTTCGCCCCGCCGGCGTCCGAGGAGGAGCTAAGACCGGACAAGGGCGCGATTCAGGAACGCAAGCCCGGCATCTTCCCGGCTACGAGCGATGAAGAGGAGTCCGAACACGCACTGCCTGCCGAGGGTAGATTCAACAAGTTCTGGCACACGACTACTGCTGACCAGGATAAACCGCAGGACCCGGTGTCGGAGGACAGTGACCAAGACGACGTCAGCACTGATCCTGTCCTCGAAGAGCTGGCGGCATCCTGGCAGCGCCCCGAAATAGACCTGCTCGTGGACGCCCCGGAAGGCGGCATCTCGAAAGAGGAGATGATCGAGACCGGCGAGACGATCAAGCGTACTCTTGCCGAGTATAACGTCGAGGTCGAGATCGGGGACATCAAGCCAGGGCCGACTGTAACGATGTACGGCCTGGTGCCCGGCTGGGTCCGACGTCACAAGCAGGTGAAGGTCACCGACGAGCACGGTGAGCCAAAGCGCGATGAGTCGGGCAAGCCGGCCGTCGCCCGCGTCGAGACCAAGACGCGAGTAAAAGTAGACAGCATCATGTCCAGGGAGAAGGACCTGGCGCTTGCCCTGAAGACACGCAGCATTCGAATCGAGACCCCGGCGATGGGCAAGTCCCTGGTGGGCATCGAGGTGCCCAACCCTACACCGAATCTCGTTACATTGCGCGGTGTGATGGAAAGCGAGGAGTTCAAGAAGCTGCGAGCCAGTGCCGCTCTCCCGATCGCCCTTGGTAAGGGCACCGGCGGCGAGACCGTCGTGTTGGACCTGGCAAAGATGCCGCACCTTCTGATCGCAGGGGCCACCGGCAGCGGCAAGAGCGTCTGCATCAACACAGTCGTTTCCTGCTTGATCAAGGAGAAGACACCAGCCGAGATGCGCCTCTTGCTCGTCGACCCAAAACGTGTGGAGCTTACCCCTTATAACGGCATCCCTCACCTGCTGACCAAGGTGGTTGTAGAGACTGACCAGGTCGTTGCCCTGCTAAAGGGCATGATCCGGGAAATGCTAGGCCGCTATAGGCTCATGGAAGAGCAGGGAGTCAAGAACATAGAGGCCTACAACAAAAAGATGCCCGAGGAGATGCCCTACCTGGTGGTGGCCATAGACGAGCTTGCCGACCTGATGATGACGGCCTCGTTCGACGTTGAGCAGTCCCTGTGTCGCCTCGCGCAGCTTGGGAGGGCAACAGGCATCCACCTGATCATTGCTACGCAAAGACCGTCGGTGGACGTCGTGACCGGCCTCATCAAGGCAAACTTCCCTAGTAGGATTAGCTTCGGAGTCTCCTCGCAGATCGACTCCAGGACGATACTTGATTCTGTCGGCGCCGAGAAACTGCTGGGCCGAGGTGACATGCTCTACCTGGGAGTTGACTCTTCCCGTCCCGAGCGGGTACAGGGAGTGTTCATATCGGACCGCGAGATCGAGCGGCTGGTCGAGTTCTGGCAGACCACGCCCCGGGCTTCGGTCCCGGCCGTCTCGCTGCACGCAGTTGGCGATGGTGACGCAGACGAGGACGCCGCCGAGACAGACGATAGACCGGCCGACAGGGACGAGTTCCTTGACAAGGCTGTCGAGCTCGCCGAGCACTACAACAAGCTGTCGACCTCTTTGCTCCAACGCAGGATGCGCATCGGCTATCCGCGGGCCGCCCGCCTGATGGACCAGCTGGAAGAGGCGGGTATCGTGGGCCCCGGCGACGGCTCCAAGTCGCGGGATGTTATAATGAACCAGGTATAGCGCCCTGTGACAAGGTAGGCGTTTGCCCCTTGGGTGCGCGCTCTAACCCTGATACGGTGCCGAACCGTGACACAGTGGCCGTTGATGGGGGGCGCGACAGATGGTCCGAAACATAACTGGCCTGCTTGGCTCCGTCGTGAGGCGGGAACGCGGAGACGAAGGCACCGTTGCAGTCCGAGAGACGTGCCTGGCATGCGGCGCAAGCCTCATAGACTCTGACCTCTTCGCCCAGAAGCGCGTCTGCCCCACCTGCCGATTCCACTACAGCATGACGGCCAGAGAGCGCATCGACAGCCTGGCCGACCCCGGCACTTTCCGAGAGACCAACCGATCCGTGACCTCCCTTGACCCTCTTTCCTTCTCGTCTCGCGTGCCGTACAAGCAACGGCTGTTTCAGGATCAGCGGCGGACCGGCCTGACCGAGGCAGCGGTGACCGGGACATGCCTGATAGGCGGAAGCCCCGCGGTGCTGATCGCCCTGGACTTCGGGTTCATGGGCGGCAGCATGGGGTCCGTGGTGGGCGAAAAGGTAGGGCTGGCCTTCGAGCACGCGGCGAAACGGAAAACGCCGGTGGTAGCCGTGGTCACCAGCGGCGGTGCCCGGATCCAGGAAGGCGTCCTGTCCCTGATGCAGATGGCCAAGACCGCTCTAGCTGCGCACCAGCTTGGCGCCAAGGGCCTGCCCTTTATCTCAGTCCTGGCGAACCCCGCTACCGGTCAGGCGTACGCCAGCTTCGCTAACCTTGCGGATATCATCGTAGCCGAGCCTGGGGCCATCGTCGGGCTCGCGCCCATGCGGCTTATCAGAGAGTCGACCGAGCAGCCGCTTCCCGGGGGCTCCCACACCGCAGAGTCCCACCTGCAGCACGGCATGCTGGACGCAGTTGTGGACAGAGCGCAGCTGAGGGACCTTCTTGCCGTCTTGCTTGATATGCTCCCTTCGCGATACCGGCTTGCTACGAGGAGGAAAGAAGAGAGACAGGTCGGCGAGGCGCCGCGTTCCGTGGCCTGGGAGTCGGTAAAACTCGCACGACACGAGTCACGTCCCACCGCTCTGGACTACATCGCAGGGATGGTCACGAACTTCGTTGAGCTTCACGGCGATCGGTCTTACGGTGATGACGGCGCCATCGTGTGCGGGCTCGGACAGCTTGGAGGGCAAACGGTTGTGGTCGTCGGCCAGGAGCGAGGCCGCGGCGACGATAAAGAGGGGCGCAACGAGGGAAGAACTTCGCCGGAGGGTTTTGGTAAGGCTAGGAGGGTGGTCCGCCTGGCCTCGAAGTTCGACGTGCCCCTGATCACACTCATAGACACACCAGGCCCTGAGACCAGCCTGGAGGCCGAGGAACGGGGTCTGGGCTACGCCATCGCCACTACCATTGCCGATATGGCCGCGCTCCAGGCGCCGTCGATCGCCGTCGTCATCGGGGAAGGTGGGAGTGAGGGCGCGCTGGCGCTGGGAGTCGCTAACCGGGTGTTGATGATGGAGAATGCTATCTACTCGGTGATCTCGCCGGAGGCGGCGGCCGACCTTATCTACCAAGACGAGGCACGGGCAGACGAAGTGGCCGAGTCCCTGAAGATGACGGCCCAGGACTGCAAGGAGCTCGGGATCGTGGACCTGGTGGTGCAGGAGCCTCCAGGTGGGGCTCACACCAACCCGGCCGAGGCGGCCCGCCAGCTCCGTCGGGTCTTGCTGCAAGAGCTCGCCGAGCTCCAGGCCAAGTCCAGAAGAAGGATCCTGGCCGATAAGTACAAGAAGTACCGGAAGATGGGTGAGTACGGCTCACACTTCAAGGCCGCCATCACGAGGGAGGTCAACTCGCTCCAAGGGCTTGTGGTGGCCGGGGCGAAGCGGATCAGACGGCGCAAGGACAAGACCCCCGAAGAGCTGCCCGCCGAACTCCTGGCGGCCCAGGAAGGCGAGCCTACCAAGAAGGCCTAGGCCGGCTTTCTCTTCCCCGTACCCAGTACCCCGAACCCTAACCCCTTTGTACCACGCCGCCGTACTTGTTGCGCTTGGCCTCGAATGCCGTGATCTTGTCTTCGTGCCGCAGCGTCAGGGCGATGTCGTCGAGGCCGTTGAGCAGGCAATATCTCCGGAACTCGTTGATCTCGGGGGTGTTGTGCACCACAAAATCAACCCGGAGGCCATCATCGTCGCTCAGCTCGGATGACTCAAGGTCCACCGTCAGCTGGTAGCCAGGCTCCTCAGTTGCCTTCGCCACCAATTGGCTGACAAGGTCTTCAGAGAGGTGGACCGGAACGACCCCGTTATCGAAGCAGTTTTTCTGGAAGATGTCGGCGAAGCTGGGAGCGATAACGCAGCGGAAGCCGTAGTCTAAGAGCGCCCACGCCGCGTGCTCTCGTGAGGAGCCGGAACCGAAGTTGCGCCCCGTCACCAGAATCGAGGCCTCCTCATACCCCGGCCTATTCAGCTCGAAGTCCGGCTTCGGCGTTCCATCCTCGTTGAGCCGCCAGTTCAAGAACAGGAACTGGCCGAAGCCGGTCCGTTCCACCCGCCTGAGAAACCGGGCGGGAACGATCTGATCAGTATCGACGTCGGCGCGGTCCAGCGGCGCGACGATTCCGGTATGTTTGGTGAATGGTTGCATTGTATTTCCTACTTACCAGCATTAGCGGCCAGTTTCACGGAACGTGCTGCTTTCATGGCCTCGTCTCCAACTACCGTGGATTCCTCACGTCAGACCGATCGACGACGGGCGAGATTCTAGCACCGCCTCTAAGGGCCGTCAACAAGTCGTTGGTGCCACATTTGACGGACTTTGTATGGAAACCTACACTGGGCCACAACCGGAGTGCCGGCTGGAGCTGAAGGCCTGATTGGGGGGGGGGGGGGATAAAGGTGGATATGGACGAGAGCCAGCTTGCCGAGATGGAAGCACACGCCGTTTCGATGGCGCGTGAGGCCGGCCTCATCCTCGACAGGTACTTCGGCACCCCGATGGACATCGACTACAAGGACAAGAAAAAGCGTGATCCGGTAACCGCGGCTGACATGGAGTGCCACGAGTTCCTGACCGAGGCCATATCAGGCCAGTACCCCCACCACGGTATCGTCAGCGAAGAGGATGTCGAAGAAGAAGAGGACAAGGTTGCGCCGGACTTCGTATGGGTGGTCGACCCTCTCGACGGCACCAAGAACTTTCTCAGTGGCCTGCCCGTGTTCGCCTGCTCAATCGGAGTCTTGTACAAGGGGGCGCCGATCGCGGGCGCGATTTACATCCCGTGGCCCGGCGAGAGCCAGGGTCTCGTAATGCACGCCCGCACCGGTGGCGGAGCGTTCGCGGACGAGAAGCCCATCAGGGCATATCGTGGCGTTCAGCCTGAGGGCAACAGGTTAAACGCGATCCCCGGTTCTTTCGACAGAGGGTTTCGCTTTGATAAGTCGATGAACGACAGGGTCGGCGAGGTCAGAGTAACCGGCAGCATCGCCTACGAGTTGGCGATGTCGGCAAACGGAGTGCTCCAATACTCGATAGCGACCAGGCCCCACCTATGGGACGTGGTTGGAGGCGCTGTGCTCGCCTCGGAAGCGGGGGGGCTTGTTATGATCGGCCGAAGGCAAGGCGCTCGATTGCCGCTAGCGGGACCGAGGTTCCGGTGGGAGTCGCTCGACTCCTTCACGCCTACCTGGCAGAGCGGCACGACCACGCTGAGAGAGTTACGGCAATGGTCTGCGCCTCTGATCACGGGTGGCCCGGACGTCGCACGATTCGTTGCGGGGAGCTTGAAGAGCAGGTCGGCCTTAAGGCGTCGGGTGGCCCGCCGGATACGGCGTTAGAGGCCTCCTTGAGTCAGAAAACATAGGTCAAGCGGTCAACACCAGTGGGCGGCCGCGTCTGACCACTACCGTGTGCTCATAGTGCGCCGAGTCGGCCCCGTCCGCAGTTTTCACAGTCCAGCCGTCGGCTGCATCCACCGCCCTTCCAGAACCTGTCGTTATCACGGGCTCGATTGCTATAACCATTCCCGGTGTAAGAGGCTTGTTGTCCGATGGCGCATAGTAATTGTGAACGTGTGGCTCTTCGTGAATGGTCCTCCCGACTCCGTGGCCGCCGAGCTGCGGCATCACATTGAAGCCTTGGCGCTCTACTTCCGTTTGTACCGCCCTTCCAATCATGTGAATCGGTTGTCCCGCATATGCGACTTCAACGGCCTTATGCAGAGCAGCCCGTGCGCATCTAGCCAACCTGCGTCTGACCCGTGACGCGGTAGGGACCGCTACGGTTACCGCTGCGTCAGCAATGTAACCGTCTAATTCTGCCGTGACGTAACCTTAAAAAGTGTGTAAACGGTCAGGCGGTGTACCCTCTCTCTGAACAACACGGGCTCAAGGCCCAAGAGAGGAGATACACCGCCTATGGGAAAGAGAAGCACTAGGAGCAGGTCGGAGTCAAGGCCGGAGTGGGAGCAGTTGGAGGATTGGGTGCGAGGCCATGTCCAGCGGCTGATCCAGGAGTTGCTGGAGGAAGAGGTGACGGAGTTTTTAGGAAGGGCGAAGTCGGCCCGCAGGTCTGAGTCGGACAACGAGAGAGGCTATAGGAACGGATACGGCAAACCCCGAAGGCTTATGCTGAGTTCGGGAACGGTACAGCTGAGGAGGCCACGAGTCCGCAACACCGAAGAGGAGTTCGAGAGTCGGCTGCTGCCGCTGTTCGTCAACAGGACCAGGAAGGTTGCTGAGCTGATCCCCCAGTTGTACCTACATGGCCTTTCCGAAGGTGACTTCGACCTGGCGGTGCGGGGACTGCTGGGAGAGGACGCACCGATATCGGCGAGCACGGTAGCCCGGTTGAAGGATAAGTGGAACGATGAGCTTGCCCAATGGCGCGCTAGGCCCCTGGATGACCTGGAAGTGGTGTACATGTGGGTGGATGGAGTCTACGTCAAGGTCGGTCTTGAGCGGGAGAAGGCGGCGATCCTGGTGGTGATGGCGGCCCTGAGCGACGGAAGGAAGGTGGTGGTGAGCGCGATTCCCGGATACAGGGAGTCCATAGAGAGCTGGTCCGATGTGCTCAGGGACATGAGGCGCCGCGGGCTGGAGTGCCCAAGACTGGTAATTGGAGACGGACATCTGGGCATCTGGGGAGCTCTGCGCAACGTCTATCCTCAGGCGGCCGAGCAACGCTGCTGGAACCACAAGATCCTAAACGTGCTCGCCAAGCTTCCAAAGCGACAACAGGACCAGGCCAAGCTCATGCTGCGTACTATCCCCTACGCGCCGACTCGGACAGAGGCTGAGCGGCTCAGGACGGTGTTCACCAGGTGGTGCGGCGACCATTCCTACGAGGCGGCCTCAGAGGCCTTGGAGCGGGACTGGGACCGCATGGTCACCTTCTATGACTTCCCAAAGGAGCACTGGGGGCACCTTCGCACGACGAACCCGGTAGAATCACCCTTCGCGGCCCTCAGGCTTCGGACAGACGCCGCCAAGCGCTACAAGAGGGTCGATCGGGCGATAGCGGTGATCTGGAAGATGTTGATGGTCGCCGAACAGCGCTTCAGGCGGCTGAAGGCCCCTGAGTTGATCGAAGACGTCTATCTCGGTGCACAGTATGCGGATGGAATCGCCATTGAATCAACGGCTGAGAAGGTCGCCGCCTGATGTCGTTTACACACCTATTGACGTAACCTCTCTGCCGTTACGTCAAGCTTCACCAGGTCGCCGGCTCGAATGGTCCTCGGGCCGGGGATCCCGTGAACGGCCTCGTCGTTGATACTAACGCAGGCTACTCCGGGGAAGCCGTACACGAGCTGTGGCGCGGGCCGGGCCCCACTCCTTTCAAACGTTTCCGCGCACACGACATCCAGCTCTTGGGTCGTTACTCCAACTTTGACCCTTCTCTTCATTTCACTTAGCGCTAGGCTTACTACCCTGCCCACACGTCGTAGGCCATCTAGGTCTCTCTGAGACTGTATCGTCATATCGCCCTCGTCGCCCTCACTCCAGCGGCCATGGCACGTTCCGTTGTGGGTCGAGCTTGGGTATCACGGGGTCTTTCAGCATACCCTCGAGCCGCTTGCGCAGCATACTCACCTCCTCGTCAGTGAGCAGGTCCGCTAGGCCGGCGGCCGGCCCGGCGCTTGAGTCGAGCTGCCGTGCAACAGACTCGATATCGTTCAGAAGATTCTTTGGAACTTGGGCTCCCCAAAACTCCAGCATTACGGTCCGCAGTTTGAAGGCCGGATGAAAGGTTAGGCCGTGGTCTATGCTCCAGATCCTGCCGTCGGTCCCCAACAGGGAGTGGCCGGCTTTTCGGTCCGCGTTGTTGGCCAGCACATCGAATACCGCGAAGGGCAGTAGCTTGTCTGTGTTTTGGTCGATAAGGCTAAAGTAGTTGGCCCGTCGGTCGGTGTCTACATAAAGCTGGATCGACCCTACACCATAGGGGCCGTCTCTGATAACGGTCAGGGGGATGTCGGGCCAGCCCAGCGCCCGGCTCAGCAGATAGGCGGCGTACTCCCGTTTGTAAAGCGTGCCGCCGGGGAAGTCGTGCAACGGTCGCTCGCCGTCCCGAGGCTTGTAGACCGCCTTGAGGTACCTCCCGGGCCCTGCGTCTATATGCACCAGAAACGTATAGTTGGAACCCGAGCGGACCTGTCGACCGCCGGTTATCTTGCCCCCTTGGAGCAGAGGCAGCGCGTCTTTTTCTAAGAGGTCGACCGCGGCCTCTTCAGTAGCTCTCACCTGTCTTCCAGCCTGTTCAGGTCGACCAGGCCGTGCCCGTTACTTCGTGGGCACATATGCCCCGAGGGGTCCATCGGCCCGCCGCAGAGCGGGCACGTTGGCCGTCCCGCGGCACACACTCGAAGTGCCTCCTCGGAAAAGCCCTTGGCATGGGAGCTTCCGCCCCATACCCGGACAGTGGGCGGGTCATTCTCGTCAGATTCCACGTCGTGTGCGTCAATAATAAACCTACCGCTAGTCTCATCACGGCCGAGGGCCAGTTTGCCCACCTTGAGCTCCAGGCTGACTGTCGGCAAGGCCTCGCTTTGAGCAACCTGGGCGCCGGGGGTGCTATCGCTCTCGGGCAGGTTCGACATCAGCTGCTCGATCGCAACGGCCAGCTGGAAAAGCTGCTCCTTCTCGAGCCATATAACTGCCGAACCGATGCTGCCGTCGACCAGGATACGGAACGTCCTCTCGCCGGGCTCGCCAATCGCCTCCGCGCGCAGACTGGTTACGTCGATGAACTCTATCTTTGCGTCTGCCATGTTGCCTAGTTCAATCTTGATTCTCTCGTAAAAAGTCTGTGCAGGTCGAATTAGAACAAACGTACCCACACCTGGGTACAATATACAGTCTCTGTTCCGTATACTACCCCAACATACGGTAGCGCTCAGATGTGCTAAATCGCTGGAACTTGCTCAAAACGGGTTTTTACGAGGGAATCAATCTTATGCCGTTGGCAGCAGGCCCGCAAGCTGGGCTTCCGTTGGGACCTTGACGCGTGGTCACAGAAAGGTCACGCTAGTCGGGCCGGCGCCGGAGGCTGATTTGGCAGACAGGCACAGTCCGACCGTTCTCATCTGCGTTGACGGCTTCGATCCAGAATACCTGGACGCATGCGAGATGCCCAACCTCCGAGAAATGGGTAGGAAAGGCTTTCTCAAGATCGGCCGGTCCCTGATGCCATCGGTCACCAACGTCAACAATGTGTCGCTGCTTACAGCCAGCTATCCGGAGGTCCACGGTATATGCTCCAACTACCGGCTGGTGCGCGAGTCTGGCGAAGAGGTCTACATGGAGACCGGCGATCACATCATGGTGGAGACTATGTTCCAGCGGGCCAAAACACAGGGCAAGACCTCCATTCTGGTGACGGCCAAGGACAAGCTACGGACGCTGCTATCCGATGGGGCTACGGTCTCGGTGTCGTCGGGGCGAGCGCCCGACTGGGTAGTCGACGGTGTCGGTCTTCCGCCAGGGATCTACTCCCTCGAGGTCAACGGGTGGGTCGTCAGGGCGGCCAGCTTCCTCATGGCCCAGCATCCGGCGGACCTCGTCTACATCACGACCACCGACTACGCCATGCATACCTACCGCCCGGAAGAACCGGAGTCGAGCGAACATATGTCGATACTCGACGGCGCGATCGGCGACCTGGTGGATGCGCATCCGGAGGCGACCGTGCTCGTCACGGCCGATCACGGGATGTCGGCCAAGTCACGCATGGTCGACCTCGAGAAGGTGTTGGAGAGGGATGGAATCGAGTCAACGCAGGTGCCGATCATCAAGGACCGGTACGTCGTGCACCACTCCAACCTCGGCGGCAGCATCTTCGTCTACGTCGAGGAGGGCGACGTCGAACGGGCGGTGAAGGTTCTGGGAGATACCCCTGGTGTCGAGGAGGCGCTGCCAAGGCTCGAGGCCGCGGCTGAGCTCAGGCTTCACCTGGACCGCATCGGCGACATCCTGGTAACCGGCGAGCCGGATGTCGTCTTCGGCAGCTCATCGGAGGTGTCGATGCCACCCAGCCTCCGCTCTCACGGCTCCAGGCACGAATGCAGGGTGCCGCTCATAGGGTACAACGGCGATTTCCAGGACTTTTCGTTCGAGGAGAACCGAGACATCGGGCGCTACGTCTTTGAGCGCATACTGCTTTGACCGTTGACGATCTGTGCGGCCAGATATCCTGCGCCGAAGCCGTTGTCGATGTTGACCACCGCCACCCCTGGGGCGCAACTGTTCAACATCGCCAGCAGAGCAGCGACTCCGCCGAAGCTGGCACCGTATCCGACGCTGGTCGGGACCGCTATGACCGGCGCCGCGACCAAACCGCCTATCACCGAGGGGAGTGCCCCCTCCATACCGGCGATGGCAACAACGACCTTGGCCTCCCGCAGGACAGGCAAGCTATCGACGAGGCGGTGAAGGCCCGCGACTCCTACGTCGAAGACCCGCTCGACCTCACAGTCCATGAGCTCGGCCGTGATCGCGGCCTCGTACGCGACCGGCAGGTCCGACGTACCCCCACTCGCAACGACAACGCCTGGAATCTGCCTCCGGGACTCTCGACGATCAACCACTATGGTCCTGGCCGTCGGGTCGTAGGCGGCGTCTGTGACCTTGGCCTTTACCGCGGCAAAGGCCTCCGACGCGGCCCTGGTTACGAGTAGCCGGTCCGATCTCTCCAGGACCGTTGCGGCAAGTGTGGCTACCTGCTCAGGCGTCTTGCCTTCACCGTAGACCACCTCGGGGAACCCCTTACGAAACTCCCGGTGATGGTCCACCTTGGCGAAGCCCAGGTCCTGGTACGACAGGCTGCTCAACTGGGTTATAGCGTCGTCGGCGCTCAGCCGGCCATGCCTGAAGTCTTCGAGCAGTTCGCGGAGGCGTGCCTTGTCGATGGGTGACCTTCCCTCTGACAAGTGTCCTTGGGTCTGATACGCGGGCGGGCGAGTGCCGAACCTCGCCTGATTATATCAGCAGCGTAGGCCGAATCCTGCGGCCTGTTCCCACCGCACCGTCATGTTATGATTGCGGTCGGCGGCCGACCATCTCCAATCTTGGCGAGACACTTTCATCGAGGAACTATCCATGACAGCACCGGTACAAGACCGCGTATCCCCATACCAGAAAACGGAGACTCTCGCGGCCATCCTCCGTGAGATGGGCTCGGTCATCGTAGCGTATTCCGGTGGAGTAGACAGCACCTTCCTCGCCGCTATGGCCAGCCAGGTACTGGGAACGAAATCCCTGGCCGTTACTGCCTGCTCTCCCAGTCTTGCGCCGTCAGAGTTGCGTGAGGCTACGTCTATCGCCCAGCAGCTGGGTCTCAATCACCGTGTCATCTACACCCAAGAGGTCGAGAGGCCGGACTACCAAGCCAACGACGCCAGCCGTTGCTTCTTCTGCAAGGACGAGCTGTACAAGCACTTGAAGACTATCGTGGCCCAAGAGGGATTCGGGTGCGTGGCCAACGGCGCCAACATGGACGACCTCGGCGACTTCCGCCCGGGTCTGAACGCCGCCAGGCGGCACGAAGTCCGCAGTCCGCTTGTGGAATCCGGCCTCTCTAAAGAGGAGATACGGGCCCTATCTCGAGAGATGCGCCTGCCAACCTGGGACAAGCCGTCGCAGGCCTGCCTGTCGTCGCGCATCCCGTACGGCACCCCCGTCTCGGTCGAGGCCCTGACCCGTATCGCCAAGGCCGAGGAGTTCCTCCGCAGTCTGGGAATCAAGCAGCTTAGGGTGCGACACCACGATAGCGTTGCGCGGATCGAGGTTGAGCCGTCAGAGTTTGGCCGTCTGGTCGATGATGACGTGAGGGAGGCCGTTGCAGGGTACTTTCGCTCTATTGGCTACGCGTACGTCACCCTCGACCTCGAGGGCTTTCGTTCCGGCAGTCTGAACGAAGTCTTGCCTGTCGGCCGCCGAAAGAACGGCAAGACGGCACGCGAACTCGCACAACTGCGCTAGAGTAGCGGCGAAGCTTCCTAGAAATGCCTACGCCGAGGCTGCAGGGCAAGGCGGGCCTCATTAGCGGCGGCGCGAGGGGTCTCGGTGCTGCTACGGCGCGCCTATTTGCTAAGGAAGGGGCAGCCGTTGCCGGTCACGTCCCGTCAAGTGGTGGAAGAGTGCGTCATCCTGTTGATGTTGTTTAGGCGGCTGTCGCCTCCGCGAGATCGGCCTCCGGAAGAGCTTCGTTTAGGATCAGAATGGCGGGTGTGAGGTATCGGCGGCCGACGGCCCATTCGTCGTGCTGTTCAGCGAGGACGGCGCCAACCAGGCGACGCACGGCTGGTCGGTTAGGGAAGATGCCCACGACATCGGTGCGACGCCTGATCTCCTTGTTGAGACGCTCCAGGGGGTTGTTGGACCAGATCTTCTTCCAGTGGGCGACAGGGAAGCTGGAGAAGGCCAGGATATCGGGTCCAGCCTCGTCCAGTAGAGAGGCCACCTGAGGGAACCGGTCTCCGAGTTGATCGGTCACCCTATCGAGTTGGGCGTGTACCTCATCGGGGGAGGGTTGCTGGTAGATGGTGCGGACCATGGTGGCCATCCATGGTTGGACTCTTCTGGGTACCCGAGTGAGCAGGTTGGTCATGAAGTGGGTGCGGCACCGTTGCCAGCTGGCTCCGCCGAAGACTGCGGCGATGGCGCCGCGGAGTCCCTGATGAGCGTCCGATACCACCAGCTCCACCCCGCTGAGGCCCCTGGCGGACAGCGAGCGTAGGAAGGCCAGCCAGAAGGCGCCGTCTTCACTGGTACCCACGTCCATCCCAATGATCTTCCGCTTGCCCTCGCCATTGACGGCCGTCGCCACCACCACGCTGACGTTGACGATCCTGCCGTCCTCCCTGACCTTCTGGGTCAGTGCGTCCAGCCACAGGTAAGGGTAGGGTCCACCGTCCAGCGGACGGCCCAGGAAGCCATCCACCACCACGTCCAGCTCCTGACAGATACGCGACACCTGGCTCTTGGAGATACCCTCGCACCCCAGGGCCTTGACCAGGTCATCCACCCGCCTTGTGGATACCCCTTCCACGTAGGCCTGCTGGATCACAGCCAGCAGAGCTCGCTCGCTGCGACGCCGTGGCTCCAGCAGGCTCGGGAAGTAGCTCCCCTCTCGAAGCTTCGGGATGTGCAGCTCCATAGTCCCCACCCGGGTATCCCACGCCCGGGACCGATACCCGTTGCGCTGGGTCACCCGCTCAGGGCTGCGTTCTCCATACTCAGCACCGATCCTCGATGACACCTCCGCATCCATGATCCCCTCTACCAGCACTCTCAGTGCCTCCCGTAGGAAGTCCACGTCACCGTCCATTCCCCCCCTGCGCAATAGCTCCAGCAGGTCCATCCTTTCCTTGACCACTGTTGTCCTCCTTTCTTGAGCTTTCTTCTTTGCTCGCTAAGGATGACGCGGTGGTCTCTCTTTCTCCAGACCCTCTCCCTCTTACACCACTTCCTGGGACTCTACTCCCATGATGGCGTCGGCTTCATCGAGGGTGACACTTCGGGAAAGGGCCGCCAATTTTTCGTCTTTAAGACCACAGGCGACCACTTCTTTGAAGAGGGAGACCCAGTTACATTCGATATAACTCATGGCCGGGTGGCAACCAACGTGATGCCCTGCAACCCAAATGACCCGACCACCTGTCCTTAGTCTGGCACGGTGCGAGGCTGCCGACGGCCCTGAAGGCCTATCAAGACTACTCCGACGCTAGGATAGTTGGGATGGCTACCTTGGAGAGAGAGTGCTCCGCCGCCGTCTGAGGGCTGAGAGATACACCAGGGTGAGCAACCCAGCCATTGCCACTGTTCCAATCAAAGACAAGCTAGGTATCACGGGGGTCGCTCCGAAACCAGAGTGGACGATTATCTGGCCCCTGATTTCTCCGCCGCCGTTAACTGCCGTATGAATGTTGACGTAGAGGTTGCTGTTCTTCAGTTCGTTCAACATCGTTGGCGTTAGAGCCTGACCGTCACCCGATGTCCAGTTCCCGAAAGCGGTGGTAACTGTTCAGAGTTGAGGGGAAACGAGCAGGTTGCGGCAGTGGAGGAGTGGGTTAAGGTTGTTGGCCCTCCAGGTGCCAAAGAGGGATGCGAGAGCCATTTTGGTGTTGGTGCCCCGTTCAGAGCGAGTGCCGCCGCTGATCTTACGGCTGACCACCAGGTGCCGTAAGCTCCGTTCAGCCGCATTGTTCTCGGGTGGCACACCCGGGTGGGAAACGAAGACGAACAGTTCCTTGATGAACCGTTCTATGCGCCGGCAGAGCTTGGCTTGAGGCGCAGTATCGTCGTTGGAGAAGGGCTGGCACAGCGACAGCAGAAGTTTCTCCAGCATCAACTGGTTGGGAGACGCTGACGGGTGTGAGCCAGACGCCGGTCGGCTGCGGGCGTCAGTGCACGCCTTTGCCCGGTCATAGAGTTGGCGCACCGCTGTAGCCCATAGGGCGAGGCCCATGTCTTGAGGGTACAACGCCTCAAGCTCATTGATGTCCCGCAACAGGTGTACCCAACAGCGCTGCTTGAGGCCGGGGTAGTGACTGTATGCAGCGTAGAAGTCACTCACCAGCACTCCGCTGAAGAGTCTGCTCTCGCCCTGACCGGGGGACTCGCCCAACACCTCGTCCACCACACCCTTGCCGCGGCCACGGCGTAGGAAGTATCGCTCCGTGGGAGTGCTGAAGGTCCAGACATAGCCGTTGGCCCCATCCTGCCGCCAGCCGGTCTCATCCGCATGCACTACCGGAGAGCCACGTATGCGCTCCAGCATCTCAGCCACTACCGGTTGGGCCCGTTGGGCCGTGGCGTGTACTACGTCAATGATGGCGCCCACGCTCAGCTCCAACTGATGTACCGTTTGCAGGTACCACTGGATGCTCCTCACCGGCAGCCGCCCCTCTTCTCGCAGCGTAACAATAAGGCTCACCAGGTTGACTCCCAAGCGCCGCCGCCCCATTGCTAAGCCCTCCAACGGCTCTTGAGGCAACCGCCGCTTGTCGCACAGCGGACATATCCGGGCCACAAAGACGTGCTCGATCACCTCTGCTGGCACCATCGGAAGCTCGATGACTTCTCGTGTCCGCTGAACCCAGCCGCCTGACAGGCCCGTCCCGCACTCCGGGCACGACTCAGGAGCATGTATCACCCGCTGCGTGGGTTCCATCCGCCGTCGGGCAAAGCCGTGGAGACGACGCTTACGGGGTCCGTTCCTCTTAGGCTGATGCCGCTTGACGAACCGCTTGTTGCCCGGCATCCCTGCGGTCGGGCCGCGGATGCTCAGCTGAGCATCCAACTCCTCTACACGCTGCCGCAACTCGGCTATCACCGCCAGCAGCGTCTCACGGCTCGCACTCTGCAGGTCTACTTCAGCTTCCACCTCTCCCTTATGACATCACTGCCACTCGCAACGCTAGGGGGTCTTAGGTTCATCCCTTTAAGTCTGAACAGTTGCAAGCGGTGCCGTTGACAAAACTGAGGTTGCGGACGACTCCACCACCCTGTCCTGCCGGCGCATTGTGGATATGCGCCTGCGTAATAGCGCCGGTAAGCTGAGCGACATCGACAGTAATATGATACGCGAGCTCCGTTTCCGCTGAGTTTAAGGTGAACACACCGGTCCCCATGGCTGGTACAGTGGTCCCTGCCTGGGCGCTATCCAGACTCGCACTGAACGGCGTGGTGCCGATGTCATAGCTGACAATCTGCCCGCGGATTTCCCCTCCACCGTTGACCGCGGTATGGATATTCACATACAGATTGCCATCTTGTAGCTCGCTCACCATCGCCGCAGTAAGGGCTTGGGTGTCACCGGATGTCCACGTTCCTGATGCCGTGCCATTAACGAAATTGAGGTCGCGAACAACCCCTCCTCCCACGCCGGGAGGAGCGTTGTGGATATGGGCTGCGCTTATAGCACCCGTCAACTGCGCAACATCGACGGTAATCTCGAAAGCCAGCTCAGTTTTGGCGGAGTTGAGGGTGAACACCCCAGTTCCCATGGCTCCGACAGCAACACCGGCCTGGGCACCGTCTAGGGTGGCCTGAAAACGTCTTGGAGCAGCAGCGCGGACTTGGGAAGTAGAAAAGACTAGGGCGGCTAGGACTACTAAACTGAGTAGGGAGAACCTCGCTCGCATGTCCAAGAACCCACACCACCTCCAAACTCTCGGTTTTTCTACACCTCAGATGTGTCCCATTATCGCTGACGGAACCTGATTTGCCACTCCCGCCCTATTTCCACGACTTGGTTCTTCCACCCCACGTCCACGAGCGCAAGTAGCCCCTCCAGCCTGTCGTCAGAGGCATTGAGGACACGGGCGGCCCCTTCACCGAGTCCCTGTAGCTTCATCAGCAGCCACTCCTCCGCGTCGCCGTCTCGTGCCATCCTCGTCAGCAGCCACTCCTCCTCCCACTCCAGTGGCTCGGGCATCGGCAGCGGTTCGCCAGACGCACCCGGAGTCCCCTCACTTTGGGTCGGCGCTGCTGACGGCACGTGCGACCATTCGACCTCGGCCGGCTGTCGGTCGCAGCCGACCATGAGGATCAAGACTGCTGTCGAAAGTGATAACCACGTTCTTATCACGGTCATTTCAACACCTCATATCATATCTATATCAGGCTTGTCATGCCCCAAAATGCCCTCTCCCAGATCACGGAACGTAGGAATTCCAAATGGACACTTTCTTGCTAGGTGGTGTAGGCCGGAATTACCCATATCAAGCTGCCTGGACCCAAGTAACGCACCATCCTCGACGAGAGCCATCGTAGTATCACTCACGGATGCCGTCAACCATCCAATCAAGCTCACAAAACCATCTCTTGGCGTGGTGAGTTAGCGGCCCCAGGCAGCGGAGGTGGGCTCCGATCATGCCGGACGCGCCGCCCATGCCCCCTCAGCGGACACACAGGCAGCGAGGCGTCCTGTAGCGAGCCCGTGGGGGTGGGGGTCTCACCGGACATCCCCAATAAAACGCTGTGCGGGCAACCTCGTGCGATTTCCCACGCCGCCCAGGTCGGCGGCTCCATCGAGGACGTCGGGCGGCGGCGGGTGGATTTCGTTTTCGCTCAGTGGGCGGGCGGGCCGACGGCCCAAAGCCGCTCGGCCCCGCTCGCCCACCCCCACCCCAACCCTTTGTCGGTGTCGGGGTCGGGGTGGGTCAGCTAGAAGCCCCTAGCTAAAGTGTCCGGGTGAACGACACTAAACGTCCGGGTGAACGACACTAAACCGACATCACCATTGGCGGGAAGATTGCGTGCGCCCTTCGATACGCGCCGGTGAAGCACCGCCGCTGCTCAGGGTGAGCGGGTTGTGTGGCCCCTCAACCCTGAACTGTTACACCGACACTGAACCTTTGCGGCCGGCCGGGGGCACGGCGTCACGTCGTCGGGTCGAAGTAGGGTATCGGCCTGTCGCCGCGTGCGAGCTCGAACACCAAGCGGACCGGGCCCACATGTCCCGGCGACAGGTCGGGCAGGTCGTCCTCGGAGAAGAAGCCTACGCCGGTCGTTTCCGGGCCCGCGATCGGAATCTGGTCGTTGCCGACGTCGACGAGCCACACGCCGAGGTATGTCTGAAACTTGGAGCGGCCGCCCCATAGGCTAAAGTCGAAGACGCCGAGCAGACTCCTGGCGGTCCCCTCCACGCCTGTCTCTTCGTGAAGCTCCCGCTCCACCGACTGCGCCCACGTCTCGCCGACTTCGGTCACTCCGCCCGGCATTGCCCAGAGACCGTTGTCCTCGCGCCTGATCAGGAGGATGCGGCCGTCCCGGAATACGGCGGCGTCGGCGCAGACGTACGGCGTGGCATGGCGCAGGTTCCCCTCGTACTCCTCCACCACGTCGTCCGCCGGCCTCTTCTCTATCGCGGCGACCAAGCGGGCGCTCAACGACAGTGCGCGATGGTACCGCTCGCGGTCGTAGTCGTTCTCTGCGTAGTGCAGCCCCAGGTCTGCGATGCTGCGCAGCTCGTCCGCTATCAGGTACATCTCGCCGGTAGCGTCCATGTCGTTCATCCTCCATCCGCCGAGCGAGTGGCGGCGGATGGCCTCCTCGTTTGATTCGTCGACGAGCCCCGGATGCGCCTCCGGCGTCGCGGATCGCGGAAACCATTCCGAACGATAGGATACTACCGTTCCCCGCGTCGTCGTAGCTGCGCCCGCACAGGCGCGGCGGACAATAGAGAGCGCCAGGAGCACCTTCTTGCCGCCTCAGGACGCTAATCCAACGCCCTCCTTCGGTGGATTCGGGCTTAGGGTCTCTCGAAATCCCGAGAGCCCCTTTGTTATGGGGTAGAAGAAGAGTGACCCGCCTCGGACTTGAACCGAGAACCTACTGATTAAGAGTCAGTTGCTCTGCCATTGAGCTAGCGGGCCAGGGACTATTTGTTCCCACCAGACAGGAGCGCGCCGGGCGTAGTCGACTACCGAGAAATCGCCGGCTCACGGGTCCAGACGGCCGTCTAATTTTAGCTTTGGGCCGGTTGCTCCGTCAAGGAGCGACGGTCGGGGGCGAGCGTGGCCGATTTCCGTTGACTGAAAAAAAGGCCTGTGCTATGGTTGTGAACGCTTGCACAAATGACCGTACGGCGAGGGGCCTTCTTCGTGAGTTGGCGGCTCGGGCGCGGAGTCAAGAGCCACTCGGCCTTGAGGGCCTTGACCTTGGTCGCTCTCGTGGCCGCCGTCGGACAGGTAACGCTGGGGGGAGTCGTCCGCGTGACCGGGTCCGGACTCGGGTGTCCGGACTGGCCCCTGTGCGACGGACGAGTTATCCCGTCCTTGGAGATTTCGACCCTCATTGAGTATTCCCACAGGCTCTCGGCGACCGCGCTTGGACTCCTGGTGCTGGCGACAACCGTGATGGCGTGGTGGTCCCATCGCGACGATGTTAGGGTTACTGCTTCAAACACAGCAGCGTTGGCGCTGGTGGTGGTTGCGGCGGTCCTTGGCGGGATCACCGTCCTAACTGAGCTGGCATGGTGGATGGTATTGGTCCATCTCGGAGTGGCGGAGCTCGCCGTCGCCTGTCTGGTCGTGGCGGTTGTCGCCGCATGGAACGCCGACTCCAAGACCGGGCCCGTGAGAACAGGACCTGGGGAGCTAAACCGGTACTACAGCCTGCTTGTGGTCACCCTTGTTGGCCTGTTCGCCGTTATCCTATTTGGGTCTTACATGGTGGGCCGCGGCTACGGCTCAGTATGCGCGACCTGGCCCCTGTGCAATGGAAGCGTGCTGCCGCAGGGTGAGGCGTTCTTAGTCCACATGTCACATCGAATAAGCGTTGCCTTGGTGGGTGTTTTGATCGCCGGTACCGCGGCGGCCGCCTGGTCGCGAAAGGACCAACAGCCCAGCCTGGCGATGATCGCGTTGGTGGCGACAGGCCTTTTCATAGTCCAGGCCGCTATTGGGGCGGCGACCGTTTGGACCGGTTTCTCTTTGCCGCTCAAGTCTCTTCATCTGAGTGTCGCAACTCTGCTGTGGATGTCGATTGTGTTACTGGCTGCAGTCACCTTCCTGCCTCAGTGGCTACCGCGACGAGCGCACCTGGGACCTCGGTTAGACTCGGTGGTGAAGGGGATGGCCTCGTGATCGCACAGATGGCATCGTCGCGGAGCGTTGTCAGGGACTACGTGGCGCTGACGAAACCGCGAATAATCTCGCTGCTGCTGCTGACCGCACTGGGTGGGATGTTCCTGGCAGCCGGCGGGCCGCCCGAGGTCTCCCTGGTTGTGCTCGTCCTGGGCTGTGGAGCTCTAGCGGCCGGAGGGGCACACGCTCTCAACCACGGTCTTGAAAGGGATATCGATGGCCTGATGACTCGGACAGTGGGTCGCCCGGTGGCCGGCGGCAGGGTATCGACTCGTCAGGCCCTTGCGTTCGGAAGCCTCCTGAACGTCGTTGCCTTCGTAGTTCTTGGAGCGCTGGTCAACCCGCTTAGCGCGATGCTGACCTTGAGCGCCACGCTATTCTATGTTTTCGTCTACACCCTGTGGCTTAAGAGGGTCACGCCTCAGAATATAGTAATCGGAGGCGCGGCCGGCGCCATTCCGCCGATGGTCGGCTGGGTGGCTGTCACTGGAAATCTGGCCCTGCCAGCGATCTATCTGTTCGCGATCATATTCTTCTGGACTCCTCCTCATTTCTGGGCCCTGGCCCTCTTGATCAAGGACGACTACGCGCGAGCACGGATCCCGATGCTTCCGGTGGTCAATGGCATCGCGGAGACTAAGTGGTCGATTTTGCTCTATACGCTTTTGCTGGTAGCGCTAACGTTGATGTTCTTCACAACCCAGGCGGTCGGGTGGGTCTACTTCGCCGCAGCGTGTGCGTTGGGGTTTGGGTTCCTGTACTACTCCTGGCGCTTACTTCGGCGGCCAGGCGTCATGGGCGCTGGTAGCTTGTACATCTACTCTCTGCTTTACCTCGCGGTGCTTTTCGTCGCCGTCGGGGTCGATAGCGTCGTGGCGGTCTAAGTGACACTGAGTATGTCGACGTTCAGTCGCCGGTCGATCCGATACCTGGGCGTCGCGCTGCTCGTCTTGCTCCTCGCCGTGCTGGCCGGCTGCACGCCGGAGCATAGCCAGTCGACGTTCGACACCTCCGGGCCGGTCGCCGAGTCCCAGTTGCTCCTCTTCTACTGGATCTTCTGGGCGGCGTTGTTTGTTTTCGTTGTCGTCGTAGGCGCTCTCCTCTATATAGTCATCCGCTATCGCAGGCGTCCTGGAAGCGCCGACCCTCCTCAGATCCACGGCCACACGCGCCTCGAGATAGGCTGGACGATACTGCCGGCGGTCGTGCTCGCCGTCGTGGCGGTCCCTACCGTTATTACGATCTTCTATAACGCTCAGCACTTCCCGAACGCGATGACAGTGGACGTGGTGGCCCACCAGTGGTGGTGGGAGTTTCATTATGTTCACCCCGAAGACCCGGACCGCAAGGTCGTGACGGCCAACGAGCTACACATTCCGGTAGGCGAGGTTGTCAACGTCACGCTGGACTCGAAGGATGTGCTCCACAGCTTCTGGATACCGAAGCTGGCGGGCAAAGTCGATTTGGTCCCGAATAACCTAAATACAATGTGGATCCAGGCGGATGAATTAGGCGAGTACCGGGGTCAGTGCGCCGAGTTCTGCGGTGTGGCCCACGCCAATATGCGGTTTAGAGTGATCGCCGAGTCCAAACCAGACTTTGATGCCTGGCTGGCGGGTCAGGCCAGACCTGCCTCTGAGCCTGTCGACCCGTTGGCGCTAGGGGGCAGGGATCTGTTCGTCGGTAGGGCCTTGTGCAACTCCTGCCATACCGTTGCGGGCGAAAGGCGGGCGCGCGGCACCAAGGGACCTAATCTGACCCACCTTGCGAGCCGACGGCACATTGCCGCCGGCCTACTGGAGAACACGCAGGCGAACCTGAGGAGATGGCTGGAGGACCCGGATGCGGTCAAGCCGGGAAACATCATGGCCGAGGAGGCGCTCATCTACACCGAGCCGGCCAGAAGACTGACGGAGCCGGAGATCTCGGCGCTGGTGTCGTACCTGCAGACGTTAAAGTAGTTGTGCCCATGACCATAGAGTATAATATGGCCGCTTCGACACGTGCCTCGATTTGGACTGGCAACAACGGAGACGAAAGATGACCACGGTGGCGTTTCCCTTCCCACGTCGGCCGGTCCACCCCACCGGCGTCTGGAGCTGGCTCACTACGATCGACCACAAGAGGATCGGAATCCTCTATGGGGTCACCGCGTTCATCATGTTCATAACGGGTGGCATCGAAGCCCTCTATATGCGTGCCCAGCTCGCGCGTCCTGGACAGGACCTGGTCACTCCCGAGGTCTTCAACCAGCTGTTCACCATGCACGGGACGACGATGATCTTCCTGGCGATCATGCCGATGGGGGCCGCCTTCTTCAACTACATCATTCCGCTGCAGATCGGCGCACGTGACGTCGCGTTTCCCCGCCTGAACGCGTTCAGCTACTGGACCTTCCTGGCCGGCGCACTCATGTTGAAGCTCAGCTGGTTCCTCGGGGGTGCACCCAATGCGGGCTGGTTCGGCTACGCCCCGATCACGGGGTTGGCGTACAACCCGGGCCACGGTATCGACTTCTGGATACTCAGCCTTCAGATCCTGGGCATCGCGTCCCTGGCCGCCGCGTTCAACTTCATCGTTACCATCATCAACTTGCGGGCGCCGGGCATGTCGCTGATGCGGATGCCGCTCTTTACCTGGATGACGTTAATCACCTCATTCCTCTTGATCCTGGCCTTTCCGGTGATCACGGTTGCGTTGATCGAGCTTATGTTCGATCGGTTCTTCGGCGCCAACTTCTTTGTGCCGGCAGCCGGCGCCAGTCCGCTGCTGTGGCAGCACCTCTTCTGGGTCTTCGGCCACCCGGAGGTCTACATCCTGATCCTGCCCGCGCTCGGGATCGTATCCGAGATCATACCCGCCTTCTCCAAGAAGCCGCTTTTCGGCTATCCGGTGGTAGTGCTCTCCGGCGTGATTATCGGGTTCATGGGATGGATGGTGTGGAGCCACCATATGTTCACTGTCGGCCTTGGGCCGGTCGCAAACTCGGTTTTCGCCCTGACGACGATGGCCATCGCCGTGCCGACCGGGATCAAAATCTTTAACTGGATGGGCACGATGTGGAAGGGGTCTATCGATCTGAGGACTCCGATGCTCTTTGCGATCGGCTTCGTAGTGCTATTCATCATTGGCGGTCTGAGCGGCGTGATGCACTCTTCGGCGGCATCGGACGCGCAGCAACAGGATACTTACTTCATCGTGGCCCATATTCACTACGTGCTCTTTGGCGGGAGCATCTTCGCGCTGATGGCCGGCGCCTACTACTGGTTCCCCAAGATAACGGGGCGAATGGCGAGTGAGCGTTGGGGGAAGCTCAACTTCTGGCTCACGTTCATCGGGATGAACGTCACCTTCTTCCCGATGCATTTCCTCGGTCTCGACGGGATGCCCAGGCGAATCTACTCGTACGACGCGGAGATGGGTTGGAACCTCTGGAACGGAGTGGCAACCGGTGGCTCGGTCATACTTGCCCTCTCAATAGTGGTCTTTGCCTACAACATTGTCCGTAGCGCCATGAAGGGTGAGGAGGCAGGCGCCGACCCGTGGGATGCCAGGACCCTCGAATGGTCCATCCCGTCTCCACCCCCGGAGTACAACTTCGCGCAGATTCCCACCGTGCAGGGTAGGGATGCCTTCTGGATGCAGAAGCGGCAAGGCGTGCTCGCGGTGCCGGTGGCCGGAGGCTCGGAGGACAACGGGGCCCACTCGATCCACCTACCTCAGCCATCCTACTGGCCGATCGTGGCGTCGATAGGCCTGCTTATCGGAGGCTACGGACTGATCTATCACGTGGCCGTCGCAGCTATAGGGGGCGCCATCACCCTGGTATCTACCTACGCCTGGTCCTTCGAGCCGGTCAACGACCCCGATGAAACTCCAACCCACTAGGGGTGACTGATCCTTGGAGCACGCGCCCGCTCTTCCCCATGCCGTAGAGCACGAAGACACGGCGACAGGTCTTAGCCACCGGAAGCTGCTGATGTGGGCCTTCCTGGGCTCCGACTGCATGTTCTTCGGCTCCCTGATCGCGACTTACCTTGTCTACAAGGGTCAGAGCAAGGTCGGGCCGTTCCCCGAGGACGTTTTCAGCATTCCGACGACGTCGGTCAGCACCTTCGTGCTTCTGATGAGCAGCATGAGCATGGTCCTGGCGTATGCGGCGTTGACCAGGGGGAGCATCAAGGGGTTCCGTATTTGGATCTTATCCACCGCTATCTTGGGAATGACGTTCCTCGCGTTCCAGACGTTTGAGTTCAGAGACTTCGCCAACCACGAAGTGCACCTAGACTGCGCGAAAGTGGAAGCTCAAGACGCGAGCTATCTCGAAAGCCTAACCGACTACGAAAAGACATTCGAAAGTCGGTGCGGGCCGGATGTCGAGGAGTTCAAGGAGCAGCACGGGCTTACCCCCAGGACGAACCTGTTCGGCACCACGTTCTTCACGCTCACCGGCTTTCACGGCGCCCACGTTACGCTGGGAGTCATCTGGTTGCTGTCCCTGTTCTTCTACTCGTTCCGCGGTGGTGTGACGCCCGCTAGAAACCTCGACGTCGATCTTGCCGCGCTGTACTGGCATTTCGTCGACGTCGTCTGGATCGTTATTTTTACGGTGATATATCTATTCGGCGTTTTCCCCGGGTTTTAGAACTACAGGACACGACCGGTAGAGGAGGGCATGGCAGAGGAAACTCATACAGTGGCCGAGGAATCTGAAGCAGGGACGGTGCACACCGGCCACCCGACACCGCTCACCTACTTCAAGGTCGCCATGACCCTCTCGGCGATTACGGCCGCCGAGGTAGGCATCTTCTACGTCGAGGGCTTGGGACACGGCATCATCCCGATCCTTGTCGTTCTGTCGGGCATGAAGTTTGCGTTGGTGGCGATGTTCTACATGCACCTGAGGTACGACGCCCGGCTGTTCACCGGCCTGTTTCTAGGTGGCCTGGCGCTTGCCGGCACGGTAGGGCTCGCACTGCTGGGCCTGTTCAGGTTCTTCGTGTAGAGTGGCAGTTCATAGGAGAGTCCGTTGGACGCGGTAGCAGGGTCACTCTGGACGCACTGGCACGGCCATCCAGAGGTCCTGATTGGCCTTGCGGCATTGGAGGGCGCCTACCTGCTCGGCGTGGGCCCTCTGAGAGAGCGGTATAACCTCGCCGAGCGCTCGAACCCTCGTCAGGTCGCGACCTTCACACTCGGCGTCCTGGTGATCTTGGTCTCGCTCCTGTCACCGCTACACTATCTGAGCGACCGGTACCTCTTTAGCGCCCACATGCTGCAGCATGTGCTTCTGACGCTAGTGGCGCCACCGCTCCTGATCGTGGGCACGCCTGACTGGCTGGTACGTCCTTTCCTGCGCCCTGACGTCGTCTTCAGACTAGCCCGGCTTGCAACCCACCCAGTGCCAGCCTTCGCCGTGTTCAACATCGTGTTCTCGCTGTGGCACATTCCCGCTCTGTACAACCTCTCAGTCACACATTACTCGGTCCATATTGGAGAGCATCTCCTTTTCATGGGGACCGCGACCTTGATGTGGTGGCCCATCGCCAGCAACATGCCGGAGCTGCCGCGCCTCGCTTACCCGCTCCAGATGGTCTATCTGTTCTTGCTATCGATCGCCCAGCTTATAGTCTTCGCGGCGATAACCTTCTCCAGCGTCCCCTTGTACGAGTGGTACGCCGATGCGCCACAGATCTGGGCGCTGTCCCCCGTCGTCGACCAGCAGATTGGGGCGATTATCATGAAGATGGGCGGAGGCGCGCTCTTCATGACCCTTCTGATCGTGGCATTCTTTCGTTGGTACAAACGCGAGGAGGAAAAAACGGAGGCCGAGGCGGCGGAGGGCGAGTACTTGCCGACCGACCCAGGCCCTTCGGGAGTCGCTAAGGGTTGGCAGAGCTAGTCCGGCGGCGTACCCTTGGACCGAAAGGACGATGTATAGATGAGACCAGATTATATGGGCAAGGCGTTGCTGTTCCCCCTGCTGGCCGTGCTGACGATCGTGGTGTTCGGTGGCGGGCTCGGCGTGATCTTCATTCTGCTAAACGAAATGGTGGTTGAGGAGTGGGCGGTCGTCGCTCTGGGGATTGCTCTGGTTGTGGGGGTGCCCGGCGTTGCGGCGCTGGCGCAGCGCATGGTCGAACGAGAGTAGTGCTCTAGGGCACGGACTGGTGGGCTGGGTAGAGAAGACAGGTGATCATCCGAGCGACTCTAGGGGTGTGGTTGGCGGCCGTAGTCGTCTCGGCGTGCTCCGGGTCCGACACCATGTTGGGGACCATACTCGAGTCGTCCGACCCCGCTACTTCCTTCGAGCTCGACGACCAGTTTGGCGAGCCCGTGGCCCTAGCCGATTACGACGGCAAGGTCGTCGCTTTAACCTTCCTATACACCTACTGCCCTGACATCTGTCCGGTCGTCGCCGGACACCTCAAGCGGACTCACCAGATGCTGGGCGATGACGCGGACGAGGTCGCCTTCGTGGCCGTCAGCGTCGACCCGGTCCGCGACACGGTCGAAGAGGCCTATGGCTACTCCGAGAAGTGGGACATGCTCCACAAATGGGCCTTTCTGGTGGGGGAGGAAGAGCAGCTCGCTCCTATATGGGAAGCGTACTATACCGACCCGGCTATAGACGATCGTGCCCAAGGAGATGTGCTAGCTGAGGTGGATGCCGGCGGGAGCGAACACGGGAGCGCGGGCACCCTACGGAGGGACATAGCCTCCGAGTTTCTGGTATCTCACTCTGCGCCCGTGTACCTGATCGACCGCGATGGCCTCATGCGTGTAGTCTTCACGCTGCCCTTTGACCCCTCAGACTTGGCCCACGACATCCGGCTGCTGGTGTCAGAATAAGGGAGGGCGGGTTTGAAACCCGCCCCTACCAGCAGTTGTCGACCGGTAGCGTTGGTAATTTGGCTACGGCTTCGAGTTGCCATCGTAAAGCCCTACCGCCTAGGAGGATCTCGGGGCCTCGTGCGGTTCCTGCAGGGTGATCGGACGGGAGGGGGTCGTGAGGCCAGCTATCAATCTCTATGAGGCCGTCGGAAAAACGTAGGGGCGGGTTTCAAACCCGCCCCTTTTTGTGGTCCTCGATGACCCCCGACTATCTAGCTGGCTTCTAGCTGTTCCTTGGAGTGTTGCGCTACCTGGGCAAAGGCCTGCGGGTCGCTGATCGCGATGTCGGCGAGCATCTTTCGATTGACCTCAACGCCTCCTATCTTGAGGCCGTGAATCAGCTTGCTATAGGAGGTGCCGTTGGCGCGCGCGGCGGCGTTGATGCGTATCGCCCACAAGCGTCGCATGTCGCCTTTCTTCCGCTTGCGGTGCGCGTACGAGTACTGAAGAGCGTGGATCAGTGACTCATGGGCCCGCCTGTACAGCTTGTGGCGGACGCCCTTGTGGCCCCTGGTCTGCTTCAGCAGCTTTTTGTGGCGGCGGCGCTTGTTGGTACCGCGGGTTATCCTGGTCATTGGATAGGCTCAGCTATCGTAGACTCTTGGGCAGCAACGGGATGATCCGAGCGGCATCTCCCTTGCTGGCCTCTACCTTGCGGGAGTAGAGCCGCCGGACACTCGCGGGCTTCTTACGGCGATACTTGTTGCGATTGCCCTTCATCCGGCGCAGCTTCCCAGTGCCCGTGGTACTGAATCGGGCCGCGGCGCCCTTATGTGTCTTAAGCTTCGGCAATTTTAGGCTCCCGTTGTTGGGCAGGCTTCGCGGGACTGGCTGGTGTCGGCGTGAGTAGCATTGACAGAAAGCGGCCTTCGAAGGTCGGAGGTCGCTCCATCTTGGCATCCTCCGACAAGTCCTCGGCAACCAACTTCAAGACAGCCATGCCTATCTCCGGGTGCGTGATCTCTCTGCCACGGAACATCACTGAAACCTTGACCTTTGAGCCCTCTTCCAGAAGCCGCTTCACCTGGCGAGTCTTGGCAGACCGGTCGTGCGCTCCTATCCGAGTCTTGAGCCTGACCTCCCGTACGACATTGGAGGCCTTGGCCTTCTGCTCTCTTCGCGCCGTCCTTTCGCGACGAGTCAACTCGTAGCGAAACTTCCCATAGTCCAGCACCTGGCACACCGGCGGCTCGGCAGTCGGCGCTACCTCCACCAGATCAAGTCCGCGCTCCTGTGCGAGCTCCAATGCCTGGCGGGTAGGCATTATCCCCAACTGCTTGCCGGTCTCGTCGACCAGGCGGACTTCGGGGACGTGAATCCTTGCGTTTGTCCTGTAGTCCCTAGGTATACCAACACCTCTTTAAGTACTGCAAGCCCGACCATGACCGGGCAGTACCGAATATAGCACAAGGTCCCTTACTAGACAACACCGGGCGGTCCCAGTTGGACAGGTGGCTGCCACTCCGAACACACATGAACTACTTCTTGGCCTCTACTTCGGCTCCAATCCGCTCTGCTACCTCGTCGATTGGCAGAGCGCCAATGTCCTCTCCCGAGCGGAGCCGCACTGCGGCTTTACCCGATTCTGCTTCCCGGTCGCCGACGACGAGCATGTAAGGGACCTTCTGTAGCTGGGCCTCCCTGATCTTGGCGTTCATGCGCTCGTTGCGTGCGTCCGTGTGCGATCGGATGCCGGCGTCGGCGAGCTGGGCCTCGACTTGCCGCGCGTACTCAGTGTGCCGTTCGGCGATGGGGATGACCTCTGCCTGCACCGGCGCAAGCCATGTTGGAAAGGCGCCACCGTAGTGCTCGATAAGTACTGCTATGAAGCGCTCCAGTGAACCGAGCAAGGCTCGGTGGATCATGTACGGCTGTTTTTCCGCGCTATCGTCGCCAATGTACTTGAGGCCGAATCGCTCGGGCAGATTAAAGTCGAACTGGACCGTCGTGAGCTGCCACTGCCTGCCGATCGCGTCTCGGATATGGACGTCGATCTTTGGGCCATAAAAGGCGCCTCCGCCCTCGTCGACCTCGAACGCCAGCTTGCGGCGCTCCAGCGTACGGCGCAGCGACTCGGTGGCCAGATCCCAGCGCTCCGGCTCCCCGACCGCCTTTTCCGGCCTGGTGGATAACATCACCTCGTACTCGGTGAAGCCGAAGCTGTTGAGCAGGTGAAACGTAAGGTCCAGGACGCCGTCGACTTCGTCTTCGACCTGGTCTGGGCGACAGAAGATGTGCGCGTCGTCCTGTGTTAGTCCACGTACTCGCAGCAGGCCCTGCACGACGCCCCCTCGCTCGTACCGGTAGACCGTGCCTAGCTCGCCGACGCGCATGGGCAAGTCGCGATAGCTGTGGAGGGCCGTCTTGTAGTACATGATGTGGAACGGGCAGTTCATGGGCTTCAAGTAGTACTCCTGCCCGTCCATGTCCATTGGGGCGTACATGTTCTCGCTATAGAAGTCCAGGTGACCGCTCGTCTCCCAAAGAGTAGAGCGCCCAATGTGGGGCGTGTACACGAGCTCGTAGCCGGCCCGGTCGTGCTCCACCTTCCAGAAATCTTCGATAAGCCGCCTTATCCGCGCGCCCTTCGGATGCCAGATGATAAGGCCGGGCCCCGTCTCGTCGTGTATTGAAAACAGGTCCAGATCCTTGCCGAGCACCCGGTGGTCTCGGCGCCTTGCCTCCTCTAGGCGGTCGAGGTGCTCGTCTAACGCCTCTTGGGACTCGAACGCCGTCCCGTAGATACGCTGAAGCATCGGCCGTTTTTCGTCCCCTCGCCAGTATGCCCCCGCGACGCTCAGAAGCTTGAAGGCGGGTATCTTGCCCGTGGAGTCGACGTGAGGGCCGGAGCACAGGTCCTCGAAGTCACCGTGTCGATACGTGGATATCGGCTCACCCTCCTCGATCTCGTCTATGATCTCCAGCTTCAAGGGCTCGTCCGCGTTCATCGCTACAGCCTGCTCGTGAGAGTACTCCTTGTACTCAAACGGGAGGTCGTGGGCGATCGCATCCGTCATCTGCTCCGAAATGCGGTCGAGGTCGTCCTGGGAAAACGTTTCGGGGACGAGGAAGTCGTAGTAGAATCCGTCTTCCGTGGGCGGCCCGATCGCCAGCTTGGCGTCCGGGAAAATCTTTGTAACGACGTCTGCCATCACATGGGATGCCGAATGGCGAATTCGTTTCCTAAGCTCCGCCAGGTCTGATGCCTGCTCTTTTGCCATCTCAATAGGTTCCTTTCGTACTCTTGGATACCCTGGCGAGTGAGCTGCTTTGGCCCGACAGATGCGCAGGAAGTCCAGGGTGTTCGCTGTTGATCAGGTGTCTCGGAACAAAAGGTAAGCCTCCCGCCACTTGCTCAAAAGCGGGGGAGGCTACGTAGTCAAAAGGTGGGTGCGTCCAAAGGACGCTAAACGGTTCCCAAGGGTATCGCCTGTGTCTAAGCCCGAATCCACCGAAGGAGGGCGTCGGGTTAGCGTCCTGAGGCGGCAAGAAGGTGCTCCTGTGCTTCTGGGATAATGGTTTTGTAGCAAAAAAACGGCCCCGGAAAAGGAGCACCCAGTAGATGCTGTCACGCAACCACCTCGACCGGATCTAAATCACCTTCGACGACCGCCGCTTGGTGGCCAATGCCGGGCTGCTCCTTCCGGCCACCCTGGCGCGGCATCTCGGCCTGCCCGAACTCGTCCGGCAGCGCCTCGACCTGGGCGATGCCCCGGGGCGGGCGAACACGAGCGACAAGATGATGACGCTGGTGGCGTCTGCGCTGGCTGGGGGCGACTGCATTGACGACGCCGATGTGTTGCGCACCGGGGGGACGGCCTGCACCCTGGGCGGCACGGTCAAGGCGCCATCCACCCTGGGCACCTTCCGGCGGGGCCACGTCCGTCAACTCGACCGGGTGAGCCGCGAGTTGCTGGCCCGGGCTTGGCAGGCCGGGGCGGGACCCGGCGACGGGCCCCTGACCATTGACCTGGACTCCACCATCTGCGAGACCTACGGACTGGCCAAGGAGGGCGCCCGCCACCACGGCTATACCGGCAAGCGGGGCTACCACCCGCTGCCGGCCATCGCCGCCGGCACCGGAGACGTGCTGATGTCCCGGCTGCGCGAGGGCCGGGCCAACACCGCCCGCGGCGCCGCCCACTTCCTGCGGGAGACGGTGGGACGGGTGCGCTACGCCGGGGCCGACGGACGACTCACGCTACGGGCCGACAGCGGGTTCTACACTCATGGCGTGGTATCCGTCTGCCGCAAGATGGATGTCCGCTTCTCCATCACCATCCGCCAGCACAAAAGCCTGCACAATCTCATCGAGGCGATACCCGAAGATGCCTGGACGCCGATTCCTTACTGGATGGACGGTGCCGCCGATGTGGCCGAGACCACCTGCACCCCCTTCCAGGCCGAGGCGGACGCCGCGCCGGTACGGCTCATCGTCCGGCGGGTGAAGCCGACGCCCGGTTCCCAACTGGCCCTCTTCGCCAAATACAGCTATCATGGCTTCATCACCGACCGGGACGGGGAGTTGCTCGAACTGGAGGCTGACCATCGCCGCCACGCCGAGATCGAGAATGCCATACGCGACCTCAAGTACGGCGTCGGGCTGAACCATCTCCCCTCGGGCCGCTTCGCCGCCAACGGTGCCTGGCTGGCCGTCCAGACGATGGCTCACAACCTGGCCCGCTGGACGGCGCGGATCGGTCTGGGAGAGCGGATAGCCACCACCAAGACCCTCCGGCGGCGGTTCTTCTCCCTGGCCGGACGGCTCACCCGCTCGGCACGCCGGTTGACCCTGCATCTTCCGGATCGCTGGCCTTGGGCTGAGAAGTTCAGCCGTGCCTTGGCCCGGCTGCGAGCCATTCCACTCCCGGCCTGACGGCACCGTCGGCGACCGACCCACCCACCGGACAACCGAAGATCCCCGCAGACTCGTGCCAGCCCGGTCCGAGAGAGTTCCCTGCTGCGTATTCTCTCGCCATCCCGCGCATCGCAACTCCCGCAGACGGCCATAGGGGCCCCTGTGCGGCGATGAAGACCGTCCGCCGACCTCCCTACCCCAAATGGAACCCAGGCTATTTCCCCTGTAGCTCCCTCACCCCCCTTCCGCTTTCCTCACGCCGTCCATCGGTGTCCTTCGGTGGATTCGGGCTAAGTTTGAGACTATTCTAGCTTGAGCCGTGTACAGGGTCAAGGCGCACCGTACCACATGCCAGCGGTCTAAGACCACTTGTCGATCTCGACCAGCGCATGTGCGATCCTGTCCCTGACCGCCTTCGCGGTCTCCGGGTTCCACTCGTAGAAGCCCTTTCCGGTCTTTACTCCGAGCTCTCCTCGCTCAACCCGCTCCTTCAACACCTGGGGTGCTTCTGGCGCTGATGCAAGGTGGGGATAGAGCCCCGAGGCGATGGCCAGTATCAAGTCCCAACCCGCGATCTCGAGGACCTCGAATACCCCGGCAACAGCCCAGCGCCTGCCGAGGCTGGTCTTTATCGCAGTGTCGACGTCCTGGGCGGACGCGATGCCGTTTTCTACGAGCCAGAGGGCCTCCCTGAGGAGCGCTCCCTGCAGGCGACCGGCGACGAAGCCGGGCGTCTCTCGTTGAACGATAATCGGGCGCTTCCCAATTTTCGTGAGAAGCCCGAACACGGCCATGGCTGAATCGTCGGATGTCTCCGGACCCTTCACGATCTCGACAAACGGGACCAGGTACGGAGGGTTGATGTAGTGCGCCACGAGTATCCTGTCACGCCTTCGGGCCCGCGCGGCGAGCGCGCTGGGCATAAGGCTGGAGGTGTTGCTCGCTAGGACCGTGTGTTCGGGGCAAATGTCGACGAGCCGCCGAAAGATCTCCTGTTTGAGCTCCAGGTTCTCGTACACCGACTCGATGACGACATCGGCATCCTCAGTCGCCTCCTCGAGCTCGGTGGTCGTGTGTATCCTCTCTGGGACGGCCTCGGTCTGCTCGCGTGTTACAAGCCCGAATCCTATGAGCCGCTCGAGATTGTCGCTGATACTCCTGAGCGCCTTGCCCAGACTCGCCTCGCTACGGGCCACGAGTCGCACATCGTAGCCCGCGAGGGCGAACTCCTGGGCGATGCCGTGCCCCATGAGGCCGGCGCCTATGACAGCAATTCGTTCGATTTGGTCAGCCTTCATATGCTCTCTCCGGGACAACGAGGGAGCACACCCCCATCCTAACCTTCCCCCATCGAGAGGGAAGGGATTGTCCTCTCCCTTGACGGGCTTTGCACCTAAAGTCGCATCCGGGGGCCGTGGTTCGACGGGCTCACCACGAACGTAGCTTCAGATTTACCGTTCGCCCTGAGCTCGTCGAAGGGCGGCTCGGACCACGCGACGCTTCTTGTGCAAAGCCCCCTTGACGGGAGAGGATATAGATGAGGGTGAACAGCGCTCCTCAAGCTACGCTTGTGAGTGCACTAAGGCACCGCCTGACCGGCGAGAACTCCGGTGCACCGCTCCCTGTCGACTGCGACCTCGCCGTTGACGAGAACGAACGGGATCCCTGTGGGGAACTGCTTAGGGTCATCGTACGTGGCGTTGTCGATTATGCGTTCCGGGTCGAAAACTACGATGTCGGCAAAGTAGTCCTTCTGGATGCGGCCTCTTCGGGTCAGGCCGAAACGGTGCGCAGGGTTGTCGGTCATGCGCTGGACCATCTGCTCAAGGCTGAGCCCGTCGAGCTGCCGACGCAAGCGGCCGAGGAACCGGGGGAACGCGCCGTAGGCGCGTGGGTGGGGCAGACTACCCGCGTGAATCGAGTCACTGCCTACCATATAGTCTGGCCTCGACAGCAGATCCATCGCGTCTTTGCTCAACTGACGCCATACGGCGACGCTGTTCGGCGGGGTGAGCCAGAAGCCAACGGCCAGGTCTTCTTCCAGGAGCAGGTCGCAGACCGCCTCCCCCATCGATACGCGTCTCTCGCCAGCCACCTCCGGTAGGCTCATTCCCTCGAGGTGGCCGTTCACCGGCATGTAAGACAGTACGGAGTCGTGCAACGATCTTATGGGCTGGGCGTCGATCTCAGCTGTGATCTTGTGGCGCTCCTCGGGGTCCTGGAGACGCCGAATGATGGCCTCCGGGCCGCCATCGTGGACGTAACTCGGCAGCATCGCTGCAGCCAGGGTGCTGCCGGTTGGGTATGGGTAAATATCCGCCGTGCAGTCGACTCCCTCACTTTTCGCCTTGTCTATCAGCTCCACCCGCTCGGCCACTCTACCGGCATCGTGTGCCTCCGTGCGGTGGTGCGAGAAGTGGACTTTCACGCCGGAGCGGCGTCCGATCTCCAGCGCTTCTGCCACACCGCCGTCGCCGAATGCCCGGTCCCGGTTGACGTCGCGGGTGTGGGTCACGTAAACGCCGTCCGCATCATGGGCCGCCTCGCACAGCGACACCAACTCGTCGGTATCGGCCCAAGCGTTGGGGTGATACGACAGGCCAGTGGAGAACCCCACGGCCCCCTGTTCAATGCCTTCTTTAATGATGATCTGGGCACGTTCGAGGTTATCGCCGACGAGTGGAACGTCGCGAAAGCCCGCCGTCTCTAACCGGACGGCCCCGTGCGGTACCAGGTACGCGGTATTGACTGCGGCCTTCCGGTGGTAGTGGGACCGGAACGACTCGACGCTGCTCATGTCCAGGTCTTCGGGAGGCCTGCCGAGGATACCGGATAGGTAGCGGCTGTACATTCGGTAGCTCTCGGCCGAGAGAGGAGCGTAAGAGAGGCCGTCCTGGCCCAGGATCTCGGTGGTTATGCCCTGCCGCAGGCCGCTGGCGTGCTGAGGGTCGGTGAGTAACGCGGCGTCGGAGTGAACGTGGGCGTCGATGAACCCGGGCGAGACTGCCAGCCCGCTGGCGTCAATGACGCGCCGGGCCCCGGTCTGAGAAAGATCGCCTATAGCATCGACCTTCTCGCCCGTGACGCCCACGTCGGCCCTGTAGCCTGGCGTACCGGTGCCGTCCACGACAGTGCCGCCCGTTATGATGACGTCAAACATGTCCACGCCTGTGGGTCATGCCTTCCGCTGGGTGGTATCCGGTTGGTGCTGGCCGCTGCGAAACGACCGGCCTGGCCGTCCACTGTAGGGGCGGGTTTCAAACCCGCTCTCTCCTTCACGCGTCATCCACGACCCGCAGGTGCAGCTCCTTGAGCTGGTCCTCGTCCACATGGCCGGGGGCGTCGAACAGCGGGTCGACGCCGGTCTGGGTCTTGGGAAAGGCGATCACATCCCGAATGTTCTCTATGCCTGTTAGCGTCATCATCAGTCGGTCTATTCCGGGCGCTATGCCGCCGTGGGGCGGCGCGCCGTAGTCGAAGGCGCCCAGGAGTTGGCCGAACCGCTGCTCGACCTGCTCCGAAGTGTAACCCAGCACTTTGAGAACTCTCTCCTGCAACTCTCGGGTGTGGATACGGATGCTGCCGCTGGCCAGCTCGTAGCCGTTGCACACCAGGTCGTAACAGTCCGCGGTCACCTTTCCTGGGTCACTCTCCAGGTATTGGATATGCTCTTCCTTCGGCATCGTGAAGGCGTGATGAGCGGCATCCCACCGACGCTCCGGCTCGTCCCACTCGAATAGCGGGAAGTCGACAACAAAGGCGAAGGCGAGCAGGTCAGGGTCGGCAAGCTCAAGGCGACGACCCATCTCGTTGCGGAGGGCACTGAGAGCCACGTTGGTAGACTTGGGCGGCCCTGCGACGATCAGGACCAGGTCGCCGACTTCCGCCCCTGTGCGATGGGCGATGGACTTCACGTCGTCAAGCGACAGAAAACGCGAGACCGGTGACTTCACCTGGTCCTCAGTTAGGCCGTCCACCGAGGACGAATCGCCGGTAAGGGCGATGTAGACTAGCCCGCCGGCCCCTCTCATCTTGACGAACTCGACGAGCTCGTCTAGCTGGCTGCGCGTGTAGGTTGCACATCCCGAAGCTGAGAACCCCTTGACAACTCCGCCGTCACTCAACGCCGACCGAAAGACCCGAAGCTCCGTGATCTCGGCGATGTCGGAGATATCTGATATCTCTAGTCCGAAGCGAAGGTCCGGTTTTTCGGTAGCGTATTTGGCAATGGCCTCGGCATAAGTGAGTCTGGGAAACGGCTTGAGAAGCCGCTTCTGAGGAAACATCGCCTCTACGAGTTGTGTGTAAAGCTCCTCAATCAAAGTGAGCACGTCTTCTTGCTCGACGAAGCTCATCTCAACGTCCAACTGGGTATGTTCAACCACCCGGTCGGCCCGCGGGTCCTCATCGCGGAAGCAACGGGCGATCTGGAAGTACTTCTCCACTCCACCTGCCATGAGGAGTTGCTTGAGCTGCTGTGGGGACTGAGGGAGAGCGTAGAACTTGCCGGGATACGTCCGGCTTGGGACGAGGAAGTCGCGGGCGCCCTCAGGCGTGCTCTTGATCAGAATCGGGGTCTCGATCTCCAGAAACCCCCGGGCGCTCAGGAAGTCGCGGATGAACTTGACCACCTGGTGACGGAGGACCAGGATATCGCGCATAGACGGCCTGCGGAGGTCCAGGTACCGGTGCTTGAGCCGCAGTAGCTCGTCGGCTTCGCCGTCCTCGCTAACCTCGAACGGCGGGGTCTTCGACTCGTTCAGGACTGTCACGCGCTCGACGGCCACCTCGACCGCTCCAGTCGGTAAGCTGGGGTTCTCAGTGCCCTCAGGACGGGTCGAAACAACGCCGACCACTTGTAGGACCCACTCGCTGCGCAGCTGCTCGGCTACCTTGTGAGCGTCGGGGGCGTCATCAGGGTTGAAGACCACCTGGACGAGGCCCTTCTGGTCCCTCAGATCGACGAAGATCAAGTTGCCATGGTCGCGCCTGCGGTGTACCCAACCGGCCAGCGTCACACTGTCGCCGACGTGGTCTTTTCTGATCTCCCCGCAGCCTATCGATTTAAGCACGATACTTTGCCTTGGTTGTTATCACACACATGCTTAGGGATGTACCGAGGGCAGATTTAGGCATACCAATCACCCGAAGACCTTGAGATGCGGCCCATGTTCAACGCAGAGGAGATGAGCGCCGGGTGTTACAGCTGCCGTCGGGTCTCGGGGCGGAGTGATAGCAGGTCGGGACGCTGAACGCCCGAGCAGTATCATGGCGCGTAGAGTCGTTGATCGACTAACGACACAGAACAGACCACTAGCGTGATCAGCCGAATTCGCGCCGCGTAAGGCGGCACAAGTCGCCGCTGCCTGAATCCGTTGTGGAGACTCCAGTCAGCGGAACGGGGCCACAATGGATTCAGGACATGTCAGGAAAAGAAGGTTGCTATGCTTTCCCGATGCGGAACAGCTTCGTCCCACACACGGGACATGTGCCTTGTGTAGCTGGCTTATTGTTTTTGAGGGTTACAGCCGTAGGGTTCTTTATCTCCCGTTTCGTTCGACATTTCATGCAATACGCTTCCACTTGGGCCTCCTCTGGGCTGAAGTTGGGCACATCCTATCTGACTGAAGCAGATTTAGCAATGGGGGACAGAGGGAAATAGACCGAACTGAGACATTTCGAGGCTCGGCACAGGGAGCCCCGTGGCAACGACAGGGTTCGAACCTGTGACCTAGCGCTTATGAAGCGCCCGCTCTACCTCTGAGCTACGTTGCCCCCAAGAGTACCTGAACGCCATCATATTATACGGCAAAACGGGGTGTCGATTTGGAGTTGAGCCGGTGCACGGGAGGGACTGCCAGCTTCGTCATCTGCCTCCGCTGCCTATCGTTATTGATTGAAGCATGCGTCGCGGCATCCCGGCGAAGAGCCTTCGCCAGGTAGGAGGCTCGGGGTCGGAAGCTATTAGTGCCCGCACCTTGTCCGAAGCGCCACCGACAAGCGGCGCCCCGTGGCCGCCGCACAGGACGTCGAACTCCAGGGCGGCGATCTTATCCAAAGACTTGCGGTAGTCGTTTCCGTTATAGCCGGGAAAGGGCACGGAGCGGCTCACGTTCTGCCCGTCGCTGAAGATCGCGTCCCCAGTAAACAACAACCGTTCGCCCTCCAGCAGATAGCATGTGCTGCCAGGTGTATGACCGGGAGAATGCACGACGGTGACGCCACCCAGTATGGGCAAACGCTGGCCGTCCTCTACGGTTTCGCTGACTGGCGTGCCCCTCAAGAACGGTAGGGAGTCTCGTACCTTGTTGAATGGGCCATGGCGGCTCAAACGTACGACACGGGTAGAGTGAGTCCTGGTATCGCCCGTGTGGGCGACGACCTTGGTGCCCGTTCGCCGGATCAGGGATAGCGCGCTGCTGGCATGGTCAGGGTGGCTGTGTGTCATCAGGATAAAGCCCAGGTCTTCGGGGTTTCTGCCGATGGACCGTATATAGGCCACTACCTTCCGGGCACTCCAGGGCGGGCCGGTGTCCACGAGAACAAGCGGCTCATCTTCAATGAGGTAAACCCTCGACCACGGAATGCCGGGCACGACGTGAACACCAGGGACCACTTCCACTATGCAAACCTCTTGAGAATCGTTCCGCTTCCAGATACAGCGAGCCGCCCCAGTTTACCCGTTGATCAGGGCTTTCCGGAAGTCGTGAGTCTAGACGAGATGGTATTATGGTACTGGAACGCCTATGACATCTGAGAATGAACACGCGACCAACAATCGTGCGCTACCCCGGGTCGCGGTCTTCATAGACGGCAGCAACCTCTATCACAGCCTCGACGAGAACTGTAAGCGCTTCGACCTGGATTTCGCCGCCTTCGCGGCCAAGCTATGCAAGGGCCGACCGCTGCTTCGGACCTACTACTACAACGTTCTCAGGGACCCGGAACGCAACCAGCAACCCTACCAGGACCAGCAGAAGTTCTTAGGGGCCCTCTATAACGTCCCTTATCTGGAGGTCCGGCTGGGCGGCGCGAAGATGAGGGGCGACGTGGCGGTCGAAAAGGGGATCGACATTATGGTGGCCACCGATATGCTCCAGCTTGGCTGGGACAACCGCTACGACGTGGCTATATTAGTGAGTGGCGATGGAGACTTTGCCTATGCGGCACAGGCCGTCAAGAACATGGGCAAGCACGTCGAGATCGCCGCTTTTCCTGCAAATCTCGCACGGGAGCTGGCGAACGTGGCCGACGACCGTGAGCTCCTTACCCCTGCCTACTTTTCAGACCTCTGGAGCAGGAAACGGGCGGCTCCCAAGACCGAGTCCAAGAACGGCGCCACTCAGCGCCGCGGCTGGCGTCTGGGCCGCTCCCGCAACAAGGAATCGTAGTAGCGGCTCTAGACACGGGGCCGGTAGTGGAATGATAGCCACCCTAGAGATCGAGAACTTCAAGTCGATACTTGCGCTCAAGCTCGCCTGCAAGCGGATCAATATCTTCATAGGCGAGCCCAACACCGGGAAGTCGAATATCCTCGAGAGCCTCGGCATGTTCTCGTTTGCATACTACGACCGGCTTACGAATTCGCTCGGGGATTTCGTTAGATTTGAAAAAACAAGCGACCTTTTCTACGACGGCGATCTGGACAACACCGTCGAGGTCCATTTGGAGAAAAATTCCCTGAATCTCGTTTACGTGGAGGGCAAGTTCACCGGCACGTACCAGAGTGATGGTAGAGAATCGGGCAACATTGAGGGAAGCCATGGTGGGTTTGGTCTGTCCGGCGCCTCTGCTGACCTGGCTCCATTCAAGTTTTACCGGTTCCGAGATAGAGAACGGTTTGAACGATGGGAATCGGACTACCTGCTGCCTCCGTCTGGGGGCAATCTGATCTCCCTCCTGCTGGCCCGTAAGCACAAGGAACTCAGATCGCTGGCGAACGACCTGTTTTCGCCAGTTGGGCTCCGCCTGGGCCTCAGGCCGCAGGAGCATAAGCTAGAGGTGATGAAGCAACTCGAGGATATAATCGTCTCGTATCCTTACCACCTGGTTTCGGACACGCTCCAGCGCCTGGTCTTCTACATGGCGGCGATCTGCTCCAACAAGGAGTCGGTGCTGGTGTTCGAAGAGCCGGAAGCGCACGCCTTTCCTTACTACATTAAGTACCTGGCCGAGATGATCGCTCTGGACGAGAACGACAACCAGTACTTCATTTCGACTCATAACCCTTACTTTCTCTTGCCGGTCTTGGAGAAGGCCCAGAAGGAAGATGTCGCCGTTTTTGTCACCTACTACGAGGACTACCAGACCAAGGTCAGGCCGCTGAGCCAGAAGGACATAGAGGACTCCATGGAGATCGACATCTTCTCCAACCTGGACCGTTTCCTGGATAGGAAGTGATCTACGTGGAGTACAAGCCGGACGAGGCCCTAGTCCGGCATCTGACGGGCTTCGCAAGACGGCAAGTCGCTCACGAATTCAAGGGCAGACACGAGGTCTGCAAACGGGTCAGGGCGCAGCAAGGAAGTAAGGGACTGGTAGACGAAGACCCCGGCTCGCCTCAGCCACCCTACTTTGGGGAAACTATCCTAGCGGTGGACAGACCGGAGCTTGGTCTCAAGGTCTTCGACGACAAGCGCAGAGCCAATCGCATTGTGGTCCTGCGCCCCAAGCTGGAGGACTGGATACTCGATACCGCAAGAGGTGTTAGCGTCGATGTACGTCAGCATAACCTTCCGAACCGGCCGAGCCAGTTGCATGGCGTAATCAACTCCAATCTTGCGAAGTTCGAGAGGCTACTTGAAGAGTTGTTGGCCTCGTCGTCTGAGAGGCTCGATGTCCTGAGGCAGTTGCTGACTCGACGGTGAGCTAGAAGGCGTCCTCAGCTCCAGCGATCGCCTCCAGGTCCGTCCTCGTGTATGAGCCTAGGCTTCGGAAGTCGAGATTCGTGTAGTTCTTGATCCACCGCATCGCAATCTTGACGGCCTTTTGATACCTTCCCTTGGTCTGCGAGAAAGATTCTTGGTCATCGTGACGAGCGTTTAAGTTCTGTTCTAGCAGACGCAGGATGTCTGAGACCTCCTCTAGAAGCAGCCCCTTCACCAGGGCAGAATCATGGGGTTGTCCTGTCTCCGCATCCTTTGCGCGGTGCAGGATTCTCTGAGCGATCTGGGCCACGGACATCCGCCCTGTTGCCAGATCCTCCATCAGGGCAGGATGAATGCCAGGCTTGCCGGCTAGGCTGTCGATGCCCTTGGCACCCCTTCCGTTGAGCCAGCCCTCCACGTACTCGATCACCGTCCGGGCGTTCCGACGGGTCCCTTCAATGGTGATTGGGCCCTCGGGGACCTTGACCTCGATAGGATAGTTATCGGGGTCGTGCATCTCTGCCGTAGGGTTCCAGCCGCTACCGATTAGCTCCTTGAAGGGGGCTGCAGCGGTCTTCATATGGAAGATGTGCGCCACCCATCCTCGAATGAATCCCTGTCGCGCTTCCCACTCTTTGTCGGCTTTTATTGCCGCCGCCGCCGTTTGGTTGACCTCGGAGTCCTTGCTGGGGAGGGCCGTCGCCATCCCGCCGATCGGTACCGCCCCCCGTTTCAGGCAGATAGCGACCAGACGCCTGAAGATGTTGGCCAGAAAATCGGTCGTCTTGATGTCCACTCCAAATCGGTCAGGCCACACACCGTCGGGGTCCGTCATGACAAACTCGAATATGCTGGCCTTCAGGTCCCACCGGGCGGCGTTCAGTCCGGCGGCGTACGGCCCCAGCGCGTACAGCGCTTCTTCCATCTGGTAGGCAATAGGGAGCGACTCGACAAGAGGGATGGCCTTGATGACCGCGTTCGGCGGCAGCTCAAGCTGCTCCTTGGCGTTGTCGAAAAACTCCCGCCAGAAGCCGGCCTCTTCGGCAGACTCGAGCTTCGCAAGGTAGAAGTAGACACCTTGCCCTCTTTCGATCTGAGCTCTGCCGGCGTAGAAGAGGGTTAACGCCGTTCCGAGAATGGCCGCAGGTACGGGGTGTCCATCGATGGTTACATCGGGTTCGTTCAGGTGGAGCCCACGCTCCCGATGCATGAAGAAGGGTAGCTCGCCCTGTTGAAGGCTGTAGTCCTTGCCCCTTTGCGTGTCGTGGTAGCTGAGCGTGCGCTGGACGGCCGCCAGTCGGTTTCGCGCCGCCGTTACGGTGTCGACGAGCCGGTGTCCTGCAGAATCCTCGTCATCGTCGAGGTCCCCTTCGGCCCGGGTGCCTTCGGGTCCCGGATTCAGTGCATTGATGAACATTCCAGTGATGGAGGCTGGGCCGGATATCTCAATTCCCGGCTTCCTCAGATCATCAGGAACAGGCGGGACCTGCCAGTCTGAGGTGTTGGCTTCCGATACAGGTAGAGGCCCAGGCATTATCCCGTCCCTCAGCGCCCTTTTAAGGACCTCTGCCCTTTTGGCTCTTAGGTCGTGAATCCGAGGTGTGAACCTATCGTGGAGCGCGACCAGAAACTGGACGAATTGAGGCGTAAACAACTCCTGAGCCCCATCCACCGGTGCAAACTTCGCCCTATCTGTCGCAAGCAAGGATTGGGCCTCCGAAAGTCGAGCCATTCGGGCATCATCGTATCATAGGGCTCTCTCGTACGAGTCTGTCTTTCAAATCGGTGTGCCGTCTGCTATACTCCCGACGGCCAAAAAACGGGCGGTCGGCGAGTCTGAGGATGGGAGAGATGGGATGACAGTCTGCGCAGTTCTAGGAGCACAGTGGGGCGATGAAGCGAAGGGGAAGATCGTTGACTTCCTGTCGAGGGATGCCGGAGTCGTAGCCAGGTTTTCCGGCGGGGCCAACGCCGGACACACGGTGATAAACGACAAGGGGGAGTTCATCTTTCACCTGGTGCCGTGTGGTGTCCTTTGGCCCGAGGTGCTGGGAGTCATCGGCAACGGGGTCGTGGTCGATCCTGACCAGTTTCTAGACGAGGTCGAGGGGCTGAACGAAAGAGGGGAGGACGTCACCAGTCGGGTGATGATCAGCGAGCGGTCTCATCTCGTCATGCCCTACCATGTGGTCCTCGACGAGCTGGCCGAGGAAGAGCGAGGTAGCCAGGCCATCGGAACGACCGGCCGCGGGATAGGGCCGACCTATACAGACAAGGCCGCACGGATCGGCATCCGGGCAGCGGACCTGAAAGACATCGAGTCCTTGCGACCGAGATTAGAGAGCGTGCTCGCTCACCACAACGCCATAATCAAGAATGTCTACGGCGGGACCGAGGTCTCGCTGGACGCGGTTTTCGAAAAGTGCCAGGCGTGGTCAACCTATCTTGCACCCTTCATAGGGCCGGTGGAACACGTTGTGTACGATTCAATAGAGGCTGGGAAGACCGTTATTCTCGAGGGCGCTCAGGGAGTGTTGCTCGACCTCGACCACGGCACATACCCTTACGTAACTTCTTCGCATCCGACCATCGGGGGCGCGCAGACCGGCTTGGGACTCCTGCCCAGCCAGATCGATATCGTGCTGGGCGTTTTTAAAGCGTACACTACTAGAGTCGGGGGCGGTCCATTCGTCACGGAGCTGCAAGATGAGATCGGCGCTCGCATCCGAGATCTAGCCGGCGAGTTTGGAGCCACAACCGGCAGGGCACGGCGCGTCGGCTGGTTTGACTCGGTGTCGGCTCGATACAGCGCTCGAATAAACGGGTACACGTCGCTGGTGCTGACCCGCCTGGATGTGCTCGACTCGTTCGATTCGATCAAGGTCTGCAGCCACTATGAGCTAGATGGGGAAGTCGTGACGGACTTTCCGGGAAGCGTGGCCATCCTGGAGCGGTGCAAGCCTGTCTACGAGAACCTGCCCGGCTGGTCGGCACCGACCGCGGGCGTCACGCGGCTCGAGGATTTGCCTCACAACGCACGTGCCTATGTGGACCGCGTGCAGCAGCTAGTAGGCCGGCCCATCGACATAATCTCCACCGGCCCCCACCGAGACGAGACCGTCGTCGTCCGCCCGGTCCTGTAGGTCTGATAGTCAGGCACGTTTTCGAATCACGTAGGGGCACGGCATGGAGCCTGTCTCATAAGTCGAGCGATGGGTTTGACGGAGTGTACACTCATTGGAGTCAGACCGACTTAGGGGGTGAAGTCGATACCACTTCGAGCGATGGGCCGAGAGCAGATGTGGATGTTGCCGCTAACGCTTGACGAGCTGGTTCCCCCTGACCATCCGGCAAGATTTGTTGCTGAGTTCGTAGACGCGTTGGACCGGCGCGGATGGGCTGACCTTGGTGTTGAGATAGATGGGGAGTCTTTGGGAGCACCGGCGTACCATCCTCGCGCGCTGCTGAGCGTATGGCTGTACGGCTTCATGACGGGGGCACGCTCGTGCCGCAAGCTGGAGGCGGCTTGCCGGGACCAGATACCGTATCTTTGGCTGACAGGGTGGCAGCATCCGGACCACAACACCTTGTGGAGGTTCTACAAAGGACATCGTCAAGCTATCAGGAAGTTGTTCAAGCGTACGGTGCGTATGGCGGTGACGATGGGCTTGGTTGACCTGGCGGTGCAAGCAGTAGACGGTACGAAGGTCGGTGCGAATGCAGCAAAGGATAGGACCTACGATGCCGAGGGATTGCGCCGGCTGTTGGACCGGCTGGAAGGTGCAATAAGCGACCTTGTGGCTCAGAACGAGGCGGGAGAGGATGCTGTCCCTGCACACTTGCCACAGGAGCTGGCCGACAACGAGACCCTGAGAGAGCAGATACGACAAGCGATGGACGAGCTTGCGGGCCAAGAGGAGCAAGAGCGCATCAACTTCACTGACAAAGACGCTCGGCTGATAAAGAGTGGTCAAGATATCGTGCCCGGCTACAACGCCCAGGCGATGGTCTCGCCTGTAGAGGCTTCCTTGGGAGTGACCGGTATGTTCATCACCGCAGCCGATGTGGTCGATGAACCTCATGACTATGCTCAACTGGCTCCGATGCTGGAACAGGCAGAGGAGATGACAGGTACCAGAACGCATATGACGTTGGCCGACGGTGGTTATCACTCTGGGAACAACCTGGATGAATGCGTCCGTAGAGGCCAACAGGTGGTAATGCCGGAGGCACAACGACAGGCATTGGAGCACCCGTATCACAAGGACCGCTTTACCTACGACGATCGGAGCGACAGCTATGGCTGCCCCCAAGGCCAAAGACTGCCCTTTACCCGTTTCAAGCGCACCAGGGGTACACTCATGCGAGTGTACCGAGCCTCTGGGGCCATCTGCCGGGTGTGCCCTGCCTTCGGGGTCTGTACCAGGGACGGCCGTCATGGACGTGGCCTGGAAATAGGGCCTCACGAAGTTGCTCTGCGTCGTCATCGGATCTGGATGTCCACCGACCAAGCCAAACAAGCCTACAAGCACAGAAAGCAGCTAGTCGAACCCGTCTTCGGGATCCTCAAAGAGCAACGGGGGGCACGTAGATTCTTGTTGCGGGGCAGTGCCAACGTCGCGGCTGAATGGGCTTTGTTGGCCACAACGTTTAACCTGCGCACCCTCTGGCGCATATGGCGTACCCGCACCACGACCAGTTCGAGCCGGCGCCCGAGATCCACCGCATTCTCAGCCTTTCGATGGACCAGGCTGCTATCGTTCCCGCAGCCATTACTTGCTCAGACTCACTAGGCCCGCCAGATCTGCAGATTCGAACGCGTGGATGGGCTTCTTGTGGCCGGACACAACGCCTTTATGGGACAGGCTCCATGTCGTGCCCCTACCGCGTTAAAACCCGATCCGCTAAACTGGCAGGTCGACGTCGTAGCGGTCCAATACGGGGTCAAACTTGGTCTTGAAGGCATCGTCCGGCTCGACCATTGGTAGCCTCGGCATTCCGGCTTTGAAGCCGGCCCTGTTTACTGCGTATTTGATCGGCGCGGGGCTGGTCACCCAGAACAGGGCCTTGAATAGCGGCAGCAACCGCCGGTGCTCGCTGGCCGCCCGCTCCAGCTCGCCCTCGAGTATCATGCCCATCATCGTTTTGATCTGGTCGCCGATGATGTTGGAGGCGACACTTACGGTGCCGTAGCCACCGACACACATGATGGAGAAGGTCTCGTCGTCGTTGCCTGACCAGACCCTGAAGCCGTCCGGGGCGCCGTCGACGATCTGGGTGATCTGAACGGGATCGCTGGACGCCTCTTTCACTCCGACGATGTTGTCGACTTGCGCAAGGCGAAGTGTGGTGTCGGCAGTCATGTTGAGTGCCGTTCGCGAGGGTACGTTGTAGAGCAGCCCCGGCAGTTTCGTGGAGTCCGCGATCGCCTTGAAGTGCTGGTAAAGCCCTTCCTGGGCCGGTTTGTTGTACGCGGGCACCGTCAGTAAGAGACCGTCCGCGCCGACCTGCTCCGCCTCCTTCGAGAGGGTGACGGACTTGCGGTGGTCGTTGTCGGTCGTGCCGGCGATGACCGCGGCCCGGACGCCGACCTCCTCTTTTACCTCGGCGAAAAGCCGGACCTTCTCCTCGTCTGACATAGACGGCGACTCTCCGGTCGTGCCGCCGATCACGAGCCCGTCGCTGCCGGAGTTGATCAGCCCTTTGGCCAGCTTGCGTGCCTGAGCATAGTCGATCTCGCCCTCCTCGTCGAAGGGCGTTATCATCGCTGTGAGAAGCCTTCCGAACTCGACCATAGCTATACGCTCCCTGCCGGGGCGGGCATCAGCTCCCTGGCCAAGACCTCCTCGGCTATCTGGATCGCGTTCAGCGCCGCACCCTTTCTGAGGTTGTCGGAGACCAGCCACATGGCGATGCCCCTCGGGTGGGAGCCGTCCTGGCGAATCCGCCCCACGAACACCTCGTCTCTTGCCGCAGAGTCGATCGGCATCGGATAGACGTTCGATGCCGGGTCGTCCAGCACCCTGAGTCCTGGTGCGCTGGACAGCTTTTGTCGCACATCAGAGACGTCGACCGGGTCCGCGAACTCGATGTGGACCGCCTCGCTGTGGCCGACCATGACCGGTACTCGCACGCAGGTTGCGGACACCGCAAGCTCGGGCGCATGAAGTATCTTGCGAGTTTCGTGCACCATCTTCATCTCTTCCTGTGTGTAGCCGTTGTCCAGGAAGGTGTCGATGTGCGGTAAGGCGTTGAAGGCTATCTGATGGGGGTAGGCCTCGGGTGCTGCTGGGGCGCCGTCCAGGACCTGCCGTGACTGGGTGCGAAGCTCGTCCATGGCTGCGTGGCCGGTGCCGGACACCGACTGATATGTGTCAACTACGACCCGGCGCACCGCGCTCAGCTCGTTCAGCGAATTAAGGGCCATCACCAACGGTGTGGTGGAGCAGTTGGGGCTTGCGATGATCCCCCGATGGTGTTCCAGGTCGTCCCCGTTGACCTCAGGAACGACGAGTGGGACTTCCGGGTCCATCCTGAACGCCGAGCTTTTATCGATGACAACGGCCCCCCGCTCCACCGCGACCGGGGATAGCTGTCGGCTCACGTCCCCTTCGGCAGCGATAAAGACTATTTCTACCTCGCCAAGAAGCTGCGGAGTCGCCTCCTCGATGGTCAGCGACTGGCCATTGACGCTCAGCTTCTTGCCCCATGACCGCTCCGAGCCACACAGCCGTATTGAACTGCCTGGGAAGCTTCGTTCTTCCAGCAAGTCTAGGAAGACTCGACCGACCGCTCCGGTCGCACCGATCACCGCGATTCGAGGTCCGTCCAAGTTCCGGTCACCGCCCTTCAATCTAAGGTGATGATAAACGTTTTCGCTCGGCGAATCCAGGGCTGCTGGACCCTTTCGAGGTTGAGGGACGGGCTCCCTCGATACGTCCCGATGGGGCATCTGGACTACTCGGGATGAACGGAGTCATAGGGCCGGCCTAGCGTTTGAAAAAGTGTCCCATTCTGCCCCATTGTGTCCCACTCAGTTACGGGACTTCGGTACACCGTGGGACAGATGGGCAAAGAAAATGGGACAGGCCGCTTGGGTCTGTCCCTAGATTAAGTATAGCACGACTGTTTGGAATTGTCGAGGGGAGGGTCGGCATCGGGGCGAGGAATTCGGGCTGGGGGGGCCACTGGAGGCGGCCGTAGTGAAACGTCCCCGCCGCCCCAGGCCCTTCACTCCGTTCAGGGAGACAAAGGCTGCTCGTTTTCATCCATCAGGGTATCGGAGACAACCGGCGTGACCAATTCCGAAGGAGTCCCGAATTGGCAACAGGGTACCCGAAGGGATGAAACCACCGGGAGGCAGGGCGCACGCCGTGCGCCCCTACGTGGTCTTACCGGCCTTGTAAAAAATGTCATACGAATGCAGCGAGCTTACAGGCCCATGATCTTGTCGAGGCCGACTGTGAGGCCGGGCGACGTGACTACGTGCCGGATGGCCATCATGACTCCTGGCATGAAGCTCTCGCGGTTGATGGAGTCGTGGCGGATGGTGAGGGTCTGCCCGAGGGCCCCGAAGACCAGCTCGTGGTGGGCCATGCGCCCCGGCATTCGTGCGCTGTGAATTGTGACGCCCTCGGTCGTGCCCCCTCGCGTTCCGCGCACCAGCTCCTCCTCGGCGGCTGGTGCCTTGAAGGCCTCGCCTTTGCCCTCGGAGGCCGCCTTTGCGATAGCCAGTGCAGTGCCGGAAGGCGCGTCGATTTTGGCCTCGTGGTGCATCTCCGTCAGGTCGGCGTAGTCGAAGAAGCGGGACGCCACCTTCGCCAGGTGAATCATGAGTACGGCGCCCATCGCGAAGTTGGGGGCGATCACTATGCCAACCCCGTGCTCTCGCGCTAGGGAATCGGCCTCGTCGATCGCTGCCCGCTGGATACCTGTTGAGCCGATAACCAAGTTGACCTTGCGGGCCGGTGTGGTGCGGATGACGGAGAGCGCCCCGTCAGCGTTGGTGAAGTCGACGACTACGTCGGCGTCGGCGATAGAGCTCTCGAGGTCGGTGGAGAAAGGGATGGTGCCTGAGCCGTCGGGGAGGGCGATCGGTCCGCTATCACCCTGCAAGTCGACGCCGCCGATCGGCTCCATGTCCGGTTCCCCAGTGAGTGCCTTGAGGACCTCCTGGCCCATCCTTCCCGATATGCCTTGGACTACGACTTTGATTGATGCCATGGTGTGCTCCTCAGGGGGGTGGGTGCGTGTGTGTCCAGCCTGCGCTTCCGCCGTTCGACAGGCCCCTCGATACGTCCCGATCTGAATCGGGACTACTCGGGGTGTACGGGTCTTGGGGTCTGCGATTGGGGCTAGACGCCCAGGTTACTACGCGAACCCCAGCCCCAGGTCCTTCGTCGCGGACTCCTCAGGATGACATGGGTTTATGGCAGGATGACATGTGTGGGCGGGCCCGACGCCCCAGGTCCTTCGTCGTGGACTCCTCAGGATGACATGTGTGGGCGAGCCCGACGCTCCAGGTCCTTCGTCGCGGGCTCCTCAGGATGACATGTGTGGGTGAGCCCCAGCCCCAGGTCCTCCGTCGCGGGCTCCTCAGGATGACATGGGCTTATTGGCAGGATGACATTTGTGGGTGAGCGCCCAGCCCCGGGTCCTTCGTCGCGGACTCCTCAGGATGGCGTGTGTGGATGGCATGTCTACGTCGACTGAGCGAACCCACGCCCCAGGTCCTTCGTCGTGGACTCCTCAGAGCTTGCACTGAGCTAGCCGAAGTGATGACATCAAGTCGACTAAGATCAGCGGGGAGGCCGGTGTTCCGGTGGGCGTGGGCCCGACCTTGGGCCGCCTCTTTGGTCGCCGCGCCACCCGCTCTGGGGTCGTGGTCCGCCGCCTCGGAAGCCGCCGGGCCGGCCGTCGCCTCTCGGTCTGTCGTTGCCTGCTCTTGGGCCTCTACTCGGTCCGCCTTCTTGCCTACGTTCCGGTGGGCCCTGGGTGCCTACAGGTGTGTCGGTGCCCTCTTCGCCTTCTTCGCTCTCTAGGAGTGCGCGGCGCGATAGTGAGATCTTCCCGGAGGGATCGATACCCTTTACGAGGACCGTTATGATGTCGCCGACCTGGACCTCGTCCTGCACCGTCGGGACGTGGTGGTTGGCAAGCTCACTGATGTGTACCATGCCGTCGGTCCCTGGAAGGATTTCAACGAAGGCGCCAAAATCGAGTGTCCGGACGACCTTGCCGGTGTAGATCTCGCCCACTTTTGCCTCTTTAGTCAGGGCCTCGATCATCTCGACGGCCTTTCGCGCCGCAGACTCGTCGGTCGAGCCGATCGTGACCGTGCCGTCGTCCTGGACATCCACCGTGGCCTTCGTCTCCTCTATGATGCCCCGTATCATCTTTCCGCCGGGGCCGATGACCGCGCCGATCTTATCGACAGGGATCCGGATCCGTGTCATTCTGGGAGCGTACGGGCTCATATCGACCCGCGGCACTTCGATTGCCTCCGCCATGCGGTCCAGGATGGTCAGTCTCGCCTCCTTGGCCTGCGAGAGCGCCGCCTCGATAACGTCGAGACCAATACTCTTGACTTTGATGTCCAGCTGTATGGCGGTGATGCCGTCGGCCGTCCCCGCGACCTTGAAGTCCATGTCGCCGAGATGGTCTTCCATCCCTTGTATATCGGTCAGGGCTGCGAATGCTCCGTTGTCTGAGGTAATAAGACCTATCGAGATTCCAGCGACGGGGGCCTTGATGGGCACTCCTGCGTCCATCAGGGCAAGGGTGCAAGCGCAGACGCTGCCCATAGACGTGCTGCCGTTGGAGCTCAGGACCTCGGCCACGAGTCTGATCGTATATGGGAACTCGTCCTCGCCAGGTAGCACCGGTTCCAGGGCTCTCTCGGCCAGGGCCCCGTGCCCTATGTCCCTTCTCTTTGGGGAGCCAATAAAACGTGTCTCCCCGGTGCTGTAGGGAGGGAAGTTGTAGTGGAGCATGAAGCGCTTCGACTCTTGAGGACTCAGGTTATCGAGTCTTTGAGCGTCGCCCACCGGCCCTAGCGTTGCAACCCCGAGGACCTGTGTCTCCCCACGGCTGAAGAGACCGGTGCCATGGGTGCGTGGGAGGACCGCGACATCGCAGTCCAGTGCTCTTATCTCCTTCAGTCCCCGTCCGTCCGGCCGCTCGCCTCCACCAAGAATCCGAGCTCGGAACGCCTTGTCTACCACCGCCTCGTAGGCTTCTTTTACCTGCGCGGCGTCCTGGTCCTCGCCGAGCTTCTCCACGACCTCGCTCTTGAGAGCGTCGAGCCGGCTGGCCTGCTCGTCCTTGCCTCCACTCGCGTCGAGTGCGCCGTCCAGCCTGCCGTCGACGACCGTCTCAATCCGGGAGACTAGGTCGGCCGGGAGCTCAGCGCTCTGGAAATCGACCTTGGGCTTTCCGATTGAACTGACCATCTCGTCTTGGAGAGCGATCACCTCCAGGTTGGCCTCTAAGGCTTGACGAATTCCGCCCAGTACCAGGTCCTCGGACACCTGGTTGCTGCCGGCCTCCATCATCAGAACGCCGTCCTTGGTACTCGCAACCACTAGGTCCAGCTGGCTGTCCTCAAGCTGCTGGTAGGTGGGGTTCACCACGTACTGGTCGCCCACGTACCCAATGCGACAGGCGCCTATCGGCCCTCCGAATGGGATATCAGAGATGCCCAGGGCCGTGGAGGCGCCCACTATTACCAGGATGTCCATAGGGTTTTCCTGGTCTGAGGACAGGGCGGTGACTATAATCTGGACCTCGTTTCTGAATCCCTTTGGGAAGAGAGGTCTTAGCGGCCGGTCGGTCAGCCGGTCTGTGAGAATCGCATCGCTGCTGGGACGCCCCTCCCTTCGGAAGAAGCTGCCCGGGATCTTGCCTCTGGCGTATAGCCGCTCCTCGAAGTCGATGGTCAGCGGAAAGAAGTCGATGCCCTCTCGGGGGTTGCTCATCGTGGCGGCGACCAGCGCCACGGAGTCCCCATACCGAATCAAGACAGAGCCGTTGGCCTGCTGGGCAAGCCTGCCGGTCTCGACGGTAAAGGGCTTTGCGCCTACCTGTCGCTCAAAATTAGAAACCATGAATAAGATAAACCTCCTGAAGATGAGACAAGAAAAAAGCCCCGACAGATCGGGACTATCTTCTTAGTCCAAGCTTAGCGATGAGTGACCTGTAACGGCCCACATCTTGCTTGTTGAGATACTGGAGCAGTCGGCGGCGACGCCCAACCAGGCCAAGCAGGCCCCAACGTGTGGCCTCGTCATGCCTATGGACTCTGAGGTGTTCTCCCAGTCGACTTATTCGGGTGGTGAGCAGCGCCACCTGGACTTCGGTGGAGCCGGTGTCGCCCTCCTGCGTCTGGTACTCCTCGACAATTGATTCCTTGGTTGACCTATCCAATCCCATCCGTCACCGATCCAATCGTTCCTAGACTCGGATAGATTGTATCATATGGGGTTCGCGGCATCAATTCCGAATGAGCCCCCTTCGACTTCGCTCAGGGCAGGCTTCGATACGTCCCCCCGATGCCGCATCGGGGCGGCATCGGGACTACTCAGGGCGAACGGAGTGTGGGTCCCGTTCGTAGTGCCCTCGAGGCACGAGTCAACGATGCGTGATATTGGAAAAATGAAAAAGCCCACACGGCTTTTCTGCAGCGGCTTAGCCTCGGGGAACTATGTTATACTTCACCGATGTGTCTACGATGGGATTCCCTGGTCAATCCCTTAGCGAGCTAGGAAGGTAAGCTTTATGGTGGAACAGTTGGTTGAGGAGCGGGCCGAGCCGGAGCGGCCGCCCATCACAATGAAGTCCCTGCTGGAGGCCGGCGTCCACTTCGGGCATCAGAGGCGGCGCTGGAATCCGAAGATGAGGCAGTATATCTTTTCTCATCGGAATGGCATCCACATCATAGACCTCCAGCAGACGCTTCACTACATTGAGCGGGCGGCTGCGTTCATCGAGGAGATCGCCGCACAAGGCAAGGGAGTGACCCTCGTAGGGACCAAGAAGCAGGCTCACGATACGATAACGGCCGAGGCCGAGCGGTGCGGAGCGTTCTACGTCAGCACCCGGTGGCTGGGTGGCACCCTCACCAATTTCAAGACCATTCAAGGTCGTATTGACTACCTCGTAAAGCTAGAGGCGAGGAAGGAGAGCGGAGAGCTTGCCGTTCTTCCTAAGAAGGAGGGGTTGAAGCTGGAAGACGCCATCGCGCGTCTCAACAGGAATCTGGGTGGCATCAAGGAGATGACGGAGTTACCCGGCGCCCTGTTTGTGATCGATGTAGGGAAGGAAGCGATCGCGGTTGCCGAGGCCCGGCGCGTCGGAGTGCCGATCGCCGCCCTTGTGGACACCGACTGTGATCCTGCCCAGATCGACTACCCTATCCCTGGGAACGACGATGCTATTAGGTCGATCAGGCTGGTGACCGCCCGAATCGCTGATGCTGTCATTGAGGGCAAGAACCGGCGGGTTGCCATGTTGGACGAGCTTGCCGCAGAGGGGCCGGAAGAGGAGGACCGAGATCAGGGACTTCGGCCCACGATCTCAGCAGAGCCGACGCCGACTGCGGTGGACGATGTCGGAGTGGGATCGGTCGCGGCAGCCGATACCGGTGAGACGGAGTTACCATCCGAGCCTGAGGCAATACAAGACGAAGCGACCGCCGAAGGTGGCGCAGACGAGGCCGAATCGACTGCCCCTCAGACCGAGTAACTTTGATTCCCTCGTAAAAACCCGGTTTGAGGAAGTTCTAGCGATTTAGCACATCTGAGCGCTACCGTATGTTGGGGTAGTATACGGAACAGAGACTGTATATTGTACCCAGGCGTGGGCACGGTTGTTCTAATTCGACCTGAACAGACTTTTTACGAGAGAATCAACTTTGCGCAAAGAGGATGGGGACACCCTCACCTGTTTCGTCTCCCGTCAAAGAGGGCGGGTTTGAAACCCGCCCCTACGTCCTACGTCCAGGTTGGAGGGCCGGGATGGTGGTTCGACCCTTCGACCTTGCTCAGGACAGGCATACGACTCTAAGTACAAAGTCGGTGGGTAGGAGAAGCCTTGGAAGTAACGACAGAGCTCGTCAAAGCCCTAAGAGACCAGTCCGGCGCCGGGATCATGGACTCCAAGAGAGCACTAGAGTCCGCCGACGGAGACATAGACAAGGCCCAGGAGATACTAAGAAAACAAGGAATCGGCGCTGCGGCGAAGAAATCGTCGAGGGCTACGAACGAGGGTCTCGTAGAAGCGTATATTCACAGCGGTGGCCGGGTAGGGGCGATAGTCGAGGTCAACTGCGAGACGGATTTCGTGGCGCGTACCCCCGACTTCAAGAGCCTGGCCCACGACGTCGCTATGCAGGTAGCCGCCATGGCGCCCTTATACATAGACCGTGCTGACATCCCCGAAGGAGAAGACGCCGACCCTCAACAGGCCTGTCTGATGGAACAGTCGTTTATCAAGGACCCTCCCAAGACGGTGAGGGACATAGTGAGCGAGACAATCGCCAAGGTGGGGGAGAACGTTCGGATCCGGAGGTTCGCCAGGTTCTCCCTCGGAGAATAGGCTGTGACCATCGGTCCTCCTAAGTACAGCCGTGTCCTGCTGAAACTCAGCGGGGAGTCGTTCAAGGGCAGCCGCGGCTACGGTATCGACCCCGAAGCTATCACCTATATGGCTCATCAGATCAAGACCGTGCACGATTTGGGGGTGGAGTTAGGGGTTGTGGTGGGGGGTGGCAACATCTGGAGAGGCGCCGAGGCCGAAGCCGAGGGCATGGACAGGGCCACGGCTGACTATGCTGGGATGGTGGCGACCATCATTAACGCTTTGGCCCTCCAGGACGCTTTGGAACACCGGCTCGGAGTCGATACCAGGACACAGACCGCCATCGCAGTCCAGCAGGTGGCCGAGCCATACATTCGGCGCCGTGCAATACGGCACCTGGAGAAGGGCCGGGTGGTCATCTTCGCCGCCGGTATAGGCAACCCCTTCATGACGACCGACACGGCTGCCGCGCTTCGGGCCATCGAGATCGATGCCAAGATCCTGCTCATGGCAAAACACGAGGTCGACGGGGTTTACGCCGCCGACCCTAACGTCGATCCCGGGGCCGCCAAGTTCGAGTTTCTAACCTACCGTGACGTCATGGAGAAGCGGCTGGAGATCATGGACAGCACCGCTCTTTCTCTGTGTATGGACAACAACGTGCCGATCGTGGTCTTTGACCTGTTCGCCGAGGGCAGCATCCAACGCATCATCGCCGGGGAGTGGTTGGGAACCCTAGTGGCCGAGACCCAGATGAGTTAGCTGCACCGGCGACGAGCGGGCAGGTTTGAAACCTGCCCCTACAAGCGACGGATAGATCGAGCAGGTTTGACAACCTGCCCGTACAGGCGACGGATAGATCGAGTATTTGCTGGAACAATCTGTCTAAGCGGCACTACGGGTCGAACGACGGGGTTAATCGAAGATGGCTACTGCAAAAGAGGTCTTAGGCGAGATCGACACAAGAATGGGGAGGTCCGTCGAGGTGCTCGTAAGGGAGCTAAACTCGATCAGGACCGGTCGAGCGAGCCCGGCCCTGGTCCTCGACCTTATGGTGGACTATTACGGCGTGCCGACACCTTTGAATCAGCTCGCATCGATCTCGGTCCCCGAGGCCCGCGTCCTTATGATAGAGCCCTGGGACAAACAGTCCATGGTGGACGTGGAGAAAGGCATCCTGAAGTCGGACTTAGGCCTGGTCCCGAACAACGACGGCACGGCCATCCGTCTCGGTATTCCAACGCTCACTGAGGATCGGCGCCGCGAGCTCGTGCGGTTGGTGGGTCGAAAGGTCGAGGACGCGCACGTGTCGGTACGCAACATTCGTCGTGACGGCCTCGAAACGTTGCGAGGTATGGAGGTCAAGGACAAGACACTGTCTAAGGACGACGGCCGCCGCGCCCAGGAGCAGCTTCAAGCGGTGACCGATGGCCACATCCGTGAGATGGACAAGCTCCGACAGGAGAAGGAGACCGAGGTGATGGAGGTTTGACTGAAGGCGCTTCACAAGCGACGACTGAGGAGAGGGCTGTCGGAGACGTCCGCGCGATTCCGAGACACGTCGCCATCATTATGGACGGCAACGGGCGCTGGGCTCGGCAGCGCCGGATGTCGAGGTCGGACGGCCACCGCGCGGGCACAAGCAACATCCGGTGCGTGCTGAGGCGATTCGCGGACCACGACGTAGAGCACGTCACACTATTTGCATTTTCGACAGAAAACTGGGACCGTCCTGACGAGGAAGTGGGAACGCTGATGGAGCTTCTGGGCGAATCGATACGCAGCGAGACCCAACCTCTTCACGAGGAGGGGGTCCGCATCAAACACATCGGTCGACTGGACGACCTCCCTCCTCGGCTTCAAGATGCGATCCATCAGAGCGTTGAGTTGACCAAGGCGAACGAGCGCATGACTCTGAACGTAGCCTTTAACTACGGGGGACGGGCCGAGATTGTCAACGCAGTTCGCTCTATCGTCTCCGAAGGGCTGGAGCCCGGAGAGATCACCGAGGAACTCTTCGAGCGGTATCTGTACACTAGCGGGCTCCCGGACGTCGATCTGATAATTCGCACCGCTGGCGAGATGCGACTGAGCAACTTCCTCCTCTGGCAGGCCCACTACGCTGAATACTACTCAACCGCCGTCCTATGGCCGGACTTCGATGAACAAGAGGTCACCAGCGCACTAGAAGCCTACAGCCAGCGCAAGAGGCGCTATGGCAAAGTGACGGCGGCGGACGATAGCCTGCGCTGATAGTCCTCGGTGAGCCTTCCCCCTGCCGCATCGGGCGTGAGCCTCCCCGCCTGCAGCCTAGCTCAGCTGACTTACCCTTCTTAAGTTCACGATGGACTTTGCACTAACCTTTAGAAGACGCTCCTTGGTCTTTCGACTCGCCACCGCCGCGGTCGGGATCCCTGTTTTGGCGCTCGTGGTCTGGATCGGCTCACCGTGGCTCTCCCTGTTCGTGGGAGGGTTCGCCGCTCTGGGCGCAGTAGAGTTCTGCCGGATGGCGCGAAGGCGTGACAGACGGCCGGACGTCCTGGTTGCCGTGGTCTGGTCGTTGGCCCTGTTGACCGCCGGCCATGCCTTGTCAGACGACCTAACAGGCGAGCGGACTCTGCAGGTGGTCGTTGGCGCCGCTGCGTTCTCGTATCTCGTCTGGCAGGTCCGGTTCGCAAGGTCTCACGTCGGCCTGTCCGACTGGGCGGTCACGGCGGCCGCTGCCCTCTATACAGGCGGACTCCTCGCCCATGCGCCGCTGCTCAGAGGCCTGGAGCAGGGTCGTGAATGGGTACTCCTAGCGGTCGCGGTCACCTTTGCTGCGGATACGTCTGCGTTTCTCGTTGGCCGGAGCCTCGGCAGACGGCCTCTCGCTCCAAAAGTGAGCCCTGGCAAAACCTGGGAAGGTGCTGTAGGAGGTTTCCTGGCGGCGATCGGGGCCACCGCAGCGCTGGTCTTCTTGTTGGACCTGGATGTGACGCTGTGGGTTGCCCTGCCGCTGGGCGCATTGATTGGTATTGTCGGGCAGCTTGGCGACCTGGTCGAGTCACAGCTGAAGCGCACGGCTGACGTGAAGGACTCCGGGTGGCTTATACCAGGCCACGGCGGGGTATTAGACCGCTTGGACTCAATTGTGTTCAATTTGGCGCTGGTGTATTATTTCGTAGTATGGGGCGTTCAATAAAAGGGCTTGCCGTCTTAGGCTCGACGGGCTCCATTGGAACTCAGACCCTGGACGTTGTGCGTTCCTTCCCGGGCGATTTTCGCGTAGTGGCTTTGGCGGCCCGCAGAAACCTCGATCTCCTTGAAACCCAAGTAAGAGAGTTCCATCCTAAGCTTGTCTCGTGCGAGGGTACCGCTGAAGAGAAGGCCGCGCTACTCTCGAACGGTTGCGTGGACTGCGTCATGGAGGAGATGGTCCTCGATGACGACGTCGATTTGGTCGTGACTGCGACCGTCGGGGACGTAGCGCTCACGCCCACCATATCCGCTATCGAGGCTGGCAAGAAGGTCGCCCTGGCGAACAAAGAGTCCGTGGTCATGGCCGGGGAGCTGCTTACGCGGCTCGCGGATGAGCACGATGCGTCGTTACTTCCGATCGACAGCGAACCGAATGCCATATGGCAGTGTCTGAGCGGAGAGCAGAGGGCCATTTCCAGGCTGATAATCACGGCCTCAGGGGGCGCGTTCCGCGATAAAGACCCGGAGCAGCTGAAGGACGTCACGCCCGAGCAGGCCCTGAATCACCCCACCTGGACGATGGGCCCCAAGATCACGGTTGACTCGGCAACGCTTATGAACAAAGCGTTCGAGGTTATCGAGGCCCACTGGCTCTTTGGCGTGCCGTGGGAAGACATCGAGGTCGTTGTCCACCCCGAGAGCATTATCCACTCGATGGTGGAGTTCGTCGACGGCTCTGTTAAGGCACACATGAGCCCGCCCGACATGCGGCTGCCGATTCACTATGCCCTTTTCTATCCCGACAGGGTCCGGAACGAGAGCGTTGCGAGGTTCGACCCTGTGGCTACTGGGGCTCTCACGTTCGAGGCACTGAATCCTGAGCGGTACCCGTGCTTCCAGCTGGGCCTGGACGTGGCCATGAGGGGCGGTACCTGGCCGGCGGCTTTGTGCGGCGCGGATGAGATGGCCGTGGAGCTGTTCCTGTCTCGGCGCATAGGTTTCGCTGAGATCCCGTCGGTCATCGGCGAGGCTCTCGAAGGGCACCAACCTGTTATGGACCCGGCTCCCGACAACATCCTGGCGGCGGCCGCGTGGGCGAGGGGCCGCGTGTCCGAGCTGGTGGAGGGATAGGCGTGCCTGATCTTCCTCCCTGGCTTCTAATCTTCCCTGTAATCGCGGTCATCGTATATGTCCATGAGCTAGGCCATTTCGCGACCGCGAAGTGGTTTGGTATCAAGGTCCTGGAATTTGGCTTTGGGTTTCCGCCGCGACTCTTCGGCGTATCGTACAAAGGGACCCTATACTCGATAAACTGGATCCCTCTGGGAGGCTTCGTCCGCTTTGTGGGTGAAGAAGACCCCACAGACCCGGACAGCTTCGCAGCCCAGAGCGTCCTGAAGAAGGCCATCGTCCTGGCGGCGGGTTTCTTCATGAACATGATCCTTGCGGTGGTTATCTTCACGGCTGTGTTCATGTTCCCGTACGACACGCTGATCGGCGGCGAAGTGCTGATCACCGCCGTCGCCCCCGGCTCGCCAGCCCAGAAAGCGGAGCTAAGGCCCGGCGACACGATACTCAGCGTCGCCGGCCAACGGGTCATGAGTCCGGCGGAGCTGGCAGAACAGATAGGCGGTCAGGTAGGGCAGCCAATCGAGTTGACGGTCCGGCGCGGTCCGTCGGTTAGTGGGCTACTGGTCTCGCCCGAGTTCGCCTCCGTGGAGACGGTGACGGTTGTTCCGAGAGCCAACCCGCCGCGACAAAAAGTGGTCGACGTGGTTACCGACCCCGCTGCGGAGCAGATCAGCGTCCCCTCCAACTTCACGCTTGGTGTGAACTCGGACGGTACGTATAGCTACGAGCCGGGTGGCAGCGAGGTCGCTGTTGTGAGCGAGTCCCAGGTTTCGCTCGCGGCAGCCCGCAGCTACAACCGAGACCTCGATGTGGGAGACACCCTTCGACAAGGGGCCATCGGCGTGATGATCGGGCTTGCCAACCCCAAGTTTGGCAAGACGACCGACCCTGTCTGGAGCGCGGTCCCAAACTCTTTCAGGACTATCTGGGGGTTCCTGGTACTCAACTGGACGGGACTTACCCAAGCGATTTCAGACAGGAGCAATCTCAGCACCGGGCTGATCGGGATTTCCCAGGCGACGGGTGAGGGTGTCTCCCGGTTCGGCGTTGTCTGGGTGTTCCAGCTGACCGCCGCCCTTAGCGTAATCGTAGGCGTATTCAACGTCCTACCTTTACCGCCGCTGGACGGCGGCAAACTCCTGTTTGTAGGGATCGAGTGGCTGCGGCGCGGCAAACGGATCTCCCCAAGGCGGGAGGGGCAGATCAGCCTGGTAGGGCTCGCGATGATAGTTGGCCTCTTCCTGGTTGTCAGCTATTTCGACGTGGCCAGGCTGTTGAGTGGCGAGAGCATTCTGCCATGAACGGGATGCGATCAGGACCTGATTCAAGGGTGGTACGGTGAAGAAACGTCGTCCTACCAGGCAGATCCGGATCGGTGAGGTCGCGGTCGGCGGCGGTGCGCGTGTCAGCGTCCAGTCGATGACCAAGACCGACACTCGTGACGTGGCCGCGACGGTCGCCCAAGTCCGTGGCATGGAAGAGGCTGGGTGCGAGATCGTCCGTTGTGCCGTGCCGGACATGGAGGCTGCTAAAGCACTGGCGGACATCAAGAGGCAAATCTCCATCCCCCTGGTGGCCGATATTCACTTTCACTATCAGTTGGCGCTGGAATCCCTCAAGAGCGGCGTCGACTGCCTGCGTCTAAACCCCGGCAACATTCGCGACCGGGCGAAGGTCGAGACGGTGGTGCGCGAGGCCAAGGCGCGGGGCGTGCCGATACGGATTGGGGTCAATTTCGGCAGCCTTCCACCGGTGGGCAAAATCGGCATGACGCGGGGTCTGTCCAGACACACCGATGGGGTCAACGAGCTCCCTAAAGTGGGTGAGGCCGCCGAGGGGGAATACTCCGTGGTCGACCACATGGTGCAGACCGGCCTCTGGGAGATTGGCATCCTAGAAGACCTGGACTTCGATCTAATCAAGATATCCCTCAAGGCCTTTGATATCGACACCACGGTAGAGGCATATAGACGGATGGCGCAGCTCGTGCCCTACCCATTCCACCTCGGGATTACGGAGGCTGGCACAGCCAAGTCGGGAAGCGTGCGCACCGCCATTGGCCTTGGGACGCTACTCTACGACGGAATCGGCGACACTATCCGGGTTTCACTTAGCGACGACCCCCGTGAGGAGGTCTACACCGGGCTGGAGATCCTGAAGTCGCTGGAGCTGCGGAAGGAAGGCGCTGTTCTGGTAGCGTGCCCAAGCTGCGGCAGGGCGGACGTGGACGTAATCAAGTTGTCGAACACTGTAGACGAGCTCCTGAAAAAGACGAAGACCCCTATTAAAGTCGCGGTCATGGGTTGCGAGGTCAACGGTCCCGGGGAGGCAAAGGACGCGGACGTCGGTATCGCCGCCGGGGCGGGGCGAGCTATAATCTTCCGCAAGGGTCAAAAATCGCGGATCGTCGCCGAGGCCGACATGCTGACGGCCCTCATGGACGAGGTCAAGATGGCCGAAGCAGAGGTCGCGGCGTCCATCTGAAAAGTGACGAGAGCGGTTGACATGGTAGTCGTCACGAAACATCAGAAGGTAATAGACGCGCTCAAGGAGCAGTTGCTGGCTGAGTTCGCCGATGAGGTACACTCAATCGTCCTGTTCGGCTCCGTGGCCCGCGGAGAGGCCAACGCGGACAGCGACGTTGATGTACTCATCATCAGCGATGCCTCCCGCGAGAACAAGCGGCGAATGCATGACATTAGCACTCATATCGACCTCGAAACCGAAGTGTTTACGCAGCTGATGTTTTTTAGCAACCGGAGACTTGAGAGGGCGGCGAGAATGCGATCGTGGTTCTTTACCGATGTCATGAACGAGGGCGTAATCCTTTATGACGACGGGACCTACCGAAGAGTCCGTCAAGAGTACACTCAACCTGTCTGAGGAATTCCTTGACGATAGTAGGGCCAATCTCGAGCAAGATAGGTTCCGGACGTCCGTAGACAGGGCATACTACAGTATTCATTACGCTGCCCAAGCTCTGCTCGTGAGCCGTGGGATCAAGGCGCCCCGGACCCACCGTGGACTGGTGAACGTCTTCGGTCGCGAGGTTGTGAACCGTGGAGTATTAGGGAAGGAGTTCAGCTCGATGCTCTCGCAATCACTGCGTGACAGGGATGGACAGTACATATTCTCCTGAAGCCGAGATCATGAGAGCCGACGCCGAGGGAGTATTGGAAGATGCCAGGCGCTTTGTCGCAGAGGTGCGCTCCATCTTACAGAAGTCATAGGAGCTATCCGGTTCGATGCGAGTCTCAAAGCTGTTCGGTAAGACGTTACGTGAGGATCCCGCTGAGGCGGAGCTTGCCTCCCATCGGCTGATGCTGAAGGCGGGTATGATCTACCAGGTCGCCTCCGGCGTGTACAGCTATCTGCCGCTGGCCTGGCGCGCCCTTCGAAAGATCGAGCAGATCATCCGTGAGGAGATGGACGCGGCTGGAGGACAGGAGGTCCACCTGTCGGTCCTGCAGCCCAGAGAGCTGTGGCAACAGTCGGGTCGCGACGACGAGTACGGCCCGGATATGTTCCGTCTGGAAGACCGCCGGGACCGCCCAATAGTGATGGCCCCGACCCACGAAGAGCTGCTGACCAACATGGTCCACGCCAACGTGCACAGCTACAGGGACCTGCCGATGACCATCTACCAGATTCAAACAAAGTTCCGCGACGAACCCCGGCCGCGCGGCGGGCTCATCCGTGTGCGGGAGTTCGACATGAAGGACGCGTATAGCTTCGACATCGATGAGGAGGGACTGGATCTCAGCTATCAGGCTATGGTGCAGGCCTACAAGAATATCTATGCACGATGCGGCTTGCCGGCCATCATGGTCGATGCCGACAGCGGCGCCATCGGCGGAAAAGACTCCCAGGAGTTCGTTTTGCTGGCCGATTCCGGTGAGGACACCGTCGTTCTATGTGAGGCGTGTGGCTACGCCGCCAACACGGAAAAGGCCGAGTTTGCCAAGGCCGCCCAGGAGCAGGAGGCCCCTGAGCCGCTGGAAGAGGTGCATACGCCGGGAGTAAAGACGATCGAAGAGCTGGCTGACTACTTGGACGTCCCGGCCTCCAAGACCCTGAAGGCGGTGTTCTACGCGGCGGACGGTCACGTTGTCGTGGTTACAATCCGGGGCGACCTGGAGGTCAACGAGGTGAAGCTGCGAAACGAGCTGAACGCCTCGGAGGTCAGACTGGCTACCCCTGGGGAGGTTGAAGGGGCAGGGCTTGTGGCTGGGTCCGCGTCTCCCGTAGGCCTGTCCGGCGTCCGAGTGGTCGCCGACGACTCGGTAGCCTTGGGCTCCAACTTCGTGGTGGGCGCCAACAAGCCCGACTATCATCTGCGCAACGCCAACTACGCTCGCGACTTCAAGGCGGACGTCTTTGTCGACATCGCGCTGGCGCACGAAGGGTACGCTTGCCCGAGATGTGGGGACAACCTGGTCACCAAACGAGGGATCGAGGTCGGCCACGTCTTCAAACTGGGTACCAGGTATAGTGAGGTCCTCGGGGCCTCCTTTCCTGACCAGAACGACGTCCAGCGCCCGATCATCATGGGCTGCTACGGCATTGGAGTCGGCCGCTTGCTAGCCGCCGCATTGGAGCAGAACCACGATGACATGGGCATGGTCTTTCCGCCGGCCATCGCGCCTTACCAGGTCTGGCTTACGGCGCTAAACGTCGAGAAAGAGGAGGTCGCACAGGCGGCTGAGGCACTATACGAGAGCTTGCGCGACGAGGGCGTCGAGGTCCTCTACGATGACCGGCCGGAGTCTGCCGGGGTCAAATTCAATGACGCCGACCTGCTCGGGCTGCCCGTCCGCCTTGTGGTCAGTCCTCGCAATCTGAAGCAGGACGTTGTTGAGGTCAAGAGGCGGAACGACCCTGAAGCGGCGACTGTGCCCGCAGACGAGGTCGTCGCCAGGGTCAAGCAGCTGCTAGCTGCTTAGAGGCGCTGTTACATTCTCGATATCTCGCTTTTGCTGATCGTGGTTCGACAGGCTTCTGAGTAGCTGCCGAGCGAGTCGCGTTGCTATAGTGTTTTAGAAGGGGAACCCTCATCCCCTCGGCAAGCTCGGGGCAGGCTCTAGCCTTCTCCCGCGGGGCGGGGAGAAGGGATAAGCGATAGCGTCCCTAGCGGCACTGCGTGACAAGACCCGTCTTCTCTTGTACGATTGCCGTCATCGAATGTCAGGATCTCCGCCACGCCGCGCCTTGCTGGGTCGCTGACGAGAAGGAGATGGCCAAATGGCCTTGCCTCAGAGAATGAAGTTCGGGGTTTTCCTGGCCCCATTTCACCGGGTGGGCGACAACCCGACTGTGGGCTTCGAGAGGGACCTGGAGTTGCTCCAGTGGCTTGACAACCTAGGCTTCGACGAGGCGTGGATCGGTGAGCACCACAGCGCAGGATGGGAGACCATCGCCTCTCCCGAGGTTTTTATCGCCGCCGCCGCGGAGCGCACGAAGCATATCAACTTAGGCACCGGAGTCATCAGTCTGCCGTATCACCATTCCTTGATGGTGGCCAACCGGATGGTGCTGCTGGACCATCTTACGAGGGGCCGCGTGATGATGGGTGTCGGCCCTGGCTCGCTGGTCTCGGACGCCTACATGCTTGGGATAGACCCACCGACTCAGCGCCAGCGGATGGACGAGGCGCTTGGAGTCATCATGCGCCTTTTGACGGAGACCGAGCCTGTCACCTACGAGGCGGAGTGGTTCACCCTGAAAGAGGCGCTTATTCACCTGCGCCCCTATACACAGCCGCATTTCCCTATCGCGGTCGCATCGGCCCAGTCGCCATCCGGCATGGTGGTGGCGGGCAAGCATGATTCCCTCGCAAAAAGGCCTGTTTGAGATGAACCCTGGCGTGCGAAGAGGCCTGGAAGGGAGGAGGCCACGGGATGCCGGCTGCTGGCCTCACCGCACCATCTGCCGCGCTCAGGACAAGCGTGATCCCGTTGCGGTACCCCTTCCGTGGCTCAGGGCACCCGGTGGAAGCTGTGGAGCGGCGCCCTCATGCGGCCGCGACCGCAGGTACCGTCCCGACCGCCCGCTGAGCCGTGTTCTCCATCTCCACCAGGCGTGCATGGACCATCCGCTTGAAGTTGCACGCCAACGCCTTCAGGTAGACGGCAAGCCGCACCCGACGGCCCCCTCGCACCCGCAAGCGCCCAAGCCCGTGGGCGCGCTTCAGCTCGGAGTTCGTTCCCTCGATCCCGGCCCTTATGTCATACCGCTTGCGCCACTCCTCGGTGGCCTCGGCCCTCCGGCGCCGCTCGATGTTTACCTTCACCAGGTCCGCCTTGAGGACGTAGTCCCCCGCACGCCGGTCCAGCTTCACTGGGCAACGGGACCGCAAGGGGCAGGGCTCGCATGTTGTCCCGGCAAAGTGGACCTCTACCCGCTCCGGCGCATCCTCCAGCTCGTACTCCTCGATGGACGGGTGGCCGGCGGGGCACACCGTGGCCTGCTCCCCTGTGACGTCGATCTGGAAGTCCGCGGCGGTGAGCGGCGGTGGTCCGTCACGCTCTCCTTCGTGCGAGTTCCCCGGCGCCGACCCCGCCACCGGGCTCACCAGTTCCGTTCCCCGGCGCGAGGCTTCGAAGGCATTGCGGCCCGACCCATACGCCGTGTCGACGAAGAGCTCGTCCGGTCGGACCTTCCGCTCCGCGAGCCCGTCAACGACCGGCACGCTCACGTCGGTGTCGCTCCCACTCGAGGGGGTCACCTCCACGTGGGTGATGAGCTGGGTGGCGTTCTCCTCGTGGCAGGTCTCCGCCACCTGCACCTCGTACCCCTTCCCCTTGTGGCCGCTGTAGGTCACATCCGGGTCGTGGGGCGATTGCAGCGAGTCGGCGGACACCTGCTTCGGGTCCTTCAGGGCCACGGGCACCTTGCATTCCCCAGCATCGTCGTCATCGTCCCCCGGGCGCCCGTCCCGGTGTTTGCCCACATGGCACTGCTCCCGCAGCAGCTGCTCCAGCAGCCGGTACTCCTCCAGCTGGGCAGCAGTCGTGCCACGGAACCGGTCCACCAGCCGGTAGAGGTCCCGGGCACAGACCGAAAGGCGTCGCCGACCCTCCCCCGTGTGGGCGTCCTCGTAGTGGGTCGCCTCGTCTTCTTCCTTCAAATAGCGCCCTAGGAGGCCCTCCGGAACTACAGGGCGAAGCTCTGGGTGCTCCCAGCGCAAGGCCCGCAGGAACAACCGCATCGTCTCACAGAACAGGCCCAGCCGGGTGAGTGTGGCGATGTTGCTCATGATGTGGGTGGAGTCCAGCCGTTGCTTTCCGGTGCGTATGCCCAGCGCCTGGATGATCCGGTCCGTGGTCTCCTGGAAAGCCAGCCGGCCACCGTCGTGCTGCATCAGGCGAACTCGGAAGTTGTGGAGGGTCTTCTGGGGCAGGTGGGTCTCCTCGATGTCCAGCCGCAGGGCGTGGTGCCAGAGCAGGTTGAACTCTAGCTGTTCCAGAGCTTCATCGTCGGTGAGGTTGAACATCTCTTTGAGAAGGTGGACCCCGAGGACGGTCTGCACCGCCCGGTTGGGACGGCCGTTGTCCACGCAGTACATGGGAGCAAAGAGCTCCTCGTCAATCAGGGGGAGCGCCTCGTTTCGGAAAACCTCGGCCCAACTCCTCTCCAGGCGCTTAGCCTTCTTCGGCGTCACCAGGAACTGGGACTGCCAGAGGCTCTCTTGCGGGTCTCGCGCTCGGAACATCCTCCCCTCCCTCGCCCGGGCGCTGCCCCAACGCCCTTTCCCCACATTATCCTCCCATTGCCCCCGGAGGACGAGGGGTTTTTACGAGGGAATCAAGCATGGCGCTGCAGTCCTTTCGTTGAGCGTCATACAATCCGCAGGCAGCGTGACTTCAAAGCTCAAGGAGTTCTGGGGGATAGCGGAAAAGACCGCGGCAGAGCATGGCAAGACGGTTGACCGCAACGAATGGCGCCTGGCGCTCCCTGTCCACCTGGCGGAGGACCGCGAGGAGGCGATCGAGCAGGCCGGGTCGGCGCCGGCCGCTTCCAGCGCGAGTACTTTTTCCAGCGCGAGTACTTTGAGGACACAATAGGTCTGGACCCGGTCATAGACGGCCCTGCTGACCAGATAATAGACGAACAGGTGAAGACGGGAGCCTGGTGTGTGGGGACACCCGACGACCTCATAGCAGCGATAGAGCGACTGGACGAGGAGACCGGCGGGTTCGGGGGGCTGCTCATCATGGCGACGGAGTGGGCGACTCGGGAGCAGGTACTACATAGCTACGAGCTGGTCGCTCGCTACGTCATGCCGCGTTTCCAGGGCTCTCTCGTCAACCTGACAGCGTCTCGGGACTTCCACGCCGACAACAAGGACGCGCTCCACGCGATGAGGGTGCGTTCCCTCGAAACTGCCCGGGACGATTACGTCGGGCGCACCAAGACGTCCTTTACTCGGTGAGGCCTCGCAGGAAGTTCGTTACAGCCTCCTCGTAGGCGGCGGGATCCGAGTTCCAAGAGCGGGTGTGGCCGACGTCGGCGCCGCGTATGTACTCCACGATATCCGGCCGGGCCCTGGCAAGGGCGTCGCTCGTCGTCACGGGAACAGTCTTGTCTGCGTCGCCGTGAAACAGCAGGACCGGCGCCGCTAGTTGGTCGGCACGGCTGAGGTAGTCTAATGCCTCGAAATCGATGCCGAACCGAAAGCCGGCGAGACTCTTGGCCATCGCGGTAAGAACCCCTGGGATCGGCAGCCCGACCACCGGAACGCTCCGTCGACTGGCCCCGTAGTCGACGGTTGCGTCGAAGTCCAGCATCGGCGCATTGAGGACCACACCCACAACACTCTCCGCGACGGGCGACTGATAGAGAAAGCTAGCGACGATCGCCCCGCCCATGCTGTGGCCGACCAAGATCAGTTTCTCAGCCCCGCTGTCGACGGCGTATTCCGCTGCACCTTCAAGGTCTGCCCACTCAGTCTGACCGAACCGGTGATATCCGTCGGGGTTGGGGGGGAGTCCCTCATCGTTACGGTAGTTGATGATCAGGGAAGTGATGCCCGACTCGGCGACGGCGGGAAGCATACGCAACGCCCCCCTTCGGGTGCCTCGCTTACTGTTGCGGCCGTGAACGAAGATCGCCCAAGTCGAAGTATCGGCCGTCACCTGCCAAGCTGGAAACTCGCCCAGTGGTGAAGAGAAGGAGACGTCCTCGAACGCAAGGCCATGCGCCTCCAGCGGGTCACCCGGGAAGGCGTTGCTGTCGACGCGGACGGCCGTTCCGACGCGCAAGCCGCCCGTCAATGGAATGTACTCGCGTACTACCTGCCGGTCGGTCAGTTCTAGGATAGCACCGACCTGGTCGTACCCTTCTTCTCGCTGTAAACCCCAGGTGCCAGGGCTCCGCCAGTCTCCGTCCTTATCGGCCTCCGGTGTAGCGCGCAGGGTCACGCGACCGTCACCGACGGCGACGACCTCCATGTCAAGAGGGCTATCGTCGTAGTCGACTGCGAGCGCGCCGTTCTTGATCTCGCCCGCGTAGAACCATCCGCCCCCCAACAAGACAACTACTGCCAGGAGCGCGACTGCCAGGAGCCCGTAAACCGTGGTCCTCAATCGCCTAGAACGCATCTCCAAGTCCTCTCGGTGATCTCGTGCAGGAGCTTGTCCGCCTAGTACCCCGTCAAGAAATGTTACTCTACCTTCGATTGCCGCGCGAGGTACAGACGCACCAATTCTGATTAGTATCGGTACAATATGGCATAGACACGGCCGAGGGAGAGACCGTTAAATGGCGAGGATGACCGGTTATGAGGCTCCAGACGGTCAAGTCCCACCGTAGCTGGCCCCTGCGCCAGGTCAGACGGAAGGTACTTCCTTTGTGTGACGGGTATTCATAGAGGAACACTATTCTCGTGACCAACGACGAGAAGCTCCACCACCCCAGACCCTTCGTCCCGATGCCGAATCGGGACTCAGGGAGACATCTCGAAAAACCCGCACACGGGGTCGATTAAGGTCGAACATGACTATCACTCGGAGTGCTCGTCCTTCAGACAGGCTGTGCTCGGTGTTCTCAGCGGCCCATGGCGAGGACCCAGGTGGCTCGGCTCCAAGCTGGAAGCGATGTCTGGTCATCGAGCTGCCGAAGCCCTGGGACAGTGAAGTTGCGGAAACGAGGCACTTTCCTTCGAGGGTCTCTGAGGCGTTGGATAAGGCGGAGGAGGGTGGACTGCCGACCAAACTGCTATGCGCGGCGCCAGACGCCGGGTACTCCGAAGAGGGCCATTCCCGGGTTATTCTCTACTCGAGACCCGACCTCCCGTTCGCCTCGTTTCACAAGGACGAGTTCATGCCGCCGACTGAAGAGGTCGGGCCTCTCGTGGAGGCACTGCTCGAGGGGTCCCCTGCCGTCCGGACATTCGAACGTTACAGGGAGGAGAGGGGAAACGTCAGAGACCTTATGGTCTGCACCCACGGGACGCATGACGTGTGCTGCGGGACCTTCGGCGTGCCCATCTATGAAGCCCTGCGTAGCAACTACGCGCCAGAGCAAAAGGGCCGTCTTCGAGTATGGCAGGTTAGCCATTTTGGAGGACACCGCTTTGCCCCCAACGTCGTCGACCTTCCCGAGGGCCGCAACTGGGTCCGTCTCGGTCCGGACGAACTGGACTCGGTCGTCCACCGGAATCGGCCGGTGTCTGCGTTGAGGCGGCACTATCGCGGTTGGGTTGGCCTCGACAGCCCCTATGAGCAGGTTGCGGAACGCGAGGTGTTTATGCGCGAGGGCTGGGACTGGACGGGGCGGCAGGTGTCCGCACAGCTGGTGAAGGTGACCGACGACCAGCGGCAGGCGGAGGTGCGCATCGACTTCACCGATCAGGAGGGGAGTCCGTGCGTCTACGAGGCAACTGTTGAAATGGCCGACAGCGTTACGAGGGTCAGCTGTCCCAACGGAGAGGAGACCGGCGGGGCCTCGCAGTACACCGTCAGCCGGCTGGTCAGAGTCAGCTAGCGCCGCGCACCCATATCCTGTCCGCCACCTCGTAGCCCAGCACCACTTCGCTCGCGTTGCAGCTAGCTTGAGGATGCCCCTATACTCAGCTGCCTCCACGACCTCTACAGGCTCGCCCGGAATCAACCCGCTTGCTACGAAGTACTTCAGAAGGTCCTGGTCATCTTCTGGCACGCGGTCTACGACCAGTTTCTGGCCCTGGCGGGCGTTACTCAGAGGAGTGGTGCCCTCGGGGGCCACGTAACCGCTGCCGGGAATCGGGTGCCCGAACGGGCAGGTCACAGGGTTGCCCAGCCTCTCCCTGATCTTGTCTTCGAGTTCGGGGGAGATGGCGTGCTCCAGGCGGTGGGCCTCGACGTGCGCTTTGTAGAGGTCCAGGCCTAGAAGGTCGACGACCATTCGCTCCGCGAGCCGGTGCCGGCGGACGATGCTTTCCGCGGACTCTCGCCCCTTGACCGTAAGCACGATGTCCTTGTTCGACGTGGTCTCTATAAGATCTTCCCTGATCATCCTGCGCAGCATGCCGGTGACCGAGGGTAGTGACGTGCCCAGGCCCTCGCCAACCGGAAGACGCTTGAGCTGTTCCGCCAGTTGAGTCGACGTCACACGGACGCCTTGCTCTTCGAGGTGGATGATGGACAGGAGATAGTTCTCCGCCGCCATCGACAGGCGGGGTTCGGGAGTCTCGGTCACTCCTGGGCCGTTGTCTGGCGCCGCCATGGTCATTTGCTCCTGCAGGATTAGGGAGCGTAACATGCGTCCCCTAGCGAGTCAACCGAAACCTTTGTGCATGCTTACCCACACCTGGTGCTTGTACTAATCCAGCGAATACGTATTGACACCCGAATGAGTTAGGGTATACTAAGTCCAGAACTAAGGGCATACACTGCGCGGATGGATGTATGTACGAACGAGACTTCCACTGTGCGCGGCCACTAGTTAACCGGATGTGCAAGTTTATATATGAGAACGAAGCGGAAAAGGATGTTTTCTGACCTCGACGCCGCGTCGGGGGAAGAATCTGGGGTGGGGAACTTGGTCACACATTGAGGCCAATACTACCTTTACGTGATGAGCAGTCATAGAGGAACGCTCTAGTCTCGTGACGAACGAAGAGAAAACCCGCCACCCCAGGCCACTTCGGCAGGCTCAGTACAGGCTCTTCGTCCCGCCGATGCGGCATCGGGGCCGAATCGGGACTCAGGGAGACATCTTTAAAACCCGCACATCGGGTTAGCTATCGGTAGGTAGAAAACAGCATGAGTCAGTCCTTCATTATTACGTTCAGAGAGGGCTTAGAGGCTGCCCTTATTATCGCGATCATTCTGGCCTACCTTCGCCGGGTGGACAATCCCAAAGGGGTCCCGGCGGTGTGGTGGGGAGTGGCAGGCGCCGCAGCTATGAGCCTAGTCGCAGGGGGGCTGATTTTCTCCCTGGACATGGCCCTCGAGGGCAGAGCGGAGGAGATTTTTGAGGGAGTGGCGATGCTCCTGGCTGTAGCGGTGCTGGGATGGATGGTGGTGTGGATGAAACATCAGGCGCGACACGTGAAGGGCCGCCTAGAGGCGGAGGTACAGGCGGCCCTGCGTGGAGGCTCTGTCGCGGCGTTGGCGGGCCTCGCCTTCGTGGCCGTAGGCCGTGAGGGCCTGGAGACGGCGTTGTTCTTGTTCGCTGCTAGTGAGACGTCAACCCTTTTGCAAACATTACTGGGTGCAATAGCGGGACTGAGTGTCGCAATCGTCCTGGGAGTGGCGTTTGCCAAAGGGAGCCGGCGGCTCAACTTGAAGGTCTTCTTCAACATAACAGGGGTCTTGCTCATCTTTATTGCAGCGGGTCTTCTGGCCCGTGGCATCCATGAGCTACAGGAGGCGAACGTCGTGCCCATCGTGTCAGAGCACATATGGGACATCAACGACGTGTTAAGCGAGAGCGCTGGAATCGGCAGCTTCATGAAGGGTATCCTGGGGTATAATGGCAACCCTTCGCTCGTCGAGGTCATCGCTTACGGACTATTCCTCGTAGTTACGCTGGCCTACTTTTTCTGGCAGCCTCGGCGGGGTGCTGGGGCGCCGGTACCACCTGCGGGGCAGGTCGTTTCAGGCGGGGACAGCACCGACTAGGTCCTATAGGTCGGCTCGGAGACCTAGTCCTCCGAAGTCGATGCCCGCTCCTCGATATGGCGGTATGCCTGAGCGATGCTCTCAGCCCAGTTGTGGGCGTCCTCCGCTTCGGCTTCCATGGGCTTAAGCAGCCCGCGCCTTTGCGCCTGCCCTAGCGAGGCAACGAGCTTCTTGTCCTGCTCGTTCACACGTGTCTGCATGATTATGATGTTGGTCAGAGTTGCCTTGAGGTCGTCGACGAGTTCATCTTCTGAGGAGGCGTCCTGGTCCTCCCCCCTCGGGAGGGCCAACGACCCTTGCAGCGCCGTCAAAAGCTTCAGGCGAAGGGTGTTCCACCGCAGCGCACTATTGAACACCCACTCGAGCTCGCCGGGCCTCAGAGTGTAACGGTCTTCTCGGTCCCCTCCTGAAGCCTCGACGTCGCTGCCTGCGGACGTCTTTTCATCGGCCGAGTCGGACATGCGGGCCTCCTCTTACTGCCCGCTCGAGGGCATAAATATCTCGACCTGGTCGGGGTCGCGGTGCCCGTCGATCGACGTGGGCACCACCCCTGGACTCTCCATCGAGGCGCGTACGATCCGCTTGTTGAACGGGTTGACGCTCTCGGAGCTGAGATACTGGTCCAGCGGCATCCACAGGCACTCCTCGATCTCCTCTGCCTGGATGAATATCTGCTTGCTCAGCGGCTCAAGTCGGCATACGAAGTAGATGTCCGATTTGCCGTGCCTGTATCCGTGCAGGTTTCGGAGACAGACCAGGGCATCGAAACGGGTCCGAATGCCTGTCTCCTCGAGTACCTCTCTGACTACGCCATCCGTCAAGTGCTCGCCCGCATGTACGGCTCCTCCGGGCAGCTTGTAGGAGCTGGGGCGGCTAGGGCCCCCGCGTTTCTCGCGGACGACGAGGAGCTGATTGTCGCCGTTCACCACCACCCCTCCCACCCCGATATAGTGCGAGGCGTAGGCGGGAACAATCGCACTCTCGATTAGCTGGTGGGTCATCATCAGGTAGTCGTCTCCGCTGTGGTGGAACGAGAATCCCGCCTCCACGGCCACCGATATTAGGCTGGCCCTTGCGATGTGCAACTCCAGCCATACGACCTTGAACCCCTCGGCACTCCAAGCCGTCAACGATTGGCGAAGCCGACGGCCGAACTCCTTGGGGGCTGTCGGCAACGCTTCAGGTGTGGGGATTACTCCGCCGAATGGGTCTGTAGTAGAGTCGAGAGCCTCCATTAGCTCATTCCGACTGCTTGGGTCCGGAAGCGATCACGCCATCCGCTTCGAGGCTGGCGAGCTCTGCGTCGGCCAGGTCTAGAGCGTCCGCAAGCACCTCGCGGGTGTGCTCGCCCAGGAGCGGGGGATGGCCCTGGGGTGCGGCCGGCGTCCGGCTCATGTGCTGAAGAGGGCTGGCGAGTAGAGTCAGGTCGCTGATCGTAGGGTGAGGTACCTCCCAGGTGACCTGCCGCGCCTCGGACTGGGGGTCGTGGAGCGCGCCCGCTACGTCGTAGATCGGAGTTGCGGGCACGCCGGCCTCGGCCAGCGTCTCCACCCAGTGCTGTCTATCTTTCCCGTGGAAGACCTCGACGAGCCTGGGGACCAGGTCTTCTCGGTGCTCGACGCGGCCGGCGTTCGTTTGAAAACGCTCATCGTCCCATAGCTCTGGGTGCCCGATCGCGTCCGTCGTTCGGCGGTAGAGGCTGTCGGTAACCGCTGCCAGGATAAACGGGCCATCGCGGGCTTCGAAGGGCTGGTAGGGCACGACGTGCGGATGGGCGTTGCCCAGGCGCTTTGGCATGACGCCGGTCAACAGGTAGCTCTGACCAATGTTCGCCATGCTCGCCAGCCCTGCTTCGAAGAGCGAAATATCGAGGCTCTGGCCTTTGCCGCTCCGGTCCCGCTCATGCACGGCTGCTAGAATGCCGATGGTCGCCGTCTGGCCTGCGAGCAGGTCCACCCAGGCCACTCCTACCCTCATGGGCTGGCCGTCCGGCTCCCCCGTCGCGCCCATGACCCCGGTCATGGCCTGGAGGATCATGTCCACTCCAGGGTCGCCGGCGCGTGGCCCCGTGTGTCCGAAACCTGTGATGGAGGCATAGACGAGGCGCGGATTGTCCGGGGCCAGGCTGTCGTAGTCCAGTCCATACCTGGCCAGGTCACCGGACTTGAAGTTCTCCACGAGGACGTCCGCCTTTTGGGCCAGGCGCCTCACCAAGTCCGGCCCTCGAGAGTTCTTGAGGTTGATGACCAGGCTCTTCTTGCCCCGGTTGGTATATAGGTAGTACGCGCTCTCTCCCGAGGCAAAGGGCGGGCCGAACCGTCGAGTATCGTCGCCCTGGGGGGACTCTACCTTCCAGACGGTGGCGCCCAGATCTGAGAGCACCTGGGTGCAGTAAGGCCCGGCAAGGATGTGGGAAAGGTCGAGAACGATGAGGCCGTCCAGCGCTCCCATAGTGCCCACAGGCTACTGGAGCGCTCCCATCCCGGTGATGTCCCGACCAAGAATCAACGTCTGGATATCGTAGGTGCCCTCGTAAGTGTCCACGGGCTCGAGGTTCAGCATGTGTCGTATGGTGTGATAGTCCAGCGTTATCCCGCTGCCGCCGAGGACCTCCCGTGCTGACCGGGCCGCCTTGAGCGCCGCGCGGACGTTCTGTCGCTTGGCCATGGAGGCATGGGTATAGGTTAGCTTTCCTTCGTCCTTGAGTCTGCCCATTCGCCAGGCGAGGAGCAGCCCCTGGGTGTGGTCGGCCACCATATCCACGAGCTTCGCTTGCACAAGCTGGCGCGACGCGATCGGCTTCCCGAATGTCACGCGGCTCTTGGAGAAGGCTAGGGCTTCCGTGTAGACCGCCTCCAGCGCACCAAGTGCTCCCCAGGCGAGCCCGAAGCGACCGACAGTGAGGCAGGACAGAGGAGCAGACAGCCCCTCGGCCTCTGGCAGCATCTGTGAGCTCGGGATGCGAACCTCATCCAGCACCAGCTCGCTGGTCTCGGATATGCGCAGGCTCATCTTGCGTTTGATCGGGTTGGCGCTGAAACCCGGGGTGTCGGTCGGCACGATGAAGCCCCTGACGGTGTCCTCGTCGTCCCTAGCCCAGATGATCGCGATGTCGGCGAGGTGGCCGCTGGTTATCCACATCTTGGTCCCGCTCAAGATGTAAGAGTCGCCGTCCTTGCGGGCCCTCGTACGCATTGCGCCCGGGTCCGAGCCCCCCTCGTGCTCGCTCAGGCCGAAGCAGCCGATAGTCTCGCCCTTGGCCAACGAGGGCAGGTACTCGTCCTTCTGCTCGGTCGATCCGAAGCTAAGGACCGAGTGCATGACGAGCGCCCCTTGCGCGCTGGCGAAGCTCCTGAACCCCGAGTCGATGCGCTCCAGCTCGTACATGATGAGCCCGTAGGCGACGTTGCTCACCTCGGGCGTGCCGTAGGCCTTTGGAAACGTCGGCCCGAGGAGTCCGAGCTCACCGAATCGGAGGGCCATGTGCCTGGGGAAGACGCCTTCTTCCCACCAGTCTCGGATATGGGGCAGGGCCTCCGCCTCGAGGAACTCGCGCACCGTCTCCCGGACCTGCCGCTCCTCGGGAGTGAAAAGCTCGGAGACCTGGTAGTAGTCGAGCATCCGACGTTCCTATCTGTTTATCATAAAGCCGTCAGTGTGGGCGCTGCGCGCCGGGGAGAGACGCCCTAGCGGGGCGTCTCTACGGTAAGACAGGTCGCCGTTGTTTTCGGTGGGGACATCACCGGAACGGGCTGCCTCTAGGAGGCTGACGGCGCCGAGTAGGTCGACGCCCTGCACGTGGGCCCCCTCCCCAGAATCCTCGTCGTCCAGAGCCAGGAGGCCTCCTCAGAAAACGGTTCGGCGGCAGACTCCGCGATGCGGGTGGTCTATTGGGCGAGCTCTTGCAGGGCGTCGAATATCAGCTGCCCGGCACGGACGGCGGTCGGCTCGTCGTGTGCGACTATGATGAGCGTAACGGGTCCGAACTGGTCCAGTATGGTCGTCTCGTCGGGGGTCACCCACATCCGGCCTGTATCCGTCCTTTTGGACGTGGCGTCTGAGCCAAAGGGTTGAATCTTTACGCCCATGAACACCTGGTAGGCGTCGAAGAACTCGGCGCTGTCCTGGAAGGTATCCCAGGCGACGAACGACACCAGGAGTCGCTCGCCTGCCGGTCCGCTTATCAGCGCGTAGCGGTCACCACCCCAACCTTCGGCCGCGTCTGCGGCCTGAATGGCGTCCAGGTGTTCCTCCAGGTAGGTCCTAATCAGGAATTCGCCATAACATTGGCGGCGACCTGGACCCAGCCCTGGCCTAACCCGTCCGCGATGTTGGGCACCGGTGCCCTTCGCGGTTCCTCTCCATCATAGTACTTTTCTGGGTGCAGTATCTGCTCGGTCGAAATAGGCGGACTGGCGTATGCCGCAGCGACACCGTCCCATCCGTCGTTCCCGAATAGCTCGTCCACGAAGTCGACCCCTTCCCTTTGGGGAAAGAGAGCCGCCTTTTGTACGACGGTGGGCGCCGCCAGCAGTTTGTTCTCAGCGAGCGGTTGACGCAGCACATCCGCTTGGTCTTGAGTCAGAACGGTGCCGATATACCCGTTTCGGACCTGAGCTATCTCTCCGCCGATCAGGGAGTCGATGGCTCTTAGCGCGTCGGAGTCGCTGTTTCGAGCGCTCCTTCGCAGGTCCGCGATATCGAACTGCTGTTGCAGGATGGCTTGCGTATACGCGCTCGCGTAGCCTATCTCTTCGAGCGGGCCTATGCTCGACGCGTCGCTGATGACATAGACCTGCTCGCTCTCGTCGTCGAACAGCGCAAACACCTGCTGGAGTTGGATACCCAGCAAAATGTCTTCTAGGTCCTGCTCCTCTGACATCATCCCGAGGGTCTTGTATAGCTCCTCAGCCTCGAATATCTGCTGGCGAAGATAGTCCCGCCGGTAGAATCCTCTGGTGATAGCTTCCAGATCGTCCTTGGTTTTTAACTGCGTCTGAATCGGACCGGTCAACTCAACCTGCCGGTAGTCGACCACGGTCGATTCAGCACGAGACCTCAGGCTGTCCAGCAGAGCGACCGCCTCAGCCAAGGACAGCTCAGGAGTGGGGGTTGCGACCGGAGCGCTAGGCGTCGGAGGGGTGGTTTCGCCCGATGGCGCCGTCGAGCCGACCGGTGCGGGAGTGGGGTCGGCGGGCTCGTCTCCCCCTGACAAGACCAAGACGGCGACGACGGCCACAACCGCCACCAACGCCACGCCGGCTGCCGGTAGTACCCATCCGGGAAGTCCAGCCGGAGCCGGTGCGGCCTCTGCTCCTGGCACTGCGGCCGCATCGCCCGTCTCCGAGCCTATTACGGCTGTTGCTGCTTCCGTCGCGTCCGGCAGCTCGAGGTCGGCGATATCGAGCACGGCCGTGGCTCCAAGGTCCCCCTCGGCGGCTGCCGCCGTCACCTGATCGGAAGCCATACCAAGAGCCTGGATCATCTCCCTGGCGGACTGGAACCGATCGTCCGGCTCCTTTGCCAGCGACTTAAGCAGGATGGCCTTAAGCCGTGGCTCAATGTCGGGGTTGATCGAGGTCGGTAAAGGAAGAGGCTGGTGCACGTGGGCCATGAGTGTCGCGGCCGGGGTGTCGGCGCGAAACGGAGTCTGGCCCAGCAGCATCTGGTATATCATGATCCCAAAGGCATATAGGTCCGACCGGTGGTCCGCGTCGGCGCCCATCGCCTGCTCGGGTGCCATGTACTCGGGGGTCCCCAGAGCCTGAGACGCCTGCGTGAAACGGGTCGAGGATTCCAGCATACAAGCGAGGCCGAAATCCGCCAGTATGGCCCGCCCTTCAGTGTCCAGCAGGACGTTGGCGGGCTTCAGGTCTCGATGCACGATCCCCTGGGCGTGCGCGTAGTCCAACGCCTCGGCCAGGGGCCTCATGAACTTCAGCACCTCCAGCACCGTGAGGGCTTCGCCCTTCAACATGTCCTGAAGGTCACCTCCGCCAATGAGCTCACTAACGATGAACGAAAAGCCCTTGTCTTCACCGAAATCGTAGATCTGGAGTATGTTGGGATGGCTCAGTTTGGCTACGGTCTGGGCCTCTTGGGTGAACCTACCAACGAACGTCGGGTCCTCTGTGTGGAAAGAGGGCAGGACTTTTACGGCGACGTACCTGTCGAGGTTAGGGTCGTGACACCTGAATACGGTGGCCATCCCACCACGGCCCAACTGCTCTATGACGCGGTACCGCCCAAGACTACTTCCGGCTGGTATTGAGACCATTGAGAGCTAACTCCCGAAACGATGTCTAAGGATCGGGTCTATCGATCTGGCAATGTAGGCGACTGTTACGAGGGCTCCTCAAAGTAGCAGGAAACCGAACTCTCCCACGGATATCACGTGTGTGGGCTTGCTGGGGTCATCCTCCATCTGTGACCTCAGACGGTCGACCGCCTGGTCTATCTCCTGGTTGACTTGGGCCCCCGGAGGCAATTCCGGCCAAACCGACCGAGCGATGTCCTCTCTACTGACCGCGGTGCCCTTCTTTGACTCCAGGTACCGAAGTAGCGCGGCCTCCTTCGCGACAGGTTCCGCCGCCGGCTGCTCAGCGGCCACCGGCTCTGGTACCGGTTGCTCAGGCAGCCTGATCGCGCCGGTGACGGGCGCGTCCAATCTCATTGGCTGGGTGTCGGCACCTTCTTGCCGGAAAACGAAGGTCAGGTCGCTGCCCGCCAGGCGGATGCGGTCGCCGTGCTTCAGGGGGCGTTCCGTTGCGTCGAGCTTGCCGCCGTTCAAGAACGTCCCGTTCGTCGAGTTCAGGTCGCGCAAGACGAAGCCGGCCGGGGTGTCCATTACAAGCGCGTGTCTCCTGGACACGGTTGTGTGGTCGACCATCACGTCGTTGTCCGCTCGGCGCCCCAGCGTAAGAGGACGCTCGGTCAGGGTTATCTCTTTGCCGCTATTCGCTCCCCCCTGGACCATCAACGTCGCGACGGCAGCCATTCCTAATTTTCTCCGATCGCCCAATCGGTTATCCTAGCATAATAGGCGGGTCTGAACGTGCGTGCCCAATTCTACACAAGCGCCACCAATTCTTCCACTAGCGCTTGGTCAACCGCAAATTGACTCCCCGCCCACCCGCCCTTTGAAAAATACGGGGATTACCCCGTGCCCCTGGCCCCGATGCCGCATCGGGGCACTCCCCCGTCGGCGACTGGGCGCAGATTCGCTACCCATCGAGACATCTGTGACTGAGCGCTATCACAAACGGCTACTCGACGGTGACTGTCTTGGCAAGGTTCCTGGGCTGGTCGACGTCGCAGCCTCGCAGGACTGCGATGTGGTATGCCAGAAGCTGCATCGGGACTGCCATTAGCATCGGCGTTATCAGCGACGAGGCGGTGGGGATATAGATCACGTGGTCGGCGATGGCCGCGATCTCTTTATCTCCCTCCGTTGCGACGGCCACCACCTTCCCGCCCCTCGCCTTAGCCTCGTTGATGTTACTGATCATCTTCTCGTACAGGTTGTCCTTAGGAACGAGCGCGATGGTCGGCATGTCCTCGTCAATCAGAGAGATAGGTCCGTGCTTCATCTCGCCGGCTGGATACGCCTCGGCGTGGATGTAGCTGATCTCCTTGAGCTTAAGCGCGCCCTCCATGGCCAATGGAAAGTTGACCCCACGGCCCAGATAGAGGAAATCCGAGTACGCACCGTACTCCTGCGCCAGGTGCTCGTACTGCGTCTGATCGGAGACGAGCGTGCCCAGCATCGCGGGAAGGTGGGCGAGCTCTTGTACCAGCTCCGAGAGCCGGTCTCTTGTCAGCGTCCCTCGCTTGACGCCCAGATACATTGAAAGGAGGTAGAGGGCGGTCAGGGAGCATACGAAGGTCTTGCTGGCTGCGACGGCGACTTCCGGTCCAGCACGGATAAGGATGGTCCCCTCAGCGACCAGAGTCGCCTGGGTGCCGTCGTAGTTGCACACGGTTATCTGCCGCGCGCCCTTCTCGGCCGCTTCCCCCATCGCCGCGAGGGTGTCGGCAGTCTCTCCCGACTGGCAGACCGATACCACCAAGGTTCGTTCATCAACGACGGGATCCCGATACCGGAACTCCGAGGAGTTGTCGACTTCGGCGGGTATTCGCGCCAAGCTCTCGATCCAGTTCCGGGCCACCGTTGCCGCGTGCAGGCTCGTCCCCATTCCCAACAGCACCACTCTTTCGATACCCCCTATCTCCTTGGCCGACAATGGGAAATCGTCCAGCTCGACGGACAACGTGTCGAAGGAAACCAGGCCTCGCATCGTGCTGACCACCGCCTCGGGCTGCTCGTTGATCTCTTTGAGCATGAAGTGTTTGTATTCGCCCTTGGCCGCGGAGACGGCGTCGAACGGAACATGAGAGGTGGGCTTCTCCAAGGGGGTTCCGTCCAGGAGACTGTAGTCTGCGCCCGTTTGGGTTGCGGACACCGCTTCGCCACCGGCTAGGTAGACCACTTCTCTGGTGTGTGGGAGCAGGGCGGGGAGGTCGCTGGCGAAAAACATCTCGTTCTCGCCGTAGCCCACCACGATGCCGCCCGCGTTGCCCAGCCTAAAGGCGACCAGCTTAGCAGGGTCCCGGCTGGACGTAGCGACGATAGCGTTCGCTCCTCGGATGCGACCTGCGGTCTCCTGTACCGCTTGTTCTAACGAGTACTTCTGCTGGAGGAACGACTCGATCAGATGCGGGATGCACTCGCTGTCGGTCTGAGAAGAGAATCGATGGCCTTGAGCCTCAAGCTCCTGTCTTAGCTCCAAGAAGTTTTCTACGATGCCATTGTGGACGACGACGACCTCGTTGTTACAGTCGACGTGTGGATGTGCGTTGAAGTCTGTCGGCCCGCCGTGTGTCGCCCAGCGAGTGTGTCCAATACCGCTGGTCCCTTCGGGCAAGCCGTTACCCAGCGCCTCCATGAGTGCCGACAGCTTACCCTCTGACTTGCGGACCGTCGCGCCGCCGGACGGGCCGATAACCGCGATCCCCGCGCTGTCGTAGCCGCGGTACTCCAGCCTGGAGAGCCCCTCTAGGAGTATGCGAGCAGCCGGCTTATCGCCGGTGTAGCCTATGATTCCGCACATGGCCTGTCCGTTTCCGAAAACTCGTCTAGCTCTGACCTGTCGGAGCTCAACACGAACGGAAATTCACACACCCGTTCGTCCTGAGCCTGTCGAAGGACCCTCTTCATCGACTTGAAAAAGCAGGTCATGCCAAGGGCGCGCCACTTTCTTGAACTCCCGACTCTGTGCGATCCGGCGCCTCGTCGGCTTCGGATGGCGTGATCTGGTACGTCCCCCTGTAGCTAGGGGGCAGCAGGGCCGCGATTCGTAGCATGACCATATCGCTCAAAGACTGGAGCACCTCCTTGTTAGGAGTCCCCACGACGGACGGCAGTGAGAATACCGATCCGATCTTCACCCAGATCTTCCCTGTCGGATTGAATATCCTCAGCACGGTCCCAAGCCTTTCGGTACCGCTGATTCCCACGGGTAGAAGAGGCGCCTGGGTCTTCAACGCCAACCGGGCTACCCCATCTCGGGCCTTCTTCATCCCTCCTGGATTTCTAGTACCCTCGGGAAACACGACTACGGCCCCGTCCCGGTCCAACTGCTTAAGTGCCCATCGGTAAGCAGTTAGGTCAGCCCTGTCCCGGTCCACAGGAAAGGCGCCGTAAGAGCGTAGGAACCAGTAAGCGAGTGGTCCTCTGAAGATTCCACTCTTCGCCAGGAACGAAGTCTTCCTTGGAAGGCTGGTCGATAGCAGCGGTGGGTCAAAGTTGCTCTGGTGGTTGGCCACAATGATGAGCGGCCCCATGGGGGGCACGTTCTCGCGACCCTCGACCTGCCAGTCTGCGAAGGCGCGCAGGGTGAGCGATTGTAAAAAGTTGGCGGTCGGTCTGACCCACTCCATCAGTTGTTTCCGACGAGCCCCAGGATCTGGTGGGCCAGCTCCTCCACTCCCCGGCCCTCGGTATCTATCACAGTCGCATCCTCCGCTGGGCGCAGGGGAGAATCCGCCCGCTGCGAGTCTATTTTATCACGGCGTTGAAGCTCCATCACTGTTTGCGCATAGTCGACCGCCTCGCCTCGGCGCTGCAGCTCCTCGTATCGCCGCCGGGCCCGGATATCGACCGGTGCGGTCAGGTAGACTTTTATCGGCGCGTTGGGCATTACCACCGTCCCGATGTCTCTTCCCACGACGACAGTTGGCCCCTCGCTGGCGATGGCACGCTGTTGCTCCACAAGGGCCCTTCGTACGGCTGACACCTTCGCTACCAGTGACACGCCGCGCTCGACGTCTGGGTCCCGCAGTCGGTCGGCTAAGTCCTGGCCGTCAACCAGCAGCCGGTCGCCACCTTCGACTGCCGCGAGCTCCATCTTGAGTCCTCGGGCCAGCCTCGCTAAGCCCTCCTCTTCTTCCAGGTCCATGCCCCTGTCCAAGGCCAGCCTCGTGGCGGCACGGTACATCGCTCCCGTGTCCAAGAACTTGAACCCTAGCTTCTGGGCCACCATTCGTCCGACAACGGTCTTGCCTGAGGCTACGGGGCCGTCTATGGTTATGATTACGGGTTCGTCCATTCGTAGAGCAGTTACCGACTGTCTATCGGAACGCTTCTGCCGAGTCCTGAGGCTCGAACCCCAACACTTGCCGGGGGTGCTCGAGGTCTCGGTAGCCCCATTTGTTGTTGGAGGTGGCGAAGAAGACATCGTACTTCAGGTCGGCGGGGGCCTCGATGCACCTGTGGAGGAAGTCGACGACATCGCGGTGGCTTAGGTAAACGGAGAAGTCGCGCGGGTCGAGAGGACGGTCCTCGGGGCGCACTCGGCCAATCCGAACACACAGCACGGAGAGTCCGCATGCGTCCGAGAAGTGGCGGCCGAGCGTCTCACCCCAGGCCTTGGCCGCCCCGTAGGTCCCTCTAGGGCGGGCCATCTGGTGAGTAATCAGGGGCCAGCTCGTCGGCACTTCCTCGTAGCGGCCGGCCGCGATGGCATCATAGGGGGCAACCAGCTCCCATCCAGCGGCGGCGGCCCCGGAGCTGGCGAAGACCACCCGCTTGACTCCCGTGAGCCTCGCCGCCTCGTAGACATTGTAGACGCCAACGAGGTCGGCAGACACCAGCGACTCCCAGGGCTCGTCGCTGACCTGCGCCGCCAGGTGGACTGCAACATCCACTCCTTCGAAAGCGGGCTTGATAGCCTCGAGGTCCGATATGTCCGCTTGGAAACACTCGATGCCCTCGACCCGACGCCTGTTGAGCGCGCGAAGCTGGAAGCCGCCCTTTTTCTCGAGATAGCTACGCAGCAGCCCTCCGATGAGCCCGCTCATTCCTGTTATGAGCACTGTCTTCATGGCTGTGGGGCTCCTCCATCGATTAGCGGTGAGGACGGAGTATCACCCTCACCTTAATCCTCTCCCATCAAGGGAGAGGAAAGAAACTCGCGCCCCGTCCCGGTAGTCGCGAGTCAGGCCGCCAAGTCGTTTTCCGAGGAGACCCGTTGGCAGGACGACGAGGAACCTAGGGAGGGGGTCCCGTGCGTACTATCCGCGCCCTACGTAGGGCTGCTCCACCGGCAGGACGATCGATTCGAGTACGTTGGCGTACGGAGGCATGGTCGCCATTGTGAGAGCAACCTTGGCTATGTCGTCAGGAGTCATCATGGCCTCCTGGTCGGCCTCAGCGTTGCGGGCGACTCTCCACTCCACGGAGACGTTGCCTGGGTGAAGGCAGCTGGCCGAAATCCCGAACGGTCTGCCTTCCAGCGCCGTTGACCTCGTGAGTCCCACCAGGCCATGTTTGCTCGTCGTGTATGGGCCTGTATTCGCTCGAGGCATCTGGGCGGAGACGCTTCCTATATTGATAATGCGGCCTCCTCCCTGGCGCTTCATGATCTTCATCGCCTCTCGGGTGCAGAGGAACGGGCCCGTCAGGTTTACGTCTATCACGTTTTGCCAGGCTTCGAGTGAGATCTCGTCCAGCGGCCCGCCGTCAAACGCCCCCGAGTTGTTCACCAGGATATCGACGCGTGCGAACTCCTGCATGGTCTTGTTGAACAAAGCCAACACCTGGGCCTCGTCCTTAATGTCGGTCGGTACTGGGAGAACGGTCGCTCCGGAAGCACGAAGCTCGTTAGCGGTGGTCTTCAGATTCTGATCGTTTCTGGAAGCGATGGTCGACTTCGCACCTTCGGCCGCGAACGCGCGCGCAATCGCCTTTCCGATGCCCGTGCCTCCGCCGGTGATGATCGCAATTTTGCCGTCTAGTTGACCCATCGATACGGCCCTTTCTCGGAAGTCTAATCGGTCCATCGAGGCTGCCGCGTCATGCGGCGACGACAGTTAACTTGCTGACCCGGAAAATGTCAAGCGGGGCCCGCGAGCCCAGGCCGGTGAAAACGAGCCCGTAAGATTCTTGATGGTCGCCTCTGAGGCAGTTATAATTGTCGCGAGAACGCATATCTATGCTCTGGTCCCACTGGGACGAGACATCCCAGCCAGAAGGAGGCTGACAGCACAATGACCTATATCATCGCCGAGCCGTGTGTCAACGTGAAAGACGCGGCTTGCGTAGATGTCTGTCCCGTTGACTGCATCTACACGTCGGAAAAGGACAACATGTTCTACATCCACCCCGAGGAGTGTATCGACTGCGCGGCCTGCGAGCCGGTCTGCCCTGTGGTAGCCATATTCGCGGAGGAGGATACTCCGGACGAGTGGGAGGGCTACAAGGACATCAATTACGAGTACTTTGGAATGTCCCGGTAGGCACGCGCGGCCGGAGGGTGGCGGGGCCAAAGGTACCGTCTGCCCTCCCCCGGATGTACGGCACTTTGCGTGTCGCAAAAGCGGCTCGGGGAGAGGACCGTTCCCCCGGGCCCTTTTTGCTGAATGCGACGTTTGAGAGGGCGTAGTGGCACAAGTCGCGATTGAATCTACCCCCGAGATGGTGGCCAACGTCTATGCCACCATGAAGAGAAACCTTCAGATCGTCCGCCAGAGAATGGACAGGCCTTTGACCCTCGCGGACAAGGTCCTCCTTGGTCACCTGGACGCTCCGGGTCGTCAGGAGATTGAGGCTGGGGAGAGTTACCTTACGCTGAGGCCCGACCGAGTCGCGCTCCAGGACGTACTCGGTCAGACCGTCATGCTCCAGTTCATGCAGACCCGCCGGGCTCGGACCGCAGTCCCTACAACTGTGCACTGCGACCACCTAGTCCAGGCGAGAACAGAGGGCGGTCTGGACCTCGTCGCCTCTCTCGCGGAGAACAGGGAGGTCTATGACTTCCTGAGGTCGGCATCGGTCAAGTATGGGGTCGGCTTCTGGGGCCCGGGGGCCGGCATCATCCATCAGGTAGTGTTGGAGCAGTATGCTTTTCCGGGCGCGCTTATCGTAGGCACCGACTCACACACGCCCAACGCGGGCGGCCTTGGCGCCTGCGCCGTCGGTGTCGGTGGGGCCGACGCGGTGGAGGTAATGGGCGGCTTGCCGTGGGAGCTGCTCTTCCCCAGGCATGTTGGGGTACGACTCACCGGAGAGATGAATGGCTGGACGGCGCCAAAGGACGTCATCCTTTACCTGGCAGGCGAGCTGACCGTCTCGGGCGGCACGAACGCAATCATCGAGTACTTCGGCCCGGGCGCAAGCTCAATCAGCTGCACAGGAAAGGCCACGATCACCAATATGGGCGCCGAGCTCGGCGCCACCACCTCGATATTCGCATATGATGAGCGCATGGAACGGTACCTCAGGGCGACGGACCGCGGGTCGCTTGCCGACTTGGCCAATCAGCATCGGGACCTGCTTGTGCCTGACGAGGATGTTAAGTCCCATCCGGACCGTTACTTTGACCGGACGGTGGAGATCGATCTATCGAGGCTTGAGCCGCACATCGTAGGACCCCACTCTCCCGACCGGGCTCGCCCTATATCCGCGTTAGCCGCGGAGGTGTCCGACCATACGAATGGTTTCATCGACGAGATCGATACCTCCCTGATCGGGAGCTGCACGAACTCATCATATGAAGACATGAGTCGCGCCGCCGACGTGGCGGACCAGGCCCGCGCCCACGGGATCACTGCCGCTACCCCGCTTATGGTAACCCCGGGCTCTGAGCAGGTGCGCGCCACCATAGAGCGCGACGGCCAGATGGCATCCCTCAAGGCCATTGACGGTGTAGTGCTCGCCAACGCATGTGGCCCCTGCATAGGCCAGTGGAAGCGAGAGAAGCTGCTCGACGGCGTGCCGAATACGATAGTCACCTCCTACAATCGTAATTTCCCCAGACGTAACGATGGCCGTTCCGAGACGATGAATTTCATCGGCAGCCCGGAGATGATTGTCGCCCTCTCGATAGGAGGACGGCTCACATTCAACCCGCTCACCGACACGCTGACCGGAGCCGACGGTAAGCCCTTTAGGCTGAATCCGCCCAAGGAGGCTCCCGAGGTGCCTCCGGGAGGCTTCGACGCGGGCGAGTCGTCCTATGTGCCACCACCTGAGGACGGCGCCGACGTCGAATTAGCCGTGGACCCAAATAGCGAGAGGCTCCAGCTGCTGGAGCCCTTCCCGGCCTGGGACGGCGCCGACTTCTTAGAGATACCCGTGCTAATGAAGGTCAAAGGCAAGTGCACGACAGACCATATTTCACCTGCCGGACCGTGGCTTAGGTATCGCGGCCACCTGGACAAGTTCAGCGACAATATGTTCATGGGGGCCGTAAATGCCTTTACCGACGAGACGGGGAAGGGCCGGAACGTCCTGACTGGAGATGCTGGGGTTGCCATCTCGAAGATAGCCAGGCACTATAAAGCGCAAGGGGTCAGGTGGGTAGTCGTGGGGGACGATAACTACGGCGAGGGCAGCAGCCGTGAACATGCCGCGATGTCGCCCCGACTGCTCGGCGGCGCTGCGGTGATCGCCCGCAGCTTCGCCCGCATCCACGAGTCGAACCTCAAGAAGCAGGGCTTGCTGCCGCTGACCTTCGACGCCCCGGCCGACTACGACCGCATACGTGAAGACGACCGCATCAGCCTTACCGGCCTAAGTGGCCTGGCGCCCGGCCGGCCGGTAGAGTGTACCGTTCGCCACTCGGATGGAGAGACCGAGACACTCAGTCTCAACCACTCGTTCGGCACCGGCCAGGTCGATTGGTTCAAGTTCGGCGCAGCCCTCAACATGTTCCACCGGCAGGCCGCTTCGTAATTGTTAGGGACGGTGTCACGGCTCCGTTTCGACGGCATAGAGTCTGCCGCTGAACCCTCTGCGTTTTTCTCGCATCAAGAGCTAGAGAGAGACTGTCGTGCCTGAGTTCGAGGAGCGGTATATGGTCCAGGTCGAGAAACGCGACGCTGACTACGTTTTCTACGAGCTGACTCGAAGTATCTGTCCTAAGTGCCTCGACACCGTAGACGCGCAGATTCTTCTGAGAGACGGCCGCGTTGTCATGCGCAAAAGGTGTCCGACGCACGGCTGGTTCGAGTCGCTGATTAGCTCGGATGCCGAGATGTACCTCGACTCGCTGCGTTACAATAAGCCCGGCACGATGCCGTTGGGTTATAGCACTGAGGTAGTCGACGGCTGTCCCCGCGACTGTGGACTCTGCCCGGAGCATAAGCAGCATACATGCCTTGGCCTCATCGAGGTCAACAGCCACTGCAACCTCGACTGCCCGGTCTGCTTCGCGGACGCGCAGCCGGGATTCAGCCTCTCCGTCCCGCAGGTGGAGCGGATGCTGGACCGGTTCATTGAGCTGGAAGGCGACCCCGAGGTGGTCCAGTTTAGCGGTGGCGAGCCCACCATTCACCCGGAGATCCTCACGATGCTCCGCATGGCCAACGACAAGGGCATCAAGGTCGTGATGTTGAACACCAACGGCATCCGGATCGCCAGGGACGACCGCTTTCTCGCAGGCCTCGCCGATCTAAGTCCCACGATCTATCTTCAGTTCGACGGCTTCACGACGCAGACCCACGCAGCGATACGCGGCAAAGACCTGCTGCCGGACAAGCTCAAAGCCCTGGACCGGCTAGGACAAGCGAAGCTGGACGTGGTCCTGGTGCCGGCGATCGAAAAGGGCGTCAACCATGACGAGATCGGCGAGATCGTCAGGTTTGGCATCGAGCATCCGGCGGTGCGCGGCGTAGCGTTTCAGCCAGTGACTCATTCAGGGAGGTTTATCGACTTCGACCCGATGGACCGCGAGACGGTTGCCGACGTGATCCACGGGGTCGCGGAGCAGACGGACGGCATGTTCGTGGAGAGCGACTTCATACCCGTGCCTTGCTGTCACCCGACGTGTCGCTCGGCTACCTACGCCTACGTCGAGAACGGCACCGTGACCCCGCTGCCCAGGGTCGTAGAGGTGGACAAGTACCTCGACTATGTCACGAACCGCACGTTGCCCGAAGTCAGGCCTGAGGTACTCGAGGCGTTGGAAGGCCTTTGGTCGGCCTCGTCGGTGCCCGGCACGGCGTCGGCGGCCGACCGTTTCGACTGCGCCGCGTGCGACCTCTCCTTCTCGAGCGAGACCGCCTACCTCAAGAAGCATGTGTTCATGATCGTGGTGCAGGGGTTCGCCGACCCCTACACGATGGACCTGAAGGCGCTTATGAAGTGCTGCATCGGCGAACTCATACCAGATGGGCGGGTTATCCCATTCTGCGCCTATAACAGTGTGGGCTACCGAGAGAAGGTGCGCGCCGCGCTGGTCGCCGGCAAAATGGAGTGATAATAGGGGAAGATGTTATGAGAGAAAGCCCAGTCGGCTACTCGGTATCGTCCAAGAGCTTGAACAGGTCCCTGGCCGCCCGCAGGTGGGCCTCGTCGGTACGCTGCTTCAGTGAGACCGTGGGGTTGTGAAGCAGACGGTTGATTATCGAGCGCGTCATCGCTTCCAGCGCCTCGGCGTCCCGATCGGAGAGGTCGGGCATGTCGTGGAGCGCGCGGTCGAGCTCCCCTTTGCGGATGGTCTCGGCCTGCTCGCGTAAGGCCCGGATTATGGGCATCGCTTCCAGCGACTCCCACCATGACATGAAGTGCGCGACCTCTTCCTCGACGATCGTCTCGGCGTCGTTGGCCGCTTCTTTGCGTCCCTCTAGGTTCTCCTCGGCGATCGCCGACAGGTCGTCGACGTTGAAGAGGCTCACGCCATCTATAGAGGCCGCTTCGGGCTCGACGTTTCTGGGTACGGCGAGATCGAAAAGGAACAGGCCGCGGCCGTTTCGCTCACTGGCAACCGAGGCGATGGAGTCCCTGCTGAGCACGTATTCCGGAGCCTCCGTGGCGGCGATCACGATGTCGGCGTTCTCCATCGACGGGCCAAGGCCATCGTACGGTATTGCTGTGCCACCCATATTCCGAGCAAGCTCCTCTGCCCGCTCGGGCGTCCTGTTGGCCATCATCAGGTCGCCGGCCCCTGTCGTGCGAAGCGCCTTGGCCACAAGCTGGCCGGCCTCCCCGGCCCCGATCAGAAGGACGGTGAGGCCGCTCAGGTCGCCGAGGACCCGCTGGGCGAGATGCACGGCCGCAGAGCTGATCGACAGGGCGTTTCGTCCAACCTCCGTCTCTTCCCGTACCCGGCGTCCAGTCCGGATCGCGCGATGGAAGAGCCTCGACACAGGAGCCCGGAGTGACTGCGACCCGGCAGCCGCGGTTAGTGCCTCTCGCACCTGGCCCAGTATTTCCGATTCGCCCAGGATCATCGAGTCCAGGCCGCTTGTTACCCTGAACAGGTGACGGACTGCGTCGACGTCGGTACGGTCGTACAGATGGGCGTCCACTACATTGGGACTGAGGCCGTGATAGTCGGCTACGAACCTGCGAATACCGCCGGCCGCCTCGGCTGGCTCGTCCCCGATGGTGTAGACCTCGGTACGGTTACAGGTAGAAAGAATCACGCCCTCCCCGACCTGTTCAGCGAGCGCCGGTAGGGCGTCCGGAAGCTGCTCCTTGGAGAAGGAGACGCTCTCCCTTATCTCCAAAGGAGCAGTCTTATGATTGAGTCCTGTCAGCAGTATGCGCGTCACTACACCAGTCTCTGGTCGATCTGAGTGGTAAGCGGGCTGCCAAGACTCCCGACAGAGTCGGAAAAGGAGCCTGGCCGAAGGTAAGCTGGGCGACGGCTGTTGAGGGTCGGCTGACCCAGTACTAGGCCTTCGCCAACACCTTGTACTTGGTCCTCAGGCAGCGGGTACAGATGTTGATCCGTTTCGGGGCCCCGTCGATCGATATGGTGGCTTTCCGTACGTTCGCGGCCCAGCGCCTTCTCGTGTGTCGCTTGGAGTGGCTTACGTTGTTACCCGATTGCCCCGACTTGAGGCATATCTCGCATCTAGCCATGGTCTGCCTTTGACTGTGGATTCTCGTTTGAGTAGAATCGATGGATGGTCCGTAAGGACCGGGCTTGAACGCTTGGCGGGGTACCTTTCGAGCGGTTTTTCCGTGTGAACGCAGTAACGAATATATCATATCAGGTTGCCCTCAGCAATATTGATTGCGAGGCGATCATCAGATGGTTGAAGCCAAGAGCCGCCTGAACGGCGACGATTTGCGCACAATGTTTTCGGCGGCGACGACACTGCTCGAAAGCAATGTCGACGCTATAAACGCGCTCAATGTGTTTCCAGTGCCCGACGGGGATACCGGCACGAACATGTTCCTCACGCTGCGTTCAGTGATGGACAAAGCGGAGCCCCTGGAGCAGGCCTCTGCTGGGGACGTTGCGGCGGCCATGGCCCGCGGCGCCCTCATGGGGGCACGGGGTAACAGCGGAGTGATCCTGTCCCAGTTCTTCAGAGGCATAGCCATCGGGCTTGAAGGCGCGTCAGACTTTGGTGCAGAGGAGTTGGTACACGCCTATCGGGAGGCCAGGAAGCACGCTTACCAGGCTGTCGGGGACCCAGTTGAAGGCACCATGCTGACCGTGATCAGCAGCGCGGCGGAGGCTGCCGAAACGTCGTTGGACGACCACGCCACTGTCCAGGACGTGTGCGAGGCGGTCAGTGCGGCGGCGAGGGACTCCGTGGCAATGACCCCCACGATGTTGCCTGTGTTGCGGGAAGCCGGCGTCGTCGATGCGGGTGGGCAGGGGCTTGCCGTCCTGTTGGAGGGCGTCCGGCGCTCGGTAAGGGGGGAGGTCTTTGAGGCCCAGGAGATAGCCCCCCCGGAAGCGGTCGGGATAGAGGGGCCTGCTGGGTCGGTAACGGCCGAGTTCCTGGCGGCCACCGACGAGGATATGTACGGATACTGCACCCAGTTCCTGATTCAAGGCGAAGGACTGAACGTGGATGTAATCCGGGATATGATGAGCGAGATGGCCGGCTCTACAGTAGTCGTGGGCGACGAAACATTGGTGAACGTTCATGTTCACGCCGAAGACCCCGGCCCGGTCGTGAGCCTCGGGGTGTCTCACGGGACGTTGAGCCAGGTCAAGATTGAAAACATGGACGCACAGCATGGCGAGTTCTCCGAAGCTCGGCGGCAGGAGACGACGCCGGCGGTCGCGCTGGGCGTGGGGGTCGTTGCCGTCGCTTGGGGCAAGGGCCTTGAAAAGCTGTTCGCCAGCCTGGGCGCCAGCGAGATAATCGCCGGTGGCGACACGATGAATCCTAGCGTTCAGGAGTTGATCGAGGCTGTGGACAGAGTGCCGTCCGATAACGTTGTTCTCCTTCCCAACAACGGAAACATCGTTCCTGCGGCGATCCAGGCCGCCGACAACTCTCAAAAGACTGTCAGGGTCGTGCCCTCTAGATCGATACCTCAGGGCATCTCTGCCATACTGTCGTTCCACGCTGAACAGGACCTAGCGACGAACGCCAGGGAGATGGAGGGAGCGCTGGAATCGGTCCGCACCGCTGAGATCACGACCGCAGAGCGATCGGCGAAAATCAAAGGAACAGATGTGCACCCGGGCCAGCTCATCGGGCTATTGGAGCGGGAGCTTGTCGCTGCCGGCGACGACCTGGGAAAAGTCGTCCAGTCGGTCCTGACTGAAGCGGAGGTCTCGGCTGGAGACCTGGTGACACTCTACTGGGGTGGTCGCGTCACGGCAGACGAAGTCAACTTGGTCGTCCAGAAGGTGGCTGGCGCCTTTAAAGGAGTTGAGACCGAGCTCGTCGAGGGAGGGCAGCCACACTACCACTTCATTATATCCATCGAATGACACTATGAACCCTAAACCCAGGAGCCCCCTATGGCAGTCAAAGTAGTAACCGACAGCGCCTCAGACCTCCCGCCAAGCGTGGCCCATGAGCTCGGTATCGCAGTTGTGCCCTGCAACGTCCATTTCGGTACCGAGGAGCTCAAAGATGGGGTGGACATCGCCGCGGACGAGTTCTATCAACGGCTGGTAAACGGCTCGACGCACCCCACTACTTCGCAGCCGTCGCCAGGCGACTTTGTCGAGGTCTACGATCAGCTTGGGAAAGATGCCGATGGCATAGTGTCGATTCACGTGTCGTCAAAGCTTAGCGGCACATACAACTCAGCCATCCAGGGCAAAGCCCAGTCGAGCGCGACCTGCCCCATCGAGGTGGTCGACAGTACCCAGGCGTGCGTGGCCATAGGCCTGATCGCCGTTGCAGCCGCGAAGGAGGCGAGTAAGGGGTCGACGGTGGAGGCAGTAGCCGAAGTCGCCCGAGGTGCGGCACCCCGGTCACAGCTATATTTCCTACTAAACACCCTGGAGTACCTGCAGAAGGGCGGTCGCATCGGAAAGGCTCGGGCGATGCTCGGCGCCGTCCTCAATATCAAGCCCATGCTTATCGTCCAAGACGGAGAGGTGCATGAGCTGGGCAAGGTGAGAACCTTCAGCAAGGGGATCGCCAAACTGCAGGAGGTCACGCGTGGGTTCGCTCCGCTTGAGTCCTTATACGTTCTCTATACGACCACGCCGGACTTGGCCAGTGAGATCGCTACGAGTCTCAGCGACCTCTTACCTGAAGGCCGAGAGCCTGACATCGGCAGGGCAGGGCCGACGATAGGCACCTACGTGGGTCCAGGCGTGGTCGGGGTCGCCCTTTTGGCCGCAGAGACCGCCCCCGCCGACCAGGTCTAAGCAGTCGCGTCGCCACACCAGGCGTAAACAGCCGCTAGTAGTAAGTCACATGTGAGAAGAAGGTTGCGTTTCCCACCCGCCCGCCCTGTCCGTTGTTTTGTTGGGGGTTCCCCCCAGACCCCTGCTGTATGGACCGGACACATGGTGGACGGGTGTTCGGAGACATGGTGGACACATTTGAGTATGTTAGGCATCGTGCCTGAGGTCAAGCTGGGCGATTTGATGAGTGGCGAAGAAGACGTTCCAGACTCCATCGTCAGTTGTCGGCCGAATAGCCACTGGCATGCCCTTGAAGGCCTTAGGCACCTTGAAGATACGGCCAAACAACTGGAGCCTACCTTTGTCGTGAACACGGCGTACCAGGTCAGTTGGTTCGTATTCCAAGGGTGGAAGGATCTCGGGAAACAGTCTTTGGCTCACTTGGTACTTGGTGGCCGGAGTAGCAAGGTCAAGGGCGTCATGGGGCCGCTCCAAGTTGTAGATGTCCCGCCACAGGTCGAAGGCTCTCTGGCAGTGCGCCAGATCAGTGAAGCTGCTCCCCTGCAGCACTTCAACGGTCATGGTTCGGTGGAAGCGCTCATCTTTTCCCTGTGTCTGAGGGTGATAAGGGCGTCCATGACTGACTCCGATGCCCAACCTCAGCAGCCAGACTGTAAAAGGTGTGTAGGGGTGGTCTTGGTCATGGCCCCACGGGGAGCCATTGTCCATCAACATTGTGTTGGGCAGGCCGTAGCGCCGGAAGATAGCCGTCAGGCGCTGTTGCACCATCTCTCCCTGCTCGTTACCGCAGGCCTGCAGCCCCAAGGCAAACCGAGAGTGATCGTCCAGAACAGTCAGAGGGTGGCAGCGTCCTCGGGTAAGGGGGAAGTGGCCTTTGAAGTCCATCTGCCACAGGTCGTTGGGTGCTTGGTGTTCAAATCGCTGCCAGGAACGGTGCTTGGGCCCCTCGGCGGGGTCAATGCGGCCATGACGACGCAAGATCGCCGTGATAGTACTGGGGGCCGGCATGTCCGCCTCAAACACATCCCTGCGCTCCAAAAGCCACCGTCGCAGCTTACGAGCTCCCCAGGCCGGATGGGCCGCACGGGCAGACAGCACCGCCTGCTCAACCTGCGATGGGGTACGTGCAGGCGAGTAGTGAGGCCGCCGCGGCAGCTCGACCAGGCCTGCCTCGCTCCCTTCACGGAAACGCCCAAGCCACTTGTATCCAGTCGTAGGGCTGATCCCGAAGCGACGGCAAAGGCCCCTTTTGTTGGTGCCTTCAGCCTGCGCCAGCTCCACGAACTCTCTCCTCTGAGACATAACGGACATCTCCTTCCATGGCATGACCACCTCCTTGTAATGAAGTCATGCCTATTATGGTGTCCACCATGTCCCTGAACATGTGTAAGCTATGTCCCCGGTCTATACACCCTGCAAAAGGGGGCCAAGCCCCCTTTGGAACCCCCCAAAGGACCAAATCCCGTGAAAAACTGCTCCGCTCACCGCCGGATGATTGTGGGTCAAAATAAGCGCGGCTTAGGACTAGCGTAACAGCACACATGGACCGCAGAGGTCGGTAGTTCACCTTTGGGATCAAACACCTCAAAGCTCGAAGCCCTCAGCCGGATCCTGGAGCAGGAAGAGGCCGGCGGGTTCCAGGACTCGACCGTCATCGGCGGCCTCGACCGCTTCCTTCAACGCTGGGAGTCAGAGCTGCGTCCGGTGCTGGGCGAGTTCAGCTCATACTCGGTGCTCACGCCGCCGCAACGGCAGACCTGGTTCCAGAACTTTTCCCCCCGGCTGAGCCAGACCTCCTCCTCGGACGGGGACGGTAATCAGGGAGTTCCCACACTCCAGAAACGATCTCGTGCTAGCGCGCAAAAACGACAGAAGGCCAAGAAACCCGCACCCCAGGTGGGTTTGGAACAGAAAGTGTCGATTCTGAAGGGCGTCTCGAGCCAAAACGTCCCGAAGCTGAAGCGGCTAGGCGTCGAGACGGTCGGTGACCTGGTCTACCTGTTCCCCCACCGACATAACGACTTCGCCAATATCCGCAAAGTCTCCGAGCTGGAATTAGGCGAGGAGCAGACGGTGGTCGTAACCGTCTGGGAGGCTACCGAGACCCGGCAGGGTCCGAGGAGGAGGTCGACGCAGGCCGTCCTTGGCGACGACACGGGCAACGTGCGCGCGATCTGGTTCAACCAGCCTTATTTGACCCGGACTTTTCGCCCGGGGACCAATCTGGTCATCAGTGGAAAGGTCAACGTCTTTAGAGGCAGCCTGGTGTTCGAGTCGCCCGAGTACGAGCTTTTACGTGGCCAGGAGGAGCTGGTCCATACCGGACGCCTCGTCCCTGTGTATCCGACTGTAGACGGCCTACCCCAGCGCACTCTTCGCCGCATAGTGAAGCAGGCGCTGGACGTGAGTATCTCTCAGGTCGCCGATTTCCTGCCGGAGGACTTGAGGCATCGGACCGGCCTGATGGGACTGCAAAACGCAGTCGCCCAAGCCCACTACCCAGATGCGCCGGCCGATTGGATAGCCGCTCGTCGTCGTCTCGCCTTCGATGAGCTACTGCTCCTGCAGCTTGCCGTTCTCAAGAGAAAGCAGGCGTGGCAGCAAGCCGAGGAGGGAATCCCTTTGATGGCCGATGCCGAGGGCCTTGGCTCTTTCCTGGACTCGTTGCCGTTCGGTCTCACAGAAGCGCAGACCAGGGTGATGACCGAGATATTCGATGACCTGGGGCAAACGACGCCCATGAGTCGACTGCTCGAGGGGGATGTTGGAAGCGGTAAGACGGTAGTCGCCGCCGCTGCGTTGCTTATGGCGGTTTTCAACGGCTATCAGGGCGCCTTCATGGCCCCGACCGAGATCCTGGCTGAGCAACACTTCCGGACGTTGTCCCACCTTTTTTCGGATACTACCGAACCAGTACAGATCGACTACCTGCTGTCCGTTGGGGCAGAGAGATTCCCAAAACCCGTCACCATCGGCCTATTGATCGGCAGCCTGCCCAAGAAGGCCAAGGCGGATATGCACAAGCGCATTGCGGATGGGGAAGTCGATCTTGTTATCGGCACCCATGCGCTCCTCCAAGAAGACGTGGAGCTTCCAAAGCTCGCCATGGCGGTCGTTGACGAGCAGCACAGGTTCGGTGTCATGCAGCGGGCCTCTATTCGGGGCAAAGGGCAAAGGCCACACCTGTTGGTCATGTCGGCTACCCCAATACCACGTTCGCTTGCCCTCACCCTCTATGGAGACCTGGAAATCTCTACCATCGATGAGATGCCCCCTGGTAGACAACGGATACGGACGAGATGGGTGGAACCCGACAGGCGGGCGGCGGCCTACAACTTCGTAAGGGAGCAGGTTGAGCAGGAACGACAGGCCTTCATCGTCTGTCCACTGATCGATGAGTCAGAGGCGATACAGACCCGCGCGGCTACCGAGGAGCATGAGAGGCTTTCCAGGGACGTGTTCCCGGAGCTGAGGCTCGGCCTGCTTCACGGCAGGATGGCACTTCGCGAGAAGGAGAAGGTCATGGAACAGTTCCAGAAAAGAGAACTGGACATCTTGGTGTCCACTGCCGTGGTAGAGGTCGGGATAGACATCCCAAACGCCACCGTCATGCTCGTTGACGGCGCCGACCGTTTTGGTCTGGCCCAACTTCACCAGTTCCGCGGCCGTGTGGGCCGTGGTCAACACCAGAGCTTCTGCCTTCTGCTGGCGGACTCCCCCGGACAGGAGGCCCGTGAGCGCCTCAAGATCGTCGCCCGCATACACGATGGCTTTGAGCTGGCCGAGGAGGACCTCCGGCTTCGCGGGCCTGGAGACTACCTTGGCACGCGCCAGAGTGGCCTACCGGATCTGAAGGTGGCGCGGATCACCGACCGTGACATCCTAGCCCTAGCACGTAGAGAGGCTACGCGCATACTAGATGCCGATCCGGACCTGGAAAAGGATGAAAACACGCAACTGGCCGACCATATGAAAACGTACATGGCAGGGCTCGCCGGCGAGATGAGCTGACGGCATGACCGCCGGTTACTCTCAGACGCCGCTAGTCCGGAAGCTGGGGATCAAGACAGGCCAGCGACTCGCGGTCCTGAACGCGCCTGACGACTACCCTGAGACCCTGGGCCAACTGCCGGATGCTGTCGAAATGGTCACTGATGTCGATCGCGAAGTGGACTTCATCCAGTTCTTCAGCTCGAGTCGGAAGCTGCTTGAGGCTGAGTTTCCGCAGTTGAAGTGGGGTCTGGCCCAAAACGGGATGCTTTGGGTCTCCTGGCCCAAGCGCTCCTCCAAGGTCGAGACTGACTTGAGCGAGAACGTGGTCAGGGAGATTGGCCTGGGCAACGGCCTGGTGGACGTCAAGATCTGCGCGGTAGACGAGACCTGGTCCGGGCTAAAGTTCGTCCGCAGGCTTCGGGACCGGGTCTAGGCTGCTGCGCCTACGCGACACCACCAATGATCCCGCCACAACGCTGACGGGCTCACTTATCGTGAATGACACACGTCCCCGCGATCAAGTCGTGGTAGCCCCGCTTGTCCTGTCTGACCCCGATCATCACCGCCTGGGCCAGATACCCGAGGCCCAACGTCAACAGTCCTAAGAGGCTCGCTAGGGTGCGAACGGTTGCCGTGCGGTACGAGAAGGGCTGATAGTCGGGATAGGAAACGATTCTGATGCCCAACATCTTCTTTCCGGGAGTCCGGCCGTCCCAGTTCACCCAGAGCAGGACCGTGATCACCAGTAGCAGGGCCAGCTGCGCCAGATCAGCCACCGACATCGAGATACGGGTGGTCACAGTCTCTCCTTGGGCGTCCGTAACGCTCAAATCGAACCCAGTGACTTCACCGGCGTCAGAGCCGAGGACTACCCAAATCAGTAGGAGCAGCCGCAACGGGACGCCCAGGACGAGTAAGTCGAGGATGACCGCCGCAAACCGCCTCCAGAACCCTGCGTGCCTAGGCCGAGAACCCTGTGCCGAGGTCTGGCCTCCACCTTGTGTCGACACTGTCCTACCTCGGAGCACGTTGGTGCGGAATTGCCGTGTGCGTAGTTGGCGGTATCCTACAGAGATTCGAACCTAGGGTCAACGTGAGCCGCGCACTCGCGCACTCTCTTCGTGAGGTCCCGACCGCGACCGGCGACGGGGTCCCCTCCGTTTGACACGCTTCGGCCGTTCTAACTATCATAAGTGTAAGATTTCACAAGCCGATAATGGGCCTCCGATTGACGTTGGTCCTGCCGCGAATCGCGGGGTGGAAGTTGGCACGTTACACGAAAAACGAGGCTCGTGACTGGGCCCGGGAGCATCTGAAGGGGCACTGGACTACCCTCGTGACCCCTTTTACGCCAGACGACGAGCTTGACGAGGACGGCCTGCGAAACAACCTACGCCATGTTCGCCAGCTTGGGACAACGGGTGCCGGCTGCACCTGGGGAATGGGAGAGTTCTGGAGTCTTACTCGCGAGGAAAGGATCCGTGTTTATGACGTCGTGAGCGACGAGGCGGGCGGCGAATGGCCTGTCGCCGCGCATGTGACCCATACCTCGGCGCGGGAAATGCTGGCCTTGGCCGGTCACGCCGAGGCCGTCGGTTTCGACCTGCTGGTCGTGGCCCCTCCGTACATCGTGACCAAGACCGAGCCCCAAGTCGTCGACTATGTTCGGCTGCTAGCGGACAACACGCCGCTAGCCATCATGTTCTACAACTCACCCCAGTTCGGCATCGTGATGACTGCTGAGGGTCTCAAGCAGCTATGCGAGATACCGAATGTAGTTGGCGTGAAGGAGGCCAGCTTCGATCGGCAGCTGTCCGTCGACACGCACCTGCTGATCGGCAAGGACTCCATTATCAGCACACCTGACGAGTGGATACTCTTCAAGGGCAGGGAGATGGGCTTTCAGCAGCAAGTTATGTTTGCCAATACTTCAGACTGGCGGTTCGACAGTCCTCGATCGAACTACTATGTCCAGTTCATCGACAGGGCCACGCAGGGGGACCTCGACGACGATCTTTACGACAGGCACATCCGGCCGATCAAAGAGCTGTCGGACAGGTGGTGGCAGCGGAGCGTCCAAAAGTCCAACGGGGCGTTGCCGGTGCCATTGTGCAAGTACTGGGGAGAGCTGATGGGCATGGCGGGCGGCCACGTACGGCCACCGCTCGTCGATCTGCTGTTCGAGGAAAAGGGGGCGCTGAGGTCTGGGATCAAGGTGATTCAGGATGAGGTATTGGCGACTGCGTGACACGACGGTGCACCGGGGAAACAGTGAGGGCGAAAGATGTTGTTGATGGTGAGCGTGCAGGACCTGCCGGAGGCACGGCAAGCCTTAAGGGGTGGCGCGGACATCGTCGACGTCAAGAACCTCCAGGAGGCATTGGTCGGGTCTGCTGAACCTGGGACCGTCAGGGCGGTGCGGGAAGCCGTACCCCCGGAGCACCATGCCAGTGTAACGCTCGGTGTCGTGCCTAACCAGGTCGGTACTGTGGCGATGGCGGTATATACGGCTGGCGTGCTTGACGCCACCTCTGTGAAGGTGGGGTTCAGGGACACCGAGTTCGCACTGGCCGTAGAAATTCTGCGGGCGTCACGGCAGGCCCTAAGCGGGTTCGACACCAAGCTAATCGGTTCACTATTCGCCGACAATCCGCTCTACGGTGGCCTGGGCCCGCATCACATGGTGCAGCTTGCTCGTGACGGGGAATGTGACGGCTTCCTAATCGACACATTGACCAAGGATGGAAGGAACCTTTTCGACTTCATTTCCGAAGCTGAGCTCCGCGAGATGGTATTCCAGGGCAAAGAGCTCGGGATGAGCACGGCGCTTTCCGGACATCTTAGGCTTGACAACCTCGACGAGCTCGCGCGCGTGAATCCGGATATTGTCGGTGTGCGGGGCGCCGTGTGTACCAAAGGAGACCGTGTAAACGGGGTGCACTGGGAGGCGGTTGCGGAGTTCAAACGGCAGCTCGAGCTTCGTGAGACGGGTGAGGTGGAGGTACGCGACGGGGTCACTGCCCAGGGAACGAATGGCTCCACACGAGGAACGACGGTCCTCGACGGTACCGGAAAGACCTGCGCCGGCATCCTGTCTGCGCTGGCCGAGCAGATCGAGCAGGACAAGGACTCACTGGTCGAGGTCATCATGCCGGACCTGCTGAACGCCTACGATGTCATCGTATGGGCGGAGAAGGGCGGCCATGGGATCCTGGCGCAGCGCAAGGACGGCGACGGCGCAACGAGGATATTGGTCCAGCCTTAAACGCCACTTAGTTGGGTCCTGCCTCGTCCGGACACGCGCTCTTCAGCGTCTTCCAAGATTCTGCTGACCCCGGTACCCACATGCTCAGGCATACTCACCCATTCGCTGGGTATAGCGTTGTAAATTGTGAGGGCGTGAGGCTATCACCGAACCCAATTTCAGGTAACTTAGCTCCAGATTGCGGGGCCGTTATCCCCGTGCTACCATGAGCGTGACACCGGTATGAGTGGAGACGCCCTTGGAGACCGCCGCCCAGATCATAGGGATCATACGAGATGTCGTCCTTATCGTTATTCTGTTGCTGGCGATGGTCGCGCTCCTGGTCTCGTTCAGGAAGATCTCGGCTGCTCTCAACTCGTTAGGGCGGACGGTCAAGAACGTGCAGGAGGTCTCGGACGCCCTCTCTGAAAAGATCGTCGGGCCGGCGACGGCCGGCTCAGGTGTCGCGTTCCGCACGGGCAAGCTCGCGGCCTTTTTCCTAGGACTGACAAGAAGATCGAGGAGGAAAGGAGGAACTGACGATGGCAAATAACGACAATGGTGGCTCTTTTGTAACTGGATTCGTGTTGGGTGGGGTGATTGGGGCCGTCGTGGGGATCCTGCTGGCGCCGAAGTCGGGATCAGAAACGCGGACCGAGCTTATGGAGCGCAGTGAAGCCTGGCGGGAGAGGGCTGAAGAGTTCGCTGCCCAGCTGCGGGAGCGGGTCGGCCCGACGATGGAAGGCGTTCGTGAGCGAGTTGGCCCAGCGGTAGAGGGTGTTCGCGAGCGAGTCGGGCCAGCAGTGGAAGGCGTTCGCGAGCGAGTCGGGCCGGCAGTGGAGGGCGTTCGCGAACGGGTCGCCCCCGTGGCGGAGCAAGTGACGTCCCGAGCGCGACGCCGCACGGCAAAGGACTCGACGGACGGAGGGGCTGAAGGCGACGGGGCTGGTGCCGAGGCGAGTGGCCAAGAGGTCAAGGAACAGGCGTAGCCGTGCCCCATCCATGCTCCACTGCGGTTTCGCCTGCTTCTGGACCTAAGGAACTCGACGGCTAAGCCGCAATCTTAGCCCGAACGAGTCTGAGGCAAGCCGTACTGGGGATAAGAGCCGAATATCTTGAAGACGGACACCTGGCTCTTGACCTGGGAGAATGCCTCTTGCACTATCGCGTCTTGTCTGTGGCCCTCGAGGTCGACCAGGAAGATATAGCGACCGAGTTTCTGCTTGTCTGGCCGTGATTCGATCTTCGTCAGGTTGATGCCTCGCGTGGCGAACTCCCCGAGAGCAGAGTGCAGGGCGCCCGGCGCATCCTCGTCGAAGGAGAAACACAGGGAGGTCTTGTCCGCTCCCGTCGGTGGGTGGTCGGAGGGGGCTAAGACGACGAAGCGCGTCATGTTGTTTGGATTGTCGTCGATTCCTTGAGCGAGTATCACAGCTCCGTACAAGGAACTAGCTCGTTCAGCTGAAATGGCCGCGGCCTCACGGCCGCGTTTTTGCATCTCCTCTACGGCAGCGGATGTGCTCATCAAGGCCACCTGCTCTGCGTTGGGTAAGCGATCCTCGAGGAACGAGTGACACTGCGCCAGGGCCTGAGGGTGGGAGTAGACGACCGTGATGTCCTCGATCTCGGTCCCACTGCCGGCCACCAGGCAGTTTTTTATCGGCAGCACTAGTTCGTGTCGCATGGATAGTTTGGACTCGTGTATCAAGAGGTCGAGGGTGGGGTTGACCGAGCCTTCCAGGCTATTCTCGATGGGCACCACGCACTCATCTGCCACGCCCGAGTCGACGGCGGCGGCAGCCTGGGGAATGGATACGAAGGGTATCCGCGTAGCCTCGGGATCGTAACTCAGACAGGCCTGCTCGGTGTGTGTTCCTGCTGGGCCTAGAAACGCCAATCGCCTGGACATCCCTACTCTCCGGGTCGCTGAACGAGGAGGTCTCGCAACGCCTCCTCCTCGTGGGCAGTGGTGACGGCGATCACCTCGTCCCCGGCCCGGATCACGGTGCTTTCGTTAGGGATCAGCGCGTTTCCGTCCCTTGTGATCACCAGTGATATGAACGTCCCATCGGGCAGGGAAATGTCCTTGACTGGTCGTCCTCCGGCGCCGGATTTGGGCGGCACTTTGATGGCGACAAGTGCCTTGCTTTCCCTAATAGACACCGGCATCAAATGCGCCAGCCCCTCAGACGCCAGGCCCTGTTGAATGCGGCCCAGCACAAGCTCGTTCACATCGATAGCAACGTCGATTCCCGACGCGCCAAAAAGCTCCGTGTGGTCACGTGAATTTACCACGGAGATAGACTTCGACACTCCGTAGTGGTGTTTGGCGACCTGGCAGGCGACCAGATTGACGTCATCCATCCGGGTCGTGGCGATGAGGGCGTCGGCTCTGCTCACGCCGGCCTTAGCCAATACGTCCGCGTCGGAGCCGTCACCAGGCACGGATACACTTCCAAGAGACTCGTCTATCGCGGCACACCTGGCCAGGTCGATGTCGATCACCGCTATTTCATGCCCAGCCGATACCAGCCACCCGGCTAGTGGGACGCCAACCCTACCTGCGCCAACGACTATGACGTACATCGGTCCTACGGCCCAGCTGCTTCCAGCACCACGTCGGTGACGAGAGTAGTGGCGCTTATGGCTAGAATATCGAGCTCCGCGTATATTGCCTTAACGGTGGGGTCGTCGATGCGGCAGATTACCGTGGGCACTTCGTAGACTTGTTTCGCCATTTGGGCGGCCAAGGCGTTTCTCGTATCAACGCTGGACAACGCCATGAATACGTTGGCATTTTGGATAGATGCCCTGATCAGGTCTTTGTGTATCGTCCCATCACCGATGATGGGCACGATGTGTCCATCGTCGATTTCCCCTGGGGGCAGCCGACCGAACGCCTCGCCGCGGGAGTCCAGTATGTGGACTGAGTGGCCGCGATTGGTCAGCGAGGTGGCGACCGAGGCTCCCAATCGCCCACAGCCCATTATGACCACGTGGCTTGAACCCACTTCTCTTTGGTTGGATGGGCGCATTCCGTCTTTATATAGCCCTAAAGCGGGAGCTTGTGGGATCTACAGTCCGGCCTTGAGGGGCTTGAGACCGTTTGTAGATACGGAAAAGGGCTTCTGGTCGCGCCACACGATCACCCGGCAGGGCGCGTTCTTGAGGACATAGGGGATCGAATCTCCTACTGAGAAAGTGCCGTACTCTTCTCTGTACGGGATGCCCAGGACTATCGCGTCCACTTGCTTGTCGACCGCCTCCTGCACGACGGCCAGTCCAGCCCCTCGGGACTGAAGGAGCTCCGCCTGGGCGCTGCACTTGAAGGGCCGGGCGATCTCTTCCATATGCTTCAGCACCTCTTCAGCCTTCGCTGTGGCTGGAGCGACTTCGGCGTCCAACGGCAGGCCCCTTTCCATCTCGATGACATAGACGATGTATAGATCGCCCTTGTTTGAGTTGACGAGCTCACAGGCAAGTTTTACCGTATCGTCGTCGGACGACTCCCCTCCGACAGCAACCAGGACTGACGTGAGCTCCGGGTCCTTGTCCCGGCCTTTTCGTTTAGAGGCCAATTTACTAATCTTTGTCTCAAACAAATATTAGACTCCGTTTAGAACTTTTGCAACTCTTGTGCTAGACCGGAGGCAGCTCGCCCTCAGAATCTAGTAGGATCAGGAGCGATATGGAGGTGGCGACTATGACGGCAGCCGCTCGAGGTGCTCATCCTGGCCGGCTATGACCAGCAGGTCTCCGTCCCGAAGCCGGTCGTCGTTGTCCGGATTGAGCGTCACGTCGTTTCCTCTTTTGATGGCCAACACGGCAAGCCCGTACTTGTCCCGAGGACCCGAGAATCCCAGCTCTTTCAGCGACTTGTTCACGAAGTCCTTCGGGACTCTCATCCTGCTAAACCCATAGTTCGGGCCCAACCCCAGATATTCTTGAAGGTTAGGATTGAACAAGTTGTGCGCTAGGCGTTCTCCCATCTCAGACTCGGCGTGGACAACCTTATCGACCCCGATGCGCTCCAGGACGTTGCCGTGAAGCTCGTCGTGGGCGCGGGCAACTATATAGTCCAGGTCCATCGTCTTCAGCAGCACGCAAGCCATCACGCTCGCGACGAGATCGGAGCCTACGGCGACGACGGCTGCGTCGTAGTCCGGCACCCCCAGCTCTCTCAAGACCGCGTCGTTCGTGCCGTTGCCGGCGACAGGATGTGTCACCTGCCCCATGATGCCGTGGACGCGGTCCTCGTCCGTATCCATCGCGAGGACGTCGTGGCCAAGATTGTAAAGAAACCTCGCCACGTTGGAGCCGAACCGCCCTAGTCCTATGACCACTACTTGCTTTTTCATCTCTCCCTCGCCGCTAAGAACCTAGCTCGCCCATGCAGGTAGCATGAGCCCGGATAAGCAGAATGCATCACCGTGAATTATACAGGAACGGGGGTAGCCGAACCAGTAATCGTGAGAGCGTTGTCTTCTGAGTAGACTACTACGAATTCAGCTTTTGTTAGCTGTGAGATTCTTTAATATTTCCCTGGCCTTGCACAGAATCAGCCATGTCGGTCAATTGTGGGACCTTGTTGGATCGAAACACCGAGGGCAGGGCGCACGCCGTGCGCCCGTACGGCATACAGAGGCGGATGAACCGGGTTGGTAAAAGTTTTGAAAAATGTGTTCCATTCTCTTCCATTGTGTATCACCCAGCTAGGGGTTCCGGTACACCGCGGAACACCGGGGCAAAGAAATGGGACAGGCCGCTTGGGTCTGTCCCTAGGAGTAAGTATAGCACCAATGTTCGCAGTTGTCGAGGGTTCGCCTCATTACATCATCGAATCCCTCTGCCATCAACGGGAGAAGGGAGGGCGGGTTTGAAACCCGCCCCTACGTCCAAGTGTATAGACCGGGGACATAGCTTACACATGTTCGGGGACATGGTGGACACCATAATAGGCATGACTTCATTACAAGGAGGTGGTCATGCCATGGAAGGAGATGTCCGATATGTCTCAGAGGAGAGAGTTCGTGGAGCTGGCGCAGGCTGAAGGCACCAACAAAAGGGGCCTTTGCCGTCGCTTCGGGATCAGCCCTACGACTGGATACAAGTGGCTTGGGCGTTTCTGTGAAGGGAGCGAGGCAGGCCTGGTCGAGCTGCCGCGGCGGCCTCACTACTCGCCTGCACGTACCCCATCGCAGGTTGAGCAGGCGGTGCTGTCTGCCCGTGCGGCCCATCCGGCCTGGGGAGCTCGTAAGCTGCGACGGTGGCTTTTGGAGCGCAGGGATGTGTTTGAGGCGGACATGCCGGCCCCCAGTACTATCACGGCGATCTTGCGTCGTCATGGCCGCATTGACCCCGCCGAGGGGCCCGAGCACCGTTCCTGGCAGCGATTTGAACACCAGGCACCCAACGACCTGTGGCAGATGGACTTCAAAGGCCACTTCCCCCTTACCCGAGGACGCTGCCACCCTCTGACTGTTCTGGACGATCACTCTCGGTTTGCCTTGGGGCTGCAGGCCTGCGGTAACGAGCAGGGAGAGATGGTGCAACAGCGCCTGACGGCTATCTTCCGGCGCTACGGCCTGCCCAACACAATGTTGATGGACAATGGCTCCCCGTGGGGCCATGACCAAGACCACCCCTACACACTTTTACAGTCTGGCTGCTGAGGTTGGGCATCGGAGTCAGTCATGGACGCCCTTATCACCCTCAGACACAGGGAAAAGATGAGCGCTTCCACCGAACCATGACCGTTGAAGTGCTGCAGGGGAGCAGCTTCACTGATCTGGCGCACTGCCAGAGAGCCTTCGACCTGTGGCGGGACATCTACAACTTGGAGCAGCCCCATGACGCCCTTGACCTTGCTACTCCGGCCACCAAGTACCAAGTGAGCCAAAGACTGTTTCCCGAGATCCTTCCACCCTTGGAATACGAACCAACTGACCTGGTACGCCGTGTTCACGACAAAGGTAGGCTCCAGTTGTTTGGCCGTATCTTCAAGGTGCCTAAGGCCTTCAAGGGCATGCCAGTGGCTATTCGGCCGACAACTGACGATGGAGTCTGGAACGTCTTCTTCGCCACTCATCAAATCGCCCAGCTTGACCTCAGGCACGATGCCTAACATACTCAAATGTGTCCACCATGTCTCCGAACACCCGTCCACCATGTGTCCGGTCCATACACCAGGTTGGGAGGGCCAGTCCATTGGTTCGACCCCTCGACCTTGCTCAGGAGAGGCGGGTATGATCCGGACTCGCATACGACTTTAGATGCAAGCCCCCGATGCGGCATCGGGGGGCGAATCGGGACTCAGGGAGGCATGCTGGAAGTGACTTCTTGTGTAAGCCAATATTGATTCCCTCGTAAAAACCCGTTTTGAGGAAGTTCCAGAGATTTAGCACATCTGAGCGATACCGTATGTTGGGGTAGTATACGGAACAGAGACTGTATATTGTACCCAGACGTGGGTACGTTTGTTCTAATTCGACCTACACAGACTTTTTGCGAGAGTCTCAATATTCCTTATTGAGGGACTGCAGGGCCGACGAGTTGGGGTTCCAGGGGTAGCGTACGAGGAGGGTTACCCGATTGTAATTCTCTCTTGGGGGTAGCGGTAGAGGTCGCCGTTTGCGTTTTGGAACATGGCAAGAGCCAAGGTTAGGGGGCCGATTCTCCCAAGAAACATACTGGCTATGAGGATGATGTGCCCCCACCTGGACAGGTCCGAGGTCAGCCCGGTGCTCAGTCCTGCCGTTCCCGCCGCCGACACGCTCTCGAAGAGCAGGTCTATGAAGGCGAACTGCTCCCTCGAAGCGCTCTCAGCGAAAGTGAGCATGAGCCCAACGAGGAACACGAACCCTAAAACTACGACGCCGATAGACATGGCCCTGTGAATCTGAGGTAGCGGGATCTCCCTCCCGAATGCCGAGGCGTGGCTCTTGCCTCTGATGGTGGACAGGACGACCACCAGGACTACCGCGACCGTGTTTATCTTGATGCCGCCAGCTACGGATGCCGAGGCGCCTCCGATGAACATCAGGCTGGTGAAAAAGAGGTTTGTGTGCTGCGCGGTCTCTCCGTAGTTCACCGTGGAAAATCCCGCGGTCCTACCGCTGATGGACTCGAAGACCGAAATCACGACCTTGTCTGGAAAGGAGACCGGCCCTAGAGTACTGGTGTTTTCGTACTCTGAAAAAAAGAAGACTGCCGCCCCTGACAAAGTAAGCACAAGTACGAGAATAAGTACCAGCTTGCTGTTTAGCGTCAGCAGCGAGAACCTCCGAGATCTGACCACGTCCACCATGATCCAATAGCTGAGGGCTCCCAGAAAGATAAGCACTCCCATGATCCCAAGCACGGCCTTATCCACCTTGAACGCAGACAGACTTGCACTCTCGGAGACGACCGTAAACCCCGCGCTGTTGAAGCCGGAAACCGCATGAAAGGCGGCCTGCCACACAGCCTCCGCTATCGAGTAGTCCGGCAAAAGAGAGAAGCGGACGAGCAGCGCGACGAAGCCGACCAGCTGTATTCCGGTGGCCACCAGGACTATTTTGATAGTTAGACTGACCAGACCTCCGAGCTGGTCGATCTGAAGGCTATTCTTTACGAGGATGCGCTGTGTTAGTGTCAAACGTTGTCCGATAAGGATCAATAGGAACGTCGCCATGGTCATGAAGCTCAGACCGCCGACGAAGATCAGGGCCAGGATGAACACTTGCCCGATGCGAGTCCAGTAGGTGGCTGTGTCGACGGTTATCAGGCCGGTCACCGTGGCGGCCGACGTAGCGGTGAACAGCGCGTCGACGAACGGAGTGAATCCGCCGCCGTGGTGGGTGAAGGGCAGCAGCAGGATCAGCGTACCCACGGAGATCAGAACTATGAACGAGTAGACCAGGATCAGCGGAGATGCCAGCGCCCGTGATTGGACGCGACGCCCCGTGACAGTGTCGAGCCTCGGGCGTATCTGGTCTTCGCGCGGGTGCCGAACGATCCTATCCCCAGGTTTAGGTTTCCAAGACTCTCTCACCGTTTGTGCCCCTGTCTCGTTGGACGCATCTTGCCCCAGGCCACCCTAAGCTGTCGATGGCACCTTAGATTATACCTCTATCGACAGGAAACAATAGGCTAGCTTCGGACAGCGTTGACACCCGCTGACGGTTGCCATAAGGTGTCGGCGGGTCGAACGTCACCGAAGAGGCGTTGCGGCCAGCTTCAACGGCATCGTGCCTCCGCGTCGATGAGAGTTCGCAATATGTCCAGCCTCGGCCATCTGGTACGCCTCTGGTACACAGCGTTGATCGTCGCGATAATCGCCTGCGCCTGTTCTGGCGGCGATGGCGAAACACTACCTGAACAGGAGGTGGGGGAATTGAAGATAGAAGTCACGAGCTCGGCCTTCGGAGAGGGCGACGCTATCCCGATGAAACACACGTGCGATGGTGAGGATACCTCCCCGCCTTTACGGTGGGGTGGCGTGCCGGAAGGCACCAAAAGTCTCGCTCTGATTGCAGACGACCCGGATGCGCCCGGCGGCACCTGGGTACACTGGGTCCTTTATGGCATCCCACAGGCCGTGACGGAGCTTGAGGAGGGGATTCCTACGACGGAGACGTTACCCGACGGCGCTAAACAGGGGATCACGGACTTCAAGAAGATTGGCTACGGCGGACCCTGCCCGCCTCCGGGCCACGGCGTCCACCGCTACTTCTTCAAGGTCTACGCGCTGGACGCCGAGACCGGTCTAGGGCCGAGGGCTTCCAAGAGTGACCTGCTGTGAGAGATGAATGGGCACATACTTGCAGAGGGCGGGCTGATAGGGACGTACGAGCGAAGATGAAGGCCGGTCGGCAGCGCGCCTATGAAGCGTGGGCGACGTCTTCGATCGTCTCGGGGGTGCACTCGTCGATGAGCGCCTCAATCTCGTCTTGAGTAAGGGGGGCGATGATGTCTGGGCTCAGGGGCACCACCCTGCCCTGGGTGGCGTCCGTGGCCGGAAGAGGGACGACCTCGCCCGACAGGAGCTTGAAGAAGTTCGAGTCGGTGCTCATCAGCAGGCGGTCTTGTGTGCCGAAGGATACGCTGTACGCCTCCAGCCGGCGAATGAAGGAGTAGAATTCGGGGTCCTGCTCGAGGGCCTCGGCGAAGATAGCGATGGCCGCCGCCTCGCCCCCACCCTTCGTCTCCTTTGAAACACGGTCGGCGCAGGCCAGCATGATCGTGACTTCGCGGTCCGTCTGCGCTGTGATCTGGTCTGAGCGAAGCTGGCCCTGCGCTCGGTGTCGGTCCGCCTCCACCTTCCGCGCCGACGCCATCCGGTCGTAGACCGTCCGCTCCACGGCAGCGGGCAGGTCCGCCCGCTTGGTCCTGACGTCTATGACCTGGATGCCCCACCTTTCTTCGTCGACCCGCACCTGAACGGTCTCCTTCGCGAGAGCCATGATGTCATCCCGCTCTGTCGAGATCATGACGTCGTACAGCCTTTCGGCGATTTTCTCCCGCAGAGCTCCCAGCACCAGTCGTTCCAGCTTGGCCCGCCCCCCAACCTCAGTAGTATGCGCCAGGAAGAACGCCTGCGGTTCCTTTATCTGCCACCGGGTGACCTGGTCCACCACGATCCGCTTTTGGTCTGACGTGAGGTACTCCTCAGGAGGGGTGTCGCTGGTGAGGATCCGGCTGTCCAGGTAGGTCACCTCCTGGACTATCGGTATCTTGAACTTGAGCCCGGGCTTGGTGTGCACCTGTTGGATTTTCCCAAACTGCAGCACCAACGCGTAGTTGACCTCGTCGACCGCGTAGGCGGACAACCTTAGGACGATCAGCCCTACCGCGCCGATAATCAAGATGGCAATTGCTATCGACCTACCCATACCGTTTCCTACCTGGCTCCTCCGGACCCAGCCAACTGGTCCTCCAGTCCGCTGGTCCCCGAGACGTTGAAGAAAGGAAGGACGTCCACGTCAGCGTCGATGAGGGTCTTGTCAACGGTTGCCAGAACATCCTCTAAAGTCTCGAGGTACAACCTTTCGCGGGTTACCTCGGGCGCTCCTCTATACTCCTCGAGAAGTGCCAAGAACCTGTTCGCCTCGCCTCTCGCATTCTCTATCTGCTGCCGGTGGAAGGCCCCCGCGTCCTGTACCTTTACCTGGATCTGCCCCAGGGCCCTCGGAATCTGGTCCGCGCGATACGCGTTGGCCTCGTTCTCCACCCGGGTCTCGTCCTCCAGAGCGCGCGTTACCTCCTGGAAGGCGTCCTTCACCTCGTCAGGAGGGTCTACCGTCTGGAGCTTGACCTCGGTGAGCTGGATGCCCATCTGGTATCTATCCAGCAACTCCAACTCCAGGAAGTCCCGAGCTTCCCGCTCGACCTGGGCGCGCCCTGTAAGCGCGGTCAGGAGGCCTGTCCTGCCCATTATGCTCCGAAGAGCAACCTCGGCGGCAGTGTGGAGCACCTGTTCGGGTCCGTTCACGTTGAACACGAATTCCTTCGGGTCTACGACACGGTACTGAATAACCATCTGGGCCTCTACGATGCTGTTGTCCGTCGTCAGCATCAGGGACTCGTCCAGATTTCGCGTGACCACACCCTGGTCGGAGGTACGGAATCCCACCGTGGCCGTGCGTATCTGCTCGACGTTCACCTTCACGAGGCTCGTGATCGGAGATGGAAGCCGCCAGTTCAGACCTGGACTGGTGAGACTGTTAAAACTCCCGAACTGGCGCACCACCCCTCTCTCTCCTGCCTCCACGCGGTAGAAGCCTGTGGCGAGCCAGATGACCACCCCCACCGCCACGAGGCCCAGCACGACGGGGAAAAAGGCGCCGCCACCTCCACCGAGGCGGAAGCGCCCAAAGAAGGAGCGCAGCCTTTCCAGGATCTGTTCCAGATTTACTTCGGGTTCTTCCTGTCGATACATTGCCTAGTTCCCGGTTCCTCTTATGAGAGAACTACAGAATAATGTTATCACAACTCAAGAATTTAGTGTTGAATGGAGTTTGGGATTGTTCACATCGGCCCTTGTCGACGTGTCGTTTTTGGGCAGCGCGCCCGGCAGGCCGCTCTTCAGAATCGTCCATACCGGTTGCCCCCCAATGCCGAATCGGGGCTCGGAAAGACATGTTTGCTCACGGTCGATCACCTAGCCATCGCCGCTATTTTCGTAGGAAAAAACGGCCTCTCCGTGTCATCGCTCTGACTCTGTATTCAAGCGCTCGAGTGTGTCAAGAAACTCGGGATAGCTGGAGATCCTCGACATAGTAGTGACGAAGGTCTTGAAGTCCGGTATCAGGTCGCGGAGATCGTTGAGCTGGTCTCCGATGGGGCTGATCGAAGCCGGGCTTTTGGCATAGGTCCCGTGAAACGCGAAGTAGGCCTGGTTGAGCTTCCGGATATTAAACCCTTGGTCCACGAATAGCATTCTACGCTCCTCCATATAGGTCTCGGCCTGCTGTATCGCCCCATCGGCGAGCAGCTGATCCACATGCTGCCTCGTCTTCCTCATCTCTTTGGCAAAATCGAACTCGTCCGGGTCTTCGCGGTTATCTTCCTGGGGGACGACTTCAGGAGCCTCCCCGCCGCGGGGTAGGGGAGGATCGGGAGTCCCGCCCAGCAGCTCGAAGGCACGATCGCCGATTTCCCGCTCCGCTATATCAGAGAACGTCTCGTTCAGCGTGCGCATTTCGGGGCTGGAGTAGATGCGGCGACCCAACGGGTGGAACACGAGATACTGGTGCACCCACTCATGGGCCGCTATGCGGAGCGTCCCGCGCAGAGGGGCCGTGTCGATTATCGATGATGGATAGGTCGCCACTCCACCGATTCCCGTGACCAGTCCCGAGATGTCCCAGTCCTCCTCAAGAGAGTCTTCCAGGCCCTCGATCTGTAACATGCTGAGACCCGGATCCAACAGCACGTCGTCTTCACGTATGATTCGGTCCCTAGGGGAGGTGACCAGGACCTTGGGGGGCTCGCCGAGTCGAATGTCGACAGGGGGGAAGACGATCTCGCCCCAGGACGAGATGTCTACCTCGACGAGCACAGCGCTGATGGTCGCCTCCAGTACCTCTTCGACGTCGTTTCTGAGACCGTTGCGGTTAGATTTGAGCCTCGTCAGCTCGGTTCCGAGCCTGACCAGAGACGTAGTCCCTGCTTCGTTCGCCTGTGCCGAGGCCTCTTCTAGCTGCGCGTTGAGCGCTCTGATTTCCTCCCCTAGCCGGAAGTATTCTTCCAGGACGGACCGCTTTTCCTCCGCAGACAGGCTGCTCCAGGGGAAAGCCTTTGCCACCCGGTGTATCCATTTGCTCAGGAGGTTGGCAGCCTCCCACTGGACCAGGCTATACCGGTAGGGCAACGATACCTGCTGAGCAGGGTTCAGCCGGACAGTGTCGGCGCCCAGGCCCAAGAATGCCAGGATGAGAACCGTAAGCACGGAGGACCTGACGATTGAGAAGAACACCCTTAGTTCGATACGACTTCTGCGCCGACTCTTGTTAAGGCATCTACCAGGCGCATATCATATCCCACTGGAAGGCCAGACCGCCGTAGGCCCCCTCGGGTTGAAACTGATAAGCGACTATTAAGGAAGAGGACCCAATGCTTCTTGTGCAGTGTGACTTCGACGACACTATCAGCGTCGGGAATGTGAGCTCGGCCATCCGGGAGGCGTTCGGCAATGACGATTGGCGCCCCATTGACGAAGGCTACCAGGCGGGACGGTATAGCGTGGAGGAGAGCAACATCAGGCAGTTTGCTCTGATTCGCGTTCCTAAGAAGGAGCTCTCAGAGTTTGTGTCGACCGACGTCGTTGTGCGGGAAGGCTTCGAGGAGTTCGTGGAGTACTGTAACGCGAGTCAAATACGGCTGGTCATCGTCAGCAGCGGACTGGACATCTACATAGTGCCGACGTTGAAGCGACTCGGGCTGGAGCATCTGGAGATGCACTCGGCCAAGGCCGACGTCACCCCGTCCGGCATTGGGGTGTCGTACACCGACCCGTCGGGGGCCCTATTAACCCAGGGTTTCAAAGAGTCGTTCACTAGGGAGTTCAAGAAGAACGGCCACACCGTCGTCTACGTCGGGGACGGCCGTTCGGACATAGTCCCTGCAGGCGAGGCCGATTTTGCCATCGCACGATCATTCCTCGAGCGGCACCTCAAAGCCAACGGTGTCCCATATTACGGCTTCGAGACCTTCGCCGACGTGCGGGCGCATGTCGAGGAGATACGTCAATTCGTTCCAGAAGCCAATGCCTAAAGGCACAAGGTCCAGTATCAGCTACGCTGCCGGCGAAACAGGGCGAGGAAGCGGTCCTGATAGAACTCGAATAGTCCCCACCGGTCCAGCTCCTGCTTGAGCGCCTCGGCGCTGCCTCCCTGCTCCGCCTCGCGGAAGAGGCGGTCGATCTGCTGGACGGCGACCTGGGGGACCCCCCCGAAGTCGGGCCGCGGCTCCAGCAGCCCTCGCGACTGGAAGTCCTGGACGTTTCCCGCGACTGAGGACGAGGTGAACTCGTAGATGAATTTAAGAAGGGCCACGTCCCAGAGCTCGTCCACTCCCACCATCACCAACGACAGGTCCTCTTTTCGCTCGTCGAGATCGTCGCTGATCTTGTGGGCGATCTCCCGGGGAACGCCGCTCACAATGTCCATCTTACCGGCTTCGTTCTTGTACTGGTACAGTATTCCCGCACTGTTGGGGCCGGACTCTCCTGCGATGTGGCGGAAATACTCGTATGCCTCGGCACTGAACCCTTGGAGGTTCATGGCATAGGTCGGTGTCACAACGGTCGGCCGTTGTGCGATGACTCGGCCGGTCCGGACGACGCCCTCCTCTTTGCCAGGGTCTAGCTCCTGATAGATCGGCTCCGTCACTACGTAATAGGCGACGTTCGTCGACCCGAAAGTGGCGAGGCGCTGTTTCGGGAACCTGACGACCCAGGTCTGCTCGACCGCGCGTCTCCAGTCTCGTTCGTTTTCCATACTTTAAGGCTAGTCGGGCCTGAGAGCCGTGTCAAGGTAAAGGGGTGGCCGTACGCCCGCCGTTGAAGGGCATGCCTCGGTGGGATAGACTTGCTGAGAGTCGTCTCTAGGGGTAGACCATGAACGTAGGGGTGAGCAAACTTACGCTCCGCCTTCCTGAGAACCAGAGTCTTAAGGGCAAGCGCCGGGTCATCAGCTCGGTTTGCTCCCGTGTTCGCAACAAGTTCAACGTATCCATCGCTGAGGTGGACCACCAGGACTCGTGGCAGTTGGCTGCGCTGGGCATCACCTGCGCGAGCAACAACTCCCGCCACGTCGAGGACGTGCTCTCCGAGGTGGTGTCATTCATCGAGCGAAGCAGAGAGGACTTCGAGGTAATAGGCGACGAGCGGGAAATCATCCCTGGTTTCTAGAGAAGGCCCGGGTCCACGGTCCCGCGGAGAGGCACCTTAGCAACCGCGAAATTAACACCCTGAACGAGTCCTTTGGGGACATCATGGTAAATGGTCGAATTAAGAGAACGAAAGCCCTGGCGGCTGAGAAGGATGAGCCCGACCTGCTTTCAAAACCGCGGGTCGCCTTCCCGTACGACGGCAAGAGTCCAGGTAGACTGTACCAGATGATCTTGAGGCTTAACGGGATGGCAGACGGGTGACCATCCTCAAAGGAAGTCCGGGCGGCCGGTTCAGGTGCCAGTAGGCGTGATCTTGAATTCCGCGCTCTCAAGCCCCTTCAATGTGTCGGCGAGCTCTCCGAAATTGGCTACGTTCCGCGTGCGGAGCGTTATTTCGTACTCGAACATCTTGTCGTAGAGGTGGTAGTTTATGTCCGTGTAGGTGATGCTGTGAGAGGCGATCATACTGATCAACTCTGACTCTGAGATTGCGGCTTCTCGCGGCTGGCGTATCTCAAGCCTGCCGTACTGGAGGGCGGGTACCCGTGTCTCAAGGAGTCCGAGCAAGGACAAAGACCCGACCGTGATGACCTCGGCGACGAAGGCCGCGAAGTAGAGCCCGACGCCGACCATTATCCCGATCGAGGCGGTAATCCAGATGGAGCCCGCCGTCGTCAGACCCCGGATGGTCAGGCCCTCTTTGACTATCACTCCGGCCCCCAGGAAGCCGATGCCGGTCATGATGCCCTGCGCCATACGCGTCGGGTCTATTCTAACGATCTCAAGTGAGGCCTCAGTTATCAACTCCGCAGAGGAAACAGTCAGCAGCATCAGAAGGCCGGAGGCCGTGGAGACCAGGATATGAGTGCGAAAGTCGGCCGGCCTACCGTGGTAGGTCCGCTCCAGACCTATGAGAGAGCCTGCTACAAGGGCCAGAGACAGGCGAACAAGTGGAATGGCGTATTCGTCAGACATGGCCGATCGGTCCAGTCCTCGCAGTTTCCAGGCTACCCGCCAGTCTAACATGAAAGATCTGTGAGGAGCGTGCTGCGTTTGGATCGCGACCGACAACGACAGTTCGGAGATCAAAGGACGTGGATGTATCATCGTTTCTGAGCAATCTAAAGGGGCAATCGTGGGTTAGCGACCAGATAGTACACCGGGAGGAGATCCCTCCTAGGAGTGTGACCCTCGGCGAACTCGAGCGGCCTCTGCACCCGAAGCTGCAACACGCCTTGGACTCCGTCGGTAGCCAGGCGCTCTATTCCCATCAAACGGCCGCGATCAACGCCTCCAGGACGGGCGAAAACGTAATCGTTGCCACGGGGGCGGCAAGCGGCAAGAGTCTCTGCTACCACCTGCCGGTGCTTGACGCGCTGCTAGAGGACCGCGCGGCACGGGCACTCTATCTGTTCCCCACGAAGGCGCTAACGCAGGACCAGTCGAGGACCATAGGTGCCCTCATCCCTGACGGCAGCCGCCTTCGCCATGACATCTTCGACGGCGACACGCCTGCCGAGGACCGGTCCGCAATCCGGCGAGGGGCACGGCTAATCCTCACAAACCCCGATATGTTGCACCTTGGAATGTTGCCGAATCACCGCTCCTGGCACCAGTTTCTGAGAGGACTCACGTACGTCGTGATTGATGAGGCCCACGTATACAGAGGTGTGTTCGGCTCCCACGTGGCCAACGTCATTCGCCGCCTGCGGCGATTGTGCAGCCGCTTTGGGACCGAGCTACGGTTTATCCTGTGCTCCGCCACCATATTCAATCCTGGCGAACACGCCGAACGCCTGGTGGGGCTGCCTTTCCGAGTGGTGGAGGAGGACGGCGCTCCTTACGGAGGAAAGGACTTCATGTTCTGGAATCCACCGATGATAGACGTGGCCCAAGGGAGCCGCAAGAGCACGAACAGCGAGGCTGCGCTACTGCTGGCCGAGCTTCTGCGCAACCACGTGCGGACACTCGCATTTGTTCGGAGCCGCCGCATGGCCGAGCTGCTCTACATTCGCGTTCGCGACCGGCTGCGGGAGTCGAGTCCGGGTATTGCGGCGCGACTGTCTCCATATCGGGCTAGTTACCTGCCGGAGGACAGACGACGAATCGAGCGCGACCTCTTCGAGGGGCGGCTGCTCGGGCTTACGACCACCAACGCGATGGAGCTAGGCGTTGACATTGGCGACCTGGACGCGACGATTCTCAGTGGTTATCCCGGCAGCATAGCGAGCACCTGGCAGCAGGCGGGCCGGAGTGGCCGGAGAGGAGAGCGGTCATTGAGCGTCTTTGTAGCCTTAGACAATCCTCTCGACCAGTATCTAATGAGACACCCCGAGACGTTCTTCGGCAAGTCTCACGAGAGCGCCCGGATAGCCCCCAACAACCCGTACGTCCTCAAGCCACAGTTGCTCTGTGCGGCCTATGAGGCGCCCCTTACCGCTCGAGACACGTCGCTCTTCGACGACAACCTGCCGGCACTTGCCCAAGAGCTAGTGGACGACGGCTTTCTTCACATCGAGGGTGGACGCTGGCACCTGGAGCCGCAGGTTAGCTATCCGGCCCAGGATGTCAACATCAGGTCAGCCTCGGCGAACTTCTACACTCTGGTCGAAAAGGATAGCGGGGCCATTCTGGAGACCGTAGACGAGTCTTCGGCTTTTTCGCAGCTGCATCCAGGAGCCATATATCTGCACCAGGGCGAGGCATACCTGATCACGGACCTCGACATAGAGTCGAAAACGGCGTACGCGGTCGCTACAGACTCACCCTACTACACGGAGTCCCGAGGGCTCACCGATACCAGGGTGCTCAACATCTACAAGAAGAAGCAGGCCGGCGCAACGACCGCGTACCTAGGAGAGGTGGAGGTATCCACGACTATCGTGGGCTACAGGCGGAGGGCGCATCTGACCGAGGAGGTCCTCGGAGAGGCGCGTGTTAGCCTTCCTACCCGGAGCTTCAACACCATCGCTCTGTGGTATGACATCCCCGAGGAGACGGTGTCTCGGATACTCGATGAGCGTCTTGATTTTCCGGGTGGGCTTCACGCTATGGAGCACGCCGCCATCGGAGTCTTGCCTCTGTTCGCGCTCTGCGACCGCAACGACATAGGAGGGTTATCGACCCCGCTTCATCCGGACACTGGCCGGCCTCAGGTGTTTATTCACGATGGGCATCCGGGGGGAGTGGGGATCGCCGAGCACGGGTACGAGATCATCGATCAGCTGTGGACGGCTACACTGGACGTCGTATCTCAGTGTCCCTGCCGGTCGGGTTGTCCCAGCTGCGTCCACTCCCCTAAATGCGGCAACAATAACCAGCCGTTGGACAAAGCCGTAGCAACACTGCTGCTAAGGGATATCCTTAGCCCGAATCCACCGAAGGAGGGCGTCGGGTTAGCGTCCTGAGGCGGCAAGAAGGTGCTCCTGTGCTTCTGGGATAATGGTTGAGTAGCAAAAAAACGGCCCCGGAAAAGGAGCACCCAGTAGATGCTGCCACGCAACCACCCCGACCGGATCCAAATCACCTTCGACGACCGCCGTTTGGTGGCCAATGCCGGGCTGCTCCTTCCGGCCACCCTGGCGCGGCACCTCGGCCTGCCCGAACTCGTCCGGCAGCGCCTCGACCTGGGCGATGCCCCGGGGCGGGCGAACACGAGCGACAAGATGATGACGCTGGTGGCGTCTGCGCTGGCTGGGGGCGACTGCATTGACGACGCCGATGTGTTGCGCACCGGGGGGACGGCCTGCACCCTGGGCGGCACGGTCAAGGCGCCATCCACCCTGGGCACCTTCCTGCGCAGCTTCCGGTGGGGCCACGTCCGTCAACTCGACCGGGTGAGCCGCGAGTTGCTGGCCCGGGCTTGGCAGGCCGGGGCGGGACCCGGCGACGGGCCCCTGACCATTGACCTGGACTCCACCATCTGCGAGACCTACGGACTGGCCAAGGAGGGCGCCCGCCACCACGGCTATACCGGCAAGCGGGGCTACCACCCGCTGCCGGCCATCGCCGCCGGCACCGGAGACGTGCTGATGTCCCGGCTGCGCGAGGGCCGGGCCAACACCGCCCGCGGCGCCGCCCACTTCCTGCGGGAGACGGTGGGACGGGTGCGCTACGCCGGGGCCGACGGACGACTCACGCTACGGGCCGACAGCGGGTTCTACACTCATGGCGTGATATCCGTCTGCCGCAAGATGGATGTCCGCTTCTCCATCACCATCCGCCAGCACAAAAGCCTGCACAATCTCATCGAGGCGATACCCGAAGATGCCTGGACGCCGATTCCTTACTGGATGGACGGTGCCGCCGATGTGGCCGAGACCACCTGCACCCCCTTCCAGGCCGAGGCGGACGCCGCGCCGGTACGGCTCATCGTCCGGCGGGTGAAGCCGACGCCCGGTTCCCAACTGGCCCTCTTCGCCAAATACAGCTATCATGGCTTCATCACCGACCGGGACGGGGAGTTGCTCGAACTGGAGGCTGACCATCGCCGCCACGCCGAGATCGAGAATGCCATACGCGACCTCAAGTACGGCGTCGGGCTGAACCATCTCCCCTCGGGCCGCTTCGCCGCCAACGGCGCCTGGCTGGCCGTCCAGACGATGGCCCACAACCTGGCCCGCTGGACGGCGCGGATCGGTCTGGGAGAGCGGATAGCCACTACCAAGACCCTCCGGCGGCGGTTCTTCTCCCTGGCCGGACGGCTCACCCGCTCGGCACGCCGGTTGACCCTGCATCTTCCGGATCGCTGGCCTTGGGCTGAGAAGTTCAGCCGTGCCTTGGCCCGGCTGCGAGCCATTCCACTCCCGGCCTGACGGCACCGTCGGCGACCGACCCACCCACCGGACAACCGAAGATCCCCGCAGACTCGTGCCAGCCCGGTCCGAGAGAGTCCCCTGCTGCGTATTCTCTCGCCATCCCGCGCATCGCAGCTCCCGCAGACGGCCATAGGGGCCCCTGTGCGGCGATGAAGACCGTCCGCCGACCTCCCTACCCCAAATGGAACCCAGGCTATTTCCCCTGTAGCTCCCTCACCCCCCTTCCGCTTTCCTCACGCCGTCCATCGGTGTCCTTCGGTGGATTCGGGGTTAGCATCATAGGAGGAACCATGGAAGCCATATTCTTGATTCTCATTAGGGGCGGCACTCTTTTCTCAGTCATGGTTTATCCTCGGGTTGTACTCCGAGGGGCGTACCATGGGCGTATTCGTGGGTGGGCTAGGACTGTTGTCTCTGGCTACCATTATGTTCGCTCCAATGGTACTTACAGGGGAGGACGTATCTCCCACCGCAGACCACTTGGCCGAGATCACGATCATGAAATCGCTCATCATAGTGTGGGCCCTGTACACTGTCGCGGTGGCCGCACACGGGCTGTGGGACTTCGACGAGCGTCCAATCGGCTTCTACTGCGCTTTCCTCGGGGTTGCGACACTAGTCCCGTTCCTCTACTTTGCGAGCGAACTGCAACCCGGCGGAACCCGATACAGTGAGGGGGTGGGTCTGAGCCTCTCTGCGGCGACGCTTATCCTCACCTCTCTAGCCGGGATCCTGTTCTTCTATCTGGCCTTTTCGTTCAACGTACTCCGTCTTGTGGCTGGATGGGGGTTACTGCTGGGTGGTAGTCTGGTAACCATAATAGGGCTGGCTATAATATCTACTGTCGTTACTTGAGCGGTCCGGCGCAGACAAACGCCCATCACTCAGGCAGCACCACGGCGTCGCTGATCCGTCTTTTCGGTCCGCGCACGCTGGTGGTGCTGCGTCCTTCCAAAGAGAGTGGGGTAGCGTTGGGTCGATGGTGGGGGCGGAACGCATGTCGACCATGTCCTTAGAAAACATATTTGCTGAGAGCGAGCGGGAAGGGAGCCGGTACGCCTGGGAGGGCTCATTCGCCGACTACCTGCGCATGGTGGTCGACAACCCCTCTCTGTCCAGACTGTCTCACTCCGTAATCTACGAGGCGATCCTTTCGGAGGGAATCGACACCACGCCAGACGGAGAGCCGATCTACGGTCTCTTCAAGGACCAGATATTCGGTCTTGAGAGGGCGCTCGATCGTATCGTCCAGTACTTTGCCGCTTCGGCCCAAAGGCTCGAGGTGCGAAAGCGAATCCTGCTGCTGCTCGGCCCGCCTGCCGCCGGTAAGTCCTCAATCGTCGACCTTCTCAAGCGCGTGCTCGAGCGCTACACCCGAACGGAGGCCGGAGCCGTCTATGCTATCCGCGGCTGTCCTATGCAAGAGGAGCCCCTTCACCTGATCCCGCCGCGGCTCCGCCCGGAACTTCAAGACCAATACGGAATCTACGTCGAGGGACATCTGTGTCCTCGCTGTCGCTACGTGCTCAGGACTGAATACAACGGCAAAGTGTCCGAGATGCCAGTGACCCGCGTGACCTTGTCCGAGCAAGACGCGATCGGTATCGGGTACTACGTGGCGACCAACCCCAATCCGTCCGACGCTCTGCTGGTAGGGAGCGTGGATACCAGCCAGCTTGATGGCGACAGAATCGAGGTGGCGGGCAAGGCGTTTCGACTGGACGGCGAGCTCAATATCGCCAACCGAGGCATGATGGAGTCCGTCGAGATGTTCAAGGCCGACTGGCACCTGCTGACAACGCTACTCGGCCTGGCGCAAGAACAGCTCATAAAAATGGAGAAATTCGGCTCTATCTACGCCGACGAGGCCATTATTGATTCCCTCGTAAAAACCCGTTTTGAGGAAGTTCCAGCGATTTAGCACATCTGCGCGCTACCGTATGTTGGGGTAGGACACGGAACAGAGACTGTATATTGTACCCAGGCAAGGGTACGGTTGTTCTAATTCGACTTGCACAGACTTTTTACGAGAGAATCATTATTGGGCACTCAAACGAGGGTGACTTCAACGTTTTCGCAGAGGACGAGCACTCTGAGGCGTTGAGGGATAGGATTATCGCGGTTCAAGTCCCGTACAACCTCAGGGTCGGCGAAGAGATAAAGATATACCAAAAAATGATGAAAGACAGCAAGCTGTCAGGGGTCCATCTGGCGCCCCTGACGCTCCGGGCCGCCAGCATAGTGGCGGTGCTGTCACGCTTGGACGCGCCTGTAAGGCAGGGCATGAGCATGTTGGACAAGCTGCGTCTCTATGATGGCCAGGTTGTCTCTCCCTATACGAAGCATGACGTGGCGGAGATGCAACGTCACAACCTCGAAGAGGGGATGACAGGACTGTCTCCCCGGTACGTAATGAACCGTATCGGCGCCGTTGCCAGCAGGCCGGGGGTTACATGTGTGTATCCTTTAGCCTCACTGGACAGCCTCTGGCAGGGCATGAGAGAGAACGTGAGCCTGGACCAGAAGGACCTGACGAAGTATGTCGGACTCGTGGCCGACGCGGTCAAGGAGTACAACGCGCTCGCTATCAGAGAGATACAGAAGGCGTATGAAGAGTCCTTCGAGGAGTCGGCAAACAACCTGCTAGAGAGTTACCTCAATACAGTGGCCAGATTCTTCAGCGGAGACGACACCGACAGAGCAGATGAGCGCGACATGCGAGAGATCGAGCGGTCGGTCGGCGTCAACGACCGCGGCAAGGTAGATTCCCTCGTAAAAACCCGTTTTGAGGAAGTTCCAGAGATTTAGCACATCTGAGCGATACCGTATGTTGGGGTAGTATACGGAACAGAGACTGTATATTGTACCCAGACGTGGGTACGTTTGTTCTAATTCGACCTACACAGACTTTTTGCGAGAGAATCAAGGTAGAGTTCCGACAGGAGATCGAACAGATCGTCTCAGCGTGGAGGACGAAGGGTTGGAAATTCGACTACACGTCCGAGCCCCGCCTCAAGGCAGCTATAGAGTCGCAGCTATTCCCTGCTCCACGAACGCTCGAGCGGGCCCTCTCCGAGCCTAGGTTTGCCAGGCAGAAGGTAGAATGGGCCCAGAGACGCAGCTCGATCGTTGCGCGTTTGATTAGCACATACGGCTATTGTGGTCAATGCGCCGCAGACCTGACCGACTACGCGACCCACGTTCTGAAGAACAAGCCCGTGACCAAGACGCCCAAGAACGAGACCGTCGAGTGGCTTTGGCCCCTAGACCCGGTCTACCCCGAGGAAGCACGAGCCGCAGATAGCCATCCAGGTGGCTTAGCCCGAATCCACCGAAGGACACCGATGGACGGCGTGAGGAAAGCGGAAGGGGGGTGAGGGAGCTACAGGGGAAATAGTCTGGGTTCCATTTGGGGTAGGGAGGTCGGCGGACGGTCTTCATCGCCGCACAGGGGCCCCTATGGCCGTCTGCGGGAGCTGCGATGCGCGGGATGGCGAGAGAATACGCAGCAGGGAACTCTCTCGGACCGGGCTGGCACGAGTCTGCGGGGATCTTCGGTTGTCCGGTGGGTGGGTCGGTCGCCGACGGTGCCGTCAGGCCGGGAGTGGAATGGCTCGCAGCCGGGCCAAGGCACGGCTGAACTTCTCAGCCCAAGGCCAGCGATCCGGAAGATGCAGGGTCAATCGGCGTGCCGAGCGGGTGAGCCGTCCGGCCAGGGAGAAGAACCGCCGCCGGAGGGTCTTGGTGGTGGCTATCCGCTCTCCCAGACCGATCCGCGCCGTCCAGCGGGCCAGGTTGTGGGCCATCGTCTGGACGGCCAGCCAGGCGCCGTTGGCGGCGAAGCGGCCCGAGGGGAGATGGTTCAGCCCGACGCCGTACTTGAGGTCGCGTATGGCATTCTCGATCTCGGCGTGGCGGCGATGGTCAGCCTCCAGTTCGAGCAACTCCCCGTCCCGGTCGGTGATGAAGCCATGATAGCTGTATTTGGCGAAGAGGGCCAGTTGGGAACCGGGCGTCGGCTTCACCCGCCGGACGATGAGCCGTACCGGCGCGGCGTCCGCCTCGGCCTGGAAGGGGGTGCAGGTGGTCTCGGCCACATCGGCGGCACCGTCCATCCAGTAAGGAATCGGCGTCCAGGCATCTTCGGGTATCGCCTCGATGAGATTGTGCAGGCTTTTGTGCTGGCGGATGGTGATGGAGAAGCGGACATCCATCTTGCGGCAGACGGATACCACGCCATGAGTGTAGAACCCGCTGTCGGCCTGTAGCGTGAGTCGTCCGTCGGCCCCGGCGTAGCGCACCCGTCCCACCGTCTCCCGCAGGAAGTGGGCGGCGCCGCGGGCGGTGTTGGCCCGGCCCTCGCGCAGCCGGGACATCAGCACGTCTCCGGTGCCGGCGGCGATGGCCGGCAGCGGGTGGTAGCCCCGCTTGCCGGTATAGCCGTGGTGGTGGGCGCCCTCCTTGGCCAGTCCGTAGGTCTCGCAGATGGTGGAGTCCAGGTCAATGGTCAGGGGCCCGTCGCCGGGTCCCGCCCCGGCCTGCCAAGCCCGGGCCAGCAACTCGCGGCTCACCCGGTCGAGTTGACGGACGTGGCCCCACCGGAAGCTGCGCAGGAAGGTGCCCAGGGTGGATGGCGCCTTGACCGTGCCGCCCAGGGTGCAGGCCGTCCCCCCGGTGCGCAACACATCGGCGTCGTCAATGCAGTCGCCCCCAGCCAGCGCAGACGCCACCAGCGTCATCATCTTGTCGCTCGTGTTCGCCCGCCCCGGGGCATCGCCCAGGTCGAGGCGCTGCCGGACGAGTTCGGGCAGGCCGAGGTGCCGCGCTAGGGTGGCCGGAAGGAGCAGCCCGGCATTGGCCACCAAGCGGCGGTCGTCGAAGGTGATTTGGATCCGGTCGGGGTGGTTGCGTGGCAGCATCTACTGGGTGCTCCTTTTCCGGGGCCGTTTTTTTGCTACTCAACCATTATCCCAGAAGCACAGGAGCACCTTCTTGCCGCCTCAGGACGCTAATCCGACGCCCTCCTTCGGTGGATTCGGGCTAACGTGGTGCCGGCCGCCCACTCCCAGGCCAGCCGGTAGTGAGCACCACCCCTCGCGGTCGGAGACGCAACCGGCGTCGCAGGTCGGGCAGACCATCAGCCGGTCTGCCATGGTGGGCGATCGCGGTAATTGCACTACTGGTCCTCTTGGTGGCAGCTGCCAGAATCCTAAGCTAGCGTCACCTTCCTGCTCCCCCTTGGATCGGTCTTCTTACATTATTTTTCCTCTCCCTCGATGGGCTTTGCACCAAAAGTCGCGATCGGGGGCCGTGGTTCGACAGGCTCACCACGAACGTAGGTTCAGATTCACCGTTCGCCCTGAGCCTGTCGAAGGGCAATTCGGCTCGCGCGGCACTTCTTGTGCAAAGCCCCCTCGATGGGAGAGGATTAAGGTGAGGTGATCTTTGCGCCCTTTGCCAATGCACAGCCGCACGCCTGCTGTTCCGGCCCACCCTCTCCTTGCTTCAAATGGGCTATGCCATTAAAGTGTGCTTGTCTCAAAACTTCACGAAGAGGGAGTCCGTAAGGACATGAGCCGAGTTCGTCTGAGTCTTGGTATGCTCCTGATAGCGCTGCCGGTCCTGTGGGCATGCGGCAACGATCCCGAGCCGGAACCGACCCCGACCCCTACGGCTGACATAGAGGCGGCGTATGTCGCCGGACTGGCTGAGACGGTCGAGCGGGAGCGCGAGTCCCGCCAGCTATTCGAGGACCTGATGGGCCCCATCTTCCCGCGGTTCGCGCCCGACGAGATGCAGGCGCAGGTCCTCTTCCACGCACTGGAACAGGCAAGGATCTTAGATACCACAGTCGAGATGCTCAAGATGTTCGAGTCGTTGACCCCGCCGCGGCGTTTTGGGGAAGACCACGACATATACCTCAAATTCTTCAAGGACCAGGTCGCCACGGCACAGGCCATCGACGAGGCTATCAAGGCAAAGGATCTCCCACACGTGCACCTGAACACTGCCGAGCTCGAGGTGGCTAGTGAGCTCGCGCGAGCCACAGTGTCCCCCGAGTTTTGCAGGTACGTCACTCCGGGGCCGCCGGGCCAAGGGGGGACCGGGAGCAGACCCCCACCTGAAGATATCTGTCGTGATGAGCAGCTGCCGGGAGGAGAATACGGATCCGCCATTAACAGGCTCACAAAGAGATTCCAAGCACAGTTCGCCCCACGGGTGAGCTTCCCGCCCGGCATGACGCCGGACGAGCTTATGGAGGGCCTAACTTACGTTCAACCGGCCGTCGTCGCGACATTCGGCAGAACGCTGGCCGAGCTCGACGCCATAGAGCCGCCAGCGGAGTACGAAGCTGGCCATCAAGTCTTGCACGACTACTTTGACGAGCTATTGTCGACGACCCGCGCTATAGACCGTGCTGTTGCCGCCAGAGACTACGACCAGGTGATGCGGGAGTTCGACCGTTCCGGCGAGGTTAGTCGTACCGCCGCCGACCGGCTGCCGCAAAACTATCGGCCACTCGTCGAGGTGATCTTTCCGACAGACGGGCCGTAGAGACGCCCCGCTGGGGCATCTCTCACCTGCGTCCCGCTCGTTCTACGATACCCTGAAAGAGCCGGTCGAAGTGCGGTGGAATCTCCATGCGTCGTTGCGGCTCGAACTGGAGCCCTATGACCCAGTCGTGGTCCGGACTCTCCAGACCCTCGATTAGGCCATCTTCGAGCGAATAAGCTGAGGCCAGCAGCAACCGCGATTTCTGCGCCTCCCTGATCCCTCTGCGATGGAGGCTGTTGACCCTCACGAACCCGCCCGAACCGACGATGGCGGCCAGCTTGCCCCCCGGAGTTATGTAGATCCGGTGGTACGAGGACGCTTCCTCGCCGTCTTGCTGGATTGGGCCGTGTCCGGAAACGTCCCGGGCCGGAGTGCCGCCGAGAGCCACGTTCAGAGAGTGGAGGCCATCGCCGACGGCCAGCACTGGCATGTCCTTCCCCATGGCGGCCTTTAGCAAGAGTGCCTCCGGGGACTTACGACTTTCCTCCTCATGCTCCATCGAACCGCCGACATCGGGCCCGACCGTGACAATCAATCCGCCGACGCTTGCGAGAGCCTCCACCGGCGCTGCATTGTCAGGTAGGATGAGCCGGGCGGTACCGTCCAACCGTTTGATCGCGTCAGCGTACGGCTGGCCGTCGGCCTCAGACTCGGCCGTAATCCCGATCACCGGCTTCGCGGACATGGCAATGGCCTCGTGGCGCTCAGATGGGATATGACCGGCCCGTCAGACAGCGCTCGCTGGGCGCCTCAGGCGAGCCTCAACACACCGACAGCGTCATTATGGCTCTTGTGAGGGGGTAGAGTCCATGCTATGATGTGCCTGCTGCCGAGGCATTGGGCTCGGAGAAAAGAGGGCGCTGCGTTGGCTGGTGGACGGGGGGCGATGACAACCGAAAAGGCAAAGGCCTTGGAGTTGGCGATCGGGCAAATCGACCGCCAGTTTGGCAAGGGTGCAATCATGAGGCTAGGGGACGCCAGCGGTCTGGGGCGGGCCCAGGCCATCCCCACCGGCTCTCTATCCTTGGACCTGGCCCTCGGCATCGGCGGAATTCCCAGAGGGCGCGTCACTGAGACGTTCGGGAGCGAGGCCTCCGGCAAGTCCACTCTGGCCTACCACGTCATGGCAGAGGCCCAGCGGACAGGCGGCACAGCGGCCTACATCGACGCGGAACATGCTCTGGACCCCGAATATGCTGCCAGATGCGGGGTCGACACTCAAGAGCTACTCATCTCACAGCCCGATTCCGCGGAGCAAGGCCTGGAGATATGCGAGTACCTTGTCCGGAGCGGCGCGATCGACATCGTTGTCGTCGATAGTGTCGCCGCGCTTGTCCCGAAGGCCGAGCTCGAAGGTGACATGGGTGACACTCACGTCGGCCTTCAGGCGCGCCTCATGTCACAGGCCTTGCGTAAGCTCACATCCGCGATCAGTCGCTCCAACACCGCCGTCATGTTCATCAATCAGATAAGGGAGAAGGTCGGCGTAATCTGGGGAAACCCAGAGGTGACACCCGGTGGGCGAGCGTTGAAGTTTTACAGCTCCGTGCGGGTCGATCTGCGGAGGCTGGAGTCGATCAAGAAGGGGAGCGAGGTTATCGGTTCGCGGGTGAGGGCCCGGATCGTCAAGAACAAGGTGGCGCCGCCGTTCCGCGTGGCCGAGTTCGACATAATGTTCAACGAAGGGATCAGCAAAGAGGGCGACCTGGTAGAGCTCGGGGAGGAGATCGGCCTGATCAAAAAGAGTGGGGCGTTCTACTCTTTCGAGGACACTCGTTTGGGTCAGGGTCGCGAGAATGCCAAAGCGTTTCTGAAAGAACACAAAGACCTAGCGGCCACCATAGCCAGCCAGATCAAGGCCAAAGCCGACGCCTCGTCAGGCCCCGACATAGAGCCCGAGCTCCCCGCCGCGGTCGCCGACTCTCAAGCGGCCTCCGCTAACTAACGGCGCCACTTCTACTCCTTTGGTCCACATCCGGGACCTCCACACCTCATTGATGTCATATTCCCTTTGCAGTCAACGACTCGCCAGACGCGAATTTCGAAGATGAGTGACGCCGACCCTTCGCAGCGAGCACGTGCCGCCGCACTGCGCCTTCTTTCCTACAGACCTCGAAGCGAAGCAGAGGTGCGTGTCCACCTACGACGTCGCTTCGACTCGCCGGTGGTCGAGAAGGTTATTGACACCCTCGTAGAGCAGTCCTTGCTAGACGATATCGTTTTTGCCAGGCTGTGGAGCGAAAGCCGGCACTCTCACCACCCTCGAAGCGCGTGGGCCGTGAAGCGCGAGCTTACGGCAAAGGGCGTGGACAGGGACATCGCAGCAGAGGCCGTAGAGGACATCGACGACGAGGAAAGCGCTTACCGGGCCGGCTTGAGGCTCGCCCAGAAGCTGGAAGAGGCCGATATTCGTACATTTCGCCGTAAGATATGGGGCTACCTTCGGCGTCGTGGGTTCAGCGAGTCGGTCTCGCGTCACACCACTGATCGTCTGTGGAAGGACCAGCCTCAGATACAGGAGGGGCACTGATGCCCGAAGCAGTGATAGGAAACTTCATAGTGGTGCTCGTGTGCCTGGGGCTGTCTGCTTTCTTCTCTAGCTCTGAGGCTGCCTTCCTCTCGCTGCAACGGACGAGGGTCACGCACCTTGTGAGCACTGGAGCTGCCAACGCGTCGAGTGTGGCTCGGATGATAGACCAGCCGGAGAGGCTGCTTTCTACCATTCTACTGGGCAACAACCTCGTGAACGTCGCCTTTGCCGCCTTGGTCACGGTCATAACCCTCTCGCTCCTGGACGAGAGCATCGGCCTTGCCGTCGCCACGGCGGTCGCCACCAGCCTGCTCCTGATATTCGGCGAGATCGTCCCTAAGACCATTGCGGTTCGCCACTCGGAGCGCGTGGCGTTCCTCTATGTGCGTCCATTGAAGTGGATCGAGACGGTGCTTTGGCCCTTTGTGATAGTCCTGCAACAGATTAGCTCTCTGTTCGGCGGTGGGGGAGCGGGCGTCAGGCGGTCCATCACTGAGGCCGAGCTGCGCACTCTGATCGGCATAGCTGAGGAGGAAGGGGCCTTCGAGCCAGAGGAGGCGGAGATGCTGGAGAGTGTCTTCCGTTTCGGTGACAGGCAGGTGAGAGAGGTTATGACGCCCAGGACTGAAATCGCGTTCGTGGAGCGGGGGGCGACCCTGGGAGAGTTCCTGGAGATCTATGCCGAGCACTCGCATACACGGTTTCCGGTCTACAAAGAGTCTACCGACAACATTGTGGGAATACTCTCGGCCAAGGACATCCTCAAGGCAATGTCTTCCAGGGAGATAACCCACGACGACTCTGTCACCGACGTTATCAGGGACGCCTTTTTTGTTCCCGAGACGAAGCGGATCGCTGAGCTCTTTGACGAATCGCGACAGACCGGCAACCAGATGGCCGTGGTGATAGACGAGTTCGGCGGCATCGCCGGCCTCGTCACCCTCAAGACCCTGCTCGAGGAGGTCGTGGGCCGCGTCGGCGAGGAGGGCGTGAGTCCGGAGGAGGAGTACGAGGCGGTAGGCGAGAATACCTTCCAGGTCGACGGTGGCATGAGCATAGACGAGGCCAAAGAGGAGCTCGGAATCGAGCTACCCGACGGCGATTTCGAGACTATCGCCGGATTCGTGTTGGAGGCTCTCGGACACATTCCCACCCAAGGGGAGCAGTTCGAGCACGGCGACCTCAAGATCGAGGTAACCGAGATGAGGGACTTGAAAGTAGAGTCGATCATGCTGACCAGGGTGTCACGCCCGAAGTGATGCGGTGCAGACCATGATGCTGGCGGATAAAGTAGTCGCGCGGCTGGAACGCGAGGTCGAGAGGGCCCTACGGGCGTCCGGCCTGACCGAAGGGAAGCGCCTGGTCGTTGCCGTTTCCGGCGGCCCTGATTCCCTCGCGATGATCAACGCCTTGCGCAACTTGAGAGATGAGCTGGGGCTGGAGCTCCATGGGGCCCATCTGGACCACGGTCTCAGGGGCGATTCTGCCGAGGCCGACGCCCGTTTCGTCGGCGAGACGTTCAAGCAGCTCGGCGTAGGCCTCACCTCGGAGCGCGCCGACGTTCCAGCTTTCCGAAAAACACACAGGCTGTCGTTGGAGGATGCCGCTCGCAAAGTACGGCACCGTTTCCTGGTCCGCGTAGCCGGCGAGCAGGGTGCAGACGCCGTAGCCTTGGGACACACGGCTGACGACCAGGCCGAGTCTATCCTCATGCATATTGTACGAGGCGCCGGCCTCACGGGTTTGCGCGGAATGCAGCCCTCGAATCGGCATGTCATTGGAGAAAAAGAGGTCTCCCTGGTGCGGCCTCTTCTGGATCTGTCTCGTGGGGACACGGCTGCTTATTGTCGGGCGCTGAATCTGGAGCCGCGGCTCGACGAAACAAACCTGTCGACTGACTTGACTCGCAACAGGGTGAGGAAGGTGCTCGTGCCACTGCTGGAGGAGTTCAATCCGGCTGTCAGACAGGCCCTAGTGCGGCTTTCCCGGACCGCCGCGCAGCAGGTCTCGCACCTGGACAGCGAAGTTGACGACGTATGGCCCAAAGTCGCGCGTCAGGAAAACGGGCTGGTTGCGCTACGCAGGGCCGCCTTCGGCCAACTGTCGCCCGCGCTGCAGACGCACCTGCTGCGAAGGGCTGTCGCGCTGGTCAAGACAGACGTACATGACATAGAGCAGGGGCACCTCGACGATATGACAAGGCTGATGGGCGGACCGTCGGGACGCAGCGTCGATCTGCCCGGGGGCGTCCGGTTCTCCGTCCGCTACAGCGAGGCGATCGTCGCGTCCGCCTCGAGTGACCTGTGCCCCCTCCCTCCGTTCTCTGGCGAGTACCCTCTGAAAGCACCGGGCGAGACATCTGTGGGCGGCTGGAAGGTCGAGGTGAAAATAGAAGAGCCCGGCGGCGGTGTCGAAGCTGTTAGTCCCACGATCGTCGAGCCAATGCTATCCGGAACCGACAGCTTCAAAACCCGGTTTAGCTACAACGCGGTAGGCGGCCGATTGACGATACGTGCTCGCAGGCCGGGAGACCGATTTCAGCCCTTAGGAATGTCTGGGCGAAAAAAGCTCCAGGACTTCATGGTCGACTCCAAGATTCCACAAGAGTGTAGGGACAGAGTTCCACTGGTTGTCGCGCCTCAAGGGATCGCTTGGGTGATGGGGTTCCGCATCGCGGACTGGGCGAGGATACGGAGCACGGACGACCGAGTACTGCGGATGAGCTTCGTGCGGGAAAAGTCCGCGAAGGCTATATCACGCGTGCCAGTCGGGGGTTTGGTGTGACGCCGGGGTTTCGCCCTCTTTTGGCGACTGGCCGCCCGTCGATATCGTGAATGTCGGACGTGTATGGATTGGGGGCCGCGCTGGCGATGTAGGTCCCGACGCCGAAGGTGTTTACCGGCGCCTCGCTTTCGACGAATTCGCGGATTCGCTCAGGTGTGAAGCCCCCACTGACCATTATCTCCACGTGCCGGAAGCCGCCCAGGTCTAGCCGAATTCGTACCTCTTTGGCCAGGTCTGCAGTCACACCTCCCCGCTCAAACGGTGTGTCTAATCGAATGCCCCGAAGCTTCTCCCTGAGGGCCTGCGCGACGTTCAAGGCCTCCTCCGCCTCGTCTTTGAACGTGTCCACGAGCGCTACTCTGGGCACCTCCTGAGGCATGTGCCTGTCAAAGGACTGCATCGCCGTCAGGGTGTCTGCCATCAGAAGGGGTAGCGAGTGAGGCATGTTGCCGGCAGGAGTAACGCCCGCTAGCCGGGCGCCCAGGATCGTAGAGCACGAAACGCAGCCCCCAATAACTGACGCGTAGTCCATATTAGCGGCGACATTGGGGTGCACGTGGCGCGCTCCTAGTGCTACCACCGGCGTGCCGTTGGCGGCCTCGACGCACTCACTGGCTGCCGTCGCCCATCCGGTGCTGGAGGCCAATATCCCGCCGATCGCCGTCTCGTAGAGCCCCAGTGAGCCATAGGGAGCTCTGACCCTCAGGGCCACCTCCTTAGCGTCGACGGTCTCTCCCTCCTCTAGGGCCCATGCCTCGCTTCCGGTCTCTGGGAGAATCCTGGTCAGCAGTGTTCTTACCTCGGCGAGGCCGCAGAAAACGCCGCCTCTCTCAGGCGCGAACTCAATGGTGACAACGGGGTTGATACCCTCGTTGCGCAGGATCGTCAGCGTACGCTGCAGGTAAACATCAGCGGTGTCGCCGACCAGGACCGACCGTCTAATCTCGAACTCGGGGTTGACCATAAGCTATGTCTGTAGGTTCAATAGCGCACTGGGCCCTGGGAAGGGCAGTCAAAATACTCCGGGGCTACCTGAGGGCGGAAGCCGTCTCTCGTACCAGCCTGGCTCCCAGAATCTTCTCCATGTGCTGCAAGGCGTAGGTGTGTGCTTCTGGATCGAAGGTGGCTACGCCGTCGGTAGCGATTTCAACGTCATAATCGCGGTTGCGCGCATCGGCGGCAGTATGCATTACACAGATGTCCGTGCACACCCCACAAATGATGATCTTTTCCGGACCCAGCTTGGCGAGCCGCTGCTGCAGGTCGGTCCCGTAGAATCCGCTGTATCGCTGCTTCGGTATCACTTGCCCCTGGTAGCCGGAAAGCTCGGGGATGATCTCAGCCTCCTTCGTACCCTTCACGCAGTGCTCAGGGAATATCTGAAACTCCAGGTCGTCGGGATCGTGATTATCGCAGATAAAGAATACCTTGGACCCTGCGGCCTGTTCCCTCTCGATCAGCCGCCTCACGTTCGGGATCACTTCGCGGGCCTCGTCGCCGCAATAGAGGTTGTGGCCAGCCTCTAGAAATCCCACCAGCATGTCTACCACTAGTACCGCGTTACTCATTTACTCCGCTTTCCCGGACCCACTAGTGTACATACGGTCTGGTATCTTACCGCGCGCCTCGTAAAACTTCAAGGCCGGGAGCTCGTCGGCAGGTTACAAGCCCCTTGTAGAGACGCCCTACTCGTGCGTCTCAGCGCGCGCAACGGAATGACCTTATTCAAGCTCAGATACCGAGCCCAGTGAATCCCTTGTAGAGACGCCCCGCTGGGGCGTCTCAGTGCGCCCGACAGAATAGCCGAGCCTTCTGGGGGTCAAGTTTCCCCGATGTCTGAACCCTAGGTCTTGTCGATACTCAAACGGGACCCGCAGCCGGATAATAGGGAACCAATTAGGTCCAACCCACCACTGACTGGGGGTCAAACGCCATGATCAGTCTACACGCCTGCCCACGTTGCAAAGGAGCGGTGTTTGAGTACTCACCTGCAGAGGATGAGAATGCCCTGTGCATCAACTGCGGATGGCGTCGGGCTGAGGTACCCCAGGCCATTCTGGCCCAGGTGGAGGCCCACCTGGGCAGTCCCTTCGTAGAGCACACTCCGGTTCGAATCGGCACTGGAAAGCCATCGCCAAGCGGCTGGGAACGAATCAGACGGAACCGAGAGCTGAAGAGTCGTCGGGTCCTCTAGAACGACGCCTACCGTCAAGATGTCGGCGGGCGTGCTCCACCCAGGCGTTTCTTGAGCTTGGTAAACGTGGTCACTACGTGAATGAGCGGGCTCATTCGCCTTCCCACGATCGTCCCCCCTGCCAGCGCCTGTTTGAATCCTTCTGGGGTCCCGTCGAACTCGGGCATCTCGACGTAGGTGCGTCCAAGCTCAAACGTCGTATGAGCGTCGCTGACTCCCGATGCCAGCAGCCCGTGCCGCTGAGCAAAATCGAGCGCCTTGCGGTCATCGGCGGCCAGATTGTTGCGGGCGTTAAACACCTCGACGATGTCTATGTAGGACACTATCTCGTCCAAGGCCCTTCGACCTATCGCCCCGCGGCGAAAACGGTCGAACGGATGAGGAATCGACACCAGCCCTCCCTGCCTCTTGATTCTTGTGACCGTCTCCTTCGGCGAAAGCCCACGAGGGACCGTTTCTGTCAGGAACAGGCCGGTGATCTCTCCGCCCGAAGAGCGCACTTCCTCGCCGACGATAACCGTGAAATCCGCGACGCGCTGGGCGGCCAGACCACCTTGGATGGTGTCGTGGTCGGTCACGGCTATGCAGTTCAGGCCCACTTGGCTGCAGCGTGCCACCAGCCGCTCAGGCGAGAGGTTGGAATCCGGGGAGAAGCTGGTGTGCATGTGGAAGTCGGCCTTTAGCAGAGCTATACCTCCGGCTGCGTCTTCTCCTCCGGGGGCAACCTCATCTGCTCGCCATAGGCCGTCTGTATCTGAGTGATCTTCAACTCGGCTGCCGCCAGCATCTCACTGCAAACGCGAGCGAGCCCCATACCCTTCTCGTAGAGGCGAGTCGCCTCGTCCAGAGGCACCTGCCCGGCTTCGAGCGCCTCTACGGTCTCGTCCAACCTCGCGAGAGCCTGCTCGAAGGAGAGGTCGCCCAGGTCGGCGTCGTTCGTCTTTTGAGTGTTCATTTTGCTCGTAACCGCTGCGCCTAGCGAGCCGACGGCGCACTTTTCAGGGTGGGTGGTTCGCTGCCGTTACCCGCGCTTGGCTCCGAAGACCTCGGACGCTTGCCTCTCGACGGGTGCCTCGGGCTCGTCGCTGACCGGCAGGGCCGACGTCACCTCCGCGCCGAAGCCTCCGCGGGCCACCGTGACGTCGACAAGATCGCCCGCGACGACCTGGTCGGCATCGGACACGACGACAGCAGGGTCGGTCTGCGTACGCACGACAGCGTACCCCCGCCGCAGAGTGTCCTTGGGGCTCAGCGAATCCAAGCGTGTCCTGAGCCCCTGAGCCCGTTCGGACTTTAACTGCAGGTCGTGGCTGAGGTGCTTCGCAGTTCTCCTCAGCAGGTCGTCAACGCGAAGCCGCAGCCCGTCGAGGTCGGGGCCGCTCCGGCGAACTCTGGGCCGAAGGTGGGCCAGCTTCTCCTGTTTGGACCGGAGCCCGGTGAACACGCTGGTACCAAGGGCCTCCTGGGCTGCGACTAGCCTGGTCGCCAGCTCCGCCCGATCGGGTACGGCCATCTCTGCGGCGGCGGATGGTGTCGGCGCTCGCTGGTCCGCCACCATGTCGGCGATCGTGTAGTCTGTCTCGTGGCCCACTCCACTGATTACAGGGGCGTGACTCGAGAACATGGCTCTGGCGACGGCCTCGTCGTTGAACGGTTGCAAGTCCTCCAAGGAGCCCCCGCCGCGCGCCACTACTATAACGTCGACGTCCGATATTCGCCCCAGGGTATCAAGGGCGTCGACTATACCCCGTACGGCCTCCTCGCCTTGCACTGGCGTGGGCGCCAGCAGCAGCTCGACGAGTGGATAGCGCCTCTCGATCACCGTTTGAATGTCGTGCCAGACCGCCCCACTGGGAGAGGTGACCACCCCTACTCGGCGGGGGAAGCCCGGAACAGGCCGCTTTCGCGACGGGTCAAAGAGGCCGTCGTTCTCAAGCTTGAGCTTGAGCTGCTCCAGCTTCAACTGTAGCTCGCCGACCCCCTCAGGCTGGAGAAGATCGACGATGAGCTGTAGGTCTCCGCGGGCCTCGTACATGGAAACTCGCCCGTGGGCTATGACAGACGAGCCGTCGGCTAGCAACTCGGCCCCGAACGCATTACGGAACATCACGCACCGCAGCGTGTTGCCGGACTCCCTAAGACTAAAGTACGAGTGGCCGGAGCCGGGCCGAGATAGGTTGGCGACCTCACCCCGGACCCAGAGGTCTCGTACCAGAGCATCTTGCTCCAGTAGGTCCCTCAGGTAAGTGAGCACCCTCGAAACAGAATATACAGCCATCTCACGCTCTTGCCAGGTACTCGCCGCTGCGAGTGTCCACTCGGACTTTTTCACCCTCGACCACGAATAAGGGCACCTGCACCGACAACCCCGTCTCCATCGTTGCGAGCTTGGTGCCACCCTGCGCCGTGTCGCCTCTGAACCCTGGGTCCGTCTCCGTGACCTTCAGGTCCACTGTTACGGGCAGCTCAATGGCGATCGGCTGCCCCTCGTAGAAGACGACGCTGACCTTGACCTGCTCGATGAGGTAGGGAAGAGAGTCTTCTACCTGGTCTCGGGACAGCGGGAACTGGTCGAAGCTCTCGGCGTCCATAAAATAGAAGAGATCAGCATCGCTGTAGATATATTCTGCACCCCGGTGCTTCACGGCGGCTGGAGTAAGCTTGACGTCGTAGCCTTGAAAGGTGCGGTCGACCACCCGGCCCGTACGCAGCGATCTGAACCTGACCCGCATTACCGGGGCACGCTGCTGCATCTTGCTGCGCTCGTACTCGACCACCGCGTACGGCTCGCCGTCGAGCTCGATGGCCAGACCCTTTCTCAGGTCACCGTAGGATATGCTCAAATCAGTCTCCTGGGCGCTGCCGAAGCAATCTCACAACAAAGAAACCCTTGAATCCGTCCGTCCCGAGTAGTCCCGATGGAGCCCCGATGCCGTATCGGGGGGACGTATCGAGGGGCCAGCTATGCAATGGCCCCCAGCTTGGGTGCCTTGCTCAAGACGCGGGCACGACCGTTCTCAAGCACGACCATGTCCTCGATTCGGACCCCGCCCCAGTCGGGCAGGTAGACACCGGGCTCTATCGTGAACACCATGCCCTCCTCGAGTCGGTCCTTGGAATTGGAGCCGACCCCCGGGAGCTCGTGGACGGCCAGCCCGACGCCATGGCCAAGGCTGTGGCCGAACTCTTCGGCATGCCCTGTCTCGGCTATGATATCTCGGGCTATAGCATCGACCTCCCCACCGGTCATACCCGCGCTGACGCCCTCCTCGGCGGCTTCTTGGGCGCGTAATACTATGTTGTAGACACGGCTGAACTCTTCGTCCGGCTCACCAAGGACGATTGTGCGAGTCAGGTCCGCACAGTACCCTTCGTATTTCGCGCCCATGTCTATCACGACCGGCTCGCCGTTGCCGATCACCGTGTCGTCGGCGCGATGGTGCGGCAGAGCGCCGTTACGCCCCGCCCCAACGATAGTGTCGAATGCGAGGCCCTCTGCGCCGCGCTCTCGCATTGCCTTTTCCAGCTTCCACGCAACGTCTCTTTCCGTCACTCCAGCCTCGATTGTGGACGCGACTTCCTCGAAGGCCTGGTCCGTAATTTCGACGGCCCGCGTAAGCAGCTCCATCTCGTCGTCATACTTCGCCGCTCTCATGTGGTCGATGAGGTCTGTGGTCTCGACCAGAGACAGCCCATTGGGTGCGTCAGCCTCAGCTACGGCCTTCTGGAAGTCGGCGTGGGCCCTGACCGTCATGTGCCGGCTCTCGAACCCGACCTTCTTGACTCCCAGGTCGGCCGCCAACTCCGGAAACCACTCCAGCTTCGCTGAGGTTCGCTCGACCCGAAACTGGCTGGCCTGTTGGGCCGCCTGTTCGATATAGCGGAAGTCGGTAGCCAGGACCGCAGCGGCCTGTGAGACCAGCAGGTGGCCGGCAGTGCCCGTAAACCCGGACACATATCGCCGGTTCTCCGGGTCCGATATCAGGATGGCGTCCAGGTCCTGCTCGCTTAGAGACTCTCGCAGTTTGGCAAGCCGCAGACCGTAGCTCATCAGGGTCCCTCTTCGTGGACATGTGCCGCCAAGGACTCGAGAGCGTGCAGGTATCCGCGCCAGCCCAGTCCCGCGATCTGGCCAACGGAGATCGGTGCCAGTACGGACCTGCGTCGGAACCTCTCTCGGGCGTGGATGTTGGACAGGTGTACCTCCACAGTTGGCAACCTCGCATCGGCTAGCGCGTCCCTGATCGACAGGCCGTAGCTTGTCAAGGCGCCGGGGTTTATGATGATGCCGGAGGCCGTTTCCGCGGACTCCTGTATGTAGTCGACGATAGCGCCCTCGTGATTGGACTGGAAGAAGTCCACTTCGACTCCCAGTGCCTCGGCCTTCTCGCGAACGCGCTGCTCTATCTCGGCGAGGGTATCCGTCCCGTAGAACGCGGGGTCCCGCTTTTTACCTAACATATTGAGGTTTGGTCCGTTGATGACAAGAAATTTCACGCTCTTAACCTCTCACCCGTACGATGATACTTGCCGGGTTTTGGGAGCTGGCAGACGCCAGTATGAGGACGACTACCGGTATCTGCAAGATTACTACCCCAAGTATCCAGAACCCGGCCTCCACCGGTCGGACGAAGGCGGTCACGATTATGAGCCCCAAAAAACAGACCCCCAGGAGCAGTACGGAGAGTACCCACAAGACCAGCTTCGCGACGGGCGACGCCTTCATGTGATCATAGATGATCGTCACACCCAAGATGGCGGGCAATATGACGAATGTCATTGAGAAGAATACAAAGCTGACCCACATGGTTACGCCTGAGAGGGCGCCCAGGTAGGCCAGGGCTCCCCCGATCTTTGGCCTTTGAGGAATAATGATCAGTCCGACGACGGCGGCGAGCCCGCCCACGAATATGATCGCAGCCCACCAGAAATAGCCGTTGCGAGCGTCAATTGCCGTGACGATAAACAGGGCCCCCAAGCCGGCATGAATCGCGGCAAGGGTGGCTGCAAACCCGAGGACGACACGCTTGCTTCCGGTCGTCATGCTTGCTCCCCAGTCGCATCGTCACCGGGCTCCTTTGCCCTTGGATGGGCGGACAGGTAGACCTCCCTGGCTTTTGACTGGGTTACATGCGTGTATATCTGCGTGGTGGCCGGACTGGCGTGTCCCAGCAGCTCCTGGACCACACGAAGGTCGGCCCCGCCCTCCAGGAGGTGGGTGGCGAACGAGTGGCGCAGAGTGTGGGTGTGGACGTCCGAGCGCAGCCCCACCTTGGCGGCGTAGCGGCGCACCTTCTCTTGGATGCTGCGCTGGCTCAGCCGCGAGCCGAAGCGGTTCAAGAACACTGCGCTTCCGCTATCGCGGCCAGCGAGTTTTGGACGCTCTTGACTCAGGTATATCGCGAGGGCGTCTTTCGCCGCGTTCCCGATCAAGACTACGCGCTCTTTAGAGCCCTTGCCCCTGACCCGCAGCTCTCTGGACTCGAAGTTGATGTCGCTCACGTCAAGGTCTCTGGCCTCGCTGACTCGCAGGCCGCCGGCGTAGACGACCTCGAGCAGCGCCCGATCGCGGAGGCCAAGGCGTTCGGACGTGTCGGGAGCCAGCACCAGCCTGGCGGCCTCCTCCTGAGAGAGGAACCGAGGTAGGCGGGAGTCTCGCTTCATGACCCCTCGCCTTGGCAAAGGGTCACCATCGATCAGCCTCTCACTCACCAGCCACCGAAGGAACGAGCGCAGCGCACTGAGCTTTCGCACTATGCTGGATTTGACATAACCCAGCTCCACCAGCCAGGCCAGGTACGCCCTCAGCGCGTACCTGTCCAACGCCCGTAGGCCGGCGACGCTCCGGAGGCGCATGAAGTCGTACAGCGGCTGCACGTCGGTCTTGTAGTTTCGCACCGTCAGCGCGGCCAGACCCCGCTCAGCCTTCAGGTGGGTCTCGAACCTGCCGAGCAGCGAACTCCACTCCTGGTCATTCATGATAGCCATGGTTCCTGTCCCAATTCGGCCGTAGAGACGCGCCGCTGGGGCGTCTTTCTCTGTTGGAGCACCTTTTCATCCGTCAGGGTGCCTCAATGCCGCATCGGGACGTATCGAGGGGCCCTATACCGCTACGTCGAGGACCTCTTCCTCCGGCGCGGGGCCTCTGAAGTCGCACGATGTACATTGGGCGTTGTTGCGCCCAGAGGTCACCAGCAGCTTGCCGCAGTCGGGGCACGGCTGAGGCAGCGGTCGGCGGCTGACCGAGAACGTGCACTCCGGATAGGTGGAGCAGCCATAGAAGGTCCTGGCCCCTTTACCTCTCCCTCGGCGTTCTACCAGTTCGTTGCTGCACTCGGGGCACTCAACGCCTACGCGCGTGAGCAGCGGGCGTGAGTTCCTGCACTCCGGGAATCCGCTGCACGACAGGAACCTGCCGAACTTCCCGGACTTGATCACCATAGGCCGTCCACACACCTCGCAGACCTCCTCGGTCTCCTCATCGATCTGGTCCCTGGGCACCCGCTCCGCCTCTTCGATCGCGCGTTTTACCGCCCCTGTGAAGGGTCCGTAGAAGTCCCTCAGGACCAGTGTCCACTCTCGTTCGCCCCGGGCGATTTCGTCCAGCTCCTCCTCTACCCTGGCTGTGAAGCCGACATCCATTATGTCCGGGAAGTGGGCTATCAAAAGGTCGTTTACCGCTGTCCCGAGTTTGGTTGGGATGAAATCCCCGCCGTCTTTACGAACGTAGTCTCTGTCCACCACCGTGGCGATAGTGGGAGCGTAGGTGCTCGGCCGGCCGATGCCCCGCTCCTCCAACGCACGCACCAGCGTCCCCTCAGTGTATCGAGGGGGCGGCTGCGTAAAGTGCTGCTCAGGAGTGAGCGTGAGGAGGTGCAGCGGATCGCCCTCGTTCAGGTCAGGCAGGCGCGCCGACTCGTCGGCATCGTCCTCCGCGGCATCGTCGTCGTCCGCCAGGTATAGCCGCCGGAAACCGGGGAACTTGAGCACGGAACCCACCGACCGTAGTTCGTACTTCGTGGCCGTTTTCGCGCCGGCCGCAGCGATGTCCACCGTCGTCGAGTCGAACACCGCGTCGACCATCTGGCTGGCCATCATTCGCTTCCAGATGAGGTTGTAGAGCCGGAACTGTTCGCGACTAAGGTCCTTCCTTACTGATTCAGGTTCCCGGCGGATGTCGGTAGGGCGGATAGCCTCATGCGCCTCCTGAGCGCCCTTCGCCTTCTTTGTGTACTGGCGCGGTGCTTTAGGCGCATACTTAGCGCCGAACTTTTCCTTGACGTACTCACTGGTATCCCGCAAGGCCGTGCTGGCCACGTTCGTCGAGTCGGTCCTCATGTAGGTTATGAGCCCGACCGACCCCTCGTCGCCGAGATTGGTCCCCTCGTAGAGCTGCTGAGCTATGACCATCGTTTTGCGGGCCGTGAATCTAAGCCGCCGCCATGCCTCCTGCTGAAGCGTGCTGGTGATGAACGGCGCAGCAGGGCGGCTACGTTTCTCCTTCTTGCGCACCGAGTCCACGGCGTATTTAGCACCGTCTAGATCGGACTTTATCCTCTGCGCCTCTTTCTCGTTGGTGATCCGGAATTTTTGGGTCTCTCCGCCCATCCCGCGCAGCTTGGCCTTGAAGCCGCCTTTGGCGCTATCGTCAGCCTTCCGCGCAAGCATCGCCTCGATCGACCAGTACTCCTCAGAGTCGAACGCGTGGACCTCTCGCTCGCGGTCGACGATCAAACGCAGGGTTACTGACTGGACCCTTCCGGCCGAAAGCCCTCTCCTGATCTTCTTCCAGAGGACGGGGCTTAGGTCGTAGCCCACCAGCCTGTCCAGAACGCGACGGGCCTGCTGCGCATCGATGAGGTGCTGGTCGAGCCCTCTCGGGTTGTCGAACGCCTCTTGGACGGCGTGCTGCGTGATCTCATGGAAGACCACACGTCTCACCTTGGACTCCCCGATCTTGGCCGCCTTGATGAGATGCCAAGAGATGGCCTCACCCTCACGGTCAGGGTCGGTAGCCAGGTACACCGTGTCGGCCGCCTTTGAAGCCTTTGCCAGCTCTGACACCACCTTCTTTTTGTCAGGCAGGACGGCGTATTTTGGCTCGAAGCTCTGGTCATCGACCGCAACTCCTATCTCGCGGCGGGGTAGGTCTCTGACGTGGCCCATCGATGCCATGGCTTTGTACTTATCGCCAAGGAATCGAGTTATCGTGCGTGCCTTTGCTGGAGATTCAACTATTACGAGGTCTTTAGCCATGCTCCTCACACCGCCTGGTACTCTGCTGCGGACTCTTTGAGTCTAATATAGTTCATACCGCCTATCTGTCTGACCAGGCCCTTAAGCTCCATCATCGCGAGCGCGCTGCTGACCGCGGATATGTCGACACCGGAGCTTCGAATGACCTCGTCTATGTGTACGGGGTCGTAAGTCACGTACTTCAGTATCTGGGCTTCATTGTCGCTCCCCGGGAAAAGGGCCTCCATCTCGATCTGCTGGCCCACCCACGAGAGGTTGAGCTCCTCCAGGACGTCCCTTGCTTCGGAGACGAGCTTGGCCTCGGACCGCGTGATCAATCGGTTGGGGCCGCGACTGGTGGGCGACAATACGCTTCCCGGCATCGCGAAGACCTCCCGGTTCCGGCCTGGGGCCGCGTTCCGACGGGATGCTCCGACACCATTGCGCCATGTCGGACTATTTCGGCAGCTAGGTTCGTATGCGACTGCGGGTAGACGACGTCTACGCCGCTAGCGACCACGGCTATGGTACGTGCGCCGGTATCAAGCGCGGCCCGGTGCGCTATGGCGTCGATCCCATACGCTAGGCCGCTCACGACGGTCACGCCGGCCTGTGCCATGTCAAACGACAGCCGGTGCGCGACCTCCCGGCCGTAGGCGGTAGCCTTTCGTGTGCCGACGACGGCCACCGAGCGGTCGTCCTCCGGAGTAAGCTCGCCCTTTATGTACAGAACCGGCGGCGGGTCGTATATCTCCTTGAGTCGCGCCGGATACTCGTTGTCGTTCCAGGTGACGGCGCGAGTGTGGCCGTCCGCCAGAAGCCGCAACTCGGCATCAGGGTCGATGGCCAGCTTACGTGTGGCGATCGACCTCGCGGTCCGGCTGTCGAGGCCGGCGGCGCGAAGCTCGGTCATCCCGGCACGCCAGGCCTGCTCCAGCGTACCGAAGTGCCGTTCCATAAGCCTGACACGCGCCGGCCCCACGTGAGGGATGTGCGTAAACGCCACCCAGTATTTTAGCTCGTTGTCCTCCATAGCCGTTTCCAATTCTAGCACAGGCCCCTAGGTGCAGATAGCGGCGCTAGGTTCCTGAATCGGCCAAGTAGCTACTTCCGCAGTCGTTTCGTGAAGTACAGGCTTAACCCATCGTCAACCTGGACCTGCTCTCCGTGCCGGACATGGCGGCTATCGTGCGTCAGGCCGCGCCCATCCGGCACGTAGCCGCGCAGAACGTACATCCGCTGAGCCGCGCCATAGTCAGGGTCCATCCCAACTCCGATACCGGCCACGACCGATCGCTCGGCGATCAGCTTCTCAGCTTCGTCCATGAGCCGGGTGCCGATCCCACGGCGGCGGAGACGGGGAAGAACGTTGAAATCCGCGATTTCCGGGACAGCCTCTTCGCGAAAGGGCGGATAGCCGGATCGCCATCGGACGGTTATATACCCTGCGAAATCACCACCCGCAAACGCGACCAAAACGGTACGCTCTCCACTGTGCTGCTCGGAAAGATAGCGTTCGTATAGCGATGCAGATTTCGAGGTCCATCCCATCTCGCGAAATGCGGAGACAATCTGCTCAATATCGCGCTCTTCGAGCAGACGTATTTCGAGAGGGTCAGTCATCGAACGTACAGGAATTCCAACTCATAGTCGAGAAGAGGAGCGAGCGATTTGAGAGAAGCCGTTAGAATGGCGGAGAGGGTGGGATTCGAACCCACGGTCCCGGGGTTACCGAGACACGCGATTTCCAGTCGCGCCTATTCGTCCACTCTAGCACCTCTCCGAAGTAGCTTCATCCCAAACCAGTCTTGCTGAGTAGTGGGCTTCGGGAAAACGGTGAAACGCACGCAGCGGAGAGGGTGGGATTCGAACCCACGATGAGATTGCTCCCATACTGGTTTTCGAGACCAGCGCCTTAAGCCGCTCGGCCACCTCTCCCACCGGCCAATTATAGCATAGCACCTAGGCAAAACCGGCACGCGCGGGCGGTCATTGACCACGTGCAGGCCCCCGACTATACTGCAACTCGCGCCTTCGCCCGGCCGCCTACCGACAACGGGAGACCCGATGAAGATAATCGACGTCACGACTACTCAGCTCTTCTATCCCCACGCGAGGCCGCTGCGGAACGCCACCATCCTGCCGGATGCACCAGGGGCGGGCGGCCTCGGCCAGCTTTTTGTTCACATCAAGACTGACGAGGGAGTGGAGGGGCTTGGCGTTGGAGAGGCGCCGCCGGGAGTCCGCCAGGTCGTCGAGTCCGGGTTCAAAGAGCTGCTGATCGACCAGGACCCCTTCGACATCGAGAAAATCCGACACCGCCTCTTCTGGCGCTCTCACCGGTATGGACGTCAGGGCATCGCCTCGCGCGCGGCATCTGCGATCGACATCGGCCTCTGGGACCTGAAGGCAAAGGCGCTCGGCCTTCCCCTTTACCGCCTCCTCGGAGCCTTCACGGATACCGTCCCCATTTACGGCAGCGGCGGCTGGACAGACTTCAGCGAACAGGAGCTCGTCGCGGAAATGACCGGCCACGTCGAGCAGGGCATCAAGGCTGTCAAGATGAAGATCGGTAAGGACATGGGTAAGTCCGAGAGGGAAGACATCGAGCGCGTAGCCGCCGTGCGCAAAGCGGTCGGCGATGACGTAGCGCTGTACGTTGACGTCAATAGCGGCTATTACGCTAAGCAGGCAATATACATGTGCAAAGAGTTTGAGCAGTATCAGGTCGGCTGGATCGAAGAGCCGGTGCTGGCCGACGATCTGACGGGCCTTGCGGAAATACGGCGGGCCGTCAGCATCCCCGTGGCCACCGGGGAAGAGGAGTACACCAAGCAGGGCTTCAAAGAGCTGATCTCTGGCGGCGCGGTCGACATCGTCCAGCCGGATGTCCAGCGGATCGGCGGCGTGACCGAGTGGATGAAGGTGGCCCGCCTGGCAGAGGCGTTCGGCCTGCCTATGGCGCCGCACGCAGCACAGCTCGTCCACCTTCACGTTGCGTGCGCCATCCCCAATCTGAAGGCCGTGGAGTATATGAACCACTACCTGGAGGCGGACCGGCTCTGGTACACCGAGTTCCCCGAACCCAGGGACGGCATGTGGTCTCCATACCCTGACAAGCCAGGCCTGGGCCTCGAGCTCGACCCGTACGCCGTTGATAGGTGGTCCGTCTAACGCGTCTTTGGAGCGCCGCTACGGCTTGGTAGCACGAATGGCAGCGCTATACCAGAAGCGCCCTTCGTCGGGCTTCGACTCAGCCTCGATTCGCACATCCACGAAACCGGCGGCACGAATCCGGTCGGCGTACTCTTCGGCGGGAAGTGATCCTGAGACGCATCCAGTCAAAAGCGACATATCCTTGACCTCGTCGTCGGTGGCAGGCCGATTGAGCACTATGTCTGACACCGCGAGTCTGCCGCCGGGGCGAAGTACGCGAAAGGCCTCACGAAATACCGCGTCCTTGTCCGGAGCGAGGTTGATCACGCAGTTCGAGATCAATACGTCTGCGCTGCCGTCCTCTTGGGGCAGCGCTTCTATATCGCTTTGCAGGAACGTGACGTTGCTCAGCCCCAGTTTCCCCGCGTTCTCCGCGGCCCTGTAGATCATAGCCTCTGTGAGGTCGATGCCGACTACTGAACCTGCCGGCCCGACCTGGCGAGCGGCGAGAAAGCAGTCGAGTCCGGTGCCACTGCCAAGGTCTATGACCCTCTCTCCTGGATGAAGCTCAGCCAGCGGCACGGGGTCGCCGGAGCCAAAGGAAATCACGCCGTCGGGCATTTGTTGCAGCGGCTCGGTCGGGTAGTGACCGGACACCTCGGGACCGGCGCAACACCCACCTTCGCAGCACTCCGCCGACCTTTCGAGCTTCTCCGTGTACTCACGTGAGATCTCTCCCTTGAGTCGTTGTGCAGTTGTCATGTCTATCCTCCTTGGATATCACCTAGTTCGTTCCCGCCGACGACCACCTCTCCGTAGTTGGGTCTGCGGCCAACTGTCCGACGACATCGCGCAGCTCTGTAAGCGCCCCCGGAGCCAGACAGTAGCAGACAGCCGGCCCTTCCACCTCCCCTGTGACTATGCCCGCATCCTTGAGCACCTTCAGGTGCTGCGAAACCGTCGCCTGGGCCAGGGGCAATTCGCCCACCAGCTCCCCGCAGATGCACGACTTACGCTCGGCGAGGATGCGTACAATACGCATACGAGCTGGATGACCAAGGGCACGAAACAGCTCCACGAGTCTCTCGTCCGTATCCTGCAATGGGATCGTCTTCACGCTGACAACTCCATCGTATTTTTCCGATTAGCGTAATTTTATGATAAGCGTCCCGTCGTGTCAAGCCTACAATCTCTTGTCTCTTTCCGATGCGGGCGTCGCGCCTGGCTGTAAGGACCACGGGGGCTTGATTCCGGCGCCCATCTCCCATATATTCGTGGAGCGTTAGCAAGGAGCCGTTCATTGACCGAGTCCTACGCTCGTCCTGAAGTCATCGTTTCCACCGACTGGGTCGCTGAGCACGCGCAGAACGACCCTACCGTGGTTGTCGTTGAAGTCAACACAGACCTCGAAGCCGGCTACAATCAGGGCCACGTCCCAGGAGCGGTCGGCTGGGGCCTCCACACTGACCTCGAAGACCCGGTGAAGCGTGACATCCCTGGCATTGCCCAGGTGGAAGCCCTCTTGGCGCGGTCCGGTATCGATAATGAGACCACGATTGTGCTCTATGGCGACGGGAACAACCGTTCCGCGACCTGGGGGTTCTGGGTCCTCAAGTACTATCGGCACAAGGACGTCCGCCTGATGAACGGAGGACGAAAAAAGTGGATAGCCGAGGCCTGCCCGCTTACTACAGACACGCCCAGCCCGGCGCCAAAGACATACAAAGCCTCGGTGCCCGACCGGTCGGTCAGAGCAATGAAGGACTACATCGTCGGCAGCCTGTCTAAGCCATTAGTCAAGCTACTGGACACACGGTCTTCAGAAGAGTACGCCGGCCTGCTGGCTTCGTCGGCGGGCACCGACCAGGCCGGAATCTATCGGAAAGGCCGTATCCCCGGCGCAGTCCACGTCCCGTGGGATGACGGCGCGACCGAGGACGGTAGCTTCAGGCCTGCTCAGGAGTTGCGCACTTTGTATGCTGAGAGAGGTATCGAACCCAGCGACGAGGTGATTCCCTACTGCCGCCTCGGCGTGAGAGCCTCCTACAGTTGGTTCGTTCTGGAGTACTTGTTGGGCTATCCTCGGGTGCGCAACTACGACGGCTCTTGGATGGAGTGGGGCAACTCGACCGGGGTGCCCATCGAGACCGACGCCCCTCCCGAGCCCGAATAGCCCGTGCGGCAAGGGCTCGGCTACTTCTGACAACTGATACACTTTGCGTTCACAATCCGGCGAGGCGGTTCATGTCAACGAGACCGGTACCCTTCTCACAACCTGACCACCTAGAGCCTGGCTTCATGGCGACGCTCAGGGACCATGGCATCGACCCTATCTTGGTCGCCAGCGAGGCGCTCCTCGATACGATCACGGCCGACGACATGCCGAGTGTGGCTCTCCTCGACATCGGCTCCATGCCCACGTTTGAGGTTGAAGACTGCGTGCGACGTTGCGCCGAGCTACAAGTCCCCGTCATCGCGCTAGTGCCGGAAGACAGGGTATCTCACTTCGACGCCGGCCTGGGCGTCGACGACTTCCTCGTCAGCCCGCCCAGGCCCGACGAGCTGGTGACCCGGACGAAGCGTGTGCTCAGCCGGAGAAAGTCACCGGACGCTGGTGAGGCGGTCCGCGTGGGCGATCTCGTCATCAATCCTGCCAACTACGAGGTGTCGTTGAACGGCAGGCGCCTCAACCTGCGGCTCAAGGAGTACGAGCTTCTGTTGCTGATGGCCTCAAATCCGGGTAGGGTCTTCACGAGGGAGGCGCTCCTTAGCCGGATTTGGGGATACGACTACCTCGGCGGCACCCGCACGGTCGACGTGCACATCAGGCGCCTGCGCAGCAAGATCGAAGATGCTGACCACACCTTCATCGAGACCGTCTGGCAGGTCGGCTACCGCTTCCGGAACATCGAGCGGGCAACCTGAGATACGTGTGATTCGCCCCGGCCGGTGGCCCGACCCGCGTTTTGACTTGCACCTCGACGCGCCCCTATAATTGGCCTGTTGTGCGAGGTAGGGGCTGCGGCCCATTAGCGCCTTGTGGGGAGGTCCATGGCAGACGGCCAGAAAAAGACCGCTACGCTGAATAGCACGGCGGCCGAAAGTGCCCAACACCCTCTCGACGACACCCAGCGTTTGCTGGAGATGTACCGTCAGATGGTGCTCTGTCGCACGCTGGACGAGCGCGTCTGGATGTTGAACCGGCAGGGCAAGGTGGCCATCGTCGCGTCGGCTCAGGGTCATGAGGCTGCCCAGATCGGCAGCGTATCCGCGCTACGCAAAGGGCAGGACCACTTCTACATCTATTACCGGGACCTAGCTGTCGCGCTGAGCCTGGGCATGACCCCCAAGGAGATCATGCTCGGCTTTCTCGGCAAAGAAGGCGAACCGCTGAGCGGCGCCCGTCAGTTTCCCGTCCACGGCGCCTATACCAAGTTCAACGTCATCAACCTCTCGAACGTGGTCGCCACCCAGATCCCCCAGGCGGTCGGCGCCGCCCTGGCATCGAAGATGCGTGGCGAAGACACGGTCGTAATCGTCTACTTCGGCGACGGTGCGGCGAGCGTGGGCGACTGCCACGAAGGTATGAACTTCGCGGCCATTCATAAGCTGCCGGTTATCTTCTTCTGCGAGAACAACAAGTACGCCATCTCGGTGCCGCTGTCCAAGCAGATGGCAGTGGACAGCGTCGCCGGCCGGGCGGCAGGCTATGGTATGCCGGGGTTCGCCATCGACGGCACCGACATCGTCGCCGTTTACGAGGCTACGGCCGAGGCCGCCGCCCGAGCCCGTGGCGGATATGGCCCCACGCTAATTGAGGCCAGGGTAGAACGCTACCTTCCTCACACTAGCGACGACGACGACAGTCGATACAGGGCGAAGGAGGACCTGGAGGAGGCTCGGAAACGAGACCCGCTCAAGATTCTGAGAGGCCAGCTTACGAACCTTGGTCACCTGACCGATGAGCTGGACGAAAAGCTGCGCGCCGACGCCGCGAAGGAGGTCAACGAGGCGACCGACTTCGTGGAGGCAGCGCCTTATCCGGGGACAGAGGGTTTCTACGACCACGTTTACGCACGATCCGCTGATACTTCGGACGAAGGCGGCTAGGGAGGTATTCAATCGCAGTAAAGACGGTGCTGGAGGCGGTACGCGACGGCATGCGCGAGGAGATCGCCCGTGACGAACGGGTATTCGTCATGGGAGAGGACATCGCAGCTAGGGGTGGGGTCTTCTTGGCCACCGACGGCTTCCTCGATGAGTTCGGCGAAGACCGGGTGATCGATACGCCGCTCGCGGAGTCCTCCATCGCCGGCATAGCGATCGGTGCCGCGATGAACGGCATGCGCCCAATCGCCGAGATCCAGTTCGCCGACTTCATCTGGACCACCTTCAGCCAGCTTGTTGGAGAGGCCGCTCGGGCGCGGTACGGCACCAACGGCGCGGTCGGAGTACCTATGGTGGTGAGGTCCCCCTACGGCGGGGGCGTGCGCGGCGGCCTGTACCACTCCCAGAGTGTGGAGGCGTTTTTCTCCCACACTCCAGGCCTGAAGGTCGTTACTCCAGCCACTCCGTACGACGCCAAAGGGCTGCTGAAGAGCGCGGTACGTGATGACGACCCTGTAATCTTCCTTGAGCATAAGCGCACCTACCGGCTGGTGCGCGGCGAGGTCCCCGAGACTGAGTACACCCTGCCGATTGGCAAAGCCGAGGTCAAGCTCGAAGGCGAAGACATCAGCGTGATCACATACGGGCTAATGCTTCACTACTGTCTGGAGGCTGCCCGCGGTCTGGCCGAGGAGGGGGTGAGCGCTGAGGTAGTCGACCTTCGTACCCTCCGTCCCCTGGACGAAGAGACGGTCCTCAGCTCAGTCATGAAGACCGGCAAGGCCCTCATAGTCCACGAGGATACCAAGGCCGGGGGCATAGGCGGCGAGGTCGCGGCCATCATCTCAGAGCAGGCCTTCGACTACCTGGACGGCCCCGTTATGCGGCTGGCTGGCCCCGAGGTCCCAGCGATGCCGTTCAGCCCACCGCTGGAAGCGAAGTTTCTCCCAGACTCAAACAGCATAGCGGAAGCCATCCGCCAGCTCGCCCGCTACTAAACGGCGGGCGGCCCTCACCGACAGAGCACGCGGAGGACGCGAAGCACCGGCAGGCTGATGGAAATGGGGAGTGCAGAGGGGCGAAGCCCAGGCGCCTGTCCTGAGCGAAGTCGAAGGACCGGGAGTCTGAGGGTGTCCCTCAGATATCATTTTCTTCCCCCTGTCCTGGCCAGGAAGGGGGTCAGGGGGATGGTCGAAAGGGTGCTTTAGCACCCTGCTACGTAGAGAGGATAAAAGGGTAACACGTGCAAGCTCTTATCACCCTCAGTGAGTTCGAGACACGCCTCGCGGATCTGTGTCTGAGAAGCGGGCTAACAGGATTCCCGAGCAAGAAAAGGGACCAACACATACTCTTGAAGAGCGTAGTCCTGACTCTGAACGAGACAAGCCGATATGGCGAGCCCGAGGTCGACGATAGGCTCATCTTCTGGCTCTCTGATATCGCTCAATCGATTGACCTTGACCATGTCTCCCTTCGTCGCTGGCTTGTAGATGAGGGATACTTGGAGAGAGACAAGTCCGGCACCGTCTATAGAGTGTCCGACGCCGGACTACGACAAGGGATGTTTGAGCCGGATGTTGACGAGGTTGACGTGTATGAGTCCATCGGCGCAAGCATGAAACTGGTCCAACAGAGGAAGGAAGAGTATTCACAATGGACGAAGCCGGTAGGATCGTGAAACTATGAAGATCGAGCTGCCCCAGGTCGGAGAATCAGTCACCGAGGGCATCATAGGCAAGTGGCTCAAGCAAGTGGGCGATCAGGTCGAGAAGTACGATCCGCTGGTAGAGGTCGTCACGGACAAGGTCAGCATGGAGATGCCCTCGCCCGTCTCCGGTGTGCTCTCCAGAATCCTTGCTGAAGAGGGACAGACCGTTCCGATGGGTGGTGTGATCGCTGACATCGAGGTAGACGGAGAGGAGGCCGCTGCCGAACAGCAGCCTCTTGCGACGGCCTCGGCAGGCGCGGGGGCGTCGGAAGTCGTCGACCGCACCGGCACCCTTCTAAAGGATGTCGCGCCTGTCGGCCCCACCGCGTCGGGAGGACCGATCGTTGCTGCGACCGAGTCTGATCCCACTCAGGCCAAAGCTCGGTTCTCTCCCGCTGTAATGCGCCTCGCCTCCGAGCATGGCGTCGACGTTTCACTTCTCTCCGGCACCGGTATCGGCGGGCGGGTGACGCGCAAGGATGTTCAGGCCTATATCGACACCGGTAAAGTACCTATCGCTAAGGAAGTCCCGGCAGCGCCGGACGCGACAGCAGGTGCGGCCGAGGATATTGAGCGCGTCCCCCTAACGGCCGTGCGACGCATGATAGCCGCGAACATGGTCAAGAGTGCCACCCAGATACCCGAGGCGTGGACCCTTATGGAGGCCGACGTCACCAATCTCGTCCTACTACGAAATAGGATTAAGGACGACTTTCAGAGCCGAGAGGGCGTCAACATCACCTATCTGGCGTTCGTGGTCAAGGCTGTCGCCGAATCCTTGAGGGAAAACCGGCTGGTCAACTCGATGTGGGGTGGGGACGCGGTGCTCCTCAACCGACGGATCAACGTCGGCGTAGCAGTCGCCGCCCCGGAAGGACTTGTCGTGCCGGTAGTCCACGATGCCGACACCATGGACGTCCCCCCACTGGCCAAGTCTATCAACGACCTCGCGACTAGAGCCCGAAACGGGAAGTTAGCCCTTGCGGACGTCCAGGGCGGTACGTTTACCGTCAACAATACCGGCGCGTTGGGCTCCGTCGTCGGCAAGGGCCTGATCAACTATCCGCAGGCGGCGATCCTAAACACCGAGGCCATCGTAAAGCGACCGGTGGTCCTGAACGACGCCATAGCCATCCGCTCTATCATGAACCTGTGCCTCACCTTCGACCACCGCATCCTCGACGGTGCGGAGGCCGGGGCATTCGTCGGCGACGTAAAACGCCGCCTGGAGGCTATCCAACCGGACATGGAAATGTAGCTAAAGGGAGCTCGGGCATTGACTCGTTGTTTCGCCTTAGATCTGAACACAGTCGGCTACGGCAGCGCCTGGGACCTACAGAAACGGCTCCACTCGCTGGTGGCCGAAGGCGCGTTGCCCAGCGTACTGCTCCTGGTCGAGCATCCGCACGTCTACACCCTCGGTCGTCGCGGCAGCGCCTCGGACATACTCGCAACACCGGAAGTTCTGGATCAAAAGGGCGTCGAGGTCCACTACGTCGACCGTGGAGGGGAGGTCACCTACCACGGCCCTGGCCAACTGGTCGGCTACCCGATCATTGACCTTCGCGCATGGGGCGGAGGCCCCCTGAAGTACGTGAGAGCCCTTGAAGACGTACTGGTTGCTACGCTGGCCGACTTCGGAATCCAATCCGAGAGCGTGGAGCGCCCGACCGGCGCTTGGGTTGGGGACGCAAAGATCGCTGCCATCGGAGTCAAGGTCAGCCGGGGAATCACGACTCACGGCTTTGCGCTCAACGTGGACCCTGACCTGTCGTACTTCGATCAGATTGTGCCCTGTGGCATGCCTGACGGCAAGGTCACCTCGATGTTGGCCCTGCGGCCCGACCTCAGCGACGTGCGTCCGGTGATACCGGTCCTGGTACGCCATTTCGCACGTGTTTTCGGTTATACCGTCGAGTGGGCTACGCTCGACTCTCTGTTACAGCGGAGCCAGCTAGCCTCGCCTGCTGCGTGACAACGACGGGCTCGCCGCCTGCAGAATCGTCCACGCTCGTTGCCCTAGCACGCTTGCGGAGGAAAATGGACGGGTTCGGGTAGAGACGCCCCGCTGGGGCGTCTCTACGGCCCGTCGACAGGCGGTGTTTCATAGCAAGCCTTACCCTATGAACATTCCGAAGCTGCTGTTCCGGCTGTTGCTGGGGCGCCGCCTGCCAACTACTTCCGGGACCATCGAGGTCCCCGGCGTCGACCGGCCCGTCGTGGTCCGGCGCGATGGCTACGGGATCCCCTACGTCGAAGCCGAAACGGAGAACGATGCCTGGTACGGTCTGGGCTTTTGCCAGGGCCAGGACCGCGCGTTCCAGCTCGAAGGACTGGTGCGAGTCACTCGCGGCACGCTGTCAGAGCTGATAGGTGCTCGGGGACTGCCGATAGACCGGCTCTCCCGACGCATAGGTTTTCTCAACAGCGCCGAGCGCCAGCTTGAGGCCCTCAGTCCTGAAAATCGTGACAGGCTGGACGCCTTCGCGAGAGGGGTGAACGAGGGCTCCAGGCTCGGGTCTAAGCGGGTGGCGCATGAGTTCACACTACTGCGGTCGAAGCCTACCTCTTACCGGGCCGCCGATGCCCTTTCGCTCTCTAAGCTGCAGTCCTTCGCACTGGCATCCAACTGGGATGTCGAGCTCGCGCGGCTGCGAATCCTGAAGGAGGACGGGCCAGACGCGCTGACGGCTCTCGACCCAACGTATCCTGAGTGGCATCCGGTTTCCGTTCCGCCCGGCGCTCCTGTGGGTTCTACACTGGACCGGCTGGCTGAGGACATCGAGTCGCTCCTGGCTCTTACCGGTCAGGGCGGTGGGTCGAACAACTGGGCATTGGCCCCCGGTCGCACCGCGACGGGAAGGCCCCTTCTCGCCAACGACGCTCATCTGGCCCCGACTCTTCCCCCTTCGTGGTACCTGGCTCACATTCGAACACCTGAGTGGGTTGTGGCCGGCGCCACATTCGTTGGGGTGCCCGTGTTCCCTGTTGGCCACAATGACGTGGCGGCATGGGGAATTACCGCGGGAATGGTAGACAACACCGACCTCTTTATCGAAGAGATGGGGCCCGACGGCCGAAGCGTCCGAGAGATCGACGGGTTCGTCCCTTGTGAGGTGCGCAAGGAGGTTATCCATGTCAAGGGCGACGCCGACGTGGTCGAGGAGGTCGTAGTCACGCCGCGCGGCCCGATCGTCGGACCCGCCCTGGACGACGAGATAGGCTCAGTCTCGCTTCGAGCGACGTGGCTGGACCCTCGTCCGGTAGAGGGGCTGCTGAAGGTCCATCGTTCCCAGTCGTTTGAGCAGTTTCGACGGCACTTCGAGAAATGGCCGTTCTTGTCACTCAACATGGTGTACGCGGATACGTCGGGCACGATGGGCTCCCAACTGGTAGGAGAGGCCCCACGGCGAAGAAAGGGTTGGGGGACCATCCCACTGCCAGGTTGGGACCCAAATGCAGGTTGGGAGACCTATCCGGTACCCTTCGACGAGATGCCGTACGTCGAGAACCCGGCTGGCGGGATCGTGGCAACGGCCAATAACCGCCCCACACCCGAAGGCGAGGGACCGTTTCTGGGTATCGACTGGATTGACGGGTACCGCGCGGCGCGAATCTTCGAGATCCTCGAGTCCCGGCAGGACTGGGACGTCGCTGGGATCTCAGCGCTCCAGATGGACCAGTTGTCTCTCCCGTGGCGAGAGGTCCGCGACTCTATCTTGGAGACGCCGACACGTGACGACGACGCACTTGAGGCCATTGACCTTCTGGACCGGTGGGATGGCCTCGTGGCAGCCGACTCCCCTGCCGCCACCTTGTTCGAGTTTTTCGTATCGCGAATCTCACTCCGGGTCGCGAGGGCTAAAGCGCCTCGCGCCTCGGCCTGGGTAATGGGGAAGGGGTTTGCACCTTTGGTCCCTCATACGTTCCTGACGGTACGACGCGTCGCTCACCTGCTCCGACTCCTTAGAGACCGACCGGACGGCTGGGTATCCGAGGGATGGAGCGTGGCGGTGGAGGATGCCCTAGCTGGGGCGGTAAGGGCCCTCCGCGAGGCCTACGGCAAGGACCAGGCCCGGTGGGCCTGGGGTCGAGTGCGGACTTTGACGCTGTCTCACCCCTTCGGGGAACGCGCAGCCCTCAGACGCGTGTTCAACCTCGGCCCGTTCCCCTGGGGCGGCGATGCGAACACGATTAGTCAAGCGGCACCGGCATCGACCGACCCGACCGGCAACCCCTTGGCCATCGCGTCACTTCGGATGGTCGTTGACGTCGGAAACTTGGAGGACAGCCGGTTCGTATTACCAGGTGGTCAATCGGGCAACCCGCTCTCGCCTCACTACGACGATCTGCTCCCTCTGTGGAAGCGGGGAGATGGGGTGCCGATAGCCTGGTCTCTGGAGAGGGTAGAGAAAACGGCCAAGGACACCTTGCGCCTGTTATCTAGTGGCCGCGATAGCGCCGTAACATGAGGCTGCCTGCTAGTCGCCCACCCGATTCCTTCGCCGCACGCACCTGCGGGCCGATACTGGTTGCGGGCAGCTTATGAACGCATTGTCGGTAACCAGGCTAGTCCTGAGGCGCGTGCTCGACGACCGGGTGCTCCCCGCAAGCATCTTCATCGGAATCACGCTCGCCGCCACTCTCGCCGCAGCGGCGCCCGTCTACGTCAAGTCCCTGGACCGCCTCGCCCTCGACCTGGAGATTGACAAGTTCGGAGCGCTGAACACCGACATCAACACGTTCGCCTCCAACATTCCGCTGACCCGCGACAAGCTGACGGAGACCGAGGAAGCGCTCGGCGAGGCGCTCCGCAGCCATATTTCTCCCGCGGCCGAGCGTCGTGAGAGGTACCTGATCGTCCGGACATATCTGGCCGGAATGCCCGATCGCCTGTTGCCGGAGCCTGGGTCAGACGAGCCGCGAGCCTCACGCGCCTACTTCAGGTCCTACTCGAATCTGGAGCAACATCTGACGTTCGTGGAAGGCCGCATGGCCGGTAGCGCTGTTTCCATTGGCCCGGAGGGTCCGGTACTGGAAGCGGTCGTCAGCTCAGAGACGGCACAGGTCTTCGGACTTAGCGTCGACGACATCATCACCGTTGCCCCGGACCTCGGCTCGCCGACCAGACTGTCTGCCCGGATAGTCGGCATAGTTTCCGCGACCGACCCGACCGAGCGCTACTGGAGGCCTCACGCAAGCGTCTTTCTCGACCCTCCGCCTCCTGTGGATATCGACGGAGAGGCCATGGAGTTCGACCCAGCTCTGCGAGTGGCGCCGTTATTCATAACTCAGGAGGCGATGGTAGAGGGCGTAGGCAAGGCCTTTCCTGGGACCCTGATCGATTCGGTCTGGTTCATCCGGGTCGATGCCGAACGCCTCAAGCAGTGGTCGATATCAGAGGTCCGCCACCGCCTCGAGGATTTCGAGACAGCCGTAAGCAAGGCCATGCCCGGGTCCGATGTATCCACCCTAATCACTCGCTTGCTGAACAGCTTCGAGACGAGGAGCTTCTTCTCCAGGGTGCCCCTGCCCCTGCTGCTGCTGTTGGTCGTCACCATCGTCACCGTCCTGTTCTACCTGTTCATGATGGTCTCGTACCTGGTCCGAAGTAAGGAGCGGGATGCCGCCTTGCTGAGGACTCGAGGTGCGGGAGCCGCTCAGTTCCTGCGTCTCTATGCCGTGGAGGGTGTGGTGACTACGGCCGCGGCTGTGGCGCTGGCCCCGTTCCTGGCCATCGGGGCTGTCGCCATTGCGGGCAAGCTGCCGTACTTCAACCGCATGACCGGCGGCGACCTGCTGCCTGTAGAGATAGGGCCGGCCCCGTTCCTGGTTGCGTTGGGCGCGGGGGCATTCTGCTTGTCCTTTCTCGTGTTATCGACGGTGTTGGGCGGCCGTAGAGGACTTCTCGCGCACAAGCTCGCGTCGTCGCGGCCACCCACAGTCCCCTTCTTCCATCGCTACTACATCGACGTGGGGGTACTGGCCCTGGGAGGGCTGGTCTTCTGGGAGCTCCAATCACGCGGTCACATCATATCTGGTGGACTATTTAACGACGTAAGCGTAAACGAGACCATGCTCTTAGCTCCGGTGCTGTTTCTCATCGCGGTAGCGCTGTTGTTCATACGGTTCTTCCCGTTGTTGCTCCGCTTTGTCAGCGGTGAGTCTCCTGCTCTGTTGCATCTGGTGTTCGCGATAACAGCCGGAGCGCTTGCACTGGCAATTCTAGTGCAGGAAGTAGGAGAGGGAAACGTGATCGATTGGCTGGGACCGGTTGTTTTCCTGGGGGCACTGGCCGGGACCTACTGGGCGACTCAGCGCGCGACCCATATGCGCTATGTCGTCGCAGGGTTTGCTATTCAAGCCGGGCTGGCAGTCTCCGTTCTCCTGCAGGCAGGCTATGGCCTCTGCGTCGCTGCGAGCTGCTGGTTGCAGGACCCGGCGTTCGGACAGGAGTCGCCGCTAGAAGAACCCTTAGCCCGCATTCTCATCGCCGTCGTTCCTGCCCAGGTCGTTTTTCTCGTATTCAGGAACCTGGCCACCAGGGCGCCGGTGTGGCTATCGATGGGCTTGTGGCACATGGCCCGCAACCCAATGCAGTACACCTGGCTCGTGCTGCTGATGGTGTTTGTCACGGGCCTGGGGATTCTATCGACGACAGTCGGGGCGACGCTACAAAGAAGCCAGCGGGAGCGGGTCCTGTACGATGTAGCGGCCGATCTTCGTGTCGCCGATGTACAGACCTACCTGGCCGGCGGCACCCGGACGTTGAAAGAAAGGATCCTCGGCATCCCGGGGGTCACTTCAGTGTCACGGGCATTTCGCGGCAATGGCAGAGCTGGTGCGGCCAACGTCCAGGTGCTCGCGGTCGAGTCCCAGGAGTTTCCTTACATGTCCTGGTATCGCAGTGACTTTTCGACCCACTCCCTGGGAGCAGTCATGCGATCGATACAGTCCCTTGCCCCTGTTCGCAGGGTAGCCATTCCCGAAGGAGCAACCACGATCGGCGTATGGGCCAAACCCGATGACCCGTTATCCAATATGTCGATACTGATGGTCGTTCAGGACAATCTAGGGACCATGACTTCGCTCTCGCTCGGCCGGCTCGATCGACCCGAGTGGCAACTCATGAGAGCGACCGTACCGTCTAGATTGGCCCCACCTCTCTCTCTCGTATCTGTACAAGTCTACGAGGTGGGCCAGGGACTGTTTCAAACGCCTGGAACACTCTTATTAGATGACATACACGCCACGATAGGCGATGGCGCAGAAGAGCACCTCGTGGAGGGCTTCGAGAGCCAAATAGGATGGATGCCGATCGCCACCTCGCTGCTGTCGGCGGACAGTGTCACCATAACCCACGCCGATGTGCACGGGGGGAACAGGGCCGTGGAGTTCGACTTCGGTGGGGACAACATACAGGGCGTACGAGGCATCTACCAAAGCCCAACAGGCGGCCCGATGCCCGTTGTCCTCAGCTCCTCGCTTGCAGAGGCCTCTCAACGGAGCGTCGGCGATGTCTTACTGGCCGAGGTAGCCGACCGGCCAATACCGGTGATGATCACGGATACGGTCCATTGTAACTGTTCAGAGTTGAGGGGAAACGAGCAGGTTGCGGTAGTGGAGGAGTGGGTTAAGGTCGTTGGCCCTCCAGGTGCCAAAGAGGGATGCGAGAGCCATTTTGGTGTTGGTGCCCCGTTCAGAGCGAGTGCCGCCGCTGATCTTACGGCTGACCACCAGGTGCCGTAAGCTCCGTTCAGCCGCATTGTTCTCGGGTGGCACACCCGGGTGGGAAACGAAGACGAACAGTTCCTTGATGAACCGTTCTATGCGCCGGCAGAGCTTGGCTTGAGGCGCAGTATCGTCGTTGGAGAAGGGCTGGCACAGCGACAGCAGAAGTTTCTCCAGCATCAACTGGTTGGGAGACGCTGACGGGTGTGAGCCAGACGCCGGTCGGCTGCGGGCGTCAGTGCACGCCTTTGCCCGGTCATAGAGTTGGCGCACCGCTGTAGCCCATAGGGCGAGGCCCATGTCTTGAGGGTACAACGCCTCAAGCTCATTGATGTCCCGCAACAGGTGTACCCAGCAGCGCTGCTTGAGGCCGGGGTAGTGACTGTATGCAGCGTAGAAGTCACTCACCAGCACTCCGCTGAAGAGTCTGCTCTCGCCCTGACCGGGGGACTCGCCCAACACCTCGTCCACCACACCCTTGCCGCGGCCACGGCGTAGGAAGTATCGCTCCGTGGGAGTGCTGAAGGTCCAGACATAGCCGTTGGCCCATCCTGCCGCCAGCCGGTCTCATCTGCATGCACTACCGGAGAGCCACGTATGCGCTCCAGCATCTCAGCCACTACCGGTTGGGCCCGTTGGGCCGTGGCGTGTACTACGTCAATGATGGCGCCCACGCTCAGCTCCAACTGATGTACCGTTTGCAGGTACCACTGGATGCTCCTCACCGGCAGCCGCCCCTCTTCTCGCAGCGTAACAATAAGGCTCACCAGGTTGACCCCCAAGCGCCGCCGCCCCATTGCTAAGCCCTCCAACGGCTCTTGAGGCAACCGCCGCTTGTCGCACAGCGGACATATCCGGGCCACAAAGACGTGCTCGACCACCTCTGCTGGCACCATCGGAAGCTCGATGACTTCTCGTGTCCGCTGAACCCAGCCGCCTGACAGGCCCGTCCCGCACTCCGGGCACGACTCAGGAGCATGTATCACCCGCTGCGTGAGTTCCATCCGCCGTCGGGCAAAGCCGTGGAGACGACGCTTACGGGGTCCGTTCCTCTCAGGCTGATGCCGCTTGACGAACCGCTTGTTGCCCGGCATCCCTGCGGTCGGGCCGCGGATGCTCAGCTGAGCATCCAACTCCTCTACACGCAGTAGAGTCCCAGGAAGTGGTGTAAGAGGGAGAGGGTCTGGAGAAAGAGAGACCACCGCGTCATCCTTAGCGGGCAAAGAAGAAAGCTCGAGAAAGGAGGACAACAGTGGTCAAGGAAAGGATGGACCTGCTGGAGCTATTGCGCAAGGGGGGAATGGACGGTGACGTGGACTTTCTACGAGAGGCACTGAGAGTGCTGGTAGAGGGGATCATGGATGCGGAGGTGTCATCGAGGATCGGTGCTGAGTATGGAGAACGCAGCCCTGCGCGGGTGACCCAGCGCAACGGGTATCGGTCCCGGGCGTGGGATACCCGGGTGGGGACTATGGAGCTGCACATCCCGAAGCTTCGAGAGGGGAGCTACTTCCCGAGCCTGCTGGAGCCACGGCGTCGCAGCGAGCGAGCTCTGCTGGCGGTCATTCAGCAGGCCTACGTAGAAGGTGTATCCACAAGGCGGGTGGATGACCTGGTCAAGGCCCTGGGGTGTGAGGGTATCTCCAAGAGCCAGGTGTCGCGTATCTGTCAGGAGCTGGACGTGGTGGTTGATGGCTTCCTGGGCCGTCCGCTGGACGGTGGACCCTACCCTTACCTGTGGCTGGACGCACTGACCCAGAAGGTCAGGGAGGACGGCAGGATCGTCAACGTCAGCGTGGTGGTGGCGACGGCCGTCAATGGCGAGGGCAAGCGGGAGATCATTGGGATGGACGTGGGTACCAGTGAAGACGGCGCCTTCTGGATGGCCTTCCTACGCTCGCTGTCCGCCAGGGGCCTCAGCGGGGTGGAGCTGGTGGTATCGGACGCTCATCAGGGACTCCGCGGCGCCATCGCCGCAGTCTTCGGCGGAGCCAGCTGGCAACGGTGCCGCACCCACTTCATGACCAACCTGCTCACTCGGGTACCCAGAAGAGTCCAACCATGGATGGCCACCATGGTCCGCACCATCTACCAGCAACCCTCCCCCGATGAGGTACACGCCCAACTCGATAGGGTGACCGATCAACTCGGAGACCGGTTCCCTCAGGTGGCCTCTCTACTGGACGAGGCTGGACCCGATATCCTGGCCTTCTCCAGCTTCCCTGTCGCCCACTGGAAGAAGATCTGGTCCAACAACCCCCTGGAGCGTCTCAACAAGGAGATCAGGCGTCGCACCGATGTCGTGGGCATCTTCCCTAACCGACCAGCCGTGCGTCGCCTGGTTGGCGCCGTCCTCGCTGAACAGCACGATGAATGGGCCGTCGGCCGCCGATACCTCACACCCGCCATTCTGATCCTAAACGAAGCTCTTCCGGAGGCCGATCTCGCGGAGGCGACAGCCGCCTAAACAACATCAACAGGATGACGCACTCTTACACCACTTGACGGGACGTGACCCTACACGCTGCCGCAACTCGGCTATCACCGCCAGCAGCGTCTCACGGCTCGCACTCTGCAGGTCTACTTCAGCTTCCACCTCTCCCTTATGACATCACTGCCACTCGCAACGCTAGGGGTTCTTAGGTTCATCCCTTTAAGTCTGAACAGTTACGGTCCACTACTTCCCAACGATGGGTGCAGACAGTGGGGGGTTCATGCTAGCCGACCTGGACAGCCTTCTTGCGCACCTGAACATAGTGAGCCTCGTGACTGTGGTCAGGCCCAACGAACTTTTCATCACCGAGGGAGGTTACGTCAATAGGTGTGTAAACGACATCAGGCGGCGACCTTCTCAGCCGTTGATTCAATGGCGATTCCATCCGCATACTGTGCACCGAGATAGACGTCTTCGATCAACTCAGGGGCCTTCAGACGCCTGAAGCGTCCTTCGGCGACCATCAACATTTTCCAGATCACCGCTATCGCCCGATCGACCCTCTTGTAGCGCTTGGCGGCATCGGTCCGAAGCCTGAGGGCCGCGAAGGGTGATTCTACCGGGTTCGTCGTGCGAAGGTGCCCCCAGTGCTCCTTTGGGAAGTCATAGAAGGTGACCATGCGGTCCCAGTCCCGCTCCAGGGCCTCTGAGGCCGCCTCGTAGGAATGGTCGCCGCACCACCTGGTGAACACCGTCCTGAGCCGCTCAGCCTCTGTCCGAGTCGGCGCGTAGGGGATAGTACGCAGCATGAGCTTGGCCTGGTCCTGTTGTCGCTTTGGAAGCTTGATTCCCTCGTAAAAACCCCTCGTCCTCCGGGGGCAATGGGAGGATAATGTGGGGAAAGGGCGTTGGGGCAGCGCCCGGGCGAGGGAGGGGAGGATGTTCCGAGCGCGAGACCCGCAAGAGAGCCTCTGGCAGTCCCAGTTCCTGGTGACGCCGAAGAAGGCTAAGCGCCTGGAGGGGAGTTGAGCCGAGGTTTTCCGAAACGAGGCGCTCCCCCTGATTGACGAGGAGCTCTTTGCTCCGATGTACTGCGCGGACAACGGCCGTCCCAACCGAGCGGTGCAGACCGTCCTCGGGGTCCACCTTCTCAAAGAGATGTTCAACCTCACCGACGGTGAAGCCCTGGAGCAGCTAGAGTTCAACCTGCTCTGGCACCACGCCCTGCGGCTGGACATCGAGGAGACCCACCTGCCCCAGAAGACCCTCCACAACTTCCGAGTTCGCCTGATGCAGCACGACGGTGGCCGGCTGGCTTTCCGGGAGACCACGGACCGGATCATCCAGGCGCTGGGCATACGCACCGGAAAGCAACGGTTGGACTCCACCCACATCATGAGCAACATCGCTACACTCACCCGGCTGGGCCTGTTCTGTGAGACGATGCGGTTGTTCCTGCGGGCCTTGCGCTGGGAGCACCCAGAGCTTCGCCCTGTGGTTCCGGAGGGCCTCCTGGGGCGCTATTTGAAGGAAGAAGACGAGGCGACCCACTACGAGGACGCCCACACGGGGGAGGGTCGGCGACGCTTTTCGGTCTGTGCCCGGGACCTCTACCGGCTGGTGGACCGGTTCCGTGGCACGACTGCTGCCCAGCTGGAGGAGTACCGGCTGCTGGAGCGGCTGCTGCGGGAGCAGTGCCATGTGGGCAAACACCGGGACGGGCGCCCGGGGGACGATGACGACGATGCTGGGGAATGCAAGGTGCCCGTGGCCCTGAAGGACCCGAAGCAGGTGTCCGCCGACTCGCTGCAATCGCCCCACGACCCGGATGTGACCTACAGCGGCCACAAGGGGAAGGGGTACGAGGTGCAGGTGGCGGAGACCTGCCACGAGGAGAACGCCACCCAGCTCATCACCCACGTGGAGGTGACCCCCTCGAGTGGGAGCGACACCGACGTGAGCGCGCCGGTCGTTGACGGGCTCGCGGAGCGGAAGGTCCGACCGGACGAGCTCTTCGTCGACACGGCGTATGGGTCGGGCCGCAACGCCTTCGAAGCCTCGCGCCGGGGAACGGAACTGGTGAGCCCGGTGGCGGGGTCGGCGCCGGGGAACTCGCACGAAGGAGAGCGTGACGGACCACCGCCGCTCACCGCCGCGGACTTTCAGATCGACGTCACAGGGGAGCAGGCCACGGTGTGCCCCGCCGGCCACCCGTCCATCGAGGAGTACGAGTTGGAGGATGCGCCGGAGCGGGTAGAGGTCCACTTTGCCGGGACAACATGCGAGCCCTGCCCCTTGCGGTCCCGTTGCCCAGTGAAGCTGGACCGGCGTGCGGGGGACTACGTCCTCAAGGCGGACCTGGTGAAGGTGAACATCGAGCGGCGCCGGAGGGCCGAGGCCACCGAGGAGTGGCGCAAGCGGTATGACATAAGGGCCGGGATCGAGGGAACGAACTCCGAGCTGAAGCGCGCCCACGGGCTTGGGCGCTTGCGGGTGCGAGGGGGCCGTCGGGTGCGGCTTGCCGTCTACCTGAAGGCGTTGGCGTGCAACTTCAAGCGGATGGTCCATGCACGCCTGGTGGAGATGGAGAACACGGCTCAGCGGGCGGTCGGGACGGTACCTGCGGTCGCGGCCGCATGAGGGCGCCGCTCCACAGCTTCCACCGGGTGCCCTGAGCCACGGAAGGGGTACCGCAACGGGATCACGCTTGTCCTGAGCGCGGCAGATGGTGCGGTGAGGCCAGCAGCCGGCATCCCGTGGCCTCCTCCCTTCCAGGCCCCTTCGCACGCCAGGGTTCATTTCAAACAGGCCTTTTTGCGAGGGAATCAAGCTTGGCGAGCACGTTTACGATCTTGTGGTTCCAGCAGCGTTGCTCTGCCGCCTGAGGATAGACGTTGCGCAGAGCTCCCCAGATGCCCAGATGTCCGTCTCCAACCACCAGCCTCGGGCAGCTCAAGCCCCGGCGCTTGATGTCCCTGAGCACCTCGGACCAGTTCTCTGTGGACTCCCTGTATCCGGGAACAGCGCTCACCACCACCTTGCTCCCGTCGCTCAGGGCCGCCATCACCACCAGTACCGCCGCCTTCTCCTTCTCAAGACCAGCCTTGACGTAGACTCCATCCACCCACATGTACACCACTTCGAGGTCATCGAGGGGCCGGCTGCGCCATTGGGCAAGCTCATCGTTCCACTTGGACTTCAACCGGGCCACCGTGCTCGCCGATACCGGTGCGTCCTCTCCCAGCAGCCCCCGCAAAGCCAGATCGAAGTCGCCTTCGGATAGACCGTGCAAGTACAGCTCGGGGATCAACTCAGCAACCTTCCTGGTCCTGTTGACGAACAGCGGCAGCAGCCGGCTCTCGAACTGCTCCTCGGTATCGCGGACTCGCGGCCGCCTCAGCTGTATCGTTCCCGAACTCAGCGTAAGCCTCCGGGCTCTGCCGTATCCGTTCCGATAGCCGGTATCTGAGTCCGAGTCGGATCTGAGCGCCGACTTCGCCCTTCCCAGAAACTCCGTCACCTCCTCCTCCAGCAACTCCTGGATCAGCCTCTGGACCTGGCTTCGCACCCAATCCTCCAACTGCTCCCACTCCGGCCTTGACTCCGACCTACTCTCAGTACTTTCCTTCCTCATGGGCGGTCTATCTCCTCTCTTGGGCCTCGAGCCCGTGTTGTTCAGAGAGAAGGTACACCGACTGACTGTTTACACACTTTTTGAAGATACCTCCACCGAGGCGCCGGCCGCGCATCAAGCCGTTCGAGAGGCCCTGTTCTCCATTTCAGGATGGTCAGGCGAAGTGCACGACCGATTCGCCCGGCTGGAGTCGGTCCGTACCGACCCGATCGCCAACGCCGGCTGGAGGTCTATGGTCCTGGTGTCCCTCGGAGTGGTCGTCCTGGCCGCAGGCCTCGGATACGTCACATACATCCTGTCGTTCGCCGTTCGCAGCAAGCCGGAGATGGGCTATCTGCAGTCGCTTGGAGTGTCGCGCCGCCAGTTCTTGGCGCTGCTTGGTTTCGAGCACATGGCCGTTGCGCTGCTTGGTATCGGGCTCGGCACCTGGGCGGGATTCCAGACAAGCGGACTGACGGTGTCGTCCGTATTGGTAACCGAGGGCGGCGATCAGGTGGTGCCCCCCTTCATCCTGATGACGGACTGGAGCCTGATGCTGCCGACCTACGCTGCTCTGTTGGGAGTCTTCGTGGCCGCCTTATTTGTTCTCAATCGCGCAATACGTCGGCTTGACTTACACACCATTTCCAGAGTAGAGGGCCTTTGAGCCTATGCCGCCTCCATCGTACCTCGCCTCAGCCTAGGCGGACCTCGATATTGGTAACCGTGAAATAGTGTTCCATTCTGTCCCACTCAGATACGAATCTTGTACTGTTTTTGGAACACCTCACAAAGAAAATGGGACACGACGCTGGGGCCTTGTCCCATTGAGTAAGTATAGCACGGATGTTCCTATTCAGTCAAAGGGGCGCACTCATCATGGTCCCAATGCTTTGATATCCCCGGTCTCCTGCACCTCGACCTCGTAGCCCTCGATCGAGGTGGGGACCTGGTTCAGGAGCTTGGGAGTCTTCTCGACGACGAAGACCCTGATGCCATCACTAGATATTACGATGCTGGCGTACAGCCGGTTTCCGTGTCCGGTGCACTCACTGCCCAGCTACTATAACGCAGGTCTCCGGGGAATGTTACACAGGAAGGCGGCTTCTTTCCATACTCGACTTCGCACCTACGTCTGCCTTGCCGCGCCTGCGCCCTTTAGCTATACTATCGCATTCGAGGGACTAGCCATGAAGGGGAAAGATTTCCTGTCCATAGCCGACCTGTCGCCGGATGAGGTCGGGTCACTGGTCCAGAGGGCCGTGCGATTGAAGGACGGCGAGACAATACGGCCGCTCGAAGGAAAGGTCGTCGCCATACTGTTCGAACACCCTTCCCTGCGGACGCGGGTGAGCTTCGAGGTAGGCATTCGCCAGCTCGGCGGTGAGTGTATCTATCTCAGCAAGGAGGACGTCGGGTTGGGCGTACGAGAGCCCGTGGTCGACGTGGCTCGCGTACTCGACCGGTGGGTGGACGCCGTCGTCGCCCGGGTCGCCTCACACGAGAGCCTCGACCTGTTGGCGAAACACATGAAGGCGCCGGTGATAAACGCGCTGTCAGACGTCGAGCACCCCTGCCAGGCCTTGGGCGACCTGTTGACCATATTCGAGCACAAGGGGACACTCGACGGGCTGCGAGTGGCGTTTGTAGGCGACGGCAACAACATCGTCTCTAGCTTGGCCCTCGCTTGCGCTTCGGTGGGCGCGGACCTGGTCCACGCCTCGCCCAAGGACTATCAGGTGCCGTCCGTCGTCTGGGAGGAGGCGGTCCGCCGCTCCTTGCTCAACGGCTCCAGGGTGGGATGGGTGGAGTTGCCGCAGCACGCCGTTCGCGGCGCGGACGTCGTATATACCGACATCTGGGCGAGCATGGGCCAGGAAGAGGAGAGGTCCGAAAGGCTCGAGGCGTTCGCAGAATATCAGGTCGACGAAGACCTCATGGGCCACGCCAAGCCTGACGCCATATTCATGCACGACATGCCGGCCCACGAAGGAGAGGAGATCGCCAAGGGGATGCTCGACCACCCGCACTCAGTTGTCTTCGATCAGGCCGAGAACCGGCTGCACGCCCAGAAGGCCATCCTCGCCGAGCTTTTTTCGTAGCTTCAAGTCGGGACCGCTGCAGAAACGCCCAGCCACCCCAGACCCTTCACTCCGTTCAGGGAGACAGATGCTACTCTTTGTCATCCATCAGGGTGCCGGAGGCATCGGCACAAGATAGCGGACTAGACCCTGACCCCGACTTGTCGGGGTCAGGGTGACATCGGGACTCTCGAGTCAAGCCAGTCATGCAACCTGCCACAAAACCACTCGTCGCGATAGTAGGACGCCCCAACGTGGGCAAGTCCACGCTCTTCAACCGGCTGGCCGGACAGCGTACGGCTATAGTCTCCGAAGTTTCCGGGACCACGCGTGATCGGGTCACGACCGAGGCTACTTGGGGGGACCATACCTTCATTCTGGTGGATACGGGAGGCTTCAGCCTCTTCCAGGAGACGGAGCACTGGCGGGAGGTCAGGACTCAGATAGAGATGGCCATCGCCGAGGCGGATGTCATTATCATGCTCGTGGACGCCCACGCAGGCGTCACCGCTGGCGACAGAGATGCGGCCGACCTGCTGCGTCCGGTCGACAAGCCGGTAGTCCTGGCCGCCAACAAAGCCGACAACGAGCAGCGTGAGGCTGAGGCGGTGGACTCCTACGAGCTGGGCCTGGGCGAGCCGCTGCCGATGAGCGCGTATCACAACCGCGGTATAGACGATGTGATGGCTCGCGTCATTGCCCATTTCCACGCCGCCCCAGTCCCCGCGGCACCTGACGCCGACCTGAGTCTGGCCATTGTCGGCCGCACCAATGTAGGTAAATCGATGCTCCTCAACGCGATCACCGGCCAGGAGCGCGCGATCGTCAGCGAAATCCCCGGGACTACGAGAGACGCTCTTGACACTCTGATCACCTACGGCGAGCGGTCTGTACTGCTAGTAGATACTGCAGGTCTAAGACGCAGAGGCAGTATCCGTCCTGGCATTGAGCGATATAGTGCCCTGAGGGCCGTAAGGGCTATCGACCGCGCGGACGTGGCGGTCCTGGTGATGGAGGCCTCCGAGCTGGCGACTGCCCAGGATGCCCATATTGCCGGCTACATCCAGGACGCATACAAGGGCATGGTGCTGGGGGTGAACAAATGGGACCTGGCTTCCGGGTTGGGAATCAACAACAGCGATGCGCTACGAAAAGTGAGGGAACGCTTCAAGTTTGCCCTTCATACTCCTGTTTGTTTCGTTTCGGCCCTGCGCCGGACTGGTATAGCGAAGCTGATGGATACCGCAGAGTCTGTCCATCGCGAGTGGAACAAAGGGGTCCCCCGCTACCACCTGAGAAGGAGCATCCTGAACGCGGTTGCCGCGCATCCGCCCGCCACGGCGGGGCGGCACGCTTTTAAGATATACGGGGTGACCCAAGACCAGTCGGGCCCGCCTAGCTTCACTTTCTACGTAAACCGGGCGGAAATGGTACACTTCTCCTACCAACGTTACCTTGAGAACATCTTGAGAAAAGAGTATGGATTTAAAGGTAGTCCTCTAAGGATGCGTTTCAAAGGGAGAGGCGAACGGTGATTGGCTACCTCGTTATGGTCCCGGTGGGCTACTTGCTGGGCTCGGTCCCCTTTGGCTTGATTGCCGGCCGGGTGACTTGCCAGGTCGACGTGCGTGACTACGGCAGTGGTAGCACCGGGACCACAAACGTATGGCGCACCGTCGGTTGGCCGGCAGCGGCTGTTGTGATGTTTCTAGACGTAACTAAGTCCGTCCTGGCGGTGGTTGTCGCAAGAGTCTTCTGGGACTCTTCGGGCATCGAAGTAGCCGCCGCGTTCTCGGCATTGATCGGGCACAACTGGCCGGTCTTTTCAGGCTTCAGGGGAGGCAAGGGGACCGCGCCTGGCTGGGGTGGCCTTCTGGTCCTGTCTCCCATCGCCGGACTCGTCGCCGGCGTGCTAGGGGCGGGCACGGCTGCGGTCAGCCGCTACGCATCACTCGGATCTCTCGTCGGTGCTACGACCGGGGCGGTTGTCCTGGTCGTCCTCTTCTTCGCGGGATTCGAGCCCCAGGCCTACGTTTGGTATGCGACTATCGGGACGCTTCTGATACTCGTCAGGCATAAGGACAACATCGGCAGGCTTGTCAGAGGGCAAGAGCGCAAGCTTGGGCAGCCTGCGTAGCTACGGCCGCCGTAAGGGCATGCGATGGCCAAAATCGGCGTAGTCGGGACTACGACGTGGGGCACCACCCTCGCCATTATCGCAGCCCGTGAGGCCGTTGACGTGTACCTCTGGGCCCGGTCGGAGGATGAGGCGGCCCAGCTCCGTAGTGCGGGCGAGAACAGCAGATTTCTGCCTGGATCGCGGTTCCCTGCCAGCCTCACGGTGACCGCGTCTGCGGAAGAGGCGTTTAGCGACTCCGAGCTGGTCATCATCGCTGTCCCCTCGGCCTCTCTACGGGCGAACGCCCGCGCCATAAGCGACTCGGTCGGTGACTCCACGGTCGTAGTAAGCGCGACCAAAGGATTGGAGGTCGGCTCCGGGAAGCGGATGAGCCAGATTCTGGAAGAGGAGCTTCCACCGGCCCACAGTCCGCGGGTCTGTGCTCTGTCAGGGCCAAACCTGGCCCAAGAGATAGTCCAGGGGAAGCCATCGTCAACAGTAGTAGCCTCGCGGAACGACGAGGCCGCCAAACATGCTCAGGCCCTCCTCACGTCGGCAAGGTTTCGAGTCTACACGAACACGGACATTATCGGCGTCGAGCTTGGCGGCTCCCTCAAGAACATCATAGCCCTGGGTGCGGGGATCAGCGACGGCCTCAACTACGGCGACAACGCCAAGGCCGCGTTCATCACGCGTGGCCTTGCGGAGATCGCCAGGCTGGGTGTCGCGGCTGGAGCACAGCCGTTGACTCTGGCGGGACTGGCCGGCATGGGTGACCTGATCGCGACGTGCTCGAGTACCCTGAGCAGAAACCACCGCGTAGGCGAAGAGCTCGCAAGGGGGAGGTCGCTATCGGAGATTAAAGCAGGGATGAAGAACGTGGCCGAAGGGATCGACACCACGGCTGCGGCTGTCGCCCTGGCCGACTCTCTAGGGGTCGAGATGCCGATTGCGCAGGCCATCGCTGACGTACTCTACAACGGCGTGTCCGTCGAACAGGCTATCTCGCAACTTATGGGACGGGCGCCTGTCCCTGAGTAACCGGCAATAAGGACCCGCAGAAGATGTCACGCTGAACCCCGATGCGGCAGCGTGGCCGAATCGGGACTCTGGAAACAAGTTGAAGGCGACTTCCGTTGCGAGGCCAACAGAGTTGATACAACTCTATGTCTAGACTCAAGGATAAAGTAGCGATCGTGACCGGGGCAGGGATGGGCCTTGGGCACTCGACCGCCACTTTGTTCGCCGAGGAGGGCGCGCGGGTTGTCGTGGCCGACAACAACCAAGAGGCAGGCGAGGGCACGGCCGCGCAGATTCGTGACCAGGGCGGCGACGCAATCTTCGTTCAGATGGATGTGCTTAAGGCAGCGGACGCTGAGCGCATGGTGAGTGCGGCAGTCGACACTTTCGGTCGGCTCGATATCCTCATCAACAACGTCGGGGTGCAGGTCAACAAGGACGTAGTCGACACAACCGAAGACGAATGGGACTTTGTCCTGGATACGAACCTCAAGTCGATGTTCTTTACCTCGAAGTACGCCATCCCCGAGATGCGTAAGCAATCGGGCGGCAGCATTGTCTGCATCTCATCGCTCTCCGGGTTGGTCGGTAACGCGCTCCAGGCGTCGTATAACGCAAGCAAGCACGGCGTCATCGGCCTGGCGCGGTGCATGGCGATAGACTACGCTCCGGACAGTATCAGGGTCAATGTAGTCTGCCCCGGCTCGATGAACACGCCGCTAACGTTGACCATTCCCGAAGAAAAGCTCGCACCCTACCGCAAAGCCAACCTTTTGGAAAGGTTCGCCGAACCGATCGAGGTCGCGCGGGCGGTGCTCTTCCTGGCCAGCGACGAAGCCTCGTTCGTGACCGGTTCGGTGATGGTCGCGGACGGCGGGTTCACCACAAGGTAGGCCAATCACGACCTGCGAGCAGGACATGTCATGACCTATCGCCTCGGCGTCGACGTTGGGGGCACCTTCACCGACCTAGTTCTGCACGACACCGAGACCGACCGGCTCGAGTTCGGAAAGACTCCCACAACGCCGGCCAACCAGGCCCTTGGCGTTGCCGAAGGCGTCAATCAGCTCATTGAGCGTCTGAACGTTTCCGCAGAGGCGATCAAGTTTTTCATCCACGGTACGACCGTCGCCACCAACACGCTTCTGGAGCGTAAAGGGGCCCTCACCGCCCTCGTCGTCACGGAAGGCTTTCGCGACGTCCTGCAGATCGGGCGCCAGGACAGGCCATCCCTCTATGACTGGCGGATGCAGAGACCACCGCCCCTTGTGCCCAGGCGCCTGCGGTCCGAGGTCCCGGAACGCGTTCTGCATACAGGTGAGGTGTTGCGACCGCTAAAGGACGGCGCCCTCGAGGACGTAGCAAGGCGGCTGAAGGACCTGGGCGTGGAGTCGGTGGCAGTCTGTCTATTGCACTCCTATGCCAATCCATCCCACGAGCAGGCGGTCGCGGCCGCTTTGCGCAAGGCCCTGCCGGATGCGGCGGTGTCGCTCTCGTATGACGTGATCCCGGAGTTCAGAGAGTACGAGCGCATGAGCACCACTGTGATCAATGCATACGTGGCCCCGGTCATGGGCCGCTACCTTGGTGAGCTGAGGCGCAGCATAGCCGACGCCGGCATCGGTTCCGAAGTGCACGTCATGCAGTCCAACGGCGGCACCATGAGCGCGGAAGTCGCCACTGAGAAGCCGGTGCACACGATCCTGTCCGGGCCGGCCGCCGGGGTCATCGGCAGCGTGGCCATCGCCAACCAGGCCGCACAGCCCAACAGTATCTCGGTCGACATGGGAGGCACCAGCTTCGACGTCAGCCTGTGTTATAAGGGCGAGGTCCGCCGCACCCGCGACAGCGAGATCGACCGCCTGCCCGTGAAAGTGCCGATGGTCGACATCCATACCCTGGGTGCAGGTGGCGGCAGCATCGCCTGGATCGACCCGGGCGGAGCGCTGCGGGTAGGGCCGCAAAGCGCGGGCGCCGAGCCTGGTCCGGCCTGCTATGGTCGCGGGGGCGAAGAGCCCACCGTTACCGACGCAAACCTGGTACTGGGCAGGTCAAGCCCCGAGTCCTTTCTAGCCGGCCGCCTGGCCCTGGATGCGGACAAGGCCCTGCAGGCAGTCCACGACCGTATCGCCGGGCCGTTGAATATGAGTGTTGAGGAGGCGGCCGAGGGCATCGTTCGCGTGGTCAATGCGGGTATGATCAAGGGCATCAGGGTGGTGTCCGTCGCGAAGGGGTACGACCCTCGTGAATTCTGCTTAGTGGCCTTCGGAGGGGCCGGGCCCCTGCACGCTGCAGAGCTTGCCGACGAGTTGGACATCCCCCGTGTCCTGGTCCCTATTGCGCCGGGCGTCACCTCGGCCCTCGGGCTACTTATGGCCGATCTGCGCACAGACCTGGTGAGGACGGTGCTGCGGTCCTCGGACGTAGTGGAGCCTGAAGAGCTGAGTGCTCTCTACTCCGAAATGGAGGACGAGGCCATCGAGTGGATGCGGCGAGAAGGGATGGCACGAGACGCCGTCACCCTGGTCCGAATGGCGGATGTGCGTTATCTTGGGCAGGGCTTCGAGCTGGAGGTGCCGGTGGCGGCGGACCGGCTTGACGCGACTGAGCTTGGCCAGGTCTACGAGCGATTCCACGACGAGCACGATCGCCTCTACGGCTACGCTCGCAGGGAGAACCCGATGGAGATCGTCAACCTGAGAGTCACTGCCCTAACGGAGCTGCCGAGGCCCAAGCTGGAAGCGGCGGCGGGACGCTCAGCAGACGCCCGCACGGCCCTCACGGGCCAACGGCAAGTCTACTTCCGAAATGAACCGATGAACTCCGACATCTACGACCGGGACCGGCTTGGACAAGGTAACGTTTTCAGCGGGCCCGCGATAGTCGAGCAGCTTGACTCGACGACGGTGGTCTGGCCCGGCCAACGGGCCTCGGTCGATGCGCTCGGCAACCTTATCCTGGAGCGGGAATAGCCATGACTCAGGCCGCGGTCGACCCTATAACCCTGGAGGTGATGCGCAACGCCTTCTATTCCATCGCGGAGGAGATGATCGTTGCGCTCGTCAACGCCAGCTACTCCACCAATATCAAGGACCGCCGCGATGCGTCGTGCGCCATATACACCGCAAGGGGGGACGTGGTAGTCGTGGCCCAGAGCGAGATCGGCACGCCGCTTCACCTGGGTACGATGCAGTCGGCCGTTCGTTCGACTATGGAGGCGTACCCGTTCGACGACCTCGGGCCAGGGGACGCGATCGCCATGAACATGCCGTACCCCGCGGGGCCGGGCCACCTCAACGACCTCTGCCTGATATCCCCGGTCTTCTACGACGGCAAGATGATTGCCCTTGCAGCGAACCAGGCACACCACGTGGATGTGGGTGGGTTCGCGCCCGGGTCGATGCCATTTGGAGTCGAGGAGATCTTCCAAGAGGGCCTTCAGATACCCCCGGTGCGACTGTTTCGAGGGGGCGAGCTGGAGCCTGAGCTGTGGTCGCTCATCTCCCAGAACGTCAGGCCCCCGGCGGAGGTCCGAGGGGACCTTCTCGCGCAGTACGCCGCCAACAACACCGGGGCCCGCCGGCTCGGCGAGCTAGTGGACAAGTACCAGACCGACACGATCGAAAGGTACCTGGATGAGATGATCCGTTACTCGGAGCGGCGGATGCGAGCGGCCCTCGCCAAGATACCGCAAGGCGAATACACCTACGAAGACGTGATCGAGGGGGATGGGATCAGCGACCGGACCTACACGGTGCGCGTCAACCTGGAGACCAAGGGCGACTCGGTGCGCGCCGACTTCTCTGCTACCGACGATGTGGCCAAGGGGCCGATAAACTGTCGATGGCCGTCTGTCGCCGCCTGCGTTTACTACGTGTTCAAGGCGGTCCTGGACCCCGAGCTGCCCGCAAACGCCGGTGCCTACAAGCCCTTCGATGTCGTCGTACGTGAGGGCAGTGTGCTGTCCGCTGTGTACCCGCAGGCGGTCTGCAACGCCAACATCATCACGACTCAGCGGATCACCGACGTGCTGCTGGGGGCCCTGTCTCAGGCAGTCCCAGAGAGGGTGCAGGCCGCGTGCGCCGGGACGATGAACCTGCTGAACATCGGAGGAGTCGACCCGCGAAGCGGCGTGCTATATAACTACATCGAGACGTATGCTGGGGGCCAGGGCGCCATGCACGACCTGGACGGGATGGATGCTATCCAGAACCACATGACAAACACCCGCAACGCGCCGGTGGAGGCCATCGAGGCGGCCTACCCCCTCCTGGTGGAGCGGTACGGGCTGCTGCCCGACTCGGAGGGGGCTGGGCGACACAGGGGAGGGGTGGGGCTGACACGGGTCCTGAGAGTCCTGGGCGCGGATGTGAAGCTCACGCTGAGCTCGGACCGGGCGAAAGTGGCGCCTTGGGGACTCTTCGACGGCCTGCCCGCATCGCCTTCACGGTCCGCGGTCGTAGAGCCCGACGGGAACACCGCTCCTCTCCCCTCCAAGGTTACGACCACCGTCGAATCGGGACGCGTCATCGTGACCGAGACGCCCGGGGGTGGCGGATGGGGAGACCCGAGAACCCGCGACCCCGAGGCGGTGCGCTCGGACGTGGTGGAGGGGCTCGTGTCGCGGGAGCGGGCGAAAGAGGTCTACCGGGTGGCCCTGAAGCCTGGCAGCCTAGAGGTCGACCGCGAGGCCACCACGAGGCTCAGGGGGGAGTAACGAGAGTGTATGGGTCGAGGGCCAAGATCGCCTTCATGCTGCCGTCGTCCTGCACTGTCTTCGAGCCGGAGTTTGCCAGAATGACGGCCGGGCTAGAGGGAGTCCTCGGCATGCCTGCACGCCTTCTCATCGAGACGACCGACGTGGAGGGGCTGGGTGAGATGAACGCGGGCATCGAGCTGGCCGCCAGGCAGCTGGCGACCACCCGGCCGGCCGTGGCCGTCTACATGTGCACGTCGGGCAGTTTCAAGGACGGGCAGGACGGCAACCAGGCGATCAAAGACACACTCGGCCGCCTCATCCCCGGCGCGAAGATCACGACGACGAGCGAGGCCGTGGTCGAGGCAATGAGGGCGCTCGGCCTGCGGCGCGTAGCCATGCTCACGCCCTACGACGAAGAGGTCACCCGGCGGGAGATCGACTACCTCGGTTGGCACGGTGTCTCGGTAACCGACTTCGCGTTCCGCGACATCGAGGACAACCTTAACCGCGGTGCGGTGTTCCCTGAGGAGTCCTATCATTTTGCTTCGCAGCTGGACCTGTCGGACGCGGATGGCACCTTCCTGAGCTGCGCCAACGTCAGGGCCCTCGAAATCATCGAGGAGCTGGAGTCACAGACCGGCAAGCCGGTCGTCACCAGCAGCCAGGCGACGACCTGGAGGGCTCTGCGCATGGCCGGTGTGGACACTGCCCTCGAAGGGTTTGGGGCCCTTCTGCGGGTCCATTAGGGGAACGTATCGAGGGACATCCACGTTACCCCAGGTACTTAGCCGATGTACGCGGGGCAAGAACCCCTCGATATCCCGATGCCGAATCGGGACTACTCGGGGATACGGAGCGGGGCTGTCCAACCTCCCGGATATCCCGAGTAGCCGCCGATTCCTGGGCCCCGAGGACTAGCCCATCCTGCGGAGTGCGTAAACATGAAGAAAACCGCTGACGCGGTGATCATCGGAGGTGGGGCGGTGGGCACGAGCCTGCTGTACCACCTGACCAACAAGGGCTTGACGGATGTCGTCCTGCTGGAGCGGGGCAACCTCGCTTCGGGCTCCACCGGCGACTCGGCGGCCATCGTCCGCCAGCACTACTCGAACGAGGTAAGCATTCGGCTGGTGAAAAAGAGCCTGGAGCTGTTCGAGGGCTTCCCGGACGAGTTAGACGGGACGAAAGTGTTCACCAAGACCGGCTGGCTGTTCCTGGTGCCGCCCGAGGCCTCGGCGGTGTTCGACGAGAACATGGAGCGCCTGAGACGGCTGGGAGTGCGGACCCAGGCGGTATCGGTTGAAGAGGCGGCCAGGCAGTTGCCTGGTCTGAACGTAGCGGGCATTGGCCGCGTGGCCTACGAGCCGGATTCCGGGTACGCCGATGCCCGCGCGATGGCCAACGCATTCGCATGCAGCGCCAGGAAGAGGGGCGCCGAGGTCCATACGAGCACGCCCGCCACGGGAATCGAGGGAGTTAGGGGGCGGGTCCGAAGGGTCTCGACGCCGAAGGGCGAGATCGAGACCGAGGTGGTGGTGAACGCGGCTGGGCCCTGGGCCCGCCGGGTCGGGGAGTGGGTCGGCCTTGACCTGCCGCTAGAGATATCCCGGGAACAGGATATAGTCGTGAGGCCGCCCGCAGGGGTGACCGCCGCCGGTATGGTGGTCTCTAACATGGTGGACCGGACCTACTACCGGCCCGAGCCGGGCGGAACGCTGCTGGTGGGAACCGGGCACCCGAAACCCAACGACCCGGCAGACCCCGACAGCTACAGCCGCGAGGCCGATGCTGAGTTCGTCCGAGAGACGAGCAGGCTGCTGGCCCACCGCTTCCCTGCCATGGAGAAGGCCGAGGTCGTAGCCAGCTGGGCGGGGCTCTACACGATAACGCCCGACTGGAATATGATCGTGGACCAGGCGCCTGGCCTGGATGGGATCTATCTGGCCGTGGGCGGAAGCGGCCACTCATTCAAGCTGGCCCCTGCAATAGGCCTGTGCCTGGCGGAGCTCATCGTCGACGGCAGGGTGACCACGGTCGACATCTCACCGCTGCAGGCGTCTCGATTCGACGAAGGCGCTCCTCTCGACTCAACCTACGGTGGCAACCGCGGGTAGCGATCGCTAGTCCAAGTCCTCAACGCGCACCATGTTGCCGATCTCAACGACCGCCTCCAGGTCTTGTAGCATCTGAAGCGCTTGTTGCATCGACGCCTCTTTGGCGCTCTGGGTCATGAGCACGAGCTCGGCCTGCCGGGCCACCTCGTCCTTCGCCTTTTGTATGACCGAATCTATGCTGATCCCGAGGTCGCCTAGGATTCTCGCGATCTGCGCCAGTACACCGGGGCGGTCTGCCACACTTAAGCGCAGGTAGTACTTCGTTTCGAGCTCCGCCATGGGCGCTACCGCCACACCCTTGTCCAACTTGAAAGACCTGAGTGGCGTCACGTTGCCGACGATGTTGCGGGAGATATCGACGATATCCGCTACCAGCGCGCTACTGGTCGGCAGTGCGCCGGCCCCTCGGCCATGAAACAAGACGCGACCGGCGAGGTCGGTCTCGATCTCCACGGCGTTCAACACGCCGTCCACCTTGGCTATCAGCTGCTCGGCTGGCACGAAGACGGGATGGACTCTGGCCTGGATGGACGCGTCCATCTTCCTGGCGATCGCCATGAGCTTCACGGTGTATCCGAGCTCCCGTGCGTATAGGAAGTCGCGTGCCCTCAGCCGGGTAATCCCTTCTCGGTGCACGTCGGTATCGCTTACCCTGGTGCGGAAGGCCAACGTCGACAGGATCGCCAGCTTGTAGGCGGCATCGGTGCCCTCCACGTCGTCGGCCGGGTCGGCTTCGGCATATCCGAGATCCTGGGCCTCCCTCAACGCCACCTCGAAGTCGACGCCTTCCTGGTCCATCTTTGTCAGGATGTAGTTCGTCGTGCCGTTGATGATGGCGTGGATGGCGATAACGTCGTTTGCCAGTAGGTCCCTGAGCAAAGGGGCGATTATCGGAGTGCCGCCGGCGACGCTGGCCTCGAACAGCACATGGACGCCCTTCTCCCGTGCTAGGGCCAGGATGTCCGGTCCATGGCGGGCCATGACCTCCTTGTTGGCGGTCGCCAGGTGTTTACCCAACTCGATGCTCCTGACGATGTAGTCGAGCGCGGGGTCCTGACCGCCCATCGCCTCGACGACGATGTCAATGTCGGGGTTGTCGATGATGGCCTGGACATCGGTCGTGATCAGATCAGCAGGGACATCGAAAGAGCGTGTCTTGCCTGGGTCTCGCAGCAGGACCCCCTTCAGCGAGAGGGGACGACCAACGATGCCAGCCAGCAGGCCCCCCTTTTCGAATAGGACCCTGGCTACGCCGGAGCCAACCACCCCCATACCCAACAGCCCGATCCCGATGGCCGCTGGCTCGTTTGCTCTTTTCGTCTCGTCCGTCACCGAACTCTCCTGGATATCCAACGGATCATTTCCAGTAGCCCCTCTGCTTACACCCCTCCTCCATCCTGAGCCTTGACAGGGTAAACCCGAATGTGTCGAGGGGGGCTGCCGCCGCGATCAGCTCGAGAGACGCGTCTCGAAGGGCCGGCTGAGCGCTGAGAATGGTGTGCTGGTCGCTCTCGTAGATCTCTTGTGCCCGAGCAAGGAAGAATTCCTCCCCGGGTATATCGGACTCTTCTGTCCAGGTCGACATCTCGCCCTCGAGTCTCCTGAGTGCGGAGCAGCCTAGCAAGGAGTGCCAGTGCGCCGACGCGATCGCGTCAAGGCTAGAGAGATCAGGCGACCCGCTCGACTCTCTTTGTTCTTGCCACACCGCGCCCGCCGCCAGCATCCCGGCGCTCAATAATACGACACCGGCCGCAATGGCCGGCAGCATGATTGAAGGCCGGAGTCGTCGGTTGGTTGACTGCATGATGCCTAGCGAAGGACTCCCAGGGCAGGCCACATAGTATCATGCGTTCGTGAGGCGAACGCTCAAGATCCGATGGACCCCGGATGAGATACCTGGGACTGACTACAGACTAGTGGCCGTCCGCGTAGGGGTGGAAAGAGGGGTGACGGATACGCCCGCGATTATACGAGGTCCGGCGGGAGCTAGTCCACGCGGTGGACGCGGCTGACGGGCAGCATCGCGAGGTGCCGCGCACGTTTGATTGCTGCAGCTACGCCGCGCTGGTGCTTGGAGCAGCAACCGGACTGGCGTCTCGACGCGATACGGGCCTGGTCGGAAAGATACCTTCTCAGGACCGAGACGTCCTTGTAGTCGATGTAGTTGATCTTGTTGACGCAGAATGCGCAGACTTTTCTCCGCGCGAAATACCGAGGTCTGCCTCTTCTAAATCCGCCGCCCCTACTGGGTCCCGAACCGCGTTGACTCGTCACTTTCTTAGTCCTCTTTCCTTTTAGGTCAGGTCCTACCAGGGCAGGTCTTCGGCATCGCTAGGCTCGGCCTCCACGGCAGCCGGCTGACCCTCAGCCGCTGGCTCACCTCCGGGCGCCCGGTCGAGGAACCTCACGTCGTTTGCGGTTATCTCCATACCGAACCGCTTCTCGCCGTCTTGTCCTACCCACTCGTCGCTCTTCAGTCTTCCTTCGACGTATACCTTCATGCCCTTGGTCACATACTGATTGCAGGTCTCCGCCAGGCGGTTCCACGCGGAAACCCTGAACCATTCGGTCTCCTCGCGCTGCTCACCTTCGGCGGTCGTGTACCTGCGGCTGGTTGCCACTCGGAACGTTGTGACCGGGTTACCGTTAGGCGTGTATCGCATCTCCGGGTCGGCGCCGACGTTGCCGATCAGCAGCATCTTGTTCATCCCCGCCATCTCAACCGGCTCCTTTCGCCTTGGCTTCCTTGGATGACATCCGGACAGCAGGCCGCAATTCCACTTTAGTCACGAGAAACCTCAGAATATCATCGGCGGCCTTCAGGCTGCGGTTGAGCTCGGCAATGGTGCTCGGGTCAGACCCGAAACGGGTCAGGACGTAGTTTCCCTCCCTCTGTTTCTGGACGGGGAACGCGAGCCGGCGCAGCCCCCACGTCTCATGGTCCCCAACGCTGCCATCGCCGGACGCAATCAGCCCGTCCACCCGCTCCACAGTGGCGGAGATCTCGTCCTCAGTGGCTTCCGCACTGAGGACCATTACCAGTTCGTATTCGCGTGATTGCGGATCAGCCAAATCAGCCCCTAAACCTGTGTGAACGACTGGAGGCATTATAGCACGGGGTAGGACGTGCTACAATTCGACCCCGTTGCAAGCGAAGCCAACACCTGAGGAGGTAAGACCAGATGAAAGGCTGGACACGCGCGTTAGAGCTGGACGAGAGCCGTTCGGCCTCGGCCGGCAGCGTGGCAGCGCTGAGCGACGCCGTCAGACGAGGGGCGGACCTGCGTATAGCTACTGAGTTCAAGCACAACGAGCACATCGACCCAAGCTCCGACAACCCCGAGGTCGTGATAGAGGTGGCCGAGTTCGGGGAGACGTACCTGCTGCAGGACTCGTGGACAGCCGGCTTTATGACCCTGCGACAGCCTATCTCGCTTCCTCACGGGTTTGGCCGCCCGTCGATGTCGTTCTTTCTGTACAACCAGGACGGAATGCAGGCGAGAGGGAACCCGCTCCTCAACGGCCCACCGCCGGTCGGCGAACGTGGGCCGTCCCCCCTTGAAGACGTCTCCGAAATGCCGAAGATGCACAAGCTCGAGGACTGGGACCAGACTACCAACGCCCCCAGCAGCAACTTTATCTACGATTTCGATGTGTACCGCTACTGGGTCCGGGACGACTGGCGTGAGGTGCTGGCACACGGCCAAGACGGTGAGGTGCAGTCCGGCTCGGTCGAGGCGCTGGGGGATGCGTTCAGCAGCGGTGCGGAGGTCAAGGTGGGTATCCGCGGCCTATGCGACGATCTTGCGGAAGACCCCGCCAACGCTATGGGCCACGAGGTGTTCATCCAGGTGGGATCATGCTACTACTACACGGAGCGCAAGCTGTTTATCGGGTCGACACACCCCCTTGTACGCGTTAGGCCAGCCATCCCTCTAACCTACGTTAGCAACGGCTGGGACTTCGGCTGGGTGATGGCCCGAACGGACGGCCACGTCGCGTTACAGATGGTCGACCCATACACGCTGCAGTTCCGAAAGAGCCAGGGCCGACACGCGGTCCGCTGGTTCATAAGATAGGTATCGCGAGCGGAATGGGCCTGCCACACTGGGTGCGGCGGCTTTGAGCCGAAGTGATGATTCCCTCGTAAAAACCCCTCGTCCTCCGGGGGCAATGGGAGGATAATGTGGGGAAGGGGCGTTGGGGCAGCGCCCGGGCGAGGGAGGGGAGGATGTTCCGAGCGCGAGACCCGCAAGAGAGCCTCTGGCAGTCCCAGTTCCTGGTGACGCCGAAGAAGGCTAAGCGCCTGGAGGGGAGTTGGGCCGAGGTTTTCCGAAACGAGGCGCTCCCCCTGATTGACGAGGAGCTCTTTGCTCCGATGTACTGCGCGGACAACGGCCGTCCCAACCGAGCGGTGCAGACCGTCCTCGGGGTCCACCTTCTCAAAGAGATGTTCAACCTCACCGACGGTGAAGCCCTGGAGCAGCTAGAGTTCAACCTGCTCTGGCACCACGCCCTGCGGCTGGACATCGAGGAGACCCACCTGCCCCAGAAGACCCTCCACAACTTCCGAGTTCGCCTGATGCAGCACGACGGTGGCCGGCTGGCTTTCCAGGAGATCACGGACCGGATCATCCAGGCGCTGGGCATACGCACCGGAAAGCAACGGTTGGACTCCACCCACATCATGAGCAACATCGCTACACTCACCCGGCTGGGCCTGTTCTGTGAGACGATGCGGTTGTTCCTGCGGGCCTTGCGCTGGGAGCACCCAGAGCTTCGCCCTGTGGTTCCGGAGGGCCTCCTGGGGCGCTATTTGAAGGAAGAAGACGAGGCGACCCACTACGAGGACGCCCACACGGGGGAGGGTCGGCGACGCTTTTCGGTCTGTGCCCGGGACCTCTACCGGCTGGTGGACCGGTTCTGTGGCACGACTGCTGCCCAGCTGGAGGAGTACCGGCTGCTGGAGCGGCTGCTGCGGGAGCAGTGCCATGTGGGCAAACACCGGGACGGGCGCCCGGGGGACGATGACGACGATGCTGGGGAATGCAAGGTGCCCGTGGCCCTGAAGGACCCGAAGCAGGTGTCCGCCGACTCGCTGCAATCGCCCCACGACCCGGATGTGACCTACAGCGGCCACAAGGGGAAGGGGTACGAGGTGCAGGTGGCGGAGACCTGCCACGAGGAGAACGCCACCCAGCTCATCACCCACGTGGAGGTGACCCCCTCGAGTGGGAGCGACACCGACGTGAGCGTGCCGGTCGTTGACGGGCTCGCAGAGCGGAAGGTCCGACCGGACGAGCTCTTCGTCGACACGGCGTATGGGTCGGGCCGCAACGCCTTCGAAGCCTCGCGCCGGGGAACGGAACTGGTGAGCCCGGTGGCGGGGTCGGCGCCGGGGAACTCGCACGAAGGAGAGCGTGACGGACCACCGCCGCTCACCGCCGCGGACTTCCAGATCGACGTCACAGGGGAGCAGGCCACGGTGTGCCCCGCCGGCCACCCGTCCATCGAGGAGTACGAGTTGGAGGATGCGCCGGAGCGGGTAGAGGTCCACTTTGCCGGGACAACATGCGAGCCCTGCCCCTTGCGGTCCCGTTGCTCAGTGAAGCTGGACCGGCGTGCGGGGGACTACGTCCTCAAGGCGGATCTGGTGAAGGTAAACATCGAGCGGCGCCGGAGGGCCGAGGCCACCGAGGAGTGGCGCAAGCGGTATGACATAAGGGCCGGGATCGAGGGAACGAACTCCGAACTGAAGCGCGCCCACGGGCTTGGGCGCTTGCGGGTGCGAGGGGGCCGTCGGGTGCGGCTTGCCGTCTACCTGAAGGCGTTGGCGTGCAACTTCAAGCGGATGGTCCATGCACGCCTGGTGGAGATGGAGAACACGGCTCAGCGGGCGGTCGGGACGGTACCTGCGGTCGCGGTCGCATGAGGGCGCCGCTCCACAACTTCCACCGGGTGCCCTGAGCCACGGAATGGGTACCGCAACGGGATCACGCTTGTCCTGAGCGCGGCAGATGGTGCGGTGAGGCCAGCAGCCGGCATCCCGTGGCCTCCTCCCTTCCAGGCCCCTTCGCACGCCAGGGTTCATCTCAAACAGGCCTTTTTGCGAGGGAATCAAGTGTTGAGTTGACCCGAAGTGCCCTTCGACGAGCTCCCTTCGATACGTCCCCCCCGATACGGCATCGGGGCGGCATCGGGACTACTCAGGGTGAACGGTGCCTTGAACCTCCGTTCGTGGTGAGCTCCGACAGGAGTCGCCCCGATGCCGCATCGGGGGACTTGTCGAGCCACACGGCGGACTGCGACTTTAGATGCAAAACTCGAGGGTTGCAGTTGGCCAGGTGGCCCCTGCGCGCCTTGACAACGCCGTTTCGACTTCTGTAGTATCCTCACGGGATTTCGCCAAATTCCGGCCATTTCGCCGGACAGACCTTCCGGAGTTCGCAATTGGTCGCTATCAGATTCGTGCTTTTTAGCGCCGATACGGTCAACGACTTCATGCGGAAGAACTGCCCCTACATAGCGGGGGCTATCGCCTTCTATGCTCTTTTCGCTATGTTCCCGCTGTTCCTGGCGGTCATCACAGTCCTCGGCTTCCTGGCGGGGCTTCGCACCGAAGAGCAGCGACTCGAGCTTGCCCAGGGGATCGCGGATGCTCTCCCGGTGTCAAGCGAGTTCGTCAGCGTGCAGGTGCAAGGTGTCGTGAACACCCCTGCGATAACCGGAATCGGGATCGCCAGCGTATTCGGCCTGCTCTGGGCGTCAACCGCCGCCTTCGGAGCCATCAGAAAGGGGATTAACGCCGCCTGGGGCGTCAAGAAGACACGGCCGTTCCTCAGGGAGCGCCTCATAGACCTCACCCTGGTGTTGGTTGCTGGGGTCGTACTGCTGGCGGTCTTGTACAGCGGGGCGGCCATCGGCGTCTCCAGAGGCGTATTGACCGCAGTGGCCCCAGAGTCTCAACTCTTGAACGACTCCATCTGGAGAGTCCTGTCCAACCTATTGTCTCCTCTGGCTTCCTTTGCCGCTTTCGTATTGATGTACCGATTCCTTCCGTACACAGGTGTCCGCCTTAGAGACGTATGGCTGGGGGCGTTGATCGCATCGATGGCGTTCGAAGCGGTGAAGTGGGGTTTCGTCAAATACATAATCACGTCACTCGATTACAACGTGGTGTACGGGTCGGTTGGAGCGATCGTGGCTTTATTGACCTGGGTCTACGTGTCAGCTATCATAGTCTTGTTCGGCGCCCTCATCACATCGCGTTACGCCGCGTACGCTTCCAGCATCGAAGAGAAGGAATCATATAGCTTTAGACTCCTCTGGACGGGGTTTTCGCGTGTCAGTCTCAGGGTTGTGGAATCTACGAGGATGGCCTAAAGCGTGCGGCTCTCGATGCATCAAGCTCCTACCGCTTCCGCTGCTGATTGCTCTAGCAGTAGCTTGCGGCACCTCGCAACCGGCCCCTACTCCTGAGCCGATCGCCACGTCGGCGCCGCTAGCGCCGGCGCCTGCAGCCCCGGCTCCAAGTGCCCAGAACGTCAACGGGTCTAACTCCGCCGCTGCCCTATCCACTCTCCCCTCTATTGCCGACGTCGTTGAAGACGTCAAGCCCTGGGTAGCCTCCATCAGCGTGGAGTCCATCACCAGAGGTCTATTTGCGTTTCAACAAGAGTCGGGCGACGGGTCTGGCATCATAGTGCGACCCAACGGCTACATCGCCACCAACGCCCATGTCATCGACGGCGCTGTGGAGATCAAGGTTCACTTGCCCGATGGCCAGACCTACGACGGGCAGGTAGTCGGAAGGGACGTCGTGACAGACCTGGCGGTCGTTAAGATCGACGCGGAAAACCTGCCCACCGCAAGTTTCGCTAACAGCAACCACCTGAGAGTTGGGGAATGGGTGCTGACGATGGGAAACGCGCTGGCGCTGAGGGGAGGCCCGACGGTGACGCTGGGTATCATCAGTGCCCTGGGGCGCACTATTAGCACTGACCAGGGGGCGGGTACCTACTACGACCTTATCCAGACGGACGCCGCCATCAATAGCGGCAACAGCGGCGGACCGTTGATCAACCTCGACGGGGAGGTGGTCGGCATCAATCAGACTATCGTTCGAGGAGCCAGTGGCGTTGGGTTCGCATCGAGCGCCGCGGTTGCCGTCCCTGTCATTGATAGCCTGATCGAGCACGGCCGCGTGATCCGTCCACGGATCGGGTTTTCTGGAAGGGACGTATCCCCTGCGATCGCCAACGACTTGAACCTGTCCGTGACCGAGGGGGTCATTGTTACGCTAATGTCCCTGGATGGCCCCGCATTCAAAGCGGGCATTCGTGCCGGGGATGTCATGACCAAGATCGACGGTATCCCTACGCCGGACGTTGCTTCGTGGCTCAGCTTGTTGTGGACCTACAAGGTAGGCGACCTGATCAACGTCGAGTACGTACACAGTAACGAGACCCTGATCACGATCGTGGAGCTCGCCGAGCGGCCCTCGTAGCCCTTCACGCCTTTATGACCCCAAGCACAGCCTCGAGTCCATTGACCTCGTGCGTCTCTGAGTAAGCGTCATCGGCCGGAGCTTCATTAAGTACCTGGCGTGACAGGGTCTCCTCTCTGATGTAGTCACCGTGCGCGGACACAACCTCGTCTAGCTCCGACCCGCCCTGGTAGTAAGTCACGATGTGGTCGGCGATGTCGAACCCCGCCGACCGCCTCATATTCTGGATACGGTGCACCAGCTCCCTTGCCAGCCCCTCCAGCGCGAGCTCGTGACTGATCTCGGTCGTGACGGCCACGGTGTAACCGGGCTCACCGGTGACGGAGTAGCCGTGCCGATCGGTGTATACGAACTTGACGTCGTCTAGGCCTAGTACAAAGTCCCCTATGGTAACCTGCCTGACCGGACTTTCGGAGTCCGCGTAGAGCGCTTGCCGTGCCCCGGTGTCCGGCTTCCCCTTGAGGCGGTCCATCAGACTCTGCGGAGGTGGGGCGGCGAGCTTGGAGTAGACCTTTTGGGCATCGGCGTTCGCTATCGCCTCCAACACCTTACCCATCTCGGCACCATACTTGGGCCCAAGAATCGCCATGTTAGGCTTCAGCTTGAACTCCCGCACCTCAGCCTCGTCGTCGATCGTCACGACCTCTTTGATGTTCAGCTCGTCCCGCACCTGAGAAACGACTTGCTCTAGAAGCCCGGTCTCACCTGACGCGATCCAGACAAGGGCCCGCTCCAACGGTTGCCGCACCTTGATTCCCGCGCTGCTGCGCGCGGCCCGTCCTAGGCTGGACAGACGCATGGCGAGCCTCGTGGCCTCCGACAGCCCACCGTCGATCTTCGACGCGTCCGCTGCGGGGTAGCTGTCAAGGTGGACACTGTCGGCGCCCCCGCCCACGGAGGCGACAAGGCCTGCTTTGAGCGGAGCCGAAAGGTTTCGGTAAATGGCCTCGGAGACGAAGGGGAGGAAGGGTGCTATCAGTTTTGCCAACGTCACCAGGCACTCGTAGAGGGTCGAGTAAGCCGCGAGCTTGTCCTCGTCCGCCCCGTCATCCCCACTCAGGACCCCACTCTTCCAGAAACGGCGGCGGCTTCGTCTGATGTACCAGTTTGTGAGGTACTCGACAAACTCCTCGACCCGCCGCGCCGCGGCATCAGGCTCGTACCGGTCCAGCGCCGCCGTGACATCGCTGATGAGAGTGTTCAGCTCCGAGACTATCCACCTGTCCAGCTCGGGCCTGCTTTCCACCGGTGGAGCGGCGGTCTTCGGGTCATACTGGTCTATGTTGGCGTACGTTACGAAGAACGAAAAGGCGTTCCAGAGCGGGATGATAAAACGTCTCCGCACCTCGTCGGCGATCCCAAAGCCGAAGTTCAGGTTCGCCGCAGGGTTGTGGCGAACATACAGCCACCGCATGGCATCGACTCCCATCTTCTCGGCGGCCTCGTCGAACCAGATAGCGTTGCCCTTGCTCTTGTGCATCTCTTCGCCCTTCTCGTCCCGCATCACCGCGTAGCTGAAGATGGCCCGGCAGGGCTCGGACTTCTCGAGCACGGTACTCATAGTGAGGAGGGAATAGAACCAGTTCCGGAACTGGCCGGGGAAGCTCTCCGATATCCAATCCGCGGGGAACCACTCCCGCCAATGATCGCGGTCCTGCCGGTAGCCAGTCGTTGAGAAGGGAACGATTCCCGCGTCCAGCCACGGGTTCCCGACGTCGAGAATGCGCGAGACCGTTGCCCCGCACTCCGGACACTTGACCTTGACTGCGTCGATCCAGGGGCGATGTGGCGATTGGCCCTCGAACCTGTCCCATCCCTCGACGGCCCTGGACTCGAGCTCCGGCTCGCTGCCGATGACCTCGAAGTGGCCGCACTCTCCGCACTTGTAGATGGGCAAGGCCAGCCCCCAGTAGCGCTTCTTGGAGATCATCCAGTCGTCCATGTTCTTCAGCCAGTCCAGCTCCCTCTGGAGGCCGAACCCTGGGACCCATTGGATCTTCTTGGTCACTTCCGCGATAAGGCCTCGTAGCTCGTCCATTGAGATGAACCACTCGTCCACCAGGCGGAATACCAGCTCGGTGTCGCAGCGCCAGCATACGGGATAGCGGTGGGAGAACTGTTCAAGCTTGTAGAAGGCGCCCTTCTCCCGCAAGCTATCGTAGATGGACTTGTTGACCTCGAACACGCTCTTGCCGGTCAGCCAGTCGAACCCGTCAACGAATACTCCGAAGTCGTCCAGTGGCGCAACGACGGCCAGCCCCATCTCCTTGCTCAGGGCGAAGTCTTCTTTACCGGCACCCGGAGCAGTGTGCACGATGCCCGTTCCTTCACTCTCGCTGACCTCCTTCCACACGACTACGCGATGGTCCACGCCCTTCTGGGCCGGGAGCTCGTCGAACGGCCCCCGGTAGCGAAGGCCGGCGAGCGACCTGCCGGGCATCTCGTCCAGCACCTCATGGTCGCCCTTCAGCACATCCAAACGGGCTTTGAGCAGGTAGAGCACCTCGCCGTCGGCGGTCCGGACTTTGACACAGGTGAAGTCGGGGTGGACGGCGGCGCCGGTGTTGCTAGTCAGAGTCCAGGGTGTCGTGGTCCAGACCAGTAGCGACTCGCCGGGTCGCTCGACCAGCGGAAACCGAACGTACAGGCCCGGGTGCACGATCTCTCGATAGCCTTCGGTCGCGATCTCGTGCTCTGAAAGCCCTGTCCCGCAGCGGGGACACCAGGGCATGACGTCGGTGCCCTCGTAGATCCAGCCGCGCTCGTGGCACACCTTCAGGAAGTGCCAGATCGTGTAGTTGTTCTCGTCCGACATCGTGTGGTAGGAGTTGTCCCAGTCCATCCAGTAGCCCAGCCTGATCGACTGCTGTGTCTGGACGTCCGCGAACTTCCTAACGCGTTGTTTGCATAGCTCGACAAACTTATCGATACCGAACGTCTCGATATCGCGCTTGGAGTTGAGGCCAAGCTCCTTTTCGACCTCCACCTCGATCCACAGGCCTTGACCGTCGAAGCCGTTCTGGTAACGCTGCTTGAATCCCTGCATGGTCTTGTAGCGCTGGAACAGGTCTTTATACGTGCGGCCCCATCCGTGGTGCACGCCCATCGGGTTGTTGGCCGTGATCGGCCCATCGATGAACGAGAATTTCTTCGCCGAGCTATCGTTGCGCTTGAGGTACTTCTCGACAATCTCGTTCTCGGCCCACCACGTGAGCAACTCGCGCTCCATCGCTGGGAAGTCGACCTTTGATCCTATCGGTTCGAACATTTCTTTACCTCAACTGATTCAGAGTCTTATTCCCGTTTACTCCGAGTAGTCCCGATGCGGCATCGGGACTACTCGAGGGGCCGTCCCTTCCTCTACCCTGGACGGGCCAACCACCCGCATAGTCTCAGCGAAGTCCGCCAACGATCTACCCCATCCTCGCCAACCGGTCTCCTCGATACCATCCCTGTTCGTAGGGCGCCTATCGGACCACAAGCATGACAACACTCACCCCCGTATACCCCGAGTAGTCCCGATTCGGATCGGGACGTATCGAGGGGCCGTTCCCTACTCCGCTCGCGCCACCACCCACATTGCCATAGAATCGTACGTCAGGTCTCCCAGCTCGAAGTCCGGTCCCCGGTCGCTCCCAAAGCTCCGCAAGTAGTTTCACCCTGCGGCCTGTATCAGATCCTTGAACTCGTGGAGGCTATACAGCCGGTGCTCCATCTGCAGCTTGAGTCTGAGCGTGAGACTTTCATCAGCCCCTTCGTAGAACTCCCAGTCGTTGTGCATCGTGGAGGTCTCGAGGTCGAGCGCCCGTCGCTGGAGGATGCGGATCGTCCCGGCCTTGTCGAACCCCTCCGGCTCGAAGTTGCGTACGAGCCAGTCGCGATTGGCTGTGAGGACAACCAACACTGCCCCCGGCGACGCCAGCCGCTTCAGCTGGCTAAAAAGAGACAGGTCCCCGGCCTGCCCGTAGTATCCGTTGGAGGTGAACATGCTTACGAACGCCTCGAACGGCGGTTCCGTACCAAGCAGGTCCTCCGCCTCCTGCATGTCGCCGACGATAAATCGCACGTCGACTTCGGCGGCGGTAGCCCTCTCTCTGGCTCTTTGAACGAAGAGTGGCGAGATGTCGACCCCCGTGACCCGATAGTCGCGCTCCGCCAGCGGGATGGCGTGTCTGCCGATACCGCAGGCCATGTCCAGCACCCTGGCGCCCGCATCGACGCCGGACTCGCTGAGCAGGCGCGCGACAGCGGACGCCTCGGCATCCGCTCGATCAAGCGCCTGCTCAAGGGACGGCAGGTACAACTCCGCGTTTTCGACGAAGAGAGTGTGCGTCCAGTGGGTCGGCGGGCCACCCTCTTCCGCAGTCTGCGCGCTCAAACTCCTTCCTCACCTCTCGATTCACATGAACAAAAAACTCCCATCCCAAAAGGGACGGGAGCAAAAATTCCCGCGGTACCACCCTCGTTCCCCGACGGTCCAGTCCGCGACGTCGGGGCACTCTACAAGGCGCCTGCTGACACCTTCGCCCGGTTAACGGTAGGCGATACCGGCGGAGCCTACCGGGGGATCCACCCTCACCTCAATCCTCTCCCTTGAAGGGAGAGGAGGGGCGAAAAGGCCTTTCGGTCCGCGGCTCGGGAGGGAATTTTCACCGGGTCGGCGCGCATCTGCTCACACTAGACCAGACTCGCTACGGCGACCGTTCCCCGCTACTCGTCTCCGTCACAGCCTTCTTTAAAGAAGGGTAGTCGAGACTACAAGCTGTGTCAAGAAACGTCGCTCAAGATGAGCGTTATTCATATTTCAAGGGGATTGCATGTGCCGTACAAGTGTTCTATAATGTTCCTAGAACAATGCTGAAATAGGTCGGAAACTACTTGACTTTTTAGGTTCTGCCCCCTAGCCTTCAAAACAATTGATTTTGGTGAAAGTATTGAATCAATTCAGTAGCCCGGCACCTGACCAGCCTCGTTGGTTTGCTGACCCTACTCCTGTTGACTTTCCAATTAAAGAGATCGTGGGAGGACCATATCCTGAAGAAGAAGTTGCTATTTCGTTTGAGTCTAACGGTGAGGTGAAATCGGCTATCGTTGCAAGTTATGCGGTAGATGAACCCACAAAGACCGTAAAAGCCTTAGTGGTTGGTGAATCAGGCAATTATCTTATGGTTGCGTTGCCTTCTGGTTCATCCGGTGCGTCAATAGCCTTAATTGAGGCAACCCGTTTGACTGAATCTGCTAGATGACCCATCGTCATCATGGTCCTTTCTGATGTAGAGATATGGGCCGAGATTGGCACCGGGTTATTGAAGATAGAGCCACTGCCCTCACACGATAGGGTGGTGGCTTCTTCAATTGATCTGCTTTTAGATAAAGACCTACTGATTCTTCCCGACCGCAATGACCCCAAAATTAAAGGCCTGACCGTTGACGCCAGTGCTGTCAACGTCATGGCATTCCTTGAGTCGAACTCGACGAAGAAGGATTTGTCTGGGCATCCGTATGAAATGGAACCGGGCGAACTCGTTATCGGTAAGACCTTTGAGCGAATCGAACTTCCGTCACACCTCGCTGCCAGAGTCGAAGGTAAAAGCTCGCTAGGAAGACCAGGGTTGGCCGTTCACATCACGGCTCCCACGATCCAATCTGGTTTCAAGGGACGACTCACACTGGAAATGTACAACGCTGGGCCCTACAAGCTGAAGCTAAACGCTAGAATGCAGATCTGTCAGTTAATTGTGGAGTGTCTGACCATTCCCAGCAAAGGTTTGTATCACGGCAGATCCCTAAATCAATATTAACTAGGCCACTTTCCTCACCGACGCCCTGCCCTCCGTCGCCAACGCCTGAGCTTGGCACACCCAGCCATCAACGCGTGCAACCTTGCCTCGAACCTTCCCCTCATTCGCAGCGAGTTGAGCCTGCGATGTGCTTTCAGCCGACCGTTCAGCCGCTCGATGGCGTTGCGCCTGTCGTAGATCATCTTCCAACCGGCGGTCTTCTCGGTCTTCCTAACGGCTTTCTTGTGCGTGGGGTGTGGGTCAATGATGGGAAGCGCCCGACGGGACCGCTTTATTAGCCTTCTAAGCTTATCGCTTGAGTATGCGGCATCGCAAATTACGAAGTCGGGGGTAGAACCCGATGTACGTGTATCGAGCCTGCATGAGCAGCGCGCTTGCTTTGTTCACATCATGGAGATTTCCTGGGCTCGTATCAACGACCAAGGGGAGTTCATACTGGGTATCAGCCAGGATGTGCGCTTTGTAGCCCCAGACGTACTTCCGTCGTCCCTCGGTGTTGGTCTTGACTATCCAACCGGCGTCTGGGTCAGAGACCTTTCCAGGTCTAGGCGCTCGCCGTTTTACCTTTGATCTATCGCGCTTCCTTCCCTTCTTGCCGCCGTTCGACCAGGCCTTGATGTCGGTGCTATCGATGGCGACCGACTTCCCGAAGTCTGGCAGGGGGCTCACAGGATTTGGTACGGATGAAACGGAGGCCCTAGAGACTCTTGAGGCTGGTGTTCGGGCCTGGGCGGAAACACTGGCGAAGAAGGGGCTACTAGAGGACGCCCTGGCGAGGGCGTCCCTAAGGAGGGAACATGATGGGCTAGATGAGGTAACGATCGAGATACAGGTAGCTGAAGAGGCGGCTAGGTAGGAACTCTATCAAACTAAAAAGAGGTTTCGCTTGCGCGAGACCTCTCGATGGGCACGGACTTATTCAGCCCGTGACTCCACGGTATCGTCATTTGCCGGGACTGTCAAGTCGGCCCTATGAAATATGAATAACGCTCAAGATGTCCCCAAGGTTCTCCGCAGCTTTCTCAACGCGACTGCTTCCGTTTCCCGAACGGCATCTTCGTCTGTCTCGAGGTGACTGGCCGTTTCGACTACAGATGTGGGCGACTCACCGGTCAGACCGAATCGCATCCTCAAGAGCCCGGCTTCTCGTTCTGTCAGCGTGTTGTCGATCAGGACACTCATCTCGTCGTCTCTTGGCTTATGGCTCAAGCACTGCCACAGCTTTTGGTATTGCCGCTCTATTTGTGTGGTCAATTGCCTCACCTCCTCAATGTAGCACCGTGAGACACTCCCTATACGGCTCTGCCGAACGGCAGTATATCACGCCGAAAGAGGCCTCCTGCCACGCCACCAAGGTGATCAATCCGTCACCGGCTTCCATCGAATGGCGACTATGTCCGAGTTCCCCTGCACACCGTGCGACGATTCCAGGTCTTCCACTCTGTCGCAGACGCCGCCGAGGGTGAGGACCACATCGTCCGGAAGTACAACGCTCCTGTTGAAGCCCGCGGCCGCGGCCGCGGCGAACATGTAGTAGACCTCGTTCTCCCATGTTTGCCCCTCATCGTGGCTGACCATCGCGCGGGCGGCGGACGGCAGGCGCGGATAGCGGTGGTCATGGACAACGACGGCCGTGCCGTCGCTAAGCCCGGCCGGAAAGCCGAAACACTGGCCAAACAGGCTCGTCAGCAGCCGGTGCTTGGTCCATGTCCTGCCGCCGTCCTCGGAGTCGACCAGCATCACGTGCTTGTACGGCCAGTCCGTTCCGAAGGGGCTGATAGACGCGCCGGTCCTCGCCATTAGCTCCGGTGGGTCGCCGGGGAGCATTGCCCGCTGATAGCGCAACGTGGCCAGCAACCTCCCCGACGCCATTCGGGCTATGCCTCCGTCCGAGGTCCAGTCGCTCAGGTGGCACGGTCCCTCCCAGGTCACTCCACGGTCCACGGAGCGGAACACGGCGTTCATGTGCTTTCCCGAGACCCACTTGTCCTCGATGCCGTCTCTTATCGTATACTTTGAGTTGCGGATCTCAACGCCCCAGATGAGCGTATCGTCGGGGAGCCGGAACATCTCCAACGGGGTGGCCCACAGATCGAACTCATCGAACTCGCCGGGAGTACCGATGGTGGACAGCTTCTCGAAGCTGCGACCGGCATCGCCCGACGCCCAGACCTCTGCGAGGTCGCCACCGTTCTTCGGGAGCAACGTCACGGCCACAAACGTGCCGTCGCTCAGAATTTGATGGCGTGCGTTGCGGTTCTCGGGCCTTTGTACGAAGAGCTTATCGTCGCACTCGTATCTGGTCCAGGTCCGCCCGCCATCCGTGGACTTGCAGGTCATCGTCGGTTGGTTGGCGTAGACTGTCCCGTCCGGCGCCAGCTTCACGGTCATCTGCTGGATATGGCCTTCGGGGTCGCGCGGCAGTGTGCTCTTTTCCACCGGCACTTTGGTCAGTGCGCCGTCGCGAGCCCGCAGGACATAGTCGCCCCGCTGCATCGCCAGCAGTTCGTCGTGCGAGGGCGTCGGGACCCCACCGAGATCGACCGTCGCCCGCAGAGGTGGGTCGAGCGCGTTATTCATCCGCCCTCGTGACGCTGTGTCACAGCATGCCTAGAACCCGAGGTCGTTTGTGGGTGTCCGGGTATCGCTGATCTCCACGATCTCGATCCAATTCCCCTCGGTGTCCTGCAGGTAGCAGATTTTCACGCCTGGGAGCGGCTCGGCCGGCGGGTTTAACACCCTGACGCCTTCGCTGATGAGCATCTGGTAAGTGGCCTCGCAATCGTCCACGGTGAATGCGAAATGGCCTGCTCCCAACGCGTTTCTGTCCTCCGTCGGGCGGTCGATAAATGGTGGATTGATGTACTCGAGCAACTCGAGGATATGGCCCGGCCCCGCCCACAGCAGGCAACCTCTTATGTGTGCGTTTTCGTACCCGATGCCCCTGGAGAGCTCCTCGCCGTCAAGGTCGAAGCTGTCGTAAATCTTCAGCCCCAATACATCGCGGTAGAACTTCACGGCTCTCGTCAGGTCCTTGACGACAAAGCCACTGTGGTGTGTCGATGTAATCATTGTTCCCTCCTGAGTCGTTCAGATAGGCCGGTGCCTTAGGCAAGGCAATTATGCTGAGGCCCCCAACCGTTGTCAACGGTCGATCCGCTCCCCTCGAACCTTCCTTGAGATAGTGACGGGCATGTCATATACTGCCTGCGTCGATAGCAAATCCGGCGCAACCCAGACTCAAAGGAGGACCCCGTCATGGAGGTTGGTTTCTTCACAATGCCGCTGCATCCACCCGGCTCCGACTTCACGAAAACGGTGCAGGACGACCTGGAGCAGATCACGATCCTGGACCGGCTGGGGTACAAAGAGGCGTGGATAGGCGAGCACTTCACCGCAAAGTGGGAGAACATTCCCTGCCCAGACTTGTTCATTGCCCAGGCGCTGGGTATGACCAAAGACATCGTCCTGGGGACCGGCGTCACCTGCATGCCCAACCACAACCCATTCATGATCGCCCACCGCATCGCGCAGCTCGACCACATGGCCCGCGGCCGTTTTCAGTGGGGCGTGGGCTCCGGCGGATTCCCAGGCGACTTCGAGGTGTTCGGCTACGATTCTGACAGCGGCGAGCAGCGTGGGATGACCCGGGACGCTCTCGATCTGATCCTCAAGATTTGGGACGACCCAAAGCCGGGCCTATACGAGCACAAGTTCTGGCGGTTTACCATACCCGAGCCTGTCGACTCCTACGGCCTCGGCTTCCACATGAAGCCTTACCAGAAGCCGCACCCCCCCATCGGTGTGGCGGGTGTGTCGTCCAAATCCGAGACTCTGGTGACGGCGGGCGAACGGGGCTATATCCCGATGAGCGTCAATATCGTGCCAACGCGAATTCTCAAGGAACACGGGGAAGTGGTGCAAAATGCCGCCCAGAAGGCCGGCCGGACGCCCGACTCCTCACAGTGGCGCATCGCACGAGAGGTGTACATAGCCGACACGACTAAGCAGGCCCGCCAGGAGGCGATCGATGGGGTCATGGCGCGGGACTTCCGGGAGTACTTCTTCAACATCTTGCCCGCGCACAACATGATTAACCTGGTAAAGACCGACCCGGACATGTCCGACGCCGAGGTGACTATAGAGTACTTGGTCGACAACATCTGGATCGTCGGCAGCCCCGACGACGTGGCAGACAAGCTTAGCCAGTTGCATCACGACGTCGGCGGTTTCGGTGTACTGCTGGCCATGGGCCACGAGTGGCAGCCCAGGGAGCAGTGGGAGAGCTCGATGACTCGCCTGGCGAAAGAGGTAATGCCGAAGCTGGCCGACCTGAACTAGGCCCCTTTTTTCCTTACCGCCGTAAGCTTGGTATCCACGGCAGGGCGACCCGCGCGTCGCCCTGCCGTCCTCTCGATATTCCACCGGTCAGCGAGCGAGCACACGCCGCGACCTCCCCATTCACGCTCACCCAAGGAGACCATGAAGCCCGGAGAAGTGGTTGTTGCCCGTCTAGGCAAGGGGCCCACCATTGTGCGATTCCTGGGGAAGACCGCGTCGCGAGTAACCGTGGCCCTGGACCGCAAGCGCGAGGCCCGCATTCCGTCTGACCGAATCATCCTTGGAACAGGGCTGGTTGTTTCCGGCGAGGAGGAGGTCGAGAATCTCCGGCTCCAGTCAGGAACGCTGTCCTCGAATATCGACCTCTCGGACGTTTGGGAAGTGCTCCTCGATGAAAAAACTCCGGCAAGCCTCGAAGGTCTGTCGGACCTCTATTGGGGATCGTCTGACGATACCGCGCATCGGATAGCGCTTCTCGTCCACCTCGAACAAGACTCCGACTATTTCCAGCGCGAAGACGACAGCTATGTCGCGCGTCCTCGAGAGTCGGTCGAGGAGATCCGGACCCGCCGCAAGAGGGAAGCTGAGAAGGCGGAAGCAGCGGAGTCGCTGATGCACAGCCTATCCCAGGGGAGCCTACCTGAGCAGATGACCGGGACCGAGCGCGGGTTCCTGGAGCAGCTGCGCAGCTTTGCTATTCATGGGGAAAAATCCACACGGACCGCATCTGTCCGGCGGCTGCTGGAAGGCGTGCCTGACACAACTGGGGACCTCCAGAGGCGCTGCTTCGATCTGCTTGTGGCGGCCGGTGTCTTTGCTCCCGACGAGCCCCTAGAGCTACATCGGGCCGGAATCAGCGGGGTTTTCCCGGAGGATGCGGTCGCGGAGGCTGCCGGTGTACACCTGGCGGAGCAACTTCAAGACCCACGACGCAGAGACCTCACGGCCCTTCCCACGGTGACAATCGACAACGTCGAAGCCGAGGACCGGGACGACGCCCTGTCCGTGGAAATGCCGGAACACGACTCCGACCCGGCGGACGGGTTTCGCATCGGCATCCACATCGCCGACGCCGGTACGCTGATACCCCACGGGGGCACCATCGAGCGGGAGGCGGACCGCCGCATGGCGACGCTGTACCTGCCAGACGGCAATGTCGGCATGTTGCCCCCGGGCCTTACCGGCCGCGTGGGCAGCCTCGACCCAGGAGAGACTCGGCTCGCCGTGAGTCTCCTCGCACACGTGGACCCATCCGGCGAGGTCTCGGAATGGGAAGTAACGCCGTCAATTGTACGAAGTCAGGCCGCCCTCACGTACGAGGAGGCGGACAGCGCCCTCGCGGACGACGATGCTACATGGCACGACATGCTGACGCACCTAGAGAGGGTGGCACAGGCCGGGCGGCGACGGCGAGAGAGCGCGGGCGCGATCAATCTCGATCAGCCCGAGATGAGCATCAAGGTGGAGCCGACCGGCGAGGTGGACGTTCGAGTAGTCCAGCGCTCGAGTCCCGCCAGGGTGCTCGTTGCGGAGCTGATGATCATTTGCAACTCGCTCCTCGCGGAGTTTTGTCGGCGGGAAGGGCTGCCGGCCGTATTCCGCTCCCAGGCGTCGCCCGACCTCGGTGACCTATCTGGAGGGCAGACCGCGCCAAACAACGTGGGAGATGTCGGGCGCCCACTGCGGAACATCGAGGAGCTGGTCAAGAGTCCTTTAGGACGGTACCTGGTCACCAGGCGTCTCACTCCGGCTGAGTTGGACACCGTTCCTGCTCCTCATGGGGCTCTTGGTGTCCCCACCTATATCCAGGTCACCTCTCCGTTGAGACGCTATCCAGACCTCGTGATGCAGCGACAGATCAGCCACTTCCTCAGCTCCGGGCGACCATTCTATTCTGCCGAAGACGTAGCGTCTGTCGTGCACCGGGCCGAGGTCCAGCTAAGAGACCTGGCTCGCTTGGAGGATGAACGAAAGCGGTACTGGTTCCTGAAGTACCTGCAACAGTCGCGTTTGGACGAGACGGGAGCCGAGGAAGGCCAGGAGCTATTCTCTGCCGTGATCCTCGAGAACGAGACCCGACGTCCTGCGTTGCTCGAGCTGGTCGAGTTTCCATTTAGGTTCAGGGCTACGCTGCCGCCGACATACGTTCCCGGCGACATCGCAACATTGAAGTTGGACGGCGTGGACCTATGGCGCAGAGTCGGACGCTTCGTCCACGTTCCCGACGGCACCTAGCTCTCAGTCCAATGTTTTCCGAGCCCGATGTCTAAGCCCGAATCCACCGAAGGAGGGCGTCGGGTTAGCGTCCTGAGGCGGCAAGAAGGTGCTCCTGTGCTTCTGGGATAATGGTTTTGTAGCAAAAAAACGGCCCCGGAAAAGGAGCACCCAGTAGATGCTGTCACGCAACCACCCCGACCGGATCCAAATCACCTTCGACGACCGCCGCTTGGTGGCCAATGCCGGGCTGCTCCTTCCGGCCACCCTGGCGCGGCACCTCGGCCTGCCCGAACTCGTCCGGCAGCGCCTCGACCTGGGCGATGCCCCGGGGCGGGCGAACACGAGCGACAAGATGATGACGCTGGTGGCGTCTGCGCTGGCTGGGGGCGACTGCATTGACGACGCCGATGTGTTGCGCACCGGGGGGACGGCCTGCACCCTGGGCGGCACGGTCAAGGCGCCATCCACCCTGGGCACCTTCCTGCGCAGCTTCCGGTGGGGCCACGTCCGTCAACTCGACCGGGTGAGCCGCGAGTTGCTGGCCCGGGCTTGGCAGGCCGGGGCGGGACCCGGCGACGGGCCCCTGACCATTGACCTGGACTCCACCATCTGCGAGACCTACGGACTGGCCAAGGAGGGCGCCCGCCACCACGGCTATACCGGCAAGCGGGGCTACCACCCGCTGCCGGCCATCGCCGCCGGCACCGGAGACGTGCTGATGTCCCGGCTGCGCGAGGGCCGGGCCAACACCGCCCGCGGCGCCGCCCACTTCCTGCGGGAGACGGTGGGACGGGTGCGCTACGCCGGGGCCGACGGACGACTCACGCTACGGGCCGACAGCGGGTTCTACACTCATGGCGTGGTATCCGTCTGCCGCAAGATGGATGTCCGCTTCTCTATCACCATCCGCCAGCACAAAAGCCTGCACAATCTCATCGAGGCGATACCCGAAGATGCCTGGACGCCGATTCCTTACTGGATGGACGGTGCCGCCGATGTGGCCGAGACCACCTGCACCCCCTTCCAGGCCGAGGCGGACGCCGCGCCGGTACGGCTCATCGTCCGGCGGGTGAAGCCGACGCCCGGTTCCCAACTGGCCCTCTTCGCCAAATACAGCTATCATGGCTTCATCACCGACCGGGACGGGGAGTTGCTCGAACTGGAGGCTGACCATCGCCGCCACGCCGAGATCGAGAATGCCATACGCGACCTCAAGTACGGCGTCGGGCTGAACCATCTCCCCTCGGGCCGCTTCGCCGCCAACGGCGCCTGGCTGGCCGTCCAGACGATGGCCCACAACCTGGCCCGCTGGACGGCGCGGATCGGTCTGGGAGAGCGGATAGCCACCACCAAGACCCTCCGGCGGCGGTTCTTCTCCCTGGCCTGACGGCTCACCCGCTCGGCACGCCGGTTGACCCTGCATCTTCCGGATCGCTGGCCTTGGGCTGAGAAGTTCAGCCGCGCCTTGGCCCGGCTGCGAGCCATTCCACTCCCGGCCTGACGGCACCGTCGGCGACCGACCCACCCACCGGACAACCGAAGATCCCCGCAGACTCGTGCCAGCCCGGTCCGAGAGAGTTCCCTGCTGCGTATTCTCTCGCCATCCCGCGCATCGCAGCTCCCGCAGACGGCCATAGGGGCCCCTGTGCGGCGATGAAGACCGTCCGCCGACCTCCCTACCCCAAATGGAACCCAGGCTATTTCCCCTGTAGCTCCCTCACCCCCCTTCCGCTTTCCTCACGCCGTCCATCGGTGTCCTTCGGTGGATTCGGGCTTAATCGCCGTCACCGACGGCGAAGAGGAGCTGACGTACGGTGATCTCGACGCTCGAGCGAGCCAGCTGGCACTCCTTCTGCGAGACGCCGGGGTCGGGCGAGATGTGCTCGTTGGGCTCTGTATGCAGCGCTCATTGGATATGTTGGTGGGGATGCTTGGGATACTCAAGGCAGGTGGTGCCGTTGTGGCACTAGATCCCGCGGATCCGAAACGGCGTCTAGCTTCCATACTCCAAATATGCCGACCGACATTGCTACTAACTCAACAACGACTACTAGATAGAGTGCCACACGTTGCAAATGTAGTGTGCGTGGACGGAGAGTGGAACCAGGTCCCACAGCGCCGGCTGTCTGAGCACGCCGCCAATGTTGTTGGACCTGAAAACCTCGCGTTTTTGGCATTCTCCCCGAGGCACTCAGCGCAACTCAAGGGCTCTATGATCCCTCATAAGGCCATAAGCAACGCGCTGCTGTGGCAATGGCAAACTTACCATGTCGGTAACGCGGACCGCATCCTGTTTCATACACCGTCGAGTTATCAGTCTCGGATTTGGGACCTGTTCCTGCCTCTGATTGCGGGATCACGTCTTGTAATAGATCCTCAGAACCGCATCGAAGATACCGACGACCTAATCGACTTCCTCGTCAATCAGGAAGTGACTCTGGTTCAGTCAACTCCGTCAAAGCTCAGCAAGTTCTTGGACAGCAACATCGGCACGCCAGGTTCCTTGAGAGGCGTGATTTGCTACGGTGAGGCCCTGCCCACTGCTCTCCAAGAACGTGCCTCGGATCGATTAGGAGTGGAGCTTTACAACTTGTACGGAGCACTAGAATCGCCAATTGCTGCTGGCTACCAGGATTCGACCTCCGCACATGGTCTGCGGATTACACCCATAGGTAGGCCGGTTGCGAACACCAAAATTTACATCTTGGACGAGAACCTTCAACCCTTACCGACAGGGGTGCCTGGTGAGATACACGTCGGTGGTCCCGGTCTGGCCACCGGCTACTTCAGGAATCCGGACCTAACTGCCACTCGTTTCGTTCCCGACCCTTTTGCCGACGAGCCGGGAGCACGTCTATTCAAGACCGGAGACCGCGCTAAATTCCTGGAAGATGGCACCATAGCGTTCATGGGCCGTCTTGATCGTCAATCGAAGATTCGTTGGATTGCGATCGAGCCTGAGGAGATCGAGGCAGAGCTTGTTCGGCACGAGTCGGCACGAAGCGCCGCAGTCATATCCACAGCTGATGAAAAGGGCGAGGAACACTTGATCGCCTTAGTCGTCCCCATTGGCGGCCGGAAGTGTTCGAACACTGAGTTGCTGGGCCAGCTCAACGAGAACCTCCCGAGATACATGGTACCGACGACTGTCATGCCAGTGGATAACATACCGATGTCTACCGATGGTAGATTGGATGCCGGCTCTGTGTTGAAGGACATCGAGAAGGGTGCGCTCCGGCCAGACGGTTGTGTATCAGACCGGACATCGTGCTGATTTAGGCCGTGTCGCTTGGCGGGCGACTCGGCAAGGTTCGTCGGCTCCTATGGTTCACAGGTTGGCAAACCTAGAGGGAACCATGGCAACGATCGGAAGATACAGCAAGGCTTACTTCGTGAAAGACCTACGGCAATATAATGGGTGGTGTGAAGCTGTGAGCTACCTCAGGCAGCACATCCGGAAAGAAGAACGAGAAGAAATAGTCGTCGAAAGAGAGCTGGTTGACGACGATATTCTGTACGTTCAAGAGGGCTTTCGCGTGAGAGACGGTATCTTCACGGACGAAAACGTCGTCCTTGGAGACGTTACTCCTGGTTGGGAGGACTTCTGTCGAGACACCCTGAGATTCGAAGTGCCAGCCGATGAGGACCTGGAAGTGAAGGATTAGGCTGACGCCCGATGGACCTGATGTCTGCTGCAACCCAACTCCAACCGCAGCGGGCTACATGCAACCGAGCCGCTCTTGGAGTTCCATGGCGTACTGGGAACTCCTCCGTCGACTAATCACGCAGTCCCCGCCAGCCACTGGATGTTGACGAGAGCCTATCAAGAATGACTGCGCTGAGCAGTCTATATGGAAGCATCTGACGGTCCCGGACGACGTTCGCCCTTTTGGGCGTGCTATTGGCACTAGGTGAACCGTCGAGCTATCATTGCCCTGCCAACGGAGGGGCGGACAAGGCTCCTAAGCCTAGTCCGACTGCCAATTACCTACCTGTCGCTGCGCAAAACTAGCTCGTCATTAGCTATGCAATCGTCGGAGAAGGGAATCCACAGTTAGGATGCCTTGTCGCCTGTCTAGTAGAATGGATTCTTTCCACGGTCACCACGGAATCAGATGTCCTAGAGTGTCCTTCGTCGAGAGGAACTCTGCCTATTTCTGGAGCGGATCCACGCGAGGGGCTCAGAGACACAAAGGAGCAAGTCTATAGCGGAAAGGCCCGGCACCCAACCCGGATAACACTGGCGATAGGGTTCTTCAGAGAAATCTTGCCATAGCAATTCGACTTTCTGGTCATGCCACATCGTTGGCTTGAGGTAATGCTTGCCACCAACGAGGTATCCTCAAAAAGTGTGTAAACGGTCAGTCGGTGTACCCTCTCTCTGAACAACACGGGCTCAAGGCCCAAGAGAGGAGATACACCGCCTATGGGAAAGAGAAGCACTAGGAGCAGGTCGGAGTCAAGGCCGGAGTGGGAGCAGTTGGAGGATTGGGTGCGAGGCCATGTCCAGCGGCTGATCCAGGAGTTGCTGGAGGAAGAGGTGACGGAGTTTTTAGGAAGGGCGAAGTCGGCCCGCAGGTCTGAGTCGGACAACGAGAGAGGCTATAGGAACGGATACGGCAAACCCCGAAGGCTTACGCTGAGTTCGGGAACGGTACAGCTGAGGAGGCCGCGAGTCCGCAACACCGAAGAGGAGTTCGAGAGCCGGCTGCTGCCGCTGTTCGTCAACAGGACCAGGAAGGTTGCTGAGTTGATCCCCCAGTTGTACCTACATGGCCTTTCCGAAGGTGACTTCGACCTGGCGGTGCGGGGACTGCTGGGAGAGGAGGCACCGATATCGGCGAGCACGGTAGCCCGGTTGAAGGATAAGTGGAACGATGAGCTTGCCAATGGCGCGCTAGGCCCCTGGATGACCTGGAAGTGGTGTACATGTGGGTGGATGGAGTCTACGTCAAGGCTGGTCTTGAGCGGGAGAAGGCGGCGATCCTGGTGGTGATGGCGGCCCTGAGCGACGGAAGGAAGGTGGTGGTGAGCGCGATTCCCGGATACAGGGAGTTCATAGAGAGCTGGTCCGATGTGCTCAGGGACATGAGGCGCCGCGGGCTGGAGTGCCCAAGACTGGTAATTGGAGACGGACATCTGGGGAGCTCTGCGCAACGTCTATCCTCAGGCGGCCGAGCAACGCTGCTGGAACCACAAGATCCTAAACGTGCTCGCCAAGCTTCCAAAGCGACAACAGGACCAGGCCAAGCTCATGCTGCGTACTATCCCCTACGCGCCGACTCGGACAGAGGCTGAGCGGCTCAGGACGGTGTTCACCAGGTGGTGCGGCGACCATTCCTACGAGGCGGCCTCAGAGGCCTTGGAGCGGGACTGGGACCGCATGGTCACCTTCTATGACTTCCCAAAGGAGCACTGGGGGCACCTTCGCACGACGAACCCGGTAGAATCACCCTTCGCGGCCCTCAGGCTTCGGACCGATGCCGCCAAGCGCTACAAGAGGGTCGATCGGGCGATAGCGGTGATCTGGAAAATGTTGATGGTCGCCGAACAGCGCTTCAGGCGTCTGAAGGCCCCTGAGTTGATCGAAGACGTCTATCTCGGTGCTCAATACGTCGATGGAATCGCCATTGAATCAACGGCTGAGAAGGTCGCCGCCTGATGTCGTTTACACACCTATTGACGTAACCTCTTTTCATACACCAAGGTGCCACAATTAACCGGCACAACTTGTCTCCCTGAGTCCCGATTCGGCATCGGGACGAAGGGTCCGGGGACGGGTGGTCTCACGTCGAGCCAACACAACCCCAGATGCCTCACCCGCCTGTGTATAATGTGTTCCCCGCGGTCCTTGAGGGAAACGAGGTCTGACAATGGAGCCGGAGACGACCGTTCGGCCGATAGCCGATGGCGAGTTGCTGTGGGAACCCTCGCAGGAACAGAATGAGCGGTCGAATATCGCCCGTTATCTGCACTGGCTGGAGGAGAACCGCGGACTTCACTTCGAAGACTACCACGACCTGTGGCGTTGGTCCGTCACGGACCTCGACGACTTCTGGTCGTCGATCTCGGAGTTCTTCAAGGTCAAATTCCACCGGCCCTATCAGCAGGTACTGAGCAACCGCCAGATGCCGGGGGCCCGTTGGTTCGAAGGGGCAGAGCTGAACTACGCCGAGAACGCATTGTCCAGGCGCGACGACCACCCCGCGCTGATCGCACGATCGGAGTCGCGTTCGCCCACGACTTTGACCTATGAAGAGCTGTACCGTCAGACGGCCGCCTGTGCGGCGGGGCTGAGGGAGCTGGGTGTGCGACGCGGCGACCGGGTGGTGGCGCTCATGCCCAACATCCCGGAGGCCGTCGTGGCCTTCCTAGCGACCTCCAGTATCGGCGCCATCTGGTCGAGCTGCCCTCCCGAGTTCGGCATCCGGAGCGTGGTGGACCGCTTCCAGCAGATCCAGCCAAAGGTCCTGATAGGGGTCGCGAGATATCTGTATAAAGGTAAGCGCCACAGCAGCCTGCCGTCGGTGGCTGAGCTGCAGCGCGCCCTACCCACCTTAGAGACCACGGTTATCGTGCCAATGCTCGAAGAAGACCCCGATCTGGATGGGATTGGTGCTGTCCGGATGTGGCAAGACCTGCTGGCGAAGACGGAGGAGCTGGTCTTTGAGCCTGTGCCCTTCGACCACCCACTTTGGGTACTCTATTCGTCAGGCACCACAGGGCTTCCCAAGGCCATCGTGCAGGGCCACGGCGGCATCTTGCTCGAGCATCTGAAGACCCTGTCGCTCCACCTGGACCTCAAAGAGCAAGACCGGTTCTTCTGGTACACGAGCACGGGCTGGATGATGTGGAACTTCTTGATAGGCGGTCTGCTCCTGGACACGACGGTCGTCCTGTACGATGGTCATCCCGGGCATCCCGATATGAGCGCGCTCTGGCGTCTCGCAGACGAGACCGGCATGACCTATTTCGGCGGCAGTGCCTCCTACATTCACGCGTGTATGAAGGACGGCATCGAGCCCGCCGCTGAGTTCGATCTGTCTGCCATAAAAGGTGTCGGATCGACCGGTTCACCGCTCTCTCCGGAGGGCTTCCAATGGGTATACGAAAAAATCAATTCTGAGCTGCTACTCAACTCTTTCAGCGGCGGGACGGACCTGTGTACCGGCATCGTGGGCGCCTGTCCACTTCTGCCGGTCCATGCGGGAGAGATTCCGTGTAGACTACTCGGCGCGCCGGTAGAAGCGTTCGACGAGGACGGTCGGTCAGTAGAGGACCAGGTCGGAGAACTCGTTATCACGGCACCGATGCCCTCGATGCCGCTGTTCTTGTGGAACGACGACGACGGCAGACGTTATCGGGAGAGCTACTTCGAGATGTTCCCTGGGACCTGGCGGCACGGCGACTGGCTCAAGATCACCAGCCAGGGTAGCTGCGTCATTGGCGGCCGCTCCGACTCGACGCTTAACCGCGGGGGTGTTCGGATGGGCACCAGCGAGTTCTACCGAGTCGTAGAGGAGATGCCGGACGTTGTTGACAGCCTGGTAGTCGATACCGGCCGGCTCGAAAAAGAGGGCAAACTGCTGCTGCTCGTGGTCGTCAGTGACGGCGACGGACTAGACGAGGCATTGAAGGCCCGCATCAACGAGCGACTCAGACACCAGCTTTCCCCCCGCTACGTGCCCGACGAGATTCGCGCTATCGACGAGGTGCCCTACACGCTAAACGGCAAGAAGATGGAGGTACCGGCCAAACGCATCTTGCAGGGTACGCCACCAGACACGGCGGTTAGCCGCGACGCGATGAGCAACCCGGCTGCTCTGGACTACTTCGTTAGTCTGGCGCAAGACCTTGAGATGGGCCTTTCACGCTAAGGAGGACTCGATGGCTGTCAAGGTTATGGTGAAGCGGGTACCCAAACCTGGAGTATGGGCCAATATGAACATGGTCCTACGGGAGATGCGGCTGCTAGGATTGAGTCAGCCGGGCTACATATCGGGCGAAACGATGCTGTCTGCTGCCGACCGGGGCACTACTCTAGTCATCTCGACTTGGGGACACATCAACGATTGGAAAGCCTACGAGGCGCTACCAGAACGCAAGGAGCTACTCGACAAGCTAGAGCCCCTGTTAGCGGAGCCGGCTATCGTCGAGGTGTGGATCGAGTCCCCGGTGATCGGCTAGTTCGAGTGGTGCACCCGGTGACCGACTATTGTGAATTGGACTGTGTCATTCTGAGTCACGATGCCGAATCGGGACGAAGAATCTAAACGGTTCTCTGCCAGAGGCACCCCTCTGCACTGTAGCGGCTTTAGATTCTTCGTCGCTCCGCTCCTCAGAATGACACGTTTGAATGCACGTCGGTCCGGCCGTCGCCTCACGTGTCCTGCAGCCCCAGCACCCCACGGGCGTTCTCCAGGAGGATCTTGGGACGCACCTCGTCGCGCACGGGCAACTCCTCGAACTCCCGGAGCCATCGATCGGGGGACAGATACGGAAAATCAGATCCGAAGAGCACCTTGTCGCTCAGACGGGTGCTGGCCTCTCGGATGAGGACCTCTGGGATATACTTGGGGGACCATCCGGAGAGGTCGAGAAACACGTTGGGCTTGTGCAGAGCAACCGCGATCTGCTCCTCCACCCAGGGCCACGAAGGGTGGGCCATGATGATTGTGAGGTCGGGAAAGTCCGCGGCCACGTCGTCGATACCGGGGATCGGCGCGGCGTATTTCAGTTTGAGGCCGGCTCCGCCAGGCATTCCGGCCCCCGCGGCAGCAAAGCCAGTGTGGAACAGGACCGGCACGCCCAGTCCGCTGCACGCCTCATACAGCGGGTAAAATCGGGTATCGTTTGGGAAGAAGGCCTGATGTATCGGGTGCAACTTCAGGCCTTTCAGTCCCAGGGCCGTGACGCAACGCTCCACCTCTCGGACACCAGCTTCACCCTTCCATGGGTCGACGGACGCGAATCCGATGAAGCGGTCCGGGTACCTCTCGACGGTCTCGGCCACGTAGTCGTTCGAGTCTGGAGTCTCTCCCGTGGATGTCTCTGTGTCCACTGAAAAGACCACACCCAAGATGTCCCACTCTTCGTATTTGGCGGCCATGTCGGCGACGTCCTGAGGTACCGACTTGACTCTGAAGAAGCGTTGCAGCTGTTCCTCGATCGCGATCTCGGCAAGGCCGGGCTGTCGTGGGACGTGGACGTGCATATCAATCGCACGCATCGTCGTCTCCTGAGGGGGCTAAATTCAACACTCGATGGATGGTCGGGGTGCCGGGACTCGAACCCGGGACCTCCACGTCCCGAACGTGGCGCCCTACCAACTGGGCCACACCCCGATGTCGCCAATTGTAGTTGTACCGAGCGAGTAGAGCAAGTACAATCAGCTTCACGCGTCGTAGCAATTAGAGAAAAGTACCTAACTGACGCCGGGAACGCAGGGCAGAGAAGCTAACGTATGAAGCTAGAGGAGGACCTCGCCGGCCACTCTCCGGATCGAGAGTCAGTGCTCACCATCGGTGTATTCGATGGAGTCCACCGAGGGCACCAGCACGTCATTTCGAGGGTGAAGGCAGAGACGGAACGGACAGGCCGACTCGCCGGTGTCGTCACCTTTCGGAACCCCCCGGCGTCCGTTTTCGAGCCCGATTTCAAGCCTCAGTACCTCGCCAGCTTAGACGATCGGCTGGGATTGATCCATGGCCGTGGCGTCGACTACGTCGTGCCGGTCTCCTTCGACCTGGGCCTATCCAAGCTTCGGGCCGGCGAGTTCGCTGCGCTGCTGCAGAAGCACCTCCGGATGGTGGCGCTGGTCGTCGGCCCGGATTTTGCGATGGGCTACAGGCGTGAAGGCGATCCTGGAACCCTGGCCTCGCTGGGTCGAGAGATGGGCTTTTCGGTTCACGTGGTCGATCCGATTGCCGACGACCAAGGGCAGCCGATAAGGAGCACCGCGGTCCGCGAGGCACTGGCCAGGGGCGATGTGGCACGTGTGGCGGTCCTGCTGGGACGCAATTTCGTTCTCGGCGGGACGGTAGTCACGGGCGCTGGCAGGGGAGCAGGCCTGGGATTTCCCACCGCTAACCTCAAGATAGCCAAAGAACTGGCGTTGACCGGCGACGGGATATACGCCACATGGGCACACGTCGGGCCACGACGGTACATGGCCGCCACCAGTATCGGCATGCGTCCGATCTTCGAGAAAGGTGAGCGCACCGTCGAAACGTTCATCCTCGATTTCGACGGCGACCTCTACGGCCAGGAGGTCCGGTTGGAGTTCGTGCGCAGGCTACGCGACGAGGTCCAATTCGACTCTGTCAGCGCGCTTCAAGAGCAGGTCGACAAGGACGTAGACGAGGCCAAAGCGGTACTTCAGGGTAGCTGAGGTTGCAGTGGACGAAGCTCAACTAAAGAAGTTTTTCAGCCGAGGGGTGGTTGAGATTATCGTCGAGTCTGAGTTGGTAAGGCTCCTGCAAGAGGGCAGGCCTCTGAGGCTCAAGATGGGCTTCGACCCTAGTGCACCCGACCTCACCTTGGGGCATGCCGTCGGCCTGCGCAAGCTGCGACAGCTGCAAGAGATGGGGCATAAGGTCGTCGTCATCGTGGGCGACTGGACAGCTCAGATCGGGGACCCCAGCGGCCAGTCGGCGACCCGTCCAATGCTGACGGCCGAACAGGTCTACGAGAACGCCGAGACCTACCTGGCTCAGCTGTACAAATTGGTCGACCGCGACAAGACCGAGGTCCGGATGCAGAGTGACTGGTTTGGCCCGTTTTCTCTGACCGACGTTATCGGGCTGACTAGCCGGTTCACGGTGGCCCAGTTCCTAGCCAGAGACGACTTCGCCAAGCGGTTCAAGGCGAACCAGCCCATCGCCATTACCGAGCTTCTCTACCCGCTGCTCCAGGCCTACGACTCCGTGGCCATCGAGGCCGACGTCGAGTTCGGCGGCACGGACCAGAAGTTCAACCTCCTGGTCGGCCGCGACCTTCAGGAGAAGATGGGCCAACGCCCTCAGCAGCTGTTGCTGGTCCCGCTACTGCCAGGCACCGACGGCGTCCAAAAGATGAGCAAGAGTCTGGGAAACTACATAGCAGTGGACGAGCCCCCGAACGATATGTACGGCAAGACCATGTCCCTACCCGACAACATGATACTGCCGTACCTTGAAAACCTCACGGATATTCCCGATGAGGAGCTGGCGGACCTGCGTCGGGCGATCGAGGAACAGTCCGCGAACCCCATGGACCTCAAGAAGCGCCTGGCTAGTGAGCTTGTGACGCAGTTCCACGACTCCGAAGCCGCCCGCAGCTCAGAGCAGCACTTCGAGCAGACGGTGCAGCGCAAGGAGGTCCCGGAGGACGTGGAGACCTTTGTGCTGCCTCAGGAATCTGACCTGGGGCAGACCCGGTTAAGCCGCGTTCTTGTCGATGCCAACATGGCGGCCAGCTCGGCAGAGGCCCGGCGGTTGATTGACCAGGGTGCTGTCCAGGTTGACGGCCGCAAAATCGAGTCCGACTCCTCGGCCGGCTTCCTGAAGCCTGAGAGCATCGTGAGAGTGGGGCGACAGCGAATGGTAAGGCTGGTCCGCCCCTAGGCAATAGCGCTCTTCTGCCCCCGCGTCATCGCTATGAAAATAGCGTCGATGGTGGGTGGTCGCCGTGAGCAGACACAAGCGCCTCATAATCAGATAGCTCCGCCCGACTGGTCCTGAGAGACTCGTCCACTCCCGACCCAGAGCGCATCATAGTGTGCGCAGCACGACGTCTACTTCCATGTCATTCTGAGCTCGGCGAAGAATCTAGGCCTAGTCCTGGAGATCGCGACGCCATGTACTACGTCTCCATCATGACCAACAGCAAGTGGACGTTGTACACGGGAGTCACAAATGACCTTGCCCGACGGGTCTACGAGCATAAGCCCGAATCCACCGAAGGACACCGATGGACGGCGTGAGGAAAGCGGAAGGGGGGTGAGGGAGCTACAGGGGAAATAGCCTGGGTTCCATTTGAGGTAGGGAGGTCGGCGGACGGTCTTCATCGCCGCACAGGGGCCCCTATGGCCGTCTGCGGGAGCTGCGATGCGCGGGATGGCGAGAGAATACGCAGCAGGGAACTCTCTCGGACCGGGCTGGCACGAGTCTGCGGGGATCTTCGGTTGTCCGGTGGGTGGATCGGTCGCCGACGGTGCCGTCAGGCCGGGAGTGGAATGGCTCGCAGCCGGGCCAAGGCACGGCTGAACTTCTCAGCCCAAGGCCAGCGATCCGGAAGATGCAGGGTCAACCGGCGTGCCGAGCGGGTGAGCCGTCCGGCCAGGGAGAAGAACCGCCGCCGGAGGGTCTTGGTGGTGGCTATCCGCTCTCCCAGACCGATCCGCGCCGTCCAGCGGGCCAGGTTGTGGGCCATCGTCTGGACGGCCAGCCAGGTGCCGTTGGCGGCGAAGCGGCCCGAGGGGAGATGGTTCAGCCCGACGCCGTACTTGAGGTCGCGTATGGCATTCTCGATCTCGGCGTGGCGGCGATGGTCAGCCTCCAGTTCGAGCAACTCCCCGTCCCGGTCGGTGATGAAGCCATGATAGCTGTATTTGGCGAAGAGGGCCAGTTGGGAACCGGGCGTCGGCTTCACCCGCCGGACGATGAGCCGTACCGGCGCGGCGTCCGCCTCGGCCTGGAAGGGGGTGCAGGTGGTCTCGGCCACATCGGCGGCACCGTCCATCCAGTAAGGAATCGGCGTCCAGGCATCTTCGGGTATCGCCTCGATGAGATTGTGCAGGCTTTTGTGCTGGCGGATGGTGATGGAGAAGCGGACATCCATCTTGCGGCAGACGGATACCACGCCATGAGTGTAGAACCCGCTGTCGGCCCGTAGCGTGAGTCGTCCGTCGGCCCCGGCGTAGCGCACCCGTCCCACCGTCTCCCGCAGGAAGTGGGCGGCGCCGCGGGCGGTGTTGGCCCGGCCCTCGCGCAGCCGGGACATCAGCACGTCTCCGGTGCCGGCGGCGATGGCCGGCAGCGGGTGGTAGCCCCGCTTGCCGGTATAGCCGTGGTGGCGGGCGCCCTCCTTGGCCAGTCCGTAGGTCTCGCAGATGGTGGAGTCGAGGTCAATGGTCAGGGGCCCGTCGCCGGGTCCCGCCCCGGCCTGCCAAGCCCGGGCCAGCAACTCGCGGCTCACCCGGTCGAGTTGACGGACGTGGCCCCACCGGAAGCTGCGCAGGAAGGTGCCCAGGGTGGATGGCGCCTTGACCGTGCCGCCCAGGGTGCAGGCCGTCCCCCCGGTGCGCAACACATCGGCGTCGTCAATGCAGTCGCCCCCAGCCAGCGCAGACGCCACCAGCGTCATCATCTTGTCGCTCGTGTTCGCCCGCCCCGGGGCATCGCCCAGGTCGAGGCGTTGCCGGACGAGTTCGGGCAGGCCGAGGTGCCGCGCCAGGGTGGCCGGAAGGAGCAGCCCGGCATTGGCCACCAAGCGGCGGTCGTCGAAGGTGATTTGGATCCGGTCGGGGTGGTTGCGTGGCAGCATCTACTGGGTGCTCCTTTTCCGGGGCCGTTTTTTTGCTACAAAACCATTATCCCAGAAGCACAGGAGCGCCTTCTTGCCGCCTCAGGACGCTAACCCGACGCCCTCCTTCGGTGGATTCGGGATAAGAACAAGCTGGTCTATGGATTCACCAGCAAGTACAACATCACAAAGCTCGTTTTCTATGAGTCGACGAGCGGAGTAGACTCGGCGATTGCCCGAGAAAAGCAGATCAAGGGCTGGCGGCGAAGCAAGAAGATCGCGTTGATCAACTCGGTCAATCCCAAATGGAGGGATCTCGCTGTAGATTGGGACGAGCTTGGGAACGACTGCCTAGACCCTTCGCTCCGCTCAGGGGTAACATTGCGGGGAGGGACGGTCGGAGGAAGGACCTTGCTGAAGACTGGGACGTGCGTAGGATCGACCGTCTAGACCCTTCGCTCCGCTCAGAGTGACATCGGTAGGCGGGACGGCTCGCCCCTATGCTAGAATCTCACGGTAGCCCGCTATTTCCCAGGAGGTAGACGTTGGTGAACCTGCGGCTTCCCGGTCCGATACCTGTCCCCGACGAGGTCCTAGAGGCCATGTCCCGGCCCATGATCAACCATCGTGGGCCGGCGTTCAAGGACTTGCTCTACCGGGTGACGGACCGGCTCAAGCAGGTGTTCGAGACCGAGGGCGACGTATTTATCCTGACCGCCTCCGGCACGGGGGCCATGGAGGCGGCCGTGGCCAACACGCTCTCCCCTGGCGACAAGGTGGTCTGCGTGTCGGTTGGGTCGTTCGGCAACCGCTTCGGGCAGATCGCCCGGACCTTCGGCGCCGATGTCAATATGCTGAGCTTTACCCCGGGCACCGTGGTCGACCCGGAGGCGTTGCGCCAGGCGCTCGGCGCGGACCCGGAAGTAAAGGCCGTCCTGGTGACTCACAACGAGACCAATACCGGCGTGACCAACGACCTTGAGGCCATTGCCGGCGTGGCGAAGGGTGAGTTCGACAAACTGCTGCTCGTCGACGGCATCAGCAGCGTCTGCTCGATACCTCTGCTCACCGACGCGTGGGGGTGCGACGTCGTGGCGTCCGCGTCGCAGAAGGGTTGGATGCTGCCGCCTGGCCTCGCATTCATAAGCTTCAGCGACCGGGCCTGGGAGGCGAACGCAAGCGCGTCTATGCCGAGGTCCTACTTCGACCTTGAGCGATACAGGCGCATGTATGAGATCGGGCAGCCCCCCTATACACCCGCGCTCTCGCTAATGTTCGCCCTCGACGTTGCGTTGAAGAGGATCCTCGATGAGGGGCTGCCGTCCGTTTACAAGCGGCACGCCGAGATCGGCCAGATGATGAGGGACGGCGTGAAGGCGCTCGGCCTCTCGCTACTTCCTGACGAGAGTGCAGCCTCTAACACCGTAACTGCGGTCCGGGTGCCGGAGACTGTCGACGCTAATAGGTTGCTGGCCATCTTGCGGGAGGAGCATCAGGTGGTGCTCGCTGGCGGATACGAGTCTCTAGCCGGCAAGATCTTCCGCATCGGGCATATGGGCCACGTGACGGCCGCCGAGATCCAAGACGTGCTGCACGCGTTGGCGGTGGCGCTCCCTAAGGTCGGCTTCCATCCTCTCGAGGCAGCGGCCGAACCACAATAGGACGAGCCCCTAGGTCAAGTTAGCCGGGATAATGCGCAGGGCCTTTCGGTTTCCCTGAAATACCCGAAGGCGGTGTCATTCCAAGGCTCCGCGAGGAATCTAGACGGTCATCATTAACCAACATTGATTCCCTCGTAAAAACCCGTTTTGAGGAAGTTCCAGCGATTTAGCACATCTGCGCGCTACCGTATGTTGGGGTAGTGTACGGAACAGAGACTGTATATTGTACCCAGGTGTGGGTACGTTTGTTCTAATTCGACCTACACAGACTTTTTACGAGAGAATCAACATTAGCTTACCGCAAACATTTAGATTCCTCGTCGAGGACTTCTCGGAATGACAAGAATCCACAACCTAAAGACCCTAGGATAATACGGCAGCGGTGACGTTTCCTCGGGAGTAAATCCGCCGGCGGCAGCACTCGGAAACGCGATTCGGGGCTATCGGCGGCCCTTCTCTAGCCGGCCGGGACTGGCTCCGGAAGGACGGGGGGTAGTGAGTCGGAGTCAGGAGAGTCGGGTGGGCCTAGAATCGTCTCGAGGGTTTCGGTTTCAGCCGTCTCGTTGTCAATGAGGTATCTGGCTAGCTGCTCCAGCTTAGCCTTATGGGTTGTCACGATCCTCTTTGCCTTCTTGTAGGCGGTGTCGATCAGGCCGTGCACTTCCTGGTCGATCGTCTCCGCGACCTGATCGCTATAGTCTCGCTGCTCGGAGATCTCTCGGCCCAAGAAGACCAACTCTTCTCTCTTTCCAAAGGTCCGGGGACCCAACTTTTCGCTCATCCCATAGCGAGTGACCATAGTCCGGGCCATGCTCGTGGCCTGCTCAAGGTCGTTGCTGGCGCCCGTGGTTATCTCCTCGGCACCGAAGTTCGTCTCCTCGGCGACACGGCCTCCCATCATCATGGCAAGCTGGTCTTTGAACTGGCTTAGAGTAAACATGTGGCGGTCTTCTGCGGGAAGAGACTTCGTGTATCCGCCCATAGCGCCGCGGGACACGATGGTGACCTTGGCAACAGGGTCTGTGTTGGGCAACAGGTGCCCCACGAGCGCGTGACCCGCTTCGTGGTAGGCCGTTATCTCCTTCTCGCGCTTGCTGATCACCCTAGACGTCCTCGCCGGGCCGGCCATCACCCGGTCGATAGACTCGGCAAACTCGTCGTAGGCGATCAGGGTCTGGTTCCTACGGGCGGCCAGTATGGCTGACTCGTTGACCAGATTGGCGAGGTCCGCGCCGGAGAAGCCAGGCGTCTGTTTCGCGACTCGCTCCAGGTCCACGTCGTCGCCCAGCGGCTTGCCCTTCACATGTACCTTCAGGATCTCAGTTCGTCCCTTTATGTCGGGATTGTCCAATACTACGCGCCTATCAAATCGGCCAGGGCGCAAGAGCGCGGGGTCGAGAATGTCGGGCCGATTGGTGGCGGCCACGACGATGACGTTGACGTTGGTGTCGAACCCATCCATCTCGACGAGTATCTGGTTCAACGTCTGCTCGCGCTCGTCATGCCCTCCGCCGAGCCCCGCGCCGCGATGTCGGCCCACAGCGTCGATCTCGTCCACAAACACGATGCAAGGTGAGTTACGTTTGGCCTGGTCGAACAGGTCCCTTACCCGCGAGGCGCCGACGCCCACGAACATCTCCACGAACTCGCTGCCGCTGATGGAGAAGAAGGGGACCCCAGCCTCCCCGGCTACGGCACGAGCGAGCAGCGTCTTCCCAGTACCGGGAGGTCCCACGAGGAGAACGCCTTTGGGAATCCGGGCGCCGAGAGTCAGGAACCGCTCAGGGAACTTCAGGAACTCCACGATTTCCTCGAGTTCTGTCTTGGCCTCATCCACTCCGGCCACGTCGTTAAAGCTGACGCTGGACTGGGTGCCTACGAGCATGCGCGCTCGACTGCGACCAAAGCTGAATGTCTGGCTCGTATTGCCCTGCGCCTGTCGCATCATGAACAGCAGGACCGCGCCGAAGAAGATCAAGGGAAGGAAATTCAGGAGAAGGGAGAAGAGACTGCCCAGCCCGCTGGAGCCCTCTGCTATTATTTCCGGTCTGCCAGACTTCAAGTCGACACCGAAGGCCTCCAGCGTCTTCACGACGCCTGTGCTCTCCTCTATTCGAGAAGTGAGCGTCTCGCCCCGTGTGCTGATGATCGTCAGCCTATCGCCCCGCACCTCGATAGTGTCAATAAAGCCGCTGCGGGCCATACCGGCGACCTCGCTAATCGGTATCTCCTGGGAGCCGTCGAGGTCGGAGAAGAGAATGAAAAAGATGGCGATAACGGCAACCGCGATCAGCAGGTATATGAAGCCGTTACGCATCCAACGAGAGTTCATTCCATACTCCAGAACGCTGAGACGTTGAGCCTAGAGCTGGTCACCGAGTCTACATTCACATGGTACATTAAACGGCGTTGCAACGCAAAGCCGCAACTGTCCTTGTCATCCAGGATGTCAGCACGTATCATCAATGCGACGACGGGGTGTGGCCCAGCGGTAGGGCGCCTGGTTTGGGACCAGGAGGTCGCCGGTTCGATCCCGGCCACCCCGACCAGTCTTTCAAGCCGCCGCGAGCGCATCACTCACCAGTTTCGACGGGTTTGACAGCAACCAAGCTCGAACGGGACCTCCTCTAACAGTCATAGGGAGGTCTCTTGATTCCGACGAACGAATCCGTCCGTTGGGAAGGAGGACTGGCCGCTCACCCAAAGGGCACCGCCGTTATGACCCGTAGCATACGGACCGTCTGGTTGCTGATCTTGACGTCGTGGCTGGTCCTGGCTGCTTGCACCGGCACCGCCGACCCGACGCCTCCACCTGAACCCATAGGAAGTCCTGAGTCACCGAGTCCCACGGTTATAGGGGCCACGACTGAGGCGGCAGAATCGGAGCAGGTGAACGATCAAGATGCGTTCTTGCGGGTAATCGCGCCGCTTGACGAAGCACGAGGTTACTGTTTGGACATTCCAGGTCACATGGCAGGCGTTCGAATAGAGAGTCCGCTGCAGGTGCATACGTGCAAGCACGGGATATGGAACCAGGACGGACGGTTTGACTTGACCGCTGCCGCAAGCGGCGTGATACGCATGCCTCACTATCAGCTCTGCCTGCAGGCAGAGGATAGCTCGATCGGGGCTCGGCTCCATCTTGCGGAATGTAGGGAGGCAGGACTTCAGACGTGGACGCTCAAAGACTCAGGTCAAATAGCGTTGGAGGTCGATCCTCAGATCTGCATCACGGTCGAAGAGGGACCTGGAAGAGACGCGGGTGGCCCACGATATTTGATGAAGGGCGTTAGACTTGACACCTGTGCCTAGGGGGCGAGCGACCGCCAGCAATGGACGACGGCGATACCTCGATAACTCTTTGGTCAGAGCCGTGATGCGGTGCTCTATCAGAGCTAGCGAACCGTTGTCTACATTCAGTAGTTTCTGGCAATATGACCGACGAAAGATTTGAGATACCGGTCCCAGGTCACGGCACTGTGGCGGCGGTCCGTACAGCGCCGGACTCCCCGAATTCCGGCTGGTTATTCGTCTACGCCCCGGGTGCCGGTTCCAACGTCAACGATCGGTTCGGGGCTTTCGCCTCCAAGCGCTTGGCTGCCCAGGGGACTGCGACGGTCCGTTTTCACTTTCCTTATGCCGAGGCCAAACGAAGGCGACCAGACCCTCCGCACGTGCTCGAGCAGACCTGGCGAGCCGTCATCGACAGCCTCCATTCGACCGACCTCAGACTGGTTGTTGGAGGGAGATCGATGGGAGGTAGGATCGCCTCTCAAGTCGTCGCGCAGGGCACAGCGGTAGACGCCCTAGCGCTGTTCGCATACCCGCTACACCCACCAGGCAACCCGGACAAGCGGCGTGACCAGCATCTCCCAGAGGTCCGGGTGCCAACGCTTTTTTGCTCCGGCACCCGAGACGCCTTCGCATCCCCCGACGAGCTCAAGGAAGCGGCCTCCAAGGTGCAAGACTCGAGGGTGCATTCGCTGGACGGCGCCGATCACGGGTTTCGCGTTCTGAAGTCAAGTGGCCGGACTTCGGAGGACGTGTGGGCAGAGGCGGTTGGAGCGATGCTAGAGTGGCTGGGGCGCTGACGACACCTTGGCACTCAGTAACATGGGAACAAAAAGTGGGAGGAGCCCCATGTTGTATCGGCGAGGAGACCGTGTAATGGCCAGAGGCTATGAGGACAAGGAGGCCGTGCTGGTAGCTTGAGGGGAAGTTAAGAACGGCGTGCTGCTCTGAACTGAAGAGAGCTTTCGGCGGCGTATATCCGGTGAAGACGCGCCTGCAATCGGTTTCCCATTCTCTGATATCAAAGGGTTGGACAACGAGCGTAGCAACCCTAACGGACTGGCCTCAGAACAGGCTAAACTCTGAGTTGGAAAAACCAGAGAGGTGAACCCGGGGAACCTATGGGAGAACGGACAATACGATTGCCAATCCGCAGAGATGCGGTTCTATGGTCTGGCCTTTCTGAACCTTGGGTAGTAAGAAATCTCAGGAAGGAGGAGCCTGGAACGTATTTGGCAGTTAAGGCACTACTTTCAGACCCAGACTATCAGCAGGCTAGAACTGCGATGGTGCGTAACAATAGCTTCGGACACCTCGCTGTGCTGTTAACTGTTTCTGGAGCAGGAAAGCGGTTCACGATCTCAACATGGATGGTCGATAAAGGCGCCACCTGAGGTGGTACCCAAAAACTAGACAACTGGCTAAGAGAGAGTCCAGCTCCTAAAATAACCGGCAACTAACCGACGTGGAGGAGCAGGACATGAAGCAGACGAGGAATAAGCACAGTCCGGCGTTCAAGGCCAAGGTGGCCTTGGCCGCCCTTGCGGGGGAAGAGACCATCGCCCAGCTGGCCAGCCGATTTGAGGTCCATCCCAGTCAGATTCACGCCTGGAAAAGGGCCCTGGCGGAAGGAGCCCCGGAGCTATTTGCCACCAATCAGAAATCCCAGGAGAAAGCCAAGGAAGCTCAGATTAACCACCTCTACCGGCACATCGGCCAGCTGAAGGTGGAACGCGATTTTTTGTCGGAAAGGTCCGGTCTATGAGTCGCAGCATACGGCGAGCCATGATAGACCGAGACCACCAGCAGCTGTCTTTGGTGCGTCAATGTATCCTGCTGGACGTCAGCCGGGCCTCGGTGTACTACCGGTCGGTACCGACCAGGGCAGAAGACCTGGAGTTGATGGCCCTGATGGACCGTCAGTATTTGAAGACCCCCTTCTACGGCTCCAGGAAGATGAAGGCCTGGCTGCTGCAACAGGGCTATCTGGTGAGCCGAAAAAGGGTTCGAAGGCTGATGCGGTTGATGGGTCTGGAAGCCATCTACCGGCGTCCCAACACCAGCAAACCAGCGCCGGGACACCGGATCTTTCCCTATCTGCTGAAGGGAGTGGAGGTTAATCGGGTCGACCAGGTCTGGGCCGCGGACATCACCTACATCCCCATGCCGAAGGGCTTCCTGTACCTGGTGGCCATCATGGACTGGCACAGCCGGCACGTGCTGGCCTGGAAGCTCTCCAACACCATGGACACCAGCTTCTGCGTGGCGGCGTTGGAGGAAGCCCTGGGTAAGGGACGACCGGAGATATTCAACACCGACCAGGGGAGTCAGTTCACCAGTGAGGCCTTTACCCAGACGTTGCAGGAGCAGAGGGTCCAGGTCAGCATGGATGGTAAGGGTAGGTACCTGGACAACATCTTCGTGGAGCGGCTGTGGCGGAGCATCAAGTACGAGGAGGTGTATCTGAAAGCTTACCAGACCGTCGCCGAGGCCCGAACTGGGATCAATGCCTACCTGGAGTTCTACAACCGGCAGAGGCCTCACCAGGCTTTGGGCTACCGGACCCCAGCAGAGGTGTACCAACATGGCCAGGAAGAAAGGGGAGCAGCAGCTGAAGAAGCAGGGCTGCCATCGGGCTTGGTGAAACCTAGCGCAGGGGTGGGAGACTCTCTTAATTTAGCCCTCGTGCTGTCTTAATAATGGGGTCCACCTTAGTCGAAGTAGTCCAAGCCAAGCGGCGAAAGGTTCAGGAGAGGCTTCGGAGACTCGCCAAGACCTATGTCGATGGAGTTTATGACGACCAGGAGTATAAGCGGCAGAAGCGGAACCTGGAGATGGAGCTCGAGTCCCTCGTTGTGCCAAAGGCTGCCGCTGCCGCAGAGGCGGGGAAGCTGATAGAGAGGCTGCCTGAGCTATGGGCTGGTGCCAACATGGAAGAGCGGCGGAAGCTGTTGGTGGCCATGCTGGACGCCGTTTACGTTGACACGAAAGACGCCCGTTCGGTCGTCGCCATCAAGCCCAAAGCTCCGTTCAGGCCGGTCTTCCATCTGGCAACCACCCGTGCCGGCTCCGGCGTATCTCTTACGCCTGGTCCTGACCGGAAACAACAGGAACGTACCGAACGCGTGTTCGAGGCCGCCTTCTCATAGCTGCGGCTCGGTCCTGTCCGTTCCACCCGCCATAGCGAAGCACCGCCCCAGCCTGCTGTTCCGCACCTGCTATAGTACCTATGCTCCAAAAGGGGGCCGTCTTGCGTCGTAGCTACCACGAGCCGTAATATCAGCCGTACCAAAAGGACTTGGATTTGCTACACTCGGCGCCGTCGACGTGAGTCGCTTACTAGAGGCTGACTGATCCCCGTGTTCGTGGTGGAGACGGGGGAGAGCCTAACTCCCCGTTTACCTAACAAATGACCACTTGTTTGATCGACCGGACCATAGGTTCGGTCCAGCTACGCATTTACCCCACTTTTTTTGGCCGCCCGCCGTGGGCCGAGCACAACTCCTTTGTGGGCCCACCCAGATAACCTGTGTCGTCTGAGTTTGAATATGCGCAGTCAAATACCCCGATCCAGCTACAAACTGTAGCAGAATGAAAAAAACGCCCCTAGATAGGGCGCAGCTACGGACAACGCGATCGTAATGCGATCCAACTGCGGTGCAACTGCGGTGCAAATGACGCACCAATGAAGCACCCGTGAAGCAGGGGATCACGCACCGGGTTACTTGCCGAGCAAGCAACGCATGGAATCCGACCCAGACGCTAGTGAGCGTCGGCGCTCAATCGGAATGCATGTAGCACGTGGTTGCACCTACGAGGGACGTTGGCACAGTCAAATCCTCGCCAAACAGACGGGATGATAGCTAGCTGGAACAGCTTGGGCGGCCAGCCGATCAAACAAGTGGTCGATTATTTGGTGATCGTCGCCAAGGAGGGGGCTCCAGGAACGAATCCGACGATAGTATATACTCCGAGACCAGACGGCGCTTCGACTTCACTGAGCCCAAGGGTTCTGAGAGGCGCGAGGTCGCAGCGGGGAAACTGTGCAGAGGCCGCGACCTACCTAGTGCACAGACAGGCCAACGTGGCGTAAACATATGACCCGCAAGTACGAGGAGATTGAATGACGGCAACGGAGCATGAGAACTGGAAGCCCGGCGACCCGATCGGCTACATCACATCAGACATCCCCGACTTCGAGATGCCTCCATACGAAGGCGAGCGGTACGAGGCCAGGGTGCCCGACACCCTGGAGCTACAAGAGCGTGCCCGGCTGGCCCTCCACAATATGACCGAGGCCACCGACCCCCAGGCCGACTACGAGCCGTACTATATCATCGGCTTGCGCGATAACCCGCCGGTGATGCTCCACACCTCCTGGCACGGTGCCACTTTGGCAAATTACATGGAGTCCGTGCCCCTCATGCGCATCATGACGGGCAGCGAGCAGAACAGCGAGGTCGACCGCCGCTGGATGGAGGTCGCGCTCAAGATGCAGGGCCCCGACGGGCTAGTCTACACCCCGATTCGTGGGCGCCCCTGGGCCAACTGGGAAGTAGGGGGCGTCATAGATGACTCCGGTTACCGCGTTCACGGGGACCAGCAGATATCCGCGATGGGCAACGGCCCTATGCTGAGGACCATGTCCCTGTTCGCCTGGAGGGACGGCGGTCCGCTGTGGCGGGACGCCACTCGTCGCCTGGTGGACGGGCTCATCGAGCTGGCCGTCGACGCCGGGGACTTCGCCTACTTTTGGCCGACGGCCCACCTTACCAAAAAGGGAGTTCCACCGGACGGCAAGGTGCCCACCCCCTGGGAGAGTGCCGAGATCTCGCGGGTGCCCCACGGTCTGGTGTACGCCTATCGCCTCCTGGGCTACGACCCTGCGATGGCGCTGGCCCACAAGGTCATCAACTACACGCGGCGCAGCTTCTACGGCCCCGATGGCGCCTTCCACTCGACCCCAGGCAATCCTCTCATGGCCCACTTCCACGCTCACTCACAGGCCCTGCTGGCGATGCTGGAGTATGCTCAGACAGCTGAGGACGATGAGCTGATGGAGTTCGTGGCGCGCAGCTTCGAGTGGGCAAGAGACTCGGGAGCCAACCTAGAGCAGCGTGGATGGGACGAGTGGATGAAGACTCCCGGCGGCTCTCTGATCGGGTACTTCCCGGAGCACCTGAACAGTTACAGGACGCATGGCTCGGAGATCTGTGAGGTCAGCGACATGGTCGCCCTGGCGCTGAAGCTGTCCGAGGCGGGGACCGGTGACTACTGGGACGACGCCGACCGCTGGATACGCAACATGCTCGTCGAAGGGCAGCTCACGTCCACCGACTGGGTGCATCGCCTTCCGCGTGCAGACTTGATCAAAACGGGACCCACGGCTCCTCCGTCCATAAACCCTTACGTTGATTCGGACACGGCTCCTCCGTCCATAGACCCTTACGTCAATGCGGACCGGGTAGCGGAGCGCAGCCTGGGGGCCTTCGCGGGCTGGCCAGCCGCCAACGACTGGGGCATTCGCGACCAATACGGCACCATGCAATGCTGCACGGTAACCGGGGCGCAGGCGCTATACTGGACCTGGGAGCGGGTCCTGCGCCATCAAGACGGGAAGCTGCGCGTTAACCTGCTCCTGAACCGTGCCTCGCCGTGGGCGGATGTTGACAGCTACATCCCGTACCAGGGCAGGGTTGACGTAAGGGTCAAGCAGGCGGTGGACCTTGAGATTCGGATCCCCGAGTGGGTTACGCCCGCTGAGACGCGTTGCGAGGTCAACGGTGAGCAGCGCCGTCTTGGTTGGGATGGACGGTACGCCCAGATTGGCCAGGTAAGGCCATTAGACATAGCCACTTTGACTTTCTCCATCGGCGAGCGCACGGACGTGGTATACATCGAGAAGGAGCCGTACACCCTGGTGCGCAAGGGAAATGAGGTAGTGTCCATAGACCCGCCCGGCCGCTATTACCCCCTGTACCAGCGTGAGCGCTACCGGCATGACTCCCCACGCTGGCGGAAGATCGAGCGGTTCGTGTCGGGAGAGCAGGTTGACTGGTAGCTAGTAGCTGCTGAGGGTCGGCCGCTATCTGCACGGCACCACGAATCCTGGAGAAGGGTTCGATTCGCACCGAAGTACAGCCGCGAAGGGGCTCCCAGCCCAACACCACCCACCCTTCGCCCCACGCGCCTAGCGCACAGTACACCTCATGATAGCTGGCTAGCGGGACCTCTTATGGATGCGAGACCCGGGCGGGAACTTGGATTGCCAGAATCCCCATTGGCAAACGATATGGGATCGAGAGATATCTAGATATAGCCCCCAGGTAATTTCTCTTGCCAATGGCTGCGACTAAGAAGGAGACATAGTGTCGCAACTATACGACGCCATCGTGATCGGTGCTGGACCGGCAGGTCTCCTCGCCGCAGTGACCCTCCATGAGGCAGGAAGGGACGTCCTCCTCTTGGAGGCGCGAGACCGCATTGGGGGGCGAACTGACACCGTCCCCCTGTCAGACGGCACGCCCGTCGAGCGTGCGGCTCAGCAGAACCAAGGCCCAACGGTTATGACATGGGAGTTCGTCGCAAAATTCGGTCTCAGGACCCACTACATAGAGTACGCGAGACAAAGCACCCCAATCTTTCGAGGGGGCGAGTGGCTTCTAGACGGTGACCCTATCGGCGAGGAGGCCCAAGCGCGCCTCGATGAGTTGATGAGTATCCGTAACCCGGACGACGTGAGTCTGCGCGACGCGCTACTGGGCGGGGGACTCACTGGTGCTGTCCTGGAGGCTGCCGAAGTGTGGTTTAGTATATCGGCTCCGATCCCGCCCGAAGAGCTGAGTGTCCGGAACGCCTCCGAGATCTGGCACCTTCAGGATAGCCAGCGAGACCCCATAAGCGGAGCTTCCAGGCCGGGGAACCCCAACTTCCTGCTTGTTGATGGCTACGCCCGCCTGTGGCAGGAGCTTAGCCGTCCCATTGCCAACGTTGATTCTCTCGTAAAAAGTCTGTGCAGGTCGAATTAGAACAAACGTACCCACACCTGGGTACAATATACAGTCTCTGTTCCGTATACTACCCCAACATACGGTAGCGCTCAGATGTGCTAAATCGCTGGAACTTGCTCAAAACGGGTTTTTACGAGGGAATCAACGTTATCCACCTCCGTATGCCCGTTACGACTATAGACTGGTCAACGGACGGGGTGGTGGTTTACAGCGGGGGGGCAGGAATTCAGGGCCCGAACCGCTATCCTGACGTTGCCGGTGGAGGTATTGCAGACGGGCACCGTGAGATTCCGCCCCGCCCTGCCTCAGTCCAAACTGGCGGCCGTTGAGGGAGTTAGAAGTGGGGGTGTGATCAAAGTTGATTCTCTCGCAAAAAGTCTGTGTAGGTCGAATTAGAACAAACGTACCCACACCTGGGTACAATATACAGTCTCTGTTCCGTACACTACCCCAACATACGGTAGCGCGCAGATGTGCTAAATCGCTGGAACTTCCTCAAAACGGGTTTTTACGAGGGAATCAAAGTTATCGCAGAGTTCCGTCGCCCCTGGTGGGAAGACGTGCTGGGCCACATCGGATTCTTTAGGAGTGCCCCCGGGGCCGCCTTCCACGGGTTTTGGGCGCCCTTCTGGGACAGGACGGGCCCGTCGGCCCTGTCCTCACTAATGGGAATCCCCCACGTGAAGGTCACGTCCCGTCAAGTGGTGTAAGAGTGCGTCATCCTGTTGATGTTGTTTAGCCCGAATCCACCGAAGGACACCGATGGACGGCGTGAGGAAAGCGGAAGGGGGGTGAGGGAGCTACAGGGGAAATAGCCTGGGTTCCATTTGGGGTAGGGAGGTCGGCGGACGGTCTTCATCGCCGCACAGGGGCCCCTATGGCCGTCTGCGGGAGCTGCGATGCGCGGGATGGCGAGAGAATACGCAGCAGGGAACTCTCTCGGACCGGGCTGGCACGAGTCTGCGGGGATCTTCGGTTGTCCGGTGGGTGGGTCGGTCGCCGACGGTGCCGTCAGGCCGGGAGTGGAATGGCTCGCAGCCGGGCCAAGGCACGGCTGAACTTCTCAGCCCAAGGCCAGCGATCCGGAAGATGCAGGGTCAACCGGCGTGCCGAGCGGGTGAGCCGTCCGGCCAGGGAGAAGAACCGCTGCCGGAGGGTCTTGGTGGTGGCTATCCGCTCTCCCAGACCGATCCGCGCCGTCCAGCGGGCCAGGTTGTGGGCCATCGTCTGGACGGCCAGCCAGGTGCCGTTGGCGGCGAAGCGGCCCGAGGGGAGATGGTTCAGCCCGACGCCGTACTTGAGGTCGCGTATGACATTCTCGATCTCGGCGTGGCGGCGATGGTCAGCCTCCAGTTCGAGCAACTCCCCGTCCCGGTCGGTGATGAAGCCATGATAGCTGTATTTGGCGAAGAGGGCCAGTTGGGAACCGGGCGTCGGCTTCACCCGCCGGACGATGAGCCGTACCGGCGCGGCGTCCGCCTCGGCCTGGAAGGGGGTGCAGGTGGTCTCGGCCACATCGGCGGCACCGTCCATCCAGTAAGGAATCGGCGTCCAGGCATCTTCGGGTATCGCCTCGATGAGATTGTGCAGGCTTTTGTGCTGGCGGATGGTGATGGAGAAGCGGACATCCATCTTGCGGCAGACGGATACCACGCCATGAGTGTAGAACCCGCTGTCGGCCCGTAGCGTGAGTCGTCCGTCGGCCCCGGCGTAGCGCACCCGTCCCACCGTCTCCCGCAGGAAGTGGGCGGCGCCGCGGGCGGTGTTGGCCCGGCCCTCGCGCAGCCGGGACATCAGCACGTCTCCGGTGCCGGCGGCGATGGCCGGCAGCGGGTGGTAGCCCCGCTTGCCGGTATAGCCGTGGTGGCGGGCGCCCTCCTTGGCCAGTCCGTAGGTCTCGCAGATGGTGGAGTCCAGGTCAATGGTCAGGGGCCCGTCGCCGGGTCCCGCCCCGGCCTGCCAAGCCCGGGCCAGCAACTCGCGGCTCACCCGGTCGAGTTGACGGACGTGGCCCCACCGGAAGCTGCGCAGGAAGGTGCCCAGGGTGGATGGCGCCTTGACCGTGCCGCCCAGGGTGCAGGCCGTCCCCCCGGTGCGCAACACATCGGCGTCGTCAATGCAGTCGCCCCCAGCCAGCGCAGACGCCACCAGCGTCATCATCTTGTCGCTCGTGTTCGCCCGCCCCGGGGCATCGCCCAGGTCGAGGCGCTGCCGGACGAGTTCGGGCAGGCCGAGGTGCCGCGCCAGGGTGGCCGGAAGGAGCAGCCCGGCATTGGCCACCAAGCGGCGGTCGTCGAAGGTGATTTGGATCCGGTCGGGGTGGTTGCGTGGCAGCATCTACTGGGTGCTCCTTTTCCGGGGCCGTTTTTTTGCTACAAAACCATTATCCCAGAAGCACAGGAGCGCCTTCTTGCCGCCTCAGGACGCTAACCCGACGCCCTCCTTCGGTGGATTCGGGTTTAGGCGGCTGTCGCCTCCGCGAGATCGGCCTCTGGAGGAGCTTCGTTTAGGGTCAGCACGACAGGTGTGATGTATCGACGGCCAACGGCCCATTCGTCGTGCTGTTCAGCGAGGACGGGGCCAACCAGGCGACGCACGGCTGGTCGGTTAGGGAAGATGCCCACGACATCGGTGCGACGCCTGATCTCCTTGTTGAGACGCTCCAGGGGGTTGTTGGACCAGATCTTCTTCCAGTGGGCGACAGGGAAGCTGGAGAAGGCCAGGATATCGGGTCCAGCCTCGTCCAGTAGAGAGGCCACCTGAGGGAACCGGTCTCCGAGTTGATCGGTCACCCTATCGAGTTGGGCGTGTACCTCATCGGGGGAGGGTTGCTGGTAGATGGTGCGGACCATGGTGGCCATCCATGGTTGGACTCTTCTGGGTACCCGAGTGAACAGGTTGGTCATGAAGTGGGTGCGGCACCGTTGCCAGCTGGCTCCGCCGAAGACTGCGGCGATGGCGCCGCGGAGTCCCTGATGAGCGTCCGATACCACCAGCTCCACCCCGCTGAGGCCCCTGGCGGACAGCGAGCGTAGGAAGGCCAGCCAGAAGGCGCCGTCTTCACTGGTACCCACGCCCATCCCAATGATCTCCCGCTTGCCCTCGCCATTGACGGCCGTCGCCACCACCACGCTGACGTTGACGATCCTGCCGTCCTCCCTGACCTTCTGGGTCAGTGCGTCCAGCCACAGGTAAGGGTAGGGTCCACCGTCCAGCGGACGGCCCAGGAAGCCATCCACCACCACGTCCAGCTCCTGACAGATACGCGACACCTGGCTCTTGGAGATACCCTCACACCCCAGGGCCTTGACCAGGTCATCCACCCGCCTTGTGGATACCCCTTCCACGTAGGCCTGCTGAATGACCGCCAGCAGAGCTCGCTCGCTGCGACGCCGTGGCTCCAGCAGGCTCGGGAAGTAGCTCCCCTCTCGAAGCTTCGGGATGTGCAGCTCCATAGTCCCCACCCGGGTATCCCACGCCCGGGACCGATACCCGTTGCGCTGGGTCACCCGCTCAGGGCTGCGTTCTCCATACTCAGCACCGATCCTCGATGACACCTCCGCATCCATGATCCCCTCTACCAGCACTCTCAGTGCCTCCCGTAGGAAGTCCACGTCACCGTCCATTCCCCCCCTGCGCAATAGCTCCAGCAGGTCCATCCTTTCCTTGACCACTGTTGTCCTCCTTTCTCGAGCTTTCTTCTTTGCCCGCTAAGGATGACGCGGTGGTCTCTCTTTCTCCAGACCCTCTCCCTCTTACACCTCTTACACCACTTCCTGGGACTCTACTCACGTGAAAGATGCTACTGGCGACTCTGGTCGCATCCGCTCGCTCTTCCTTAGCGTCCTAAGCGAGATGTTTCCGCGGGTTGACCTCGAGTCGGAGCTCATCAGCCTAGATGTCGCCGACTGGGCTTCCGATCCGTGGGTGATGGGTGCGCAAAGCTCCGTTCCGGTGGGATGCTACCAGATGCGCGCAGATCTCGGTGCCCCGACTCCACCTCTCTTTTGGGCAGGCGAGGCCACCCACACCCGTGGTCACGCCGGATGTATTCATGGCGCTCTGGAGACGGGCCGGCGCGCCGCTTACGAGGTATTGCACGCTACTCAGCCAATGCACGCGGCTGGCCCCGAGACTCCCCTGGACTGGCGACAATACAGTCCTCGGATGCTTAGGTAATTGGGGGGCTAGCATTTTCCGGCACGCAGCGCAGTGTCGAGCAAATCTCGATAACCGACGACGGGCTCTGTATCGGCTAGTTGGGCAGCCTTACACTTACAGTTATCTGGAAATGTTCAGCCGGAGGATAAGACGACCGAATCTCCCAGATACAGAATTCCGCTTACATTCTCGTACAAAGTGTAAGGTTGAGCCGAATGGCACCACACAATGGTGTGGATGTTCAAGGGGATTTCAACCTCCGAACGAGGTCGTCCCAGACTTTCCTGGCTCGGAATTGACGACTCGCAGACATCACTCTATACTTGCTCCCACCGCTGTGTGCTGCGGCTATTACTCATGGCATCGAGGTGACCGCCACAATGGAACATCGAATCGAAGGGAATCCAGACTACGGCCAGCTGACCGTCAGCCTCGGACCGGGAGACAGGTTCATTGCGGAATCGGGATCGATGGCCTGGATGAGCGAAGGGATGCAGGTCAAAGCCCGGCTCCTCGGTGGGCTGTTGAAGGCGCTAATAAGAAAGGTCGTTGGCGGGGAGTCGCTATTCGTCGGAGAGTACCAGCATCCGCAAGGCGGCGAAGTGACCTTCTCCCCTGCACGGCCTGGCACCGTCCTCCATCGGACATTGAATGGCGACTCGTTCATTCTGACAGGCGGCTCTTTCATGGCGAGCACCCCGGGCGTCAACTTGAAGACCCGGTTTGGAGGACTTCGAGCGCTATTCTCCGGAGAGGGGGCCTTTTTCATCGAATGCAGCGGGGCTGGCGAGCTGTTTTACAACTCGTTTGGGGCGGTGCTTGAAAAGCAGGTTGAGGGGTCATTCACGGTGGACACGGGCCACGTCGTAGCCTGGGAGCCCGGCCTGACTTACTCGTTGAAGGGCATGGGCAACCTCAAAAGTACGCTACTCTCAGGCGAGGGACTAGTGATGAATTTCTCCGGGACCGGCAAGATCTACGTGCAAACACGAACGATGGGTGGGCTGGCGGGGTGGTTGTCGCCGCTTAGCGGTGGCTAGGGCAGTTGGCAATGATCGGAGGTTGCGGTAATGGACATTGAGGTCGCCGATAAGGGCGCCTTCAGTTGGGCGCTGGTCAGGATGAGACCAGGCGAGCAGTTCGTGTCTGAGTCGGGAGCCATGTTTCGAGCGTCGAGCAACATCGATATCGACGTCACCACAAGAAGCCGGAGTTCCGGAGGCCTGATATCCGGAATCAAGAGGATGCTGGCGTCTGAAAGCTTCTTCTTCTCGACATACACGTGCTCGGACCGCGATGACGGGGAGGTCGGCCTAGCGCCCACCCTGCAGGGCGAGATCGCCCGGATCGACTGCGATGGCACGAGTCGGTGGATATGCACGGGCGGTAGCTATCTGGGGTCGACAGAGGGACTCAACATCGACACCGACTTCCAGGGGCTACGGGGGATGTTCTCAGGCGAGTCGCTGTCTTTCCTTCAGATTGACGGCGCTGGCCAGCTCTTGGTTAACGCATTCGGAAAGATCAACGAAGTCGACGTGGACGGGTCACTGACCGTCGATACCGGCCACGTGGTCGCCTTCCAGGATAGTCTGGAATACAAGCTGGGCAAGGCGGGTGGAAGCTGGGTCCAGTCGTTCTTCGCGGGCGAAGGCGTCGTGCTCGACTTCACCGGTCACGGGAAAATCTACGTCCAGAGTCACAATCCTGGTGAGTTCGGGAAGTCTCTCGGACCGATGCTGCCGGCCAGGAAGGCTTAGTTAGAAATGAAGTATGAAATTCAGAGCCGGCCTAGCTACAGCGTACTTGAAATCGACTTACAGCCGGACGAGGAAGTTGTCACCGAAGCGGGAGCGATGGCCTGGATGAGCGACAACCTGAAGGTAGATACATCCACACGTGGTGGAGCTCTCGCAGGGCTAAAGCGTGCCGCTCTCTCAGGCGAGAGCTTTTTTCAGAACACCTACCGGGCGGAAGGCGGGCCAGGCCTGCTCGGAGTCGCGCCCGGCCAGCCGGGCGACATCGTGGCCCACGAGATGAACGGCGGAGAGCTCCTGCTCGAAAAAAGCGCATATCTTGCCTCGAGCCCCGGGGTCTACTGTGACACGAACTTTCAAGGCCTAAGCGGGCTCTTCAACGAGGGCCTTTTCGTACTACAGACCAGCGGCGGCGGCACCCTGTTTTTCAACGCCTATGGCGATATCGAGGAGGTGGCGGTCGACGGCAGCTACGTGGTGGACAACGGCCACGCGGTGGCGTGGGAGCCGAGCCTGGAATACCATCTGACACGGTCCCGGCGAATCCGATCGTTTCTGTTCTCGGACCAGCTCCTGCTGAGATTCGAAGGCCAGGGCAGGCTCTGGGTCCAGTCGAGGAACGCCCGGTCATTGGCCTCCTGGGTGTACCCCTTCCGGCCTCAAGAGTCGAAGTCCGATAACGGATAGCGCGGCCGGCCTGTCACACCTGCCGATCTGACCCCTATAGCCGACGCCTCACGGCCGATGGGACGTTGCACAAGAAGTGCCGCTTTAGCCCAGTCGTTCTTCGACAAGCTCAGGCGAACGGTCCATCTGAACTTACGTTCGGGGTGAGCCTGTCGAACCAATGGATCAGCCCGTGTTGTCAGCGGCCTCCTGCCATACCCTGTGAGGCCCCTGTAGACCGTCAGCGGTAATGGGACACGTGAGAGGGGTAACCCCGCGGGCTCAGTCCAGGTAAGGGCCCAGAGCCTCCGCGAGCTCAGCCAAAGATTCGCTAACTGTCGCGCCGCTGGTATCGACGCGCACCTTATTGTGCAATCGAGACCCATCGAAGGCATCCTGGAACCCCTGCAGGACTAGCTCGGCGTCCGCCTCTTTCACGCCAGAGGCTGGGTGTGGGTTGGTCTTCATGCGCGCCCGGACGACCTCAGGTGACCCCGTGACGAGCACTAATATCGGGTCGGCAGCGACGCGCATCAGCTCGGAATCCCACTCTCCCGCACGGCGAGAGCGGTCCGCGAAAGAGCCCGGTCCGCCGTAGGCGTAGTACATCGGGGCGTACACAGCTTCGGCGTAGTAGAAGTTGACCTGTATGGCATGGCCGGCGTCCTGGTAGGCCGTGGGGTGAAGGTGGCGCCAGACCATGGCCCGCTGCAACTGCTCCAGCATCCAGGGATTCAGGCGCTCGATGTCTTTCGCTCGCTCGGGACCTAGGCGGCGCAGCTCCGACGGACCGCCCAACTCATCGTATCGGTCTGGCTCCAGGACACGCCCCTGGGGGCCGACGAGGTAGCAGGTTGAAGGGTCCTGGTCCGTTAGATGGGGCCAGACCCAGTGATCGTGCACGCGCACGGGTAGAGAATCGCGCTCCGCCAGCCAGCCCGCGAGCGCCCAGGCGATCGTGGTCGTCCCGGCGTACTCGCATCCAATGATGACCGTTAGCATAATAACAATCTCCTCGGGTCCCAATCTGGCGAAAATCGTCGGCGGACTGGATTACGCGTCGAGTCGTGTTGCCAAGATCTCTAATGGCAAGAGATATCAGACTGTGGAAGAGGATTATATCCCTAGCCGCGATGTCGGGGCCTCGATGGGGATTCTGGCAACACAGATACCGATAAGCGCTGCTTCGACCAGCAGGACGGCACCTTTCCTCTGCCGCGCGAGGGTATGACTGCCCGGTCACTCTCCATCGAGCAGCTTGTTCGCCTCTTCGGTTATGCGCAGCTGGACCGCTGTAACGAACGTGGCCGTCATGTGACCCTCGATCCTAGGCTCAAAGTCGTAGCGCCCAAACCCGAGGACCATCCCCTCCTTGACGTGATGCTCGGGACCGTCGAAGTAGTACGGCGTGGTCCCACGGAGGACCTCCGGCAGGTCGTCACCCTCGGTCCGATAGACGATAGGGTTTGCCAGAACTACCTGCGGCTCGTCGCTATCGAGGTCCGGTGGCCGACTGGGCACGGTAATCTCGCCCAGCTTCGCGAACTCGGTAGGCTCAGGAGTCCACAACGTCACCCTGTAGGTGGGACCCGAGTTGACCCACTCTCGGAGCTGTCGCCGCAGGGCAACGAACTGGTGCCATCTCATCAGGTCATCGATGTGGTCCGGTGGTAGGCAGCTCTCGTGTCGGTATCGGGACAGGTCCCCCTGGGCGCGGACGTCGTTGAACGCGACAAACCAGTTGGCGTAGCTTGTCTGTGACCGAGAGAGGCTCATAAAGCCGTGGGGGAGCCGGGGGCTCCTCCCGTCGACGATAACAACGTGAGGCATTTGCTCACTGAGCTCTCGAACGAACTCCCGCGGGAACGCGTTGGAGGACGAGGGGCCGTCAGCACCGCGCCCTTTTTCGAAGTGCCTGGCGGATGGGACCGTCAGTCTCATCGACCCGTGCGATGCCACCCGGTCATACCGGACAGAGAAGCCATCCCCCAGCAGGTCTGCTATGGGCTCCACGGCCCATTGCCGGCCGTACCGGTCGTTCCCTACGACGACAATGGGCCTGCGTGTGCCTGAGCGGAAGTCTTGCAAGAACTTCAGAAGTACTGCAACCTCGAACCCGGCCCGCTTCGCCTCAGCAATATGCTCGTCACTGAGAGAGAACTCCTCCTCACTCGCCGCCGGCAGCTCCCCTAGCTCGCTGAACAGCCTGTACCTCTCCACATAGGTACCTCTCGTCGCACGTGACAGGTTGTATTGGTAAGTGAATAGCCCGAACTCCATGTCCCTCTGTAATTCATTTCGCGCGTCAAATCGCCCATCTCGCGTCTCCTCTCCGAGCCGATCCAGCTCCTCCAGAAGCAACTAGAAATCCGCTTCACCGGCAAGAAAGTTGGCTATAGCCAGCGTCAGGGTGATTCCCGCTCGCCTTTGGTCTGCGCTGTTGGCCTTCCACTCGCTAAGTCTCTCGAACCGGCGAACGGACTCATCTTTGGGAAGGTTCTCTATGAATGGGGCGATCTGCTCGATTTCGGCTCGGAGGCCGAATCTATGCGCTTCTATCACTACGTCAACCGCCCCGCTGATATCGGGAGAGTTGAAGACGCTCGCGTACCGCTGGCGAAAGGCGCGGTCGTCCAGGGTGTCGTTAGGTCGGACCTCCCTCAGGTGTACGAGCAGCCGCTCCCTAGCTTCAACTACCTTGGAAGCCTCTCTAGCTCGATTATCCGGAGTTCCTGACTCGCTTGAGTCCTGCGCTTCCGTGACGCACCCCTATTCTGAAATGGTGTGCCTAGTAGTTCAGCGTATCCCGATATCAGACAGACCACCTTGCCGAGAGTCTATCAGGAAGGCCAAGTTGGAGAAGGGTTTGAAGGCTGAGGTAGCGGCGTGATGCGCGCATCGTCTGGCATATTGCCAGAATCTCGAATGGCAAGAGAAATGAGCCCCGTCAGAAGGGTCATATCAATGACGGCGTCATCGGGGCCTCTGTGGGAATTCTGGCAAGAAACGTACGGGCGGAGGACTGTAGACCGTCAGAGATAATCGGACACGGAGGGAGGAGGTCAGCCCGCCTACCGGTGCCAGTCGTACACGAGATCGAGCGACCGATCCTCGAGAGGCAGATCAATTCGCACGCCGCCCTTGGCCGAGGACAGCTTGATGGCGATCTCTACCTCCAGAGCGACAGCGACTCTTCGACCCGAGTTCTTGGGCTCATCCAGCTTGCCGTCCAGGCAATCGAAGATGTCGGTAAACCCGTTGCTGACCACCAAGCGACTGGTCATCTGCGGCTCTGGCCACGGCATCTGCACCCGCTTTCTGCCTGCCTGAGTGTCGGTATCCTGCGACAGTTCCCACACCCCATAGTGTTCCGCCTTGAGCACCTCGCCACCGGTACCCGAGATGCGAACGGCCAGCGCCCCCTTTCGGAAAAAGAACACCTGACCGTCCATGGTGACCATCATCCCCTGTCCACGGAACTCCTCACTGCCCTCGGGCCCTGGAGGCGTATCGGCCGATGCCTATCACCCACGCCGGAGCGCTGTCCACGAAGTACAACCAGTCCTGGTGTTGTGACATGTTCGTGGCCGACTCGGCCTCGATGGAGATGACATCTCCTATGGCGCCGCTGGTGACCAGCTCCTTGGCCCTACTGAACGACGGATGGTTCGCCGAGATGGCGCCGCACACCAGCGGAACGCCCGCATCTGCGCAGGCTTTGACCATTCGGTCAGCCTTCTCAAGGGTATACGCTATGGGCTTCTCCGTCATGATCCCCTTTGCACCGTTCTCTACCGCCAGAACCGTGAGCTTGGGGCGGTCCTTGGTGTTCGACGGGATCGCGACGATCTCGGGCCTCTCATTGCGGAGCATCTCGGCGGCGTCGGTGTACAGCGCCTTGACACCATAGCGTTCCCCAAAAACCTGCAGCCTCTGCTTGTCACGCTCCGCGCCAGCTATCAGATCGACCTCTGGGCGGTATGACAGGGTCTCGGCGAAAGTGACCGGCAGACGGTCCTGGTGAAAATAGAACTTGCGGTGAACATCAACCTTAGGCATGGGGCGATCGATGTCATCGACGTGCCACTGGCCGCGGCTGCCGTAGGGGCCAGGGTCCGTCCATCGTGTGCCGATGTCGTTGAGCATCCCCATCCATCCTAATCCCGATGACGGCGGCTCGGTACTTCGCCATTGCGTATCTCCTTATGCGGTTGGCGTAATAAGACGCGCTTTCTCGCGTTCCAAGGTCATATGTGCAACAGGGCATCCAGCGCCAAGCGTTTTAGCAGGCGGCGAGGCTTCGGGATGGCGAGCCCTCGACGTTCGGGGAGTGTAACAGCAAGGGCAAGGCCGGAGGAAGGGTTGCGGCCAGGGGGTTACGGGGGATGGAGACCGATATGCTATGAAGTCGGGTTGCCAGATTCCCCTTTGGCAAGAGATATCTTCCTATAGAAGAGGGTTCTATCACTCACCCGGCTCTCGGGGCCTCTGTGGGGATTCAGGCAATAAACGACCGGGCGTGAGGCAAGACTAGCCTGCCAACAGATTCGGATCGAGTGTAGAGTCTACGGTTGGCCCGGTTGAGAGATCGGCTTTGACTCGCCGTTCAGTCAACTTGCCGTAGTAACTGCACGCACATGTGTGAAGAATGTAATTGCGGGTCCCCCTCCCAACTCCCATTCCCGTTCTCGTGTCGATGGAACCTATCTCCCCCCGCACCTTAGCCTTGATTGTCTGAACGTCGGGGAAGGTTCCTGCTTGTCTGAAGATGAGGTTGCCCGCTCCGTCGAACACAAGGAAGGTAGGGACTAGGCTCACGCCGTATGCGTGCATTACCTCACGTCCCACTGAGTCCATGACATTCAACTTTACCCCGAATCCACCGAAGGAGGGCGTCAGGTTAGCGTCCTGAGGCGGCAAGAAGGCGCTCCTGTGCTTCTGGGATAATGGTTTTGTAGCAAAAAAACGGCCCCGGAAAAGGAGCACCCAATAGATGCTGCTACGCAACCACCCCGACCGGATCCAAATCACCTTCGACGACCGCCGCTTGGTGGCCAATGCCGGGCTGCTCCTTCCGGCCACCCTGGCGCGGCACCTCGGCCTGCCCGAACTCGTCCGGCAGCGCCTCGACCTGGGCGATGCCCCGGGGCGGGCGAACACGAGCGACAAGATGATGACGCTGGTGGCGTCTGCGCTGGCTGGGGGCGACTGCATTGACGACGCCGATGTGTTGCGCACCGGGGGGACGGCCTGCACCCTGGGCGGCACGGTCAAGGCGCCATCCACCCTGGGCACCTTCCTGCGCAGCTTCCGGTGGGGCCACGTCCGTCAACTCGACCGGGTGAGCCGCGAGTTGCTGGCCCGGGCTTGGCAGGCCGGGGCGGGACCCGGCGACGGGCCCCTGACCATTGACCTAGACTCCACCATCTGCGAGACCTACGGACTGGCCAAGGAGGGCGCCCGCCACCACGGCTATACCGGCAAGCGGGGCTACCACCCGCTGCCGGCCATCGCCGCCGGCACCGGAGACGTGCTGATGTCCCGGCTGCGCGAGGGCCGGGCCAACACCGCCCGCGGCGCCGCCCACTTCCTGCGGGAGACGGTGGGACGGGTGCGCTACGCCGGGGCCGACGGACGACTCACGCTACGGGCCGACAGCGGGTTCTACACTCATGGCGTGGTATCCGTCTGCCGCAAGATGGATGTCCGCTTCTCCATCACCATCCGCCAGCACAAAAGCCTGCACAATCTCATCGAGGCGATACCCGAAGATGCCTGGACGCCGATTCCTTACTGGATGGACGGTGCCGCCGATGTGGCCGAGACCACCTGCACCCCCTTCCAGGCCGAGGCGGACGCCGCGCCGGTACGGCTCATCGTCCGGCGGGTGAAGCCGACGCCCGGTTCCCAACTGGCCCTTTTCGCCAAATATAGCTATCATGGCTTCATCACCGACCGGGACGGGGAGTTGCTCGAACTGGAGGCTGACCATCGCCGCCACGCCGAGATCGAGAATGCCATACGCGACCTCAAGTACGGCGTCGGGCTGAACCATCTCCCCTCGGGCCGCTTCGCCGCCAACGGCGCCTGGCTGGCCGTCCAGACGATGGCCCACAACCTGGCCCGCTGGACGGCGCGGATCGGTCTGGGAGAGCGGATAGCCACCACCAAGACCCTCCGGCGGCGGTTCTTCTCCCTGGCCGGACGGCTCACCCGCTCGGCACGCCGGTTGACCCTGCATCTTCCGGATCGCTGGCCTTGGGCTGAGAAGTTCAGCCGTGCCTTGGCCCGGCTGCGAGCCATTCCACTCCCGGCCTGACGGCACCGTCGGCGACCGACCCACCCACCGGACAACCGAAGATCCCCGCAGACTCGTGCCAGCCCGGTCCGAGAGAGTTCCCTGCTGCGTATTCTCTCGCCATCCCGCGCATCGCAACTCCCGCAGACGGTCATAGGGGCCCCTGTGCGGCGATGAAGACCGTCCGCCGACCTCCCTACCCCAAATGGAACCCAGGCTATTTCCCCTGTAGCTCCCTCACCCCCCTTCCGCTTTCCTCACGCCGTCCATCGGTGTCCTTCGGTGGATTCGGGCTAAGAGGAATGCACCGCTGATCCCCACAGCGAGAAATCCTACGCCCGCTAGTGCGACAGCTGACCGAGCAATACCGGTCGCGAAGACCGCCGCCGAGAAACTACCTGTGGCCTGTATGTGGATTGCCTCCTCTTGAGGTTCCCTGTGCCGTAGACGTTCGCATAGCTTCGACCAAGGGCCCCTATATGGTCTGCTTTCCACATGATATCACTGCCTTTGACTTTGTAGCGTCGACGCGATGCTACTACCACTGCACGACGCCCTCGACCGATGCCTTGAATTCTGTAAGGGCGTCGACATGCTGGCGTGGCGAGCTGAATCCTGCCCCTCCTGTGCTAACGGCGAGATCGGACGCGCCCAACTCCTTCCAGGTCGACGCCTGCGTGGTCCACTCATCGGGCGTCAGCCCTGCCAGTGTCACGGAGCCCTCGATGCCCATCTCAGACGGATCACGGCCCTCGTCCCTCAGGTATCCGTTGAGCCTGGCGATGATTGGCGCGACCTCCGGCGGTCTGACCGCCGGGTACCATCCGTCAGCGACTTTGGCGATCCGTCTAAGGGCCCGTTCGGACAGACCGGCGGATATACTTCCTGAGGACCCAGGTCCGCCACCCATCCATATATGGATGGGCCGCTGAATGGGCAGAGGGTTCAGTCCCGCGTCGGTGATCTTGTGCCATCGTCCTTCGAAGGTTACGAGCTCCTGAGTCCATAGCGCGCGCAGCAGGTCGATCTGCTCTTCATATCGGACTCCTCGGTCCTCGAAGGCCTCGCCCATCCCCTCGTATTCGACTCTGTTAGAACCAATACCCACACCCAGCCGGAGTCTCCCGTCGCTCAACACGTCGACCTCCGCCGCCTGTTTGGCCACCAGCGTGGCTTGCCTCGACGGTAGGACCACGATCCAGCTGGCAAATTTGATTGTTGTGGTGACCGACGCCAGGTAGCCGAATAAGACCAAAGGCTCATGGCGCACGCCTGGTCCTAGCACGTGCTCACTGGTCAGCACGTGGTCGTAGCCCAGCGACTCGGCAGCCTGCACGAACTCCTTGATGGCGCCAATGTCGGCTCCAAAACCTTCCTCGGTTTGAGGCAGGTGGACCCCTACTCGCATCCGATTCTCCTCGTCTCGAGGGAGGCTGTGCTCAAGTGGTAACCTCCAACTTGTGTCGAAGGGCTGGGGAGGAGTGGTCCCATGTCTATCAGCCACCACCCCGTGACATTTTGTGCAAGGCCCCTGGATACTACGGCAAGGGCAAGTAGCTGATGAGGACCTTACGAGATTTCGGCCCGTCAAACTCCAGCAGCACCACCCGCTGCCACGTTCCAAGTCGAGGCCCGCCTTCCGCCACCGGCAAAGTCAAGGAAGTCCCTAACGTCGCGCTGAGAATGTGCGCAGAGACGTGGCCAGGGTCATGAGCATGCCTGTATTTGAGCTGCGGCACCATTTCTTCGTACGCGTCGAGGAGATCGAGGTCCATACCGGGGTCGAGATCGGTAACTGCTAGAGCGGCTGTCGTGTGCAGTAGGAAGACGTGACAAAGCCCGGAGCCTTCGCTGCCTAACTGCAATCTCTCGCTGACGTCATCGGTAATGTCGAGGACCTCCCGCGATTTCCTCGTGGTCACGGTCAGCTCTTGCATGCCGCGCTCTTCTCCTTGGTATAGAGTCCGGCGGTCATTGTACAGAGGAGTACGCGGTCTCGACTAGCGGGTTGCAGTTAGGAGGGGGTCGACTGCGGGCGGAAGTCTTAGCCCAGGCCTACCCAGCGGCTGACGAGCGAGATGTTCCACAGGGCCAGGTAAACGAACGCGATGGACTGGACCACCTTACCGATGATGGAGTATATGAGGAACTGCCGCATCGGGTAGCCCAGGCCCCCGGCGACGATTCCGACGGCGTCCACGAACGGGTTCGGGATGATAGAGACCGCAAGGATGGTAATCTCCATGCGATTCCTCGCGTGGCGATCGAGCCAGCCGGGAATCTTCACTTTCTTGACCAGTTTGTGGGACGAGCGTCCGAGGGCATATCCTGTTAGCTCTCCGATTGCTCCACCCACGCCGGTAAGGACTACGACAGCGAGTGGATTCAGAAAGAGGGCCCCTGCAACCATGACGGCACCCCGGCCGGACGGTAGGAAAAGTACCGCGTTCGCCAGAGCGCTGAATCCAAGCACGCCGAGGTAACCCATAAGGTCGGGTCCCGCGACAACGCCGGCAACGATCATCGAAACAGCCGTCAGGGCGGCCGCGGCCAGCGCCTTCTGACGCCCGGAGAGATAGTCTAACAGCCGTTTGAGGGCGGCGAACGGACGCAGGCTGTCGATCCGGGGACTCAGTCCGGTGCCTACGAATGAGCCGGGTCTCTCTATGGTTATCGAAGCGTTCATTCAGCCTACTCGATTCCGGAAGCTGGACTAACGACGTTTCTAGACGGCGACTGCAGTCTGTTGACGCGTTCTGCCGCCAACTGCGAGCTTTGTTTGGGGGTAGGCGATCTCTATCATCTCGGCCAGATCAGTCGCAAGGGCAGCCGCGCCTGCATGTGGAAGCGTATAACTACACTGGAGGCAGTGCCTGTCGTTGTCCTCGTCTGGAGCCATATCCCCTTGTTTGCAGCGAGGGCACGCTTTGAACCAGATCATTGTTTCGGTTCCTTTCTGAGTGAGTGCCAGCCCCAAGGACCTCTGGCTGACTTCACGACAGATGGTACCGTCGGGGCCCTGGATAGTAATCAGGTGAACGGGCGATTAGGCCCAAGCAAAAAGGCTGACCAGTCGGTCAGCCTTTTTGAGGAGCAATCGGTAGTACTAGCGGTCGGGACGGTCTGACTTCTTAATGCCTGCGGGTAGCACTGGCAAAGTGCCTGTCATTCTGAGCCTCGATTCGGCATCGGGGCGAAGAATCTAGACCTACTGCCGCCAGACTGTGACCCATATTGAGAACCGCCTAGATTCTTCGGTCGTCCCGATGCGACGCCGATGCCGCATCGGGGGACTCCTCAGAATGACACGCTGGGTTACGCGACGTCCCTCCGCAGCTGCTCGGCGGCCTGGGCCTCGTTGCGCAGCTTCAGATAAGCCTCGTCGATCGGTATGTCGGCGGCACTGCCGGGGGCGAACCCACAGTCGGGGTGCAGAGTGATGCGTTCGGGCGCGACGTATTCCAGTGCCTGCTTGACCCGGTCGACGATCTCGCCGGGGGTGTCGATATGCGAGCTTCGGCAGTCGACGCACCCGAGGCCGATGTCGAACCGCTCCGGCAGGTCCCTCAAGACCCTCTTGTCTCCGGCCGCCGGGATGGCGAACTCTAGCATCAGCATATCGAACTCGAGCTTGCTGAGGGCCGGCAGGATCGGCTCGTAGCCTCCCTCTCCGACCCAACCGGCCCGGCCCTTGTTGCGGCGACATAGATGTAGCGCCAGCCGGATGCCATCGACGCCGTCCGCGACCCGGTTCAACATGTCGACGCAGTAGTCCATCTCGTCCTCAGGGTCGTCGTACTGCGCCCGGAACTTCGGATCGACGAGCAGACAAAGCTGAGGGTCGTCGAACTGGGCGACCGCGACGCCCTCGTCTCTCAGGGCGATCAGCTCCTCGCGCAAAACAGGCACCAGGGCCTCGGTGAAGTCTCTCCGAGTGGGATACGCCTTTCGAGAGGCTTCGGGGTCCCACATCCTTTCCCCCAGCAGATAAGGGGAGGGCATGGCGACCTTCACGTCGCGCTTGGAGTGGTCCTTCAGGAACCTGGCCTCTCTGGCCATCTGGCCGGGATTGACAGGCGTTACCTCGGAGGTGACCACGTGCCACGTCTGGCGCTCGCCGTTCACCTCTTTGATGGACAGCTCGAAGCCGCTACAGATATCGGCGATCACTCCGATATAGGACTTTCTACGCCACTCGCCGTCGGAGATTATGTCTATGCCGGCCAGCTCCTGCATCTGGGCCACGTAGGGCACGGCCGCGTCCATCATGCGCTGGAAATCGCCCTTATCCTCTCCGGTACCCGCCTCAGCCTCCACGAGGTCCTTGATGTATTGAGGCCTCGGCATCGAGCCGACGACGGTGGTCGGAAACAGTTTCGCTGGCATATCTGGCATTCTATGAGTGTCTCGCCCTACGTTCTCTACTGTTCAGCGAACCTGTCCCAGTCCCCCGCGGCCAGGCCATAGTCCTCTAGGGTATCGACCTCGTGGTAGTCGCCGGGGACCGCCACGCAGTGGATGTCGATCCCAGCCTGGATCATTCGGTCGAGCTGGTGGATCACGTACGCCATTCGGAACGGCTTGCCGTCCTCAAACGGGCCATCGCTGTCCAGCGAGGAGGACAGGCCATCGAAAAAGTCTAGGAACTTCGCCGCGCCCGCCGTGCTCATCTTCATTACCCCGGTGAACTCGCCGCTGGCCTCTTCGGATGCTATTTCTCTCGATACCCGCGTTACGGTGTCGCCGCTGGCAATCATCTTCTCGCCGTCCGCCTCAGGATGCTGCTTCCGGTACTTGTATCTCTCACGCCACTCGGTGTCCATGACCAACACGATGTCGTGGGGCGACTCCTTAAGCGCGCTCACGGCCTCGCCTCGGAAGAGGGTGTCGGTGTAGGTCGAGTAGAAGCCATCTGTGAGGTGCTCGCGGGCAGAGAGCAGTGAGAAGAGGATATTGTTGTTAGGCCAGTCGGAGTTCTTGACTATTTGCAGGCGTGGATACGACTGCTCGACCACGTTCTTGAGGTATCCGCCTATGAACACAAACCGGTCAAGGCCGTTTTCACGGAACGCGGCCATCGTCCAGTCGAGGATTCGTTTCCCTGCAATCGGAGTGAAGCTCTTGGGCTGCGAGGCCGTGAAAGGCATGAGCCGGTTTCCGCGCCCCGCTCCTATCAGGATCACATTCACAGCATAGTTCCTTGCTCGCGGAAAGCCAACGGCATTCGGACGCGGGAGCCTAAGTCGCAGACGCCGCCGAGATTAGAGGCTAGCCTTCGGTAGGCCGAAGTCTAGCAACCACAGCCGACCCGGTCAATAAGGCGCTTGTCTCACTCGTATTGACCGCGTGTTTCGGATGCACTGCACTACTTCCCAAGGGCAGGTTGAAAACCTGCCCCTACACTGAGGGCGGCGGCCTAGCGCTCCCGCCTACCCCGAGTAGTCCCGATCGGGCATCGGGACTACTCGGGGGGCGCTCCCCCGCGACCGTTTCCGAGGGCCTTCGACAGGCTTAGGCCGAACGGAGGACTGGCCTTTACCCGTTCGTGGTGAGCTCCGACAGGAGTCGCCCCGATGCCGCATCGGGGGACTTGTCGAAACACGAAGCAGCCCAACATATAGAGGGCGATAGGCAACGAACTCGCGACCCGCCTCCGCTAAAAGCCCGCTTTCTTATCGCAGATGTTCATCAGTGGCTCTCCGACCACGAACCGTCGCAGGTTCTCCCTGAACACCTGACGCGCGCCTTCGTATCGAGCAGGCGACGAGGCCGAGCAGTGAGGCGTCAGGATTACGTTGTCCATGTCCCAGAGGGGGTTGTCTTCGGGCAGCACCTCAAGCGAGGTAACGTCCAGCCCGGCGCCTGCAATCCGGCCCGACTGCAGCCCGTCGATCAGCGCATCCTCGTCGATAATATGGGCGCGGGATACGACGATGACGTAGGCGCCAGGTTTGAGGACCCCGAGATGGCGGCGGTCGATCAAGCCGCGCGTCTCCGAGGTCAGGGGAGCCGTGACGACAAACCAGTCAGACAGCCGCAACATGTCGTCCAGCCGGTCGAGTCCCCATAGCTCGCGGACCTCCGGCGGCTTGTCCGCTTTGGCCCTGGGGTGCTTGTCCACGCCGTAGACGTTCATGCCGAAGCCATGCGCTCGGCGGGCGACCGCCATCCCCGCACCCCCCATCGCCAGAATGCCGATGTTGCTGCCGTTCAGGTCGACGGTCTTGCCGGACTGGCCGCCCGACCAGCTGTGCCTGCGCTGGTCGTCGCGGAGCAGCGTGAAGGGGCGGGCGAGGTTCAGTATCATGCCGAAGACATGGTCACCCATCGACTCGGAGTGGTGGCCACGCGTGTTGGTCAGCACGACGTCGCTGTCGATAAGCGCGGGGACCAGCCACGGCATCTGGTCGATGCCCGTACCGGGCGTGTGGATCCATCGTAGCCGCTCAGCGGCAAGGAACACCTCCTGAGACGGCCAGCCGATACAGGCGTCGGCGTCTCGGACGTGTGTTTTCTGTTCCTCGATATCGGTCGCGGCTTCAAATGTGACGTCTGGAAACGTGGCCTTGACCTCGTCGATGAGCTCCAGCATCACAGTCATCAGGACCTTCATCAGGCCTCTCCCCGCGTCCAATACCGTCGGCTCCGCATGATACCATTTGACAGGCCTCGGTGAAGCTTCTAGACTGCGACGGGCCCAACTCCCGTCCACAGGGTCGCCACTTCATGCCAAAAGCAAAATGGTTCAAGGGTAACCTGCACTGCCACACCACCGAGTCGGACGGCAACGCCACGCCGGAGTTTGTGACGCGGTGGTACCGGCGCCATGGGTATGACTTCCTTGTCCTGAGCGACCACAACCACCTGACTCTCCTCGAATACGGCGCCGGAAAGCGGCGTTTCAAGCGGCCGTTGATGATTCCCGGCGAAGAGATATCGGCCCGGATCATGGATGGCACGGTCCCGATTCACATCAACGGCATCGGCATATCGAGGCTACTGGAGCCCATCGACGCAGGAGGCGTGCTCCCCACGATCCAGGCCAACGTTGACGCCATCTTGGGGGCAGGTGGAATCGCGTCCATCAATCATCCAAACTTCCACTGGGCTTTCGGCCATGAAGAGATCAGGCAGGTCACCGGCGCGAGCCTGCTGGAGATCTTCAACGCGCATCCGGCGACGAACACCTGGGGCGGCCCCGGTCGGCCGAGTCACGTGGAGATTTGGGACAGCGTTCTTAGCGCAGGCAGACCAATCTTCGGGGTTGCCACGGACGACTCACACCAGTACTACGACTTTGCTCCCGCGATGGACAACCCTGGCCGGGGTTGGGTTGTCGTGCGTGCGGAGGAGCTAACCCAGGAGGCCATCGTCGATGGGCTGGCGTCCGGCGATTTCTACTCGTCTACAGGTGTGACGCTAACGGACGTTCAACTGTCGCCAGACCTCCTGCGCATAACAGTGCAGACGGAAGGTGACAAGGTCTACCAGGTAAGGTTCACCGGCCGAGATGGGGCAGTGCTTGCCGAAAGTACCGTCCTTGGACCGCTGTTCGGCCCAACCGGCGAGGATACGCCGGGACCTCCATGGGACCGCGGCAAAAGCGGATCTGAGGCCACCTACCGTCCTCGTGGGGACGAAGGCTACGTGAGGGCCACCGTCTCTGCGCCCGACGGCTATCACGCCTGGACGCAGCCGGTCTTTCTCGCCTGAAGCGTCAGATCGCAAATACGCTGTCGTAGCGGAGATGTTCTCTTGAGGGCATCGGTAGGGGCACGGCATGCCGTGCCCCTACGGTCCTGGTAAGCAACCGCGTATTTCATAGGACTTGGTCTGATGTGGGACCAGAGCGCTGAGCCCTTCCGGACGCCGGACCTAGACGAAACGCAGGAGGCCCCCGACCTATGAGTGTAATATTACAAAGCGGAGAGTACAGCTACGAGGCCCTGGAACAGTGGGAGAAGCTACCGGAAGGCGTCAACTTGGTGGAGTGCCCAGGAGTCGCTATAAACTCGAAAGAAGAGGTCCATGTCCTCACACGGAACACCGACTACCCGATCATGGTTTTCGACACCGGAGGGACATACAAGAGGACCTTCGGGAGAGGCGTGCTCGGTGATTTCGTCCACGGCATTTCCATCGGGTCTGACGACTCTGTCTACTGTGCGGACGCGGGGAACCACACGGTCACCAAGTTTACGCCTGATGGCGGACTCATATTGACGCTCGGGACGCGGGACAAGCCGACCGAGATGTGGAGCGGCGAGCCGTTCAACAAGCCGACACATGCATTCGCCTCCCCGAACACGGGCGACATTTTCGTTAGCGACGGGTACGGCAACGGCCGGATACACAAGTACTCGGCCGAGGGTGAGCATCTGCTTTCGTGGGGCGAGGTCGGCGTTGACCCAGGGCAGTTTATCTTTCCCCACAACGTGGTCGTCGATGACCAAGATAGGGTCTTCGTAGCCGACAGAGAGTGTCACCGGGTCCAGGTGTTCGATACTGACGGTCGCTTCATCATTATGTGGAACAACATCTTTCGGCCCGACGGCATGACGATGGGTCCGGACGGGAAGATCTACATCGGAGAGCTCAATTGGGGACTGCCGACCGACCCGCCGCCCGGGCTCGGCCACAGGCTTAGTATCTGGAGTCTCGAAGGAAAGCAGCTGGCGAGGCTGGGGCTCCCCGAGTTTGGAGAGGGGCCCGGTCAGTTTATCGCGCCACACGGAATGGCTGTCGACTCGAACCTGGACATCTACGTGGGCGAGGTCTCGGCTTCCACCGCGGGAGGCGGCAAGTCTATGGACCCGCCAAGGGAGCTGAAAAGCCTGCGAAAGCTCCGTCGCGCGAGCTAGCGTTTACCCTCACCTCATTGCTCTCCCTGAGGGGGCCTTGCACAAGAACGAACCGTTGCCGGCCAGTTGCGGCGCTCCTGTTGGGATGAAAAACACCGGAGGTGGGTGCATGCCATGCGCCCTACACACCCTCATATAGCGTGAGGGTCGCCCGTAGGCAGCCTGAGGCCGGCCTCCCTCGATACGTCCCCCCGATGCGGCCCCGATGCCGCATCGGAAAAATGTGTTCCATTTTGTTCCATTGTGTTCCTCTTAGCTTCGGGCTTTGGTACACTGTGGGACAGTGGGGCAAAGAAATAGGACAGGCCACTTGGGTCTGTCCCATAGAGCAATTATAGCACGGGTGTTCGTGGTTGTCTAGGGGTTCGCCCGACCACCCTCATTGAATCCTCCGCCGTCAAGGGGAGGAGGGAGGGCGGGTTTGAAACCCGCCCCTACGTCCAGGTGTATGGACCGGACACATGGTGGACGGGTGTTCGGAGACATGGTGGACACATTTGAGTATGTTAGGCATCGTGCCTGAGGTCAAGCTGGGCGATTTGATGAGTGGCGAAGAAGACGTTCCAGACTCCATCGTCAGTTGTCGGCCGAATAGTCACTGGCATGCCCTTGAAGGCCTTAGGTACCTTGAAGATACGGCCAAACAACTGGAGCCTACCTTTGTCGTGAATACGGCGTACCAGGTCAGTTGGTTCGTATTCCAAGGGTGGAAGGATCTCGGGAAACAGTCTTTGGCTCACTTGGTACTTGGTGGCCGGAGTAGCAAGGTCAAGGGCGTCATGGGGCCGCTCCAAGTTGTAGATGTCCCGCCACAGGTCGAAGGCTCTCTGGCAGTGCGCCAGATCAGTGAAGCTGCTCCCCTGCAGCACTTCAACGGTCATGGTTCGGTGGAAGCGCTCATCTTTTCCCTGTGTCTGAGGGTGATAAGGGCGTCCATGACTGACTCCGATGCCCAACCTCAGCAGCCAGACTGTAAAAGGTGTGTAGGGGTGGTTTTGGTCATGGCCCCACGGGGAGCCATTGTCCATCAACATTGTGTTGGGCAAGCCGTAGCGCCGGAAGATAGCCGTCAGGCGCTGTTGCACCATCTCTCCCTGCTCGTTACCGCAGGCCTGCAGCCCCAAGGCAAACCGAGAGTGATCGTCCAGAACAGTCAGAGGGTGGCAGCGTCCTCGGGTAAGGGGGAAGTGGCCTTTGAAGTCCATCTGCCACAGGTCGTTGGGTGCCTGGTGTTCAAATCGCTGCCAGGAACGGTGCTTGGGCCCCTCGGCGGGGTCAATGCGGCCATGACGACGCAAGATCGCCGTGATAGTACTGGGGGCCGGCATGTCCGCCTCAAACACATCCCTGCGCTCCAAAAGCCACCGTCGCAGCTTACGAGCTCCCCAGGCCGGATGGGCCGCACGGGCAGACAGCACCGCCTGCTCAACCTGCGATGGGGTACGTGCAGGCGAGTAGTGAGGCCGCCGCGGCAGCTCGACCAGGCCTGCCTCGCTCCCTTCACGGAAACGCCCAAGCCACTTGTATCCAGTCGTAGGGCTGATCCCGAAGCGACGGCAAAGGCCCCTTTTGTTGGTGCCTCCAGCCTGCGCCAGCTCCACGAACTCTCTCCTCTGAGACATAACGGACATCTCCTTCCATGGCATGACCACCTCCTTGTAATGAAGTCATGCCTATTATGGTGTCCACCATGTCCCCGAACATGTGTAAGCTATGTCCCCGGTCTATACACCAGGTCGGAAGGGATGGCCCGGCGGTTCGGTACGAGTACGAGCAGGAGTCGTATTCGACTTTAAGCCGGAATTACCCATATCAAGCTGCCTGGACCCAAGTAACGCACCATCCTCGACGAGAGCCATCGTAGTATCACTCACGGATGCCGTCAACCATCCAATCAAGCTCACAAAACCATCTCTTGGCGTGGTGAGTTAGCGGCCCCAGGCAGCGGAGGTGGCTCTCACCACGTTTGCACTCCCTTCAAACTCCTCCGGACACGCACCTCGCCCTTGGTTGCCTCTCTTCACCTCTGATGACCTCAAGGATAATCGCTACCCTGGTGCTGGATGGAGCCCGGCGATACGCTCCAACACTTGCCGGAATACCTCCCGGGACACTGCCACCTCAGCAAGCTGAAACACCAACCTCCTGGCATGCCGCACCAGACGTCCACCCATCTTGATGAGCTTGGTCTGTACGCTTCGCAGTGACCAGTGTTTCACTGACTCTGGCAAAGTCAGCCTTCTCATGAAGTTGCCCAGGTTGTAGGCCAGCACAAACAGCCACAGCCTCACCTGGTTAGCAACGAACCTGTGACACGAGAGCCGCGTCCAGTTCAGGGCGTATTTACCTTCCTTGATCCACTGCTCGGCCGTGCCCCGCCCGTTGTAGAAGTGGGTTACGCCTGCCGGCGGTAGGTTGAGGTTGGTGACGACGAACCCGACCCTCGGGAATAGCTCACCCTGGTGCCACTCCACCTTGGCGACTACACGCCGGGGAATGTTCCAGCTCTGGGCCTGGTAAACGAAGTCGTGATACCGGACTACGGGCTTCTTAGGCGGCCTGCCCACGGGCCGCTTCAGTAGGTGGCGGATGTTTCGTTGTAATACCTCGTTGGCCGGAAGCCGCATAGCGTAGCCAGTGTCCCTTGACTCCAGGTACTCGTACACCTCGGGCTTGGCAAAGGCAGCATCGGCCCGGAACAGCAGCCGGACTCCTTTCTCCTGGTATCGCTTCACGACTGGCTCCAGAACCTCCCGCCACCGCTCAGCGCTGTGGACGTTGCCCGGGCGAAGCATTGCACCTTCGCAATCTCCGAAATGGTTGAACAGGAAGAGCGGGTGATAACATACGGACTCGAAGTGGCCGTTGTAGGCGACTCCCTCTTGCTGCCCATGCCCCGGGCTTTCAGAGCTGTCCATGTCTAGGATAACTCGCTGGTGAGATGTCTGGGCCATGGCCCTGTCCACCCACTCAACATTCAGGCGCGCAAGCCCATCCAGGTTCTCCTCTTCGGTTAACACCTCAGTCTCAAATCGGCTCATAGTGTTGGTGCTGGCTGCCTGCTTATCAGTACCTTGCCACCCGACGATGACACGCATAGCCGGGTCTTGGGCAAGCCGTTCAGCGTCGTTGGTGTCCTCGTAGCCAGCGAGACGGCTATACACCGATTGTCTGAGCAAGGGCAACAGCGGGTGTTGCACATTGCGGCCGGCACGGCTTTCATGGATATAATCGTTGGCTGTCTCTGTGAGCCCCAGAGCGGCATCAAGCTCGCGGCATGCCAGGAGTCCGGCGTCCGAGGTGATGGTAGCGCCACGAAAATCCAGGCGGACTCTGCGGTCGAATTGGAGCTTCAAAGGGGTGTCGGAGCTTTCACCCATTGGGTGCCTCCAGCGAGATTGCGGTATCCAGAACTAGACCCGCTAGCTCGGCCAGTCTAGCACCCACACTGCCCATAATGCCCAGGTATGCGGCTCAAATAGGCAGCACTCTTACTGGATTACGACGCTCCCATGCGGCTGATCTGGGAAATGTGGGTTAAGTGCAAAGCCCCCTGAGGGAGAGGACGAATCCCTTCCCTTTGACGGGGGAAGGTTAGGATGGGGGCCCTCATCAGGCACACGTGACTGACGAATAGCGTCCAACCTATCGCTCGCCCAGTCTCAGGATGCGTTGCAGCGAGATCCTGCGGATGAACCAGATCATGCCGAAGGTGATGACGCCGAGGACGAAGACCATCGCCGCGTAGGTGAGAATAAGCGCTCCCCAGTTTACCGCGATGGCGAAGGGCGGCAGCACCTCGCCGCCGAAGTCTCGTTGGCCCAGGAAGGGCATGATGGTCGCTCCCAGCCTAGCTCCCATCCACGTGCCAAGAGCCAGACCAAGGGCGATCACCAGCGCCTGTTCAAACCAGACCATCGCAATCAATTGTTTCGATGAGAGCCCGATTGTCCTGAGCAGCGCGAGCTGGAACTCCCGGTTCCGAAAAGCCACGTGCGCGTGTATTAGGAATCCCACACAGCTCAGCACCAGCACCGTGATGAAGGCGATCAACAGGAGGGCACTCCAGCCGACCTCCACCAGCGGGTCGGCCCTGGTAACGGCAAGGCGAGTTTCACTGTCCTGGACCGCGTCGCTCTCGTAGCCTTCAACGCTCCTGAGGCTCTGCAGCAGATCTTCACGTTCTTGGCCAGTAGCCGCCGTCGAAATCCAGAGCTCGACCGGGAAAGACTGCCTTCCTGTAGCCGCGAGGTTTGCATAGCGATTTAGCGTAGTCAGGTCTGCAACCAGGAGGTTCTTGTCCTGGTCGGTCATCGTTGGGAACAGATCGAAGACCCCGATCAGCTTGACGGGCAGGCGGGACCGGGCTACCTCGACCTCGAACTCTTCCCCGACGGAATGCCCAGTCGTATTGACAAAGGCTTTGTTGGCCAGGACCGGAAGCGTTTCGCGTTCCGGGCCGTAGAATATGCCACGTGGCGTCAGCGGAGCGCCGGCCTCCCAGTAGAACAGCGCCGAGCCCGACTCGCCTTCGACAAGCTCTCCAGACACACCCAACTCATCGGAGCTGGCGGCCGGGTCGTTCCTCAGCACCCTCCAGGACGAGGTGTCGTCAAACGACTCCAGGACTCGGGTTTCACCCGTGGCGGTGCTTACAGTGATCTCATCGACAAGCAGGGAGCCTGACAAGAGCCTCCTCTCCAGGCCCGTCTCATCGATCTGTAAGGATACGATTGTAAGTGGTCGGCCGGCCAGAAATACCTGCCGACCCGCGATGTCCAGAGGCGTCTCCAAGACCGACCATTCGGTGGAACCGAGCGTTTCGAGGGAGAAATTGGCGTGCTCGCCCTCCGCGTTTCTCAGGCGCAGCGATAGCCTGACCGTGGGGTGCAGCCTGTCGGGCTTTACTCTGATGCCCACACTTCTCGCGTCGAGCGGAAGCGCCAGTCCCTCGGGTGTTTCGGGCACCTTCAGTGATTCGAGAAGCGGTTCGAGTGGCGTGTCCGAAAAGTCCTCTCGGAACCAGGCGACGCCGCTGAACCTCTCGCCATCGGTGGCGAGCATATCGAAGCTTCCTCCCGTAGCTGTCTCGAGGTCCCGCCCATTGGTCCTTACGACCGGGCTCACTCCCACGACGCCGGGGACCGCCTCGTACGCCTTGACTATGCTCAGTTCCCCATCCGGTGCTTGCCCGAGGGCTGCGGCCGGTCCGCCGGGTCCCGCCGAGTCCAGTTTGACACCACTTATCCTGATACCGCCTCCCGTGGCGTAGAGCACGCGTTCTTCGAAGCTACGCTCGACCGTGGTGCCGAAGCTAGATGCGAATATCCCGAGGCCGGCGGTCAAGATCAGGAGCATCGATAGCCTGGCATAGTGAGTCGGGTCGCGGGCCATCTGCCAAAGCCCCAACACAGGGCCGGTCGGCATCAAGGACGAGAACGATCTGCTCGCCAGGTTCATCGCCAGCGGAAAGAGCCGTAGTAGTACCATGGCCGCAGCAATCAGCGCCAGGCCAGGCAGAGCGAGCAGCAGTTGGTTGACCGTAGACTCGCCCAGATGGTTGGTCGCGACCACCGATCCCTGTTCCCCCAGTCGGAGGAACAGGAAGATGCTCACCAGCAGGACCAGAATGTCCAAGTAATAACGCTGGAATGCGGGCAGCCTGGACGGACGAGCCGAGTATTGCCGTTGCTGGGTCACTCCAGTCCGCGACGCCTGCACCGCGGGTATCATCAATGCCACGAAGCTGATCACGCCACCCAGCACGCTGAGTGCGTACGCACTCCCTCGGATGCTGACTGTAAGAGTTGCGGTCCCGGTGAAGTCCGAGAAAATGGGCGTGAAGCCGAGGGCGCTAACCCCAAGGGCCGCGATCAGCGGCGCCACCAGCACGGCCAGAATGGCGATCATAGTCCCTTCGAGTGCAAAGACCATCAGGATTTGGCCCGGGTTGGCTCCCCTGCTGCGCAACAGGGCGACCTCGTTGCGGCGGGTCTCCACCACCATCGAGGACATCGTGGCCACGTAGTACAAAACGACTATCGCTATCAGGACCAGAACGACGAACATCGGCAGCTTGCTAAGGTTTATCCGCCGGTCATACTCATTGAGAACGTTGTCGAGAGCGGTGGTGTGCCCGTAGCCCACCAGCGAGGTACTCAGCCTCCGATTCATTGACGCCAGGCTGCCGGCTGCCGCCTCCGCGTTCCATGCGTTGACCCTGCCGGTGTCCGTATCGAGCAGCCAGGCGTAGGTGCTCTTCATCTTGGGGAGCGATGGCCCCAGCGCCTCGAGAAACGACTTCTCGGACACGAAGAACGGGATGGTCCTAAAACTTGCGCCCGTCGCGGTCCGAAGAGTGCTCTCTTCCAGGTGCCAGAACTCTTGGTCTTGCAGTTCCTCCCTCTCGAATACTCCGCTAACGACCACATTTACCCACGGTACCGCGGGAGCAGGCCAGGTAGGGACTGCGACCAGTCGGTCCCCTATCTCGACGCCGAACAGCTGAGCTGTCTCACGGGGTACCATGGCCTCCAGTTCGGGAGGCTCATCCGCCGAGCTCAGGAGGCCGTCGCTAGGGAGTCCTCCACTGGACAGACGGATGTGCTCTTCTATCGTGGGGAGAAAAACGAAATAGCTCCGTGAATTGTCGGTGCCCGCCTGGTCCTCGTTTCCCGGAGTAGCGGAAAAGAAGACCGGGGACCTGCCTCCGTTTATCCTGTCTCTCAGCATCCAGGCCACGCGTGCATCGACCTCTGCGTTGGTGAGGTCCGAGACCTTCTGGAACTCCTCACGTGTCGTCGGTCCCCGCTCTATCCTGAGCACGATATCCAGCTCGGCAGGCGTATGCTCGGCCATCGCTTGCTTCAGCGCCAGCTGCCTCAGCGCGTCGAAGTAGAGCACCGTCCCTGACATGACCGTCGAGGCCAGCACCACTCCAATCGTCACCGACGACAGGAGGCGCCAGTGCGCGATGGTCCTCTTGACCACCTGCTGCCACGCAGACGTGAACCTGTTCATCGCTGCCGGAACTCTCCGCCAAGTAGCCATGGTCTTAGGACTCACTCACCCTCATTCTGAATATAGCGTGGATCTCCAAGCGGCTCATCCCCCAGCTGAGCACGAATAGCGCCACCAAGAAGACCCCGATGATGGCCGCAATCGTCGGCAGCATCAGGCTCCAGTTAGGCGTCATTATGACCGGGGGAATCACGGGGACTCCCGTTTCGGTAACGGCTAGGGAAGAGACCATTAGTCTGCTCATCTGGAAGCCTGCCCAAATACCCAGCCCCATGCCCATAGCCGCAATCGCTAGATGCTCGAAGCCAAGCAGCCCTATCTGTTGAAACCGCGATAGTCCAGAGGACCGGAGCGTCGCGAGCTCGTTTCCGGTCCTTCTGGCGATCAGCAGAAGGTAGGTCATGTACCCCACAGCCGCCGCTAGCACCGCGATGCCCGAGGACACAACGGTCATCGGCTTCCACCCCGCGGACACGTAGGGGTCCTCGGAGAGCGCTTCGAGCTGATCGACGCCGTCATTCACGTCGCCCATCCGCCCGACTATTCCACTCAAGGCCTCTGCCGCGCCTGGAGGTGCAGGTGAGAGCCCGATGAAGAACTCGTTTGGCCGCTCTGAGTGGAAATCGATCAGCACATTCAAGCGGCTGAGCAGGGCATCCAGGTCAGTCACAAAGAAGCCCGGTCCGTCAGGGGTCAATGTCGGGAAGTAGTCGACCACACCGGCGACGGCCACCGGCACAAAGCGCCGGTTCACCCTGGCAAGCAAGGTGTCGCCGACGCCGTACCCGCTCGCTGCCGCCAGGGACGAGCTGATCACGATGGGCAATGGGTCCGGCGTCTGAGTGTGGTAGAACCCCTGGAGGCCTTGAAAGGTTGTGTTGCCGTATGAGAATCTTGCTGCCTTGGCACCGCTGTTGACGTCGCCCGTCTCGAAGGACACCCCCTCCGGGGACAGTGCGGCGGTCACGATAGGCGACCACCTCAGCGTTTCCGCTTCAAAGTCCTCCAGGACCTGCCGTTCCTCGGACTCGCCTACCGTCACATGGATGTCGTCCACCAACAGAGCGCCCGATGCCCCAAACCCGCCTGGCCGGAAGATAAGCACCGATACCAGATACAACGGGTCCTCGAGATTGTCGGGAATCTCCGCGTTCAGCCGGGTCCACTCGGGTGGGCCCAGATCGCCCAGAATGATGGTCTCTTCCCTTCCCATCGCGTCCTTGATCTGCAAAAGCACCGGCACGAAGGGGGTGAAGTCCAGCGGCTTGAACCATCCGCCGATTGTCGTGGCCCCCTCGGGTATCTTTATACGGTCCGCCTCTACGGCGGACTGCAGCTCGCTCATGATGGTGCCCAGTGGGCGGTCCGCGAAGTCGTCCCTGTACCACGAGATATCCGCGAACGTGCTGCTCTCCAGCGCCAACACCTTTGGGCTGGCAACGCCGACGATACCCGCGCCACGAAAAGCAGCGTGCGCGACAGCAACCCCAGGCACGTCCAGGAACTGCTGCCGCAGCGACTCCGGACTACCGAGCCCGCGCGGCGACACAGAGACCCGCACATCTGTTGGGACGTCATACTGGATGCGTTCCCGCTGGCTTCTTTCCAGCGTCCCGCCAACGGTCGTGCCCAGGATACCCAGGCCGGTGACCATTACGAGCAGCAGCACCAGCCAGGTGTACTGCAATGGGTTTCTAGCCATCTGTCTCATTCCCATCACGATCCAGACTGGGCTCACCCTCGCGAGTCCGGTGAGCAGCAGGAATATCAGCTGGGCAGGCACCACTGCGACAAGGCCGAGTACCGCCGGGAACAGCAGCTCGTCAGACTCGACCGGTTCTAGAGCCACGAAGCCAGCAACCAGACCGGTTTGAACAAGGATCCCGGCGAGCCGCAGCGCGGAGGTCGTGGCCTTGGTCGTCGCCCAGTAGAAGGCCCCTGCTGCCAGTGCCAGCGCTACAGGGCCAAACGACGAGACGACGTCGCCGTCCCTCGTCTCTCTGAATACGATACCCGCCGCCAGAGCCAGCACCGATAGGGCGGCCAGTAGATGGACAAGCACCGGAGACTCGCCGATGATGAAGCGCATCACCAGCGGAAACAGACGGACGAACACCAGGGCTACGACGATCAAGAACAGCACGGGAGCGACCAGAAGCGTCTCGTTCACCTCCACTTCCTTGAATAGGCCGCCGGATACGATATTCCCCCTCTGTTCCAGCTCCCAGAAAGCCAGCCCTCCCAGGACCAGCACGGCAACGTCGATATAGTAGCGATGGAGGAGCGGAAGCGATGGAGGGCGTGACGCTCGGAGCCTTTGCAGCAGGACTCCCCCCGGAGCGCTAGCCACTCCAGGTAGGACGAAGATCGCGAGACTGAGCAGTCCGACGCCGAACGCCACCAGGAAGGGCGTCGGCTCTAGAATCACCGGCATTGTGCCTCCGTCGGTCATCTCTCTGAAGGGCGGAAAAAATCCCGCGAGGGCGACGATAGCGATGGCCAGGAGGGGTGCGAGCACGACCGCCACAGCTGTCATCAACACGCCCTCGACCGCATACAGCCGCAGCAGCTGTAGGGTCCCAACACCGCGTGTCTGTAGCAGTGCGGTGTCCCGCTCCCGGCTGTGGACCAGGTAGGAGACCATCATCAATAGGAACGTAAGGACCGTCGCGACCATAACGGCGAGTATGAGGAGCAGCGGCACCCTGGCGAAGAAACTCCTTTGCTCGCCAACCTCTGTCAACCCCTGCAGGGTATCCGTGCTTACCGAGGAGCCTGGCAAGGCTGCGGCGACCTCGTCCTGGAAGTCCCGGAGTCGCCGTCGGGCCTCCGCGACCGACAAGTCCTTTAGACGGTCCTTGTCTACTATCACGCTCCATACCGGTCTGACGATTGAGGTTGGATACGTTTGGGCGATGGCCTCGACCATCGCTTCTTGCGTGACGAACAGAGGCGCGACGGGCACGTCCGGGTCCAGCTCTACCAATAAAGGGCCGTCCTGTGTCAGGGGTGAGGGCCTGAGAAACAAGCTTGCGCTGGCCCAATAGACGTCCGAGGGGTCGGCAGCCTCTAGTATCCCAACGATGCGGGCCGATATCACGGGTCTGGCCCCAAGCGTCGGGGACACGATCACGATATCTCCGACCGCCAACGAGTATCTGATGGCCGTCGCTTCCGGTACTACCGCTTCGAGCTCGGGCCCAGTGGGTCCAACGGAGACCTCGTCCCCGGCCATCCGGCCTTCGATGAATCGGGCATGCTGCTCCAGATTGGAAAGGTGTTGCAGAAATCCTAACGGGACGAAGAGCCCCCGTCCGCCTGCCGGGGGCAGCGGCCTTGCCGGGTGACCGGCTAGATAAGCGACTCCCTGGAAATACGCGTCCTGACCAAAGGACGTCGGCGGCTGCAGGTCGCCGCCAAGGTCTAGTATCACGTCCCCCGCCACGAACAACGCGACCGGAGGCTCTTCAAGGTTCACCTGGACCAGCAGCGGCGCGGGCGTGGTCAGCGGCGGCGGATCGAGAATCTGAGTCGCGGTGGACCAGATTTCCCGGCTGGCCTCGGACGGCTCCAGGATGCCGACTATCTCGGCCGATAGCACGGTCGCGACTTCAAGCGACGGGGAGAGTGTGACCGTATCTCCAATGGCAAGATTGAAGTCTGAGGCGGTCTGGCGCGAGATAGCCGCTTGGAACAGGGGGCCTCGTCCTTCACCGGGCGCGATGATGGCCGTGGGCAATTGCCCTTCGACGAAGCGGACATGAGTCTGGAGATTCGTGAGGTGCTGCAGATAGCCCCTCGAAAGAACGACGCCGGTCCCGCCTCCCTCGGGCAGTGGCCTGTTCGGCGTGCCCAAGACCGAGGTCTCGCCCCTCAGGAACCGCTCCAGCCCTAAGAAGATAGGCGAGAAGTTGCGGTCGATGGCGTCGACCAGCGACTGCTCTGCTTGCTGGATAGACTTCTCTGATAGCGGAATACCGGAGGTAGAAACCTCTATGTCTAGGACGCGAGTCGGAATCCTATCGAGAGAGGCGTGAAAGGACAGCTGTCCCAGCGACGTGAGGTATACGGGGGTCCCGGCGGCGAGGGTGGTGGCGACCGTGATGCCGAGGAATACGCTGAGCAGGAGCTTCCAGCCATCGGCCAGGCGCCTCATGATCAGCTTCGTTAGAGACAGCTGCTGCATAGACCTCGACGACTCCCCGAGCTGCTGACCAGAGCCTGCGAGGCAGTGGGCAGCGAGAGTCCTATCCCTAATACTACAACGTTTCGCCGCGGGAGTCGGCTATGGACCGCATGGGTGAATCGCGATTCTGTTGACAGGGCGGAATCACGTCTCTAGACTACCACCCGTCGAGGCGAAAAGCCTCGTTGAGGCATGGGTGTTGATTGCGGAATCCAGTACCGTCGGCAGGTCTAAAACAAGGGGGAGGTGCCAGTATGGACATGGAGCTAGCGGGCAAGGCGGCGATCGTAACCGGCGGGGGCGCAACCCTAGGCCGGCAGATCTCGCTAGCACTGGCCGCAGAGGGGGCGCGAGTTGCCGTCGCGGACATCAATGAGGAGCAGTCGAGGCGGGTCGCCAACCAGATAGTCGAGGGAGGGGGCGAGGCCTTTTCAGTCAAGACCGACGTGAGCGATGAGGGACAGGTGCAGGCGATGGTCGGACAGGTGGTGCAGAAGTTCGGCACCGTCGACGTCCTGGTAAACAACGCCGGGATCGTCGGCCCTCAAGGCCCATGGAGCGAGTTGTCGCCTGACGGGTTCGACAGTGTCGTCGGGGTCAACCTGAAAGGCACGTACCTCTGCTCCAAAACCGTTTCCGGACATATGACTGCCCAGCAGAGCGGCAGGATCGTCAACATCGCCTCCATTGCCGGAAAAACGGGCGAGATCTACAACGGACTCTACTCTGCTACCAAGAGCGCTGTCATCAGCCTGACCCAGAGCCTTGCCCTGGAGCTTGCTAAGGCCAGCATTACCGTCAACGCCGTCTGCCCTGCAGGCATCAAAGACTCCGAGATAATGAAGACTGTGTATACACAGCGCGCAAAGTGGTTCGAGATGACTCCTGAAGCGCTGAGGAAAGAGTGGAGGGCGGCGATCCCGCTGCCTTACGAGGTCACCGTGGAGGACCTCGCTAACACCGTAGTGTTCCTCGCCTCCGACAAAGCACGCAACATAACAGGCGAGGCCGTCAACGTCACCGGAGGCGTAGAGGTCCATTAGCGGGTGAGGGGCTTCACACCTAAACGTATCGGCAGGTTATGTCCGGTGCCTGGCTAAGGGAGAGGTTATTCTCACGACAGGTGGAGGCTCCTGGGGAGCCGCATTCCCTTTGAGGGGGCTCAAGAAGTCCGTGGCTGGCCGCAATGATGATCAAGATAGACAAGAAGAGTGGGTTACGGCCGGAATCGTGTCTACTGTTGGAGGTATCGGCGATTGACCGGCATCCAAAGAACGGCCTATGATGTCGCCATCTCGTTTGGGCTGCCCTCGAAGCCTGAGGCCAGCACAAATGAGAACTTCTGGTTGATATGGGAAATCTCGGATTGAGGAATTGAGAAAGGTAGGTCAAAACACGGCCATGCTCGCTATGAGCTTTCGCAATCCGCTGCCTTTCATATGTTTCGCCATAATACTATTTGTGCTCGCGTGTGGCGCCGAGGAGGAGCCCACGCCAATCCCATCCCCGGAGCCCCCACCGGCTCCCCCTGCACGGCCAGCCGCTGCAACACCCGCGCGCGCTCCGGCCGCGACGCCTGCGCCGACGGCTCCCTCGCCCGAAGCACCGGAGACCTTCGTGAAACCCAAACAGTACTCAGCCCCGCCCCCTTTGACGATCAACCCGAACAAGGACTACAAGGCAACGATCCATATGGAGAAGGGCGACGAGATCGTTATGCAGCTGTTCCCGCAAGAGGCGCCGGTGACCGTAAACAGCTTCGTCTTCCTGGCGAGGGATGGCTACTACGATGGAGTGACCTTCCATTGGGTAATTCCCGGCTTAAAGGCCCATAGCGGCGACCCCACGGGTATCGGCCAGGGCGGGCCGGGCTACACCTTCGACAACGAGTTCAGCCCGAGAAGGCGGCATGATGGGCCTGGAGTGCTATCTAGGACGAGTGGCAGCAACGGAAGCCAGTTCTTTATAACCCTCGTAGCATCCCCCAGTCTGGACGGCTTAGATCCAGCTGGTTTTCCAAAAGATTGTGGCGAGCTTCACCGGATCGGTAACGTGGTTAAGCCCGTTTCCTGTCATACGGTGTTCGGAAGAGTGATCAAGGGCATGGACGTGGTCGACAGCATCTTGCCCCGAGACCCTCTAAGGGCTACCACGCCTGGGGACGCGATCAGAACGATAACGATCGAGGAGGGCGAGTAGGCGCCCGGAAGTCCACACTAACTGTCGTCACCTCGGCTGCGGCTCCCTACCAGACGCACGGCACACTGGAGTGGTGGGGACGTACAACAGTGGTGTCCTCAGCCCGCTCCAGGGCGCGATGGGCTCCCAGCTTGCAGGGCAGTAGCCTCTCTAGCGTCTAGGTATCGACCATACCGCGCCAAAACAGCGTCGAAGTTCACCCGACGAGGAACGCTCATGGGAACTCGAGCACAGAACCGAGCAGCAGGTCCGGGGACATTTGACGCCCCCGTATACGGGTCCGATGAGGCGATCGCGCAGTTGCGGCCGACTTACAACCTGGGGGGAGTCGTAGAGCCATCCGTGGAGGAGCTGGCCGCCATGCAGAACGCCCCTTACGTTCTGCACGCGCGAGGAGGCAAGCTCAGCAGGGTGCCGGCCGAGAAGACGCTGCTGCCGCACGACCCCAAAGGGCACCCCAATGGAATAAGCGCCGCGATGGCCGCGGACGGGACAGTCTACTTCAGTCAACCGACCCTTTTGTCCAAATCGACCGACAATGGTCGGACGTGGGACACACGCGAGAGAACGCCGGAAGCATCGCAGAACAGTTCATTCCAGGTCCTGAAGGATGGCACTTTTGTGGGGGTCCGAAGCGGAGTCGAGGATACAGCACAGGTAGTGGTCTGGGCATCGGGCGACGAAGGGGCAACGTGGGATAGGTTATCCGAGGTCGACAATCCCGCAGGCTGCCCGGTGCGGTATGCCAACACCATGTGTAGACTTCCCGACGACACTTTGATACTGCCCCTTGAGTCCCGCTACGAATGGAACCAGGACCCAAACTACGTGCACCGCTCAACAGATGGGGGCAAGACGTGGGGCGGCCCGACGGGGACCTACGGCGAGCCAGAGTTTGTAGAAACCCATTGGGTTGGGCCCAACACGGGGTCGGGCTTTCTTGGGGCTGCCTGCTACGAGTCTATGATAGCCCCGATGGCATCCGGCAACCTGCTGGCGGTCATCCGGTATCACGGTCCGGTGGTCCCACAATGGCCTCTGATCGATCCAGGCCAGCACTCGCTCTACAAAACGGTCTTTCTTGCCGACTCGCATGACCAGGGCAAGACGTGGAAGAACCTGCGACCTCTGACAAACGTGCACGGTCAGTGCCACGGCTTTGCTGCTGGCCTCAGCGACGGATCGGTGGTCGTCACACACGATCACCGCTATCCGCCTGGAACTCCTGGTGGCAAGGCCATGATCAGCCGTGACGAGGGCAGGACCTGGGAGGACGAGGTCTACCATCTCTACTTCGCTACCAAGCCCGGAGGACTGGCCGGCTTCAGTGAGAGCGTCGTGCTGGAGGACGATACGATCCTGACGCTTGCAGGGGCGACCGATGTCGGACGCGCGAAGCGGCTTTCGGCTAGCAACACGGGGGGGTCTTCAAACGACAAGATAGGCAACGCGGATGCCTGGGCGATCCGGTGGAGGCTTCAGTAGAGGTAGGGAGACCTTGGCCCGCACCTGCTCTAGCGACTCCACATGGTCCGCGTCCACCCACTCAGGGAATCGCCGGTTGCGGATGAACGTGGCGCCCTCCCCCTCGAATCGTTCGTTGCCAGGGGCCAAGCACTCCTGATTAACGATGACCGCGGCCCGGCCTTCTCTTGTAGCATCTGAACTGTTTGTGTGTCTCCTCGACGATTGTGCCCAACATTGGCCCGTCGTACGCCCCCTCCAGGTCTAGGCGGCGTGTGGGGGCTGCAGCCGTTTGGCCATCAGGTTGTCTCGTAGCTACTCCACCAGCGCCTTGCGTAGACTGTCGACCTGGTCCTGGGTCAGGCCGATGGCGCGCACATATGCCTCGACACCCCCATATCGTTCCTCCAAGTGTTGTAGCACCTTCAACATAGCCTCAGGCGGACAGGACTGTGCCTGATAGTCCTGCCAGGTCAACCCCTCGGCCGACAGCTCCGCAGGCGGGAATTCGGCCAGGTATCTTTCCGTGAGGTACCGGGCACTGAGCGCGTAATCTTCAGCTATAGTGTCAGGTGGCACCCCAGCGATGCCAAGGAGCAGGGCAGCAACCCTCCCCGTCCGGTCCTGTCCGGCGGCGCAATGGAACAGCGCCGGCCGCGCGCTTGGCTCAGCAAGCGTCGCCAGCACATCCCTATACCGATCCTTAAAGAGGTCGAGCGCTTTGGCGTAGCTTCTCGCGGTCCTCTCTGCCGGCTCCGCATCTACCGCAATGTCGTCATCCTCCGGCAGCGGCTGACCGCCGAACACGTCGCGATGGTAGTACGCCACACGGGAGGAGCCAGAGAAGACGTTAGGCTTCTCTTCAAGCTCGCCGTTCTGCCTAAGGTCTATGACCGCGCGAATACCGTAATCTAGCAACGCGTCCTGAGAGGCAGGTGACAATTCGTGCGGGCTATCGGCCCGCAGGAAGGTTTTCCAGCGAGTCGTTCGCCCGCTCAAGGTACGGTACCCACCCAGCTCCCGCACGTTGTACGCCCCCTCCAGGTCCAAATGACGTGCGGGCTGTAGCCGCTTAGCCATCGCCTGTCACCTTCCCTTTGGGACGCTTATCATCTGATTCCCCGGCAGCATTCGGAGATGTCAGTCCACCAGCGCCTTGCGCAAGCTGTCGACACCCCCATATCGCTCCTCTAGGTGTTGCAGCGCCTTCAGCATAGCTTCGGGCGGACAGAACTCTACCTGATGGTCCTGCCAGGTGAGCTCCTCGGCTGACAGCTCCAGAGGCGGGAATTCGGCCAGGTATCTTTCCGTCAGCGCGAATTCGCCGGGGTGCCCACGTGGCTGTCGGCTCGCGACGTCTTCCCCGGGCGATCGGACAGAGCGTCGGTCAAACGGGATCCGGTCTGTCAGTGCCGACTCCGTGACAGTCTCTCAGAGGGCAATGCCGATCCCTATTCGCTCGTGCCGTCGTCGGTCTGCGCGGACCGGAAGTTGAGGGTGAACATGCGCCGGCCCACCTTTCCGCCGAAAGACGAGTGCCACATCTGTTGGCTGAAAAAGACGGCATCCCCCGGCTCCGATTCGATAGGGTAACTCGGAATATCGCGCGGCGCCATTCCGAAGTGGTTCATATCCGGGTCCGATAGGAATCGCTCCCCGCTTTCGGGATCGCCGGTCGCCTGCTCCCACATCTCGAGCAGCTTGGGACGCACACTCTCGAATCCCGATACGGTCTTCGGGACGCTCATGTGAAGTGACCAGAACTGTTCGTGGTACGGGCTCCGGTGCGAGCCCGGGATCACCCTCAGAGAGCCCGTATCCTTCCACCGGATCTAGATAGAAAGCCACTTTGATGCTCGGCACGTAGTGGTCTCTCCACTGCCCGTCAATCCGATTGGGGTCATTCCTGCCCCCCGGTATGTGGGGGTCCCAGCCCATGTCGGCGTGCCACCCCGTGTCCCCGACGTAGAAGTTGCCGTCGTTTCCCTTCCGAGACTCATATCCGGGCCCGAGCAGCCGCTGGATAGGCCCGTGCACGCGCTCGTCATTTGCCAAAAACTCGACCGGAGCCCGTCCCAGAAACCAGTCCTCCACGGTCTGGCGGGTCTGCCCATCGAACGGCCTGCCGTCCCGGTCCTCCAGCAACGCCGCCTCGAACTCCCGGGTGATCACGCTCACCTCCTCGGGCGAGAACAACTGCCGGATTACGAGAAAACCGAACACATCAAAGTGGGTCTTCTGCTCTGCCGCTAGCATAGGGTGCCTCCCTACATTATGTTCTCGCTCTGGGTCTTTTGTGACATTAGGCGCTTCACCCAGTGAAATGCCCGACAACTTCATAAAGCCTCACGGATATTGCGAGTAACGGCTTCGTCCGCAGCCAAGTCACATTATATATATACGTTCTGATAGGGTCATTGTGCAAGTTCGGCATCGAGTCCACCTTCTCATCAGAAACTGAGCCTGAACCAAAAGTGATCGATCTGAACCAATATCGAGCTCGGTTAGGGGTTTTGAGGTGCATAGCCGGGGCGAGGGTGGGCCCTACCAGAGTAGAGTCCCAGGAAGTGGTGTAAGAGGGAGAGGGTCTGGAGAAAGAGAGACCACCGCGTCATCCTTAGCGGGCAAAGAAGAAAGCTCGAGAAAGGAGGACAACAGTGGTCAAGGAAAGGATGGACCTGCTGGAGCTATTGCGCAGGGGGGGAATGGACGGTGACGTGGACTTCCTACGGGAGGCACTGAGAGTGCTGGTAGAGGGGATCATGGATGCGGAGGTGTCATCGAGGATCGGTGCTGAGTATGGAGAACGTAGCCCTGAGCGGGTGACCCAGCGCAACGGGTATCGGTCCCGGGCGTGGGATACCCGGGTGGGGACTATGGAGTTGCACATCCCGAAGCTTCGAGAGGGGAGCTACTTCCCGAGCCTGCTGGAGCCACGGCGTCGCAGCGAGCGAGCTCTGCTGGCTGTGATCCAGCAGGCCTACGTGGAAGGGGTATCCACAAGGCGGGTGGATGACCTGGTCAAGGCCCTGGGGTGCGAGGGTATCTCCAAGAGCCAGGTGTCGCGTATCTGTCAGGAGCTGGACGTGGTGGTGGATGGCTTCCTGGGCCGTCCGCTGGACGGTGGACCCTACCCTTACCTGTGGCTGGACGCACTGACCCAGAAGGTCAGGGAGGACGGCAGGATCGTCAACGTCAGCGTGGTGGTGGCGACGGCCGTCAATGGCGAGGGCAAGCGGGAGATCATTGGGATGGGCGTGGGTACCAGTGAAGACGGCGCCTTCTGGCTGGCCTTCCTACGCTCGCTGTCCGCCAGGGGCCTCAGCGGGGTGGAGCTGGTGGTATCGGACGCTCATCAGGGACTCCGCGGCGCCATCGCCGCAGTCTTCGGCGGAGCCAGCTGGCAACGGTGCCGCACCCACTTCATGACCAACCTGCTCACTCGGGTACCCAGAAGAGTCCAACCATGGATGGCCACCATGGTCCGCACCATCTACCAGCAACCCTCCCCCGATGAGGTACACGCCCAACTCGATAGGGTGACCGATCAACTCGGAGACCGGTTCCCTCAGGTGGCCTCTCTACTGGACGAGGCTGGACCCGATATCCTGGCCTTCTCCAGCTTCCCTGTCGCCCACTGGAAGAAGATCTGGTCCAACAACCCCCTGGAGCGTCTCAACAAGGAGATCAGGCGTCGCACCGATGTCGTGGGCATCTTCCCTAACCGACCAGCCGTGCGTCGCCTGGTTGGCGCCGTCCTCGCTGAACAGCACGACGAATGGGCTGTCGGCCGCCGATACCTCACACCCGCCATTCTGATCCTAAACGAAGCTCTTCCGGAGGCCGATCTCGCGGAGGCGACAGCCGCCTAAACAACATCAACAGGATGACGCACTCTTCCACCACTTGACGGGACGTGATCCCTACCAGGTGGGGGCCTTTTCCGAAACGAACCGACTCACCTTCTTCATGGGCGCCTTGTCGGCCTTGAGGTGATCGCGCAGGTAGATGGGTATTGAGCCGTGGGCGGTGGGGTCTGCCATGTAGCCGTGGTCGCGCTCCAGCGTCTCGTCCCTCGGGTCGATGTCGATCAGCGTGTTGCCCTTGAAGGTGCAGGTGTACTCCTTCGACTCCCACCGGGAAAGGTCGATGCTCCCCTCGATCCGGTATGACCGGGTCTCCTGGACGACCGGGAACTCCATCGTAACGGTGTCCCCTGGCTTCAACCGGTCGACCAGCACATAGCGGCCAAACCGCTGGCCCGGGATTTCGCCGCCGTTGACGTTAAGCTTCAGGTCGGCGTCCGCGACCCAGCGGGGGACGCGCACCAGGACTTTGTTGGCCGATTTGTTGGTCAGCACCACCTTCCCCTCATAGGGCAGGTAGCTGCTCACGTCCAGCCAGGGCGACACCCGGTTTAGCAGCATGTTCACCTGCACGTTGCCATCTCGGTGCTCGAGGATGCCCTCCCAGGCATAGTACAGGGCCTGGGACCCGTTGGCCGGGACAGCAGACCGTCCAGGCGGTGTAGACGCGGGTCGGACACGGGGTACGAGCAAATGAGCCAATTGCGCGGTCAACGAGTCTATCCGAGATGACCTGAGGTGGGTCGGGTTCCCACTTCGGGCCCCGACCGACCACTTCCTGCTCAATCAGGTCGCGGTCAGTCAGTTGATGCTCGATCATCTGGTTGCGGATGTACGCCTCGACGTCGTCCCAGTAGTCGCCAACTCCGTATTGGGACAGTTTCACCGCCAGCGCGACCATGTCCGAGGCGGCGCACGCCTCGGTTGTCCATGCAAAGCAGCCGATGCGTGGGATCCCGAGGTCGCGGGCGCGTTCGTAGCCGAAACGGGCGAAGTCCTTCAGGTGCTCGTCCCCCGTTGCCTGACCGACCTCCAGCAATGCCCATAGCATTGCGACGTGTGCGTGAAGATGCGAGGTCTTACCAAACCAGGCGTGCTCGACGTCTTCCCAGAATCGTGGCTTTAGCACGAACCTGACAAGTCTGGTCGCGGTCTCCAAGGCATTCTCGTCGCCGCTGATGGCGTACCACTTGGCCAGAGCGCGGATCTGTGTCCGGTATCCATCGGAACATCGAGCCCTCTTCGCCGGATACCTCCCGCATTGGCTCCCTGGTGCCCTTCCAGCCGCCCCTGGGGTAGCTGTAGGCGGCGCCGATCATTCCATCGGCGTAATAAGAGTAGTCGTCGACATTCACCGCCATATCCCCAAGCCCCTTTGCCAACCGCCTCAGATAGTCGTCCCACATAGGGTTGCCGTCCAATTGCCTCCAGACCATCATCGCCAGCATCATCCGGCCTTGACCGAGGGGTGAGCAAAAGTCCGTCCCGACGGTCGCGTAGAAGTACGGCCCCAGGCGGGGCCAAGGCTTCTCCCGCTGTGGGTACACCAGGTGCTTGGAGTAGAGGATGTCGTCATCTTCGATGTCGTTGGTGAACGCCGCCATCATTTTCGCGTCGAGGTCGGCGTTGAGGTCGCTCCCGCTCATCACGCGGAGCATGGGAAAGGCTTCCACGAGCTTCGGTTCGCACCCACCGCTGTAGTCCGGCAGGTACATTATCGGCGGGTCGGTGAACAACCGGCATCGGTGGTAGGCGGTGTACGAGTAGTCCGGGACGACGATCTGGGTAAGGCTGTTCAATGCCAGTGCCGCGCGGTCGGCGAGGTTCAGCGTATCGGGCACGATCGCCTCGACGTTCCGTCCCCTGTAGGCTATGTCCTCGACGTGCGCCCTGGAAACTCCCATCTGGCGACCTCCTTGCCTCTCAGAGAACTCGACCGTCGTCCGCCGAGTCTACGCTCGATCCTGTAGCGGGGTTGATGGGCCCCGACATAGAGCGAGGGGCCCCGATACTGCATCGGGGCCCCTCGCTAGTTTCCTCGTTCAGACCGGCTACTCTAGTTGTAGGTCAGGCCGGTCAGGAAGCTCTCGCTGCTGTACCTCTTCGACTTGTTGCCCGGGTTGTGCAGATTGTCCATGCCGTCCTCGAAGTAGAACAGCTCGGAGTAGTAGCCGATCGCGTCCCAGGCGTGGTGCTTCTGGACGTTCCTAAAGTTGTTGCGCTTGAACTGGATTCCCCTGAAGGAGGGCGCGAAGCCGATAATACCGATGTTGTACTTCTCCTCGGCGTCGTGTCGGTAGTACTGCTTGCCCGCCTCGATCCGCTTTGGGTGCATGCCCGGGTAGCCTTTGCCTCCTGCGATAATGGCATTCATCTTAATCATCATGCCGGTCGAGTCGGCCGGATAGGTGCCCTCAGGCGCGAGCGGCAGGTATGCTGGGTCCGGTCCTGTTGGGCCCATCCCCTCCTTACCGTCGGTCTCAATAAACAAGCCGATAAGCGGGCCAAGGCCGCTCGAGCGTCGGTTTACGACTCCCCCGCCATGGAATGGGTCAGGGTCCCCATGGCCTCCGCCTATGCTGATGTAAAGAACGTTGTCGCGGATGGCCCGGTCAGCCTGTTCGTTGAACTTCCAGTCTAGATCGATGCCGATATCCCCCCAATGCGCAACCAGGAGCTGCAGAATGCTCTGGAACCGGTCGTCGCCGAGCCCAATGAAGAGCCGTATGTTCCCGCCGTCGCCGGTAAGGTCGCCGATGCGGTTCCGGATGCCGTCACCGTCTGTGTCGACGTAGCCTAGGCTGTCCAATATCGCGTTGGCCCTGTCCAGGTCACGCTCGGTGTCGAGCTTCGCCCACTCTTCACCCGGGAAGTAGAGCGTCGTGAACTTGGGCACCTTGTTCTGTGGTGTTCCGAGGCCCAGGAAAACGAGCTCGTTGATCTCGTTTCGATCTATCCCCAGAGACAGTGCGATGCGGAAGTCCTTCTGCCTCATCATCCTGCCGATCTCTGGGTCTTCGTTGTACGTCTGATTGACCCCGAGCAGAGCGTCGTTGCCTGCCGTGTCCGGCCAGGCGTAGAGGCTGAAGTCGCCGCTCACGATGTTTGCCTGGTACAACGGCAGCTCCTCGGCACGGTAGATCTGGGTATGCGAGTCCGACTCACCGGCGAGGGCCCGGAAGACGGCGACCTCCCTGCTCTCGAAGCCGACCGACTCGACCCCGTTCAGGTAAGGAAGCTGGTTGCCCTCGGGGTCGAATACATGGTAGTAGGGGTTGGACGCGCTAGAGAGCCGGCTTCCGACACTCAGGCCGCTGGTCTGGATCCAGGCGCCGACCTGCGGCTGGAACTTCTGGAACAGACCGTGGACGCTGAGCCTGCCCTTCAGATGGCTGACCCAGTCCTCGACCCCCATCTCATCGATCATCGCGGAGAGCTCTGCGGAATCGGCGTAGCCCGGAACGAACTGCCTGACGTAATCGCTGGCGTAGATACACCAAGTCCGGCAATACTGGAAAAGCCTGGAGCCGGCCTCTCCCTCGAGGAGCAGGTAATAAGGCGTGTCATAGGTGTACGTCCAGTGCGTGTCGTCGATTACGTCGAACTTGCACCAGTTACCGGTGACCTGGTCTTTGCAGGGTTCTATTGGCTCCGCAAACTTTTCCCGGTTGAAGTTGAGCCCCTCATTGGCGAACCTAACGTTATCGATGTCCAGCAGCTCGCCGTCCGAGTACTTGAGCCCCTGGCGTAGCGTAAAAGTGTGTGTGCGCCCATCCGCGCTGGTGACCGCGTCCTTCATAATGTAAGGGGTATTGATCCCGCCGTCGGCTGCCCGCTTTACGACCCCCGCAACATTCATCGTTGCATGGTCTATCATCCACCCGCTATTGGCCATCCGCCAGGAGCCGCCGTACTCGCCTATCTCATCTGGCGGGTCGAAGACCAGCCGGTCCTCCACTATCGGCACGCGGTCTTGCAGCGGTGGCAGTACGCCCTTGTGGTTGCTGAGGGTGAACGGCTCGTTGTTCTGTATCATCGCGGTGAATCTGGGGTTCTCCTGCCACGTTGTCGGCATCGGGCCTTCATATAGCGATGGCATGAAGATAACGCCAGGCTCCTGCCTTGGGGGTACATACGTCCCCCTCTTGGCGCCGCCGGAGACAGGCCTTGCCGCGGGCGGGGCTGTCGTCCCGCTCTCCGGTTGGGGCGTGGTTGCCGAACCAGGAGGAGGCTCGGTATCCACAGCTACGGGCGCCTCCTCCCCTTTGCCGCAGGCCAACACGGCTACTATCGCTAAAGTCACACCGACGGCCAACGAGAGCCTGAAGTCAACTATCTTAGATAACATCCTGAACCCTCCTCCATACCTCATTATTCTAGTAAGAAGGCGTACGATTTTCAATCCCTCGGCTTACCAAGTATAACGGCGGGAGGCAGCAACCTGGTAGCCGCGGAAGACAGGGTAGTCCCTTCTCCTCATGTCTCAACACTATACGCAGATATATGCGCATTGTCAATAGGCAATGGCTGGCAGTGCTCGGTTGACGGCGTCGGCGCGCGATACTACTATGGCCTCGTCAGGGAGGTTTTCGTCTAGCCCACCTACCATCCGCATGTCTCCCCTCGACGTGAGCGTTCGCGTCTTAGAACAGTTTGACGGCCTCGTCTCTGTCCAGCGACTCAGGCGGATAGCAGAGCACACCCTCGCTGCGGGCTTGGCGGGCAACGAGGCCAGGCTAAGCGTAGTCGTGGCGGATGATGAAGTCGTTAGGGACCTGAACAAACGGTATCGGGGCCTCGATGAAAACACCGACGTTCTTTCGTTTTCTTTTACCCGGCCGGGAGAATATTATGGAGAGAGTGGGCCGCTGCCCTTGGGCGACGAGGAGTCTGCCTTTGTCCTGCCTCCTGGTGAAGAGGACTCTCTGGGCGAAGTCATAATCTCCTATCCCCAGGCGCAACGACAGGCGGATCAATCCGGACATCAGGTCGAAGAAGAGATGGCCCTTCTGTTGGCCCATGGAATCTTGCATTTGCTCGGTCACGACCACGCCGAACCCGAGGAAGAGGCGGCAATGAAAGCGCTGGAAGACGAGGTCCTCGCCAAAGTCCGTGAGGACGACTGATTAACCGATGTGCGGGGTCATATATATGAGAACGAGGCGGAACCCTGTGTTTTCTGACCCCGACGCCGCGTCGGGGTCAGAATCTGGGGTGGGGATCCGGCCGGCTCGTGGGATCAGAGAGCCCCACCCCAGGCCACTTCGGCAGGCTCAGTGCAGGCTCTTCGTCCCGAGGCGGGACTCAGGGAAACATCTCGAAAACCCGCACACGGGGTTAACTAGGTTTCTCGAATGAGCGAGGTATTCTACAGGAAGTGGCGTCCACGGAGGCTCGACCAGGTGGTCGGGCAGGAGGCCGTTGTGCAGACCCTGCGCAACGCCGTCGCGCAGGGACGAGTGGCCCACGCCTACCTGTTTTGCGGTCCCAGAGGTACCGGCAAGACCAGCACGGCCCGGATCCTGGCGAAGGCCGCCACCTGCCTGTCGCCTCAGGACGGCGAGCCCGACAATGAGTGCCAGATATGTATGTCGATCAATGAGGCTCGAGCCCTCGACCTGATCGAGATCGACGCCGCCAGCAATCGAGGCATCGACGATATCCGAGACCTCAGGGAAAAGGTCCATTTCTCCCCCAGCGAAGCTCGATATAAGGTCTACATCGTAGACGAAGTGCACATGCTTACCGAGCCGGCCTTCAATGCGCTCCTTAAGACGCTCGAGGAGCCGCCAGAGCACGTGATATTTGTCCTCTGTACGACGGAAGTCCACAAGGTGCCCTTGACCATCATATCCAGGTGCCAACGGTTCGATTTCCGGCGGATCCCTCCGGAGGCGATCGTTGATCGACTCGCCCAGCTTTGTGTGGACGAAGGGGCCGAGGCCGCGACGGATGCCTTGGGGTTGATCGCACGGGCCGCGGCGGGAAGCCTTCGTGATGCTGAGAACCTGCTGGAGCAGGCGCTCGTATCCTACGAGTCCCCGCTCAACGAGGAACATGTACGTGATCTCGTTGGGCTAGGCAGCGATGAGAGAGCTCTTGAGCTCGTTGGACATATGCTCAGCAAGTCTGTCGGGGAGGGCCTCACAGTCATCAACGAAGTCGCGGCTGAGGGAAGCGACGTACGACAGTTCCACCGCAGCGCGATGGAATACCTCAGAAGTCTTCTCCTGATCAAGTCCGGAGCTGAAGCCTCCTTGGGGTATCAGGAAGACACATCTGAACAGTTAAAGTCCATGGCAGAGCAAACCTCCCTGGAACATCTCGTCGGAGCCCTGAAGGCCTTCGCAAAGGTGGACCTACGGCGGGACTCGACCTCCACCCTGCCTCTTGAGATCGCTCTGGTAGAGTCCAGTCTGGATGCCGACGTCCCGGTGAGGCCTGCTAGCTCGAGTCCTCCCGACAATCGTGATGCCGCTCAAAAAGCGAACCGGGCCCGGTCTGCAATCGCAGAAAGCAGCGTCGCCGCGGCCGGCGAGACGACCGCCGGCGCGCCCGCACCCGGTGCTCGACCCGCCGACCGGCCGACGCCAGCGACGGTCCAATCGGCGTCCTCGGAGCAGCGAGACCAGTGGAGTGAGGTCGTGAAATCGTTAAGCAGGCACAAAGGCAAGAGGTTTAATCTTGGCGCTCTGCTCCGAGCCAGTCGCCCGCCAGAGCTCGTGGACGGACGAGTAAGGCTGAGGTTCCCCCACAAGTCCCACATGGAGCGCCTGGAGGAAGAGCTGGAAGACCCACAGAGCGGCAGGGTCCTGCGAGAGACATTCCAGAAGATGTTCGGCGGTACGTACGAGATCGAGGTTTCCTTGCTCGACGGCGACGGGGACGGACGCAAGCAGGGTGCCTCCCAGAGGAGCCACCTGGTGCGGGCCGCTCAGGCAATGGGCGCGCACGTCGTGAGCGAGAAGGGGGATGACAGTGAACAAGAAGATGCTAAAGCAGGCGCAGCAGCTTCAGAAGAACATGCTGAAGATGCAGGAGGAACTTGAGAGCCAGACCGTGGAGGCGACTGCCGGAGGTGGGGTGGTGAAGGCCGTGGTCAGCGGCAAGATGAAGCTGGAGTCTTTAACGATAGACCCTGAAGCTGTCTCGCCAGACGACGTCGAGATGCTTCAAGACCTGGTCCTGGCCGCCGTTAACGAGGGAATCGACAAGGCTCAGGAGATGGTGTCCAGCCGCATGAACTCGCTCACCGGCGGCATGAACATCCCGGGGTTGATGTAGGTGACCTTCCAGACCTTGGTGAATGGTGTGTCGTTCGGAGTGATCGCATGACGACCCCCGGATACGCAGCCGCTGAGCCTGTGGGCAGGCTGGTGGAGGAGTTCCACAAGCTGCCGGGCATCGGGCCTAAGATGGCGCAGCGGCTCACGTACTACCTGGTCCGCATGCCGAAGAATGAGGCCCGTTTGCTGGCCGAGGCGGTCCTCGCGGTCAAGGACCGTATCGTCCTGTGTTCCCAGTGTTACAACATCACTGAGTCCGATCCTTGTCCTTTGTGCAGCGATCCGGCTCGAGACCAGACTCAGGTCTGCGTTGTCGAGGAGGCCCTCGATGTGCCGGCCCTCGAGCGCACCCGCACCTACAAGGGGCTGTACCACGTCCTCCACGGCGTCATATCGCCGATGAACGGGATCGGGCCGGACGACCTGAAGATACAGCCGTTGCTGGCCCGCCTAAAGAGCGGCGTGGTCCAGGAGGTCATCCTGGCGACCAACCCCAACCTGGAGGGCGAGGCCACGTCTATGTACCTCTATAAGCTGATCTCACCCCTTGGTCTGAATGTTACGCGTCCCGCCCGTGGTCTGCCCGTGGGTGGCGACCTCGAGTACGCCGACGAGGTGACCCTCGGACGCGCCATGGAAGGGCGCCAGGCATTCTGAAGAGACCCACTCGGGCTGTAGAGACGCCCCGCTGGGGCGTCTTCCCGGCGGCAGAGGGAGTAGACTTGCCGAAGCCAAAGCAATACAAGACCCGGGGCGTCGTCCTGAAGCAGATGCCGTTGGGTGAGGCCGACCGCGTCCTCACGATCTACACGTTTGACATGGGGAAGATTCGCGCCGTCGGCAGAAGCGTACGCCGTGCCAAAAGCAAGATAGCGGGCCACCTCGAGCCGCTGACCCATGTCCAGGTTTCCGTATCTCAAGGCAGGAGACTGGACACGATAACCGGGGTCGAGACGGTCCACAGCTTCCGACCTCTCAGGGAGGACCTGCAGCGGGTCTCGAAGGGTGTCTACCTTGCGGAGCTTGTCGACAGCATTACGGCGGATGAGTCGCCCAACATCCACATATTCGAGCTGCTGCTCGAGACCCTGACACACTTACAAACAGCCGAGGACTCCCGCCAACTAATGCGATATTTCGAAGTCCAGTTGCTGTGGCATTCGGGCTTCGGCCCGGAGCTTTTTGTGTGCGTAGATTGCGGGTCCAAGCTCGAGCCGCGCGAACACCTGTACAGCTGTGCGAAGGGCGGAATCTTGTGTCCTGGATGCCGGGCGTCGTCGAGAGAATCCCTGCTCCCCGCTTCCCTCAATGCGATCAAAGTGTTGCGCTTTTTCCAGAGTGAAGCGCATGCCAGAGTGGCGGAGCTGAGCGTCGGTGCGACCCTGCTAGAGGAGCTGGAGCGCGTACTGCGGACCTACCTCCGGTACGTGTTGGACCGGGAGCCCAAGAGCGCCGAGTTCATGAGCCTGGTCGCATCCACAAGCTGGAGTTGAGCGGCGGAAGTGCGGCATCCGGCTGGCCGCCTTACCTCATTGTCGCGCGGCTGAGCAGCGTCTGGAACAGACGCTCGGGCAGGAATCGGGCGGCGAGCATGCCAAGCCTTGCCTCTGGTCCCACGGGGTACCGGAATCGCGGCCGTCTGGAACGCGCTATCTTGTGGACGACCCTCGCAACCTTGATTGGGTCGCCGGCCAGTCTGTCGTATCTGCCGCGTCGCGCTCTGTAGCGGTCAACGTATTGTCGATAGGGCAGGTCATCGGAGTCCGCTCGCTCGGCGACCACCTGGTTATCGTGAAAGTCGGTGCGAAACAGGCCCGGTTGCACCAGAGCGACACGTACCCCGAGGGGCCAAAGCTCCACTCGCAGGACCTCGCTCATGCCTTCCAGTGCGAACTTGCTGGACGCGTAGCCTCCAATGAAAGGCGTACCCAGTCTTCCTTCGACTGAGCTGATGTTTATGATGGTCCCTCTGCCCTTGGCCACCATCCCCGGTAGCACCGCTTTCGTGACGCGAAGCACGGCGAATAGATTGGTCTCGAACTGGTCCTTGAGCTCGTCGATCGAGAGACTTTCGACCGGCCCCCATAGGCCGTAGCCTGCGTTGTTGACCAGCACGTCTATGCCGCCGTGCTCTTTGATGAGCCGTGGCACGACGTCCTCGACCGCCTGGTTGCTGTTGATGTCGAGCTCCACGGGCGTCACCGGCAGCCGTCTTCCCAGGGCCTGGTCTTGGAGGTCCGCTAGACGCTCTATCGACCTGCTGGTCGCGAGTACCGAGTAACCCTTCTCGGCCAGATAGAGCGAGGTCGCCAGCCCGATCCCGCTGGATGCGCCCGTGACCAGCACATTCTGACCGTTGCTCTGTGAGGTTCTCATCTTCCTCTGTCTTTCCCGCATCGAGGGGCAACATAGCAGAGCATATCACTCGTCGATTCGGCTCCACAACGTCGGCGCGCGAAAGGCAAATTCGGCCTTGACACCAGTCCCATCGATTGTTACCTTGATGATGAGATGTGTAGTACCGTTGATGTTCAGGGCTGATGAGAGTCCTGACCAGAGTTACGAAGGCATAGTGCTTCAGCAAGCGGACTGCCCTTCCACCGATTTGGAAGGGCCTTTTTTATGGGCAAATACAGGAGCCTGAGTTATGAAGCTCTCATTGTCGTTCCTACCTAAAGAGGATAGGTTCTTCTTCTTACTGCATCAGAGCGCGTTGAACATCCAGCAGGTCGCACACCGGTTTCAGGACCTGATGGACAACTTCGAGAACGTACCGGAGAAGGTGCGTGAGATAAAGGAGCTAGAGGATTTCGGTGACCAGGTCATCCACGACATAACCCAATCGCTCCACAAGACCTTCGTAACGCCCATAGACCGAGAGGACATCTTGGCGCTGGCCGGGCGGTTAGACGATGTGATAGACGCCATCGACGAGGCGGCACAGTACACGCTCGAGTACCGGATAGAGGAGACCACGGAGTACGCCCGCCAACTCGCCAAGATCATCGTAGGCTGCGCTGACGAGCTGGAGAAGGCCCTCGGTTTGCTGTCCACCCGAGGCTCAAAGCTGAAGGAGATACTGCCTATGTCGGTCGAGATAAACCGCCTCGAGAACGAGGCGGACCAGGTTCTCAGCCGCGCGATGGGAGAGCTGTTCAACAACGGCTACGAAGTGACTCAAATCCTCAAGTGGCGAGACATCTATCGCGACATGGAAGAGGCCACCGACCGGGCTGAGGACGCCGCCAATGTGCTCGAGGGCATCGTGCTCAAACACTCCTAGATGATCGACTCCTCTTCCTTTTCCTTCCTCGTAGTTGTAATCGTAATCGCTCTGGTCTTCGAGCTCTCCAACGGCTTTAACGACGCTGCCAACGCGATCGCCACCGTCGTATCGACCCGGGTCATGTCTCCACTTCAGGCCGTCCTGATGGCTGCCGTGATGAACTTCATCGGCGCGGTTACCGGCACCGCCGTCGCCATAACCGTGGGCAAAGGCGTCGTTGACCCCAAGGCGCTCGAAGGAGAGTTCGGAATGGTGGTCGTTGGAGGGGGCGTGCTTGCTGCAGCCCTCTGGGTCTTCGCGGCGACCCGATTCGGCATGCCGGTAAGCGGCAGCCACAGCCTCGTTTCCGGAGTGGCCGGCGCCGGCATCGCGCACGCAGGCTCGGGCGTCCTAGTTGGGGCGGGGATCACGAAGATAGGCCTGGGTCTTGTGTTCTCGCCCATACTGGGATTCCTCTTCGGATACATCATCATGCTGGCTCTCTACTGGATATTTCGCAGGACCTCCCCCGCACTAGTCACGGCCATATTTGGCAAGCTCCAGATAGGGAGCGCGGCAGCCATGGCTTTTAGCCACGGGTCAAACGACGCACAGAAGACCATGGGGATAATAACCCTTGCACTATCGGTGTTCTACGAGTGGGAGGCCAACGGTATCAGTTTCGAGGTGCCGCTTTGGGTGATCGTGATGTCGGGTCTGGTAATGGGTATAGGGACCTACTTGGGCGGGCGTCGAGTCATCCACACGCTTGGCGTGCGTATAGTTACGATGAGGCCGCCTCACGGCTTCGCCGCGGAGAGTTCGGCCGCAGCTGTGATTGAGTTCGCATCCCGCACCGGCGTTCCGGTCAGCACGACCCACGTCATCACCTCGTCGATTCTGGGCATGGGGTCCACCAAGCGCCTGTCGGCGGTCCGCTGGGGCGTCGCGAGGGAGATCGTCTACGCCTGGGTGCTGACCTTCCCCGTCGTAGCTCTGCTCGGAGCGGTCTCGTACTACGTTCTCAGGCTGATTACGAGTTAGCCCGGACCCCCCCTGAGTATAGCACGGATGTTCGCGGTTGTCGATGTGTTTATAGAGTCACTCCCTCACCTTTCGGTCGGGGCTTAGGGCAGGCCTGAGTCCCCTCCCGTCAAGCGGAGGAGGGAGGGCGGGTTGCAAACCCGCCCCTACGTCCAAGTGTATAGACCGGGGACATAGCTTACACATGTTCGGGGACATGGTGGACACCATAATAGGCATGACTTCATTACAAGGAGGTGGTCATGCCATGGAAGGAGATGTCCGTTATGTCTCAGAGGAGAGAGTTCGTGGAGCTGGCGCAGGCTGAAGGCACCAACAAAAGGGGCCTTTGCCGTCGCTTCGGGATCAGCCCTACGACTGGATACAAGTGGCTTGGGCGTTTCCGTGAAGGGAGCGAGGCAGGCCTGGTCGAGCTGCCGCGGCGGCCTCACTACTCGCCTGCACGTACCCCATCGCAGGTTGAGCAGGCGGTGCTGTCTGCCCGTGCGGCCCATCCGGCCTGGGGAGCTCGTAAGCTGCGACGGTGGCTTTTGGAGCGCAGGGATGTGTTTGAGGCGGACATGCCGGCCCCCAGTACTATCACGGCGATCTTGCGTCGTCATGGCCGCATTGACCCCGCCGAGGGGCCCAAGCACCGTTCCTGGCAGCGATTTGAACACCAGGCACCCAACGACCTGTGGCAGATGGACTTCAAAGGCCACTTCCCCCTTACCCGAGGACGCTGCCACCCTCTGACTGTTCTGGACGATCACTCTCGGTTTGCCTTGGGGCTGCAGGCCTGCGGTAACGAGCAGGGAGAGATGGTGCAACAGCGCCTGACGGCTATCTTCCGGCGCTACGGCCTGCCCAACACAATGTTGATGGACAATGGCTCCCCGTGGGGCCATGACCAAGACCACCCCTACACACCTTTTTACAGTCTGGCTGCTGAGGTTGGGCATCGGAGTCAGTCATGGACGCCCTTATCACCCTCAGACACAGGGAAAAGATGAGCGCTTCCACCGAACCATGACCGTTGAAGTGCTGCAGGGGAGCAGCTTCACTGATCTGGCGCACTGCCAGAGAGCCTTCGACCTGTGGCGGGACATCTACAACTTGGAGCGGCCCCATGACGCCCTTGACCTTGCTACTCCGGCCACCAAATACCAAGTGAGCCAAAGACTGTTTCCCGAGGTCCTTCCACCCTTGGAATACGAACCAACTGACCTGGTACGCCGTGTTCACGACAAAGGTAGGCTCCAGTTGTTTGGCCGTATCTTCAAGGTACCTAAGGCTTTCAAGGGCATGCCAGTGGCTATTCGGCCGACAACTGACGATGGAGTCTGGAACGTCTTCTTCGCCACTCATCAAATCGCCCAGCTTGACCTCAGGCACGATGCCTAACATACTCAAATGTGTCCACCATGTCTCCGAACACCCGTCCACCATGTGTCCGGTCCATACACCAAGTGGGAAGGGACTGGATGAGAAGGGAACGAAAATCTGCCGAAAACATATGTTCTTGCCTATTGACACGCACATTAGTTCTAGGTTATGCTGTGCCGTGATACACAGATCCCGCCCAATGGCCTATCCGTTGTCCTAGGGCGTCACCCCCCCCAAAGCCCCCCTTAAGATGTGTGCACCCATCGGCGGTCTCAGGACAAGCGGTTAGCGGAAGCGCCCGGGCTCTCTCCGATGGGTCGTTGGGCGGGCCGTATCCTACCTTCGCCCGAACTCCTGCTCCAGGCGCGCCGAGCTCATATGGACCATCGTCGGGCGGCCGTGCGGGCAGGTATGTGGCTGCTGACACGATTCCAGCTGACGCGTGAGCTCTGACATCTCTGTTTGGGACAGGACCTTGCCCGCTCTGATCGCGGCGTGGCAGGCGATCGAGTAGGCCGCGCGCTCTTCCCACGACTCGAAGCCGCCGCCCTCCGACATTAGGTCCAGCACCTCGAGGAAGCCCTGTCTCGGTCCTTCTCCTGATAACAGCCTCGGAACACCGCGCAAGATGTACGTTCGGCCGCCGAACGAATCTACCAGAAACCCGATCTGCGCTATCAGGTCCGAGTGGGACTCGACGAGCTCACTCTGGCGAGGGTCCAGCTCGACCGTCTCCGGTTCCATCAGGCCCTGTACCTCCTGACGTCGGGATGTAGTCGCAGCCATGACCTCCTCGAAAAGGACCCTCTCGTGGGCCGCATGCTGGTCTATGAGGTAGACCCCGTCAGGACCCTCGGCCGTAATGTAGGTGTTCTGTACCTGGCCTAGTACCCGAAGGGCCGGCAGCGCCTGGCGGGGTACAGGCGGCAGCGTGGTTGGTGATGGCTCGGTAGCCTGGGCGGGAGCATTTGGGGCCGGGGCGTGTGCAGCGGAGTGGGCCGACGCGCGGTCGACGGGTTGACCGACGGCTCCTGCCGGCCAAAACGAAGGCGAAGGTGGTCCTGGGGATTCTGACGGGGTAGAGACCGCCGGCCCCGAGATCTCAGGGACCGGCGTATGGGCGGTCAGCGTGCGGCGTACCGCCTGCTGCAGCGCAGAGAACACCTGGCCCTCGCGTCGGAATCGCACCTCTGTTTTGGTCGGGTGCACATTCACGTCGACCTCTCCGTGGGCCAGGGCTATGTTTACTACGGCTACCGGAAAGCGCCGCTCCATCAGGAAGCCGTGGTATGCCTGCAGCAGCGCGTATGAGAGCATTCGACTCTGTACCCAGCGGCCGTTCACGAAGAGGTTGATGTGACTTCGATTGGCTCGTGTAAGAGAGGGCGGACCAATCATTCCGGACGGGACCGGAATATCTGCCTGCTCGTGGGTCAGCTCGAGCATGGCGCGGGCGGCATCGGCGCCGTATACGTCAGATATGACCTCCCTGAGGTCACCGGACCCTGAGCTGGACAGCGCCGTCGAGTCGTTCAAAGACAGCCGGAACTTCACGCCGGGGTACGCCAGCAGGTAACGAGTCGCCAAAGCCTGTGTCCTGGACGCCTCGGTGGCGGCGGACTTCAAGAACTTGCGGCGCGCAGGAAAGTTCCTGAACAGGTGACGAACGGTTATCGCGGTGCCGGGGGCCGACCCCTCGGGCTGTTTGGTCAGGACCTGGCCATCGGCCACCTCCAGGCGGGTACCGGACTCCTCGGCCGTGGCCCTGGTGACCATTGACACATTCGAGACGGCTGCGATGCTTGGCAACGCCTCGCCTCGGAATCCGAGGGTTGTGATCGCCTCCAGGTCGGCGGCCGCCGCAAGTTTGCTGGTGGCGAACCTCTGAAACGCCACCTCCACCTCGTCGCTCGGGATGCCGACGCCGTTGTCCGCCACCCGAATATACTCGATTCCGCCAGACCCTACGTCGATCGATATCTCAGAAGCGCCGGCATCCAGCGAGTTCTCCACCAGCTCTTTGACCACGGAGGCGGGGCGCTCCGTGACCTCGCCGGCAGCGATCTTTGACGAGACGTCTGGGGGGAGCAGATGTATCGGCATTGCGCTTTATTCCGCTATGAGAGGGCGGCTGCGGACTTCGCCTGGCTATCGTAGCAGGTGGACTGGTGACCGGCTATACGTCGCCCGCTGGCCGCGTCTTTCCTCTCCATTGACGGGCTTTGCACTAAAAGTGTCGAGTTGGCCTGAATTGCCCTTCGACAAGCTCAGGGCGAACGGTGATCTGAACTTACGTTCGTGGTGAGCTCCGACAGGAGTCGCCCCGATGCCGCATCGGGGGACCTGTCGAAACCATGCCGCGGAATCGCGACTTCTTGTGCAAAGCCCCTTTTGCGGGAGAGGATTAAGGTGAGGGTGATCCGGCAAACCGCCGAAAAGGTCACCCGGCGACTGCGGGCGTTACCTTTCCGTAAAACCCCTCATCCCTTCGGTAAACTCAGGGCAGGCTCTAACCTTCTCCCGCAAGGGGAGAAGGGACTTTCGAGAGGGCGTAGGGCCTGCGCCCTACATCGACCCCCGGCCGATATGCCCCAAAGAGTCGACCGCCTCCCTGGACATGATGGCCAGCAACTCCCGGTTGATGTACCTGACGATCGCCGGCCCTCGATAGATGAGCCCCGTGAAAAGCTGGACGGTCGTGGCGCCGGCTTCGAGTGTCTTCCAGGCGTCCTCTCCTGTCGAGATGCCCCCGCAGGCGTTGATAGCTATCTTGTCGCCGACCTGGGCCCTGACCTCGGCGACCATCCTCACCGTCTCAGGAAAAATCGCGCGCCCACTGAGTCCACCGATGCCTGTCGAGAGCCGGGCATCGCTGACAACTCTGCTGTTGGCGATCGTGAGCGCATCGACGCCTCGGTCACGGCATACGGCAGCCATCATCAGGACCTGCTCGCGAGCGATCCGATCGACCGCCGTATAGCGGGGGAGCTTGACCATCAGGGGCCTCGATCTCGTTTCGCTGACGCGGTCGACCAGCTCGGCCAGGGCCGTTGCCTCATGGAAGACGCGAAGCCCCGCAGTGTTCGGCGAGCTGATGTTGACCTCGACGGCGTCCACCATGGGCTCCAGTCGGCGGTGGCAGTCGACGATCTCGTCGGCGACGGTGCCCGAGACGCTTACGGCGACTCGCGTGTCGCCAAGCCTTCCCCGAGTGCGCTCGAGCTGCCGGGCGGCGGGCTCGAGGCCCTTGTTGGGAAAGCCCAGCGCGTTGACCAGCGACTGCTCTCCAGCCCGGCGGAACATCCGGGGCTTCGGATTGCCGGGGAGCGGCGATCGGGTGACGGTGCCGGCCATGAGGTACCCGAAGCCGAGAGTCGCGAGGGAGGGAAGCAGCCCGCAGTTCTTGTCGTACCCGGCAGCGAGTCCGACTGGATTCTCGAGACCTAGACCGCACCAACTGACGTTCAGTTTGGCGTCCCGAACACGTAGGGCAGGGGCCACGGCGCGCCAGGCCGGTCGCTGTCTCAAGGCTAGGTCGGCGGCTTTCTGGGCCAACTCTGGCGGGAGGGTGAAAAGCAGAGGCCTGAGTATCTGCGTGTAACCGTCTAGTCTGACCACAGGCCCATTTTCTCCCTGGCGATTATATCAGGGAAACGCGCCGGCCATTGGCCGAGAATATGGCGTATAATATCTGGCGACACCCCTGGCCGAGGTCAACCCTTCCTATATGGACATCGTCTTCGATAGAGGCAACAAGGAGCAGCCGAAAGGCCACGCTCTCGTCTATTTCAGGAGCTCCTCGGACCCTGAAGACACGTGGGTGTCGTACCTGGTCGTCCTTCCGATCACAGTAGACGTGTCCAAGTATGTTCCACCCTTCCTTATGAACCAGGTTGGCGAGCTCAGTGCCAAAGAGCTGTCCTGCTTCGCGTTCCCGCCGGCACCCGAGCAGCTTGGGAGCTACCAGGTCCTCGATGAACTTGCGGCCATGCGGGACGACGACATTATCTTCGCGGGCACGCTCAACCCAACGGACGTCGCCGCCGCCATGATGTCCGTGAACGAAGCCGTACAGCAGTACGCCGAGCTGTATGCTCAGGTAGCGGCCATCTCAGCGCCAGGGCCTGTCGACGACGAGGGTGAGACCGCGGGCGTGGGCGTAAACGAGGTGCTCTACGGACTGATGAGCGACAGCGACAGGCTAGGAGAGCTCACAAAGCTGGTGGGCAGGCTCAAGTTCGCAGTGGAAGGCTCTGATCCAAGCCTGGTTAAAGAGGCCGAGGAAGAGATCAGTCTCTTGGCCGGGCATCTCCCCGACAACCACAACATTCCGCAGCTGCTGCTGGCCGTCAAGTCGACCGAGAATAGCGGTGCCGAGCTGGCTGACCTCTACCTCCAGAGGTGCTTCCATCTGGTCCGGGAAGAGTATGGAGAGATAGGCCAGATCGACCAGAAGATCAAAGAGCTTGAAGGCGGGCCGACCGTCGTATAGCAAGGACGGCTCACCGGCGTCAGTCGTTCCTTGTCCCTCTGAGAAGTCCTGTTCCTCACTGAAAAATCTGAGGGGGGTCTTGGACCTCCGGCTGGTCGGGACCGCTTCGGAACCCCCAGCCGCCCCAGGCCCTTCACTTCGTTCAGGGAGACAGGCTAGTCTTTTTGTCCACCACGGTGCCACAGCCAACCGGGCACGAGCCGTTCAAACTCGGGACTGCCGAGAGGCCCGCTGAGACTCGGACAACCGGGCTTCGGAACCGGCCGTTCCTTATGATACTATGACGCCCGATGGTGGGGGCTGTGGTCCCACCAACCAAAAAGATAAGGGAGAGAAAACGTAATGGCACGAAGCGAGTTTTTCAATCCACTCGATACGGTCGTTATGGGCGGAGTGCCTACGCCGCCGATCGACGAACTGGTGGCGATGCAGGGAGGCGACTACGTCCTGCGGGCCCGCGGCGGCGAGATCACAAAGGTGCCCGCCGAGCGGTCCGTCGTGCCGCATGATCCAGAAGGCTTTGCCCAGACGATGATGGTGCTTCGCGGGCCGGGCGACACGGTCTACGTCAACCAGCTAACGCTCAGCTCGAAGTCCGAGGACGGCGGTCGAACGTGGACCGTCCTCGAGTCCGATCCCAAATTCACCATCCCCGCCGGGAAGTGCCAGGTCTTGAGCGACGGCACTTTCATCACTGTGATTGAAAAGGGGGCGAGCGAAGCCGACCTCGCGGAGGTCTGGGCGTCGCACGACGAGGGCCGGACCTTCGAGCAGATTTCGCACATCCCGGTCCCCGAGGAGTTCGCAGAGTACCCTGAAAGGGGGTCCGCGTTCGAGATGTGCCGTCTGCCCGACGACACGCTGCTGTGGACCACCTGTGCCAGCAATGCGAAGTTTGACCATTCGAAACGAGACACGTCGCCGGCAAGATGGAAAAAGGGAGACGAGAGGGTGTACCTGGGCGGCAAGACCATGGGCGTCGTATATCGCTCCACTGATCGCGGCCATACGTGGCAGGGCCCAAATTGGATGGGAGACTGGTTCTCGGAGGGCGGGATGGCGCGTATGGGTTCGGGAAAGCTCCTCTCGACGATGCGGTACAGCCGCCCCTTGATGCCCGGGGAGCTTGATGAGCTAACCGGCGGGGACCACACGCCGTTTACCTGGGAGCACGGCGTCGCGAAGACCTTCAAGCACGTCCTACTGGCCGACTCCCGCGACGATGGGCGGACGTGGACGGGCCATCGTCTGTTGACGACCATGTACGGCCAGACATACGGGTTCCCGACAGGGCAGAGCGACGGGACGGCGGTCGCGCTCCACGATCACAGGTATCCGCGAGGTGAGCCGCACCCGCTCCGTGCGATGGTCAGCCACGATGAGGGGGACACATGGGAGGACGAGGTCTACTATCTAGTCTGCACTGACCGAGGTGCCAGCTACGGGGAGAGCGTCACGCTCGACGATGACACCGTCGTTACAGTCGCGGGGATCCCAGACGCGGACGCAGGAGAAGGATCGGACGGCGCGGTCGGGCACTCAACGATGACGGTTGTCCGCTGGAAGCCGGTCAGGGACTAGGATTACTCTAGAGACTCCCTGCCCGGCTTGAAGGTCCCGCGGAGGTTGACGCGAAAAGTAAGGGCGGGTTTGAAACCCGCCCCTACCTAACCCCCTTGTGATTCCCTCAGAATCGTCCAGGTCGGTTGCCTCCGCCACCATGATGGACGAAAAGGAGTGGCCTTGTCCCCTGACATGAGTGTAGAACCCGCTGTCGGCCCGTAGCGTGAGTCGTCCGTTGGCCCCGGCGTAGCGCACCCGTCCCACCGTCTCCCGCAGGAAGTGGGCGGCGCCGCGGGCGGTGTTGGCCCGGCCCTCGCGCAGCCGGGACATCAGCACGTCTCCGGTGCCGGCGGCGATGGCCGGCAGCGGGTGGTAGCCCCGCTTGCCGGTATAGCCGTGGTGGCGGGCGCCCTCCTTGGCCAGTCCGTAGGTCTCGCAGATGGTGGAGTCCAGGTCAATGGTCAGGGGCCCGTCGCCGGGTCCCGCCCCGGCCTGCCAAGCCCGGGCCAGCAACTCGCGGCTCACCCGGTCGAGTTGACGGACGTGGCCCCACCGGAAGCTGCGCAGGAAGGTGCCCAGGGTGGATGGCGCCTTGACCGTGCCGCCCAGGGTGCAGGCCGTCCCCCCGGTGCGCAACACATCGGCGTCGTCAATGCAGTCGCCCCCAGCCAGCGCAGACGCCACCAGCGTCATCATCTTGTCGCTCGTGTTCGCCCGCCCCGGGGCATCGCCCAGGTCGAGGCGCTGCCGGACGAGTTCGGGCAGGCCGAGGTGCCGCGCCAGGGTGGCCGGAAGGAGCAGCCCGGCATTGGCCACCAAACGGCGGTCGTCGAAGGTGATTTGGATCCGGTCGGGGTGGTTGCGTGGCAGCATCTACTGGGTGCTCCTTTTCCGGGGCCGTTTTTTTGCTACAAAACCATTATCCCAGAAGCACAGGAGCGCCTTCTTGCCGCCTCAGGACGCTAACCCGACGCCCTCCTTCGGTGGATTCGGGCTTAAGGAGGTAGTCGCGGGCCGAGTGATTTGATGGAATGGTGGCCAAAGGGTCGTCACTTGAAACAAGAATCGTTCGGCTCTCCTTTGATGCTCCTTGCATGGTCTAGAGTCGAGGGCTCAGGAAGGCCGAAACACGTTCGGCGATGTGCGTCGCACCCCCAGCAGAAGGTGGACACGGCGCGGCGTCAGTGTTGAAGGATAACTCACTTTGAGCAGATCGACCGGTCTCTTCGTCGCTTCCACGACGGCAGCGCTTGTGTTAGCGCTGGTGCTGTCGATGCTCGTAGGACCCTCCCGCGTTCATGCCATCCCGCTCGTTCCTCACACCTTCTTTGGGAGGTCTTTGACGGGACAGACCCGGACACCGCTACGGCGGCCGCGTCCGGTCTGAAGCTGGAGGCCCGATTCGAAGGCGTCAACTATGCCAACTCCTTCGACACGGGGAGAAACACGAATACTGCCGGGGGCGGGACGTTCGGGCAGGACAACAACTTCCACGCATGCGGTGATACGACCGACATAGCCGGCCGGCAGGGCTTCAACCTAAATGAGCCTGTCGAGCTCGTGGTCGGAGGCCGGCCCGTGGTCGCGCGGGATGCCTACGGCGCCGTAGTCGACCCGGTGCTGTTCGTTTCGGGTGCGACGACGTTCTTAAGACTCTACCGTGACTTGAGCGCTACAGTCCCGACGGCAACGGCCTCCAGTGACGCCTGCAAGATCGGGACCGAGCTGCCCCCACCACCCCCGCCACCCCCGCCACCCCCTCCTGGGCAAATACCTCCGCCGGCCCAACCGCAGCCGCCGCCCCCATTTTTTGAGGACGTGACGCCGACGCCAACGCCGTTGCCGGCGGCTGATGTCCTCGAAAAGTTGGACAAGGAAGACGTGGCCTCCTTCTTCACTGAGGCAAGTACAGACGAGGTGGCGAAAATACTCGAAGAGTTGGACGTAGAAGTGGCAGCCGCCGTCCTGGAACAGACCAATACTACGACTGCAGCCCGTGTCGTCGAGGAGATAGCAGCTAACATTGCGGCCGATATTCTGGAAAACGTGACGACCACCGCCGTCGCCGCCATTGTGGAACAGGTCCAAACCAGCGTACTAGTACCGGTTCCATGCGTATGTGACAAATATAAGAAATAGGTTAGTCTTGTGTATGATCCTATAAGGAGGACATACGAAGACATGCCTGCTCTCAAGTACAAGGTGGAGTTGAACGAGTCGGAGCGGACACATCTCAAGCAGATGGCGAGTCGTGGGGAGACTTCGGCCCGTAAGGTCAAGCGAGCGCTGGTGTTGCTGAAGGCAGACGAAGGTCTGATCGACCGTGACATCGCCAGCGGACTATTGATAAGCGCCTCCACGGTGGGACGTGTGCGCACGCAGTTTGTACAGGAAGGACTCGACAGTGCGCTCATTGAACGCCCGCGACCAGGACAGAGGCGCAAGTTGGACGGTAGGCAGGAAGCGCACCTAGTCGCCATTGCCTGCAGCGATGCGCCCGAAGGACACACGCACTGGACGCTGCAACTGCTTGCCGACAAGGTGGTCCAGATGGGGTTTGCCGAGAGCATCTCCCTCGAGACGGTGCGCTAGACGCTCAAAAAAACGAACTCAAGCCGTGGACGAAGAAGGAATGGTGCATCCCGGAGGTGAGCGGGAAGTTCGTGGCTCGAATGGAGAATGTGCTGGACCTGTACCATGAAGACTACGACCCCGACCATCCCGTGGTCTGTTTCGACGAGACGTCCAAGCAATTGGTGGCCGACAAGAGACCGTCCATCGGGGCCAGGCCGGGTCGAGTGGAACGATATGACTACGAGTACAAGCGAAACGGGACCCGAAACCTGTTCATGTTCTGTGAGCCGAAAGCTGGCTGGAGGCATGTCGAGGTGACCGAGCGTCGCACTGCTGTGGACTTCGCACATCAGATGAGGTGGCTGGCAGACGAGGCATACCCTCATACAAAAACGATACGGCTGGTGCTGGACAATCTCAACACTCACAAGCTGGGTTCGTTGTACGACGTCTTCGAGCCAGCCGAAGCGCGGCGGATCGCCAAGCGCCTGGAGTTCCACTACACTCCAGTACACGGCAGTTGGCTGAACATGGCTGAGATAGAGTTGAGCGTCTTCAGCAACCAGTGTCTCAACCGTCGAATCAGCGACGAGGTGGTACTGAAGCGAGAGGTCTCGGCGCTGGAACATGAGCGCAATGAGGCTGTCGCCGTCATAGACTGGCGTTCCTCCACTCAGGACGCTCGCACTAAACTTCAACACATCTATCCATCATATTCATATTGACACGGTACTAGAGTTGATCATCGACGAAATGGAGGAGGCCCCTCTAACTGAAATCCTTCAGGAAGTCTCGGTCGAAAAGCTACAACAGATATCCGTACAAGTCTTCCTCGACAACCTTACGCTCGTCAACCCCGAGGTCTACCTAGCTGAGTTGCCCCCCCGCGATCGATCCCGATTCCCTGCCGCCAGAAGTGGTCGTGATTGGCAACGTACTTGCCTACACCTCGCCGACCACGGGAGTGGACTTTTTCGTTATTCTGGTCTCGTCCCCGGCACCCCTAGAGCGCATCCTGGGCAAGTTCCGTAGCAGCTTGACCAACGTGCGCACGACCGTGCAAGACATCGCGTTTGATCAGGACCTATTCGACCAGAACTTCCCCGGCCAGGTCTTCAACTCTAGCTTCAGCATCAACATCGAGAATGTGGACCCCGGCGACGTCGCGGCGGCCCACGTGACCATGTTCGTCGAAAAGAGCTGGCTACAGGCCAACAACGTCCAGAAGTGGTCTGTGCAGTTCAACCGCTTCGACGAGCCGTCTAGCACGTGGTAGCCTTCTCCAGCCAAAAGGGTACGCGAGGATGAGAACCGCGTCTTCTACTCCGTGGTTGTGCCCGGATTCTCGGACATCATCGTGACCGGTAGCAGTGACCTGCTGCCCCACGAGTTCACCGTAACCAACCTGCTAGTCTCGCCCGCACTGGCGCAGGACGGTGACGACATAACCGTCCGGGCGACAGTGATCAACACAGCGGCTACGGCCAGCGTGTTCCCGGCGCAGCTATGGGTTAGAGAGGTGGGTATAGGCGCGGAGCCGCCCCCGTTCACTATTGAGGCAGTCCAGAGCATCGGCCTCGAGCCGAGACAGACAGAGATCTTCGAGTTCACTATCAGCAGGCCACCGGGGCAATACGAGGTTAGAATTGACCGTGTCTTAGCCAGCTTCAACGTTCAGGCTGCGCCGACGCCGACGCCAAGGCCGACAGCGACGCCTAGGCCTCCATTCGTCCCTCCGCCGCCTCCGCCGCCTGCCGCGCCGACTGCTACGGCTACAGCGGTGCCGCCGCCTCCACCACCACCACCACCGCCTCCGCCGCCGTTCGTGCCCCCACCGGTGCCACCGCCGCCGGCACCACCGCCCGTCTTGCCTCCACCGGTGCTACCGCCGCCACCGCCGCCGGCTCGTGTCGATACGCCAACGCCAACGCCTACGTTGGCGCCGCCCCCTCCGCCGCCAACGTCGCGGCCTACTGTCGACACCCCAACTCCGCGGCCGCCTACCGCGACGGTTGTCCCGGCTACGCCTATAGCTGTAGCGATTACGGTTACGCCTGCTGTGGCGACACCAACCTCAGTCCCACCGGTAGAGCCTCCTGAAGAGGCCGGCTCACCCATCGTAATCATCCTTGTTGTCGTTGTCGTCATCGGGGCTATCGGTGCAGGCGTCTTCTTCTACCTGAGATCGCAGGGGCAACTGTCTGGGTCCGCGGGACCGGCGGGACCGGAAGCGCCCATGGGACCTGAGCCAGAGGAACGTGCCCCGGAGGCTGAGCCTGAAGAGCCGGCTGAAGACACTCCGCCCGAGGTCGAGCCTGAACAGCCGGCTGAAGAGGCTGTGCCCGAGGCCGAGCCTGAAGAGCCAGCCAAAGAGCCTGCCTCAGAATCCGAGTCTGAGGAGCCCTCAGACGAAACGGACGAGGGCCGACCGGCCTCAACTTAGCTTCCGCAGGCCAGGGACACCGCAACCACGACGCCTTCTCCTTCGCCTGGTCCGACCACCGTGCTTTCCTGAGGCGCTACCACCTTTGCGGGACTTCCGACGCCCGCCTCATGTCGCCTCGCGACTCAGTTCTCCTTCATCGGCGTGCTTGCGTGCGGTCAGCCAGCCGTCTATATTAGTTCAGTCTCCTATGGTCGAGGGTCCTGGCTGAGCTTCTATGGACACTCTTATCGAGAACCAGGCCGATAAGATCCACGCGTCTCCAACGATGGCGGTTGTGGCGCTCACAGGCGGTGGCGCGCAGGCCCTGAGCTGGCTGCTCGGAACGCCGGGCGCATCGCGTACCATCCTGGAAGTCGTGGTGCCCTACTCGACACCCGCGCTGGCGGAGTTTCTCGGGCGCGCTCCTGAGCAGACTGTGTCACCGGAAACGGCCACGGACATGGCGCACTCCGCCTTCGATCGGGCCCGTCGTCTTAGTCCCGGCAGTGTCCCGGTCGTCGGGATCGGCTGTACGGCAGCCATCGCCACCGATCGTCCCAGGAGGGGAGAGCGCCGCTGCTTTGTGTCCGTCTGGACAGATCGGACCAATACGACCTATGGCATTGCTCTGGTAAACGAGCGGGATCGTGCCGCCGAGGACAAGATCGTCAGCAAGCTGGTGTTACGTGCTCTCTCCGAGGCCAGTGGCGTGGGGTTCGATCTCGATCTGCCTCTCGATGACCGAGAGCGAGTCGTGGTTACCAGGACGTACAACGGGGACCCCATCGAGGGGTTGTTGGCAGGACACGTGGGCAGCGTAACGATAGGCGCCGATGGCAGTCAGGCAGTCGATGAGCCGTTCATGGGCGGTGTGCTCCCAGGGTCATTCGATCCGCTTCACGAAGGACACGAGGCGCTAGCTGAGGTCGCCGCCTCGATGCTCGAGGCTGACGTCATCTTCGAAATGTCCGTTCTGAACGTCGACAAGCCTCCTCTGGAGATCGACGAGGTACGGAAGAGGACCGCCCAGTTTATCGGCGAACGTTCGGTAGTCGTGACACGAACGCCTCGGTTCTACCAGAAGGCGGAGCTGTTTCCGAATTGCACCTTCGTCATCGGCTGGGACACGGCCGTGAGGCTGGTCGAGCCGAAGTACTACAGCGGAGACCAGACGGAGATGTTGAAAGCGCTAACCAAGATGCGGCGGACGGGCTGCCGGTTCCTGGTGGCCGGCCGTCTGAAGGTGGGAGTGTTTCGCACCCTGGCCGACGTGCCGGTCCCAACGGGCTTCGTGGACATGTTCACGGAACTACCCGAGGCCGACTTCAGGCGCGACGTATCCTCGACTGAGCTGCGTGTAGACGCCGGCCGTCCTTCGTAGGGGTTTGACGGTCTAGCGAGTGGTCCGCCACGGCGGTTTTGATTGCTGATCGGATAGGAGGGTCACGGGAACCTAGGTTCCCGTGCGGGGTGTCAGAGCCTGCGCTGAGCTCCGACTGGAGTCGCGAGTCCTACTCGGACCTGTCGCAGTGGGTGTCCACTAATTTCAATATCAAGGGTAGGGTGGGTGGGCAATAAGCCTATGAGCTTCAACGATCTGCGAGAGTTCATCTCGTTCCTGGAGGAAAAAGGGGAGCTTCGTCGAGTGAAGACCCACGTGAGCCGCAAGCTCGAGATCACCGAGCTGGCGGACCGGACCGTGAAGACCGGCGGCCCCGCGCTCCTCTTCGAGAACGTAGAAGGCTACGAGATCCCAGTAGCGATCAACCTGTTCGGCTCCCGCCAGCGGATGGCGTGGGCGCTGGGCGTGGACGATCTAGAAGAGCTGACCCAGAGAGTCCGTAAGCTCTTGGGCATGCTCCAGGGGCCACCGTCGGGTCTTGTCGACAAGGTGCGCACGCTAGGCGACCTCGTTGGCCTCGCCCGGACTCAGCCGAAAACGGTCACGAAAGCTCCGTGTCAGGAGGTCGTGATTACAGGTGAGGACGTCGATGTAGGCATGCTGCCTGCCCTCCACTGTTGGCCGCTGGACGCCGGCCCCTTTATCACGTTGCCGTTGGTGATCAGTCGCGATCCCGAAACGGGAAGGCGGAACGTCGGCACCTACCGTATGCAGATATACGATGGCAAGACGACGGGGATGCACTGGCAGACGCACAAGGTCGGCGCGCACCACTCTAGAATCGGAGAAGAGAGACAGCAGGAACGAATGGACGTGGCCGTTGCGCTGGGGGGAGACCCGACTACCATCTGGACAGGCTCGTTGCCCTTGCCCCCGGACATGGACGAGATAATGGTCTCAGGGGTGATCAGAGATGGGGCCGTTGAGATGGTGAAGTGCAAGACCGTTGACCTCGAGGTACCGGCACACGCAGAGATCATCTTGGAGGGGTATGTCGTACCTGGAGAGGTGCGGTCGGAGGGTCCCTTTGGAGACCACACCGGGTACTACTCGCCGGCGGACGACTACTCGGTCTTCCACGTGACCGCCATCACACACAGGCGCGACCCCATATATCCGGCCATAGTCGTTGGGAGGCCGCCCTCGGAAGACTTCTTCATGGGAAAGGCGAGTGAGCGGCTGCTGTTGCCGGCTCTTCAGTTGACGCTCCCCGAGGTTGTGGACATCAACATGCCGGCTGAAGGGATCTTCCATAACCTGGTCGTGGTCTCGATCAAGAAGGAATACCCAGGACACGCCAGGAAGGTCATGTATGGCCTCTGGGGGCAAGGTCTCTTGATGCTGGCGAAGACGATCATCGTCGTCGACCACTATGTGGACGTTCAGGACCTGTCAGAGCTGGCGTGGCGAGTCACCGCCAACATCGACCCCGCAAATGACATCGTCCTCGTCGAGGGGCCGGTGGACGACCTTGACCACTCGTCCGCTGCACCCCGCTACGGCAGCAAAATGGGCATAGACGCCACTGCGAAGGGGGCGGCGGACGGCCGCACGAGGGAGTGGCCTCCTGACATTGTGATGACCGATGAGATCAAGCAGCTGGTGGATGGCAAGTGGAGCGAGTACGGGATCTGAACCCGAAGGTGGCCACTCAGCCGTTGTACCGAAAGGCACCGCTCTTCTTTGGGGCCGTGCGGTTCCAGGAGACTATCTTCGCACTGCCCTTCGCCTATACGGGGATGGTCTTGGCCGCCGATGGGTTCCCGACCTGGCACGACTTCCTATGGATAACAGTAGCGATGGTCAGCGCTCGAACTCTCGGTATGTCGGCCAATCGGATCATAGACCGGCACATCGACGCGCGAAACCCCAGGACGGCGGGGCGACACCTGCCTACCGGTGCCTTGAGGGCATCCGAGCTGACGGTGCTCTCGGTGCTGGCAACCGGGGTGTTCTTTGTCGCGGCAGCGCAACTCAATTTGCTTGCGCTGCTCCTGGCCCCCGTGGCGGCCGCGTATCTGGTAGTGTACCCGTTTACGAAGCGCTTAACCTGGCTCGCCAGTTTTGCATTGGGCGCCGCGCTTGCTATCGCCCCCTCGGGCGCCTGGATCGGAGTACGGGGCGCTCTAAGCTGGGAGCCGGTCCTACTGTCCAGCGCGGTCGCGTTGTGGGCAGGAAGCTTCGATATCCTCTATCATGTCCAGGACAATAATTTTTATGTCAGTAGCGGCCTGCACTCCGTGTCCCAGCGCTTCGGCATCACAGCCGCCTTCCGATGGTCTCGTACGCTTGACACTCTGGCCGTCGTCTGCTTGATTGGACTGGGGCTAGGAATAGGCCTAGGCTACCCATATTTTGTCGGATGTGCGATCGCTATTGGCCTCATGATATACAAGTACCTGAACGTCTCGCCCGCGAATCTGGCGAGGCTGGACATTGCGTTTTTCAGGATGAACGCCTACGTCTCAAGCGTCATATTCATTTCTACCCTTGTCGCGGTACTAAATGGAGTAGCTCGTTGACTGCGTCGACGAACGGCCAGCGTTTCCCGGTGGTGGTTGGCATGACAGGTGCCAGCGGCTCGGTCTTGGCGCGCGCCACCATCGACCGACTTCTCGCGATGGAGCTGTCGGTGATAGCCACGGCATCTTCCGCCGCCAGGATGGTCTGGCGAGAAGAGATGGAGGTGTCGTTCGGCGACGCGTTGGAGGCTTGGGTCGACAGCGGGGACTTCACCTACTACCCCAACGGAGACCTGACCGCGCCGATCGCCAGCGGGACGTTCCCGACTCTCGGCATGGCCGTCGTACCCTGCAGCATGGGCTCGGTAGCCGCCATCACGCATGGCCTGTCAGACAACCTGATTCGCCGTGCGGCCGACGTCTGCCTAAAAGAGCACCGAAGGCTTGTACTCGTGCCGCGCGAGACACCACTCAGCGCTCTTCACCTTGAGAACATGGCGGCCCTCGCCCGACTGGGGGCTACAATAATACCGCCGGCGCCTGCGTTCTACCTGAATCCCCGGTCGATCGACGACGTAGTCGACTTCGTGGCCGAGCGGACGGTGATGGCCCTGGGGCTGACGGACGCCCTCCCCGAGGAGATGCGCTACGAGGGACGCGAGGACGATCGTTGACTATTCTCGAGGCGAGCGCCCGGACACCGAATCACGGAGGGACCTAATGATACCTGCCTTTGAGGCCATCAAGGCGATAAACCGCCTGCGGGGTGAGGCTCTAGTCGTCCCCACGATGACGCCCGACCGCTACTGGACCAAGGTGACGGAGCGACCTGAGTTCGACCTGCCGATCTTCGGGGGGATGGGCAAGGCGTCCTCGGTCGCCTTGGGACTCGCGCTCGCGCAGCCGGACAAGAAGGTGCTGTGCCTGGACGGCGACGGCGCGCTGCTGATGAACCTGGGGTCGTTGGTGACCATTGCCGGACAGCAGCCGCCGAACCTAGTCCATTTCGTCTTCGAGGACGGCGTCTACTTCACTACCGGAGGCCAGCCTATTCCCGGCGCCGGGAAGTTCGATCTTGCGGGGATCGCGAGAAGCTCCGGGATGCGGGAGAGCCATAGCTTCGACGATCTGGAGGACTTCGTAAGCGACCTCCCCGGCATCCTCGAAAGGCAAGGCTCGATCTTCGTCTCCTTGAAGGTCGTCAACCCCGAAGACGCCCCGGCGGGCTACGTGGGCAGCTCCAAAAACGCCGCAAAGCGGGTCATGGAGGCCCTGCGAGCGCAATAGGCGACGGACAGGGTCGCCCTCTTGAGAAAGCTACCATTTTGGCTGGTTCACCACCAGCCCGGGAACTCTTCGGAAATCGCGCAAATTGTGAGTCAAGACCGAGTGGCCGTGTGCCACGGCCGTCGCCGCGATCAGCAAGTCGTGTGCCCCCACTAGTTGGCCAGATGTCCTCAGTTGGGCCCATATCTCGGCGTACGTTCGCGCAACCGGCAGATCGAACGATTCAACTGTGAACGCCTCTAGGACGAACGTGACGAACTGCTCCCGTCGAAATCTCCTCTCGGCTGATTCGGCAAGGTGGACACCGGCGAGGAGTTCGGAGAAAGTAATAGCAGCTATCGTCAGCGGCTCTTCATCCGCAGTTGCGCTGAGGAAATCAGGATGACGCCCTCGGCGCTCCATGTTGATCAACACGCTTGTGTCGATCAGTTGTCCCATGAAGGAGGCGGCGGAACTGGGGGCTGGGATGCTTGAATGGACTCCAAATCATCGGCAAATTTGTCGTCCACAGGCAGCAAATGCCGGTCTCGTAGTCTGTTCAATAGCTCACGAAGAGTTATCGGAGGTTTAGTGTCCGGTGGCTCTAAAGTCGCTACCAATTCACCATTGCGCTCAATGACAAAGCTTTCGCCCTTGTAGTGGACGCGGCTCAATACGTCGGATAGCGACCTGGCGAGCTCAGTTGCGGTGATTTTTTGTTGCATGAATGTCCAACCTGACTGATTATATGATAATCTTATTCTCAGAGAATGTCAATTGTCACCAGCCTAAGGTCGCGTGGGGTCCTTAGCTCAACCTCTTGGCCACAGGCGAACAGACGTGCTATTCTGGAGCTGAGGGACAGACCCGAACGGCTGTATAATGTGGAACAGGTGCGGCACCGGAGCTGTCCCGTTTTTGCGCCAAGTCGAGGTATCTTCAAAAGTGTGTAAACAGTCAGGCGGTGTACCTTCTCTCTGAACAACACGGGCTCAAGGCCCAAGAGAGGAGATACACCGCCTATGGGAAAGAGAAGCACTAGGAGCAGGTCGGAGTCAAGGCCGGAGTGGGAGCAGTTGGAGGATTGGGTGCGAGGCCATGTCCAGCGGCTGATCCAGGAGTTGCTGGAGGAAGAGGTGACGGAGTTTCTAGGAAGGGCGAAGTCGGCCCGCAGGTCTGAGTCGGACAACGAGAGAGGCTATAGGAACGGATACGGCAGAGCCCGGAGGCTTACGCTGAGTTCGGGAACGGTACAGCTGAGGAGGCCACGAGTCCGCAACACCGAAGAGGAGTTCGAGAGCCGGCTGCTGCCGCTGTTCGTCAACAGGACCAGGAAGGTTGCTGAGTTGACCCCCCAGTTGTACCTACATGGCCTTTCCGAAGGTGACTTCGACCTGGCGGTGCGGGGACTGCTGGGAGAAGAGGCACCGATATCGGCGAGCACGGTAGCCCGGTTGAAGGATAAGTGGAACGATGAGCTTGCCCAATGGCGCGCTAGGCCCCTGGATGACCTGGAAGTGGTGTACATGTGGGTGGATGGAGTCTACGTCAAGGCTGGTCTTGAGCGGGAGAAGGCGGCGATCCTGGTGGTGATGGCGGCCCTGAGCGACGGAAGGAAGGTGGTGGTGAGCGCGATTCCCGGATACAGGGAGTCCATAGAGAGCTGGTCCGATGTGCTCAGGGACATGAGGCGCCGCGGGCTGGAGTGCCCAAGACTGGTAATTGGAGACGGACATCTGGGCATCTGGGGAGCTCTGCGCAACGTCTATCCTCAGGCGGCCGAGCAACGCTGCTGGAACCACAAGATCCTAAACGTGCTCGCCAAGCTTCCAAAGCGACAACAGGACCAGGCCAAGCTCATGCTGCGTACTATCCCCTACGCGCCGACTCGGACAGAGGCTGAGCGGCTCAGGACGGTGTTCACCAGGTGGTGCGGCGACCATTCCTACGAGGCGGCCTCAGAGGCCTTGGAGCGGGACTGGGACCGCATGGTCACCTTCTATGACTTCCCAAAGGAGCACTGGGGGCACCTTCGCACGACGAACCCGGTAGAATCACCCTTCGCGGCCCTCAGGCTTCGGACCGATGCCGCCAAGCGCTACAAGAGGGTCGATCGGGCGATAGCGGTGATCTGGAAAATGTTGATGGTCGCCGAACAGCGCTTCAGGCGTCTGAAGGCCCCTGAGTTGATCGAAGACGTCTATCTCGGTGCACAGTATGCGGATGGAATCGCCATTGAATCAACGGCTGAGAAGGTCGCCGCCTGATGTCGTTTACACACCTATTGACGTAACCTCGCCAAGTCCCTACGTGAATGGAACAAAATGGAACAGATTTTCGGAAGCAGACCTGCGGTAGCTGACAGGTGTACCGTCTGGTAGAATCTAATCGCACCTTCACCCCCAACCGAGGAGCGCGTTGTACGACTTCCACACTCATACTTTCCTGAGCGACGGCGTGCTGGCGCCGATCGAGCTGATCCGCCGGGCTCACGTCATCGGCTATCGCGGCTTGGCCGTCACCGACCACGTCGGACCCGGCAACCTGGAGCCGGTCCTGAAGGCGCTGGTCAAAGACTGCGAGATGGGTTCGCGCCGCTGGGACATCCTCGCCTTGCCTGGCGTCGAGATCACCCATGTTCCCAAGGAGGACATCGACGAGCTCGCAAGAGAGGCGAAGGCGATGGGTGCCAAGGTGGTCAACGTCCACGGTGAGACCGTCGTCGAGCCCGTGGAACCAGGCACCAACCGTGCTGCCGTGAGCTCTAGCCACGTGGATGTTCTGGCCCACCCGGGCCTGATAACGTCTGAAGAGGCCTCGATCGCCGCACGAAACGGCGTTTTCCTGGAGGTGTCGGCGAGGAAAGGCCACAGCTTCGCAAACGGCCACGTCGTACAGGTAGCCCGGGAAGCGGGAGCGAGAATGGTGCTCGACTCCGACGCCCACCGTCCGGAAGACCTGATGACACGTCAGTTTGCCCTTAGCGTGGCACGCGGCGCCGGGCTGAGCGAAGAGGACGCCGATGTCCTCCTGGATTCGTCGCCAAAAGATTTGCTGGTCGGTCTAGGGTTCGAGCGGCCGGCGTAAGGCATGCCGCAAGTGAGGGGCATCGACGCGGGTGTAACCGCCCGCAGCTTGTCTCGAACGACTCAGACGCACTTAGGAGACAGTCATGACAGAATCGAAATGTCCATCCTGCGGTCGGACCGATTTGGGCGACGGACGGTTCTGCCCCGGGTGCAGGCAGATGCTGAACGCCCCCAAAGGCGTCAGGCTGGCCTCCTACGAGCAGCGGTTGAGGGGCTTCATAGTGGACGGGTTTGTTCTCTTTGTAGCCCTTATCGTCGGCGTGTTTGCCGTGGTCGAGCTGTTCGACATCGTCATCGAACCACCGAACCTGTTGGTCATCGCCCTTGTCGTCATGGCCGGGGGACTCTTCGGTCTCTGGTTCCTCTGGTGGCTGCTTGTTCTGAACAGCAGCCAGACGCCCGGGAAGCAGCTGGCAGGGATTCGCGTGATGAACGCCACCACAGGCGAACCCGCTGGGTTCGTTCGTACCTTTTTCCGTGAGTCGATAGCCAAGTCGCTAACCGGAGCGGTGTTTGGCTGGTTCTTCGGGATGCACATCTTGTGGGCCCTGTGGGACCCGGACAGGCAGGGCCTTTACGACAAGTTCGCCGGCACGGTCGTCGTTGACGACAAGGAGTACCGGCTCCAGAGCTGAGCCCAGGATCGGGTGGACTGCCTCCTCTCCCTTGACGGGAGAGGAATGAGGCCTGCCCTGAGTCTGACCGAAGGGTGAGGGTGCGCTCCGACGACAGTTCCAAAAGCCCTTGACGTGCCAAAATCGATCTCGTATAATCAAGGCTCAGCAGATTGTAGGCGTATGCAGCAGTTCGTCACCTAATACCGTAGATAAAGGCAACTCCGCAGCGACGGCTGGGAGCGCCCAGCCGTCTTTTTTGCACTTTAACAACCGAATCCTGCGCGAAATAAGCGATCCTTAATGTGGGTCAAGTTATTAAGGGTTTACGGTGGATGCCTTGGGGCCAAGGGCCGATGAAGGGCGTGGTAAGGCTACGATAAGCCTCGGTGAGCCGTCCAGCAGGCTTAGCCGGGGATGCCCGAATGGGGAAACCCATCCTGGGTCATGCCAGGATATCCGCCGTTAGGCGGAAGGTAAGCAGGAGAACTGAAACATCTTAGTATCCTGAGGAACATAAATCAACCGAGATTCCCCTAGTAGTGGCGAACGAACGGGGAAGAGCCCAAACCCTGTCGGCTTAACGGGCTGAGGCCCTATGCCGTCAGGGTGTTGTAACACGCGCCTACCCCGACCTCAGTACGGGGAAAGGAGTAAGAAACCCTCTCTCTAGCCGAATGAGCCTGGAAAGGACGACCGTAGAAGGTGAAAGTCCTGTAGGCGAAAGGGAGAGGGCTCCTGGTGTGTTGTTGAGTACCACGGGACACGAGGAATCCTGTGGGAATCTGGGGGGACCACCCTCCAAGGCTAAATACCCTTGGCCACCGATAGTGAACCAGTACCGTGAGGGAAAGGTGAAAAGAACCCCGAGAGGGGAGTGAAATAGACCTGAAACCGTAAACCTACAAGCCGTGGGAGTCCGCCTAGGCGGATGACCGCGTGCCTATTGAAGAATGAGCCGGCGAGTTAATTTAGGCAGCTCGGTTAAGGAATAGCAGTTCCGGAGCCAAAGCGAAAGCGAGTCCGAATAGGGCGCAACCGGGCGGAGGCGAAACTTCTGGCGGACGTCCGAAGAGTCGCGGCGGTCCACCTTCGGGAGGGCCAAAGTGGCACGGAAGACTGAAACCAGCGGCAGAGTCTCCATCATGTCTGGTATGTTGTCTGGATTAGACCCGAAACCGGGTGAGCTACCCATGGCCAGGTTGAAGCCCCGATAACATCGGGGTGGAGGACCGAACCCGTGTCTGGTGCAAAAGGCTGGGATGAGCTGTGGGTAGGGGTGAAATGCCAATCGAACCCGGAAATAGCTGGTTCTCCCCGAAATGTATTTAGGTACAGCCTCAAGGTAGTCTTGGGGAGGTAGGGCTCTGGATGGGCTAGGGGGCGTGAGCTTACCAAACTCAACCAAACCACAAATGCCTCAAGATGGTCCTTGGGAGTGAGACAGTGGGGGATAAGCTCCATTGTCGAAAGGGAAACAGCCCAGACCGCAGGCTAAGGCCCCGAAGTGTGGACTAAGTGTTGAAGGTAGTGGGACCACTAAAACAGCTAGGAGGTTGGCTTAGAAGCAGCCATCCTTTGAAGAGTGCGTAACAGCTCACTAGTCGAGGGGTTCCGCGCCGAAAATGTAACGGGGCTAAAGTCCACCGCCGAAGCCGCGGTCCTCCGATTAAGTTCGGGGGAGGTAGGGGAGCGTTCCCAGGGCATTGAAGCTTCGATGTAAGTCGAGGTGGAGCGCTGGGAAGTGAGAAGGCCGGCATGAGTAGCAACAATCCTGGTGAGAATCCAGGACACCGAAAGCCCGAGGTTTCCTACGCAACGTTGATCGGCGTAGGGTAAGTCGGTCCTAAGCCGTAGCGGAAAAGCGAAGGCGATGGATAACGGGTCAAGATTCCCGTACCGCTGATGTCTCGTTTTAACGCAAAGGGAGGACACGGGAAGGTAGGCGAGGCGCGCCCATTGGACATGGTGCGTTTTCTCCTGAAGGCCAGGCCGGGATAGGAAAATCCGTTCCGGCGTTATGAGCTGAGGGGAGAGAAAACTTTAGGGCTTACGCCCTGGGGGATCCCGCCGATCCTATGCCGTCAAGAAAAGCCCCGTTGCAAGAGGCACCGGCGACCGTACCGTAAACCGACACAGGTGGGCAGGGGTAAATGCCCCAAGGTGCGCGAGAGAACCCTCGTTAAGGAACTCGGCAATTTAGCCCCGTAACTTTGGGAGAAGGGGTGCCCGTGGGGTGATGTCCTCCCGACTTGTCGGGACGGGCGGAGCCTTTGCGGGTCGCAGTAAATAGGCCCAGGCGACTGTTTACCAAAAACACAGGTCTCTGCTAAGCCGAAAGGCGATGTATAGGGGCTGACGCCTGCCCAGTGCCGGAAGGTTAAGGGGAGGGGTTCGTCTTTCTTCGGAGGGACAAAGCTCTGAACCGAAGCCCCGGTGAACGGCGGCCGTAACTATAACGGTCCTAAGGTAGCGAAATCCCTTGTCGGGTAAGTTCCGACCCGCACGAATGGCGTAACGACCTGGGCGCTGTCTCAACGAGGGGCTCGGTGAAATTGCAGGGCCAGTGAAGATGCTGGCTACCCGCGACAGGACAAATAGACCCCGTGGAGCTTTACTGTAGCTTGGCACTGGACTGTGGTTATAGATGTGTAGGATAGGCGGGAGACTGCGAAGTCCCGACGTCAGTTGGGATGGAGTCAACCTTGAAATACCGCCCTTCTATGATCTTGGCCCTAACCCCGTAAAAGTCGGGGGACCCTGCCTGGTGGGCAGTTTGACTGGGGCGGTCGCCTCCTAAAGCGTAACGGAGGCGTCCAAAGGTTCCCTCAAGGTGGATGGAAATCACCTGTGGAGTGCATTGGCATAAGGGAGCCTGACTGTGAGACCTACAAGTCGAGCAGAGACGAAAGTCGGGCAAAGTGACCCTACGGTACCGTGTGGAAGGGCCGTAGATTAACGGATAAAAGCTACCCCGGGGATAACAGGCTAATTTCGCCCAAGAGTTCACATCGACGGCGAAGTTTGGCACCTCGATGTCGGCTCGCCGCATCCTGGGGCCGAAGAAGGTCCCAAGGGTCCGTCTGTTCGCCGGTAAAAGCGGCACGCGAGCTGGGTTCAGAACGTCGTGAGACAGTTCGGTCTCTATCCGTCGTGGGCGCAGGAGATTTGAGGGGAGCCTTCCCTAATACGAGAGGACCAGGAAGGACGGACCTCTGGTGTACCGGTTGTTCCGCCAGGAGCATCGCCGGGTAGCTATGTCCGGATGTGATAAGCGCTGAAAGCATCTAAGCGCGAAGCCAACCCCAAGATTAGATCTCCCATCCCCCGATTCGTCGGGGGGGTAAGGTTCCCTGTAGACTACAGGGTTGATAGGCCGCAGGTGTAAGTCCCGTGAGGGATTCAGCTGAGCGGTACTAATAGACCGAGGACTTGACCCACATTTAGGTTCGCTTATTCGATCACCACCGTTCTAGACTCCCCGTTTTAGGGGGAGTCTTCCCTCCTCTCCCTCAGGGAGAGGATTGAGGTGAGGGTGGAATGCAGGATTCGGTTCCGTTCTTCGTCGCGGGGTGGAGCAGCGGCAGCTCGTTGGGCTCATAACCCAAAGGTCGCAGGTTCGAGTCCTGCCCCCGCAACCAACCATTCGCCGCATAATAGGCCCCGGAACGGAATAAGTTCCGGGGCTCTTCTTTCGCCTCAACACGCGGGTTTGCCAGCGGTTTGCGAGTGGCTCGTTGTCGGAGCGTTAACGGAACGTCGGCAGTGGGCGCGCCTGTCAGGGCAAAGCTCGAGGGCATGGGTTTCGTCTAGTCGATGACGAATAATTCTGACCAACGATGTACGTCGGTCAGGGGTCTGACGCCGTCGTCTGTGACGAGCACGAGGTCCTCGATGTGGTAACCCTCGACGCCGGGCTCTCGATGCGCCGGCTCGATGCATAGCACCATGCCTGGAAGGAGCTCCTGATCCACGTACGGGTTCAGCATTGGTCGCTCGTGAAGGCCCAGACCTAGGCCGTGGCCGATGTGGGCTATCCAGAACGGAAGGCCGATCTCTTCATACAGGTTCTCGCAGATACCGTACAGGTCGCTCGCTCGGATTCCGGGCTTGACGGCTTCGATTGTCCTGACGTGGACCTGGAATAGCTTGTCGAACAGCTCCCGCTGCTTGTCGCTGGCCTTGCCGACCACCGCCATGCGGGCTACATCTGACCAGTAGCCGGTGAAGCTACCACCCACGTCCGTGGTGACGATGTCGCCTGACTTCAACGGTCTCTCGTTCGGCCACGCGTGCCATTCGAACGACCGCCGGCCGCATCCGAGGAACATGAAGTTCAGGATGTCGGCGCCCTTGGTCGTGAGCTCCGCCGATATGCGGTTGCCGACCGCTTTCTCTGTCACGCCTTCAGTGGCCGCCTCGAAGGCCGTTGCGATGGCGTCCTGTGTGGCGTTGGCTGCGGCGGCAAGCGCCTCCACTTCGTCGGGTGTCTTGATCATTCGCACGCGTTCCATGACTGACGCGCCATCGTCCAGCGTCGCGTTGGGCACGAGCCGTTTGAGCTCCTGGTAGTCCGCGACCGACATGGACCGACGCTCTATGCCTAGCCTTCCGGCGGTCAGCCCCTTCTCGGCGAGCGCCTCTGTCAGCAGCTCCAGTGGCGTCGTCCGGAACTCGACGTAGGTACGAACATCTTTGATCGTGCAGCGGTTCTCGGTATTGGTGTCCTCGCCTCGGCACACAATGAAGACGGGTTCGCCGTTGCGTGGCCACAAAACGAACGCAAGCCGGTCGGGAATAACGCGCTGCGTCAGAACCCACACGCCGGACAGATAGGCTACGTTCTCGATCGACATCAAGACCAGGGCATCGAGCCCCGACTCGTCCATGAGCTCACGCATACGTTGAGTATTCACACTAGCCGGACCTCCATTATCGGACGACGAAATGGCGGAGCGTGACCGCTGCCGCGAGTGATCCCGACTGGTCGCGACCGCTGCCGAAGCCTCACCTCCCCAGGCCCTTCGTCCCGATGCCGAATCGGGACGAAGGGAGACATAGCTTGGTCCTTTTCATCCTTCCGGGTGCCGTTCGTAACCGACATAGACGAGTCTCAGCAACTCTGATCGGCTGCTGTATTGGCAGGTCATCGGCTTGGTCCCGTGAGCTTTATGCGCGGATCCACGACGACCAGCATGATGTCCGAGATCAAGGTCCCGACGACTGTAAGCACGGCGAGTAGAAGAAGAATTGCCCCTGCTAGGGGCAGGTCTTGGAACCTGAGGGCGGTCAACAGCAACGGGCCCAGGGTGGGCAGGCTAAGTACCACGGAAACGATGACACTGCCTCCGACCAGGGCGGGCAACATGCCTCCGATTCCACTGATAAACGGATTAATCGCCACTCGGACAGGATACTTCGCTATGAGCTTCCACTCCACCTGCCCCTTTGCCCGAGCCGTGATCACATAGGGCTTCTCAAGCTCGTCGAGCAGGTTGTTGCGCATGATACGGATCAAGCCGGCGGTGCCGGCCGTGCCCAGGACGATTGCGGGTATGATCATGTGCTGGAGCAGGTCCACGACCTTGGCGAAGCTCCAGGGCGCAAACTGGTAATCGCCTGAAAAGAGACCGCCGACGCTCTGGTGGAAGTAGGCCAGGAAGACATACATGAGCACAAGGCCGAGTAGGAAGTCGGGCACCGCAAGGCCGGTAAAGCCCAGAAACGTGAAGGTGTAGTCGCCGATCGAGTGCTGGCGGACGGCTGAGTAAATCCCTATTGGTATGGCGAGCGTCCACGTGACGAGTATGGTGAATCCCGTGAGCGCGATGGTTAACGGTATACGGTCCTTCAGGAGGTCCTTGTTTGGAGTGCGAGCGCTCGAGTCTTTCCCGAACCCTGAATATGACCGGCCAAAGTCAGCGTGGAGTATTATGCCAGAGAGCCAGTCCCAGTACTGTTTCAGCATAGGCTGATTGAGTCCCCACTCTACCCGCACTTCGGCTTGCTCTTGAATAGTGAGCGTTGTGCCCCTATTACGCTCGATCTGGTTGACATACATGTCAATATAGTCGCCCTCCGGAAGCTGAATAATGAGCCAGGAGAGGAAAGAGACGGTAAAAAGGGTGAGCACCGCCAGCAGTGTTCGCCTTGCTATGTACGCGGCCATCGGTCTCTACCTCACTGGACCAGCTATATGCTCCAATACTACGCCAGGGTGATCAGGAGGCCGTTAATCCTTCTAACTGGCTGCACCCGACAAATGGCGCTTGTAGATTATACTGTTCGATCTACTGAGCCAGCTACCCCTCCTAGCGGGCTTGTTGCCTAGTGCACAGATAGAAACCTCTTGTAAACGACATCGTCGGGTGGCATAGGGGCCCGCGATGCGGCATCGGGGCCCCTACAGTCCTCCAAGACACCTTGTTCAAAGCAGCTCTGGGGTCGCCTCGTAACTGTTCAGACTTAAAGGGATGAATCTAAGACCCCCTAGCGTTGCGAGTGGCAGTGATGTCATAAGGGAGAGGTGGAAGCTGAAGTAGACCTGCAGAGTGCGAGCCGTGAGACGCTGCTGGCGGTGATAGCCGAGTTGCGGCAGCGTGTAGAGGAGTTGGATGCTCAGCTGAGCATCCGCGGCTCGACCGCAGGGATGCCGGGCAACAAGCGGTTCGTCAAGCGGCATCAGCCTGAGAGGAACGGACCCCGTAAGCGTCGTCTCCACGGCTTTGCCCGACGGCGGATGGAACCCACGCAGCGGGTGATACATGCTCCTGAGTCGTGCCCGGAGTGCGGGACGGGCCTGTCAGGCGGCTGGGTTCAGCGGACACGAGAAGTCATCGAGCTTCCGATGGTGCCAGCAGAGGTGATCGAGCACGTCTTTGTGGCCCGGATATGTCCGCTGTGCGACAAGCGGCGGTTGCCTCAAGAGCCGTTGGAGGGCGTCGGGTTAGCGTCCTGAGGCGGCAAGAAGGTGCTCCTGTGCTTCTGGGATAATGGTTTTGTAGCAAAAAACCGACCCCGGAAAAGGAGCACCCAGTAGATGCTGCCACGCAACCACCCCGACCGGATCCAAATCACCTTCGACGACCGCCGCTTGGTGGCCAATGCCGGGCTGCTCCTTCCGGCCACCCTGGCGCGGCACCTCGGCCTGCCCGAACTCGTCCGGCAGCGCCTCGACCTGGGCGATGCCCCGGGGCGGGCGAACACGAGCGACAAGATGATGACGCTGGTGGCGTCTGCGCTGGCTGGGGGCGACTGCATTGACGACGCCGATGTGTTGCGCACCGGGGGGACGGCCTGCACCCTGGGCGGCACGGTCAAGGCGCCATCCACCCTGGGCACCTTCCTGCGCAGCTTCCGGTGGGGCCACGTCCGTCAACTCGACCGGGTGAGCCGCGAGTTGCTGGCCCGGGCTTGGCAGGCCGGGGCGGGACCCGGCGACGGGCCCCTGACCATTGACCTGGACTCCACCATCTGCGAGACCTACGGACTGGCCAAGGAGGGCGCCCGCCACCACGGCTATACCGGCAAGCGGGGCTACCACCCGCTGCCGGCCATCGCCGCCGGCACCGGAGACGTGCTGATGTCCCGGCTGCGCGAGGGCCGGGCCAACACCGCCCGCGGCGCCGCCCACTTCCTGCGGGAGACGGTGGGACGGGTGCGCTACGCCGGGGTCGACGGACGACTCACGCTACGGGCCGACAGCGGGTTCTACACTCATGGCGTGGTATCCGTCTGCCGCAAGATGGATGTCCGCTTCTCCATCACCATCCGCCAGCACAAAAGCCTGCACAATCTCATCGAGGTGATACCCGAAGATGCCTGGACGCCGATTCCTTACTGGATGGACGGTGCCGCCGATGTGGCCGAGACCACCTGCACCCCCTTTCAGGCCGAGGCGGACGCCGCGCCGGTACGGCTCATCGTCCGGCGGGTGAAGCCGACGCCCGGTTCCCAACTGGCCCTCTTCGCCAAATACAGCTATCATGGCTTCATCACCGACCGGGACGGGGAGTTGCTCGAACTGGAGGCTGACCATCGCCGCCACGCCGAGATCGAGAATGCCATACGCGACCTCAAGTACGGCGTCGGGCTGAACCATCTCCCCTCGGGCCGCTTCGCCGCCAACGGCGCCTGGCTGGCCGTCCAGACGATGGCCCACAACCTGGCCCGCTGGACGGCGCGGATCGGTCTGGGAGAGCGGATAGCCACCACCAAGACCCTCCGGCGGCGGTTCTTCTCCCTGGCCGGACGGCTCACCCGCTCGGCACGCCGGTTGACCCTGCATCTTCCGGATCGCTGGCCTTGGGCTGAGAAGTTCAGCCGCGCCTTGGCCCGGCTGCGAGCCATTCCACTCCCGGCCTGACGGCACCGTCGGCGACCGACCCACCCACCGGACAACCGAAGATCCCCGCAGACTCGTGCCAGCCCGGTCCGAGAGAGTTCCCTGCTGCGTATTCTCTCGCCATCCCGCGCATCGCAGCTCCCGCAGACGGCCATAGGGGCCCCTGTGCGGCGATGAAGACCGTCCGCCGACCTCCCTACCCCAAATGGAACCCAGGCTATTTCCCCTGTAGCTCCCTCACCCCCCCCTTCCGCTTTCCTCACGCCGTCCATCGGTGTCCTTCGGTGGATTCGGGCTTAGCAATGGGGCGGCGGCGCTTGGGGGTCAACCTGGTGAGCCTTATTGTTACGCTGCGAGAAGAGGGGCGGCTGCCGGTGAGGAGCATCCAGTGGTACCTGCAAACGGTACATCAGTTGGAGCTGAGCGTGGGCGCCATCATTGACGTAGTACACGCCACGGCCCAACGGGCCCAACCGGTAGTGGCTGAGATGCTGGAGCGCATACGTGGCTCTCCGGTAGTGCATGCGGATGAGACCGGCTGGCGGCAGGATGGGGCCAACGGCTATGTCTGGACCTTTAGCACTCCCACGGAGCGATACTTCCTACGCCGTGGCCGCGGCAAGGGTGTGGTGGACGAGGTGTTGGGCGAGTCCCCCGGTCAGGGCGAGAGCAGACTTTTCAGCGGAGTGCTGGTGAGTGACTTCTACGCTGCATACAGTCACTACCCCGGCCTCAAGCAGCGCTGCTGGGTACACTTGTTGCGGGACATCAATGAGCTTGAGGCGTTGTACCCTCAAGACATGGGCCTCGCCCTATGGGCTACAGCGGTGCGCCAACTCTATGACCGGGCAAAGGCGTGCACTGACGCCCGCAGCCGACCGGCGTCTGGCTCACACCCGTCAGCGTCTCCCAACCAGTTGATGCTGGAGAAACTTCTGCTGTCGCTGTGCCAGCCCTTCTCCAACGACGATACTGCGCCTCAAGCCAAGCTCTGCCGGCGCATAGAACGGTTCATCAAGGAACTGTTCGTCTTCGTTTCCCACCCGGGTGTGCCACCCGAGAACAATGCGGCTGAACGGAGCTTACGGCACCTGGTGGTCAGCCGTAAGATCAGCGGCGGCACTCGCTCTGAACGGGGCACCAACACCAAAATGGCTCTCGCATCCCTCTTTGGCACCTGGAGGGCCAACGACCTTAACCCACTCCTCCACTGCCGCAACCTGCTCGTTTCCCCTCAACTCTGAACAGTTACGTCGCCTCTCTTCCTTCGCGTCTACGTAGGTAGATATGTTATACTCCCGTCTATCTGTGGATAGGGTCGAACAGGCGTCGAGCCGGATGAGTCACGCCGAGAAAAGGCTCGCCAATGGATAGCAAATGGCCGCGATAATCGAGCTCATACAGGGTGGTGGCGTTACGTCCGCCAAGGGGTTTTCGGCCGGGGCCACGTATGCCGGTCTCAAGACTCTCGACGATGACACGCTCGATTTGGGCATACTGTTGTCCGAACGTCCCGCGACCGTCGCCGGTACCTTCACCACCAACCGGGTTGTCTCGCCGTCGGTGACGCTTACCAAGCAGAGGGTCGCCAGGGGCTCGGTAAGGGCCGTTGTCGCAAATAGTGGATGCGCCAACTGCTGTGTAGGAGACCAGGGGCTGCGCGATGCGGAGGAGATGGCGGCGTTGGCTGCCGGCCACACCGGCGTCGCTGCCGACGAGGTGTTGGTCTGCAGCACCGGCCTGATCGGGGTCGAGCTGCCCATGGCGCTCATCCGGCAGAATATCGGCAATGTCCAGCTTGATGAGGACGGAGGTCCCCAGTTCGCCCGTGCCATCATGACCACGGACGCGCATCCCAAGGAGATGGCCGTCTCAGTAGACGTATCCGGGCGGAGGGTCACACTGGGAGGTACTGCGAAAGGCGTGGGGATGATACATCCCAACATGGCGACGATGCTGTGCTGTGTGGCGACCGACGCCGCCGTCGAGCCCGGTTTCCTACAGCGCGCTTTGTGTGAGTCGGCTGACGTTTCGTTCAACATGATCGACGTAGACAGCGACCAGAGCACAAACGATACATTGCTCGTGCTCGCCAATGGGGCGGCTGGCGGCGAGGAGATTCAGGGCGATTCGGCCTCTGGGGTCGCGTTCCAGGAGGCCCTGACATACGTTTGCACCTCTCTGGCAAAGGACCTAGTGCGAGACGGCGAAGGCGCTCAGAAACTTATCGAGGTGGTCGTCGAGGGAGCTCATTCTCTGGGGGACGCACGGACCGCGGCGAGGGACATAGCATCCTCCATGCTAGTCAAGGCCATGGTGCACGGCCGCGATCCGAACTGGGGTCGCGTCATGATGGCGCTGGGCAAGAGCGGGATCGAGTTCGATGAGTCACAGGTTGACCTGTTCATCAACGACATTCATATGGTCCACGAGGGGAAGGCCTTTCCCTATCTCAAAGACGCCGTCATAAGCTCGATGAGCGGGCCGGAGGTCCAGTTCAAGGTCAGCGTCAATGCCGGAGAATTCAGCGCGACCGCGTGGGGCTGCGACCTTACAGAGGAGTACGTAACCTTCAACTCTGCCTACAGTACCTAGTGCTGGTCACGCGTGGGCGAAGGGGGGGAGCTCACCCTCACCCTTCGGCGGGACTCAGGGCAGGCCTATTCCTCTCCCTTGAAGGGAGAGGATGAATCTTCGAGTCATGGAAGAACATGTCCAAGACACCAGTGAGTTGCCTACCGATCACGAGCATGGGTCTTCGTCCCGTGTGAGTCGCCCGGACCAGCGCCAAGACGTAGTGCAAGAGGAGGAACCCAGTTCGCATGGGACGATTGTAGTAAAGATCGGCGGCAGTACGCTGGGGGGTCACGACACGACTCTCCGTGACCTTGTGGCCCTCCAGAAAGAGGGTGCCCAGCCTGTCGTCGTTCACGGCGGCGGCGACGTAATCACACAATGGATGGCGAGGCAGGGCCTCAGGCCGAGATTCGTTCGCGGTCTCCGGGTGACCGACAGCGAGAGTCTCGACATTGTGGTCGCGGTACTGACCGGGGTCGTAAACAAGTCGGTCGTCGCATCCATCATCGGGCTCGGCGGCCGGGCGGTTGGACTCTCCGGAGTCGATGGTGGTATGCTGCGGGCGACGGTCATGGACCCTGAGCTAGGGCTCGTCGGCAGCATATCGGAGGTCGACGCCGCACCTATACAGGCCGTCACCAGGTCAGGCTTCATGCCAGTGATTGCTCCCGTGGCGGTGGACGCCTCAGACCCATTGACTGCTCCGAGTACGTTCCTCAACGTGAATGCGGACACTGCCGCCGGTGAGATAGCCGCTGCCCTTGGCGTAGAACGCCTGGTAGTCGCGACAGACGTAGAGGGTGTCATGGACTCGTCTCGCCGGCTGATCCCGAGACTTACGGCGCGGCAGGCCAAGGGGCTGGTGCGCTCGAATGTAATAGCGGGCGGGATGGTGCCCAAGATCGAGGCGTGTCTTAAAGCCCTCGGCGAAGTCCGCGAAGCTCACATTATCGACGGCCGCAGACCCCATGCTTTGAGGGACACGCTAACCGGCAAGGCGCCGGGCACGCGTGTAGGGTAAAGAGTCACTATGTTCGCAGCCTTCCAGCAGGACTCCGGGTTCTCCCTCGACTTCGGGCGGGGCCTGACCGCAGATCTGGGCAACAGGCTCAAGTGGGGGGCCTTGCTTGTCGGTCTCATACTCCTGTTCGTCTTGCTGTCCTTCCTCCGCTCCATCTATACGGAGCTGCTCTGGTTCGACGAGGTCGGCTTTAGAGGTGTCTACCTCAAGGTTCTTGTCACCCGGGTCCTGCTTTTTGTAGGCGGGGCGCTAGTATTCGGCATCCCCCTGGGAGTCAGCCTGTTCTTTGCCAATCGAGTGTCACAGGGGCCTGAGGCGGTCCCCTTACCGGAATCGACGCGGCTCCTGCTCAAAAGGCTGATTCGTTGGGGCACGGTTGCGGCCGCGGTTGTTCTGAGCCTGGTCTTTGGCACGATTGTCTCCAGCCAATGGGAAGTGTTCTTGAAATTCGGCAACGCCGTGTCGTTCGGGATACTCGATCCGGTCTACCAGAGAGATGCTTCCTTCTATGTCTTCATACTGCCCCTGTATGATCTTATTCAAGGCTGGTTGCTGGGCGCGGCGATAGTCATTCTACTTGCGACCGGTGGGCTGTACTTTGTCAACTTCAGCTTCCGTGGAGTTGGCTTCGTCATCACCCCTGGGGTCAGGGTCCAGGTCTCGATAATAGCCGCCATTATCATGTTTATCCTGGGGTTGGGCCACTGGCTGGACCGCTGGGAGTTGCTGCTGTCCGAGCACGGCACCGTATTCGGGGCTGCTTTTACCGATATAAACGCCCGCAAGCCAGCCCTTCTCGTGTTGACTATAATCGCGGTCGCCAGCGGTGTGCTTATACTCGTCAACGGCTACATGCGGGGCATTCGGCTGCTAATCGGTGGCGTGGCCTTGTGGATCGTTATGGCCATCGTCCTGGGCACCCTCTGGCCCAACGCTATGCAACGCCTGTCAGTGACCCCTCAGGAGTTCGCCAGGGAGATGCCTTATATCGAAAACAATATTAAGTTCACCCGCTCTGCTTTTGGCCTGCACAGGATATCGCGCGAATCATACCCAGTCGAAGCCACGGTTACGGACGAGATGATTAGCGACAACCTCCAGACGATCGACAATATCCGTCTTTGGGACCACGGGCCCCTGTCCAGCGTCTACCGGTTCGAGCAGATCATCAGGCCCTACTACGATTTCGGGGAAGCCGACGTCGACCGGTACATCGTCGACGGAAAATACCGGCAGGTCTTGTTAGCAGCCCGAGAGATGGCGGCCGAGCAGTTGGACCCGCAGGCACAGACGTGGGTGAACCAGCGACTGCGCTATACGCATGGGTTCGGGGTGGCCATGAGTCCGGTCGCCGAGGTTACCGCTGCAGGGCGTCCGCTCTTCTTCGCCAAGGACATCCCCGCTGACGGGACCATCGCGGTCCAGTCCGACCCGCCTGTTGGCGCGGCGGAGACCGTGATAACGAACCCGCGTATCTACTATGGTGAGAGGACGGGCGAGTACGTTATCGTCAACACGAAAACCGACGAGTTGGACTACCCGACTCAGGAGAGTGAGCCTGAGAGCATCAAGTACTCCGGCGACGGCGGTGTTCCGATCAGCTCGTTCATCAACCGTGTGGCTTACGCCTGGCAGTTCGGTGACGTAAACATTCTGATCACCGGCGAGATCACCGGCGAAAGCAAGATCCAGTACCGTCGAGAGGTTCAGGAGCGCGTCTCCACCATTGCGCCCTTCCTGCGTCTCGATGAGGACCCGTACGTCGTGGCTGCCGAGGGTGGACTCTTCTGGGTACAGGACGCCTATACGGTGTCCGACCGCTATCCCTATTCCGACCCCACCCCGGACGGCCTGGAGGGAGGCTTCAACTATATCCGGAACAGCGTAAAGGTGACGGTGGACGCGTTCAACGGTACTGTACGCTTCTATGTCTGGGACCCGGACGATCCTGTCATCACGACGTACAACAAGATTTTTCCAAAGCTATTCGAGCCCAAGGGCAATATGCCCGAGTCGCTTCAGACGCATGTGCGATACCCGCTGGACCTGTTCGGATTTCAAGCAGCAAAGTATCTGAAATACCACATGGAGAACCCGCAGGACTTCTATAACCTGGAGGACATCTGGAGCATCCCCAGCGAGAAGGTCGGGCAGAGCAGCGAGCTGCAGTCCGTTGACCCTTACTACGTGATCATGAAGATACCCGAGGAGGAGCGTGAGGAGTTTGTACTTCTCCTACCGTATACAAGGAACAAGCCCAATCCTATCATGGCCGGATGGCTCGCGGCGCGAAACGACGAGCCGAACTACGGCGAGCTCGTGGCGTTCAGCTTCCCCAAAGACGAGCAGGTGGACGGCCCGGAGCAGGTGGAGGCGCGGATCGATATCGACCCGACGATCTCCGAGTGGTTCACCCTCCGCTGCCAGGAGGGTTCGTTCTGTATCCGCGGCAACCTGCTCGTGATCCCACTGGCGGGCAGCCTGCTATACGTCGAGCCGGTGTATCTTCAGGCCGAAGGCGTCGACTTCCCCGAGCTTCGGCGGGTCATTGTGGCCAGCGGAGATAAAGTGGTGATGGAAGACACCCTTGACCAGGCCCTCGCGTCCTTGACAGGCTTCGCCAGGGCGGCCTCAGAAGCCCCTGTGGACGGTCAGCCGCTAGGGCCTGCCGAGGTCACATTGCCGGCAGACGCTGCGCAAACAGACCTCGACAAGCTCTCCGACGTGGTTGAACGGCTTAAAGCTGCGCTGTCCGAGCTCGAGGAGGCGCTTCAGAGTCTAGAGGAAACGGCGGGAGGCCCTTAGCGTGGCGACCGACTGGAAAGAGGTGGAAAGCAAATACTATATGTTTTGCGCCCGCAGGCAGCCGATCGTGCTCGTCCGAGGGGAAGGGACCAGGGTCTGGGACGACGCCGGGAAGGAGTACCTGGACTTCACTGCGGGCTGGGCTGTGAACAATATCGGGCACGCCAACCCGGTGATCGCGGATGCCGTCGCCGAGCAAGCGCGCACCCTTCTTCAGACGTCCAATCAGTTCTACACAATACCCCAGCTGCAGCTGGCCGAGGTCTTGGTGGAGAACAGCTGCCTGGACAAGGTCTTTATATGCAACAGCGGTGCTGAAGCCAACGAGGGGGCCGTCAAGCTGGCCCGTAAGTACGGTAAGATTCACCGCAACGGGGCCTACGAGGTCATCACCGCGTATAACTCGTTTCATGGCAGGACGCTCAGCATGGTGGCCGCCACCGGGCAGCCGCACTACCAGGAGAGCTTCCAGCCGATGCCGGCCGGGTTCGTTTATGTCGACTACGACAATGTGGACCAGATCAAGGCGGCGACCACGGACAAAACGGTTGCCGTCATGCTGGAGCCGGTGCAGGGGGAGGGTGGGGTCAACATCCCCTCGCCGGAGTATCTGAAGCAGGTTAGGCAGTGGTGCGATGACAACGACCTGCTGCTGATTCTCGACGAAGTGCAGACCGGCCTTGGACGGCTCGGCACGCTCTGGGGCTATGAGTCGTTCGACGTTGAGCCGGATGTAATGACCCTGGCCAAAGGGCTGGGTGGCGGCGTGCCCATAGGGGCCTTCCTGGCGAAGGAGCATGCGTCGGTGCTAGTCCCGGGCGAGCATGGCTCAACCTTTGGAGGGAACGGCCTGACCTGTGCGGCGGCCAACGCCTCGACCAGGTATATCGTAGAGAACAATGTCCCCGCCCACGCTCGGAAGATGGGAGAACACCTCCGACGTGGGTTGGAGGCGCTGAAGGACAACGAGCACATCACCGACGTCAGGGGCATGGGATTGCTGTACGCGGTCGAGTTCGCAACCGAGATTTCGGCGGCCGTGGTCTCCGCCTGCAACGAGGTCGGTGTCCTGCTGAACCCGGTCAAACCGAATGCTATTAGACTGATGCCGCCTCTGACCGTTAACGAAGCCGAGATCGACCAGGCCATCGAGCGGCTGGAAGCCGGGCTTGAAGCGACGCAGGCTGACAGCTAGAAGTCTGTTTGAACTTGACGAGGTTGGCGATCCCCGTTGACTTCGCCCCTTCGACCGGCGCCGTGACTCCCCACTTAGACAATGTCATCGCAGGCTTCGATGCTATGCGAGGCGGGCTTTGATACACTCAAGAGAGCCTTGCTGAACCGCGATCTACCAGGATTAGGTTGATTGAGTATTGGAATGAACTGGCGTGAGCTGAAGGAAAAGAACGTCGAGTTGATGGGGGGGGCGGCCTCCGGTGGCCTGGACAGCTGCACGGCCACCCATTGGCTGAGCAGCAAGGGTTTCTCCATACACTCCCTCACCGTCGACCTCGGTCAGCCCGATGAGGAGAGTCTCGAGGCGGTGCGTGACCGGATGCTCGCCTGCGGCGCAGCGGTCGCTACCGTTGTTCCGGGACAGGCGGCTCTCGCGGAGGCTGGCCTGAAGGTGCTCCAGGCGCAGGCGCGCTACGAAGGTGGCTACTGGAACACGACTGGTATCGCGCGTCCCGTCACGATCAAGGCGATTCTACCCGAGCTTGAGGCGGCCGGTATCCCGGTGTTGTTTCACGGCGCTACTGGCCGGGGCAACGATCAGGTGAGATTTCAGCTAGCGGCCAATATGTTGGCGCCGTCGATCGAGGTATATGCCCCATGGCGAGACCCCGAGTTCGTGGCCGAGTTCCCGGGCCGCCAGCAGATGATCGAGTACTGCCAGAAGCACGATCTGCCCATCAAACCCCCGAACGAGGCGCGCTGCTCGACGGATGCCAACTTCCTCGGGTTGACGCATGAGGCGGGCGACCTTGAGGATGTCGGGAGGCCGCCGTCTTTCGTTGAGCCGGCCATGGGTGTGTGGCCGTGGGACGCCCCAGAGCAGCACGAGACTGTCAGCGTGCGCTGGGAGGCGGGCGTGCCCGTGGCGCTCAACGGCAAATCCCTGGACCTCGTTCCGATGTTTGCGGCGGCCAACACCGCAGCCGGAAGGCATGGGGTCGGAGTCGGCACGCACGTTGTCGAGAACCGGTTTGTCGGGGTCAAATCCCGGGGACTATACGAGGCGCCCGGCATGGAGCTGCTCGGGCGGTCTTATGAGTACCTGCTCCAGTTCATACTGGACCGCCGTGCCAGGGTGTTCTACGACCAGGTTTCCTCCGTGGTCAGCCAGCAAATCTACCAGGGATATTGGCTGGACCTGGCGACCACCTCGGCCCTGGCTGCTCTAGAGCCGATATCCCGGCTCGCCACCGGAACGATAACCGTGCGTTTATATAAGGGGGACATCTACTTCGAGGCCGCCGAGGATACTCCGGAGGCAATGCCTCACTCCTTATATACAGAAGACTCGTCGATGGAGGCCCAGGGCTCCTATGACCATGCTGACGCTGAGGGCTTCCTAAAGGTCCTAGGGGTGTCCGCAAAGAACGTTGGCGCCAGGCAATCTTCGCAGCTCGGCCGCTAGAGGCAGTAGCTTCCATCCCTTCCGACAAGAGCGCCATCGCAGAGGTGGTACCGTGTCGACCAAAGAGTCGCTCGACATTAGAGCACAGATAGTCGGACTGGTGCGTGAGTTCGTCCGGCGCGACGTGGAGCCCGTTGCCGGTCGGCTCGACAACGAGGACATCTACCCTTCGGAGCTCGTCGAGAAGATGAAGGAGATGGGCCTTTTCGGCATAACGATCCCCGAAGAGTACGGCGGGCTGGGACTCGACGATACAACACTCGCCAGTATTTTCGAGGAGCTCTGCAAGGGGTGGATGAGCCTCAGCGGCGTCATAGGCACCCATCACGTCATGAGCTCGATTATCGCCGGCTTCGGCGACGAGGATCAGAAGCGGCGGTTCTTGCCCAGGATGGCCACGGGAGAGCTGAGAGGAGGACTCGCCCTTACCGAACCAGACGCGGGAAGCGACGTCCAGAACCTCCAGACCACGGCGGCCAAGGATGGGGATGAGTACGTGCTGACCGGGAGCAAGATGTTTATCACGAACGCGGAGCGGGGCAACGCCTTCGCCGTGCTGGCCAAGACCGACAGCAACGCCGAACCCCCGTACAAGGGCATCAGCTGCTTCATCGTGACAAAGCCGACTAAAGGCCTCACGGTGGGCCAGAAGTTCGACAAACTGGGCTACCGGGGGGTGGATACATGCGAGCTGGTCTTCGAGGGCGCCAGGGTCCCGGCTTCCAACCTCGTTGGCGGTGAGGAAGGCCGTGGGTTTGGGCAGGTGATGAGCGGACTGGAGGGAGGGCGTATCAACGTGGCGGCCCGAGCGGTGGGCGTCGCGACCGCGGCTTTCGAGGCGGCCATCAAATACTCGCAGCAGCGGGAGGCCTTTGGCCAGCCCATTGCCAGGCATCAGGCTATCCAGCTGAAGCTCGCGGACATGGCGACGAAGATCGAGGCGGCACGCCTTCTCACCTATGACGCTGCGGCTAAAAAGGACGCTGGGGAGCGAGCGGACCTCGAGGCAGGGATGGCAAAGCTTTTCGCCACTGAGGTGTGCGGGGAGGTGACTCTCGAGGCCATGCGAATCCACGGAGGCTACGGCTATATCAAGGACTACCCTGTCGAGCGCTACTACAGGGATGCCCCCCTAATGATCATCGGTGAGGGCACGAACGAGATCCAGCGCCTTGTGATCGCCCGGCGGCTACTCGAAAGGTATAAGATATAGGAGCGGCCCGGACTCGACGGACCTAGGTGCAACGCATGATCCACGACGGCAAAGAGAGCTTCGGCGGCTATTTGGAGGACTTCGAGTCGGGTGACGTGTACAAGCACTGGCCCGGCAAGACCATCACCGAGGCCGACAATCACCTATTCTCGCTCCTGACCATGAACACCAATCCGCTGCACTTTGACGAGAACTATATGAAGGACCACCAGCACGGGAAGATCCTCGTGAACGGCGCGCTGGTCCTGAGCCTTGTGGTAGGGATGAGCGTCAGAGATACTTCCGGCAAGGCGATCGCCAACCTGGAATACGAACGGATCACGCACGATGGTCCGGTCTTCCAGGGCGACACCATCTATGCCGAGAGCGAGGTGCTGGAGGTCCGGGAGTCCAGAAGCCGTCCCGACAGGGGCATCGTTTACATCGAGAGCCGAGCCTTCAACCAGCGCGACGAAAAGGTGCTCACCATGCGCCGTCGGTTCCTGGTCCCGAAGCGCGGGACTTAGCAACGACCTCGGCAGGTAGGTGCAGACTTGCGAGCCGGGCGCAGCTAGGCGTGTCGGTGTATTAAGAGCTCCGAAACCACGGTCCACCGATAACCATGGACAAACCTCCGTCGGACTACACCGTATCCATCCATTTCGACCGCCGGCTGTACAGGCAGGACATTGCCGGTTCGATCGCCCATGCCCGTATGCTGGCGAGGCAGCGGATCATATCTGACGCCGACGCGCAGGCCATCGTCGGGGGACTCGAAGCCATCCGCGAGGAGATCGAGGCGGAAAAGTTTCCCTGGCGAGCGGAGCTCGAAGACATCCATATGAACATCGAGGGGCGCCTGTCGGAGCTTGTCGGTGACGTGGCCGGCAAGCTGCACACGGCCCGCTCGCGAAACGACCAGGTCGCTTTGGACATGCGTCTCTACGCCAAAGAGGCGATCAATGACGTCATAGACGCGATCCACGCCCTACGCGTGGCGATGGTCGACCAGGCCGAAGCCAACGCCAAAGTGGTGATGCCCGGCTATACACACCTTCAAAGGGCTCAGCCGGTCCTCTTTTCCCACCACCTGCTGGCATACTTCGAGATGCTTGGTAGAGACGCTGAGCGCTTCCAACAGGCCTACCGGCGGACCGACGTCATGCCGCTCGGCAGTGGGGCGTTGGCCGGGGTCCCATACCCAATAGACCGCGAGTTTGTGGCAAGTGAGCTTGGGTTCGGCGCGATCTCTGCCAATAGCGAGGACGCCGTCTCCGACAGGGACTTTCTCCTGGACTTCCACTCGGCGGGCGCCGCTACCATGGTGCACCTTTCGCGTTTGGCTGAGGAGCTGGTGCTCTGGTCTTCCGAGGAGTTTGCGTTCGTCCGGCTAAGCGATGACTTCACAACCGGAAGCAGCATAATGCCCCAGAAACGCAACCCGGATTTCGCCGAGCTGGCCAGGGGGAAGACTGGACGGGTGTTCGGCCATCTGGTTGCTCTGCTGACCGTGCTAAAGGGCCTTCCTTTGACCTACAACCGCGACTTACAGGAGGACAAGGAGGGATTCTTCGACACCGCTGACGTGCTCCTCTCGACTCTTAATACGTTCACAAGGATGGTGTCGACCTTGGGCCTTAACTCTGACAGAATGCGTCAGGCTGCCGAGACAAGCGGTATCCTGGCGACAGATGTGGCTGACTACCTAGTCGCGAAGGGAATGCCCTTCAGGGAAGCACACGGCGTGGTCGCCAAGATATCCGCCCACGCGTCCGGCGAGAACCAGGAAATCCACGAGCTGCCATTGGAGACGTACCGCCGGTTCTCCCCCTTGTTTGAAGACGATGTTCTGTCTATTTCGGTGGACTCATCGATAGAGGCCCGGAACGTCCCCGGCGGGACGGCGCTTTCGCGGGTCGAGGCCGCGATCGTAGAGGCGAGAGATCGCCTGGAGGCGGACGGTGCCGGGTGAGTCGCGGGTCAAGATCGCGCCGTCGATCCTGTCGGCCGATTTCAGCAGGCTAGGCGAGCAGGTGGCCGAGGCCTCTGACGGAGGGGCTGACTACATCCACGTCGACATCATGGACGGACATTTCGTTCCCACCCTGACGATTGGCCCCGCCGTAGTCCGGGCTATCAAGCCGTGGACGAAGAAGCCGCTTGACGTGCACATGATGGTCGCGGAGCCGGAGCGATCGGTGGACCAGTACGTCGAGGCCGGCGCCGACATCGTCACGGTGCACGCGGAGGCGTGCACTCACCTTCATCGGGTCGTAATTCAAGTAAAGAAGGCCGGAGCCAAGGTCGGTGTGGCACTCAATCCGGCCACGCCGGTATCGGCCGTCGAGGAGGTCCTGCCTGAGCTGGATCTGGTGCTGGTCATGACCGTGAACCCGGGGGCTGGCGGCCAGCCGTTCATCGACAGCATGGTTGGAAAGATCAGCAAGTTGCGGTCAATACTGGATGAGAAGGGCGTAACAGCGGAGCTAGAGGTCGACGGCGGGATCAACCCGACTACTGCAAAGACCGTGGTCGAAGCGGGCGCTCGCGTGCTGGTGGCCGGCTCGGCGGTCTTCAACCCCGAGATAAGGGTCGTGGACGCGATAGCCGAGATCAGGGACAGCGTGGGCGCGTAGGGGATATCACGGTGACGGAGTCCGGCGATCACGGGCCGGTTGGATCATCCAGTCGGTGAGAGCGGATATGTCTGCCGCCGAGGACAAGCCAAACCAAGGCGAATCGGGGACCGACGGGCCGAGAATGAAGATTCCGGAGCCCACGCTGGTCGATTTCTGCCGACGCAACCACCTTCGCAAACTTGCGCTTTTTGGGTCTGTCTTGCGTGACGATTTCAGCTCGGAAAGCGATATCGACGTTCTCGTGGAGTTTGAGGCTGGGCACGGGGACCTCTTCCTGTTGACCCGGATGGAGGAAGAACTCTCCGAGGTGTTTGAAGGGCATAAGGTCGATGTCAATACACCCTGTATGCTAAGCCGCTACTTTCGCGACGAGGTCTTGAAGGAGGCAGAGGTACTGTATGACCAGACGTGACGCCATGTCGCCGTGCTTCACACGCACGAGCGACATAAGGATCGTTCAAGAAAGGTGACGGCATGATAGTATGGAGCATACTTGAGCTAACTGGAGGGAAAGATGAGGGGGCTTAGGCGACAACGTGTTAGCGGGACGATCTTACTTGTCCTAGGCCTGGTGCTTCTGGTGTCCGAACTTACCGGAGGTTTGGGCGGGGCGATGGTTTTGTTGCTGATTGGCAGCGCTTTTATTGTAGGATACCTACACCGCAGATCGTACGGTCTGCTGATTCCGGGGAGCATCCTGTTGGGCCTAGGCAGCGGCTTGGTAGGTCAGAGATGGCTGTCTGGGATTGGCGATCTGGACACGATCGGTCTCGGGGCGGGATTCGTAGCGATCTATGTCATCGACACCTTGTATCGTGGTAGAAGTCACTGGTGGCCGCTGATACCGGGTGCGATTCTTATCGTGGCAGGCGTCGCTTCTGGGAGCCTGGAACACCTAATCTCTGTCGGATGGCCGCTGGTGCTAATTGTCATCGGCCTTCGCATGCTTGTGGGCGGCTCTCGGACGGCTCGACGTGAAAAACCCTCATAGTAAGGTAGCCCGCACGGATCGCCGCCATTCTGGTCGACTCCACTGATCGAGATGTATCCGAGGTAGGAACCATTTGCCCGTTGAACGGAACGGGCAATGCCACTCTACTGCAGCGCCCTCTCAACCGCGTCGACAGTCATCTGGATATCCGCGTCGCTGTGCGCGGTCGATATGAATATGGCCTCGAACGGCGACGGCGAAAGGTATACACCCTCGTCGAGCATCTTGTGGAAGAAGGACGCGAAGGTGTCCTTGTCGGAGGCCGAGACAGACTTCCAACCGGTGACCTCAGTTGTGCTGAAAAACGGCGTCATCATAGAGCCGACACGGTTGATCGTCAGCGGGGTCTCCGCCCGCGCGAAGACATCCTGAATCCCTTGGGCAAGGCGCCGTGCCCCTGACTCCAGTCCTTCGTATACGCCGGACCTCTGGAGCAGTTGCAGTGTCTTTAACCCGGCCGCCATCGCAACTGGGTTTCCCGATAGCGTACCGGCCTGGTACATCGGCCCCACCGGAGACACGGTCTCCATGATCTCCCTTCGACCTCCGTACGCACCGACCGGCATCCCGCCTCCGATGATCTTTCCCAGGCAGGTGATGTCGGGGGTTACGCCATAGAGGTGCTGGGCCCCACCGTAGACGATCCGGAAGCCCGATACGACTTCGTCGAAAATCAGCAATGCTCCGCTCTTGGTGGTTAGTTCCCTGAGCCCTTGCAGGAAGCCGGGTTTGGGTGGGACGACTCCCATGTTGGCGGCAATCGGTTCGACTATCACGCCGGCGATCTGGTCAGGATAGGCACCGAAAAGAGCTTCTACCGAGGACAGGTCGTTGTAATCGGCTACCAGGGTGTCCTGGGCAAGCGACCTTGTGACCCCCGCGCTGGTGGGCACGCCATGAGACGCTGCTCCCGAGCCGGCGCTGACCAGCAGCGCGTCAGTGTGGCCGTGGTAGCCACCCTCGAATTTTACGATCTTATCGCGCCCAGTGTACGCGCGTGCAAGCCTCAGGGCGCTCATACCGGCCTCTGTGCCCGAACTCACGAAACGGACCATATCGATGGACGGGAATGAGTCCACGACCATCTGCGCCAGTTTATTTTCCACCTCAGTAGGCGCGCCGAAGCTTGTGCCATCGTCGACGGCAGACTTGATGGCGTCAACCACTTCCGGGTGGGCGTGTCCCAGGATCATCGGGCCCCAGGAGCAGACGTAGTCTACGTACTGGTTGCCGTCTACGTCCCAGAGCCGGGAGCCAGCTCCCCTCGCAAAGAACAGGGGCTCTCCGCCTACAGCGGACCAGGACCGCGCCGGGCTGTTGACTCCTCCCGGAATCAGGCGGTTGGCCGCCGCATAGAGCTCTTTCGATCGCACTCGATGCATTCGGTTCATCTATGAGTAGTAGGTTACATACCATATGCGAGCGTTGAACATCATAACATCAGCTGTGCGTGCCTCCATGCTACGACGCACACCTAAGATGATGTAAGATGGGTTAGAGGCCGAAGGAAACGCAATGAGTGGCCGCTTGTCTTCGCAGCGGCCACAACTACACAAATACCCAGGCTCACATTTTGCGCCAGGTGCGAAGATCAATATAGGGTTCGCGTGTTTAGGCGACGGCACGATAGGCCGGCCAGACGTGTTTGAGCGGCCAACTGCTCGCGGCTGTCATACCTACGACATCAGCAAGACGGTTGCATACGTATCCTTGCACTGATTCTCGTTGTCTGGCTGATGCGTCCACAGTGGATATGATTACGGAAGTTCCTTGAAGCTCGCCACAATCAATGGTCTGAGGTCCGGACATTGGGGATGGACCGACAATTGAAAGAATGGGATGACGAATTCGAGACCGCTCAGGCGAAGCTCGCCGGGATTCGACGTGCCGAAGACAAATCGCGAATCAATCTGGGCGAAGCTCGAAGCAGGTACGAGCGCGCGAAGAGCATGTGGGCTCGTGCTCAGAAAAAGGAGACGGAGGTAAGGAGCAGCGAGCGAGAGGCACGACGTCGGAGCGAAGAAGCACAGCGTCGGGGAGATGAAGCGCGGCGGAAAGGTCTAGCGCAACACCGATGGATAGCCGAGTCGAGGCAATGGACCCGCGAAGCGCAACGCCAAGCGGAGGAACTCTTGCGATAGCAAGAAGACGTTCGTCGAAAGGACCGCGAGATGCGGACCTCGAACGAGGACGTCAAAGGTGAGATCGCCGAGGTCGCAGCCCTTGTGAAGGGCGGGCACGCCTGGGAGCTGAAGATGAAGTTCCTTGTGCAGAACCGAGGCATACGGCCACCCTCAGTTGGGCCCAGACCAGAGGTGATTGCTAAACCTCTGGCGGTTACGGGGAGGGCCACCTCAGTCCTGAAAGATATGCTGGATGGCATGGAACATGGGCCCGACCAGGCATTACGCCTAGCGGCTGGTCCGGACGGCAATACCGCCCTGTCCCTCGATACTCAGAGGGAGGGCGACAACGTTGTGAGCCACGAGGGTGATGTGGTCCTATTCATAGGCTCTCCCGTTCCAGGTACCCTGCAGGGGGGTATGCTAGACGTCAGTGACACCGCCGGGGGCCCGACGATAGTACTTTCTCGCTGAATGTGCCACGGAAGGCTGCCGAAACGCCCCGCGGTCGCCTAACGGAAACGCCGGCTACTTCGTCCCCGGGGCTTCGACTATGCGCTCTGGCTTCTTGGCTGTATGGGTGGATCCTCAGTTGAGTGCACTATTAGAGCCCTCACCGCGCTCGAGAACCGGCCCAGGATGAATGAGGTCGTCTGCTACGCCGACGCCGCTGAACTGGCAAGTCGCATTCGTACCAAGGCCCTGTCGCCCGTCGAAGTGGTGCGCGCCCACTTGGAGCGAATCGAGGCCCTCAACCCCGGGCTCAATGCCGTCGTCACGGTGGCCGACGGGGCGATGGAGAGGGCACGCCAAGCCGAGGCCTCCATCATGCATAGCGAACCTCTGGGCCCGCTCCATGGCGTCCCCTTCACGGCTAAGGACTGCTTCGACACGAACGGGCTAAGGACGACCAGGGGCTCCAGGCTGTTCAGCGACCACGTCCCGGACGCCGACGCCACAGCGGTGAAACGACTGGCAGATGCCGGGGGCATTCTTATTGGGAAGACCAACACACCTGAGTTCGCGTTCTGGTGGGAGACCGACAACCTGGTATTTGGCCGCACCGAGAATCCGTGGAGGCAGGGCCGTACGCCGGGTGGCTCCAGCGGCGGAGAGGCGTCGGCGATAGCTGCAGGTCTCTCTCCGTTAGGACTCGGCAGCGACGTCGGGGGCTCGATTCGGGAGCCGGCCGCTTACTGCGGTATCGTCGGCCTGAAACCGACATATGGGCGCGTATCTCTGACAGGGCATTTTCCGGACGTTCTAGCCAGTCTTTTTCATGTGGGTCCTATGGCCCGAAGTGTACGGGACGCCGCCCTGGCGCTCTCAGTGCTCGCAGGTCCAGATGGCGAGGACCCCAACGCTCTTCCGGTGGCGGCTCCGGAGATCCCCGATCTCGATGAGGCGCTGCCTGAGTTGCGAGTAGGCTGGTGCGCCGAGGGGCCGTTCGCTCCGGTCGCCGAGGAGGTACAGGCGACCGTGACCCGGGCTGCGTCGGCGTTAGATGAGCTGGGCTGCAAGGTGGAAGAAGTAGGGCTAGCCACCTGGGAGCAGTGGCCGGCGCAAGAGATATCGACGGCGATCTACACCGCCGACGTCAGGCATCATGTCGAGCGCGTGGTCGGCGACAGACTTGACCAGTTGAGCCCGGTGCTGCAACGCCGGCTTGACCTACCGCCCCCGCCCCTGGGGGAGTACCTGGAGGCGTGGGCCGACGTGCAGCTTTTCCGCGAGGAAGTTGCCCGGTTCTTCTCCAACTACGATCTGCTTCTTTGCCCAACGTGCCCGACTGTCGCCCATCCACACGACTCCGCACAGCTGGAGATCGACGGCCAAAAGGTGCCGCCACGGAATGCTTTGCGGGCAACAGTCCCGTTTGACCTGACCGGCTCGCCGGCGGTATCGGTTCCGTTCGGTTGGGGCGACGAAGACCTACCGATTGGCGTTCAGTTGGTCGGCCGACACTTCGATGAATCCACGGTCCTGCACGCGGCGTCGGCTCTCGAGGCTCTGCGCGATCACCGGCACAGACGCCCGCCTATATAGGTATTCTCGCCGTTCGGGGAGGGTCAATGACCACAACGATGAATGCGATTCGCAAAGTTGAGCCTGGGCCGGGGCTGGTCGTCGATGAGGTACCCGTTCCGAAGGTGGGGCCCGACGAGGTACTCGTGGCCGTGGAAGCGGCGAGCATCTGCGGCACTGACCTCCACATCTGGAAGTGGGACGAATGGAGCAGGCAGCGCATCAGCCCGCCGCTGACGGTAGGCCATGAGTTTGCCGGCACCGTGGTAGGGGTTGGGGCCGCCGTCGAGCACGTCAAGGAAGGCGACTACGTCTCCGCCGAAAGTCACATAACTTGTGGGATGTGCTTCCAATGCCGCACCGGTCAGGCCCATATGTGCTCTCGAACGCGTATCCTTGGCGTGGATGTCGACGGGGTGTTCGCTGACTACGTGGCCCTTCCCGAGAAGGTCATCTGGCAGAACGACCGCAGCAAGCTGCCGCCTGAGATCGCCACTCTCCAGGAGCCGTTCGGCAACGCTGTCTTCGCTACGTTGGCCCACGAGCTGGCTGGTGAGAGTGTCGGGGTCCTAGGCTGTGGGCCTATAGGTCTGTTTTCCATTGGCATAGCCCGAGCATCGGGGGCGGCGCGGGTGATGGCGGTCGATCTCAACGACTACAGGCTGGGCCTTGCCAAGCTCATGGGGGCCGGAGATGTGCTTAACGCGGGAGGCGATGGTACTGAAGCAGACATCTCCGGATGGCTCGTTGAGGCCAACGAGGGATTTGGCATCGACGTTGTTCTGGAGATGAGCGGGGCGCCCTCCGCGATCGACGCCGCCTTCCAGAGCGTGCGCAACGGCGGGCGAGTCACTTTATTCGGGATTCCGTCCAGTCCGGTCCGCATCGACGTCGCTGAAAGCATGATATTCAAGAACCTTACCGTGCTGGCGTTAAACGGACGCCGCATCTTCGACACCTGGTATCGCACGCGGTGGCTGCTGGAGAGCAAGGTGGTCGATCTCCGACCTCTCATCAGCCGGGAGATGGGCTTCGAAGATATCGACGAGGCGATGGACTTGCTCGCGGCCGGAGAGGTCTGCAAGATCATCATGCGACCTAAAGCCGCTGCGGAGGCGGCGATAGGAAGCGCCACAGACCGCGACGCGGAGGACGCCAACGTGCGAGGCCAGGTCGTACATCCGTGACCGACCCTCACTGATCCGGCGCTGAAGCGCCGCAACCACTCCATCCAACTAACCTCCCGGGATAGCATGAGGCATGTTCTCCGCGGTTGCGGGTGGTGTCGCCGGATGCTATATTTGTGGCCCAGAGCCCAGTGCTGGGCGACGTGCGTGCCAAGAGGTGAAGGCCGATGTGCGGGGTCAGCGGCATAATCTACAAGACGGCCCGGTCGAATGGCCTGGCTCCCATCGGGGAAGATCTGGTCAAGATGCTCGACTCGTTGGCCCACCGAGGTCGTGACTCGAGCGGGATCAGTGTCGTCGGACAACAGACGGAAGACGACCTCATCATTCGGGTGTGGACTGAAGAGGAAGACCACTCGGACGAGGTCTTGGAGCGTGTTGAGGAGGCGGTGGGTCGGGCCGGATGCGTCGTTGGATCGAGGCGCTCCTGGGGTCAATTCCTTCGACTGACGGTACGGTACGAGGGCGAGATTCCGGCCCTGGCCGAGGCGCTTGTGGGCATCGAGGGCTTGGCGCTTCATAGCATCGGCGAGGCCTCTGAGGTCGTTAAGGACGTAGGGACCGCCTCAGCAATGGACCGTGAGCACGGGATTGGCCAGCTCAGGGGGACACATGGAATCGGCCATGTTCGAATGGCGACCGAAAGCAAGGTGGACATAAACCATGCCCATCCCTTCTGGGCGTTTCCGTTTCCGGATGTTAGCGTCGTCCACAATGGCCAACTGACTAACTACCACAAGCTCAAACGCCACTTCGAAGACCAGGGCCACCGCTTCCAGACTGGCAACGATTCCGAGCTCATAGCCGTGTACATTGCTGATCGGATTGCCGGCGGCCGGAGCCTGGACGAGGCCCTCAACAGCTCTCTGGGCGATCTGGATGGCACCTTCACCTACCTGGTGTCCACTCGCGACGCGCTCGGCTATGCCAAAGACCGTTGGTCGGCGAAGCCTCTGGTTGCGATGGAGACATCCGACGTCGTAGCCCTTGCCTCGGAGGAAGTGGCCCTACGCAGTGTCTTTTCTGAGGAGATCGATAGGGTCGAGCCTCAGGAGAGCGAGGTTATGACTTGGTTAGTCTAGATGCGAGTAAGCTCACGACCCGTGAGCTTAACGTTCGCCTCAAGGAGCTGGCTAGAGGTAACGGGCGGATCACGGCCCTCAATCCACAAGCCCGCCACAACATCGCCGTCGGCATTCTTCGCCCGGGCAAAATCGACATAAGGGGCACAGTGGGCTACTACGCGGCCAGTTTGCTGGACGGCCCGGAGGTGACGATCGAGGGAAACGCGGGGTGGGCTTTGGGCGAGAACCTCATGAGCGGAAAGATAACCCTTACGGGAGATGCGGGCGCCTCGGTCGCGGCCAGTATGCGAGGAGGGGAGGTGTTCGTGGGTGGCGGCGCGGGGGCCAGAGCCGGAATCTCTATGAAGGGCGGCACGTTGGTGGTCCAAGGTAACTCAGGCTTCCTTACCGGCTTCATGATGCAGAAGGGCCGCATCATCGTCTGTGGGGACATCGGCGAGGCGGTCGGGGACTCGATGTACGAGGGCGCCATCTATGTTGGGGGCGAGGTCGGGTCTTTGGGGAGCGACGCCAAGACAGAGGATGTCAGCGAGGACGAGTTGATCGACGTTTGGGCTACTCTCGACCGCTACGGTGTCGGCGACCGACCTCACTTCACCAAAGTGGTCTCCGCCAAGAAGCTGTACCACTTCGATTCGCTGGAACGGCTCGAGAAGACGGTGGTCTGAGGGGACGGACCTAGAACATGGTAATGGCCAGCAGCCAGATCTTTCCTCCCGCTGTCATCGATGACATTCATGCCAAAGCGGAGCTTGGTAGGTACCGGATTCGCGAGTTCAGCACCTTCCAGAAGGTGACCCATTTCGACGATCTGACCTTTCTGTCCACCGGTCTGACGCGCTTCCCACTGGAGGGTTACAAGGAGCGATGCAATACTCAAACGGTTGTCGGCGCGCGCTCCGCCGAGAACCCGCTGGTGCTGGAAACGCCCATCTACATCACCGGCATGAGCTATGGTGCGCTCTCCGCCAATACCAAGGTGGCCCTGGGCAAGGGCGCGTCTATGGTAGGGACCGCAAGCTGCACCGGCGACGGGGGGATGTTGCAGGCCGAAAGGGATGCGTCGGACAAGCTGATCTACCAGGTGCTCCCCAGTAGGTACGGCTTCGACCCCAATCATCTGGTGCAGGCCCAGGCGGTCGAGGTTGTGGTGGGGCAGGGTGCCAAACCTGGCACCGGCGGTATGCTTATGGGTGTGAAGGTGCTCGACGAGATAGCCGATATGCGAGACTTGCCGACTGGGATCGATCAGCGCAGTCCTACGCGCCATCCCGACTGGCTGGGGCCCGACGACCTGGCGATGAAGATTGAGCAGCTTCGCGAAGCGACCGACTGGCGGGTACCCATTCATGTCAAGCTGGGCGCCTGTCGGGTCGCCGACGACGTAAAGCTGGCAGCCAAGGCGGGAGCAGACGCGATCGTTGTCGACAGTATGGTCGCAGGTACCGGGGCCTCTGCCGAGGTACTGCTAGACCATAGCGGTATACCGACTGTGCCTGCAATCGTATTGGCGAGGGAAGCGCTCAGGGAGCTAGGTCTCTACGGGGAGGTCAGCCTGATAGCGTCAGGCGGCGTACGTAGTGGGGCCGACGCCGCAAAGGCGTTGGCGCTAGGAGCCGACGCGGTCGCAATCGGTATCGCGGCGCTAGTTGCGCTGAACTGTAACAAAGAGATCCCCGGCACCGACTTCATGAAAGAGATGGGGGTTCCGGCTGGTTACTGCCGGCACTGTCATACTGGCAGGTGTCCTGTCGGGATCACTACGCAGGACCCGGAGCTGACCAAGCGCCTGGACCCAGACGAGGGTGCCGAGCGGGTCGCAAACTTCATTAACTCCATGACTATGGAGATCGCCTTGCTCACACGGTCTCTAGGGAAGGGCGACGTGCACAGCCTGGAGCCGGAGGACCTGGCGGTGTTGACTATCGAGGCCTCGGCCATGGCCCGGGTGCCCTTGGTCGGGACCGACAAGGTGTACGGGGAGTAGGGACGGGAAGGAGTCGCGTAATATGGCCAGGCGGAACGAGATATGGCAGCGGATGCAGGATGACGGTATCGATTTCCTGCTCGTCCAGTTCGTGGACATCGGAGGCTCTCCTAAAGTCAAGATGGTGTCGGTATCCCACTTTGACGACGTAATCGACGAGGGCGCCGGGTTCGCGGGAGCGGCTGTACTAGGACTTGGACAGGGACCCCACTCCCATGACATGTTGGCCAGAATAGACCTGGATACCTACAGCCCCGTGCCCTGGACCGAGGGAGTCGCCCGCTTCGCAAGCGATCTCTACGTCGACGGCGAGGCTCACCCCTACTGCGCACGTCAGAACCTGAAGCGGGTGCTCTCTGATTTCCGAGCCGAGGGATACGTTTTCAACGTTGGCATCGAACCAGAACACTTTCTGGTGACCAGGGACGGGGAAGGCTCTATATCGATCTGGGACCCCAACGAAGTGGACTCCCTGGCGAAACCATGCTACGACTTCAAGGGCATCGCCAACGCGATGGACTATCTGCGGGACCTGATGGACGGCATGAGGCGCGTGGGATGGGATGTCTACCAGTCGGACCATGAGGACGCCAACGGCCAGTACGAGGTCAATTTCGTGTACAGCGACGCCCTGACCACCGCGGACCGCTACACGTTCTTCAAGATGATGACGAGCCAGTACGCCCAGAAGTATGGGGCCATCGCCACGCACATGGCGAAGCCATTCGCCAACCGGACCGGCAGTGGCGGCCACATCCACTTCCACATCGCCGACGCCGAGACCGGCGAAAACCTTTTCCTGGACGACGACGATCCACAGGGGCTCGGCCTCTCGGAGTTCGCTTACCATTTCATCGGCGGCATCTTTGAGCACGCCCCTGCTCTGTGCTGTGTCACCTCGCCTACAGTGAACTGCTACAAGAGGCTCCAAGTAGGGCAGGGTCTGCTAGGCACCGAGTCGGGTTTCACCTGGACGCCGGCCTTCATATCATATGGCGACAACAACCGTACTCAGATGATCCGCACGGTGGGACCCAGCCATTTGGAAGACCGCACGGTCTCGGCCGCATGTAATCCGTACCTCGCGATGGCCGCATACATCACCGCGGGCCTAGACGGCGTTCGAAACAAGATAGACCCGGGCAAGGCAAACCTTGGCAACCTATATGACCTGGGCCTTAAGGAGATTCGGAACAGGGGCATCCGTCTGCTACCTCAGAGTCTAGCGGAGGCTCTGGCAGAGCTTAGAGGTGACGAGGTGATTCAGAGCGCCATGGGTCCGATCTACGACGAATTTGCGAGTCTCAAGGAGTCCGAATGGAACGAGTACCACCGGCAAATCAGCCAGTGGGAGGTCGACAGATACCTCACGATGTTCTAGCTACCGGTCTACGGGCAGGTCTGCTTCAGGTGAAAACGACATGGCGGTGACGCTCGATCCCGAAGGGGCTGAAACAGGGGTCATCCATGACCTAGTCGATTTCCGCTCGCGAGATGTACTTGAGATCGGGTGTGGGGATGGGCGGCTTACCTGGCGGTTCGCCAACGAAACCGCTTCGGTTCTGGCTATCGACTCGAAGGAAGCCGGGATAGCGGTGGCCAAAGAGCGAACCCCAGGCGGTCTCAAGTCCAAATTGTCATTCAGGGTGGCTGACATTCGCACGGTCGAGCTCCCTGAAAACGCTTTCGACGTTGCCGTCATTTCATGGTCGTTATGATGAATTCCTCCTGAGGGCGTCGTCGACGCTCTTACCAAGATTGATTCTCTCGTAAAAAGTCTGTGCAGGTCGAATTAGAACAAACGTACCCACACCTGGGTACAATATACAGTCTCTGTTCCGTATACTACCCCAACATACGGTAGCGCTCAGATGTGCTAAATCGCTGGAACTTGCTCAAAACGGGTTTTTACGAGGGAATCACGATTCACCAGGCCGTTCGTCTCGATGGAGTGGTCCTGGACATTCACCCCCAGCCGCAGCAACCTCTGATAGAGGTCGGCATCGACCGAGGGTCCGTGGAGTTTGGTCGACTCGATAGTTCGATCTTTGTCGGAGAAATTCATGTGGCGAGAGGGAGCCTCGCGTCGGCCATCGCACAGGAACTCTTCCTCATGGAGGAAGAGACAGAGTTCGAATTTCTCTATCACTTCGACGATGTGGACGAGTGCAAGTCGTACCTCCTGGAGGAAGCATGGTGCGAGACGCCGGAAGATGAAGCTCTAATAGAGGCGACCCGTGGCTTGCTGTCTCAAGGTCAGGGGGATATATTGATGCGGGTGCTGGTGCGGGCAGCCCGGCTCCGCCGCTTGCGAAGTCGGTCCTAGATTGAACCGACGGACGTGTACCACATCTGTTGGTCACTGAGAGCAGCTGGATGGCTTCCATGTCGGACTCTGTTAAGGAAAGGGTAGCTGTGTTCGTAGATGTTCAGAATATCTACTACACGGTGAAGGACAAGTACGGAACCCACTTCGACTATAGCGCCTTCTTCGAGGAGGCGACGCCAGGCAGGCAGTTGGTCAAAGCGATCGCCTACGCTACCGATAGGCGCGACCCCAAGCAGATACAGTTCCAGAACATATTGAGAACGATCGGATTCGAGGTGAAGCTCAAGCCGTTCATTCAACGCGAAGACGGGTCGACAAAAGGAGATTGGGACGTCGGGATCGCGCTGGATATGGTCGAACATGCCGGGAAGGCGGACTTGTTCGTACTGGCGTCGGGCGACGGGGATTTCACGTCGGTGGTCGAAAAGCTACGTGATGAATACAATATTGACGTGCACGTGTATGGGGTGCCTGGTCTGACCGCCTCTTCCTTGATCCAGACGGCGACTTCATTCGTCCCGATAGAAGGGAAGTTCCTGTTGCCGATTCCAACCACATGGTAGGTGATGGAAGTGGGGTACTATCAACGGAGGTGTGACGATGGCGACGGAAGTAGGCAGTGAAGTAACAGTCGGGTACTTGAGGGATTTCGCGGATGCGTGGAACCGCCACAATATAGACGACCTGATGTCCTTCATGACGGACGACTGCGTCTTTCAGTTCTCCACCGGCCCCGACGTTGACGGGACCTGCCACGACGGGCGCGAGAAGGTCCGGGAGGCGTACCAGCTCGTTCTCTCTACGTTTCCTGACGGCCGCTGGGGTGACGACAGCCACTTCGTCGTCGGCGACCGAGGATTGTCCGAGTGGACCTTCACGGCTACCGGCCGCGATGGTAAGCCGATCGAGGTCCGAGGGTGCGACATCTTCACCTTCCGCGACGGCAAGATTCTCGTCAAGAACTCATTCCGCAAGAACAGGGTAACCTCTTGAGGACTGGGTAGCGCACTCGAGGATAAGGGGGGGGGGAAGTTAGATGAAGTTCGTGGTGATAGTGGAGCGCGATGAGGACGGGGTCTACGTGGTTGAGTGCCCATCGACCCCAGGATGCATTAGCCAGGGCAAGACCGAGAAAGAGGCACTGGACAACATCGACGACGCGATCCGACAGTGCCTCGAGGTGAGGGCGGAGCGGGGCATGCCGCTGACCGTCACGACCCACGAAGTTGACGTCGCTGTCTAATGAGTGCACCTCCAGTGCTCAGCCATACTGACCAATGTCATTCTGAACAAAGTGAAGAATCTGGGGAGGCTGGGGAGTCCCATCTCGCTGCAAGTGAATGAATGTACCGCCCCAGATTCTTCGTCGCCCGATGCCGAATCGGGGCTCCTCAGAATGACAGTTGAGAGTTGCTTGAATGACCACTACCTTGCTTAGCGAAGATGTACAGACAATGACGCCTCGCGGTGAGAAATGGCCTTTCTGCTAGGGTGTCCCAATTGCGGCGAGCGCGACGTTCATGAGTTCCGATTCGGTGGCGAGGTGGTGTCGCGACCGGCACCGGAGGCCTCGGCCGAAGAGTGGACCCGCTACTTTTATTACCGGCGGAACGCGGCGGGCGACCAGCGGGAGTGGTGGTATCACGGGTTCGGCTGCCGCAAGTGGTTCGTCGCGGTCCGTGACACCGTGACGAACGAGGTGAGACAGACCTCCTGGCCGGAAGAGGCCCGCATATGATGATAGATCCCCCTTCGCGGGGTCGCCTCGAGCCTCATCCGTCCCAGATCATAGACCGTTCCACGGTGATTGCCTTCGAGTTCGATGGTTGGCCCGTCAAGGCCAACGAGGGAGACACGATTGGTTCCGCTCTCCACGCGGCCGGCGTCAAGACCCTGAGTCGCAGCTTCAAGTACCATCGCGCACGCGGGATGCTCTGCGTGGCCGGCCGCTGCCCCAACTGCATGATGACCGTCGACGGCGTGCCAAACGTGCGCGTCTGCACCAAGCCGGCGCGCAACGGGATGCAGGTCCGCCCTCAGAACGCCTGGCCCTCGCTGGAATACGACCTCCTCTCCGTACTCGACCGGTTCGACCGGCTCTTGCCCGTAGGCTTCTACTATAAGACGTTTCACCGGCCCAAGTTGCTCTGGCGGATTGCCGAGCCGATCATCCGACGGGTCGCCGGGCTTGGCTCGGTCGACGTCAACTCCGTTTCAGACTCGCGCTACCACCACGAAAGCCGACATGCGGACGTCGCGGTTGTCGGAGGGGGTCCTGCGGGGATGTCTGCTGCCCTGACCGCATCGAGCGCGGGCGCCGGCGTGGTCCTGATCGACGACCAATCGTCTCTCGGGGGACACCTGCGTTTCGACACCAGAATCCATCCGAACGCGCCGGAGGTCCCCGAGTCTGCCGGGTACGAGATCGCCGCTACGCTCGCTGAGTCGGTACGGTCCGACGAGGGGATCGAAGTCTGGTCACAGGCCAACGCATTCGGGCTCTATGAGGGCAACCTTCTGGGAGTACTGCGCGATGATCGAATGATGAGGCTCAGGGCTCGGCGAATCGTGGTCGCAACGGGGTCTTATGAGGTGCCGCTAATCTTCGACAGAAACGATCTGCCCGGGGTCATGCTCAGCACCGGACTCCAGCGGCTCATACATCTGTACGGTGTAAGGCCAGGGTCGACCGCGTTGGTTGCCACGTCTGACGACCAGGGATACTACGCGGCCCTGGACTTGTTACAGGCGGGTGTCCGTGTTGCTGCGCTGGTTGACTCCAGGTCGGGGTTCCCGCACACGCTGGACGCCGCCGGCGCTCTCCAGTCTCGTGGGGTCCTGGTCTTGCCTTCCCATGCGCCCATTCGGGCCGAAGGACGTGGCAAAGTGGTGGGCGGTGTGGTCGCGCGACTCGAGGGCGGACGACCTACGACTGACGAAAGGGAGTTCGACTGCGACATGATCTCAGTCAGCGGCGGCTTCCAGGAGGCGAACGCCTTGCTCCAGCAAGCAGGGGGCAAGAATGGCGCCAGCGAGGCCGTCCCCAAGCAGCTGCCCTCGACGGTATACGCGGCAGGCGAGGTGACCGGCGTTCATGATGTGCGCGTGTCTATGCTGCAGGGTCGGTCGGCGGGGCTCGAAGCCGGAGCGGGCTTCGGCAAGCGGAAGGCGGGGTCGAGCGCCACCAATGGAACGCTCAAGAGCGAGCTTGAGACGGCCGAGGCTGCGTACAAGGACCAGTCTACGCCCGCTCAGCCGACGGTGGTGTCAAGCCAGGGCGCAAAGAGGTTCGTATGCTTCTGCGAGGACGTTACCGTTAAGGACATCGCGAAGGCGATCGACGAGGGGTTCGACGACATAGAGACGCTGAAGCGGTACAGCACGGTCACTATGGGGCCATGCCAGGGCAAGATGTGTCGCAAGGCCTTCTCCGCCATTAGTGCAGAGCATACAGAGCACCGCAACGGCCAGACCGGTGTCACGACCCTGCGGCCGCCGGTCCAGCCGGTGCCACTGGGCGCCCTTGCCGGGCCGTCGCACATGCCGATCAAACGGACCTCGATAGACCGGAAGCATCGGGAGGCGGGCGCCCGGATGATGGAGCTGGGTCCGTGGCAGCGTCCCCACAGCTATGGCTCGCCGCAAGACGAGTGCATTGCCGTCCGCCAGCGCGTCGGCATGATAGACGTCAGCACGCTGGGCAAGCTCGACGTCAGAGGGCGCGACGCGGCCACTCTGCTGGACAGGCTATATACGCACCGCTTCACGGACCTGGAAGTAGGACGCATTCGCTATGCGATGCTCTGTGCGGACAACGGCGCGATTCTCGACGACGGCACCGTGACCCGGCTGGCGGACGACCATTACTTCGTCACGACCACCACCGGCAACGTCGAGCTGATCGAGGAGTGGTTCAAGTGGTGGATGGCCGGAACGGGAATGTGCGCCCACGTGACCAACGTGACGTCGGCCTTCGCGGCCATCAACGTGGCCGGGCCAGGAGCACGGGACACCCTGAACAACCTCACGGACGTCGATCTGTCCGCAGACACGTTCCGTTACATGAGGTCGGCACAGGGGAGAGTCGCCGGTGTGCAGACCCTGTTCCTTCGGATAGGCTTCGTCGGCGAAACTGGATGGGAGCTCCACTTCCCTGCTGAGTACGGTGAGCACATTTGGGACGCACTTATGGACGCGGGCAGCGAGTCCGGCATCTCACCGTTCGGAGTCGAGGCCCAGCGCATCCTTCGACTCGAAAAGGGCCACATTATCGTCAACCAGGATACCGATGCAGTGAGCAATCCCCTCGAAAGTGGCATGGAGTGGGTCGTTAAGTTCGAGAAAGAGGACTTCATCGGCAGAGGTGGCCTGGCAGCGGTCAAAGAGCGTGGGCTGCAAAACAAGCTGGTCGGCTTTGTCATACGGGACGGGCTGGTGCCCGAGGATGGCGCCCCTGTGTTGTCCGGGCGGACTCCTATTGGCCGCGTGACCAGCTCCCGTCTGAGTCCAACCTTGGGCAAGGGGTTCGGCTTCGCATGGGTACCCGCTGACCTCGCGACAGATGGTAGTCAGATTCTCATTCGCATCGACGGCAAGGCAGTCCCTGCTGACGTTACCTTGAAACCAGTCTACGACCCCGAAGGCAAGCGGCTAAGGGAGTAGAGATGACGACTCAAACGCCAGTTGGCCTCAGCGCGATGCATCAGCAGCACGTTGACCTCGGCGCCGTGATGGAGGAAGTCGACGGCTGGCAACGCCCCACTCGATACATATCGGTTGAGGAGGAGCTAGAGCAAATTCGGAAGGGAGTGGGCCTGTGCGACGTGAGCCCGACCGGAAAGCTGCTCATCCAGGGCGAGGCTATCGACGACATTCTCGGCACAGCTTTCCCCGAGCTTGGTACGCTGGATATTGGCCACCTTCGTGCCCAGTCGCTGAAGACCGACTCAACGGAGAGCGATGTGGTCTTGGCACGGCTAGCCGCCGACGAGGCGCTTGTACTTACCGCTCCAAATGTGGCCCCTCACGTTGCTGAATCGCTGACCCAGGATGCGGACCAATGTGTCCACACGGTCGAAATCACGTCTGCACTGGCGGGAGTCAAGATAGCCGGCCCCTTAACCTATCGACTCCTCGGTGCGGTCACCGAGATCGACATGTCTCTCGACGGGTTCTCGAACATGACCTGCGCTCAAGCCCCCGTTGCCGAGGTCCATGGGACCCTGTTGCGCAACGACATGGACGGCCTCCTGAGCTTCGAGCTCTACTTTGGCAGGGAGTATGGGGAGTACATGTGGGACACCCTGATGGAGGCGGGCGAGGAGTACGGTGTTGTCCCCTTCGGGATTGAGGCGCTCAAAGGCCTAGGATAGGGTACCCAACTTGTTACAGCTGTTCCAGAAGAATCGAATGTGGGAGAAGCATCCCCTGAAGGACCGCTACGACGTCGTGATAGTGGGGGGTGGCGTCCATGGTCTGGCCACTGCCTACTACCTGGCGAAGTTGGGGTTAAGAGATGTTGCGGTGTTGGACAGGGGTTACCTTGGAGGCGGGGCCAGCGCCAGGAGCACCGCCATCATCCGCGCCAACTATCTGACTCCGGAGGGCATCTCGTTCTTCCGCGAGAGTCTAAAACTCTACCAGAGGCTGTCACGGGAGCTGGACTTTAACCTCCTGTTCAGCGAGACGGGCCGCTTGGACCTGGGACATACCGAGTCTGCGGTATTCGGACTTAGGATGCGTGCCGAGTTCAACCAGGTCTTGGGAGTCGACAGTCGCCTGGTTGGGCCACGCGAGATAAAGGACCTGGTCCCCGCCCTCGACCTACGTCACGGTAAGCCCCTGCCGGTGCTGGTGGCCCTATACCATCCTCCCGGTGGCGTCATCCGCCACGACGCGGTCGTGTGGGGGTATGCGCGGGGGGCCAGCAGGCTCGGGGTCGAGGTTCACCCGTTTACCGAGGTCACGGGAGTCATGCGAGATAACGGCAGAGTCGCCGGCGTAGAGACCAGTGCCGGGCCCATAAAGGCCGATATGGTCGTGAGCGCGACCGCCGGCTGGAGCTCAACGATGGCCGCCATGGTGGGTTTGGACCTGCCAATAGTCACCCATCCACTCCAAGCGTTCGTTACTGAGCCACTGAAGCCTTTCCTGGACAAGAGCATATCGTCGGCCGACCTACACGTATACGCCTACCAGGCCGACCGGGGCGAGGTAGTGATCGGCGGTGCGGTCGACCACTACCCAACTTATAGTCAACGTTCTACGCTGCACATGCTCGAGGAGTTGGCGGCACACACGCTGGAGCTACTGCCCAGCCTGCGGAACGTGAAAGTGCTGCGGCAGTGGTCCGGCTTGTGTGACATGACCCCAGACTACGCACCGATACTCGGCAAGGTGGACGGCGTCGACGGCTTCGTATTGAGCTGTGGATGGGGCACCTGGGGTTTCAAGGCAGCGCCGATCGCGGGGAAATCCATCGCCGAGCTTATCGCTACGGGGGAGACTCCATCCTTGATCGCGCCGTTTGCACTGTCGAGGTTCCGAGAGGGCCGGCTGGTAAACGAGCGGGCGGCCGCGCCCGCCGCGGCACTGCACTAGGCAACCTGTCACTCTAGGCCCATCTGACGTGTGGAGTCTGAAGTGAGCGCCTCTTCCTTGCTCGACGACCCTGAAGCCCTCGCGGAGCAGGTCACACAGGGCGACGCGCGGGCCGTCTCAAGGCTCATCACCCTGGCGGAGCGCGAAGACGCCCGAGCGGCGAAAACCCTACGTCTACTTCAGCCCCACACCGGACGCGCTCACGTAGTAGGGATCACCGGAGTCCCTGGTGGCGGCAAGAGCACACTTGTGGACCAACTCATCTCCTTCGCCCGAGACGAGGGGCTTCGCGTGGGCGTTCTCGCTATTGACCCCAGCAGTCGGGCGACCCAGGGAGCGATCCTGGCGGACCGCGTGCGGATGCAGCGGCACGCCAACGATAAGGGCACCTTCGTTCGCAGCCTCGGTACTCGCGGCGACGTGGGCGGGCTCTCGGCAGCCGCCTGGGACGTGGTGCGTATCATGGATGCCTCCGGAAGTGAGATCATCTTCATCGAGACAGTGGGAGCCGGTCAGGTCGAGGCGGACATCGTCTCCAGCGCGCACACCGTGGTTGTCGTGGGCGTCCCAGGACTCGGAGACTCCATCCAGGCGATGAAGGCCGGCCTTATGGAGATCGCAGACATATTCATTGTCAATATGGCCGACCGGCCGGATGCTCAGCAGTCGGTCCGGTTCCTCCAAGCTGGCTTGCGCCCCCTGAAGCGTAGGCGGTCCGACTGGAAGGTCCCTGTGTTGACCTCTGTAGCTACATCAAGCGAGGGCGTTGAGGAGCTTTGGAGGACGATCAGCCGGCATCGTAAATACCTGCAGGATACGGGTGCAATGCCTGACCGACTGAGGGACCGCGTGCGAGCAGAGCTTCTGAGGAGGCTAGAGCGACGCCTGCAAGCCCACCTGCGTGAGCAGGTAGACGGGACCGACAGCCTGGACCTCCTCGCAGACGAGGTGGCGTCAGGGGGGCTGGATATTCAGGACGCTGTCATACAACTGTGGGAGCAGTTGCAGTTTCCTAAGAAGGAGGATTCTCCGTGACATATGCCAGGCTGAAGTCGTGGATAGAAGCCGAGATGCAGGACATTCGGGAGAGCGGCCTGTACAAGAGCGAGAAGCCGATGAGTACCCCTCAGGGGCCCGAGGTGGACACCCCCGAGGGCAGGCTCATCAATTTCTGCGCCAACAACTATCTTGGCCTGGCTGATAATCCGGAGGTGATGAAGGCGGTCGGCGAGGGGATGCGGGACTACGGCTTCGGCATGGCCTCGGTGCGGTTTATCTGCGGCACACAGGACATCCACACGACCCTTGAGCGACGCATATCCGAGTTCCTGGGCACCGAGGAGACGATCCTGTACACCTCGTGTTTCGATGCCAATACAGGCCTCTTCGAGACCCTCCTGGGCACCGAGGACGCCATTATCAGCGACGCGCTGAATCATGCCAGCATAATAGACGGTATTCGCCTATGCCGGGCGCAGAGGAAGGTCTTCGGCCATAGCGACATGGAAGACCTGGAGGCGAAACTGAGAGAGACCGAGTCGGCCAGGTTTCGGCTCATCGCCACCGACGGCGTGTTCAGCATGCAGGGAGATTTGGCCCGTCTTAAGGAGATATGCGACCGGGCCAACCGGTATGATGCCCTTGTCATGGTCGACGACTCCCACGCCACGGGCTTCCTCGGTCCGAACGGCCGTGGCACTCCTGAGGAGCTGGGGGTCATGGACCGCGTGGACATCATCACCAGCACGCTGGGAAAGGCGCTAGGCGGCGCCTCCGGCGGGTTCACTTCGGGCCGCAAGGAGATCGTCGATTACCTCCGGCAGCGCTCCAGGCCTTATCTCTTTTCCAACACTCTGGCTCCCCCCATCGTTATAGGCGCGCTCAAGGCTCTCGACATCGTCCAACAAGGCCCAGACCTGCGAAAGCGGCTGTGGGACAACACCGCCTACTTCAGGGCCGGCATGACGAGTCTCGGCTTCGACATAATCGCCGGCGTTCACCCCATCGTGCCGGTGATGCTCCGCGACGAGATAAAGACCGTGAACATGGCGAAGGCGATGAACGAAAAGGGCATATTCGTAGTGGGATTCAGCTTCCCGGTCGTCCCTCGGGGCGAGGCACGCATCAGGGTCCAAATCTCGGCGGCCCATACCAGGGAGCAGCTAGACACAGCGCTCTCTACCTTCGAGGTGGTCGGGAAAGGGCTGGGGATAGTTTAGTGCTTTGCGGGCGCTGCGAGGGGGTAGGAGCGGGTTTCAAACCCGCCCAAGTCTTCGAAAGCTCAGGCTGTCTATTGGGCGTTGAAGATACGTGCCCTGACGTTTCGACATGTCATGCTGAGGAGGCCGCGACGAAGCATCTGGGGCTGGGTCCGCGTATGGTGTCGCTCGCGTGACGCCACTCTTCCCCAGATTCTTCACTTCGTTCAGAATGACAGCTAATAATCGTGGGTGTACTTATTCCAACTGCCCGTCGCTCAGGGACTTGCATACCGCGCCTGGTGACATCGGTAGCTCTCTCATCCTCAGGCGGGTCGCATCGTGGATCGCGTTGGCGATTGCGGCCAGCGGCGGCACGATGTTGGCTTCGCCTACTCCCCTTACTCCAAAGGGGTGGCCCGGGTTAGGCACCTCGATGACGACCGTGTCGATCATCGGAAGATCGAGCGCCGTCGGCATTCGATAGTCCAGGAAGCTGGAGTTCAGCAAGTGGCCGTCGTCGCTCATGAAGTACTCTTCGTTGAGGGCCCATCCGACGCCCTGCGCGGTTCCACCCTGAATCTGCCCCTCGACATAGCTGGGGTGCACGGCGGTCCCGGCGTCCTGGAACGCCGTGTACCTGAGCAAGTCGACCTTACCTGTTTCGGGGTCGACCTCAACGTCGACGATGTTCGCCGAGTACGAGCCGCCGGCTCCAGCCGGGTGCAGGTTGGCCCTGCCGACCACGGGGCCGCCGGTCTCGTTGAGCATGCCCGCTAGATCTCTGAAGGTCATGCTGAGCTCCGGATCGGTCTTATGATGGAGCACTCCATCCTCTAGCTCGACCTCGTCGGGTGCGATGTCCCAAATTCTGGCGGCGCGCTGTTCCATCTGTCGCTTAACGTCTTGCGCCGCCTCGTATGCCGCCCAGCCGGACTTGAACACGGCGCCGCTCCCTGCACTTGCGGAGGTGAAACCCACTTGATCGGTGTCCACGACCTGTGGGTTGACGTCCTCGATGGGAATGCCCAGCACCTCGGCTAGCTGCTGTGCGAGGGCGGTCCGTACGCCTGCGAGATCGACGGAACCTGTCACCAGGCTGACTGTCCCGTTGGACATCACGTTTGCGACCAGGGAGGCCGCACCGGTACCGTTCCGGCAGAAGCCCATCGCCACGCCTCGTCCTCGGTATTTGTCGGCGAGAGGCGCCGAGTAGTGGGGGTGGCTCTTGACCGCCTGCATGGTCTCTATCGCTCCGATGCGCCCGTTCATCACCCCGTCGGCCCGCCGGGTGCCTTCCTTAGCCGCATTGAGAATTCGGAAGTCGATCGGGTCCATCCCGAGCTGCTGGGCTATCTCGTCGACCATCGATTCGACGGCGTACACCACGATCGGTGCTCCTGGCGCCCGGTAGGCCGCCGTCGCGGGCTTGTTGTCCACCACACCGTAGGCGTCGATAAGGACGTTCTCGATGTCGTACGGCGCAAAGATAGCCGCGGATGCGCCTTCGAGCGGTGAGCCAGGATATGCGCCCGACTCGAACACGAAGTACGCATGGGCGGCCGTGATTCGGCCCTCCTGCGTCACCCCGATCCTGACCCGGACGTAGCTACCCGACGTCGGCCCTGTCGCCTCCAGCACCTCGGCTCTCGTCATGGTCATCTTGACGGGCCGGCCGCTCTTTTTCGACAGCAGCGCAGCGACCGGCTCCAGGTATGGCCGTAGCTTGCCGCCGAACCCGCCACCTATCTCCATCGGCACTACCTTGACCTTCGATTCGGGCACGCCCAGCAGGCTCGCCATTGAATCGCGTATTCCGAAGTGTGTCTGGCTGCTACACCATATGGTTATCCGGCCATCCTGCTCCCACAACGCCGTAGCGTTCTGAGGCTCGATGAATCCCTGGTGGACTGTCTTTGTGCGGAACTCTCGCTCTTCAATCTGGTCGGCCTGACGGAAGCCTGAGTCGATGTTTCCGAGCTTGTGCTGGACGTGTTGGGCCACGTTGGTCTTTTGGGGAGTGCCTTTCTCAGAGCTTTCGGCAGTGGTGATGTGCTCGTGGAGGATGGGCGCATCGGGCTTCATCGCGTCTTCGACGTTGGTGACCGAGGGTAGTACCTCGTACTCGACCTTGATAAGCGCCAGCGCCTCCTCCGCGACGTGAGGGTTGGGGGCCGCAACAGCCGCGACTGGGTGGCCCTTGAAGAGCACCTTGTCCTCGGCCAGGATGCGGTTGCTAAGGTACTTCAAGTCCGTCCAGGCGTCTTCGCCGAGCCCGGCGCGCCTGTCGCTCACCTTGCCGAGGTCCATATGCGTCACTACAGCCTTGACTTCGGGGCGGGCCTCCGCATCGCTGGTGTCTATCGATCTGATCCTGGCATGGGCATGGGGGCTTCGGAGCATCTTGCCGTGAATCATGCTGGGCAGGTGGACGTCCGCTCCATACAGGGCTTTGCCTGTCACCTTGTCGAAGGCGTCGTGTCGTATGGGCCGAGTACCCACGACTTTGTACTGCTTCGCTGCGGGGGCGATTTCGGTTGCCACGGGCCCACTCCCAGAACTAGCTCTCATTTGCTCGCTAACTCACGCTACCTGACATACAAAGAGAAAACCTCTGGAGAATGTACCGTCGCGGCTGGCGTAGGGGCACGGCATGCCGTGCCCTACAGTCCTGGGACACACCGGGCGACCTGACGGGTCGGTTGCGACATGGACCGATCTTTGCCAATCGGACGTCAGCCACCAGACGGCGTCGGTGCAGCGCTCGGTATCAACTCCTTGTGGCGTAGCTCCGCCCACAGGTCGGTGGGTGTGGGGTGATCAAGCATCCGAACGTTATCCTCGACCTCGGCTACCGACCGCACCCCTGTCAGGACGGCGGCCACGGCAGGATGGGCAAGACAGAACTGAAGCGCGGCCGCCTTCAATGGCACCGCATGCCGATCGCAGACTGCCTTGATCTGCCGCGCCCGGTCCAGGACTTCAGGGGGCGCCTTGGCGTAGAAGTAAGAGGCGTCCTCCGACAGGTTGGAAGCGAGGATGCCGCTGTTGTAGGCCCCGCCAAGGACTACGCTGATCCCTTTCCGTTGACACAGAGGTAGCAGTTCAGTTAGCGCGGACTGGTCCAGCAAAGTGTACCGGCCGGCCACCATCAGGCAGTCGAAGTCTGCGTCGTTGGCGAACCGGACCAGTGCCTGCCACTGGTTCATCCCCACTCCGATCGCTTTCAAAACACCCTGAGAGCGGAGCTCCGCCAAAGCGGGATAGGTCTCCGCCACAGCCTGCCGGTAGTGGACGGGTTCACCAAACGTGTGGCCGAAGGTTGACTCTCCTTCGTCAGGATCGTGGATGATCGCTATGTCTACGCGGTCGAGGTTGAGCCGTTCGAGGCTTTCATCGAGAGACCTCAGCACGCCTTCCCGACTGAAGTCAAAGACCGGCGCGTAGTTCGGCAGATTGTGGAAAGAGTCGTCCTGCGGTGGCGAGTTTGTGGGTTCGAGCACTCGGCCGACCTTGGTCGAAAGCACGAAATCGTCCCTGTGTACCCCAGCCAAAGCCCGCCCATAGTAACGCTCACTCTTTCCGTGCCCGTACAGCGGGGCGGTATCAAAGTAGTGCACGCCTAGCTGGAGTCCGCGCTGGATGGTCCGGACCGCGGTGTCCTCGGAGATGTCGGCAAACAGGCCGCCGATCGGCCCGCCCCCAAGCCCAAGCTGGGTCACGTGCAGCCCTGAGGAGCCGATCTCATTCGTTTCCAGAGGCTTGGTCACCGGTCCGTTCGCTTTTCGAGACGAACGGCTCCTACTGACCGCCCGTTCAGTTCGAACTCGCCGGAGGGGCCGACCTCGCTGAACCCCAGACCCTCGAGCAACGATCTCTTTTGCTCATCTTCTACCGAGACAGAAGCCCAAGATTTGGCGGCGCCACTTGCGGTGCCCCAGTCTATCGCCGCGTGGAGCAGGCCGTCCCAGATGTCGAGATAGTAGCCGTGGGTAAAGCCGTCTACCTGGCAGCCGGTCTCGTCGTCGAGGCGGGCAGTCGCCAGCCCGACCGCTCGACTGTGATTTGTTCGCGCTACAAACCACGCCCCACGGCCGTCGCCCACGACTTTGTCATATCTGGGGTAAAGTGACATGCAGTAGTTCTGGACCCGGTGCCTGGTCGAGGCCATGTTCACATTTGCGTCAAGGACTTGCCAGTCATGCGGCGCGACGATCAACGGTATCATCTGTACGCGGAACTCGGGAGTCATCGGCACGACCGATGCGTCGCCCCGGTCACGGAAGTAGTCCACGAGGAACGCCTCCGGAGGGTCGCCACTGGTAATATTGGCCATCACGTGGGAGTTGGCTAGCCTCCTCCAACCGAGGCGATGATAGATCCTGGCGGGCCCAGGCTCCCCGCCGCTGAGGAAGAGTGCCTCCCCACTGCGTGACCGGAAGTCCTCCACTGCTGCGCCGCAAACTCTGGTCGCGGTCCCCGACCGTCGAAACTCGGGGTCCGTCGCTACCTCTCCGAAGCCGGCTAGGATGGGGAGTTTCAGCGGCATGGTCAGGTGGCAGGTGCTGGCCAGTCTTTCGTCCCGTTTCTCCATGTAGAGGGTATGCCGGTTGTGCTCCAGCTCGTCGCCGAGGAGCATCCCCCGCTTTACGTCGCCAGGACCTCCAAATACTCTAGTCCAGAACTCTACGAGCTCCTGGGTCAGCTGTTCAGTCAGCGGTACGTCGATGTTCACAAATTGCCCTCTCGTTACGGGTGCAGCTTCGGGCGATGGCGAGTGTAACAGCGCCTACTAAGCCGGTCAACCGCCGAGATCGGTGTATCATAAACGTCTCAGCGTCGAGTCTGGAACGACGAAGACTAAGGAGAGAGGATCATGTGTCGAAGCATCAAAACGCTCCGCCGTCCGTACGCGGAGGCCACCGACGACGACGTGAGGGCTGCGGCGCTCCAGTTCGTGCGCAAGGTCAGCGGCTATCGGGTCCCGTCGCGGGCCAACGAGCTGGCGTTCGACTCGGCCGTCGATGAGATCGCAGCGGCGTCTGGCAAACTCTTGGCCTCACTGAAGACGCGGGTGGCCGAAGGTTAGCAGGACGCACGACCTTAGTACCTGTCCACAAAGCGAGAGCACCCCAGGTGTCCCTGGCGTGCTCTCCGGTAGAAGGCCGACGGTCTTAGGACCTAGTCGTCGTCTTCGTCCTCACCGTCCTCGTCGTCGCCGTCATCATCGTCGTCTTCATCGTCACCCTCGTCCTCATCATCCACCGCCTTGCCGAATTCGCTTGCGATCGCCTCATAGCCCGCATCGTTAGGATGGATGCAGTCAGGCTGTAGCTCGGCAGGACCCAGCAGCCCGAAGGTGTCGGCCACCACCCCCGTGTGACCCGCTGCTATCGACCGGATGAGGTCGTTTAGTCCTCCGGCTAGGTCCGCCACCCTCTACGGCGATGTTGCCCAGCGGCGCTAGGGAGTTCAACGGGCATTGGCCTGGACCTACTCCGCCGAACGGTGTTTCCACCTAGGGCTTGTCGATTTCGCCGCCTTCCGAAGGCGGCGCTTTACGTAAGGTTCGCGCTTACGTATAGTGACGTAAGAACCAATACGAATTGACGGGTTCCGCGTATGCGTCAATAATCGATGCGAGTTACGGAGGATGCCTGCCTACATCGGCCTTCCTCAGTCCCTCTAGGTGGACCGCTCTAGCAATGAGGCATAGAAGCGGTTCAGGGGGGGTTACTGGGCTTAGAAGCAGCAGACGATGGTATTTTTCGAGAGACATCTGGACAAGATAATGATAGCCATCGCCTTCGTGGTGATGACCGCTATCGCTCTGCCGATCTACAACATTGCCAACGGAATTAAGGCTGGCGAAAACACCATCAAACGGGCGTCTGACGGTGCTCACCAGACCTTTAGCTCTATGGCGGTCAGCGGGCCCGTGATAGCTTTGCTGGACACCAACTTGGAGTCTGTTAGCTCGATCAGATCGGAGGTTATCAAAGCCCCGTGGGGGACCCCCGTGGACCTGTCATCTCTCAAAATCAAATATACCGACCCTCAGCAGGTTTTTGACCTACCCGAATCGGCTTTGTCGAAAGAGTGGGTTGTTGGCGATCCCGGAGCCGTGCTTGAGTCGGGCGAGCGGGTCCGGATCCAGCTAGACCTCACCGGTCTTAGGTCACGACTGGTCCCGGGAGGCCGATTCACGATTGAGATAGGTCCTGCCGATGGGCCATCACTCCGAGTCGCTAGGAAGACCCCAAAGATCTATGCACGCATGCTAGTGCTGGACTGACCATCCAACAGGGGGCCGCTACCTACATCGAGCTATGCGGCGGCCTCGAGTCCAAGGCCGGCAAAAGTTTCGGTCATACCGACGAGACACGCCTCAGTCTGTCGCAACCACTCTGACGTTCCTAATCCTCTTTGCGCATTGTTGGCCGCTCTTGGGCTCTTGGGCACAGTTCAACTCGTTCCGCCCGGGCCCGGTTTGCAGCGTGGCTCGGCATCGTCTCTGCGACGAACAGATTGGCCGTTCTTAGATGGATGTCCTTCTTCGCACATCACCTCGTGCTCTAGAGGTAATCCCAACGATCGGGTACAGGACCGCCGAAACGAACGACTTCGCGGATATTGGGAGACTGCTGGAGCGGTGAGCCTAACCAACTCGCCGGGGCCTGGGGCTGGGAAGCGCATCATAGACGGTTGGAGCGGAAGATGGGGATCGAACCCACGACCTTCTCCTTGGCAAGGAGACGCTCTACCACTGAGCCACTTCCGCTCGCCAGCCTACCGGTGCCTACGAACACAGCGTCGCGCTGAGGTGCCGAGGGCCAGATTTGCCAGGTATCTGCTTACGATGGTTGTCCGTAGCTGTCGGCGTTGTCGGCATGGCACTGTTTAGGTATGGGCGGTCTTAGACGGCGGTATGGAGTTGTCAGCATTGTCGGCATCCGTGTCGGCATCCATCGCCTTGGCGAACGCCTCCGCCGCCTGCTTCTGCCAGCCCGGTAGCGCGTGGGCGTAGATGTCCGACGTGATCGAGACGTTGGCGTGGCCCAGCCGCTTGCTCACCACCACGATGTTCTCCCTGTTCTGGAGCATGAGGCTGGCGTGGAAGTGCCGGAGCGCCCGCACCGACATGCTCCCGTGTCCCACGCGCCGACCATAGCTCTTAACCGTCGTATAGAGTCGCTGCGGATGCACCCAACCGCCAAAGGCGTCGGCGAACACCCGGCCCCGGTGATCGTAGGCTTCGCGCATCATCGCCCGCGTTTCGGCCTGCGCCCGCCGGTGTTCCGCCAGCACTTCGACCGTGCTGCTGTCCAAGTCTACCATACGGCGGCCCGCATTGGTCTTGGGCGGCTCCAGTATCAGCCCTCGTTCCCGGGAACGCACTAGCGAGCCCTCCACGGTCACGAAGCCCCGGTCCAGGTCCACATGCTCCCACAGCAGCCCCAAGGCCTCTCCTCGGCGGAGTCCGGTGTAGGCGATCAAGTACATGGCTGGGAACAGGTCGTGGTCTTCCGTCCGGGCCAGGTCAAGCGCGGCGCGGACGGCCTGAATGTCGGGAGGCGGGACTTCCTGTCGGCGGACGGCCGGTGGTGATACCAGAGATACGGAGTTGCGTTGGACCAGTTCCTGCCGGAGAGCGTGCTTCATGGCGCCGGACAGGACGATATGGGCTTGCTCGACGCCCTTGGGACTCAAGCGCCGCGAGAGCTCGGTTTCCAGGGCCTGAATCTGGGCGGGGCCGACATTGGCGAGCGGGATATGCCCGATGCATGGATTGATATATCGGTCTATGATGTCCCGGTACCGTTCCTTGGTGCCTTGACGGCGGTTAGGGGCTATCACCTCTTCCATCCAGCGGTCGAGCCAATCGCGGAGCAGCGTCTTGTCGGGAATTGGGGGAATGCCTCTATCGATATTGCTCAGCAACTCCCGGAGCTTGCGTTGGGCTTGGGCCTTGGTCCCGCGGACGGTGAGGAAACGGCGCTGCCGTTTGCCGAGCGCATCCCTTCCAGTGTCAACGGTCAACTCCCAGGAGCCGGGGCTGCGCTGTCGAAGGGAGCCTTTCACTTGACATCCCCATTGATATTCGCACGTTTGTGTGCTATCATAGACTCGTGAACGGTAGGGAATTCGTAAGGCGAGCCCAGCGATATGCCCATAGGAACGGACTGGATTTTGACTTCGATCCCGCTCGGGGCAAGGGTAGCCACGGAACGGTCTACGTCGGGCTCCGCCAAACCAGAGTTCAGCACGGCGAGATTCGCAAGGGCACACTGGCAGCTATGCTGAAGCAGCTCGAAATCCCTAGGGAGGAGTTCTAAATGCGGTACGAATACCCCTGTGACATCGTGCGTGACGTTGAGGAGTTCGAAGCAACAGGCCGGGAGGCATACGTGGTGACCTTCCCCGATGTCCCACCTGCGATCACTGGTGGCTTGTCCTGGAAGGAATCGCTTGAATTGGCCGAGGACTGTCTGGGAGGCGCCCTTGGCATCTATGTGAAGCTCCGTGAGGACATCCCTGAGCCCAGCCCCGCCACTGATGGCCAAGTGATGATTGAGGTGCCGCCCATCGTCGCGGCAAAATTGGCCCTTTACACCGCCATGCGCAAGCAAGGCATCACCAATGTTGCTTTGGCCGCTCGATTGGGCGTTACCGAAAACGCCGTGCGCAGACTCGTTAATCCAAGGCATCGGTCCCACATCACCTCAGTCGAGAAGGCCCTCCGAGCCGTTGGGCGCTCCCTGGTAGTCGAGGATAAGGTAGCAGTCTAGGAGCCGGAACTGCACTAGCGAAGGCTGCCTTTCACTCCTCACACTCAAACATGGCACTTTCGAGCCTGAATCTGGTCAGTTCGGCCCAGTCAATCCACACTTGATCATCGGTCTGCCCCACGGCGCGGAAGTCATGTGGGAACACCTTGACTCGGATGTGGCCGTCATCATCAGGTTTAGGCATGAGGAGCCTTACGAAATCGCCAGGTACAATCTTGCCCTTGAACCTGGGATCGCCAGAATAGATAGTGGCTGGACTTTGCCCCATATCATTTCCATTTTGGCCCGCAGCTGGTCACATAGGAGAAAACTGAGTAGGGTCTGGTCTATAGTGGGTTTACTCAGCGTCTCCACGATAGCGCGGTTATCTATCGGTGTATTCGTAGGAAGCGAGGATGCAACCGTCGTCGTGGGTTCCGTCGTCGCCACAGGGCCAGGCGCTTCCGACCCGCAGGCCACCGCCGTGAGCAGGATGACTAGGCTGCCTGCCAAGATGGTGCGCATTAAGACGACTCCTCCGCAGACATGGCCTCATCAGATTGGGCAGTGTCTGCATCCCGCTCCTCGGAAGTATAGCGTCTGACGGCGTCCCGCAGTCTATCAGCATAGTCGAAGATGCTGTCCAGGTCGTCGAGTTGGACTCTCTCTTCCTGTTCCTCTTCATCTAGTAGGCCAAGCCTCAGATTTGAGGTTCTGAGCCGCAACCGGCACAACGTGAGCCCATAATCGTTCCTCAGATTGTCGGCATGAAGCGCCACGCTACAAATAATCTTTGGCGGGTCGCAGGGCAATGCGATGCACATCCACCACGTCCCTGACGATGGCCTTGATAATATTCAGGGTCTCCACCTCAGCGGGCACGAACTCGGGCTCCTCTGCTTCCTGCTGGTCCGGGCTCTCATCATCTGAGTCGGCTCGTCCTTCCTCCCGTTCGAGCGCAGATTTCAGGCGGACGCTGATACGGTCGTTGATGAGTTGTGCAAACGCCTGGTGCGTAAGTGCTCCGAACTGCTCACGCACCGTCTTGGTCACACTGCCCTGGTAGACACGCTTAGTGATGAGGCGAACAAACTCCTGGGATGGCTCAGTGAGCTCTTCTGTCAATACCCGCTTGATCTCGTTCGTATAGTGGAGCTCCCGAGCCGCGTCAACGACCTCACTCATACTGAAGGCTGACTTGGTAAACCTCTTTAGCTCTTCGACCTGGGGTTCGGTGAAGTTAAGCATATTGAACTCGAAGAACGGCTTCCGGTCCATGACGTTTGGCTGGTCCAGATCGGAGAAGAATCGATACACGACCCCATCCGTCAGGATGCCAAAGCGGGCGTCCGTGTTGGTAAAGTAACGAAGGAGCTGAGACATTTCGGCGTCGTCAAGGTTACTGCCGAATCGCTTACATTCAATAAGGACCGCGGGCCTGCCGTCCTGCATCAAGGCGTAATCAACCTTCTCGCCTTTCTTGAGCCCTACATCAGCGGTGAACTCCGGCACAACTTTGGTGGGGTCAAAGATTTCATAGCCCAGCATCTGAATGAACGGGAGGACAAGCGAACTCTTCGTGGCCTCCTCGGTATCTAGGTGCTCGATCCGCTTGGCGAACCGACCGGAGCGGGTACGTACCTCGTCTATGAAATCCATATGGTGTCTCCTGCAAGATGGGCGTTCTGGATTAGGTTCGCCGGAGAGTCGTGATAGCGGCTGACTTGCTAAACATCAGGAACGCGAGTGGCCAGATGATGGGTATCGGGACTATTGTGAGGCTCGCAACCACGGCCATGAGCCAGGCCAACTCCAACCAGAATAGGTAACGCTTCCGCTCCCGGCGGTCTGACCTAGGATGTATGTATTCCCCACAGTCGCGGCACTTCCTGCGACGAATCCTCTAGTCGGCTTCCCCTACACTAGTTGGTAAAGAAATCGAAGACGTTGCCGACGCCGCTACCATCTAACCTGTATAGGTCTGTGTAGCCACACTGCGTACACGCCACCGTGGCGTATTTCTGGTTCTGAATGTTTAGGAATCTGGTTAGGCCTGAACCCGTCGTCCTCAACTCACCAGACCTATAGTTTTCCCCGCTGCACTTAGCACAGGAATATTGCTGCTTCTCCATGAGAGCCTCCTTAGTGTCCGTCAAGTGATGCAGGGGCTATATCGCCATCAGCGCCAGCCGTGATTATAATCGGAGCAATTCCAAGACACCATAGCTGGGATTTCCCATATTGGGATGAATAAGCCTCCTTCTCTAGCTCCTTTAATTGCCATACCTATAACACCCTCGCCAGCCACCGCACTTCGCCGATGATCATTTCTCACCAACCACGAGACTCATGATAGAATAGGAGAACATCCTTTCGACAACCGAGGTGAGCGATGTAGGTAGACGAGGAGTTCCCCAGCAGAGACCTGACGTTCGAGTGGGGCCGAACCGCTCCGGACGAGCTTTCCAAGGCCGCCGACGCGATAGACACCAAGACTCTCGGAATCTTCGCGACTGCTAGCCTCATCATCGGCGTCGTCGCTGCTTTGGTTCGCAACATCAGTCTCGACCCTCCTAATATCCCGTTCGGAATATCGTTCCTGTCTTATCTGCTGATCCTGTGCGTCAGTGTGTGGGTCCTCTGGGGAAGGAAGTTCTCAGGCCCCAGCGATCCCTCGATCCTCCGAGATCATTACTGGAAGCTCCAGCCCGACGATGCCAAGGCCCACTATTGGTCCTACGCGGAAACTCATTACAAGGACACTTACCCCACAGTCAGACTGAAGGGCCGCCTGCTCTCATATGCGGTCCCGCTCCTCGGGGTGGAGGTTGCGGCGCTGATCGTATGGCTATTTCTGCTCACGATCCTCGACTGAACCAGGATCGGGCGCCTTCGTAATCGGCCGGTTGGGGTCTAGTGGGCGCGTGTCCGTCGTCGTGCTTGGCTCACCGGCCCCCTCGGTCTCGGTTGTGGTGCTGACCTCTTGCCCTCCCTGCGTCTCGGTCGTGGCGCCGTTGTCCGTCTGTCCTTCGTTCGGCATTGCAGATCGAAAAAGCAGGTTCGTTACCATATAGAGCCTCCTTCTCTAGCTCTGTTAATTGCCATACCTAGAACGTCCTTCCTAACCAGCGCACTTCGCCGATGATCTCGGGGGTGGTCGCTCACGATCAGCCAGCGGCCGCGTTTATACTCACCTCTCGTAGCCCATATTTCCCTTCGTCTGTTGGTACGGAAGGGCCAAGCCTCGGTCGTCGTCGTGGTACAGTAGTTCTAGACTTCCGGAATCAGGAGGCAAGCGATGGCTGCCGAGGGCACTGACCTGGAGCGAGCCTCGATCTCGCATTCGACTGGCTCAAGCCCGTGATCAGGGACCAGTTGCGGACGGCGGAGGCGCTGGACAACAAGGCGTCGGTGATGTTCGCACTCACGACCGCGATGCTGGCTGCTGGGGCGTCGTTCGGTATCGGAAACCTAACCTATGATTCTGTATTCGCGTTCATTGCTGGGGGCTTTGGTCTAGTCGTCTACTTTGCATCCGTCGCAGCGTTCTACAACTCCGCACGCCTTCGTAACTTCCAGTCTCTGAACGACCCGCGAAAGATCAGATCGGAGTGGTTGTCTCTTCCGCAGACTGTTTCAAACAAACCATGATCGAGTACACGGAGGAGCACCATACGACCAATGAGAGCCTGCTGAAGGAGAAGTCGGCGCCGGTGAAATGGCTCGTACGGCTGGTCGTCCTTGAAACCGTTCTTCTACTTCTCTTCCTTGCGCTGGCTCAGCTTGGTCTGTGACGGCTTCCGCGGCGATCTGACCTCAACCGTTGTCGGTCGGGTCGGCTTCTGTGACGGCTTCCGCGGCGGTCGGGCCGGCTTCTGTACCGGCTTCTTTGGCCCCTGTTTAGCCACTCCTCTAATGCCTCCCTTTCCTCTCCCCTAGAACGTCCTTCCTAACCAGCGCACTTCGCCGATGATGTCCGTGCCATACAGCAGAGGTGCAGGCGGCCAGTCAGGGTTGTCGCTGACCACCAGCCATCGTCCCTTCTCAGCCTTACCTAGGCGCTTCACGACCAGGCCCTCCTCGGTCCGCATGACGTAGATTCGCCCCTCGTGAGGCTCCCTCCGCTGGCGGTCTACCAGGATTGAGTAGCCGTCGGGCAGCATCGGCTCCATTGAATCTCCCTGGACGCTGATGATGTTGCACTGTTTGGGGTCTATAGCATGACTATCCAGCCAGTCGTTGCGGAACCACAGAAGTCCCACTGGCGTCTCGTCGAACACCTCCGCGCCAACGCCTGCTGCTGAAGCTACTTCCAGCACCTCTACTGGGCGTCTTTCGGATGCAGCGTGGGCGCTGGGATCGTAACCTGCCGGGGTCTCGGCGATGCCATTGATGGGACCCTGGGCTTCCGCTCCTAAGCGCTGGGCCGCTGGCGTGGGGTCGTCGGTTAGGCCCAGCAGGTAATCAGCCGAGACGCGCAGTTCTTTCGCGGCATTCGCTAGACCGTTGAGCCGTAGTCCCCGCTGTCCTGACTCTACGCGCGAGATGTCAGTGTGTGTGTATCTGTCTCCGAGAGTGGCAGCGAGGTCAACTTGCAGCAGCCCCGCTCTCTTTCGAGCCTCTCTTACCCTCTGTCCCAGCATAGTCATATCCTCCTAATCGTAAAGAAATTACCCTCTTGAGAAGTTCCTAAGAGGCACTTTATAATGTGTCTGGGAGGTACTTCAAATGCTGACTGCTACGATCACACGAATCAGGGGCCGCATAGCGGAAGTGGGGTGTCGGCAGGCAGATATCGCCCAAACGATCGGCATAAATGAGACCCTGCTCAATACATACCTTCGCGGACGCCGCCCGATGCCCGAGGGCTTCGAGGCCCGCGTCCACGCCACACTGGACCGGCTGGAAGCTGCAGAGACGGCGGCAGAGGAAGCCAGGGAGCGCGTGCTGGCAGAGGGGAGCGAGTGATGGGACTAGAACAGCCACCGAAGGACCCCGCGCTGGAGTTTGCTCTTCTTGAGGCCTACCAGGATGCGTTTAGGTCGCTCAAGAGGGCATGGGACCGCCTGCCAGATGATCGCCGCATCGGGTTAATACCACCGCCGACCGAGGGTCAAGGAGGGCACGGGAATTGACATTGCTGCTGATGACGATGACGAGATATTCGTCTCAGAGCTCTACAAGCCCACAAAGCGTTATGTCCGTTTAGCCCGAATCCACCGAAGGAGGGCGTCGGGTTAGCGTCCTGAGGCGGCAAGAAGGTGCTCCTGTGCTTCTGGGATAATGGTTTTGTAGCAAAAACCGACCCCGGAAAAGGAGCACCCAATAGATGCTGCCACGCAACCACCCCGACCGGATCCAAATCACCTTCGACGACCGCCGCTTGGTGGCCAATGCCGGGCTACTCCTTCCGGCCACCCTGGCGCGGCACCTCGGCCTGCCCGAACTCGTCCGGCAGCGCCTCGACCTGGGCGATGCCCCGGGGCGGGCGAACACGAGCGACAAGATGATGACGCTGGTGGCGTCTGCGCTGGCTGGGGGCGACTGCATTGACGACGCCGATGTGTTGCGCACCGGGGGGACGGCCTGCACCCTGGGCGGCACGGTCAAGGCGCCATCCACCCTGGGCACCTTCCTGCGCAGCTTCCGGTGGGGCCACGTCCGTCAACTCGACCGGGTGAGCCGCGAGTTGCTGGCCCGGGCTTGGCAGGCCGGGGCGGGACCCGGCGACGGGCCCCTGACCATTGACCTGGACTCCACCATCTGCGAGACCTACGGACTGGCCAAGGAGGGCGCCCGCCACCACGGCTATACCGGCAAGCGGGGCTACCACCCGCTGCCGGCCATCGCCGCCGGCACCGGAGACGTGCTGATGTCCCGGCTGCGCGAGGGCCGGGCCAACACCGCCCGCGGCGCCGCCCACTTCCTGCGGGAGACGGTGGGACGGGTGCGCTACGCCGGGGCCGACGGACGACTCACGCTACGGGCCGACAGCGGGTTCTACACTCATGGCGTGGTATCCGTCTGCCGCAAGATGGATGTCCGCTTCTCCATCACCATCCGCCAGCACAAAAGCCTGCACAATCTCATCGAGGCGATACCCGAAGATGCCTGGACGCCGATTCCTTACTGGATGGACGGTGCCGCCGATGTGGCCGAGACCACCTGCACCCCCTTCCAGGCCGAGGCGGACGCCGCGCCGGTACGGCTCATCGTCCGGCGGGTGAAGCCGACGCCCGGTTCCCAACTGGCCCTCTTCGCCAAATACAGCTATCATGGCTTCATCACCGACCGGGACGGGGAGTTGCTCGAACTGGAGGCTGACCATCGCCGCCACGCCGAGATCGAGAATGCCATACGCGACCTCAAGCCCGGCGTCGGGCTGAACCATCTCCCCTCGGGCCGCTTCGCCGCCAACGGTGCCTGGCTGGCCGTCCAGACGATGGCCCACAACCTGGCCCGCTGGATGGCGCGGATCGGTCGGGGAGAGCGGATAGCCACCACCAAGACCCTCCGGCGGCGGTTCTTCTCCCTGGCCGGACGGCTCACCCGCTCGGCACGCCGGTTGACCCTGCATCTTCCGGATCGCTGGCCTTGGGCTGAGAAGTTCAGCCGTGCCTTGGCCCGGCTGCGAGCCATTCCACTCCCGGCCTGACGGCACCGTCGGCGACCGACCCACCCACCGGACAACCGAAGATCCCCGCAGACTCGTGCCAGCCCGGTCCGAGAGAGTTCCCTGCTGCGTATTCTCTCGCCATCCCGCGCATCGCAGCTCCCGCAGACGGCCATAGGGGCCCCTGTGCGGCGATGAAGACCGTCCATCGGTGTCCTTCGGTGGATTCGGGGTTAGCTATCCCCAGTGGTTGACGAAGATGCATCAAATTCATCGGGGAGAGGACCCGCCCGAGGTTCCAGCCAGCATCACCACGTCCGTGGATGCTTTCGTCAACGCAGGCCGGTGGCTTTGGGAATGCATCGCCTGCAACAACGCCACCGTGTGCGAGGTCGGCCAGCCGTCAATATGTGTGGAGTGCGCAACGCAAGGGTGGGTCAACGTCGTCTTCCCCTCGAACCGTGAGGATGTTGAGACCGAGTTACTCAAGCAACCTGGCCATCGTGCTCATGCCCCTATACGGCAATGGTATCCGGGTTGGACCATGGATAAGCTGGAGGACCGCACAACCAGGGCTCAGGCCGCAGTTGATGCAGGCATGCCATTTCCCACGTCTCTATCAATTGGTGCGACCCGCGTCTGGTCAGTGGGCGAGATACTAACGGCGGCCAACAAGAACACCTACGAACGCAATGTCCTAGAGAACCTCGCAGGTCGCAACGGCCCAGTGGAGTATGAGGGCGCTATCGTCATTGACAGCCTGACGACCACGGAGCGTAACGCCATCACGCTGACCGGCACTGGCGGGCTCGGCGCAAGTGGCAACGGGTTGGTGATCTACAACTCCACCAAGGCCGTCTTCGAGCGCTACGAGAACGGTGCCTGGCGGGAGTTCACGGACCTTGCGTCGTTGACGATCCTTGGTGCTGCCCAGGGAGACGTGTTCATCAGGGGCGCATCGGCTATTCAGCGCCTAGCTGCTGGCACGGCGCGGCAACTGTTCCGTACAGGTGGCACGGGTGCCAATCCCTCTTGGAATGATCTGGTTGGTACTAAGATCGCAGGCACGACAACGCAGGGTAGCGTCATATATGAGGATTCAAACGGAAGGATTGCGCGTCTAACGCCGCCTTCATCTTCGGGCAGTGTCCTACGAACTCAAGGCACTGGAGCCAATCCCGCATGGGGGGCTGGAGCAGTGACCTTTATGCGCTTTACTACGGAGGGGACACATACTTGGACTCCGCCACCGGGTACTCGATTCGCCTTCGCCGAATGTGTCGGCGGCGGCGCCGGCGGGGGTGGTGGACGGGGTCATGGTAATGCTACTGGCGGATGAGTAGGTGGAGGTGGTGCGGGAGGAGTGGGAGGAGCTCGAGTGCAGAGTGGGGATCAATTCTTCCATATTCTCCATGGCAGCATTACGCTGACTGTTGGAGCAGGGGGATCCGGCGGCGCGGGTGGCGCCAATGCCAATGGCGCTGGGGGAGTGAGTGGTGGAAATACATTATTCGGTCCCGCAGGTGCCGGATATAGGGTCATTGCGGGTGGTGGCACTGGAGGCGCGGGCGGGGTCGCGGGCGGAACGGCTGGCAATGGCACCGCCGGTGCTGGCGGTGGAAACACAAAAGGTGGAACTGGTGGTAGCGGCGGCAATGCGAAAACTGCTGGAACGACCAACCGGAGCGGGGGCGCTGGTGGCGGAGCGACTGGCCCCACGGCCAATGGTGGCGCTGGTGGTCGGGGGCCTTCGAGCGCCGGATTAGCGGGCAGTGCTAATGTGGGTGGAGCTGGTGGCGGCGGCGGCGGTGGTGGTACCCGAGATAGAACCACCGTGGTCCCTGGTACAGGCGGCTTGGGTGGCGCGCCAGGTGGAGGAGGCGGTGGAGGCGGCGGCGCGTTTACGGCTCAAGTACCCTCCCGAACAGGTGGCACAGGGGGAGCTGGTGCCGCAGGTGAGGTTCGCATCTGGTCCTGGTAGGAAGAACCAATGTCGGCAAAATGTCGGCATTAGCGCTGCAAACGAGGCTATTTAGCTACGAATTATGGGGGTGGTGCCGAGGGCCAGAATCGAACTGGCGACACCAGCGTTTTCAGCGCTGTGCTCTACCGACTGAGCTACCTCGGCGGCAATTTTATGTTATGCCGCCGCACTACGGCTGTCAAGGCGAACTTTACTGCTGAGGCGGCTTAGCGGTCCTGGGGTTGAGGAGGGTGATAGCAGCCGCCTCACCGCTGGCTCTCAGGCGTCCCAGACGAGGGCTCAGGAGGCTTGCGTAGGTATGGGTTTTGTTGTAAAGTGGGCGAAGCGAAATAGGAGAGCGTTTCGGGCAATATACTTCGCTATTCAGGAGGAATCGATGGATTCGAGTAATGGGAAGTCGATTGTGGTTGTCCAGCTCTCGGGGGGAAACGACTACCTCAACACGTTGGTTCCGTACGACAACGGGCTGTACTACGACAACCGCAAGACGGTCAGGATAGAGCCGGACCAGGTCCTGAAGATAGACGACCAGGTAGGCTTCCGCACCGGTATGGAGCCAATAAAGAATTTATGGGACGAGGGCAAGGTGGCCCTGATAAACGGCATAGGCTATCCCAACCCCAACCGCTCGCACTTCCGGTCGATGGATATCTGGCACACGGCTTTGCCGGACGATATCGGGACCGAGGGCTGGCTTGGCCGCACGATCAGGGAGCTCGATCCCAAGGGCGAAAATGTCCTGACTGGGATAAACTTCGGCCGTGGACTGCCCCGCGCGCTGGGCTGCAGAGGAGTCCCGGTTGCTTCGGTCGGGGACCTGAACACCTATGGACTGTACCCTGATATGAAGGACGAAGCCCTACGCAAATACGCGCTGGATGCGTTCGCGAAGATGTACGGTGGGGCCAAAGGCTCGGACGCGGTAATGGACTTCCTCGGCCAGACGGGGATGGACGCCCTGAAGGGCGCGGACATCCTGAGGACCGCTCCAGAGCTCTACTCTTCAAACGTCGAGTATGCCACCAACGACATTGCACAGGGCCTCAAGGCCGCCGCGCAGGTGATGTTCGCCGACCTGGGGACTCGCATCTTCTACACCCAGCATGGCAGCTACGATACCCACGCCGGCGAGATAGACAGTCACACCCAGCTCTGGAGCGAGGCTGCCGGCGCGATTGGCGACTTCATGGACGACGTCAAGGAGCACGGCCGCGAGGACGACACCGTCATGTTCGTCTTCTCGGAGTTTGGTCGGCGAATCAAGGACAACGGATCGGGCACAGACCATGGCTCCGGTGGACTGGCTATGTTGATTGGAGACCCCGTAGAGGGCGGAATGTACGGCGAGTATCCATCCCTGAAGGAGGAGGACCAGCTGGAAGGCGACCTCCACTTCAACAACGACTTCCGGCAGACCTACACGACCCTCCTTGAGGACTGGATGGGGCTCGAGGCGGAGCCGATCGTCAACGGCCGGTTCGAGCCTCTCAAGATGATCGCCAACTAGCCTCGTGAATCGTTTGGGGCGGGTCAGACGCAGCCGACCCCTAAGGTATTGGGCGCCCTCCAGCGCCCACAGTTGCTTGTCGCCACGGGCTCTGGACTCCGACATCTTCCGTACAACGCATCGAAATACGATATCGGCTTGACCGTGACCAGGAGGATAGGAGATGACTAGTAAGGACGTCCGGTTGATGGCCCACCTTATGCGACGGGCGGGCTTCGGCGCGACGAAGGCCGAGCTCGACGAACGCGTGGCCAAGGGGTACGAAGCGACCGTCGAGGAGCTGCTTCACCCGGGCGACCCCCACAACCTTCCGGACGACGTGATCATGCGCTACCACGTCGATCAATCTGAGCTGCGAGACGGCAATGCGGCCGGCGCTTACTGGATCTATCGAATGGCTAGCACGTCCAACCCGCTAGAAGAGAAGCTGGCCCTTTTCTGGCACAGCCTGTTCGCCACCGGCTACGCCAAGCTGAACCAGGCCAGGGTCCTGCTCAACCAGATCGACATGTTCCGCCGGCACGGCTTCGGCAGGTTCGACAACCTTCTCGTCGAGCTTTCCAAAGACCCGGCCATGATCATCTGGCTGGACAACAACGAGAACCACAAAGGCGCGATAAACGAGAACTACGGTCGGGAGTTGCTGGAGCTGTTCTCGATGGAGATCGGGAACTACACCGAGCAGGACATCAAAGAGTGCGCTAGGGCCTTTACTGGGTGGACGCTTGGGAACATCGAGTATATGTCGGTGCGCGCAATGAAGGACTCTGTCTGGCCATATGGCCGCATAGCCTGGCACTTCGAGTTTCGTCCCGACGACCACGATGACGGCGAGAAGACCTTCCTCGGCGAGACCGGCAGGTTCAACGGAGAGGACGTCATAGAGATCATAGCTCGCCACCCGGCCACGCCTAGCTTCATCTGCAAGCGCTTGTTCCAGTTCTTCGTAGCCGACGAGGTTGATGAAGAGGGTGAGCGGGTCATCAAGGCGATGGGCGAGACCTACTTCGACTCAGGCTACGAGATACGCTCGGTATTGAGGACACTGTTCAACTCTGACTACTTCAAGTCCGACAAGTCACGCTTCGCTCGGGTAAAGGCGCCCGTCGAGCACGTTGTCGGTGCTGCCCGTCTCGCGGGCGGCTACGGTGCGCCGACCCTCGGTATATATGAGGTAGCGCTCCAGTGCTTCTATGAAGGGCAGGGACTCCTCTTCCCACCGTCCGTCGAGGGGTGGCATGAGGGCTCGGAGTGGATAGATAGTGGCGCTCTAGTCGAGCGCGTGAATTTCGTGGCCCAAGAGCTCGGCAACCTAAACAATCCAGGAGTCCAGTCCATCATAGAGAGTCTGGCCACACAGAACGGCGGCAAGATGTCGCCAGGCGAGCTCGTCGATCGGTGTCTTGACGCCCTCGGCGCGACGGAGGTATCGGAAGAGACTCACGCTACTTTGACCGATCACGTCGGTAGGCGTGGTGAGCTGGACCTCAAGGCGCACCGACGGGGCGATGAGTCCGAGCACCGTGTTGCCGAGACCCTCAGCCTTATCGCATCAACTCGTGAGTTCCAAATGGCCTGACCTGCGGCCTTTCTATCCGCCGACCGAACACAGGGGTAACAGGATGAGTGCGCAAGTAGCCGTCGCCCCCTTTACGATAGACTACATCAAGACGATCGGCATCACGAACAACGGCTTCAACGGTCGGGGGTTCACCAATCCGTACGACCTGGCCGTGAGTAAAGATGACCGGATTTTCGTGCTCAACCGGTGCGATACGCCTCGCGCGACTGCAGTCAGGGTCGGCATCTGCAACCTGGACGAGGACTACCTCGGAGAGTTTGGGTCGGGCGACGGTGACGCTGACGGCCAGTTCAAGCTGGCCGTGGCCATTGCTTTCGACAGCCAAGACAGGCTTTACGTCACCGATGAGCACCTCCACCGGATATCGGTCTTCGACTCGTCGGGCAAATTCTTGAGCAAGTGGGGCGTTCACGGCGACGGCGACGGGCAGATCAACGGGCCCGCGGGCATAGCGTTCAACTCCGACGACAACGCCTACATTGTCGACCAGCACAACAACCGGGTCCAGAGGTTCACACGCGACGGCGAGTATCTGTCGCAGTGGGGCAGCGAGGGCGACGGAGACGGGCAGTTCAACCTCCCTTGGGGTGTGGCTGTGGACGGTCAGGACGAGGTGTACGTCGCCGACTGGCGTAACGACCGCATCCAGAAGTTCACGTCCGATGGGCGTTTTCTCGCCGTGTTCGGCGAGTCGGGCGAGGGCGATGGGCAGTTCCACCGGCCGTCGCAGGTAGCGGTGGACCCGGAGGGTTACATCTACGTGGCCGACTGGGGCAACCACCGCGTACAGGTACTGGCGCCGGACGGGACCTTCCAGCTAAAGCTGCGGGGACAGGCTACCATTTCTAAATGGGCCGAGGAGTTCTTCGCCTCGAACCCCGATGAGCAGAAGGAACGCGATATTGCGAACCTCATCCCGCCGCTGCCGGCACACTTCAACACCCCGTATCACATATCCTCACAGACGGAGCCCTATTTCTGGGGCCCGGTGTCCGTGTCACTAGACCGCGAGGGCCGGCTCTACGTCACCGAGACCAACAGACACAGGGTCCAGATTTACCGGAAGAGCTAGAGTCCTGGGCCCTGTAGACGTGCTCCCAGCTTTCCTGTACTAGATTGGTTTCGTAGGTCATTGGGCCTTCGACAGGCTCAGGCTGAACGGAAGTGGGGCTGTGTCCGTTCGTGGTGAGCTTGTCGAACCATGATTGGGGCATCCGCACTCTTTCGATAACTCCCGATTTCAGCCACAAGGAGGTCTCACTATGATTGTCGGCAGCGGCAACCACACATACGAATGGAGCGACTCATGGGCCAAGATTCCTAACCCTGAGAGCGCTGCGGCTGGCTGGTCGCACCACGGGGTCGTAGTGACCGAGTCCGGCAACATCATGACGCTGCATCAGGGCGACCTCACGATGCTTGTGTTCGACAGGGACGGCAATGCGATGCGTTCGTGGAGCCTCGGGCTGAATGAGGCGCACGGCATGACTCTCGTCAAAGAGGGCGGGACCGAGTACCTCTGGATCACGGACAATGGGCGAAAGAGGCTGCCGAGTGCCGAGTATGAATACCCGATGAGCAACAACGGCCCAATCACAGGGCAGGCCGTCAAAACGACCCTGGAGGGCGAGACCGTGATGAGGCTCCGGAAGCCGCCGTTGCCGATCTACGAGGATGGCGACTATATGCCGACATGGGTCGCCGTCAACGAGGAGCGCAACGGGGGTAATGGGGACATATGGGTCACCGACGGGTACGCCCAGAACCACGTCCATCGGTACGACAAGGCAGGCAGCTACATAAACAGCATCAACGGCAAAGAGGGCGAGGTAGGCGCATTCAACTGCCCGCACGCGATCTTCATCGACACGCGAAAAACGGAGCCGGAGCTGTACGTCGCGGACCGGGGAAACGGGCGCGTCCAGGTCTACGACGTCGAGGGCAAGTTCAAACGGGGGTTTGGCTCAGATTTCCTCACCAGCCCGAGCGGTTTTGCCACCGATGGTGAAATACTCGTTGTTGCTGAGCTCCGAGCTCGAGTGACCTTACTCGACATCGACGATCGGCCGGTTGCCTATCTGGGAGCAAACGAGCAGGTTTGTGACGACCCCGGCTGGCCGAACAACGAAGACGAGAACGGAAACAAGGTCCGCCCCAGAGTCCTGGAGCAGGGCAAGTTCAACAGCCCCCACGGCATGGCGGTCGACGCTTCCGGCAACGTGTACATCGCCGAGTGGCTGATCGGCGGCCGGTTCATTAAGCTCGCCAAGCACTGACTCCTCAACGGCCGCCTGGAGCCATCCACTCCCTGGCGAGTTGCGGATAGCCGTCGCTCATGCGCGCCAGCGTTTCGTCGGGCACGAAGGCATACGTTCCCACGGTATCTGCGGCAACACTCCCGTCGGGCAGCTCTACCCGTCCTCGGGCATCGAGGAACTTTCCAGTAGGGCCAGCCTTCTCGGCGACGGCCCTGACCTCTTGTCCAACCAAGACCGGCTTGCGGAACCTGACGTCTAGCCGCGCGGTCATCGTCCAACGGTCCTCAAGCAAGGAGACGCGACTCATGATCTCGTCCAGGAGCGCGGTGATGACGCCGCCGTGGAGGTAGCCGGGAAAGCCCTGGTACTCCTCCCGGCCCTGGAACGTGGTCGTCACTCTCTCTCCCTCTCGCGCAAACGTGAGTCGTAATCCAGACGGATTGCGCGGCCCGCATGCGAAACAAAGGCCATAGTCCGTCTCGTCGTTCAGGGACAGGGGTCACGTCCCGTCAAGTGGTGTAAGAGTGCGTCATCCTGTTGATGTTGTTTAGGCGGCTGTCGCCTCCGCGAGATCGGCCTCTGGAGGAGCTTCGTTTAGGGTCAGCACGACAGGTGTGATGTATCGACGGCCAACGGCCCATTCGTCGTGCTGTTCAGCGAGGACGGGGCCAACCAGGCGACGCACGGCTGGTCGGTTAGGGAAGATGCCCACGACATCGGTGCGACGCCTGATCTCCTTGTTGAGACGCTCCAGGGGGTTGTTGGACCAGATCTTCTTCCAGTGGGCGACAGGGAAGCTGGAGAAGGCCAGGATATCGGGTCCAGCCTCGTCCAGTAGAGAGGCCACCTGAGGGAACCGGTCTCCGAGTTGATCGGTCACCCTATCGAGTTGGGCGTGTACCTCATCGGGGGAGGGTTGCTGGTAGATGGTGCGGACCATGGTGGCCATCCATGGTTGGACTCTTCTGGGTACCCGAGTGAGCAGGTTGGTCATGAAGTGGGTGCGGCACCGTTGCCAGCTGGCTCCGCCGAAGACTGCGGCGATGGCGCCGCGGAGTCCCTGATGAGCGTCCGATACCACCAGCTCCACCCCGCTGAGGCCCCTGGCGGACAGCGAGCGTAGGAAGGCCAGCCAGAAGGCGCCGTCTTCACTGGTACCCACGTCCATCCCAATGATCTCCCGCTTGCCCTCGCCATTGACGGCCGTCGCCACCACCACGCTGACGTTGACGATCCTGCCGTCCTCCCTGACCTTCTGGGTCAGTGCGTCCAGCCACAGGTAAGGGTAGGGTCCACCGTCCAGCGGACGGCCCAGGAAGCCATCCACCACCACGTCCAGCTCCTGACAGATACGCGACACCTGGCTCTTGGAGATACCCTCACACCCCAGGGCCTTGACCAGGTCATCCACCCGCCTTGTGGATACCCCTTCCACGTAGGCCTGCTGAATGACCGCCAGCAGAGCTCGCTCGCTGCGACGCCGTGGCTTCAGCAGGCTCGGGAAGTAGCTCCCCTCTCGAAGCTTCGGGATGTGCAGCTCCATGGTCCCCACCCGGGTATCCCACGCCCGGGACCGATACCTGTTGCGCTGGGTCACCCGCTCAGGGCTGCGTTCTCCATACTCAGCACCGATCCTCGATGACACCTCCGCATCCATGATCCCCTCTACCAGCACTCTCAGAGCCTCCCGTAGGAAGTCCACGTCACCGTCCATTCCCCCCTTGCGCAATAGCTCCAGCAGGTCCATCCTTCCCTTGACCACTGTTGTCCTCCTTTCTCGAGCTTTCTTCTTTGCCCGCTAAGGATGACGCGGTGGTCTCTCTTTCTCCAGACCCTCTCCACTCTTACACCACTTCCTGGGACTCTACTTGGACAGGTTGCCGGCCTCTTTGTCCATCTGTTTTCCTCTCTACCTACACTTACTCGCCGTCCGGCTCAGATACGGCTCCTCCGACGGGTTTTGTATCTAAAGTCGTAGTCTCGCTATGCGGGTCGACAGTCTCGTCCTGAGCGAAGTTGGAGTGTTCACCTCGAACGCAGGTCAAAAACCACCGTTCACCCCGAGTAGTCCCGATGCCGCATCGGGATGTATCGAGGGGCTTGTCCGGGAGACGAGGCGATGGTGCCTGTCGAAAGGCAATCCGGGCTACTTCGTCGCTTTTGGTGCAAAGCTCTTCCGGCGTTCAAAGGTCGCTGCCGGGCTGAGGTCAGCACCGGCTCCCTCTGCATCCGGCAACCGCACGTATGTTGCCATGTAGTGCACCGCATACCTGTGCAAACGGCTGGTCTCAAGTCGTCCCTCAATCCACCGGGTGGGCCGTAGAAGCCTCTCTGGAAGGAAGTCAGGCACGAAGGTGAAGTACTCGACGCCCGCGAGTCGCATGCCGGGAGGATCCAGCAGTCTCCTAGGGTCGAGCCATAGCTCCGTGCCTTCGTCAATCGAGCGTAGCAATGGAAACAGGTAGCCGAGGTAGAACCTCAGTAATAAGTTCGATACATTCATCTCGTGCAGGAAGAAGTAGCCTCCCGGCTTTAAGACCCGAGCGACTTCGGCGAGCGCCGCCTGCCGCCGGTCCAGGCTCCCAATATGATGGAAGGCGTTGATGCTGTAGGCAAAGTCGACGGTCGAGGCCTTAAGCGGTAGCTCAGGTATCTCTCCCAGGACGAATGGGGTCTGCGGGTCGATACTCCCATTTTGGGCTAGGCTGGTGCTCATCTGCCCTTTGGAGGAGTCCAGACCTACCACGCGGTGGCCGCTGCGCTCTATTAGCTCGGCGGTGTGCCACCCCTGTCCACAGCCGAGGTCGATGCCGGTCAGCGGTCGTTGGTCGTCGAGTACCCCAAGCATAGGCCCTAGCTTCTTGTGTAGAACGTGACGCTGCAGGTGGGCCGGCAGCTGATGCTCGTAGACGGGCGCCACTGCCTCGAAGTGGGACGACTCTAGATACCGGTCTGGCCAGGTCAGTCGCCTGGTCAGGGCCGTCAACATGACGACGCCGATTCCTATCGCCAACCACACGCTGCTGAGCCTCACTATCAGCACCGCCGTGCTGGCCAGGCTTATCGGCACGTCCAGTCGGACGAGCTCCAGAATCATGGCGCTCCCCGTAACTCCGATGCCCGCGGGCAAGAGGGAGAACGCTCCGACGGCCGTGCCGTAGGCGTACAGGTAGCTTGCGTCGATCGGTCCGATCAGACTGCCTGTGGACGCCAGGCTGAGCAACAGACCTGAGGCGGCCACGAGCCAGGAAACCAACGACAATGTTAGAGATATAGCGGCGACCCGAGGTGTTGTAACCCGTAGGACGACGTTGGCGGAACTGACTACCCATGGACTGGCTGGTCGCTCTCCGCGGTGCTCCTGCGCACGGCGGATCAACGTTCGCGCCAACCGGCGCACCAGACCGGACGCTCCAAGCACAACCAGGCCGGAGACGACTATGAGTAGCAGCCCAAGGAGTGGCGAGCGGTTCCACGCCGCGCCGACGGCGACGATGAGGACGATGGCCAGGAGGTCGAATAGCCTCTCGATGACTACGATCGGTACCGTGCTTCTGGTCGAGACGCCGTGCCGCCAGCGGAGGAGCAGCGCTCTGATAATCTCCCCGATGTGGGCCGGCGTGAGTATCATTGCGAAACCGGCAAGGTAGATCCGCAGACTGTCTCGAGTCGGGACCAGGATTCCGTTGACCCTAAGGAGGTAGTGCCACCTGAGGAATCGTATCCCCATGCTAACTATCGCGGAAAACCCTACGAGGGGTAGCATCCATAGGGCGCTTGGCTGGACCGAGTCGAGAGCGGCGGCGAAGTCGGTTTTTGTGAGCCAGATCGCCGAGACTAAGGAACCCAAGACCAGACTGCCGACGATGCTACCGCGGACCAGGATTCGTATGCGCATCTCTCTCGGCTACCTCAGCCTGGTCTCTCCCATGATCGAGCTGAACGGGTAGGCGCCCTGCCTCCACCTCAGGGTCGGCCCGGTCATCTCTAGCTTCCACACCTCATTTCCCATCCGGTCCACCTCCACAAGCGTGATGGGAATGCTCACCACGTCTTGGGTGATGCCAAAGTTGACCAGCGTATTCCCGTTCTCAAGTCTCTGCGCCGAGCTGCCGAAGGAGGCGAAGATATCCCGATCGGGCCTGTACTCCCAGACCTTGGTGGCTGTGCGGTCGTAGTCGTTGATGGCCAGCTCCAACGCCCTGGAGTACTGTCCTCCTTCCTCCTGCGGCCTTTCGTTGCCGTTGTCGAAGACCAGAATATTGCCGTTGGGGAGCTCGGCAGCGGTGTGCTGCTGGTAGAACCTATCTGCGGGATTGGGGAACGTGAAGAAGCTATTCGGCCCGCCGAGGTACCACTCCACCAGTTGGTAGCGGGGAGAGATGGAGATAACCTGGTTCCGGTGGCGAGACGAGACCACGACGTTCCCTCGTGGTCCGAATCGAATCGAGTTGAGGTGGGTCCAGCGCTTGGGGTTGCGATCGTCCCAGACTACCCGGTCGTCAGTCGAGAGGTGCTCAAATGCGTTCCAGAGCTCCCAGGTCATACCGGAGTTCTGGTCCCATACCCTGATGGCGTCACCGGTGACCTCGGTTTCCGGGTCGCCCCCATGCGCGGTGTCGTCGATCACCCTCGTTACGTCGGCAAGGTACAGCACCTTGTTATCGGGCAATATCAGGAAGTCGTGGTGCGGGGTCTGGTCGATCTCGTTGTGGACTAGCTGGTCAACTATCTTTCCAAGTGGAGTGACCTCCCTGAGACAGCAGGGCGCAAGCGGGCCGCCGAGGTAGAACACCAGGTTGAGGTCCGGCTTCTGGCGCACCGTGTGGATTCCTAATGTGAGCCGAGGGAACGGGTCGGGGTTCGCGAAGTACCACACGATATTCGACTGCTGGTCGAGCACCAGAATGTAGGTAGAGGAGTTGTCCATATGGTCCATCAAGACCAGCTCAGACGTCGGCCTGCCCCGGACCTCGAAGGTGATCGTGTCCAGGGCCTCGGGAAGCTCGCCCGTCGTGAAAGTGCCTCCCACGCCGTCTGACCTGTGCCCCTCGGAGTCGACCGCGAAAGCCTTGTAATCGTAGGTCGTTGAAGGCCTGAGCCTTACGACGTGGACTACGTGCTCCTTGGCCACCGCCTTGGTCGTCGTCGTGCGGAAGTGGCCAGCGTCTTCGTTCTCGTACTCGACATATACCTGGGCTTCGCTGTCGAGCGCGACGTTGACCTCCACAATCAAGGCGTTGCCCCGGGCCACCGATGCGGAGGTCCCGACCACAGTGGGTGGTGGGACCGGGGTAGCCGTTGAAGTCGGAATCGGCGAAGCCGTTGGAGTCGGAATCTGCGTTGGGGTCGGCGAAGGCGTCGCCGTGGGCGCAGGTGTCGCATTGGGCCTTGGTGTCACCGTGGATGCGGGCGCCGTGGTCGTAGGCGACACGGCCAAGACCGGCGGCTCAGTTTGAGGTTGCGGGGGCGGTGGCTCGCTGCATGCCGCCGCTAGGAACGCGATCAAAATGGCCCCAGCGACATTAGCGGCACGATTGGGCGTTGACGAGGTCTTCAAGAAAGTCCTACCGGATCCGGGTCTCGCCCATTACCGACTCGTGTGCGTACGCGCGGTAGGAGCCACGGAGCCCCGGACCAGTCATCACAAGCTTCCACACCTCGGTCCCGTCTCGGGCCACCTCGACAAGCACTCGAGGATCGGTGTCGAAGCTGACGAGGGTATTCCCGTTGTCAAGCCGATATGCGCTGCTTCTCAACCTGGCGTAGTTATCCGGGTCGGGTCGGTACTCCCACACCTTGGTGGCGACAAGATCGTAGTCGCTGAGGGCCAGCTCTAGAACCCGGGAATACTCGCCTCCCTCCTCTTCAGGTCGGCCCAGGCCATTGTCGAAAACCAGGATGTTCCCGTTGGGCAGCCCAGAGACAGTGTGGAAGTTGTACGGGAGGTCAGTCGGGTCAGAGAAAGTGAAGGTACTGTTCGGGCCGCCCAGGGTCCACTCAATAGTCTGAAGGTCAGGTGATATAGAAACCACCTGAGCCAGCCTCTTGAGGGACACTATGTAGTTGCCCCGTGGATCGATCGCCAACGAGTTCGCAAACGTCCATCGCACTGGCTCAGCGACCGAGTTGAGCGTTGGCCGGTCTGGCAGGCCCGCGGAAGGTCTGGGGTCCCATCCCATTCGCACATCGGTCGAAAGAGCGTCGAAGGTGTTCCATATCTCGTACGTGACACCGGTGTTTTGGTCCCATATTCGCAATGAGTCGCCTTCGACCAAGGTCTCAGGGTCGCCTCCATGCTCGGTATCGTCAATGACTCTGTACGTCCATGCCAGGTACAGAACCTTGTTGTCCGGCAGAATCAGATGGTCGTGATGCGGTATCCCGTCGAAGTCGCTGTACGAAAGGCTGTCAACGACCTCCCCCAGCGGCGTGATTTCCCTGAGGCAGCATGGCTGAGGTGGGTTTCCCACGTAATAGACCAGGTTGTGGTCCGGCTTCTGGCGAATCGCCTGGAGCCCAAAGGGGACGCCAGGGATGGGGTTCGGGCTGGCGTAGTACCAGACGATGTTCGAGTCCTGGTCCAACACGAAGATATAGCTGGAACCAACATCTCGATGGTCCAACAACAGCAGCTCGGGCGTCGGCCTCCCCTGGGCACTGAACTCGATCGTGGCCAAGGCCTCGGGAAGCTCGCCGGTCGTGAACGTGCCGCCCGCGCCTTCCGACTCGCGCCCATCGGAGTCCACCGTAAAGACCTGATAGCTGTACGTGGCTGATGGCCTCAACCTTACTACCGGCACCAGATGCTCCGTGGCCGCCGCTTCCGTCGTCATAGTGCGGAACTGGCCCGCGTCTTCGTTCCCGTACTCGACATACACCTGGGCAGGCCGGTCGAGGGTGACGTCGAGCTCTACGATCAAGGGGTTATCCGACGTCACTGACGCGGAGGTCTCGAGTACGCTGGGTGGTGAGACAGGCGTAGACGTCGGAGTCGGGCTAGGCGGCGGTAGAGGCGTGGACGTTGGCAGGGCTTCGACTGTAGCTCTGACGGCGGCGACAACCGTCGCCTGGGTGTCGACCGGCGCAGCTCCCTCACCGCATCCGACAAGCAGTGCGATAAGCAGTGATGCTGGAAGACCGATACGCGTGGACCTGGCCACGACTAGTTACCCTCCGAAGCGATCCTGATTGGCCGCCGTTCCCGTCGTGACTGTTCGGCCGCAATAGCTACCCGAAGACTCTGCCGCGATTCCTCGATCGTGCTAGGGCTCTCGACCTCGCCGCGAGCGACTCTAAGAAACTCGGCGAGCTCAGCCTGGAAGGCGTGCTCGAACCGTTCGAAGAAGGTCTTGTATGGCGCTCCTATCGTCGGCTTGTGGTCATTCTCCAGTGATCGAAGCGGAGTCCGTTCGTCCCAGCCAACCGCAATGCTGTCACCGGAGCCGTGCAGCTCCATTCGCACGTCGTACCCCAACGGGTCATGCCGAGTCCCCGATAGGATGCCCAGCGCACCATCGGCTAGCCTAAGCAAGGCCGCGGAGGTATCGATGTCGTCGTGGAGTTTGAACGCGTCGTCGATCAGGACCGAACCCTCGGCATATATCTCGACGATAGCCTGCCCGGTAACCCAAGAAATGATATCAAAATCGTGAACATGCATGTCTCGATACTGACCTCCCGCCAGCCCGATGAAGCCTTCAGGCGGGGGCTCGTGGTCGTGGGCAATCATCCGTACGGTATACACGCGGCCCATAACGCCTGTCTGCACCATCTCACGCGCCCGCCGGAAGCCGGGGTCGAAACGACGCTGAAATCCAACCTGGACAGGCACGTTCGAGACCTTCTGGAGCTCCGCCAGCCGGGCGGTGGTATCGAGGTCGAGGGATATCGGCTTTTCGCAGAAGACCGGCAGACGGGCCTCAAGCCCTACTTCGACGAGCTCTGCGTGAGACGCCGTCGCCGTCGAGATTACGAGTGCATCGATCCCGGAGTCGATCGCTTGCTCCGTCGACACAACGGCTGTCGCTTCCAGCTCGCGCGCAAGAGCGGCGCCTCTCTCGCGGATTCGATCGACCAGTAAGCTTGATTCTCTCGTAAAAAGTCTGTGCAGGTCGAATTAGAACAAACGTACCCACACCTGGGTACAATATACAGTCTCTGTTCCGTATACTACCCCAACATACGGTAGCGCTCAGATGTGCTAAATCGCTGGAACTTGCTCAAAACGGGTTTTTACGAGGGAATCAAGCTTGGTATCCCCAAACCCCTTCAAGGTCCGCGCCCGAAAGGAGCCTAGTACCGTGTCAATATGAATATGATGGATAGATGTGTTGAAGTTTAGTGCGAGCGTCCTGAGTGGAGGAACGCCAGTCTATGACGGCGACAGCCTCATTGCGCTCATGTTCCAGCGCCGAGACCTCTCGCTTCAGTACCACCTCGTCGCTGATTCGACGGTTGAGACACTGGTTGCTGAAGACGCTCAACTCTATCTCAGCCATGTTCAGCCAACTGCCGTGTACTGGAGTGTAGTGGAACTCCAGGCGCTTGGCGATCCGCCGCGCTTCGGCTGGCTCGAAGACGTCGTACAACGAACCCAGCTTGTGAGTGTTGAGATTGTCCAGCACCAGCCGTATCGTTTTTGTATGAGGGTATGCCTCGTCTGCCAGCCACCTCATCTGATGTGCGAAGTCCACAGCAGTGCGACGCTCGGTCACCTCGACATGCCTCCAGCCAGCTTTCGGCTCACAGAACATGAACAGGTTTCGGGTCCCGTTTCGCTTGTACTCGTAGTCATATCGTTCCACTCAACCCGGCCTGGCCCCGATGGACGGTCTCTTGTCGGCCACCAATTGCTTGGACGTCTCGTCGAAACAGACCACGGGATGGTCGGGGTCGTAGTCTTCATGGTACAGGTCCAGCACATTCTCCATTCGAGCCACGAACTTCCCGCTCACCTCCGGGATGCACCATTCCTTCTTCGTCCACGGCTTGAGTTCGTTTTTTTGAGCGTCTGGCGCACCGTCTCGAGGGAGATGCTCTCGGCAAACCCCATCTGGACCACCTTGTCGGCAAGCAGTTGCAGCGTCCAGTGCGTGTGTCCTTCGGGCGCATCGCTGCAGGCAATGGCGACTAGGTGCGCTTCCTGCCTACCGTCCAACTTGCGCCTCTGTCCTGGTCGCGGGCGTTCAATGAGCGCACTGTCGAGTCCTTCCTGTACAAACTGCGTGCGCACACGTCCCACCGTGGAGGCGCTTATCAATAGTCCGCTGGCGATGTCACGGTCGATCAGACCTTCGTCTGCCTTCAGCAACACCAGCGCTCGCTTGACCTTACGGGCCGAAGTCTCCCCACGACTCGCCATCTGCTTGAGATGTGTCCGCTCCGACTCGTTCAACTCCACCTTGTACTTGAGAGCAGGCATGTCTTCGTATGTCCTCCTTATAGGATCATACACAAGACTAACCTATTTCTTATATTTGTCACATACACATGGAACCGGTACTAGTCTGCCCGTTCCAACGACTCCAACATGCATGCACATCCTCCAAACGAGCGTACATCAGAGGCCACAAACCGGTACATTGTCGCACACTAAGCAAAGGCAATTCACGTTCCAGAGTCGCATTCCCATCGCCGGCGCTTCACGACGCGTCTGCGGCTGGGCAACGGCGAGTTCTACGCTGGAAGGTGTCCCTCTCGTGTTGTATCATCAACGTGTCCGTGCTCGGACGCGTTGGGGTGGAGTTGGGGTGAGGCGTGACCAACGAGATGACGTCGGAAAGATGGTGGCGGACCTTGTTGACCGGGGACGGTCTGAACATGCCTCTCCGTCAGATGCGTCACGTACTCAGGCTTCTCCCTTCGCACGCGCGTTGCAAGTTTTGTAACTCCCCATTCGACGGTTTCGGCGCGCCTCCAATGCGTTTGATCGGTAGGGGACCCTCGAGATTGACGTCCGAGTTCTGTCACCAGTGCCAGGTGACCGCAAGTAAGTACATCGGCGGCGCGGAGATCGAGCTCACCCTGCTGTTTGCCGACGTGAGAGGCTCTACGAGTCTTGCCGAGAAACTGAGCCCTTCGGAGTTTAGCCTGTTGATAAGCCGCTTCTTCACCGTCACCAGCAGGATTCTGCTCCGGACCCGCGCGTGGGTTGACAGGCTTGTGGGCGACCAGGTGATAAGCATGTACATTCCTTACTACGCTGGTGGGGCACACCAACGGGTAGCAATAAACGCTGCCAAGGACCTGCTCCGTATGACAGGACACAGTGACCAAACCGGCCCCTGGATTCCGTTAGGCGTTGGAGTCCACACTGGGACCGCATTCGTGGAAACGGTGGGGTCCGAAGACAGCGCGACTGACATCACTGTCTTAGCCCGAATCCACCGAAGGACACCGATGGACGGCGTGAGGAAAGCGGAAGGGGGGTGAGGGAGCTATAGGGGAAATAGCCTGGGTTCCATTTGGGGTAGGGAGGTCGGCGGACGGTCTTCATCGCCGCACAGGGGCTCCTATGGCCGTCTGCGGGAGCTGCGATGCGCGGGATGGCGAGAGAATACGCAGCAGGGAACTCTCTCGGACCGGGCTGGCACGAGTCTGCGGGGATCTTCGGTTGTCCGGTGGGTGGGTCGGTCGCCGACGGTGCCGTCAGGCCGGGAGTGGAATGGCTCGCAGCCGGGCCAAGGCGCGGCTGAACTTCTCAGCCCAAGGCCAGCGATCCGGAAGATGCAGGGTCAACCGGCGTGCCGAGCGGGTGAGCCGTCCGGCCAGGGAGAAGAACCGCCGCCGGAGGGTCTTGGTGGTGGCTATCCGCTCTCCCAGACCGATCCGCGCCGTCCAGCGGGTCAGGTTGTGGGCCATCGTCTGGACGGCCAGCCAGGCACCGTTGGCGGCGAAGCGGCCCGAGGGGAGATGGTTCAGCCCGACGCCGTACTTGAGGTCGCGTATGGCATTCTCGATCTCGGCGTGGCGGCGATGGTCAGCCTCCAGTTCGAGCAACTCCCCGTCCCGGTCGGTGATGAAGCCATGATAGCTGTATTTGGCGAAGAGGGCCAGTTGGGAACCGGGCGTCGGCTTCACCCGCCGGACGATGAGCCGTACCGGCGCGGCGTCCGCCTCGGCCTGGAAGGGGGTGCAGGTGGTCTCGGCCACATCGGCGGCACCGTCCATCCAGTAAGGAATCGGCGTCCAGGCATCTTCGGGTATCGCCTCGATGAGATTGTGCAGGCTTTTGTGCTGGCGGATGGTGATGGAGAAGCGGACATCCATCTTGCGGCAGACGGATACCACGCCATGAGTGTAGAACCCGCTGTCGGCCCGTAGCGTGAGTCGTCCGTCGGCCCCGGCGTAGCGCACCCGTCCCACCGTCTCCCGCAGGAAGTGGGCGGCGCCGCGGGCGGTGTTGGCCCGGCCCTCGCGCAGCCGGGACATCAGCACGTCTCCGGTGCCGGCGGCGATGGCCGGCAGCGGGTGGTAGCCCCGCTTGCCGGTATAGCCGTGGTGGCGGGCGCCCTCCTTGGCCAGTCCGTAGGTCTCGCAGATGGTGGAGTCCAGGTCAATGGTCAGGGGCCCGTCGCCGGGTCCCGCCCCGGCCTGCCAAGCCCGGGCCAGCAACTCGCGGCTCACCCGGTCGAGTTGACGGACGTGGCCCCACCGGAAGCTGCGCAGGAAGGTGCCCAGGGTGGATGGCGCCTTGACCGTGCCGCCCAGGGTGCAGGCCGTCCCCCCGGTGCGCAACACATCGGCGTCGTCAATGCAGTCGCCCCCAGCCAGCGCAGACGCCACCAGCGTCATCATCTTGTCGCTCGTGTTCGCCCGCCCCGGGGCATCGCCCAGGTCGAGGCGTTGCCGGACGAGTTCGGGCAGGCCGAGGTGCCGCGCCAGGGTGGCCGGAAGGAGCAGCCCGGCATTGGCCACCAAGCGGCGGTCGTCGAAGGTGATTTGGATCCGGTCGGGGTGGTTGCGTGGCAGCATCTACTGGGTGCTCCTTTTCCGGGGCCGTTTTTTTGCTACAAAACCATTATCCCAGAAGCACAGGAGCGCCTTCTTGCCGCCTCAGGACGCTAACCCGACGCCCTCCTTCGGTGGATTCGGGCTTAGGTGATCCGCCGAACGTGGCTGCTCGTCTTTCCTCGCTGGCTGGTCCTGGCGAAATCCTGATAAGTGAAGATACCTATGTTGGTGCAGGGCTGGATTCAGAGCTGGAGAAACGGACAGTCGATCTAAAGGGAAAAAGCGAGCCATTGGCCGTCCGAGTACTAGGGGACTATTAGGAGGGACCATGACCGAGCAGGTCCGGTGTACACACGTCGACACGATGACCGACGTCAAGCCCCAGTCCGACGTTTGCGAGCCGTGCGTCGCCGTGGGAGACACCTATCCGGCCGCGCGATACTGCACGGTCTGCGGCTTCGTCGGGTGTTGCGATGGCGCGAAGAACCACCACATGATCAACCACTTCAGAGAGACCGGCCACTCGATCATCCGGCCCGCCGATCCTCGCGAAGACTGGGCCTGGTGCTATGTCGACGATACCTACGTGGCGGCATAGTAGAAGTTTGCCGAGAAGGACCTTGAGTTGATCTGCAGTAGCTGTCAAGCGAATAATCCCGCCGAGGCCAAATTCTGCATGTCGTGCGGCTCGACGCTGGCGGCCACGTGCGCCCACTGCGGAACGGAGCTTCCTGCGGAGGCGAAGTTCTGTTTGAACTGTGGTCATCCGGTCGGCGAGCCATCGACCGCCCCCGAAGCAGGAGAGGCGCCTGAGCCCGCCAAGACACTTCTCGAGCAGTACATTCCGGCCGAGCTGCTCAAGAAGCTGGAGTCTGCGCGCGGCAGCGGAGGCATGCACGGGGAGCGTCGAGTCGTCACGATGCTCTTCTGCGACGTCGAAGGATCGACCGCCGCCGCCGAGGGGTTCGATCCTGAGGAGTGGGCCGAGATCATGAATGGGGCGTTCCAGTATCTGATCGCCCCGGTGTACCGCTACGAGGGGACCCTTGCGCGCCTCATGGGAGACGCCATCCTCGCGTTCTTCGGTGCTCCGATTGCGCACGAAGACGACCCCCAAAGGGCGATCCTTACGGGCCTGGACATAGCGCGAGAGATAGAGCCCTATCGCGAAGAGGTCAAGCAGATGGGACCTCGACTTCAACATCCGGATCGGCATCAACACAGGTCTTGTCGTAGTCGGCGAGGTAGGCTCGGACCTTCGAGTCGAGTACACCGCTCTCGGCGATGCAGTGAACCTGGCCGCCCGCATGGAGCAGACCGCGCAGCCCGGCTCCGTTCAGATCACGGAGCACACCCATAAGCTGGTCGCGCCGCTATTCCAGTTCGAGGACGTCGGGCCAGTCGAGGTGAAAGGCAAACGGGAGCCTGTGCAGGCATATCGGGTGGTCGGCCTGCAAGAAGATCCCGGCCGCCTCCGAGGAATCGAAGGTCTGGACTCCCCACTCATCGGTCGCGAGAAAGAGTCTGAAGCGCTACGCAAGGCTGTAGGCGAGCTTCACAAGGGCCACGGCCAGATACTCACGGTAATGGGCGAGGCAGGTTTGGGAAAGTCTCGCCTAGTTGCCGAGCTACACCACGCGCTGGAAACCGACGGCCTTCTGAATGGAGCCGATCCTGATGGGATGGCCTGGTATGAAGGTCGGTCCGTCTCCTACCAGACTACCATGGCCTACGCGCCGTTTATTGATCTGTTCAGCAGCTATTTTGGGCTGACAACGGACCTGGGAGGGGGGGACCACTACGATACCATCACCAACCTGACTCAGGAGCTCCTGCCCGACACCTTCCAGGAGGTCTCACCTTTCATCGGCACCTTATTGGGCGTCAACCCGACCGGCGAAGCGGCCGAGAAGGTCAAGTACTTGCAGCCGCCGCAGGTGCGCGAGCGGGTCTTCTCTGCTGCCCTGGCGTTCGTGGAGCAGCTGGCTGCAACCAGGCCGGTGGTGCTGGTCTTCGAGGACGTTCACTGGATCGACCCGACCTCGCTGGGGCTGCTCGAGCAGATGATGTCCGTAACGGAGCGGGCCTCGCTGATGCTCGTCGGGATATTCCGGCCATGGAGACAGGAGCCTTCATGGCGCTTTCATGAGACCGCGTCCCGCGAGTATTCTCATCGCTACACCTCTGTGATGCTGGAGCCGCTGGCCCGCGACGATGCCCGAGAGCTGGTGGCAAACCTACTGCACGTGGAGGACCTTCCCGAAAAGGTGAGAGCCCTCATCCTGCAAAAGGCGGAGGGCAACCCCTTCTTCGTTGAGGAGGTTATCCGGTCTCTACTCGACGCCGGGCTCGTGGTATCGGAGGGTGGACACTGGCGGGCGACCCGCGAGATCGTCGACATCGCCGTCCCGGACACGCTTGCTGGGGTGATCACCGCGAGGCTGGACAGGTTGGATGACGAGGCCAAGAGGGTAACACAGACGGCGTCGGTCATCGGCCGGGAGTTCCACTTCGACACGCTGGCCGAGGTATACGGTCCCGCCGACAGCCTGAATGAAACGGTGATCGAGCTGCAGCGTCGCGAGCTGGTCCGCGAAAAGAGTCGCCTGCCGGAGCGGGTGTATGTATTTAAACACGTCATGACCCAGGAGACTGCGTACGACTCCCTTCTATTGAGTCGTCGCCGCGAGCTGCATGGGCGAGTCGCCGAACACCTGGAGCGCACCGCCGCCGAGCGGGTGAACGACATTGCGCGCCACTTCATCGAGGCTCGGGAGGAGGCTCGGGCGCTTCCGTACCTGGTGGACTCAGCAGACGGCGCGGCGCGCGGCGCGCGCCTACGCGACTGCAGACGCCATTGCGTTATACCGGCGGGCACTCGACGTGCTGGAACGCGTAAACGACGTATCACTAGCGCGAAGGGCCTACGAGGGGTTGGGCGGAGCCCTGACGTTCGCGTTCAACGTTCCGGCAGCGGTGGAGAACTACCACAAGATGGCCCACGTCGCCGAAGAGCACGGGGACTTACCCATGCAGGTATCGGCCCTGAACAAGCTGGGGTTCGTGTCGACGCTAATGTCGGACCAGCTCCCGGAGGCCGAGGAGCACCTCGGGGATGCCGAGCGCCTAGCGCGGCAGAGCGGTGACGAAGCCGGCCTTGCCGAGACGCACATGACGTACTGCTACCTTCACTCGGTGCAGGGTGACTTCGAGGATGCTGAAGGCCATCTTGGGGAGGCCGCCCGGATCGGGAGGGAGATGGACCTCGAGGAGCCAAAGCTATTCGGACTGACGCATATCGCCAATACGATGATCTATATGACCCGATTTGAAGACGCCTGGGAAGCGATCCAAGAGGCCCTCAAGGAGGCCGAGGCGGCGGGGAACCGCAAATACCTTGCGGAGCTGAAGGCGCAGACGACTCCGCTCTACCACATCCGCAACGGCGACCTAGACGCGGCGCGCCAATCGGCGCAGGAGGGGATAGACCTTGGCCTACAGATTGGTTCGCTAGACAATGTCGTCGCCGGCGAGCTGATGCTGGGCCAGGTCGCCTGGATGCGTGGGGAGTATGAGAGCGCGATCGATAGTCAGCAGCGGGCAGTCGATGCCGCCCGCCTGACCGGGTTCTCTTACCTTCAGGCGGCTGCGCTGTGCCAGCTAGGGGTGAGCCTCCTGGACGTTAGCCTCGATCTCTCTAGCCGGGTCATCGAGTATCATACCGAAGCCAAGAAGCTTATGGAGATGCCCATGGGTAAGGCCCTGGGTGCCATGTCTTGGGTCGACCTGGGCTACTGTGCCACGCAGTTAAGCCCGAATCCACCGAAGGACACCGATGGACGGCGTGAGGAAAGCGGAAGGGGGGTGAGGGAGCTACAGGGGAAATAGCCTGGGTTCCATTTGGGGTAGGGAGGTCGGCGGACGGTCTTCATCGCCGCACAGGGGCCCCTATGGCCGTCTGCGGGAGCTGCGATGCGCGGGATGGCGAGAGAATACGCAGCAGGGAACTCTCTCGGACCGGGCTGGCACGAGTCTGCGGGGATCTTCGGTTGTCCGGTGGGTGGGTCGGTCGCCGACGGTGCCGTCAGGCCGGGAGTGGAATGGCTCGCAGCCGGGCCAAGGCGCGGCTGAACTTCTCAGCCCAAGGCCAGCGATCCGGAAGATGCAGGGTCAACCGGCGTGCCGAGCGGGTGAGCCGTCCGGCCAGGGAGAAGAACCGCCGCCGGAGGGTTTTGGTGGTGGCTATCCGCTCTCCCAGACCGATCCGCGCCGTCCAGCGGGCCAGGTTGTGGGCCATCGTCTGGACGGCCAGCCAGGCGCCGTTGGCGGCGAAGCGGCCCGAGGGGAGATGGTTCAGCCCGACGCCGTACTTGAGGTCGCGTATGGTATTCTCGATCTCGGCGTGGCGGCGATGGTCAGCCTCCAGTTCGAGCAACTCCCCGTCTCGGTCGGTGATGAAGCCATGATAGCTGTATTTGGCGAAGAGGGCCAGTTGGGAACCGGGCGTCGGCTTCACCCGCCGGACGATGAGCCGTACCGGCGCGGCGTCCGCCTCGGCCTGGAAGGGGGTGCAGGTGGTCTCGGCCACATCGGCGGCACCGTCCATCCAGTAAGGAATCGGCGTCCAGGCATCTTCGGGTATCGCCTCGATGAGATTGTGCAGGCTTTTGTGCTGGCGGATGGTGATGGAGAAGCGGACATCCATCTTGCGGCAGACGGATACCACGCCATGAGTGTAGAACCCGCTGTCGGCCCGTAGCGTGAGTCGTCCGTTGGCCCCGGCGTAGCGCACCCGTCCCACCGTCTCCCGCAGGAAGTGGGCGGCGCCGCGGGCGGTGTTGGCCCGGCCCTCGCGCAGCCGGGACATCAGCACGTCTCCGGTGCCGGCGGCGATGGCCAGCAGCGGGTGGTAGCCCCGCTTGCCGGTATAGCCGTGGTGGCGGGCGCCCTCCTTGGCCAGTCCGTAGGTCTCGCAGATGGTGGAGTCCAGGTCAATGGTCAGGGGCCCGTCGCCGGGTCCCGCCCCGGCCTGCCAAGCCCGGGCCAGCAACTCGCGGCTCACCCGGTCGAGTTGACGGACGTGGCCCCACCGGAAGCTGCGCAGGAAGGTGCCCAGGGTGGATGGCGCCTTGACCGTGCCGCCCAGGGTGCAGGCCGTCCCCCCGGTGCGCAACACATCGGCGTCGTCAATGCAGTCGCCCCCAGCCAGCGCAGACGCCACCAGCGTCATCATCTTGTCGCTCGTGTTCGCCCGCCCCGGGGCATCGCCCAGGTCGAGGCGCTGCCGGACGAGTTCGGGCAGGCCGAGGTGCCGCGCCAGGGTGGCCGGAAGGAGCAGCCCGGCATTGGCCACCAAGCGGCGGTCGTCGAAGGTGATTTGGATCCGGTCGGGGTGGTTGCGTGGCAGCATCTACTGGGTGCTCCTTTTCCGGGGTCGGTTTTTTGCTACAAAACCATTATCCCAGAAGCACAGGAGCGCCTTCTTGCCGCCTCAGGACGCTAACCCGACGCCCTCCTTCGGTGGATTCGGGTTAAGGGACCTTGACCTCGCCAATGAGATGTTCCGCAAAGGCATGGACAACCCTACTATGGTGATGCACATGCTAAGACCAATGGTGCTTGCCGGTCTCGCCCATGTGGCCCTAGCAAGGGGCGAGGTCGAGGAGGCTGCCAGGTCGGCGGCCGAAGCTCGCGGACTTGCTGAAGCGGCCGGGATGAAGCAATACTATCCAACCATGGCGATGACCGATGCCATGGTCAGCGCCGCCCGAGGAGACATGAACGGCGCGCTGACGGAATACCTCCGCGCAGAAGACCTGGCTCTGCAGATGGGGATGCGGCCATTGGTCTGGCAGTCGCGCGGTGGAGCAGCATCGGCACTCGATGCTCTGGGCCGTACCGAAGACGCGACAGATAAGAAGCAAGAGACCCAGGCGATGATCGACGAGACCGCAGGACTGTTTACCGACGAGCAGATGCGCGCCCTCTTTGTCGACGGTGCCGCGAACAAGTTGACGACGATGCTTAACCTGGAGGATGTGGTGGCACTGCCCCGTCGATAGCCCGGTCCCTCCCCGGCCCCGCGAAAGCAAAGGTTTCACCGATGGCCACTCCTGTAATCCTCGCTGTGGACGATGAGCCCCAGGTGTTGAACGCTGTGGAGCGCGACCTGAGGCGTCACTACCGTCGCGACTATCGCATCGTCAAAGCCGGCTCCGGAGCGGAGGCGCTCGAAGCCGTGCGCCAGCTCAAGCGACGTAACCAGCCACTGGCGCTCTTCTTGGTAGACCAGCGCATGCCGGAGATGAGCGGGACCGAGTTTCTGGAAGAGGGCCGCAAGCTGTACCCCGATGCCCGCAAGGTGCTGCTAACAGCGTACGCTGACACCGAGGCCGCCATCGCCAGCATCAACACTATCGGGCTCGACCACTACTTGATGAAGCCCTGGGACCCGCCTGAGCAGCAGCTGTACCCGGTGCTGGACGACCTGCTGGCCGACTGGCTTGCGTCGGTGCCCGTGCCCTACGACGGGATCCGCGTCGCTGGGTCCCAATGGTCTCCCAGTAGCCATCAGGTGAAGGACTTCCTGGCCCGAAATCGCATTCCCTACCAGTGGCTGGACATCGAAGCGAAAGAGCTGGTAGAGGCGTCATCGGATGGTGCCGGCAAGCTTCCCGTCGTCTTCTTCCCGGACGGCGAGGTGCTTACACAACCGGACAACCGCTCGCTGGCCGAGAGGGTAGGGCTGCAGACCGTCGCGACCCAGCCCTTCTACGATCTGATTATTGTTGGGGCGGGCCCGGCCGGGCTCGCCGCGGCTGTATACGGCGCTTCCGAGGGACTGCGAGTGGCAATGATCGAGAAGCATGCCACTGGCGGTCAGGCGGGTACGAGCTCGCTCATCGAGAACTACCTCGGGTTTCCGAAGGGCCTGAGTGGCACCGATCTGGCTAGGCGGGCGACGGCCCAGGCCGTCCGATTCGGCACCGAGGTCATTACGGCCACCGAGGTTACCCAAGTCCGCCCGGAGGACCCCTATCGCATCGTCACACTCGGCGATGGCTCAGAGCTAAGTTGCCACGCCGTGCTGATTGCGACAGGGGTCTCCGTCACCGAGCTAAGCGTTCCAGGCGTCGACGGCCTCCAGGGAGCCGGTCTCTACTATGGTGCGGCTGTGACCGAGGCCACATACTGTCGAGGCCAGCCGGTGTTCGTCGTCGGAGGGGCCAACTCCGCCGGCATGGGCGTCACGTTCTTGTCCCAATATGCTAGCAAAGTGACCATGCTGGTACGCAGAGCTTCGTTGGGAGAAGAGATGTCCCAGTACCTGGTGGACCAGATCTACGCCACCGACAACGTCGAGGTTTTGCTCCAGACCGAGGTGGTGGAAGTTAAGGGCGAAAGCCGCCTGGAAGCGATTGCGATCAGGAACAATCAGACTAACGAGGTCGAGACGTTACCTGCCGCGGCAATGTTCGTCTTCATCGGGTCGAGACCGCACACCGAGCTCGTTGCGGGGGTGGTCGAGAGGGACCCGGCCGGGTTCATCCTTTCGGGCGACGACCTGGTCCGAGACTCGAAGCGGCCCAAGGGCTGGACGCTGAAGCGTGATCCATTCCTTCTGGAGACCAGCGTGCCAGGGATATTCGTGGCAGGCGACGTTCGGTATGGCGCCTCCAGACGGGTAGCATCGGCCGTCGGACAAGGCGGCGTGGCCGTCAGCTTTGCTCACCAATATTTGAAGACGGTTTAATGCAAGACTTCCTGAAAAAAGTGCCCTTCTTCTCCGACCTGCAAGAGGACGATATCACGATGCTGAGTGAAGCGGCACAAGAGGTCCATTTGTCGGCCGGAGACAAGCTGTTCGAAGAAGGGAGCGACGGCGATCGGGCCTACGTCATCAAGGATGGGAAGCTGGAGGTCGTCAAGCAGTCAGGGGGGCGGGATGTCCTGCTGGCCGTTCGCGAGGCAGGCGAGGTGATAGGTGACATGGCCTTGCTGGAGAAGTCGCCTCGGATGGCCAGCGTGCGCGCCCCTGAGGACAGCGTCCTGATCGCCATCAGCAAGGAGCAGCTGGACCGTCTGCTGTCCACCAGCGTGTCGGCGGCCAACGCCATGTTCTACACGATACTTGGGCGCTGGCGGGCTACCGAGGCGATGCTGCGTCAGAGCGAAAAGATGGCACAGTTGGGGACTCTGACCGCGGGGGTCGCCCATGAGCTGAACAACCCCGCCGCGGCAGTGAAGCGCGGCGCCGACCAGCTCCAGGCCGCTCTGTAGGAGTTCGGCGAGTCCCGGTCCCAAATGGACGGCCTGTCGCCCGATGGGCCAAAGGGAGACCTCGTACAGGAGCTTGATGCCCGAGTGGAAGAGAGGGCCGGCAAACCCGTGGACCTGGACCCGGTAGAGCGGAGCGACCGAGAGCTTGAGGTCGAAGGATGGCTTGAGGAGCATGGCGTGGATGACGGTTGGGAGATGGCACCGGCGCTGGTGAGTCTGGGTTTTGACAGCCAGGAGCTTGGACGGTTTGCCGGGAAGCTGGGCTCCGACCATTTCGCAGCAGCCATTCGCCGGGTCGGCTCCAACTACGCGGTCTTAAGCCTGCTGGCGGAGATCGGGCAGGGGGCCGGGCGCATATCCGATATCGTCAAGGCCCTTAAGTCGTACTCCTATCTGGATCAGGCGCCGGTCCAGAACGTAGATGTGCACGAGGGACTGGATAGCACGCTAGTCATCCTTCGTAACAAGCTGTCGGGAATCCATGTGCGACGGGAGTACGCGCCCGAGTTGCCGAGTATTCAGGCCTACGGTAGCGAGTTGAATCAGGTCTGGACAAATCTATTGGATAACGCGGCAGATGCGCTCGAAGGGGAAGGGGAGATCGCCATCCGGACCCATCAGGAAGATGATGAAGTAGTCGTGGAAATCGAGGACAATGGTCCCGGTATTCCAACCGAGCTCCAGTCCAGGATATTCGACACATTCTTTACAACGAAGCCTCCTGGACAGGGCACTGGCCTCGGACTCGACATCAGCTACAACATCGTGGTGCAAAAGCATCGCGGCGATATCCGTGTCACCTCGGCCCCGGGACGCACGAGCTTCGAAGTAAAGTTGCCGGTTAACTTCGAGGAGAGATAGCAAGCGCCCTCCCCTCTGATCCCTTCCCCCCGAAGGGGGAAGGTTAGAGCCTGCCCTGAGCGGGTCGAAGGGATGGGGGTCAAATCCGCCAGCTAGGTTCGGGAAGCAAAACTCAGTGAGCGCGCCCATCCAAATCGTCGACTACAACCCCAATTGGCCGTCGATGTACGAGATGGAGAAGGAGTTGATCCTGGTGACAGTCGGTGGGCTCGCGGTCAGACTGGAACACGTTGGGAGCACCGCCGTGCCCGGCCTGGGGGCGAAACCGATAATCGACATAATGGCCGCTGTCCGCCGAATAGACGACGCCGCGAAGATCGTCGAGCCGCTGGCGGGCATCGGTTACGAATACGTTGCGGAGTACGAAGAGTTCGTCCCTGAGAGAAGGTATTTTCGAAAGGGCGGGTCAGAGCCAGCGTCGCACCACCTGCACGTCGTGGAGCCGACCACGGACTTTTGGAAAGACCACCTTCTGCTCCGAGACTATCTGAGGGCAGCCCCCGAGGAGGCTCGAGCATACCAGACATTCAAAAGGGACCTGGCCCGCAAGATCACGCAAGATCGGGTGGCCTTTACCGACGCCAAGACGTCGTTTATAGAGCTGGCCCTCGAGCGCGCTCGCAGCTGGCGCGATGGTAGCTAAACGGGAAGATGCATCCGGCCGTTGGTGTCTTTTCGAAATCAGCCTACGGGAGTCCCTCGACGAGCTCAGAGCCTGCGCTGAGCTTGCCGAAACGACGAAGGGGTGCGTTTTTCCGTTCGTGGTGAGCTTGTCGAACCACCGGCCCTGCTCCCGATGAACGCGATTGACACGGCTTTGCACAAGAAGTTGCATCCAAGTCCCGCCCCTGGACGATCGCGAACATAAGTGCTATACTTGATCCGAGGGACAGACCCAAGCGGCCTGTCCATTTCTTTGCCCCGCTGTTCCGCGGTGTACCAAAGTCCCTAGCTGAGCGGGACACAATGGAACAAAATGGAACAGATTTTTCGGCGCTCTTCGTTTTTCATCTCCAGGGTGCGGCGAGTAACCGCCACGCCCGATTTCTGTGCAAGGCCGATTGACACGCCTGAGGCGCGCTGTTAGATTGGCGTCCGCGAACCTCCCAAGCGACACTATGAACCCAAACCCTCAACCCTTGTTCCAAGGCATCCCCAGCGAGCCGGCGACGCTGATCGCTGAATACCAGGACGCGCGGCAGACGACCGAGCGTCTATGCGAGCCTCTGGCCGTGGAGGACTATGTCGTCCAGGCGATGCCCGACGTCAGCCCCGCCAAGTGGCACCTGGCCCACGTATCATGGTTCTTCGAAACGTTCCTTCTCAAGAGGCACCTGCCTGGCTACCGGCCGCTCGATCCCAAGTACGAGTACCTCTTCAATTCCTACTACGGCAGCGTTGGCCCACAGTACCTGAGAACGCATCGCGGACACCTCGCCCGGCCCACGGTCGCGGAGGTGTACGAGTATCGCAGTCATGTCGACCGGGCTATCTCCGAGCTAGTCGAGATCACCGAGCCGGAGCGCCTGCTAGGCATCGGGTCTCTGATAGCCCTCGGCGTCAACCACGAGCAGCAACACCAGGAGCTGCTGCTGACGGACATTAAGTACAACATGGCCGTAAATCCGCTTCGTCCCGCGTATTACGAGCGTCGACCTCCTCAGTTGGACTCGGCGCCCCTGCAGTGGGTCGAGTTCGAGCCTGGGCTTCACATGGTCGGCCACGACGGATCGGGATTCGCCTTCGACAACGAATGGCCGAGACATCGAACATACAACGGCCCGTACCGCCTGGCCTCACGGCTGACGACGAACGGTGAATACCTGGAGTTCATCGACTCTGGGGGCTATGAGCGCCGGGACCTGTGGCTCTCGGATGGCTGGAAAGTAGTCCAGGACCAGGGTTGGAGCGCGCCTCTTTACTGGGAGAAGGTCGACGGCCGGTGGTGGACACAGACCCTCTCTGGGATGTTACCGGTGGACGACCACGCGCCGCTAGTGCACGTTAGCTACTACGAGGCAGACGCATATGCTCGCTGGACTCATAAGCGGCTGCCTACGGAGCATGAGTGGGAGCAGGCCGCTGAGGGGCAGCCAATGGATGGCAACCTTCTGGAGTCGGGAGTCTACCATCCGCTTTCCGCCAACGGCGACAACGGTGATCTAAAACAGCTGATCGGCGACGTGTGGGAGTGGACTCAGAGCCCATACGTCGCTTATCCGGGCTTCCGTCCGTTCGAAGGTGACATCGGCGAGTATAACGGCAAGTTCATGGTGAACCAGATGGTCCTCAGGGGCGGCTCTTGCGCTACTCCTCAATCGCACATCCGAGCGACCTACCGCAACTTCTTCCCTCCCGATGCCCGCTGGCAGTTCTCGGGCATCCGTTTGGCAGAAGACGCATAGCGCTCTGTCAGGTAAGACGCGACAGGAGGCTTCACCCCTATCTAGGGGGAAAGGGACTTACCTCTCCCTTGGCGGACGCTTTGTACAGGAAGTCGCCTCCAATCTAGGGTCTTTCGGTTGTGGATTCTTGTCATTCCGAGAAGTCCTCGACGAGGAATCTAAATGGTTGAGGTAAGCTAACGTTGATTCCCTCGTAAAAACCCGTTTTGAGGAAGTTCCAGCGATTTAGCACATCTGCGCGCTACCGTATGTTGGGGTAGTGTACGGAACAGAGACTGTATATTGTACCCAGGTGTGGGTACGTTTGTTCTAATTCGACCTACACAGACTTTTTACGAGAGAATCAACGTTGATTCCCTCGTAAAAACCCCTCGTCCTCCGGGGGCAATGGGAGGATAATGTGGGGAAAGGGCGTTGGGGCAGCGCCCGGGCGAGGGAGGGGAGGATGTTCCGAGCGCGAGACCCGCAAGAGAGCCTCTGGCAGTCCCAGTTTCTGGTGACGCCGAAGAAGGCTAAGCGCCTGGAGGGGAGTTGGGCCGAGGTTTTCCGAAACGAGGCGCTCCCCCTGATTGACGAGGAGCTCTTTGCTCCGATGTACTGCGCGGACAACGGCCGTCTCAACCGAGCGGTGCAGACCGTCCTCGGGGTCCACCTTCTCAAAGAGATGTTCAACCTCACCGACGGTGAAGCCCTGGAGCAGCTAGAGTTCAACCTGCTCTGGCACCACGCCCTGCGGCTGGACATCGAGGAGACCCACCTGCCCCAGAAGACCCTCCACAACTTCCGAGTTCGCCTGATGCAGCACGACGGTGGCCGGCTGGCTTTCCAGGAGACCACGGACCGGATCATCCAGGCGCTGGGCATACGCACCGGAAAGCAACGGCTTGACTCCACCCACATCATGAGCAACATCGCCACACTCACCCGGCTGGGCCTGTTCTGTGAGACGATGCGGTTGTTCCTGCGGGCCTTGCGCTGGGAGCACCCAGAGCTTCGCCCTGTGGTTCCGGAGGGCCTCCTGGGGCGCTATTTGAAGGAAGAAGACGAGGCGACCCACTACGAGGACGCCCACACGGGGGAGGGTCGGCGACGCTTTTCGGTCTGTGCCCGGGACCTCTACCGGCTGGTGGACCGGTTCCGTGGCACGACTGCTGCCCAGCTGGAGGAGTACCGGCTGCTGGAGCGGCTGCTGCGGGAGCAGTGCCATGTGGGCAAACACCGGGACGGGCGCCCGGGGGACGATGATGACGATGCTGGGGAATGCAAGGTGCCCGTGGCCCTGAAGGACCCGAAGCAGGTGTCCGCCGACTCGCTGCAATCGCCCCACGACCCGGATGTGACCTACAGCGGCCACAAGGGGAAGGGGTACGAGGTGCAGGTGGCGGAGACCTGCCACGAGGAGAACGCCACCCAGCTCATCACCCACGTGGAGGTGACCCCCTCGAGTGGGAGCGACACCGACGTGAGCGTGCCGGTCGTTGACGGGCTCGCGGAGCGGAAGGTCCGACCGGACGAGCTCTTCGTCGACACGGCGTATGGGTCGGGCCGCAACGCCTTCGAAGCCTCGCGCCGGGGAACGGAACTGGTGAGCCCGGTGGCGGGGTCGGCACCGGGGAACTCGCACGAAGGAGAGCGTGACGGACCACCGCCGCTCACCGCCGCGGACTTTCAGATCGACGTCACAGGGGAGCAGGCCACGGTGTGCCCCGCCGGCCACCCGTCCATCGAGGAGTACGAGTTGGAGGATGCGCCGGAGCGGGTAGAGGTCCACTTTGCCGGGACAACATGCGAGCCCTGCCCCTTGCGATCCCGTTGCCCAGTGAAACTGGACCGGCGTGCGGGGGCCTACGTTCTCAAGGCGGACCTGGTGAAGGTGAACATCGAGCGGCGCCGGAGGGCCGAGGCCACCGAGGAGTGGCGCAAGCGGTATGACATAAGGGCCGGGATCGAGGGAACGAACTCCGAGCTGAAGCGCGCCCACGGGCTTGGGCGCTTGCGGGTGCGAGGGGGCCGTCGGGTGCGGCTTGCCGTCTACCTGAAGGCGTTGGCGTGCAACTTCAAGCGGATGGTCCATGCACGCCTGGTGGAGATGGAGAACACGGCTCAGCGGGCGGTCGGGACGGTACCTGCGGTCGCGGCCGCATGAGGGCGCCGCTCCACAGCTTCCACCGGGTGCCCTGAGCCACGGAAGGGGTACCGCAACGGGATCACGCTTGTCCTGAGCGCGGCAGATGGTGCGGTGAGGCCAGCAGCCGGCATCCCGTGGCCTCCTCCCTTCCAGGCCCCTTCGCACGCCAGGGTTCATCTCAAACAGGCCTTTTTGCGAGGGAATCAACGTTGATTTGTTCGTAAAAACCCCTCGCCAGCCTGGGGCAAGGTGGGGATAATGTAATAAAAGGTCGTGGGCGCTGCGCCTGGCCGAGGGAGGGGAGGATGTTCCGAATACGAGACCCGCAAGAGAGCCTCTGGCAGTCCCGGTTCCTGGTGACGCCGAAGAAGGCTAAGCGCCTGGAGAGAAGTTGGGCCGAGGTTTTCCGAAACGAGGCACTCCCCCTGATTGACGAGGAGCTCTTTGCTCCGATGTACTGCGCGGACAACGGCCGTCCCAACCGGGCGGTGCAGACCGTCCTCGGGGTCCACCTTCTCAAAGAGATGTTCAACCTCACCGACGGTGAAGCCCTGGAGCAGCTAGAGTTCAACCTGCTCTGGCACCACGCCCTGCGGCTGGACATCGAGGAGACCCACCTGCCCCAGAAGACCCTCCACAACTTCCGAGTTCGCCTGATGCAGCACGATGGTGGCCGGCTGGCTTTCCGGGAGACCACGGACCGGATCATCCAGGCGCTGGGCATACGCACCGGAAAGCAACGGCTGGACTCCACCCACATCATGAGCAACATCGCCACACTCACCCGGCTGGGCCTGTTCTGTGAGACGATGCGGTTGTTCCTGCGGGCCTTGCGCTGGGAGCACCCAGAGCTTCGCCCTGTGGTTCCGGAGGGCCTCCTAGGGCGCTATTTGAAGGAAGAAGACGAGGCGACCCACTACGAGGACGCCCACACGGGGGAGGGTCGGCGACGCCTTTCGGTCTGTGCCCGGGACCTCTACCGGCTGGTGGACCGGTTCCGTGGCACGACTGCTGCCCAGCTGGAGGAGTACCGGCTGCTGGAGCGGCTGCTGCGGGAGCAGTGCCATGTGGGCAAACACCGGGACGGGCGCCCGGGGGACGATGATGACGATGCTGGGGAATGCAAGGTGCCCGTGGCCCTGAAGGACCCGAAGCAGGTGTCCGCCGACTCGCTGCAATCGCCCCACGACCCGGATGTGACCTACAGCGGCCACAAGGGGAAGGGGTACGAGGTGCAGGTGGCGGAGACCTGCCACGAGGAGAACGCCACCCAGCTCATCACCCACGTGGAGGTGACCCCCTCGAGTGGGAGCGACACCGACGTGAGCGCGCCGGTCGTTGACGGGCTCGCGGAGCGGAAGGTCCGACCGGACGAGCTCTTCGTCGACACGGCGTATGGGTCGGGCCGCAACGCCTTCGAAGCCTCGCGCCGGGGAACGGAACTGGTGAGCCCGGTGGCGGGGTCGGCGCCGGGGAACTCGCACGAAGGAGAGCGTGACGGACCACCGCCGCTCACCGCCGCGGACTTCCAGATCAACGTCACAGGGGAGCAGGCCACGGTGTGCCCCGCCGGCCACCCGTCCATCGAGGAGTACGAGTTGGAGGATGCGCCGGAGCGGGTAGAGGTCCACTTTGCCGGGACAACATGCGAGCCCTGCCCCTTGCGATCCCGTTGCCCAGTGAAACTGGACCGGCGTGCGGGGGCCTACGTTCTCAAGGCGGACCTGGTGAAGGTGAACATCGAGCGGCGCCGGAGGGCCGAGGCCACCGAGGAGTGGCGCAAGCGGTATGCCATAAGGGCTGGTATCGAGGGAACGAACTCCGAGCTGAAGCGCGCCCACGGGCTTGGGCGCTTGCGGGTGCGAGGGGGCCGTCGGGTGCGGCTTGCCGTCTACCTGAAGGCGTTGGCGTGTAACTTCAAGCGGATGGTCCATGCACGCCTGGTGGAGATGGAGAACACGGCTCAGCGGGCGGTCGGGACGGTACCTGCGGTCGCGGCCGCATGAGGGCGCCGCTCCACAGCTTCCACCGGGTGCCCTGAGCCACGGAAGGGGTACCGCAACGGGATCACGCTTGTCCTGAGCGCGGCAGATGGTGCGGTGAGGCCAGCAGCCGGCATCCCGTGGCCTCCTCCGCTCCAGACCACCTTCGCACGCCAGGGCTCATCTCAAACAGGCCTTGTTACGAGGGAATCAACGTTGGTTAATGATGACCGTCTAGATTCCTCGCGGAGCCTCGGAATGACACCGCCTCCGGGTATTTCAGGGAAAACCGAAAGGCCCTGCATGCAATCCCGAGCCCTCGACAACCGCGAACATCGGTGCTATACTTATTCTTAGGGACAGACCCAAGCGGCCTGTCTCATTTCTTTTGCCCCACTGTCTCGCGGCACGGTAAAATCTGTAGCTGAACGAGACACAATGAGACAGAATGAGACACTTTTTCAAAACCTCACCAACCCCGTTCATCCCGCCAGTCCCGAGTAGGCGCCGAAGGCGCAGTATCGAAGGAGGTTGGCCCCCAACTGACAGTTGCCCCACCTCTGTATTAGGAGTACGTAGGGGCGCATGGCGTGCGCCCTGCTCCGGTGTCGTTATCCAACGGGTGCCACAATTAACCGGCATGGCCAATTCTCGGCTAAGCCCCTTGATGGGAGAGGATCGAGAGCCTTCCCTGAGCGAAGTCGAATGGGTGAGAGTGAAAACTTGTCCATCTCTCAGACGACAGTCCAAGTAGACCAGGGCGGATTCCAGAGTACGCTGGCGCGGGACGTCCGGCTGGGACTCACAAGTCGACCGAAGTACCTGCCTTCCAAGTACTTTTACGACCCGAGAGGATCGGCCCTCTTCGAGCGCATCTCCCAGCTGCCGGAGTACTACCTTACTCGGGCAGAGCAAGGCATCATCGAGTCGATTGGGGGCGAGCTGGTCTCCAAGTTGCATCCCCGGGAGATCATCGAGCTCGGTCCGGGTACCTCGCCCAAGGTCCGCCACCTCCTTAAGGGGGACGGTGCGTCTGGCTACTTAACGAGATACGTGCCTTTCGACCTCGATCGAGAGGCTATGGGGACGGCGAGCGCTCGGCTGGTCGAAGACTTCCCCTACCTGGAGATATACGGTGTGATAGGTGACCTCGAGCGTCACCTGTCGAGCGTGCCGGGGTCGATCGGGAGGAGGCTGGTCGTTTTCTTCGGCAGCACTATCGGAAACCTGGACCCTGTAGCTCGTCGCGACCTCCTAGAGCGAATACGGCGGCTCCTGGCTCCGGACGACCGGCTGTTGTTGGGAGTCGATCTACAGAAGGAAGTCGCCGTCATGGAGGCCGCGTACAACGACGCCGGTGGCGTAACTGCAGAGTTCAACCGCAACATCCTGCGGGTGGTGAACCAGGGGCTCGACGCCGACTTCGACCCAGGGTCGTTTCGCCACCACGCCTACTATGACCTTGAAGCCAGCCGAATCGAGATGCACCTGGTGGCAGAGTCGGCTCAGACGGCCCGTCTGGGAAGCCTCGACCTGACGGTCCAACTGTCGGCGGGTGAGAGCATATGGACTGAGAGCTCCTACAAGTTCACCCGCCAATCAACGGAGACCATGTTGAAAGGGACTGGCATGGGGCTTGAGCGCTGGTACACCGACGTTGATGGGACCTACGCCCTGGCGCTGGCGATGCTGAGTTAGGTAGGCAGATAGACTCGTGCTCACGCCGCCGACACCTCGCGTGCTGTACGTTCACGATGACCTGAGCGAGGCCGTCCGGCGGGAATACGGGGACGCGTCTGATGCGTCTCGCCTGACTGAAGAGCTCCTTGGCCTGATCCGTAGCAACGCGCACGCGGTTGTGCTGACCCAGGACGAGCAGGTCGAGAGGCTGATATCCCGCGGTGACCACTCTCCGTTCGCCATGACCATAGGCATCGGCCGCGCCGGGGAGCGCGTAGCTGAGCACCTGAACGCGCGCACCGGCTGGTTTCCCGCGAGGCGCAGGGTCGACGTTACGCGAGTCGAGGACGGCCGAGGTGCTTACAGCGTCGTCAGCCTTTCGGACCGGCCGCTAAATGACCAGCTCCAAGGGCTTGAGGAAGTCGAATCCCTGGCCGTAATCGACGACACGGTTTTTTCAGGGTTGACCATGCGCACGATTTTGAAGGCTCTGCCGGAGGGCCTGCTGAGCCGCACCCACGCCTTCTGCCTACGCTGCGTGGCCGAGAGCCTCGATAGCATCAAGGCCCTATGCCCAATAGATGCCGGCTTGGCCGCTCACGGGCGGATCCTCGAAGAGGTCAGCTTCATCAACTTCAGCGGCCTGGTCATGCCCGTCGGCATCAGACGTGCCGGCATGTCACCGCTGGCCTTCTTCGAGCGTGAGTTCTGGATCCAGGCCTGGTTCCCCGATCACGCCGACGAGGTGATCGAGCTCAGCCGTCGGCTGAACGTCCTCCTGACCCCCGAAAGGGTTCTCGTGTGATTTGGGAGCGGGTAGGAGGGTAAGGCAATGCCGAAAAGGTCATCTGAGGCCATCGGGTTTGCATGAGTCGGGAAATAGCGTGAGGGCGGACCCGGCACTAACAGGGATCTTTGAGATTCTACAAACCAACCATTTTCTTTAGGTATTCCCTTTTGCCTGAAATATCGCCTAGCTTCCGCGGCTTGCCGCGAATACGTATGGCGAACTGGTCCGGGTAATGCTCGTCCGAGTTTGCAGGAGAAGCGACAACTGCGGCGATCATCCCAGAGAGCAGGTCCGCAGGTAATACCAACGGGCCACCATTGTCTGGCGTTTTGAAGACTTTCTGAGAGCCCACGAGGTATCTTCAAAAAGTGTGTAAACAGTCAGGCGGTGTACCTTCTCTCTGAACAACACGGGCTCGAGGCCCAAGAGAGGAGATAGACCGCCCATGAGGAAGGAAAGCACTGAGAGTAGGTCGGAGTCAAGGCCGGAGTGGGAGCAGTTGGAGGATTGGGTGCGAAGCTAGGTTCAGAGGCTGATCCAGGAGTTGCTGGAGGAGGAGGTGACGGCGTTTCTGGGAAGGGCGAAGTCGGCGCTCAGATCCGACTCGGACAACGATACCGGCTATCGGAACGGATACGGCAGAGCCCGGAGGCTTACGCTGAGTTCGGGAACGATACAGCTGAGGCGGCCGCGAGTCCGCGATACCGAGGAGCAGTTCGAGAGCCGGCTGCTGCCGCTGTTCGTCAACAGGACTAGGAAGGTTGCTGAGTTGACCCCCGAGCTGTACCTGCAAGACGTGGATGACTATATCTTAAACGGAGTCCTCGAAATGAAACGTCAAATGCGGCCTTTGTTATCAAGGCAAAGTTTTGCCGGATGAACTCCTTATATTTCGCGTTGTCACTTTTCTCCGTTGGATACTCCCTGTCCGACGTACTGGCAACTGCAATGCTTGTCTGGATAAAAGCATCTTCAATGTCTCCCCGATTCTTGGCGTTGATCGCCCGTTCAACACAGCGACCAACACTCATTTTAGTTTACACCTCCGACTGCATGTCGCCGAAACCACTGTCTTACGCTGTACGATGACTAATGCGAGATCACTCGTTTTGGTTACGAAATCTGATGTTGCGTCGCAGTTGAGCAACCCCATAGTCTGCTCAGTGAGTTTTCGCCAGCTACTGAACAGCGGATCGAAGTAAGAGCGTGAGCACAAGCACAGAGGTCGACGCCTGGTTCGACGGCTTTGAGCACCCGCTCAAGGACGCGATGCTGCGCGTGCGGGAGATCATCCTGGGTGCCGATGCTCGGATGGCCGAGACCGTCAAGTGGAGTACCCCCACGTTCACCTTCGAAGGCAACCTCGTAAGCCTTCAGCCTCGGACCAAGAACTTCGTGAGCCTGATGTTCCACCGCGGGTCCGAGATTCCAGGTGACCATCCTCACCTGTTGGGGGATGCCGCCCTTGTCCGCACTATGCGCTTCGCCGACCTTGACGAGGTGGAAGCTCGCAGGTAAGACCTCGAAGCCGTGGTCCGCGCTTGGTGTGACTCAAAAGCTCGCTGAATTAGTAAAGCGCGCTGGCGAAGACTGGCCGGTACTTTTTCGTGGTCTCGTGGTCTTCGCCGAGCAGTTTGAAGATCGCGATACAAGCCTTTCGCGCACCATCGTCATCATAGTACCGGTTCTTGCGTATTACCCCGACGAACCCATCCAGCGCACCCTCGAAATTACTACCCTGCGTGTCACGGACTGCGTTCAGGTACTGATCCCTCACCGAGTCTTCGGGCAGCGACTCCGCGTCCCCGATGAGCTCGAACATGTTGGCGAGCGTTTTGACTGCTTCGGCCGTCTCGAAGTACTTCGAGCCCAGTTCGATTCGCTCCACGGTTCTTACTGCCAGCTCGGAGTCGGAGTTGAGCAGGGCTTGACCCAGCAGTACGACGGCCTGATCGTTATCTGGCTCTGCGGCGACCAGTGGCTGAAGCATCTCTTCAGCTTGGGAGGCCCCATTCTCGAGCAACAGCTGCCTGGCTCCCTCGAGCTGGGCACGGTACTTGCTGGGCACGGCCTTCCGGAGCCACTCGACGATCCTCGGTTCCGGCAGCGCCCCGACGAACTCGTCGCTCACCTCACCGTCTATGAAAAGCTTCACGTTAGGTATGCTCCGGATGCCATACCGCATGGCGATCGCCTGGTGCTTGTCGGTATCGAGCTTGGCTAAAGCCCATTCGTCTTCGTGCTGCTGCGCCAGCCTCTCCAGGATGGGGCCGATTATCTTGCACGGCCCGCACCACTCCGCCCAGAAGTCCACCAGCACGGGTACCGTGTGGCTTCGCTGTATGCCGTCTGTTTCAAAGTCGTCGGTGTCGTACGGCACCCTTCTTAGTCCTCCTTAATACTCAGCACTCATAACTTATTATGCTAGTCGGGTGCACGCTTGGCAAACGGGGCGACAGTGGGTGCGACTAGTGGCCTGTCTAAGCCCGAATCCACCGAAGGACACCGATGGACGGCGTGAGGAAAGCGGAAGGGGGGTGAGGGAGCTACAGGGGAAATAGTCTGGGTTCCATTTGGGGTAGGGAGGTCGGCGGACGGTCTTCATCGCCGCACAGGGGCCCCTATGGCCGTCTGCGGGAGCTGCGATGCGCGGGATGGCGAGAGAATACGCAGCAGGGAACTCTCTCGGACCGGGCTGGCACGAGTCTGCGGGGATCTTCGGTTGTCCGGTGGGTGGGTCGGTCGCCGACGGTGCCGTCAGGCCGGGAGTGGAATGGCTCGCAGCCGGGCCAAGGCACGGCTGAACTTCTCAGCCCAAGGCCAGCGATCCGGAAGATGCAGGGTCAACCGGCGTGCCGAGCGGGTGAGCCGTCCGGCCAGGGAGAAGAACCGCCGCCGGAGGGTCTTGGTGGTGGCTATCCGCTCTCCCAGACCGATCCGCGCCGTCCAGCGGGCCAGGTTGTGGGCCATCGTCTGGACGGCCAGCCAGGCGCCGTTGGCGGCGAAGCGGCCCGAGGGGAGATGGTTCAGCCCGACGCCGTACTTGAGGTCGCGTATGGCATTCTCGATCTCGGCGTGGCGGCGATGGTCAGCCTCCAGTTCGAGCAACTCCCCGTCCCGGTCGGTGATGAAGCCATGATAGCTGTATTTGGCGAAGAGGGCCAGTTGGGAACCGGGCGTCGGCTTCACCCGCCGGACGATGAGCCGTACCGGCGCGGCGTCCGCCTCGGCCTGGAAGGGGGTGCAGGTGGTCTCGGCCACATCGGCGGCACCGTCCATCCAGTAAGGAATCGGCGTCCAGGCATCTTCGGGTATCGCCTCGATGAGATTGTGCAGGCTTTTGTGCTGGCGGATGGTGATGGAGAAGCGGACATCCATCTTGCGGCAGACGGATACCACGCCATGAGTGTAGAACCCGCTGTCGGCCCGTAGCGTGAGTCGTCCGTCGGCCCCGGCGTAGCGCACCCGTCCCACCGTCTCCCGCAGGAAGTGGGCGGCGCCGCGGGCGGTGTTGGCCCGGCCCTCGCGCAGCCGGGACATCAGCACGTCTCCGGTGCCGGCGGCGATGGCCGGCAGCGGGTGGTAGCCCCGCTTGCCGGTATAGCCGTGGTGGCGGGCGCCCTCCTTGGCCAGTCCGTAGGTCTCGCAGATGGTGGAGTCCAGGTCAATGGTCAGGGGCCCGTCGCCGGGTCCCGCCCCGGCCTGCCAAGCCCGGGCCAGCAACTCGCGGCTCACCCGGTCGAGTTGACGGACGTGGCCCCACCGGAAGCTGCGCAGGAAGGTGCCCAGGGTGGATGGCGCCTTGACCGTGCCGTTCAGGGTGCAGGCCGTCCCCCCGGTGCGCAACACATCGGCGTCGTCAATGCAGTCGCCCCCAGCCAGCGCAGACGCCACCAGCGTCATCATCTTGTCGCTCGTGTTCGCCCGCCCCGGGCATCGCCCAGGTCGAGGCGCTGCCGGACGAGTTCGGGCAGGCCGAGGTGCCGCGCCAGGGTGGCCGGAAGGAGCAGTCCGGCATTGGCCACCAAACGGCGGTCGTCGAAGGTGATTTGGGATCCGGTCGGGGTGGTTGCGTGGCAGCATCTACTGGGTGCTCCTTTTCCGGGGCCGTTTTTTGCTACAAAACCATTATCCCAGAAGCACAGGAGCACCTTCTTGCCGCCTCAGGACGCTAACCCGACGCCCTCCTTCGGTGGATTCGGGCTTAGAACGATCCTTGATTCACCACCACTGTTCGTGCTTTCGATTTTTCTTCGCGAATGATCAACCGGAATATTGAAGAGGGGGACTCCGGCCAACTGTTGCCGCCAGAAAGCAAGCCCAGATTCTTGATCATCCTGTTTGACGTAGCCACGCAGCCAGTGGGCGTAATCACTATATTGAAAGGGAAGCTCTGGAAGAGGCGACGGCTCTCCAGCAGCAAAGGCTTCATATAGTGTTTCTAATTCTCTTACGAATATCCTGACAGACCACTGATCAAAAACCAGGAGATTGACGAGAACAGTAAGCAGGTGATCACGTTCCCCGAGATGGATTAAGGCAGGCCTTAATAACCTCCCGCCGCTCAGGTCAAATGGAATTCGACTCAATCCATTTGCCAATCTCTGAGCCTCGTCCTCCCTCTCTGTCTCCGGCAGCGCCCGTAGATCCACTCTTTGGAGTTCGAAGGCCGAGTACGGGGCGACGCGCTGAGTGAATTCATCACCTACTCGCAAAAACGTGGTCCTCAGGACCTCGTGTCGTCTCACGATCTCATTCAGGCTCAACTCGACCGCAGATACATCGAGCGGTTTCTTGAATCGGATCCAATGAAGATGATTCCTCCTTGACAACTTGAAGCCGATATCCCCAGGACCGTACAGTGCCTGGGTCCATTTCTGTTGCTGGTCGTATGACAAGGGGACAGCTTCATCATCAAGTGCCGGCCTACCAATCTTCTCTTGGCCTCCGTCATCCTCAGCCCTCCCCAGGAACATGATGATTTCCGCTTTACGTTCAGCGATATCCGCACGCAAGGCTGGTGTTAGGACTCCAGCCGGGGCACGATAGCGTAGCCGGTCATCTTCGACCCACAGTCTCACATCTAGTCTACGAAGGTCCGACAAGAACTCTGCAATCGTCATGATTGTTCCCATCCACGGTCGTCAGACATGGCACCACGAGAAGCTGGCGAGCCGCGCGAAGCCCTCACTGTCTTAGCGTCGCGGTCCAAAGAGGCGGCGTCCGAGAAACCAGGAACAGTCAGGTCGAATGTCCCGGCGTTCAAATCTCGCCCTCGTCTAACTCTGCTGAGTTAGAGTCAGCAGCTTGCTCTTCGGCTAAGCCCGAATCCACCGAAGGAGGGCGTCGGGTTAGCGTCCTGAGGCGGCAAGAAGGTGCTCCTGTGCTTCTGGGATAATGGTTTTGTAGCAAAAAAACGGCCCCGGAAAAGGAGCACCCAGTAGATGCTGCCACGCAACCACCCCGACCGGATCCCAAATCACCTTCGACGACCGCCGTTTGGTGGCCAATGCCGGGCTGCTCCTTCCGGCCACCCTGGCGCGGCACCTCGGCCTGCCCGAACTCGTCCGGCAGCGCCTCGACCTGGGCGATGCCCCGGGGCGGGCGAACACGAGCGACAAGATGATGACGCTGGTGGCGTCTGCGCTGGCTGGGGGCGACTGCATTGACGACGCCGATGTGTTGCGCACCGGGGGGACGGCCTGCACCCTGGGCGGCACGGTCAAGGCGCCATCCACCCTGGGCACCTTCCTGCGCAGCTTCCGGCGGGGCCACGTCCGTCAACTCGACCGGGTGAGCCGCGAGTTGCTGGCCCGGGCTTGGCAGGCCGGGGCGGGACCCGGCGACGGGCCCCTGACCATTGACCTGGACTCCACCATCTGCGAGACCTACGGACTGGCCAAGGAGGGCGCCCGCCACCACGGCTATACCGGCAAGCGGGGCTACCACCCGCTGCCGGCCATCGCCGCCGGCACCGGAGACGTGCTGATGTCCCGGCTGCGCGAGGGCCGGGCCAACACCGCCCGCGGCGCCGCCCACTTCCTGCGGGAGACGGTGGGACGGGTGCGCTACGCCGGGGCCGACGGACGACTCACGCTACGGGCCGACAGCGGGTTCTACACTCATGGCGTGGTATCCGTCTGCCGCAAGATGGATGTCCGCTTCTCCATCACCATCCGCCAGCACAAAAGCCTGCACAATCTCATCGAGGCGATACCCGAAGATGCCTGGACGCCGATTCCTTACTGGATGGACGGTGCCGCCGATGTGGCCGAGACCACCTGCACCCCCTTCCAGGCCGAGGCGGACGCCGCGCCGGTACGGCTCATCGTCCGGCGGGTGAAGCCGACGCCCGGTTCCCAACTGGCCCTCTTCGCCAAATACAGCTATCATGGCTTCATCACCGACCGGGACGGGGAGTTGCTCGAACTGGAGGCTGACCATCGCCGCCACGCCGAGATCGAGAATGCCATACGCGACCTCAAGTACGGCGTCGGGCTGAACCATCTCCCCTCGGGCCGCTTCGCCGCCAACGGCGCCTGGCTGGCCGTCCAGACGATGGCCCACAACCTGGCCCGCTGGACGGCGCGGATCGGTCTGGGAGAGCGGATAGCCACCACCAAGACCCTCCGGCGGCGGTTCTTCTCCCTGGCCGGACGGCTCACCCGCTCGGCACGCCGGTTGACCCTGCATCTTCCGGATCGCTGGCCTTGGGCTGAGAAGTTCAGCCGTGCCTTGGCCCGGCTGCGAGCCATTCCACTCCCGGCCTGACGGCACCGTCGGCGACCGACCCACCCACCGGACAACCGAAGATCCCCGCAGACTCGTGCCAGCCCGGTCCGAGAGAGTTCCCTGCTGCGTATTCTCTCGCCATCCCGCGCATCGCAGCTCCCGCAGACGGCCATAGGGGCCCCTGTGCGGCGATGAAGACCGTCCGCCGACCTCCCTACCCCAAATGGAACCCAGGCTATTTCCCCTGTAGCTCCCTCACCCCCCCTTTCCGCTTTCCTCACGCCGTCCATCGGTGTCCTTCGGTGGATTCGGGGTTAGACATCACTCCCCCCGGACACGTCATAGTTCAGGTTAAAGGATTGACTGGCTGTTAGTCACCCCGCCTGCGTAACATGCCCACCACTGACAGTGAACCTTGACGATCCAGACACATACCGCTCGTCGATCAAGTCGATGTCGGTTGTCGTAATTAGGCACTGCTCGAACTTTGATGCCCACTCGAGGACGTGAGACTTGCGAGGTTCGTCCAGCTCTGACAGCACGTCGTCGAGCAAAAGGACCGGCTCCTGGCCGCGCCGGTCCTTAAGGTAGGAAGCCTCTGCCAGCTTCATGGCTAGAGACACCGTCCGGCACTCGCCTCTTGATGCGTAGACTCCAGCATCCATGTTTTCCAGCAGTACCTGAAGGTCGTCGCGGTGCGGCCCAGAGGCGGTGAAGCCTTGCGCCAGCTCCCTTTCGCGCTGTAGCTCCACTGATCTCTTCAGCATCAGACCCATCTCTTCTTCCGAGACGATCTGGCCTAACTCACCTAGAAGGGCCTCCTCAGTTGCAAGGCTCGGGCGATACTCTATCAGGAGCCCTGAACCGTTGCCGCTTAGCTCTCGGTGGACCCGTGCGGCCTCTTCCGAAAGGATCAGTACGGTCTCCGCCCGCCTAGCCATAATGTGGCCCCCTGCGGCCGCCAGTTCGTCGTCCCAGAAATCGAGCTCTCCTGGCTTCGAGCGGCCATCCCTCAGGGACTTGAGAAGGTGATTGCGCTGAGACAAGACGCGTTGATAGCGCTGCAGCGCCATGAGATAGGCGTGCTCTATCTGAGATATCAGGATGTCGAGGTACCGGCGCCGCACGGTCGGTGGCCCAAGCACCAGGTCCAGGTCCGGAGCGCCAAACATCACAGCGTTGATCTCTCCGATCACCTCTGACGTCCTTCGGGGCACGCCATTCACCTTAAGGTACTTTCGTAAGGGCTGTTGAAGGTCGCCCGCTGCGTCTTCGACTCCAGGGTTCGTATCCCGGGCAACGCCTCCAAGAAAGTCGATCTGGACACGGACGGGGCCGCCGTCTCGCTGCGCGACCGCGGAAAGCTGAGCGTAACCGTCTTCATCGGCAGCTTGCCAGCGGACCACTTCTCTATCTGCCAACGCCCTAGGCGACTTGGCGATCGCCAGCATATACACAGCCTCTAGCAGATTGCTCTTGCCCTGCCCGTTTCTTCCCTGGACCAGGACTATCCCGGGCTCAAGGTCGAGACTCAGAGCTTCGTAGTTGCGAAAGTTCATCAGGCTCAGGTGGGAGATGTAAATAGCGAGACCTCGTGACGGGTGCTTTGGCAGAGGGGCTGGCTTGTCGCGTTGAAGGCGGAGCTACACCCAAAGGGGGTCGACTATGCCGCGCCGATGAGACTCAAGAGCTCTTCTTCTGTTAGGGTCTTCACATCGAGCTCCTGAGCGTCGGCGAGCTTGGAGCCCGCGTCCTCCCCGGCTACAAGATAGTCCGTCTTACGGCTGACGCTGCCGCTAACCGCTCCGCCAGACTCCTTGATCTTGTCCTCGATCTGAGAGCGGCTGAAGCTCTGAAGCCGTCCAGTGACGACGAAGCGCATGCCGTCGAGAGGCCGTTCGGTCGGTTCCTGTCGGGCTTCGTCTTTTAGCCGTACGCCCGCCGCCCGGAGCTTTTTGATGACCTTCCTGTTGGACTCGTTGCGGAAGTAGGCCACTACGGCTGACGCGATCTTCGGTCCGATTGAAGGAATGGCCGTCAGCTCCTCTTCGCTTGCCACCATCAGGGCATCGATATTGTTGAAATGACGCGCCAGGAGCTCGGCGACCTCGGCCCCGACGTGGCCGATTCCCAACGCCACCAGCACGCGTGACAGGGGCCGCTCCTTGCTCGCCTCAATCGCCATCAGCAGGTTGGACACGCTCTTTTCGGCCATGCGCTCCAGATTGAGCAGGTCCTCCTGTTTCAGGTAGTAGAGGTCGGCCACGTCTTCGATCAGGCCCTGTTCCAACAGCATAGCCGCCTGCCTGCCGCCGAGCCCCTCGATGTCCATCGCTCCCCGGCTGGCGAAGTGTTCTAGCAAACGTACGAGCTGGGTCGGGCAGCCAGCGTTGACGCAGAGCGACATCGCCTCGCCCTCGGGCCGAACAACAGGCTGCCCGCAGCTTGGGCATTTGGTGGGCATGTCGAACGCCACCTCGTCACCCGTGCGCCGGCCGGCGACCACGGTCACTACCTGAGGGATAACTTCCCCGGCCCGCTCAACCACGACCCAGTCGCCGATGCGCAGGTCCTTAGCGCGAATGTAGTCCTCATTGTGCAGAGTGGCCTGCTTGACTGTAGCGCCGCCGACATCAACCGGCTCCAGGACCGCGTACGGGTTGATGCTGCCCGTCCTGCCCACGTTAACTCGGATATCGAGCAGCCGGGTGATCGACTGCGTCGCTGGGAACTTGTATGCGACGGCCCACTTCGGCTCACGGCCCACGACCCCCAGATGCCGCTGGAAATCGAAGCGGTTGACCTTAACCACCACGCCGTCGCAGCCGTAGTCCAAGCTCTCGAACTTTTCGAGCCAGGTGCGGTAGTAGTCGATGGCTTCCTGCGGAGAGCCAGCCAGCCTGTTGTTAGTGTTGATCTTGAAGCCGAGGCCGCCCAGATATGACAGCGTATCCCAGTGGTTTTCGGGCACGGGGCCTTCAGCATGGCCGAGGCTGTATATGAAGATGTCCAGGGGCCTCTCGGCCGTCATGCCCGGGTCCAGTTGGCGCAACGACCCAGCGGCCGTATTCCGAGGATTCGCGTAAGGTTTGAGGCCCTGAGCGACTCGTTCCTCGTTGAACCGGTGGAACGCCGGCTTAGGAAAAAAGACCTCCCCCCGGACCTCGAAGCGGCCCGGGGCATCTCCTAACACCCGGAGGGGAATGCTCTTGATCGTGCGAAGGTTCAGGGTCACGTTCTCACCAACGGAGCCGTTACCACGCGTGGCGCCGCGGACGAATAGGCCGTCCTCATAGGTCAACGCTACCGCCAGGCCGTCGTACTTCAGCTCACAGACCATGTCGAAGGTCTCGTTGTCCAGGAGCTCGGCGGCGCGGCGGTGCCAGGCCATGAACTCGTCGTCGACGAAAGCGTTGCTAAGGCTCAGCAACGGCACCGGATGTACCGCCTCGACGAAACCTTCGGACGGCTCGGTGCCGACACGCTGGGTGGGAGAGTCGGCAGTAACCAGCTGGGGGTGTTCTTGTTCTAACTCGCGAAGCTCGTGCATCAGCGCATCGTATTGAGCGTCGCTGATCTCAGGAGCGTCCAGGCCATGGTAGAGATAGTTGTGCCTATTCAGCTCATCGCGCAGCTTTTTGGCCCGCTTGGATGGGCCTGGGTTGCTCATTCTGCGTACTGCCAATGCCTAAAGGGCGTTTGTTGCAAGTCGACTCGAGACACAGTATAGAACATCGTAGGAGTGATACGTGTGGCTGGTATTCCGGCAGCGGACTCGCGGCCGCTGAGATATTAGGCAGGCTGAGCAGGATCGTGCCGCGTAGTAAAGCAAAAGGGCTCCGAGATCTCGGGGCCCTTAGCAGTCAACGGTCAACTCCTACACGTCCAGATTCTTCACGTCGAGGGCGTGGGCTTGAATGAAGTTCCGGCGTGGCTCGACGACGTCGCCCATGAGGAGGGAGAAGATCTCGTCGGCGCTAGCCGCGTTCCCTGTGAGATCTGAAGCAGCGTGCGGGTCTCCGGGTTCATTGTTGTATCCCAGAGCTGGTCTGCGTTCATTTCGCCCAGGCCCTTGTAGCGCTGAATGTTGATGTTAGACTTCCCGTTCATCTCTTCGAGTATCCTGTCGTGGTCGCTTTCGCTGAACGCCCACTGGCTCTTCTTGCCGGCGGATATCTTGTAGAGCGGCGGCTGGGCTATGTAGAGGTTCCCATTCGAGATCAGCGGGTGCATGTTCCTGAAGAAAAACGTGAGGAGCAGAGTTCGGATATGGGAGCCGTCCACGTCGGCGTCGGTCATGATGATGATCCGGTGGTAGCGAAGCTTTTCCAGGTCGAAGTCCTCGCCCAGGCTCGCGCCGATCGCGATCGTCATTGCCCTGATCTCTTCGTGAGCGAGCATCTTGTCCTCGCGGGCCTTCTCGACGTTCAGGATCTTGCCTCTCAACGGCAACACGGCCTGGTAGCCGCGGTCCCGGCCCATCTTGGCCGTACCCCCGGCAGAGTCGCCCTCCACCAGGTATAGCTCGCAGTTCTCAGGGTTCTTGTCGGAGCAGTCGGCCAGCTTGCCGGGAAGGGACCCGCCGTCCATGGCGTTCTTGCGGATGATCAGGTCGCGGGCCTTCCGCGCGGCGTCCCTCGCCCTCTGTGCTGTCAGCGTCTTCTCAATAATGCGCCGGGCGTCCTTCGGGTTGTCCTCGAGGAAGATCTGCAGACCATCGGCGATGACGCCTTCCACCTGGTTCCGCACCTCGGGGTTGCCAAGCTTCCTCTTGGTCTGGCCCTCGAACTGCGGATCGGTCATCTTGACGCTGAGAACGGCCGTGAGCCCGTCCCTGGTTGCTTCACCCGAGAGGTTGGGCTCCGAGTCCTTGATCAGGCTTTGCTTGCGACCGTAGTCGTTCATCACACGGGTCAGCGCGCTCCTGAACCCTGTGACGTGCGTGCCGCCGTCCTCGGTATTAACGCAGTTGGCGAACGAGTAGACGAACTCCGAAAAGCTGTCGTTGTACTGGAGGGCCGCTTCGACGATGGTGCCGTCTACCTGCTTTTCCAGGTAGATGGGGTCCGTGTGCAAAGCAGCGCGATTCTGGTTGAGGCTGCGCACGAAGCTCGATATGCCCCCTTCGAAGTAGTAAGTAGCCTCGTTGTTGGGCCAAAGGTCCGCGTTCCAGTCGCTACGGAAGTGTAGCTCCATGCCCTTATTGAGGTAGGCCATCTCCTTGAACCGCTGAGAGAGCTCGTTGAAATCGTAGGCGATCTCTTCGAAAATCGTGGGGTCGGGAGAAAAAGAGGTCGCGGTGCCGACCTTGCCACTGTCTGCTTCATCTAGAGGCTTGGATGTCAAGTCGGTCTTGCGCTCGCCGCGCGCAAACTCCTGAGTGTACACCTTGCCGTCGCGGTAGACCTCGACTCGGACCCACTCGGAGAGAGCGTTGACTACCGAGGCCCCGACGCCGTGAAGACCTCCTGAGACGGTGTAGGCCTTGCCGCCGAACTTTCCTCCGGCGTGCAGCGTCGTCATTACGGTCTCGACAGCCGACTTGCCGGTCGACTTATGAACGTCAACGGGGATTCCGCGGCCATCATCCTCGATTCGCACCGTCCCGTCTTCCCGGATATGTATGCTCACTCGCGAGCCCTGGCCGGCCATGAACTCGTCGACGCTATTGTCCATGATCTCGTATATCAGGTGATGCAGGCCTCGCTGGTCGGTGCTGCCTATGTACATCCCAGGCCTGCGCCGAACGGCCTCCATCCCCTTCAGCACCTGGATGTCGCTGGCTGTATAAGATTCGGACCCGTTGCTGCGTTGCTCGGTGGCCATTCTCGGCTCCTTGCGGCTTAGATCAGGCTGGTGTACCCAATTCGTCGGCGTACACACGCGAAGCCCATTCTTGGGCAATTTGGGGGCTGATTCTTCTAGTCCCTAGAAGTAGATGTTTAGCTGTGAAGAATGCAAGAGACTACTATGCAATTATTTTACCATTTTCTAAGAAGAATTTCAAATCGGCGTGTTGACAAAGTCGTAGCCTCGTGGTTATATGACCGTTGCGTTCAGCCGCCTTACAGCGAGTTAACAAGTGAATTCGGACGAAGGTGCCAAGCTGGGTCTGGAAACCCCTGGCTAGGCGCAAAAGAGGAAGCCGGTCAAAGTCCGGCACTGTCCCGCAGCGGTAGGCCCCGATGTGGCATCGGGGCGAGTCCGATCAACTGCCTTCGTCCATGTCGAATGACCTTCGAGGAAAGGTACAGGCATGAGCTATTTTCGGCCCTGCATCCACTCGGAGCAGGGCTTTTTTTGTGCGTACTCCGTTGCCCGTGTCATAGCTCGGGTCAACTATAGACCACATGAAGCCCACGATAACCGATAGCCAGCGACCGCTGCGTTGGCGGTCACGACGTGCCGCCCGCCGAAAGTCCTTGGACACGGGCGCGGCGGCGGTCCGTTGGTCCTTCCCCTGGAGTCGCCTGGCAGTCGGCGTGGCGTTCCTGGGGGTGGCGGCCGTGGTGGCGGCCGGGATAGGAGCGGTCTCGGTGCCGCCGCTGACCTCTATGAAGATCCTCGCGACCAGAGTGCCGTTCGTAGACATCGCAGCCACCTGGCCAGATACATGGGATACCATCCTGTGGCAGCTGCGCCTTCCTCGGATCGTGTTGGCGGGCATCGTAGGGGCTGCGCTGGCCATGTCGGGCGCCACATATCAGGGCCTGTTTCGGAACCCGCTCGCCGACCCCTACCTGATCGGGGTGGCTTCAGGCGCCGGCCTGGGGGCCACTATCGTGCTGGTGACGGGAGTGCCGCATTTCGTCTTCGGCGTCGACCTTCTGCCGGTTGCTGCTTTTGTTGGGGCTATCGCTGCGGTAACTGTGGCCTACCTGATAGCTCGTAGCTCCGACGGGCTGCCGCTCACGACCCTGATACTGGCCGGCGTTGCGATCGCCTCTCTCACGGGGGCCGTGACCGCCCTACTTATGATCCGCAGCGATCCTGACCTGCGCCCTGTCCTGAGCTGGCTCCTAGGAGGGTTCACCTCGGCCCAATGGAAGCACAGCGCGATGGTCCTCCCCTACCTGATACCCAGCGCACTGGTCGTTTTGTCATACGGTAGAGTCCTGAACGTTCTCCAGCTGGACGAAGAACAAGCCCAGCAGTTGGGAGTGAACGTAGAGACCACCAAAATACTGCTGATCTGCACAGCGTCTCTTACAACGGCGGCCGCTGTGTCTTTCGCTGGGCTCATTGGATTCGTTGGGCTGATCGCGCCCCACGCCGTCCGGCTCGCCTGGGGAGTCGACTACCGTTCATTGCTGCCGATGGCCGCTATCGTCGGTGCCGCGTTCCTCATCCTGGCGGACGTTGTGGCGCGCACGGCAGTGAGCCCCGCCGAGTTGCCGGTCGGCATCGTGACCGCTGTCTGCGGCGCGCCCTTTTTCCTTTATCTGCTGCGCCGACGCCGTTACGTATCAATGTAGGGTTATGCCATGCTAGTCGTCGAGCGGGTACATTTCACATACAAGGACGGTCCCGTGCTCGACGGCCTCGACCTGGAGGTCGGTGACGGGGAGATGGTGGGGGTAGCCGGGCCTAATGGCTCGGGCAAGACGACGCTGCTGCGTCTGGTAAGTGGTCTCCTGCCGTCCACAGGGGGACGTATCCTGATCGATGGAGTCGACGTGGCGACTCTCCGTGCCAGCGAGAGGGCCAGGCTTGTCTCAGTGGTCCCTCAGGACGCACAACTCCCGCTGGGCTTCTCTGTCATCGACCTGGTGCTCATGGGAAGGAATCCTCATTTGAAGCTGCTCCAGTGGGAAGGACCGCGTGACGTCGAGATCGCGACCATCGCAATGGAGGCGACCGGGACTGACCACCTTGCAGACAGGAAGCTTGAGACCCTATCCGGCGGAGAGCGACAGCGGGCCGTAATCGCGATGGCCCTTGCGCAGGAGGCCCCAGTGTTCCTGCTGGACGAGCCGACCGCGAGTCTGGACCTGGCACATCAGGTGGGAGTCATGGACATGCTACGCGACCTGCATAAAGAGCGGGGAGGCGCCATCCTGGTCGCCATGCACGACCTCACTCTGGCGGCACAGTACTGTAACCGTCTCGTCCTACTAGCGGAGGGTCGAAGCTACGCCGAGGGCCAGCCAGAGGAAGTCCTGACCCGAGAAAACATCTCCAAGGTCTACGGCGCAGAGGTGCACGTCTTGCCCCATCCACAGGGCGGCGGCCCGATCGTCGTGCCGGCCTCGGGGCGCAACGGCAGTCGGGAATGAGCGCCAAGACCATTATGGTGCAAGGCACCGGGTCATCTGTTGGCAAGAGCCTGCTGACCACCGCGCTGTGTCGAATCTTTAGACAGGACGGATACCGCGCCGCTCCATTCAAGGCGCAGAACATGTCCCTGAACTCCTCGGTTACGCCGGAAGGGGCGGAAATCGGACGTGCTCAGGCAGTGCAGGCCGAGGCGGCGGGAGTAGCGCCCACCGTGGACATGAACCCCGTACTGCTGAAACCGGAGGTCGACTACCGGTCGCAGCTGATCGTGATGGGCAAGCCGGAGGGCCATATCGAGTCCCGCAGATTCAACAACCGCAAGAACAGCCTGTGGGAGGTCGTATCTGGGGCGCTCGACCGGCTGCGCTCTCAGTCCGAGGTCGTTGTCATCGAGGGCGCCGGAAGCCCCGCCGAGATCAACCTGAGGCATGGCGATATCGTGAACATGAAGGTAGCCTTATACGCCGATGCTCCGGTCTTGCTAGTCGGAGACATCAGCCTGGGCGGCGTTTTCGCGAGCGTGGCGTAGAGGTACGATTCGTTCGCGAGCCGGATGAGCTGATCGAGCCGGACCTAACTGTCGTTCCTGGTACCAAGACCACCGTTGCCGACCTTGCGCACCTCCGGGATACCGGCATCGCGGACAGGCTGACCGCCCTGGCCCGAGCAGGCGTACCGGTCATAGGCGTATGCGGTGGATACCAGATGCTCGGCCACCGGGTCCTGGACCCGGAGCACGTAGAGTCGGACCAGGACGAGGTCGAAGCCCTGGGGCTCCTGCCTCTGGTCACAAGGTTTGGAGGCGACAAACAGACGGAGTTGGTCACGGGCAGCGTCTCTGCCAGCCACGGCCTGCTGGCCGGATCGGAAGGCACGTTGATCAAGGGCTACGAGATCCACATGGGGGTTACCACCGGCGATGGCGGGGAACGACCGGCGGAGCCCTTTCACCTGTCGGGAACGTCAGCTGGTCGAGCACATGGAGCCATCAGCGAGGACGGCTGGATTTTAGGGACGTATCTTCACGGCCTGTTCCACAACGATGACCTGAGAAGGTCGATGCTGTACCGGATTGCCGAACGAAAGGGCGTCTCCCTCACCCTTTCGGACAGGGCGTTCTCGCAATCGGAGGAGTACGGCAAACTGGCGGCGTTGGTCCGGAAATCTCTGGATATGGGTGCCGTCTACGGAGCTGTAGGGTTACAGGACGCGACTCTGGGCAAACGGCGGCCCCGGCCGCAGAGCGAGTCTGACAAAGCGCTTCATGTTAATATGACCTACCCACCGTAGAAGGTTTCTGGTGACGAGCCGGAGATCAATATGTCGCAAGAGCAAGACGGAGATGGCATAGAAGAGATCGCTGCGTCATTGACCCAAACGGCGATCGCGCTCTGGGGGTTCGATAGGGCCGAGGTCCTCCAGCCCGTCATAGAGGAGACTGCCCAGCATATATTACGGGTCTCGCAGCACCTGCCGCCCGCCGACCAGGACCCTGGGTTGGAGCTTTAGCCCTCGCGCCGAGAAGCCGTTATCGTCTGTCGGCTGAGATCAACCCTTCGACCGCCTGTGACTAGCAGGGACAAGCTGGTCTTGTATTCGGAATAGGTGGCTAATGCCCTCATTAGCCGCGCTCAGCACCTCGTCCAGCACCGCTTTCGAAAAAGGACTCTTCTCCGCAGTGCCCTGCACCTCGACAAACTCACCTCTGTCCGTCATCACAACATTGAAGTCGGCCTCGGCCCGGTAGTCTTCCTCGTAGGTGAGGTCAAGCATGACCTGGCCGTTTACGAGTCCAACACTGGTTGCCGCGACGGCGCAGATGATTGGAGTGGACGACAGATCGTTTCGCTCTTTTAGGGTCGCGATGGCCCTGACGAGCGCAACGTAGGCGCCGGTGATCGCTGCTGTCCGCGTCCCGCCGTCGGCCTGAAGGACATCGCAATCGATCGTCAGAGTGCGCTCTCCCAAGGTCTGCAGATCGACCGCCGCTCGCAGAGACCTCCCTATCAGGCGTTGAATTTCGTGAGTGCGTCCCTTCGGCCCTCGGGTCCTGCCCTCCCGTGGGCTGCGGGTAATGGTCGCGCGCGGGAGCATGCTGTACTCGGCGGTGATCCACCCCTGCCCGGCCCCCCGCAAGAATGGCGGCACGCCGTCCTCTACGCTGACCGAGCATAGCACTCGTGTCTGTCCTGTCTCGATGATGACCGAGCCTTCGGCGAAGACTTGGGCGTCCGGGACTATGCGGACATCTCTCAGTTGGTCCAGGCTGCGTCCGTCTGTTCGAGTCAAGGGGATATCTCCTTAGCCGGCGTGCCGCTGAGGGACAAGCCGGCAAACCCAACCGATTATAGCCGATTGACCGCTCGATGTTGACTCCAGCGTGCCTAGCGATCGATCAGCGCGTATAATGCCGCCAAGCTAGGGAGATGGCAGATAGTGGCTGCATCAGAGACCGCTAGCTATAAAGAATTCGACGATTTCAAGTACAACCTGCGCATTGCCGTGATGGTGCGCTGGGCAGTCCTCATCTCGTGGTTCATTCAGTTCAACTACCGGCCTGACTTCAGCGACCCGACTTACATTCCCAACACGATGTTAGCGGTCGCGTTAGGTGTTCTGAACGCATATGTGCACTGGCGCGTATTTACGGGAAGGCGGGTCTCATATCAATGGGCGTTGGCCCTCAGTGCTCTCGATATCACAGCGGTCACGCTCGGCATCTTAGTCGCGTCGGGTTTTGACAACAACTTCTTCGTCCTATATTACCCAGCTCTTGCCGCGTTTGCCGTGGTCTTCAATTCAGTTCGACTGAGCCTTACCGGGGTCACTATTGCCGCCGCGATGTACACGGCGGTTAGCCTGCAGGGTGAAAATGCCATCGACTTCGGCGCGAAAGAGGAAAAAATCCTGTTCATGCGCCTTGTTACGATGTACGCCCTTGTCGGCGCGGTCAATCTGATAGCACGGCTCGAGCGCGTCAAGCGGCGGGAGGCGGTCGAGGCGGAGCGAGACAGAATCCAGGAGAACGTGGCCCTCGAAAAGCGGGTACAGGACGCCGAGCGCACAATGCAGGAAGAGCGTATTCGCATCTCAGAAGAGATCCACGATGGAGCGGCGCAGTCGGCTTTCGTGATTAGCCTCGGTCTCGACTCTTGCCGGAATCTCGTGGACAAGAGCGACACCGAGCTTGCGGAGAAGATCAGAGCCCTCCACCAGCAAGCGAAGCAGGCCTTGTGGGAGTTGCGCTACCCGATTAACCTTGGTCCGGTCTTCAAGGGCCTGGACCTCCCAGACGCCCTTGAGATGCACCTCGACAACTTCTCTACAATTACCTCCATTCCAACGACCTTCTCGCTTTCGGGCGACAAAAAAACATTGTCTGAGATCACGGCCGGGCGTCTGTTCTCCATGGCACACAACGCCCTGACTAATGCTTATCGCCACTCGGGCGCATCGTCGGTGGCCGTGAGTCTCGCGTTCGAGAACGGGCACGTGGCTTTGTCTGTCGAAGACGATGGCTCAGGGCTTCCCGACGAGGACATAGACTCGTTCGCGGGGCACGGTCTGAAGAATATCGTCCGGGTCGCGAAGGAGCTGGGGGGTCAGGCAGGGTTTCTGACTGGGGAAGAAGGAGGAACGGTTGTGAGGTGCAGGGTTCCGATCGAGGAAGTTGTGATGCGGAGGACAGTTGTATGAGGTCCCGGAGTCAGCTGAGGATGCCGATACCCAACATGGAGCCGTAGATGAACGCGAACGACTGTAGTACCTTTCCTGCAGTTGATAGCGCGAGGAAACGGCCTAGACTGTACCCCGCGCGGCCCGCCGCGACTCCCACAAGGTCGACCACCGGGTTCGGCACCAACGAGAGGACCACGATGCTGGCCGTCATGTTTCGCTCAACAAATCGCCATGCCACCGCCGGTATACGGCTATCGTCAATCAGTTTCCTCGAAGAGCGCCCAACTCCATAACCAGTGATCTTTCCGAGCGCGCCGGCCACGCCTGTTATTACCGCAACTAGTACCGTGTCAATATGAATATGATGGATAGATGTGTTGAAGTTTAGTGCGAGCGTCCTGAGTGGAGGAACGCCAGTCTATGACGGCGACAGCCTCATTGCGCTCATGTTCCAGCGCCGAGACCTCTCGCTTCAGTACCACCTCGTCGCTGATTCGACGGTTGAGACACTGGTTGCTGAAGACGCTCAACTCTATCTCAGCCATGTTCAGCCAACTGCCGTGTACTGGAGTGTAGTGGAACTCCAGGCGCTTGGCGATCCGCCGCGCTTCGGCTGGCTCGAAGACGTCGTACAACGAACCCAGTTTGTGAGTGTTGAGATTGTCCAGCACCAGCCGTATCGTTTTTGTATGAGGGTATGCCTCGTCTGCCAGCCACCTCATCTGATGTGCGAAGTCCACAGCAGTGCGACGCTCGGTCACCTCGACATGCCTCCAGCCAGCTTTCGGCTCACAGAACATGAACAGGTTTCGGGTCCCGTTTCGCTTGTACTCGTAGTCATATCGTTCCACTCGACCCGGCCTGGCCCCGATGGACGGTCTCTTGTCGGCCACCAATTGCTTGGACGTCTCGTCGAAACAGACCACGGGATGGTCGGGGTCGTAGTCTTCATGGTACAGGTCCAGCACATTCTCCATTCGAGCCACGAACTCCCCGCTCACCTCCGGGATGCACCATTCCTTCTTCGTCCACGGCTTGAGTTCGTTTTTTTGAGCGTCTGGCGCACCGTCTCGAGGGAGATGCTCTCGGCAAACCCCATCTGGACCACCTTGTCGGCAAGCAGTTGCAGCGTCCAGTGCGTGTGTCCTTCGGGCGCATCGCTGCAGGCAATGGCGACTAGGTGCGCTTCCTGCCTACCGTCCAACTTGCGCCTCTGTCCTGGTCGCGGGCGTTCAATGAGCGCACTGTCGAGTCCTTCCTGTACAAACTGCGTGCGCACACGTCCCACCGTGGAGGCGCTTATCAATAGTCCGCTGGCGATGTCACGGTCGATCAGACCTTCGTCTGCCTTCAGCAACACCAGCGCTCGCTTGACCTTACGGGCCGAAGTCTCCCCACGACTCGCCATCTGCTTGAGATGTGTCCGCTCCGACTCGTTCAACTCCACCTTGTACTTGAGAGCAGGCATGTCTTCGTACGTCCTCCTTATAGGATCATACACAAGGCTAACCTATTTCTTATATTTGTCACATACACATGGAACCGATACTAGTATGGGGTTTAGGAACATTGCCGCCGACACGGTGACCGCGCTTCCGCCGAAGGGCACTGGTATCGCGTTCGAGAAGACACCGAAGCCGAAGAGCCCGATATACGCCGCCACGGTTGCTCCCCCTAACAAGCTCGCGACCGCGGCGGCCACGGAGCCTGCCAGCGTCGCCGATAGCACCCACTGGCGCTTCGAAAGACCCGAGGTCTTTTCCCGTATGTCGCGGAGAATACTGCCTTGGAGCAGCCGGCGGATCGGCTCATCGGAGATGAAGGGAGTGGGTTGTAGTGTTGCGGTGACCATTGCCTGACCTCCAACGTGTTAACTTGGTTACCAGGCTAGTGGTCATCGTGCTCATCCATCAGTTACATATTGGCTGACTTCCGACAGGTACCCTCACTGGATCTAGACAGTACAAAGATATCGGTCGTTTCCGCGAATCTCGGATCGCGAGACTGCCGAGTCGAAAAGAGGGCATACTATGGCTGCCATGAAAGTGCTGATCGCTGACGACCACAGGTTGGTCAGAGACGGTCTGCGTGCGTCCCTCGAGGGCCAGGACGATTTTGTGGTCGTAGGCGAGGCCGGCGACGGCAATGAGGCGGTGCTCCGCGCTCGCGAGCTCAAACCTGACCTCGTCCTGATGGACCTCGAGATGCCTGGCACCAGCGGGATCGATGCCTGTCAAGAGATCAGGGATATTCTGCCGGACACCAAAGTCCTGATTCTCACGGCGGCAAGCAACCGCGAGTCGGTAGTGGGGTCACTGCTAGCCGGCGCTCAGGGTTATCTGCTCAAACTGTCGGGCGAGGAGGACCTGCTCCGCTCGCTCAGGGTCATCGGGCGCGGGGAGACAATTCTGGACCCGGCGGTGGCCGGGATGATCGCGGAAGGCTTCATGGAGTTCGTGAAGGGGGAAAATCAGAGAGAGGTAGAACAGCTCACTCCCAGGGAGAAGGAAGCTCTCGTCCTGATTGGACAGGGCTCGACCAATAAGGAGATCGCGGCGGAGCTGGTCATCAGCGAATTCACGGCAAGGAACATGGTCAGCAACATCCTGGGGAAGCTCGGGCTAAAGAACCGCGCCGAACTGGTGGCGTGGGCCTTCGAACATGACATCATACCTCGAGGCTAGGGGAGCGTCCCGCCTGATCTGATCCAGCCGGATAAGCGATCCGGATTCACCGCTCCGTCTTTACTTCCAGGCGGCTGCCGTCGGTAACGAACTCGATTGTTCCTCGGTCCTTCGTCATCAGCAACAGGTCCTCGTCAACGTGTCGAAGCAACGAGTCCACCGCTTCCAGGTGAGGATGGCCAAAACGGTTGTCCTCGCCAACCGATATGACCGCCGCCGCTGGAGTCACACTTCGCAGAAAAACCTCGGACGATGAGCTGCGGCTCCCGTGATGGGCTACCTTTAGAACGTCGCTGTCGACGTGAGCGCCCCGAGCGACGAGACGCTCCTCTGCTTCCCTCAGGATGTCCCCGGTCAGGAGAAAGCTGACTTCCCCGTAGACCACCCGCAAAACAACCGAGCTGTTGTTGATATCCGACTCCGTGCTTCGAGTTGGTGTCCCAGAGGGTCCCAATACCTGGATTGAAACTCCATCGTCGAATGTGACGACCTGTCCCGCCTGGGCCTGGGTGATCAGTGCCCCTTCGTCCTTCGCGGCCTGGCGCCAGGCGTCGTACGGTTGGCTGTCGTAAATCATTTCGCGCTCCAAGATATGGAACACGTCATACCGGCGTAACACCTCGACCAGGCTGGCGGAGTGGTCGCTGTGCGCGTGTGTGAGCACCGCGAGCTCGATTGACCGGTCCCAGAACGGCAGGGCGGCGCCGAGAAGCCGCGCCGCCTCGACCGGTTCCGGCCCGCCGTCTATCAGGACATGCTGGCCACTAGGGGTCGTGATGAGTATCGCGTCTCTCTGGCCCACGTCGGCGAAGGTCACGTGTAGTTTGCCATCCGGCAAAGAGAAGGCGGCTATCCACACCACGGCCGCAGCCGAGGCCACGGGAACCAGGACCCACCAAGGCACCTGCCTTCTAAAGATGGACGGCGGTACTGGGACCTGAAAACCCGAGAACGCACGCCTTGCGACCGTCCGCAACGGTCGCCTGGCGAGCCAGACCACAAAGGGAGCGTAGTATACCCATACCAGCACCGGCGCCACCGGACCCGTCTCGAACGACGCGCCGGGGAGTCGAGAAAACAAGTCCACCACCCCGGTTAGGTAAGCCGTCGTCGCCCAGGCCATCCAACCGAACGGCACCGCCAAGCCGGTTGCCAGGCCTACAATTCCGGCTAGGGCCTGAGAGACCAGTATCGCAGGCAACGCCGGAAGTGCCAGGACCGTAGCTGGGAGCCCGACCAGCGAAACGTGCTGGAAATAGAAGGCGACCATGGGCAGTGTGGCGACGGTAGCCGCGATTGTCATTGCAGCCGCCAATCTAAGTGCGGCTAGTGCCGAATAGTCGGCCATGTCGAACTCGAGGCGGGCTCCGGACCTCGCCTGGAGCCATGCGTCGATGGGCCTGGCCAGAAGCGCAATTCCCGCCATCGCGGCAAAGCTTAGTTGGAACGAGACGCTCCAGAGGACGTTCGGGCTCTGCCCTGCCATCACGGCTGCGGCCAGCCCCAGGGCAGGCAGCACGCTACGGGGCCGACCCAGAGCGAGAGCCGCAAGAAAGACGCTTCCCATGATGGCGGCCCGTGCGACGGATGGCGACATCCCTGCGATGAGCGCGTAGAGCCATGAAAGGACGAGCGGTGCGATTAGATAGAGCTGCCTGCGGCGGCCGAATGCCCACTGGCTAGCCGCCAGGCTGAGACCTAACAGGATGCCGACGTGAAGCCCGGAGATGGCGAGCAGGTGGGATGTCCCGGTTGCCCTGAACTTCTCCACCAACTCTGGCACTAGGTTGTCCCTGATGCTGAGTAGAAGCGCCTGGCCGAGCGACGCCTGGGGCTCGGGGACCGCCTTGGCTAGCGAGTCGGCGATGCTCCGGCGCACGCCGTATAGCCACCTGTAGAACGGGACTCCCTCGCCTTCGCCCAGCAGGGCTGCCGTGGGGAATGAAAGCACCGAGCCTATGCCCTGGCGCGCCAGGTAGGCGGGATAGTCGAAGTCTTCGAAAGTAGGCGGTTCCTTCAAGACCCCTTCCAGCAGCAGCCGGTCACCATATCGCACGTACGGAGGCGTCCGAAGGCCAGCGTTTTCGGCCGGGCCGCGCAGAGTGACCAATACGTAGCCGGACGCGTCTTGCCACTCGCCGCCACGCTCCAACCTGTCGACTTCGAGGCGGAACCTCGTTGTTGCGCCTCCGGCCTCCGGGTCGTTGATCACGACGCCCTCGACCAGAATGGGATGTGGAGTGTGGAAGGCTAACAGCGCCGAGATCGGATCGCCGTCGAAAAGCTCCACGCGTAGAGCGCCAGCAATCATCACCGCCAGGAGCAGGGTGGGCAGAAGAGAACGATGGAGCGTTGCCAGCAGCGCCGTGAGTAGCACGACCGCCACTGCGAACAGGGCTAGGGCGGACAGGGGTAAGCCGAGCCGTACGCCGAGAAAGATGCCAATGAGCCAAGCGACGGCAAGAGCGAGCAGGGTCATGGGCACACGACCATCGACTCACGATTGTTACTGAGGATCGTCGGGCCGATGCCTCTTACCTCATCTAGCTCGTCCACGTGAGAGAAGGGGCCGTTGGCGTCCCTATATCCGGCGATTCTCTGAGCCAGGGTCTCGCCAATACCATCCAGGGCCATCAGCGCTTCAGCGTCGGCCGAGTTGAGGTCGACCTTACCAGCAAGAAGATCTGGTCCAACAACCCCCTGGAGCGCCTCAACAAGGAGATACGGCGTCGCACCGATGTCGTGGGCATCTTCCCTAACCGACCAGCCGTGCGTCGCCTGGTTGGCGCCGTCCTCGCTGAACAGCACGACGAATGGGCCGTCGGCCGTCTATACACGACACCCGCGGTCTACAGCATCGACGAAGCTCTACCCGAGGCGGATCTAGCGAAGGCAGTGGCATAGACCGCGATCAACAGGATGACGTACTCTTACACCACTTGACGGGACGTGACCGTCTCGTCATTCGCAAGTCATGTAAGTACCCTTGTTTCCTAAGCCCGAATCCACCGAAGGACACCGATGGACGGCGTGAGGAAAGCGGAAGGGGGGGTGAGGGAGCTACAGGGGAAATAGCCTGGGTTCCATTTGGGGTAGGGAGGTCGGCGGACGGTCTTCATCGCCGCACAGGGGCCCCTATGGCCGTCTGCGGGAGCTGCGATGCGCGGGATGGCGAGAGAATACGCAGCAGGGAACTCTCTCGGACCGGGCTGGCACGAGTCTGCGGGGATCTTCGGTTGTCCGGTGGGTGGGTCGGTCGCCGACGGTGCCGTCAGGCCGGGAGTGGAATGGCTCGCAGCCGGGCCAAGGCGCGGCTGAATTTCTCAGCCCAAGGCCAGCGATCCGGAAGATGCAGGGTCAACCGGCGTGCCGAGCGGGTGAGCCGTCCGGCCAGGGAGAAGAACCGCCGCCGGAGGGTCTTGGTGGTGGCTATCCGCTCTCCCAGACCGATCCGCGCCGTCCAGCGGGCCAGGTTGTGGGCCATCGTCTGGACGGCCAGTCAGGCGCCGTTGGCGGCGAAGCGGCCCGAGGGGAGATGGTTCAGCCCGACGCCGTACTTGAGGTCGCGTATGGCATTCTCGATCTCGGCGTGGCGGCGATGGTCAGCCTCCAGTTCGAGCAACTCCCCGTCCCGGTCGGTGATGAAGCCATGATAGCTGTATTTGGCGAAGAGGGCCAGTTGGGAACCGGGCGTCGGCTTCACCCGCCGGACGATGAGCCGTACCGGCGCGGCGTCCGCCTCGGCCTGGAAGGGGGTGCAGGTGGTCTCGGCCACATCGGCGGCACCGTCCATCCAGTAAGGAATCGGCGTCCAGGCATCTTCGGGTATCGCCTCGATGAGATTGTGCAGGCTTTTGTGCTGGCGGATGGTGATGGAGAAGCGGACATCCATCTTGCGGCAGACGGATACCACGCCATGAGTGTAGAACCCGCTGTCGGCCCGTAGCGTGAGTCGTCCGTCGGCCCCGGCGTAGCGCACCCGTCCCACCGTCTCCCGCAGGAAGTGGGCGGCGCCGCGGGTGGTGTTGGCCCGGCCTTCACGCAGCCGGGACATCAGCACGTCTCCGGTGCCGGCGGCGATGGCCGGCAGCGGGTGGTAGCCCCGCTTGCCGGTATAGCCGTGGTGGCGGGCGCCCTCCTTGGCCAGTCCGTAGGTCTCGCAGATGGTGGAGTCCAGGTCAATGGTCAGGGGCCCGTCGCCGGGTCCCGCCCCGGCCTGCCAAGCCCGGGCCAGCAACTCGCGGCTCACCCGGTCGAGTTGACGGACGTGGCCCCACCGGAAGCTGCGCAGGAAGGTGCCCAGGGTGGATGGCGCCTTGACCGTGCCGCCCAGGGTGCAGGCCGTCCCCCCGGTGCGCAACACATCGGCGTCGTCAATGCAGTCGCCCCCAGCCAGCGCAGACGCCACCAGCGTCATCATCTTGTCGCTCGTGTTCGCCCGCCCCGGGGCATCGCCCAGGTCGAGGCGCTGCCGGACGAGTTCGGGCAGGCCGAGGTGCCGCGCCAGGGTGGCCGGAAGGAGCAGCCCGGCATTGGCCACCAAGCGGCGGTCGTCGAAGGTGATTTGGATCCGGTCGGGGTGGTTGCGTGGCAGCATCTACTGGGTGCTCCTTTTCCGGGGCCGTTTTTTTGCTACAAAACCATTATCCCAGAAGCACAGGAGCACCTTCTTGCCGCCTCAGGACGCTAACCCGACGCCCTCCTTCGGTGGATTCGGGCTTAGACATCGACCTCGGCGGCCAGACCCATGGGGATATATACAGGTTTCTCTCTCAGCTACAAATGAAGTTGCCTGCGATGGAAGTTTCGGAAATCTCGCTCGGCGGCTTCGGCGTAGATGAGCCCGCGACCGCAGTGGTGAGGCTAAGCTTTTATATAGCACCTGAGCCCGTCCAATAAGCGCCAGCCACGCCGACCATCCGCTAGGGGAGGCGGCTGCCCGTCCGCTTCGCCCGTGTCACAAGGCAGTCCCCTGCTACACCGCACCCGCACCGTAGGGGCGCTGGGGACTCCAAGTCAACAGTAATCCTGACCACCGTCTCCCGGGTCTTCCCACTGTTGAGGTATCTGCGCTTAACCCCGCCCCGTACGTGGGTTTCTCGATGTTTCCCTGAGCCGCTAAAGCTCGCCACCTCTCGTTGACACATAGCATGCGTCCGAATAAAATCAGGCTGCCCGTTAAAGGCATACAAGGTAACTCGGAATCACTGTTGAGATGGAGACGGTCTGATGGAGTCGAACAGTCCAGAGTTGATAATCGAGGGCGGACCACGTGAAGACGAGGTAATACAGCTTGGTCCGACCGTTACTTTCGGCCGCGAGGAGAGTAACGACATCGTCGTCGACGATGGCAGCGCTTCTCGTACGCATGCGGAGATTATTCAGACAGATGAAGGCTACGCGCTGCGCGACCTCCGAAGCACCAACGGTACATTCGTAAACCAGGAGAAATTAGGAGGTGAAGATTATCTCCTGAAGGATGGGGACCGGATTCGACTGGGTCCAAGTGAGATGTCCTTCATCTTCCGCTATGCTCCGGCAGGTGTGGCCGCGCCCGCACCCGCCGAAGCGCCGCCGGACGAGGCTCAGCCGGCCGAGCCGGTCATGCTCCAGCCCCCGGTTGAGGAGGCAGAAGAGGTCCCGGCCGAGCAAGCCGTAGAGGAGATGGCGCCAGCTGCAGAGGCCATGCCGGTGGCAGCTGAGCTCGCCGACGAGGCAGAGGCTCCTCCGCCGGCACCATCCAAGGTCCCCTTCGCAGGACTGATACTTGCCATCCAACAAAGACTTCGTAGACGACCCAAGGTCGCGGACGAAGCCGAGGCCTTTCAACCTGCCGAAGAGGAGATTCCCCACGAGCCTCTTCCACTACTGACAAGGGTGGCCCGAGCTTTTCACATCCTGATTGAACAGATCGATCTGTTGCGCCGCCGACGCCTGCTCACTCTCAGCGTAGAGCACGAAGTCGTCCGCGCTGTGGTCTTTGAGGGAACGGAAGTCGTTGCCTGGGGAATTGCCGATCCAAACGAGGGCGACCCGTTTGAGGACGAATCGACCGGGCAACAGGCCCAACTTCCCTCCAGGACGCGTGCCTTGCTGACCGAGCTCCGCGGACGCCGGGCCCGTCTCGTGACCGACCTACCTCTTTACACCCCGCTCATACGGAACCTGCCGGTGCCAGAGAAAACTGGGCGCTATCTTGACAGCGTCGTGGCCACAGAGATCACAGGCTCTATTCCCTTCAGCCAGGCGGAGGTGGATACCAAGTGGCAGGCCCCGAAGGGGAGTGGCGAGCAGCGGGTTGCGGCTATCGCAGTGCAGAAAAGGGCGATCGACGCACATGTTTACCGGATGAAGACCTCGGGCATGGGGCCAGCGGCCACATACTCGCAGGCGTCGGCGCTTGCGCTCTCCGCTGGCGTACTCGACGCTATGGTGGTCCATCTAGGACCGGCGCAATCGGCAGTCGTTCTAGTACGGGACGGCATAGCCCAGGCCGTCCATCAAGTGCCGACCGCCGACCGAGATCAGAACGTCCAAGAGCAGGCTGAAGGAATGGCTCGCGCGGTTGAGCAGATGGAAGGTTATGACCAGACGCTGGCCAGCCGGGAGGGGAGCGAATTCCTTCCGGTGATATTCACTGGTCAGTTGCCTGGCGGAGGCCAGCTGGAAAACGAGGTCCGGCAGATACTACACAGAGAAGTCTTGCCGCTATCTCCGAACGTGAAGCACCCGGACGAGTTTCCTATCGCTGAATTCGCCACCAACGTCGGCTTGGCCCTCCTGGCGCGCGGCAGGACCAGGACCTGGAGGGGCGCCTCCGGACCGGAAGTCGTATCCCTCGACCTACTTTCCGAGCGGCACATCCCGACGCCGCTGCCAATGGCACAGGTAGCGCTCTTCCTCATCCTCGCGCTGTTTGCCGTGACGGCCTTCAACCTCACGCCGAGGGTGACTGCCGTTTCGGCGGATGCGAAAGAGAAGGCTGATGAACTGGTCAGTATGAAGAAGCGGGCGCGGGACCATCGGATTAGCCTTGGGAACGCGGCACTCTTGCAACGCGAGGCTCGCGACATACGGAGACAAACGTTACTCATGAAATCGCGGGTTGAAGACCTGACCGAGGAGATCGAGACCTTGAAGGTGTCGTTCGACAGGATCGAGGAGATAATCCAGAAGACTCGGCCCGACAATGTAGAAGTGTCTAACTTTACCCCAAAGGAGGACGCGTTCGTGCTTTCTGCAACAGCTCCCACACTGGACGCCGCAATCAAGTATGCCAACAACATCCGGGCGTCACCGCTCTTCACCAACTTCGACGTCGATGTCCGACAGGTCGGCTCCGGAGGGGCCCGGTCCCCCGGCGAATCCACAGGCCTGGAAAGTCTCCTGGGTGGCGACGGCCCACCGACTGCCAATGTGGAGGCGATCGGCAGTCCATTGACCTTCCTGATCGAGGCCGAGGCCAGGCCGCCGGGAGAGGAGCCAGAGTCGGCCCAGTAGAAGTAAGATTGCCCTAAAGTACTATCTCCTCTAGGCCCGTAGGACGATGCCGGAGTTGATCTGCGTGGCCTACCATGCGGATATCGACAAGGTCGCGGTGGGCGATGTTCCGGACGCGCTCCACCACGAGCCCGAGTCACCATCACACCTTAGGGAGGAGAGGCAGACATGAAGCGTATCGTAAAGGGAGCGTTAGTGCGCAGGAACGAGTCGGGCTTCACGCTGATCGAGATGTTGATCGTCGTCGGGATCATCGTTGCACTGGCAGCAGCCGTCGTGCCTACGGTGGTCCGCCAGGCGTCGAAGGGAGCGGAAGGGTCGAAGGCGTCGGAGGCCGCGAACGTACAGGCCGCCTTCGACACCCTGATGGCCGAGAAGCAGCTGACACTGCTTGACGCACAGGCAACAAGCAGTGCCATCAGGGCGTGGACAGCCGAGCCGACGATTAACGGCGGGACCGCTGAGCCGCTGTCCCCAGACTTCTTGCGGGATACCGCTACCAAATGGGGCTACTGTTGGACCGCGAATGGCCAAGTGACACAGACCGCCACTGATGTTGCGTCTGACGTCACCTGTGTTCCCTAACGCATCTACAGGCTAGCGTTCTCGGAAAAGAAAGCCAGCCGGGGCTGCAGTGCTCCGGCTGGCTTTTCTTTTCTGCCGTTCGCCGTTCACCCCGCCAGTCCCGAGTACGTGCCGGAGGCGCGGTATCGAGGGGAGTAGTCCCGATGCGGCGTCGGGACGTGTCGAGGGGCCGATCCTGAGCCAGTCGAAGGGGTGCTCGTCGAACGGCGATTCAGGCCAAATCGGCGCTTTGGTGCAAAGCCTACGGTAATTGACATACAGAGTCCCGCGGCCTCAAGACTGTCGGCCTCGTTTGACGTGCGTATCACCCGCTGCTAAACTCCGTCTGGCGGCCTTGATAAGGCCAGCCACTGCACCCGACGCACACCAGCTTATTATCCGGTCTATCATTCGGCCCTGGAGGAACAGATGTCAAAATGGGCGGCTCTAGTGTGCGCCTCGATATTGCTGGTTGCGTTGGCATGCGGGTCTTCTGGGCCAGACGCCACGCCCACTCCAGGCCCAACGGCGACGCCACAGCTACCGCCTGGCTCTGTCGAACACAAGGTTGAGATCAAGGACTTCCTGCATCAGTCCCTTACGATCAACGCTGGAGAGACGATTAATTGGACCAACCGAGAGGCACTCAACGTACTACACAGCGTTGTGCATACAACCCGGGAGCGGGGCATACCAACCGAATTCGAGAGCCCGAACATGCAGCCCGGCGAGTCGTTCCGCCATACATTTAACGCGCCGGGCGAGTTCGAATTCGTCTGCAGAATCCACCCCGTTAAGATGAGGGCGTTCATCACCGTTGTCGAGGAATAAGAGCGGGGGGTATCTGTGAGCCGAGCTAAGAGCCCGCCCTCCGGGCCGGCTTCGCAAGATTTCGGTCCTGTCCCAAATTCTTCATAGTTTTTTCATAGCGCCGCTCCATCTCCGGACCTTGGCGCTCCAGATACTCGGCTTCGTGGGCGCGAGCAGCACCTTTCGAGGTGGCTGCGGGGACCTCGATCACTGATGTGCTGATCCGATCGTTGCCCCACTTGTAGGCCACGATCTCCCCTTTGCTGACGATCAGGTTCATTCCCACGTTGGCCTCGACTATCGGGACACCGTTCTCCCGCGCACGCGCCAGGACCGCCTCATTCTGGTGGCGCCTCTTTGAGCCGTACGACGGGATCAGCAGAAGCTGCGCGCCGTCGAGCACCAGCGTCCGCGCGATCGCCGGGTTCCACCGATCATTGCAGATAAGAATGCCGACCCGTCCGATCGGCGTATCGAACGCGCGTATCGACTTACCTACTCGGTTGAAGTACCAGCTTGGATGTGTCCCCTCGGCAAGCTGGGTCTTGTGGTACTTCCCGCGTACCTCACCCTGATCGTCGATAAAAATTGCAGCGTTATACACCTCGTCACCAATCCGCTCCGCGAAGCCAAAGCAAAGGCAGGTCTTCAGCGTCTTCGCGAGCTTGCGGAAACGGTCGACGTAAGGGCCGTCGATGGGCTCGGCTATGTCCAGCATCGCCTCCGCCAGCTCTGGCTTCTCGATCACGTCCAGCGGTACGTAGCCTTCCAGGACTCCTTCCGTCGTAAGGACCAAGGCAGGCTTGGCGGCCGCGGCTTTCCTGAAGAATTCTTCGACCTTGTCGGCGTTGTAGGCCTTGTCCCATTTCTTCGGTTTGATAGAGACGGCGGCGACTTTGACGGGGTTGTACATTCTAGCGTCCTGGACTTAAAGTTCGTGGACTAGTCCAAATTGCGTTCAACCATCCGCTCATGGTTCGACAAGTCGCCCCGATGCCGCATCGGGGCGACTCCTGTCGGAGCTCACCACGAACGGGAAAGGGCCTTCCATTCGGCACTTCGGCGAGCTTAGTGCAGGCTCTGAGCCTGTCGAAGGCCCGTTGACTTTAGCGAATCTCCAAAACAGACCCCAGACCCCGTGATCTGTCCGCCGCGACCAGAAGCCCCGGTAGAAGTCCGCGTTCGTCAGAGTCCGGGTACCGAGACCCTGATAAGCGTTCCAACGATGAAGGTGACCGTAGCGGCCGCGCCTCCGGCCAGCAGCATCCTCGCGGAGCCCCAGGCCGGATTTCGGCCGGACAGCGCGGCCAACAGCCCTCCTACTCCCACCAAAGCTCCCGCGCTGAGCGCCGCGCTGAGTGAGAAGGCCAGGCTGCCCGCATTAAAGAGATAGGGCATGATCGGAACGATGGCACCGAGAACAAAAGCAAGAAATGAGATGATGCTCGCTGCCCACGGGGACCCGAGCTGAGATGGGTCGAGCCCCAACTCCTCCCGTGCCATCGTATCCAGCGCGACCTCAGGGTCAGCCATGAGTCGCTTGGCGACCCTGCGAGACTCCTCCTCCGAAAGACCCTTTGCTCGATAGATGAGCTCGAGCTCCTCTTCCTCCTCCTCCGGCCACTCCTGGAGCTCGATTCTCTCTTTACGTAGTTCATTCTCGTAGATGTCACGCTGCGATCGCATGGACACATACTCGCCGGCAGCCATCGAGAAGGCCCCGGCCAGCAGGCCGGCTACGCCGGCCAGCAACACGAACTCCGCGCTACCAGTCTCCCCTGATACATTAGCCGTCCCCGCCGCAACGCCCATCACCAGGCTGAAGTTGGAGACGAGGCCGTCGTTGACACCCAGCACCGCGGCGCGAATGCTGCCGCCGCCGCCAGGCACTACGCTGTGCCAACCCCACCCTCCTCCTCCCGTATCCAGGCCTCCGCCCAGGCCTCTAAGGACACGGGCGTGGCGGCGCTCCTCCTTTGCTATGTCCTGCGCCTCCGGGTCGGCGCCATAGGTGGTCAGCTCCCTCGCCTCGGCCTTAAGCAACATCGGCAGCACCCTGCTGGTGCCCAGCAGCCCGGCCGTCCACTTGACCAGCCGGACCTTGAGGCGAGACCTATGAGGCTCCAGGGTGTTTGGGTCGATTCCGAGCTTTTCCGCCCATCTGGCGGCGTGGCGCATCTCGGCCTGCACCAGGTCCTCGAATATCTCGGCCCGGCTGGACTCCCGCTCCCTCTCCGCCAGCGCCGCATAAATTGCAGCCGCCTGTAGCTCCGACTTGAGGTACTCCCTGTACTGGTCATCCCGGGCCTTGTCGTCAACGTTGCCCAATCTCTAACTCTACCTCCTAAGTGGCTTTGAACAAGAAGCTGCGTCCAACTTGCTTCCCTGAGTCCCGATTCGGCCCCGATGCGGCATCGGGGGGACCAAGGGTCTGGGGCGGGGTGGTCCTCTGTCCAGCCTTCACCACCCCAGGTTTCTCACCCGCCTGAGGCGGATTCGGAAAGACATGGTGTGCAAGGCCGTTTGAGAGTATATCAAAGGCTAGGTGGGCCCAGCCCGTGTCGCGCCCCCCTACGGCGAAATAGCCAGCTTGGTGCGAATTTCCTTCAGCCGGTCGAGGTTCTGCTTATCAGGACCCTTCTTCTCAAAACCGGGGACCTCCAGAACAAAGGGCACGTCTCGGAACGCGGGGTGTCCCATGATCGTCTCGAAACCCCTGACACCAAGGTGGCCCTCTCCGATATTCTCATGCCGGTCCACTCCGGAGCCGAACCCCGCCTTGGCGTCGTTGGCGTGAACCGCAACCAGTCTGGAGAGTCCTATCTGTTTGTCGAACTCCTCCATCACGGCGTTGATCTGTTCCTCGCTGCCGATGTCATATCCGGCCGCCTGAGAGTGCTGCGTATCGAGGCAGACCATCACCTGAGGGCTGTCGATTGCCCTCATAAGCGTTCCGATCTCATGGAAAGACGAGCCTATGTGGTCGCCCATCCCCGCGCTGTTCTCGATGATGAGCCATATGTCGGCCGGGCTCTCGGAGAGCACCCGCTGGAGCGCCCCGGTAGCCTGGCCCAGAATACCTTCAAACCCAATGCCCTTGTGGCTGCCGCCGTGGAAGATGACGCCCGCCGCGCCTATCTGTCCCGCGACGTTCATGTTCTTGGTGAGTGACTCCACGGACTTGTCGACAAGCTCCGCGTCGCCACTTACGTTGACCAGGTAGCTGCCGTGCAGGAACACAGGAGAAACGTCGGCGGACCTGGACTTGTCACGGAAAGCGACCACCTCGTCATCGGACGGCAGCCTGAAGCGCCATGCTCGTGGTGAGGACGCGAATATTTGGATCGTCTCAGCGCCCATCTCCTGGGCCCTGTCGATCGCCTTGTCCAGCCCACCGGAAGCCGAGACGTGCGCTCCCAATCTCATCTCTTTGCTCCTTCCATCTTCCATCCAGTGCACTACGGATGACCCACCGATTATAGGCGCAGGCGACCCTCAGGCCAAGTGTAGATGTCGAGACCTCCTCTCGACGGCCAGTCCAGCTCGCGTGGCCTCAGGAATTTCGAGCCGCGTCGAGGCGAAGGAACCGCCAGTCAAAGGCGAGTATCAAGCCCTACCAGTCCTGGCGAAGAAGACGAATCGGACGGCTTATCGCGAGCGTAAAGTACGCTCCAACTCATAGCAGGTCTGGTCCCTCGATACGCCCCGACTGGCTACTCGGGATATTCGGGGGTGATCGTTTACATGCTGAGTAGGCTACGAAAGCCGACGCCTCTCTACTCCGCATACACCGAGTAGACCCGATGCGGCATCGGGACGTATCGAGGGGCCTGTCCGTCTGGAGACGACGATTATGATGAAGCTTTTCTTCGTGTATATGCTGCTATGTGCAGACAAGTCCCATTACGTCGGCCAAACCGACGATTTGGAGAGGAGATTGTCGGAGGACCGGGGGGAGCCAACGTCTACGCCCACAAGCTGTTCGCGCGCTTGACACCGAACAGGGGCAGGATACAATCAACCGACCGACTCAGGGGAGTACCGATTGACCTGGAGCTTCGAGCTTATAGATGGGCCGTACGGCGGAACGACCGAAGGGCCCGCGTGGGACGGAAGCGGGCTACTTCTCACGCACATACCGTCAAGCCGGATCATGAGGTACGACCCGCAGACCCGAGCTTCCAAGGTCTTCCGGACCGACACCAACTGGGCCAACGGCCTGATGCTCGACCCCGAGGGCCGGCTGTATGCCTGTGAGGGCGACGCCCGGCGCGTCGTCCGCTATGAGCCAAGCGGCGGCGCCACCGTACTGGCCGACGGATTCGAAGGCAAACGTCTCAACGTCCCCAACGACCTGGCCATTGACTTGGAAGGCAGAGTCTGGTTCACAGACCCGTACTACGAGGGGTCGGGCGGCCCCTGGAGCGACGACCTCGCCAACAAGGAGTTGGACCACGATTCCGTCTACCGGCTCGACCCGCAGACGGACGGCGCATGGTCGATTAACCGCGCGACTTTCGACACCACAAGGCCCAACGGCTTGCTGTTCTCGCTCGACCACCGCTCCCTTTATGTCGCGCAGAGCGGGCGCAGGCCGGACGAGAAGCGCCAGCTACGCGCCTACCCCGTTGACGGCGATGGAAACCTCGGCGCCCACACAGTGCTCCACGACTTCGGGCCCCACCGCGGCATCGACGGAATGTGTCTCGACACGGGCGGCAACATTATCGCGACGGCCGGCTTCATGAAGGGCGGGCCTGGGCCATCAGTCTACGTTTTTTCACCGCAGGGAGACGTGATCGAGAGGCATCCGATGCCCGTCGACCGGCCAACCAACTGCACCTTCGGCGACGAAGACCTGAGTACCCTGTATGTAACAACTTCTGGCGGCCATCTGTTCAGGGTCGCCACCCAGCGCCAGGGTCGCCTCCTGTACCCTCCTGTCAGTAGAGGGCTCACTTGAGCACTGGTGAGATTCCGTTGATACCACGTGAGGTACTATTCGGTAACCCGGACAGGACCTCGCCCGCTATCAGCCCGAACGGCGCGAGCCTGGCCTATCTGGCCCCGGTTGACGGCGTGCTCAACGTCTGGGTCGGCCCGGCCGACGACCCAGCCGGGGCGAGGCCCGTGACTGAGGACAAGGGCAGGGGCATTCGCGTCTATTCATGGGCGTACACCAGCCGCCACATCCTAATACCTGCAGGACCGGGACAGCGACGAGAACTGGCATGTCTACTGTGTCGATCTCGCCTCCGGCGATATCAGGGACCTAACGCCTCTGGACAACGTACACGCACAGATGCAAGGGACCAGCCCAAGATTCCCGGGGGAGGTACTTATCGGTCTAAACGACCGCAATCCCCAGCTACACGATCTCTATAGAGTCAAAATAGATACCGGTGAGAGGACACTTGTACACACGAATGAAGGGTTCGCCGGATTCGTCACCGACGAGGAGCTCAATGTCCGCTTCGGGGTCCGCCTCACCCCCGACGGCGGTGCCGAGACCCTCAAGCCGGCCGACGGGGGCGGATGGGACCTTTTCATGAAGGTAAAGGCCGAGGACCTGCTTACGACCGAGCCAGAGGGGTTCGACAAGACGGGCAGGATACTCTGCCTGAGTGACAGTCGGGACCGAGACACCGCCGCTCTGGTCACGATAGACCTGGATACGGGACAGAAGACGACCGTCGCAGAGGACGCGCGCTCGGACGTCAGCGACTTGATGGTCCATCCGACCGAAAAGGACATACAGGCCGTCGCGTTCACCTATGATCTCAAGAAATGGCATGTCCGCGACCCCGCGGTCGGCGTGGACCTGGAGAGGCTGAGCGCCGTGGCCGATGGCGACATCGAGGTGGTCAGCCGGACCCTCGACGACAGGCAATGGATCGTGGCATTCATGACGGACGACGGCCCCGTGCGGTTCTATCGATACGACCGTGACAGGAAAACGGCCGACTTCATCTTTGCAAACCGCGAGGCCCTGGAAGCCCTGCCGTTGACTAAGATGCAGGTGGCCGTCGTTAAGTCCCGAGATGGGCTCGATATGGTCTGTTACTACTCGCTGCCCGTCTGGAGTGCTGGACCCGACGGAGACCGACCAACGTCGCCCCTCCCCATGGTGTTGGACGTGCATGGCGGCCCGTGGGCTCGGGACGAGTGGGGATACGACCCGATCCACCAGCTGCTGGCCAACCGTGGCTACGCCGTCTTGAGCGTCAACTTCAGGGGATCGACGGGGTTCGGAAAGAGCTTCACCAACGCCGGCGACCTGGAGTGGGGGCGCAAGATGCACGAAGACCTGATCGACGCGGTCCAATGAGCCGTCGATCGGAGTATCGCCGACCCCGAGCGCGTCGCGATCTTCGGTGGGAGCTACGGCGGATACGCGTCCCTCGTGGGCCTGACCTTCACACCGGACTTTTTCCGGTGCGGTGTAGATATAGTCGGACCATCCAACCTGGTCACTTTGCTCGAGTCGGTCCCCCCCTATTGGGAGCCCGAAATCGAGGCCTTCGCCAAGCGCGTCGGCGACCACCGGACCGATGAGGGGCGCGCACTCCTGATCGAGCGCTCTCCCCTAAGCCAAACGGACCGGATCAAGAAGTCGTTGCTGATCGCCTAGGGGGCCAACGACCCACAGGTCAAGCAGGCCGAGTCCGACCAGATCGTGGGGGCAATGCAGGAAAAGAGCATCCCAGTCACGTACGCCCTATATCCGGATGAAGGTCATGGGTTCGCTCGACCGGAGAACAACCTCTCCCTCACAGCCGTGGCCGAGGCGTTTCTGGCCGAGCACCTAGGTGGAAGATTCGAGCCCATCGGCGCGGACCAGATACCCGGCCTCGCGGACTCGCTCCACGAGTCCGGTACCGTCGGCGCATGATCGAGTGAGGGTCCTGAGGGCCTCTGCAACCCCCTTCTTGTAGCACTTGCCCCGCCACAGGATCTACGGGTTTCTGCCGAACAATCACGGTCTCAAGTACCGATGTGCGACAGCGCCGCCGTGTGTATCATGAGCTTCGATTTGTCTGGCGGCCATGTCCGGTCGGGTACGTGGCGTGACGGGCCGAACGTACGAGGTGTGCGCCTTTGACGACGAACTCCTCGACAGCTCCTACTGAGCCGTTTGAATCTCCCTCTCCGCGACCCGCGGTTCACTTTGGCGGCCGGAGGTACTTGTTCAAACGGTTCCTGGGCGACGGTGCGACTAAGATCGTCTTCGAGGCGCACGATGAACTCCTCGATCGCGACGTAGCCCTGGCGGTAATAAGGACCGAAGGACTAGACGAGGTGGGGCACCAACGAGTTCTGCGAGAGGCACGGACCATGGCGGGACTTGGCGAACATCCCCACATAGTACAGATCTATGACCTAGGCGACGACAACGGCCGGCCATACATGATCCTGCCTTTATTGACGGGTGGCCATGTCGGGCGTCTGATCAAGAAAAGAGCCAACAATCAGCTCACGATGCGGCAATTCCTGGGTATAGCCAAAGATGTATGTCGTGGCTTCGCTTTCGCCCACACCAAAGGAATTGTCCATCGTGACTTGAAACCGGGGAACGTATGGCTGGCGGGTGACGGCACGGCCAAGATCGGTGACTTCGGGCTCGCCGTCGCGATGGGACGCTCTCGGATAACACAGAAGGGGCTCATGGTCGGTACCGTGTGGTACGTGTCTCCAGAGCAAGCTAGGGCTGGAGAAATCGACCCCAGGAGCGACCTTTACTCGCTCGGGTGCATGCTATATCACATGCTCGCCGGCAGGCCCCCGTTTCGGGGGGAGCATCCGGTCTCGATCATCGGCCAGCACATGACAGCCGAGCCGGCTCCTCCCAGTCGCTACAATCCCCGGTGCCCCGCGGCAGCGGAGAAGCTTATCCTGACGCTGCTGGCCAAAGAGCCGTCCGATAGGCCCGAGTCCGCCGAGGATACTCTCCGCGAGCTCGAAGCGATCGAGCTGGGTGCATGCCCCCAGCCAGCGCAGACGCCACCAGCGTCATCATCTTGTCGCTCGTGTTCGCCCGCCCCGGGGCATCGCCCAGGTCGAGGCGCTGCCGGACGAGTTCGGGCAGGCCGAGGTGCCGCGCCAGGGTGGCCGGAAGGAGCAGCCCGGCATTGGCCACCAAGCGGCGGTCGTCGAAGGTGATTTGGGCAGTCCCCGCACCGCCAGGTCGAAGTCACCTTCGGAAAGGCCATGTAGGTACAACTGGGGGATCAGCTCAGCAACCTTCCTGGTCCTGTTGACGAACAGCGGCAGCAGCCGACTCTCGAACTCCTCTTCGGTGTTGCAGACTCGCGGCCTCCTCAGCTGTACCGTTCCCGAACTCAGCGTAAGCCTTCGGGGTTTGCCGTATCCGTTCCTATAGCCTCTCTCGTTGTCCGACTCAGACCTGCGGGCCGACTTCGCCCTTCCTAGAAACTCCGTCACCTCTTCCTCCAGCAACTCCTGGATCAGCCGCTGGACATGGCCTCGCACCCAATCCTCCAACTGCTCCCACTCCGGCCTTGACTCCGACCTGCTCCTAGTGCTTCTCTTTCCCATAGGCGGTGTATCTCCTCTCTTGGGCCTTGAGCCCGTGTTGTTCAGAGAGAGGGTACACCGCCTGACCGTTTACACACTTTTGAGGATACCTCGGAGGAGCTAGCGCTCGCCATAACTCTGTTGTACTGTGGTTCGCTGGCAACCACCGAGGCGGCGCACCTGGCGAAGAACACCGACGCCGGACTGACGCCGTTACTTGAGCTGCAGAAGGGGTATATCGCCGCCTCCGCCCGGTCAGTACCTGGACTCGGACCTAGGACAACGCGCCGACGCCAGCTCTGAAGAATCTTTGCGGATGACAGGACTGAAGGCTGGTAGTCTCGGAAAATGCGCGGTCGGTTTTGGCGCACGGCTCGCCACCGTCGATCCTGGGCTGATCCAGGAGTTCGAAGAGTTCGGCTGGAACCTGTTCACCTATGCGCAGCTAATTGACGACCTGAGGGACGCCTTCCCGGAAGATTCCCCTTGGAAGGACTGGGACCAGCACAAGAAGACGCTGCCTCTGTTGTTTTTCAAGGAGTCGAGGCAGAAAACGTATCGAAAGAACGAGAAAATCGGTGATATGATAGTGACTCGCCCGCGCGATCAAAGTAACGACAACTACGAAGACGGGCCGGCCGGCGAGGAGGCTGGAGCCCAGATGTTTGGGGCGGTCGTGGCCGAGTCGTTTCTGAATCGAGCGAAGAGCAGCCTGGCGGACCTGAAGAAGCGGCTGCCAGGCACGGTGGAGCACCTTGAGCAGCTTATCGACAGCCTCGAAATCACTGTTGAGGGTCTCGCGCCTACTAGCTGATTGGCCGCGACACGATAACACCCTCGTCCCGAGGACCGCGGCACTAACTGTGCTGATAGTCTACGTGGCCCTCGCGACCGCGGCTTACCGTTCCACACTCGACCCGCCTCAACTGTCCATGAGGATCGGCCTATGTGAGGCCGGGCCCTGTGTGACTTGGGTCATGCCCGCCAGTGTTTCTTGGGACGACGGCGCAAGGCCCGGGATGGCGGTCCGGTCAGTCGACGAGCGTCCTGCCACCGAGCTTGGGGAAGCGGACCTCCCTCTAGCGCCCGTGAGCAATGCCGAGCTTGTAACTCCAGCTGGGGACGTCTTCAGAGTCGAGGCCACGCTCACTCCTATCAGCCAAGGGCCGATGAGGTTCTCGCTGTGGCTGGTTGGCGCATCTTTCGCACTCCTGGGAGCAGCCGTGCTGCTCCGGCGGCCCGACCTTTCTACGGCCAAGGTTTTCGCGGCCTTCGCGGGAACGACGGCGCTGGCTCTCGTCGTAGCACCTAGCGCCGGCGGGCCGGCACCCGAATGGGCGTTGGTCGTCCAAGCTCTCTCTTCAATCGGCGTCGGGGCCGCATTCGTGGCCTTGACGGTGGCGCTCATGGAGGATTCCGCGCGAGGGCAGCGCTCCCGGTTTTTGCCTCTAGTCGTGGGACTGGGAGTGGTTATCGCCGGTGCTTATGGAGCATCGGTCGTGGTGGAGCCCAGGCTCTACGAAGTCGTGCGCCCTGTTCTGATTCTGTACGTGTCGGCATGCGTGATCGGCTCAATTTGGCTGCTGGCCGTCCGGAGCGCTCGGGGGCCTCGCCTCCAGACCCGGCAGCAGGCCCGCATTGTGCTCTGGGGCACTGCGTTGAGTGTCCTCCCATTTGTGCTGCTAACGCTCATACCCGAGGCAACGGGACTCGGCACGCTCGTGCCTGTCCATCTCAGTTCCCTGGGCCTCGGGTTGATGCCGGCGTTTTTCGCATACGCCATCCTGCAACATCAGTTGATGGGGATCCGCAGGCTCGTCCACAGGGGCATGGTCTACGGGCTTGCCACCCTTAGTCTGTTCTCTTTGATTGCCATCGGGCTGGCCGTCGCGGCTCCGCTCACCGGCACGGCTGGCGAAGGTATATATTCGTCCCTGGCGCTTGCAGCATTCTTGATAGGGGGGATTCTGCTGTACTATCCCATGCGGCGGGCCACTCGATGGGTCGTTGACCGTCTTGTGTATGGGGAGGTGGTGGACCCAGAAACCTTCCTTGGGACGCTTGAAGAAAACCTGGTAGGCTCCATGAGCACCGTCGAGGTCGCTACCGGTATCACAGGCCGGTTTGCACAGGCCCTAAGGCTCGAGTCGGCCCTCATGTTCTTGGGGCCAGACCCCCATAACAGCCAGCTCGTTGCTGCGATGGGAGACCGAGCGCGTTCAGTGGTCAACGACAAACTTCCGCACCCTGCAGCCACGTATCGAGGCGGCCCAGCAAGGCCTTACCGAATTGTGATGGGAGTCAGACTCCTTTCTCCTTACTACGCTCCAGGTCTCCGGCCGGTACCTGGGTCACATTCTCCTCGGCCCGAAGCGCGCGGGAGAAGTGATTATCGAGGATGAAAAACGAGTCGTTGCAAGTATCGCCCCCGTACTGGCCCTTGCAATCGATAAAGGTCAGCTTTCCGAAGACCTGAGAGAGCTGAACCAGCAGCTGACCAAGGCTCAAGAGGCCGAACGTGCCCGGATCGCGGCCGATCTGCATGATGGCCCGCTGCAGAAGGCGATGATTCTAACGGGGGACCGCATCGGGGATGCGCAACTCCGGGAGAACGTATCCCGTGAGATGATACTCGAGCTTCGAGAGATATGCTCGCGTCTCAGGCCCTCGATCCTGGACGACCTTGGAATCGTGCCTGCGCTCGAATGGCTGGCGGACGGGGTAACCAGGCGTGCAGGCCTGGAGACAAACCTCTCCGTCCACAACGTCGAGGAGGACGATAGGTTCGATCCCGACATCGAGCTGGCACTATTCCGTGTAACCCAGGAAGCCACCAACAACACAGTCAAGTATGCTAACGGCGAATCGATAGACATCGCGCTTTCGAAAGAGGACGGCCACTTGGAGCTGAGAGTAGAAGACGACGGGGCAGGTTTCAACGCGACCAATCGGGCGGGCATGGGGTCCGGGATCTCGGGGATGCGGGAGCGCGTGATACAGCTGGACGGGTCGTTCGAGGTTACCTCTGAGCCTTCCCGTGGGACGACCGTTCTAGCCCGCATCCCGTTGGCAGAGAAGGTCACGGAAACCAGGAGCGTTAACGGTGAACGCGTCGATTAGAGTGCTGATCGTCGACGATCAGCGGATGTTTCGCGACGGCATACGAAGCCGGATCGAGAATGAGCCCGGCATCGAGGTCGTGGGCGAGGCGGCCTCTGCCGAAGAGACGATGACGGAGATCCGGAAGCAGCGGCCGGATATCGTGACCCTCGACATCAGACTGCGCGACGTCTCCGGCATCGAGGTCGCAAGGCAGATCCGGCAGGAGTGGCCTGACCTCAAGATTCTGGTGCTAACAGGCTATGACTTCGATCAGTACGTGCGGGCGTCCGCGCGTGCAGGCATAGACGGGTATCTGCTCAAGGACGCTCCTCAGGAGGACCTCATACAGGCGCTGAGGCAGATCGCGCAGGGGGGCGCGGTCTTGCCCCCTGACATCGCGTCAAAGGTGATGAAGACGTACTCCGAGGTCCCGGTAGCGGGCCGCGAACGCCGGACAGAAGAGGTGACGGTGCGCGAGATCGAGGTCTTGGAACTTCTCTTTCAGGGCCTCAGAAACACCGAAGTCGGAGAGCGCCTTTCCATTTCCGCTCGGACCGTCGAGGCCCACGTTAGAAGCATCTTCGGGAAGCTGGGGGCACAGAGCCGGACCGAGGCGGTCCGGATTGCCGTGGAGATGAACCTCATCAAGTAGACGTTGCTCTCCCCTCCGCTCACCGGCCCGTATGGCGCTCGGCTCCAACCGTCACTTAGCCTGCTTTAGATTGAAGGTCCCCCGCAGAAAGGACTTCGCATGAACGACGATTCCGTCCGGGTCGGGTTCGTAGGCGCCGGCCGCAACACGGTGTACCGACACATACCCGGATTCCGGGCGCTCGACGGCGTGGAATTGGTCAGCGTTGCCAATCGCAGCCGCGAGTCGAGCCAGCATATTTCAAAGGAATACCAGGTCCCAAAGGTCTACGACACCTGGGCGGACCTGATTGCAGCGCCGGACACGAACGCGATCTGTATCGGCACCTGGCCATACATGCACCGGACTCTGGTGTTAGCCGCGCTCGAGCACGACAAGCACGTTCTGACCGAGGCGCGGCTGGCGATGAACGCACGGGACGCCCACCAGATGTTGGATGCCGCCAGGGGCAAGCCCAACCTGATCGCCCAGGTGGTCCCCGCCCTGTTCGTGGCAAAAGCGGAGACTGCCATCAAGGACTTGATAGAAGACGGCTACCTTGGCGACATCCTGGCCGTCGATCTGACGGCCATCGACCTGGTGCCCCACGAGGGCTTCCTGGACCGCGAAGCACCGCTCCACTGGCGCCACAACCGGGACTTCAGCGGATACAACGCCATGATGCTCGGGGCCTGGTACGAGATCCTCATGCGCCTGATCGGGCCGGCGACCAGGGTTACGGCCCTCACTAGGACGAACGTCACCTCCCGCCGCGACGGGGCCGGCAACATTCGCCCGATCTCGGTACCCGACCACGTGGAGATACTCTGCGAGATGGCACTTGGGCCCGTTGCTCACTTGAGGTTCAGCGAGATCACCGGGCTAGTGCCGAGAGACCAGCTATGGCTCTTCGGCACCGAGGGCACTCTGCGTCTGGAGGCCCACACCATGACTGAAGAGACCAGGCTACTGGGCGGCCGAAAAGGCGACGGCAAGCTCCATGAGATCGATATTCCACCGGAGAAGCAAGGCGTCTGGCGAGTCGAGGAGGAGTTCGTCAACGCCATCCGCGGACTAGAGCCCGTCACGCTCACCACCTTCGAGGACGGCGTTAAGTACATGGAGTTCACCGAGGCCGTAACTCGAAGCGCACAGTCCGGCGAAGCCGTCAACCTGCCTCTCTAGCTTCGCCACAAATTGCACTCCACGTCCGTTGACGATCAAATCGGGCCTAAGTACGAGTGCACTCGTTCCGAGACTCCGGAATTGACTGGTGAGGCTTACCACGAGCGGAAACCCAAACCCCCGTGTCCCCGAGTAGTCCCGATTCCCATCGGGACGTATCGAGGGGCCCTCTGCGGCACCCTATAGAGAGCACCAACCACCTTCTTGGGCCGCCTTGACCTCACTCTCAGGCAACCATATAATTGCGACACCTATCAGCCTACCCGCCGAGCGAGTCCTCGGAACATCCGACACCCGCATGAATAAGGAGGAGAGATGAGTCGTGAAGAGCTCAAGGAACTCATAGTGGGCCCCATAGCCACCGTGCCTACGCCGTTCGACGACGACTTCGAGGTCGACTACGGTCGGATGCACGAGCTCACCCAGCAGTGGATCGAGGAAGGACTTGTCAACGGCAAGTCAGTCTTGAAGGTGGCGGCGGCGATGGGCGAAGGCCCCATGCTCCGGGACGACGAGTGGCCATACCTGCTGGGGACCACTGTGCGGGCCGCCGACGGGAGGGTTCCCGTAATGTGCGGGCTCCACTACAAAGACACCAAACGGACGATCGAAGATGCCAAGAGGGCCCAGGATATGGGCGCCATGGGGCTGCAGGTATGCCCCCCGATCTTCAATGCACCGAGTCAGGACGACATCCTCGACTACTTTGGCGACCTTTCGGACGCGATCGACATCGCGATCATGGTCTACCACACCCACTGGCTGGGCGGAGGCCGGATCGAGGTGGACACGATCCTTAGGATGGCCAACTTCGAGCAGGTGGCGGCCATCAAGTGGAGCGCTCCGGAAGACGTGGACCACGACGAAATGACAAAATTCTCGGACACCTTCAACGTCATCGCGAACGGGGAGGTGATGCGCAGCCTGAAGATCGGCGCCAAGGGCTACATCAACCTTACCGCCGAGTCCTACCCTCCTCACGACCTGCGGGTGTGGGAGCTGGTCCAGAACGGACAATGGGACGAGGCAGAGGCCCTGTACAAGTCTGTCGAGGAGCCTCTCAGAGAGCTGTCGGGAAAGATGGACGTCCGGTCCGGAGGCCAGGCCCGGCTCAAAAAGGGCATCAGTGCACTTATGGGCAAGCCGGTCGGTTCGTCGCGCCCGCCGTCCAAGCCACTGAACGAGCGGGAGATGGACGAGATAAGGGAGCTGCTGATCAGCTTCGGCTGGCCGGTCCAGCAGACGGCTGCAAAAGCCCTGGTCGCCGTCTAGCCTTTTCGCGTCCATCCCAATTCCGTTCACCCCGATGCCGAGATCCGAAGTGCCCGGCGGGGGTTTCCAAAGGGGGCGCGGCCCCCTTTGGCGGGGGTGTATGGACCGGACACATGGTGGACGGGTGTTCGGAGACATGGTGGACACATTTGAGTATGTTAGGCATCGTGCCTGAGGTCAAGCTGGGCGATTTGATGAGTGGCGAAGAAGACGTTCCAGACTCCATCGTCAGTTGTCGGCCGAATAGCCACTGGCATGCCCTTGAAGGCCTTAGGCACCTTGAAGATACGGCCAAACAACTGGAGCCTACCTTTGTCGTGAACACGGCGTACCAGGTCAGTTGGTTCGTATTCCAAGGGTGGAAGGATCTCGGGAAACAGTCTTTGGCTCACTTGGTACTTGGTGGCCGGAGTAGCAAGGTCAAGGGCGTCATGGGGCTGCTCCAAGTTGTAGATGTCCCGCCACAGGTCGAAGGCTCTCTGGCAGTGCGCCAGATCAGTGAAGCTGCTCCCCTGCAGCACTTCAACGGTCATGGTTCGGTGGAAGCGCTCATCTTTCCCCTGTGTCTGAGGGTGATAAGGGCGTCCATGACTGACTCCGATGCCCAACCTCAGCAGCCAGACTGTAAAAGGTGTGTAGGGGTGGTCTTGGTCATGGCCCCACGGGGAGCCATTGTCCATCAACATTGTGTTGGGCAGGCCGTAGCGCCGGAAGATAGCCGTCAGGCGCTGTTGCACCATCTCTCCCTGCTCGTTACCGCAGGCCTGCAGCCCCAAGGCAAACCGAGAGTGATCGTCCAGAACAGTCAGAGGGTGGCAGCGTCCTCGGGTAAGGGGGAAGTGGCCTTTGAAGTCCATCTGCCACAGGTCGTTGGGTGCCTGGTGTTCAAATCGCTGCCAAGAACGGTGTTTGGGCCCCTCGGCGGGGTCAATGCGGCCATGACGACGCAAGATCGCCGTGATAGTACTGGGGGCCGGCATGTCCGCCTCAAACACATCCCTGCGCTCCAAAAGCCACCGTCGCAGCTTACGAGCTCCCCAGGCCGGATGGGCCGCACGGGCAGACAGCACCGCCTGCTCAACCTGCGATGGGGTACGTGCAGGCGAGTAGTGAGGCCGCCGCGGCAGCTCGACCAGGCCTGCCTCGCTCCCTTCACGGAAACGCCCAAGCCACTTGTATCCAGTCGTAGGGCTGATCCCGAAGCGACGGCAAAGGCCCCTTTTGTTGGTGCCGAAGCCTGCGCCAGCTCCACGAACTCTCTCCTCTGAGACATAACGGACATCTCCTTCCATGGCATGACCACCTCCTTGTAATGAAGTCATGCCTATTATGGTGTCCACCATGTCCCCGAACATGTGTAAGCTATGTCCCCGGTCTATACACCCCGCCAAGGGGTGCCAACCCCCTTTGGAAACCCCCGCAGGACCAAATCAGACGAAAAGCTGCTCCGTTAGCCGCTGATTGACTGTCGGTCGGAACAAATGTGACTTAGGACTAGGAGACGTACGAAGATGCTCATCGTCGATACCCACTGCCACACTGGGGAGAGCTGGTTTGAGCCCGTCGAGATGCTGCTCTACGAGATGGACGCCAACGAGGTCGATAATGCTGTCCTGGTCCAGCATATGGGATCGTACGACAATACCTACCTGCTGGACTGCGCCAGGCGGTACTCCGGCCGGTTCCGGGTGGTCGCGATGGTCGATACGGCTCAAGCCGATGCTCCTTCAGTGCTAGAGAAATGGGCCGAGCAGGGCGCAGCTGGGGTGCGGCTGAGCCCGGGCGAGCGGTCTCCCGGCGCCGATCCGCTGGCCGTATGGAGGAAGGCTGGGGAGCTGGGGCTTGCGGTAAGCTCCCGAGGCGACGTTGATGAGTTTGCGTCCGATGGGTTTCGCGACCTCGTAGCCGAGCTGCCCGACCTTACGATTGTAATCGAGCATCTCGCCGGAGTCGACGAGACGGCCGAGCCCCCATTCGAAGACTTCGGTAGGGCGCTCCAGCTGGCCAGCTATCCGAACACGTACATCAAGGTGCCCGGGCTGGGAGAGATAAGCGCGAGGCCACCTGTCCTGCGGCCTGAGTTCGGCTTTGACGACACGCCTCCTTTGATCGAGATGACGTTGGAGGCGTTCGACCCTCAACGTATGATGTGGGGTAGCGACTTCCCGCCCGTCAGCTCTCGGGAAGGCTACCGCAACGCGCTTCGCGGCGTCATGCAGCACCCGGCCTTGGGGAGCGAGCAGGACAGGGAGTGGGTCATGGGCAAGACCGCCACGGGAGTGTTCGGCTTTCGTTAGTCGACGTCGGCCGTTCATCTTGCCTTGACGCTACTCTAGCCGGCCTCTATACTGCCTGCGTATTGAGACTCTACGCTTTGTTAAGGAGGCGTCACCATCGATCCTGCAATAAAGCGGTTCATTATCGGCTTCACTCTTGTTTCCATAGGGGCTGTTGGCGTGATGGCCTTTATCATCCTCCAGAGTCAGGGCTCGATCGGTCTCAAGGGAGACGTTGATCTGACGGTGGAAATAACTGACGACCCGGACCCAGTGAAGGCGGGTTCTGGGCTCACCTATACGGTCTTGTTCACAAATGCCGGTAAGAGAGAGGCGTCAACGGTAGTCCTCGCCACCGGGCTGCCTGCTGGCGTGGAGTTCGTGTCCAGTACTCCGGGCCTCCCATCGTGCAGACCGGCGGGCGCCGCAGTCACGTGTAACCTTGGCAATAAGCTGGGTGGCTCCGAGGGGAAGATTAGGGTTCACGTCATGGTGGACCCTGAAACGACGGGTACCATTACATACACGGCCACCATAAGGTCCGAAGAGGACGAACCGAACACCGCCAACAACGCCGCAAGTCAGCAGACGACGGTGAATTAGTGCTGAAGGTTCGCTACGGCGGACCTAGGTTAGCTGAACAAAGGGGGTAGACTTTTGAACGTCTACCCCCTTTCATTTGTTTGGCCTCCCTAGGACAGGGCCCTACAACATCGCTTTATGAGGTTTTCTGACCCCGACGCGGCGTCGGGGGAAGAATGAGGTGCCGGCAACGTTGTCAACGACGAAAAAAGACCTCGAGGCCGCGCTGCCGGACATGTCTAAGACCCTGCATCTTAAAGGGCCGGCCGACACGGTCCAGGTGCATCGGGATGCGTACGGTATCCCCCACGTCAGAGCTCGTTCGACACGCGACGCCTTTTTCGGGCAGGGGTTCGTTACAGCACAGGACCGTCTATGGCACATGGACCAAGACCGGCACTGGGCATACGGACGCTGGGCCGAGTACGCCGGGACGGTCGCGATAGACCAGGACGTTCTGATGCGAAGGTTCCAGATCCACCCTTCTGTGGAGAGCGACTATGCTGCAGTGAATTCGGAAACCAGGGCGATGTTCGACGCATACGCGGCAGGAGTCAACGCCTTCATTCAAAGCACCGGTTCGCTACCGGTCGAGTACGCCCTGTTGGAGGCTGAGCCGGAGGCCTGGGAGCCGTGGGACTGTATCGCCGTTTTCAAAGCTAGGCACATCCTGATGGGACTGTTCGAGTCCAAGTTGTGGAAGGCCCGCCTCGTGAACACTCTGGGACCCGAAAAGGCCGCTTCGATACTACCTGGCTACAGAGAAGGCCATCTGCTCATCGCTCCGCCTGGGACGGAGTACCTTGGGCACGTCTCCGAGGGGTTGGCGCACCTAAGAGCGGGCGCCGAGGTCACCGTCTGGCTCGGCGATGTCGATGGTGGAAGCAACAACTGGGCGCTCTCGGGAAACCGCACGGCCTCCGGTAGACCGCTCTTGGCCGGCGACCCTCACCGTGTGCTAGATACCCCCAACGTCTACTATCAGAACCACATTGCGTGTCCGGAGTTCGATGCCATCGGCCTCTCGTTCCCGGGGTTTCCCGGCTTCCCGCACTTCGGTCACAACGCCCATGTTGCCTGGTGCGTAACCCACGCCCAGGCGGACTACCAGGACCTGTATGTCGAGCGCTTCGACCTGGACTCTCCCACTCAGTACGAATTCAAGGGGGAGTGGAAGCAGGCGGACGTCCGGCACGAGGTCATCGAAGTCAAAGGCAGCGATTCCATCGAGGTGGACGTCACCGTAACTCATCATGGACCCGTCATCGCCGGCGAACCGACCACGGGCTACGCAGCCGCGTTCAAATACACGAGTACCTCAGGCCCCAACAAAGGGCCCGAGTGTCTTCCCCGGATGCTGCGCGCCCGTTCCGCAGATGAGCTTGACGAGTCCATGCGGGACTGGGTCGAACCTTCTCACAATTTTGTTTTCGGCGACGTACACGGCGATATCGGGTACCTCAACCGAGGGAAGCTGCCCATCCGGTCGATGGCCAACGCCTGGCTGCCGGTGCCCGGCTGGACGGGCGAGCACGAATGGGAGGGCTTCGTCCCGTTCGAGGAGCTTGTGAGGTCCCGCAACCCGGAGCGTGGGTATATCGTTACGGCCAACAACCGGATCGTCGACGACAGCTACCAACACTATATCGGGATAGAGTTTTCACCCGAGTTCCGCGCCCGCCGAATCGCCGAAAGGATCCAGCAACTAAACGATGCGACGGTGGAAGACATGGCATCTGTCCATGGTGACGAGGTCTCAATGCCGGCGCAGGCCTTTGTGCGGCTGCTGTCCAACGTCCAGCCCCTCGACGACCTTTCCGCCGACGCCAGGCAGAGACTTCTGGCCTGGGACGGCACGATGGACCGGGACGCCGTCGAGCCTAGTATCTACAGCGCATTTCGGCTGAAACTCAACAGACGACTGCTAGAACACGCGCTGGGCCCGTTGACTGAGGAGGCGGTCACGGGGTTGGACCGGGGCGCGCCTTTCCACCGCGTCCGTTTGGAGGCTGAGTTCGTCGAGATGGCGAAGGAGGACGATACGTCCTTGTTGCCGCCAGGCACCGACTGGAGCTCCTTGATGGCCCAAGCGCTAGTCGACGGGGTCGCCTATCTGAAGGACCGGCTCGGTGATGACGTGAGCTCGTGGAAGTGGGGGGGGATACACGTGACCCGCTCTCGGCATGCTCTCTCGGAGTCCTTCCCTGAAATGGCCGAGGTCCTCGACCCTCCGTCCATGCCCGTCGGAGGCGACGGGGACACGCCCCATGCGATGGGCTATCGTCCGTCCGAGCCGTTCACGGTCACAGGCACCTCCATAGCTCGTTACGTGTTCGACATCAGCGACTGGGACAACTCCCGATGGATAATACCGCTCGGCGCTTCCGGCCATCCGGGCAGCCCCCACTATGCGGACCAGGCACCCATCTGGGGCGACGTCCGGCTTATACCGATGCTCTACGATTGGGACCGCATAGCTGCTGAAGCCGAGACCCACCAAGAGCTGAGACCGGAGACGGGGTTTGGGGTACTGACCGACCCGTTAGGGTAGTCGAGGGGAAGATTGAGCGCCCGTAAATACGACGCTGTGATATTTGACCTCTTCGGGACTCTTGTCGACGACGTAGGTCACCCAGAACAAAACGCCGCTAGGAGTCGGCGGGTCAAGACCGAGATGGCCGACGCCGTTGGTGTGCCTCAGGAAGACTTCGTGGGGCTTTGGGATGTGACCGTGTCTCGCCGTAACTCCGGTGACATCCCGAGCACCGAGGCCGGTCTCAAGTTCATATTGCAGGAGCTTGGTATCTCTGTCGACACTGCCCTGGTACAAGATGCAGTGCGGATACGGACCGACTACTATCGTCAAGCGCTGCTGCCTCGCGATGACGCGGTAGAGACGCTGGAAACACTGAAGGCCAGGAGCTATAAGGTCGGGCTCGTCAGCAATTGCGCGGACCCGATATCCGTTCTGTGGCCTACCACTCCGTTCAATCAGCACCTTGATACTGCCGTCCTCTCATGTGAAGTTGGTCTTCTGAAACCCAATCCTCAAATATACTTGCTAGGCTGTGAACGTTTGGGCGTTGAGCCAGAGAGGTGCCTCTACGTGGGCGACGGGAGCAGCAACGAGCTTACTGGAGCGTCTGAGGTGGGTATGGACGCGGTCCTGATTCGGACCCCAGACGATACCGAAGATGGCAAACGCCAGAGCTGGGATGGTGCCAGGGTCTCCTCGTTGGGAGAAGTGCTGTTGCTCTGTTAACCGGACCTATGGCCGCTGCCACACTCGGACCTCCCGGAAACTACCTAACCCGATGTGCAAGTTTCTGGATGAGAACGAAACGGCATAGGATGTTTTCTGACCCCGATGCGGCGTCGGGGGAAGAATCTGGGGTGGGGATTCGGTCATTGTGGTGAGCCAGTACTACGTTTACATTATGAGTAGTTATCGAGGAACGCTTTACACGGGCGTAACCAATGACTTGAACCGTCGAGTGTACGAGCATCGAAATAAGCTTGTGCCGGGATTCACCAAGAAGTACAACGTCTCGAGGCTTGTGTACTGGCAAACCACCGAGAGCCTAGAATCTGCGAGAATCAGGGAGAAGCAGATCAAAGGGTGGCGTCGAAGCAAGAAGGTCGAGCTCATTGAGACGGCGAACCCCAATTGGATGGACCTCGCTGATTCGTGGGACGGAAGAACCTCACCGCCCCAGGCCCTTCGTCCGCCTGAAGCGGACTCAGGGAAACATCTCGAAAAACCCGCACATGGGGTGACCTAGGAGTATGCCATTGTAGTATCCCATACCCCATACCCTGTACCCCGTACACTGAACCCCAAACCCAATGACCCAGACTTATTCCGGCTCTCACCAAGAGTACGACACTATCTGCGAGTACGATGCCATGGTGACGGCGCGCGACGGCGTCGGGCTGGCTACCGATGTCTACCTACCGGCCATCGGCGGTCGTCGTGCCGACGGCAGATTCCCGGTTCTCCTGGAGCGGACTCCTTACGACAAGCGGTCGGCCGAGAATGTCACGAACGGCAAGTATTTCGCACGGAGGGGGTACGTCTGCGCGATTCAGGACGTTCGTGGCCGGTTTGAGTCGGAGGGGGAGTGGTACCCGTTCGCTCGGGAGGCTCCCGACGGCTACGACGCGGTCGAGTGGTTGGCCGCTCAACCGTGGAGCGCCGGGAGCGTCGGGACTATGGGAGGCTCGTATGCTGGCAGCGATCAATCTGCTCTCGCCACCCTCAACCCTCCGCACCTTGAGACGATGATTGTCTCCGTCGGCGCGTCGAACTACTACCACTGCTCGATGAGGCACAACGGCGCACTCGAGCAACGTTTTCTCGTATATGTGTTTCGCATGGCCGTCACGAGCAAGGAGGCGAGGGACGATCCGCCCCTCAGGTCGGCCCTGACAAAGACCTTCAACGAGGACCTACCCGACATCGTCGACCGCTTCCCGTTGGAAGAAGGTGCGACTATTCTGAGCCGGCTGCCGTCATACGAGAGGTGGGCGATCGACATCCTCACCCATGGCGACTACGACGATTACTGGAAGCAGCGGGGGTACGCGATATCGGAGTACTACGACGAGCATGCCGACGTCCCGACCCTGTATCTCGGCGGGTGGTACGACTCCTATGCGCGAGCGACGTGCGAGAACTTCGTTGCGTTCAGGGAGCGAAAAAAGTCGCCCCAGCGGCTGATCATGGGGCCGTGGACTCACAGCGCCTGGGGTGACACGTATGCCGGAGACGTGGACTTTGGCACCGAGGCGCACATTGACTACAACGACCTCCGACTGGCGTGGTTCGACCACTACCTGAAGGAGATGCGTACAGAGGTCACCGACTGGTCACCGGTGCGCATTTTCACCATGGGCACTGGGGACGGCGGCCGGTCATTCAAGGGGCCGCTTGGCCGGGGGCCGGGCGACTACCCCGTCCGGCTCGATCGCGGTGGCTACTGGCGCGACGAGAGCGATTGGCCGCCGGAGGGAACGCGTCTGACTGCGTACTACCTGCATGGAAGCGGCGCCCTGTCGCCGGACGAGCCAAACGACAGCGCTTTGAGTCTATCGACGAAGTTCACATTCGACCCCTCCGACCCGGTGCCGACGATCGGCGGTGGGATTTCGGCGGCCGACTCTGTGATCAGGCCCGGCGCATATGACCAGCGGGGTCGGCCGGACTTCCACGGCTGCAAGGACACCCAGCCGCTTAGTTCGCGCGGCGACGTCCTCAGCTTCCAGTCGCCGTTTCTTGACCACGACCTGGAGGTGACCGGGCCGGTCGAGATGCACCTCTGGGCGGCATCGTCGGCGGTCGATACCGACTTCACGGCAAAGCTGGTGGACGTACACCCGCCTACGGCCGACTATCCTGCGGGACTCGCGATAAACATCACGGACTCCATCATTCGGGCCAGGTACCGGAACGGCTGGGAGAAAGCCGAGCTTTTGACACCGGGCCAGCCCTACGAGCTCGTCTTTCAGCTCTACCCGACTTCCAATATCTTTCGGAGGGGCCACCGGGTCAGACTAGACGTCAGCAGCAGCAACTGGCCTCGCTTCGACGTGAACCCCAACACCGGCGGACCTCTAGGTCTGGAGAGGGACTTCCAGGTCGCGCTTCAGACCGTCTACCACAGCACGGCCCGTCCGTCCCACGTCGTCCTGCCGATACAGCTCCGTTAGTTGGGGTCCTGTCGAAGGAGGAGAGGGCGGGTTTGAAACCCGACCCTACGTCTGAGGGAGCGCAACCGCTAACGTCCCGATTGGAAGGGCAGCCCCCTTACGTCTTCGAGGTCGCGTTTCAGACCGTCTACCACAGCACCGACCGACCGTCCCACGTCGTCTTGCCGATACAGCCCAGCTAGTTGCGGTCCCGTCGAATGAGGAGAGGGCGGGTTTGAAACCCGCCCCTACGTCCGAGGGAGCGCAGCCCCCGCGTCCCGATTGGAAGGGCAGCCCCCGCGTCCCAATTGGAAGGACAGGTTCGACGGGAATGAGCAAGCCTCGCATATGACTTTAAGTCCAAGGCCGTTGCCCCTCGGACGAATCTACGGAGCCCCTGATATAATGAGTCAGTACGTTTGGGCTAACCCAAACATCCTGGGCGCGTTTCAGCATACGAAGAAACCGTCTACATCGTAGAGGCCGTATACAATGTATGAGCTAAAAGGCGAAGTGGCTCGGCTAAGGGAGAGGATATCCGACATCATGGTGCGTCTTTGACCTGGCAGGCAAAGAGAACGAGATTGCGGCGGTCGAGCGCGAGTCAGCCGACCCTTCTTTCTGGGACGACCCCAGACAGGCGCAACAAAAGATGAAGAAGCTGGCCGAGCTGAAGGAAGGGGTGGAGCGGTGGAGAGGACTCGACGGGCAGGCCGAGTCGGTCGACGAGCTGCTTGCTCTGGCGTTGGAGGAGAAGGACGACTCGCTTCTCGACACATTTGTCGACGAGGTTGCCCAGATAACCCATGAGCTGGATACCCAGGAATTCAAGCTGGTCCTCTCCGGGGAGTATGACCGAAGAAACGCCATCGTTGCGGTCCACGCGGGGGCCGGGGGCGTCGAGTCGCAGGACTGGGTCCGGATGCTCATGCGGATGTACCTGAGATGGGCCGAGCGACGCGAGTTCAAGACCGAGGTCCTCGACGTCTCACCGGGCGAAGAGGCTGGCGTCAAAAGCTCGGTAATCCAGATCACCGGGGACTACGCATATGGTTACCTCAAGGCTGAGCGTGGCGTGCACAGGCTGGTCCGCCTGTCCCCGTTCGACGCCGACCACGCGAGGCATACTTCGTTTGCCCTGCTGGAGGCGCTCCCCGAGGCTGAAGAGGGGGTAGACGTCGCTATCGATCCCGGGGATATAAAGATCGATGTTTTTCGCGCCGGAGGAGCAGGGGGGCAGAACGTCCAAAAAAACTCCACGGCCGTCCGCATCACTCATTTGCCCACAGGGATCGTAGTAAGGTGCCAGAACGAGCGCTCCCAGTACCAGAACAAGGCGATCGCGATGCGGATTCTGCTCGCCCGCCTCGTGGAGCTTCAGATGAAGACCAGGGCCGAGGAGGTCGCTAAGCTCAGGGGCGCGCACATATCTCCGGAGTGGGGCAATCAGATTCGCAGCTACGTCCTGCACCCCTACAGGATGGTCAAGGATCACCGGACGAGCTTCGAGACCTCTGATGCCGACGCCGTGCTGGACGGAGATATTGACGAGTTTATCAAGTCGTACCTTACATCCACTTTGGGCAGCCCTGAAGTCAATGGTCAGTCCTAGTCCTAGAAACCACTACTAGATATCCACGTCGCGTGAGACAATACCGATAGGAGTGCCATGAAAAGGCTACTGTATATATCAATCGTTCTGCTGGTCCTCGGAGCCGCGGCCTGTGGCGGTGCGGAGGAGACGCCGACGGAGTCCGCCAGCGCGTCTCCCGCGCCGACGACGGCTCCCCCGGCAGGACCGGCCGCGGTGGTGGCCCCGGAAGTGACGACGCCCTCGGAGCCGGCGGCAGCCACTCAGCCGTCGGAATCGGGCGGCGTCTTCCGCAGGCTGTGGAGCGATCCACCGACGCTCGACCCGCACCTCACCAGCGACACAACGTCGGCTGGCATCGTGGTCGAGATCTTCAGCGGCCTGGTGGCCCTCAGTACCGACTTGGCGCTTATCCCGGACATAGCCGCAAGCTGGACAATCGATGACGGCATCGTCTACACGTTCACCCTCCGCCCCGACGTCAAGTTTCACAACGGCAAGTCGGTGACCGCGGACGACTTCAAGTGGTCGATCGAGAGGGCCGCGAACCCGAAGACCGCCTCGCCGGTGGCTGACACCTACCTTAACGACATCGTGGGCGCCATGGACTATATCGAGGGCAATGCATCTGAGATCTCGGGCATTACCGTCATCGACGACCTGACCCTCCGAATAACGATAGACGCCCCTAAGGCCTACTTTCTGGCAAAGCTGACCTATCCCACGGCCTATGTTCTGGACCAGGAGACCGTCGAGCTCGGTGGTCGCAACTGGTGGGTGGACAACCCCGCGGGCACCGGGCCTTTCAAGCTCAAGGAGTACCGGATTGGAGAGCGCATAATCCTTGAGCGCTACGACGATTATCACCGTGAGCCGGCCAAGGTGGACAGAATCCTGATGAACCTGGCCGGTGGCCAAGCAATGGCGATGTACGAGAATGACGAGCTCGACGTCACCGGCGTCGGCCTATTCGACCTCGACCGGGTTCTCGATCCCAGTGAACCCTTGAACAAAGAGCTGGTCGTGGCTCCTTCCGGATTCAGCGTCTCTTACATCGGATTCAACGCTACCCAGGCCCCCTTCGACGACGCCAAGTTCCGCCAGGCGCTCAACCATGCGGTAGACAAAGAGCTGATCGCTACGGAGGTCCTGTCGGAGCTCGTAGTGCCTGCCTACGGCGTGCTGCCGCCCGGTTTCCCCGGCTACAACCCCGACCTCCAGGGGCTGACCTATGACCCCGATGCAGCTGTGCGCCTCCTGGGAGAGTCAGGCTATGCCGGCTACCTCGCGAACAAAGAAGAGGGCAGCTTGTTTTACGACGAGGCCCAGGACCTGCTGAGTCAAGCGCCCGCCTGGGCCAAGGAACAAACACCCCGGATAGTCGTGACCGTGCCCGGCACCGGAGGAACTATCGGCCTTGACCTCGAGGTCATTATCGAGATGTGGAAGCAGCTACTCGGAGTGGAGGTCGAGATCCAGCAGGTCGAGTGGGCGACCTATCTTCAGGACCTGGACGACAAGAAGTTCCAGGCGTACGCCGGCCTCGGCTGGGAGGCCGACTATCCCGACCCACAGGACTTCCTCGATATCCTGTTTCATACGGAAAGCAGCATCAACCATGGGGCCTACTCCAACCCTGAGGTGGACTCGATTCTCGAGGACGCGAGGGTGGAGCAGGATGTGGTCAGGCGCACCGCTCTCTATATCCGGGCGGAAGAGCTGATAATTAACGACGGCGCCTGGGTACCGTTGTGGTTCACCGGAGACCAGTACGCCCTCATAAAGCCGCACGTCCGGGGCTACGAGTTGACGCCTATGATCGTTCCGAAATTAAAGCAGATTCGTATCGAGTAGTGGCTTCGGAATCGTCCCCGCCCCGATGTAATCGGGGCCGCAGGCTCCTGGAGCGTGAAAAGGGTGGCCGTCAATCGTCATAAAGGAGCCTAGACAAAATGTCATGCTGAACCCCCCGATGCGGCATCGGGGTGAAGTATCTGGGGTGGTGCTGGCTAGACAGGGGACCAACCCTCCCCAGGCCCTTCGTCCCGATACCGAATCGGGACTCAGGGAGACAAGTTGGAGGCGACCTCCTGTGCAAAGCCCCATGAAGGACTGAGGCTGCATCTTTCGCGATGTGGAAATACGTAGTACGTCGCTTGGTGTGGCTCCCCATCCTTCTTTTTGCCGTTTCCCTGATTACGTTTTTCTTGTTTCAAATAGTGCCTGGTGATCCTGTCCGGGTTCGGCTGGGCAACCGGTACAATCCCGATTCAGCGGTCACGCAGAACCTGCGTCGTGACCTCGGGCTCGACCGCCCCTTCTTTGTCCAGTACGGTTCCTACATGTGGGGATTCGTACGGGGGGACTTCGGAGAGAGCTTCCGGTTCCCAAACCAACCCGTCCGCGGCATCATAGTCAGGAAGATGTGGGTCTCCGCTCAGCTCACACTGGCTGCTCTTGCCATCAGCATCGGAATCGGACTGCCTCTGGGCTTCTTTGTGGCACACAAACAAGGGAGCTGGCTGGATCCTAGCGTGGTAACCTCCTCTCTGGTCCTGATGTCGATTCTGCCTATGCTGAGCGTGCCCGCGCTCCTGTGGGTATTGTGCCTGAAGCTTCACTGGGTGCCCTGCTCTGGGTCCCCGTGGGAGGGCTTTTTCCACCCGCGCATAGTCGTCCCCGCTATCGCGATGGGCGTACCCGGAATCGCCGGCTTCGTCCGCCTCATGCGGGCGAGCACCCTCGACGTCTTCGGCCAGGACTTCATCCGCACCGCCCGTGCGAAGGGGCTGACGACGTTCAGAATCGATACTAGACACGTGCTCAGAAACGCGATGATTCCCATAGTCACGGTCCTTGCGTTCACCCTGGCGGGACTGGTCAGCGGCGCGTTGGTAGTCGAGAACATAATGGGAGTACCCGGTATCGGGCTATTCGCGCTCGACTCAGTCTTCAACAGAGACTATCCGGTGGTTATGGCGATCGCTCTCATAACCGCCACGTTCTTCGTCCTCGCCACACTGCTAGCAGACGTGGCTTACGCGTTCGTCGATCCCAGGATCCGGTACCAGTAGAGGGGTGTCAGGCCCAAATGGCGGTGCAGCAGCTCGACCAGGCTGAAGCGCGGAGTATTCGCAGCAGGGGACACCTGGGCCGCGCATGGAGCCGGCTGATCCGTAAGAAGATCGCCGTCGTGAGCATGGTGGCTCTGGCGGTCCTATATACGCTCGGGATTCTCGCTCCCTGGGTAGCGCCGTACGGCTATTCGGAAGTAGACTTCTCGGCGATCAGAAAGCCGCCCACCCTTGTCACCGATCAGGGCATCACGGGCATCTGGACAGAGTCGCACTTTGCGGGTACCGACCGCGCGGGACGCGACCAGTTCACCAGGGTGCTGTGGGGAGTCCAGTACACCATCCTTCTCACGGCGCTTGGCATGCTTACCGGTGGGCTTGTCATCGGTGTCAGTCTCGGCCTGATGTCAGGCTATTTCGGCGGGAAGACCGACGCAATCATTATGAGGACGGGGGAGCTCTTTACGGTCATCCCGACCTTTTTCCTGGTCGTCATCCTTGCCGCTACTCTGCGTCCCCGCATCAGGCAATGGGTCATATGGTTCGAGGAGAACCCGAGAACGCTCGACTACTTCGTGATTTCTGTGGCGCTACTCGTCCTCGTCCTGTTCGTTGCCGTTCGGATCTCGAGGAGGCGGCTGCTACCCGGTGTGGCGGACTACGTGGTGATCGCCGCCGGCCTGGCGGTCCTTGGGGTGTTCTCGGTGCAGGTAGTGTCCTTTGACGGCCTCATACAGTCCTGGTGGGTCGACTTCATTGTGGTCTCTTTCGCCCTTGTCATCTTCGGCTGGTTCGCCACCGCGAGGTTGATTAGAGGCCAGATACTGTTTCTGAAGGAGACCCAACACGTCGAGGCGGCCAGGGCCATCGGTGCATCCACGTCTCGGATCATGTCTAGACATCTTCTGCCCAACGCGATCAGCCCGCTAATGGTCATGGTGACGATGGGAATGGGCAGCATGGTTGGTGTGGAGATCTTCCTGAGCTGGGTTGGCCTGGGAATACAGCCGCCGAGGCCTAGCCTTGGCCTCATGCTGTGGGAATCCGGACACATCAGCGTGCTGCGAAACCAGCCCTGGTTGCTGTTGGCGCCGGGGATCGCGACCTGGCTGATGGTCTTCTGCTGGAACCTCTTGGGAGACGCGCTGAACGACGTGCTCAATCCGAGAACGAGGTAGGGGAAGGGGGTTTGGGGTACAGGGTACGGGGAGGGCGCTAACTGTCTCGGGGTGAGTCCGTAGATAGGGAGCGCCTAAGCGTGTATAGCTGCTTGCTTAGGGAGACAACGTGCTTGCTAATACTGGCGTGTTCGTCTGAAGAGAGGTAGGCCATGCGCTTGGCGATTTCTAGTTGGGTGTCCAGCTCTGCTAGGGACGTCTGCGCCATGGACAAATGCTGGAGATACTCCTTGCGGTGTTGTCGAGTGTAGCCTTCAGCGATGTTTGAAGGGATAGAAACGGAAGCACGCTGCATCTGACCCATCAACCCGTACATCTCGTGCTTCGGAAACCGCCGCGAAGCGCGGTAGACTTCTTCCACCAAGTCCATCCCCGTTCGCCACACTCTGAGATCGCGGTAATTCTTGAGCGTCACCCCTCTTAATCCCGTACCCCGAACCCTAGTTCTTGTTGTTCCGCCTTCGCAGGCCGAGACCTGCCAGGCCGAAGAGCAGGCCTGCTGTCGTCAGGTCGAGCGGGCCGGCAGCACTTGCTGGCCTGTTGCAGCCGGAGCTCGCGGGTGCCGGCTCCTGGGTTTCCGTCGGAGTATCGGGCGCGGCCTCGCTTTCTGCGGGGGCGGCCGCTGCCAGTGGAACAGGGGTGGCAGTAGCTGTCGGCTCTGGTGTGGGAGTGGGAGTGGGCTCGGCGCTCTGCGAGCCGATGGTCTCGGCCTCGGGCTGTGGCGTTAGGCTGTAGGGCAGTATGGCGCGCCTGGGTAGTGGCGTGGGGGGCGCCGCGCCCGTCGCTGGTGGAACGTATCGAGCCGCATTGATGCTATCCCGCCACATATTGTCCAGGCCCTGTCGATCGAAACCGTAGACCTCTTGCAGTGCGTCGTCCAGCTTCTTTCCGTTTTTTAGAGTAGCCATCAGTTCGGCCATCTTGTCGCCCCCGAATTGGGAGATCATCAGCCTGACGATGCTGCGGGACTCGCCGTAGAAGATGATCACCTCTTCGGGGTCGCCTGGCAAGACCTCCAAATAGACGACGGGCAGCAGGCGCCCTGTTGCGACAGCGAACTCGAGGGCAATGTCGTACGAGAAACCGGGATCGATGTTGCCGTACTCTGCCAAACCTTCATTTAGCCAAGCGGGCACCCGACGGAAGATACTGTCGCCGGCCCGGTGTACGAGGATGTGGGTCACTTCGTGTGAACTTGTGCCGAGGGACATCCTGCCCCCGCCGTACACCAGAAGTGTCCCCAACTCAGTGAACGCCTGTCCCTCGGTAAACAGCTCCCGCCCGATCGTCACGCTGCGCGGCGGCAGCGCGTCAAGCATCTCTTTGGGATTGTTGTAGATAGTCACCCTTATGGTCTCTTCGGTACCCGCGCCAAGCAGCGGCCCCATGGTGTCCATGGTCTGCTGGATGGCCTCCAAGATGTTCTCGGCCCGCGTCTTGACCGGCCCGTGGTAGGCAACGCTGACCGTGCCGTCCGAGACCTCCGACCACTCGAATCGCGGGTCGTGATAGATGAACTCCTGCTGCTCCGTATCCAAACGCCCGCCTTCCGAGTCTTCTATCTCGAAGTTGTACTTGATAAGGGTGCCTGGCGGTATGTACTGGCCGGCCGTGCCCGTTCGCCAGAAGATCTCGGCGTTCGCGTCCTTCCCGGGCTCGAGGTCTGCACAGCGCCAGACTGCCGGTTCGCGATGTGGCCCACCCTGGCAGAGATAGTCGTAGGCGCCTCTGGTCTGTTGGCCGATCTTCAGCCTGACGGCGATTGACGTTATCTCGTTTTCTCCGGTGGCCTCCAGTTTGACGCGGAATCCATCTGGGAACTCGCTGGTGATGCTCGATGATTTGACCTGTATGGCTTCGCCTTGCCCGTGGACCGGCGTGACGGACAGAAATAGTGACACTGTCCCCCCCACGAAAAACGCCAGCCCAATGGACCTCCGTAGGCGATTGTTCCGCATCATTTGTTGAATTCTTCCTGGCATAGTCACGGTCCTACACAACGGGGGTAGTCTGCTCGGAAACCTGCTCGACGTCGTCCGTCTCCGACTCCTCCGCCCCTACTGCCTGCAATACACGTTTCATCAGAGTGTCCTCAGACACCGCGCCGGTAAACTGCACACGATCGTTGATGACAGTCTTGGGCACGCCCATAACTCGGTAAAGGGCCGCCAGATCGGAGAACTCCTGTACCTGTATTACGTCGGCGGTTACCTTTGGGGATTCCATCGCCATTGAGTGTGCTACACGGGCCGCAGCCGGGCAGTACTGGCCGGTGGGCGTCACGAACACCTGGATGTGGACATTCTCAGTAAGCGCCCTTAGCTGCCGGCGTGTCTCCAAAGATAGGGAGCTTCGCTGACTGGACGACGCGACGATAGAGTCCAGCAGAAGGGCAAGGTGAAGGCCCGACGGCATTCCGTAGAACCTGACATTGTCGTTGTTGTTTGCGCCGATAAGCGTTGCAGGGATTCTCTCGACGCCGCGTCCGGATGCGTCCTCTTGATTCTTGTAGAAATCGACTAGGTTCAGGTGGATTTTCGGGGACAGGGCGCCGATCTCCTGCAGCAGGTCCTGAGCCGGGCCGCAGGAATGGCACTCGCGGCCGGGGACGAACAGGCCGGCGTTGGCTTGGGTGTACAATGTTATGGTTACATCCCGCTTAAGCTCGGTGTCGAACCTCTGCTGCACCGCTTGCCGGTCCCGTTGCTGGAGAAGGGGCATCTAATCTCCTGGCTCGATATCGATCGTCTGGGACATATGACATTGTATCGTAGTGCCAAGTCTGGTTAAAGGTAGGGCCAACAGCACAGTGCCGACCTGGCGGCGACTGTCTTCGCGGGGGGGGGGGGGGGGGGGGGGGGCAGCTCGCCCGGCCGCGCAGCCGTTACGGGGTCCGTTTAGGGGCGTCGCCAGCGTGGGTGTCGCGGAACTCGGACGCCGAGGACTCCGCTTTTGCCAGCGCACGTCGGACATGGAGCACTCGCTGGACAGTCGTCACCGCCGCCAGCGCGCTGATGACACCCAGGGCGACCCGCACTGCTGGAGGCCACCATTGGCCGACGATAAGGGCGGCCGCCAGGACTACGACGCGCTCCGTTCGGGTCAGCACGCCTACCTTGCACTCGATCCCCAGGCCCTCGGCTTTCGCCCGAACGTAGCTGACCATCAAGGAGCCGGCCAGGGCCACGAGGACAAGTACGGCTCCCCAATTAGCGGACAAGCTTGATGGGGAGCGCAGGAAGAATATGAGAAGCCCTAGGAGTATGACCGATTCGGACACGCGGTCGACCACAGAGTCCAGAAGAGCGCCGAAGCGGGTCGTTCGGCCCGTCGCTCGGGCGACGGCGCCGTCAAGAGTGTCGAACACGCCTGAAAGCAACAGGACAACTCCGCCGGCGGCGAGCTGGCCCGAACCTAGCAGGTAGGCGCTGGCTCCGGCGATGACGAGCCCCAACAGAGTCAGGACGTTGGGAGCAATTCCCAGCTTGGACAGCAGCCTTGCAGCTGGGTCTTCCAGGTAGGAAGCAAGGAGTTTTCGAGTGGTGGTCCTATTCATTCAGGTAATGAAAGTATGGCCGATTGTAAGTTCACTGGGCACGAGGAAGTTGGTCGTTTATTCGTGGAAGCCGACCGTAGGCGGCTGTATCAGCGGGTAAACGTTGGGGTCGGGGTCATCCGGACGCTGCGGACGCACCGTTTAGGCGGGTCGTATAGTGGTCCATGACCTGCCTCGCTACACGGTCCCACCTGAATTCTTCTACCTTGCGCCGGCCGTTTGCTGCGAGCGTGCTCCGAAGGCCGGGGTCCTTGAGCAGCGAGGCGATGCCCTCGGCCAGCGCCTCCTCGTTCTTAGGCGGTACCAGCAGGCCCTCTTTACCGTCGGTGATAACGCTTGCGTAGCCGTCGATGGCGGTTGCGACGATCGGCTTGCCAGCCGCCATCGCCTCCAGCAGTACTATTCCGAAGCTTTCCCTGCCGGTTGCCGGCGAGCAATAGATGTCGGCCGTCTGATAATACCGGGCCTTGTCTTCGTCAGATACCGAGCCAAGAAAGATGACGTCTTCGAGGTTGCGCTCTTTGATTATCCTATGTGAGTCCTCATCCAGTTTCCCCGGCCCGACGACAAGGAGGCGCAGATTGGGCCAGTCCCATTTGAGCCTGCCGTAGGCGGCAAGCAGGTACTTGAGCCCCTTGCGCTTCTCGAGGCGCCCCACGAACAACAGGTTGATCATGCCGTCCTGCAGCTCGGCGAAAGGCGCGACCCCGTTGGCGTAATTATCTACTTGAATCCCGTTGGGGATGATCTCGTAGTCGCCGGGAAAGTAGCGGCTGATGAAATTGCGGGCCGGCTCAGAGACGGCGATCAACCCGTGGAGTCTGCGGAAGTAGCGTCTGACCAGCTTGGTACCGCCCAGTCGGTAGAGGCGGGGCGCACCGTAGGCGTGGAAGGTCGCTATGTTCACGGTATTTGAAACGCCTAAGACGTTCACGGGCACGAACCCCGAGAAGGGGTTGTGCAAGTGGACGATGTCGAAGGCCTCGTTTCGTAGTAGTGTCTTGATCCGAGGTCGCAGCCACACTGAAAGCGAAACTCGGGCGATGGAGCCGCCGCTCGGGATCGGGACCGGCCTCCCCATAGGGATGAACTTCTCGTCCGCGACCTTCTGCGGGGCCGAACAGGGGGCTATGATGCGTACGGTGTGTCCCCACTCCTCGAACTGGGAGGCCAGCTCGTGGATGTGGTTGTTGACCCCGCTGGGAACCGCATAGTCGAACGCGGAGATGAGGCCGATTTTGATAGGGCGGTCCATCCCGGCGCGCTAAGCCTCCAACATGCCTACGGCGCTATTTCGGACTCACCCACGGGGATGTGTCCTGGGCTAAAGACTCGGATCGCTCCCGTTACGCCCCGCTATGAAGTCCTCCACCTTTTCTCGGGCCACCTCATCGGTGTATTGGACCGGAGGCGATTTCATGAAATAAGAGGAAGGTCCTGTAACGGGTCCGCCGATGCCCCTGTCTTTGGCGATCTTGCAGCAACGGATCGCGTCGATGACAACCCCCGCTGAGTTGGGGCTGTCGACTACCTCCAGCTTGAGCTCTGCGCTGATAGGTTGATCACCGAAGCCGGTGCCCTCCATCTTGATATAGCACCACTTGCGGTCCTCGAGCCACGGCACGTGGTCGCTTGGGCCGATGTGTATGTTTTCGGCTCCTATGTCGTAGTCCAACTGGGACGTGACCGACTTGGTCTTTGACGTCTTTTTGTCTGTGAGGCGCTCCTGCTCGAGCATGTTCAGGAAGTCGGTATTGCCACCGAAGTTCAACTGGTATGTGCGGTCCAGATTGACCCCTCTGTCTCTGAACAGGCGAGTGAGGACACGATGTACTATCGTCGCGCCCACCTGGGACTTGATGTCGTCGCCGATAATCGGAACCTCGGCCTCTTTGAACCGGTGCTGCCAATAGTTGTCTTTACCGCTGGCGATGAAGACGGGCACGCAGTTTACGAATCCGGCTTTGGCTCTCAGCGCCTGCTCGACGTACCACTCGGTCGCCTCCACGGAACCGACAGGTAGGTAGTTTACGAGTACGTCCACCTCGCGTTCCGCCAGAATGTCTGCGATGTCGTCTGTTGGGCCGGGGGCCTTTTCGATGATGTCGGACGTATACTTACCCAGACCGTCGTGGGTCATGCCGCGCTGGACCGTGACGCCGAGGTGTGGCACGTCCTGAAACTTGACCGTGTTGTTGGGCTCGGCGAATATGGCCTCGGAGAGGTCGAGACCGACTTTGTTGACGTCGACATCAAAAGCGCCCACGAAGTTGATGTCGCCTATCCCGTATTCGCCTAACACCGGATGCATGAGTCCTGGGACGCTGTGCCCGTTCGTGAACTCGGCATACTTGGTGACGCCTTGGATCAGAGCGGAGGCGCAGTTACCGACGCCAACAATCGCTACGTTAATGTTTGCCAAACCTCACACCTCCTTGAGCAGAGTTGTCGAAGTCCCGCACTTGCCGACAGGGGGTGGGGGCGCAAAGGACAGCAAGCGTGCTGAGGGGGACGGGTGGGACTTCGGCCGATTGTAGCATCTTGCGCGAGGCGTTACAAGTCAGGCGGTCTGCGCGCCTGTATACCGCCCCGCTGGAGGCCGGCCGACCTAACGGGCGCGTCCTCTTTCCATGGAGTAGGGCTGCCAGCGCTGCAGGCCAGATTTCTCGAGTACAGAGGGGTTGACGCAAGCCCTCGGCCAGCGGCCGGTGAGCACCAGCGATACCTCTTGCCCCACTCGACGTCGCCTCTGCGGGTCGAAGCGGGACGACGCTGACGCCACGTGAGCTGTGACGATGACGTTCTCCATGTGGAGTAAAGGGTTCTTCAGGTCTGGCGGCTCCTGCTCGAAAACATCCAGGCCCGCTCCGGCGATCCATCCCTCTTCGAGCGCTTTTATGAGCGCGGGCTCGTCCACAGTAGACCCACGCCCGTTGTTAATGAACAGGGCGTTCGGCTTCATCATTCGGAAGTGCTCTTCGGTCAGCATATGGACCGTCTCCTCCATGCCCGGCGCGTGCATGGAGACGATGTCAGAGCGCTGAAGAAGCTCTGTCAGCCCGACCGGCTCGGCGCCGTGTTCGGAGATCGTTTGCTCGTCGATATACGGGTCATGCGCCAGCAAACGGAAGCCGAATGGAGCGGCACGTGCGGCCGTAGCCGTGGCTATGTGCCCAAATGAGATGAAACCCAGCGTCTGTCCTCTGAGTCGAGGGAACTGGTACAGGTAGGGTCGCGCCTTCCCCCAGCGCCCGTCCTTGACCATAGTGTCCATCAGCGTCAGCCGGCGCCATGCTGCAAGAATCAAGGTCATGGTATGGTCGGCGACCTCGTCCACGAAGGTGTCTGGGCAGTTCGATACCGGGATGCCCCTCTCAGTCGCGGCCACCACGTCAATAGTGTCCGTCCCGACACTGCCCAGGGCGATCACCTTACACTTCTGAAGGCTCTCAACCATCTTTGTTGTAATCTTATCTTCCGCGATGATCGCGTCAGCATCTCGGGCTACTTCGATGAATTCATCGTCGGTGGTGGCCGACACGCCAACTATTTCTGCATCTATGAGGCCGAGCGCTTCCTTCTCGAAATCGAATTCTTCGTTTGCAGGGTCGGCCCCGGCTTTCGTCCGGATCACCACCTTGAACTTTGCCACGCCTTTCTCCTTTGCGATATCCCTGGGGGGAGTCTGGTATTCGATGACCCTTCTGTTGGTCACCGCGACTAGGATACGTGAGCGGAAGTACAGTGTCCATAGGTAGCTCTGCACAGGCGTATAGGGAGGGCAGGTTTGAAACCTGCCCCTACAGATTAGGGAGCGCACCGGCTACGCCTCAAATCAAGATCCCCCCGGATTGGGTCGAAACCGTCGGCATGACCGGCTCCTGCCACATGGACGTACAGCCGAAGGGCACCGGCTCGAGGGCTTGCTTACCCTTGACATCATCTCATCGAAGCTAGTACTATTAGATCGTAAAGTGGACGCGTTCGCAGGAATATAGTTCGAGAATTGAGCGCCTCGTGCACGGCTGTCAGGCCGTTTGTCCGGGGCGCTTCCTGTTTTAAAGGAGTTCATGACAAGCCAGGCAGCCGTCATATTGGCCGCGGGAATGGGGACCCGAATGAAATCGCAGGTCCCCAAGGTGGTCCATCGTGTCGGTGGCAGGGAGATGGTTAGCCTTGTGGTGGACGCGGCCAAGGATGCAGGTTTCGATACGCCTATCGTCGTTGTTGGACAGGACTCGCACGCCGTCAGGGGGGCTCTCGGCGACGGTGTCCGGTATGTCGAACAGGAGGAACCGCGGGGCACGGGCCATGCCCTCCTTCAGTCCCGAGAGCTCCTGGAAGGCGTGGATAACATTGCGGTGATAAACGGCGACACACCCCTTATCCGGCCTGAGACTCTCGGCTCCATGATGCAACGCCACATGGAGGGGAAGGCTTATGTCACGCTGCTGACGGCCAGCCCGGCTGACACGGACGGCCTTGGCAGGGTAGTTAGGGACGACTCTGGTAGTGTAACGGCCGTTGTGGAGGACAGCGAGGCCGACGAGGACGTTCGTGTGATATCCGAGGTCAACGGTGGCGTCTACTGCTTCCGTTCCTCATGGCTCTGGCCTAGCCTCGAAGCCCTGGCTCCATCCCCTGGCGGCGAGATCTACTTGACAGACCTCGTGTCAGTGGCTTCACGTGAGGGGCTCGTTATCGAGTCCTTGAGGCCCGACAGTCTACAGGAAATATTGGGAGTCAATACACGCGTACATCTTTCCGAAGCCGAGACGGCTATGCGGCAGGACATCCGGGAACGGTGGATGTTGTCCGGGGTCACATTGCTCGACCCCGCGACGGTTTATATCGACTCCGATGTTCAACTGGGCCGGGATACGGTCGTGCTCCCGAATACCCATCTGACCGGGGGCTCAGTGGTCGGTCGGGACTGCAGAATCGGCCCGAACGCCATTGTGGACGGCTCCCGAATCGGAGACGGATGCCGGGTGGTAGCTTCCGTTATCGAAAACTCGACGCTTGAAGACCAAGTCGAGGTCGGCCCCTTCAGCCATGTCAGGCGTAAGTGCTATCTCGAGAGTGGAGTCCACATCGGGACTTCCGTCGAGATAAAGCAGAGCCGGTTGGGACGCGGGACCAAATCACACCATTTCAGCTATCTTGGCGATGCATCGGTAGGGGCCAACGTGAACATCGGCGCAGGCACCGTCACCTGCAACTTCGATGGGGTCAATAAGCACCTCACACGCATAGATGACAACGCCTTCATCGGCAGCGACTCGATGCTCGTGGCCCCGGTTACGATCGGTGCCCGGGCGTCGACCGGCGCAGGAGCTGTCGTGACCAGGGACGTTGAGCCGGATAGCCTGGTTGTAGGAGTCCCGGCGAAAGCAAAGTCCAAAGACGGAGACAGCAAGACTGAGTGATCGGAGCGCCTCATCTTCGCGTAGACGGTCTGCTGAGCCCTCGTGAGGTACAGGAAACTCAGAATTGGAGATTGATAGTCCGTTAGCCTGGCTGGTCCTGGCAGTATCGATAGCCTCCTTCGCCGTCGTATCCCTTGCGGAGACGAGCCTGGTGTCGCTTCGCCTTGACCGTGTGCAAGGGCTGGTCGCGAAGGGGCTATCCGGCTCTAAAGCCCTAGAGAGTCTGCAGTCGGTCCCAATGGGGCCTGCGGGCTCTTTTTCTATCCTGAAGTTTGTCTTCTTTGCATCGAGCCTGGTGTCCAGCGCCGCGATTGTCATTGTCTGGTCCGACGCGCGCTGGGGTCTCGTATCGTTGGTCTCGCTGGCGATGCTGGTGCTGCTGGGCCTCATTCATATTGCGGTAAGGGCGTTGGCGCGGCTGTACGGTGAGTGGGTCGCTCTCAGAGTCGCTTTTCTGGCATTGGGACTGGCCCGCGTGTTCACTCCGCTGATGACGATCGGCGTTGAGAGGTCCTCCAGGGCGGCGCCCAACGGCATCGACGCTTCACGGGAATCGGTTGCCGGAGAACTTAGCATTTCAGTCGACCCCGATGGGGAGCCCTTGGATGAGCGTGAGGTGAGGATGATCAGGGGTGTCTTCCAGCTAGACAAGACAACTGCCCGGGAGATCATGGTCCCGCGCGTTGACACGGTAGCCGCGGAGCTGGGGACCACGCTGGACGAGTTGGCGGAGCAGATGGTGGAGTCTGGACACAGCAGGGTCCCCATCTACGAGGGGAGTCTCGATCAGATAAAGGGGATTGCCTACGCTCGGGACATACTGGACCGGCTCAGCAGCAATGACGAGAGCTCGAGGACCCTCAAGCCCAGCTTAATCAGACCCGCACTATTCATTCCCGAGTCGAAGACTCTGGAGGAGCTGCTGAAAGAGTTTCAGGAGCGGCAGGTCAACATCGCAATCGTGATAGACGAGTATGGCGGTGTATCCGGCCTTGTGACCATCGAAGACCTGCTGGAAGAGATCGTGGGCGAGATAAAGGATGAGTTTGAGGTTGGCGAGCCTGAGATCGAGCCGCTCGGCGAGAATGAGTTCGTGATCGACGCCCGCGTCGGCATTGACCAGCTCGACGAGCTCCTGGACGTAACCGTAGAGGGCGACGGGTTCGATACCGTGGGGGGATTCGTCTATCAGCGTCTGGGAAAGATACCGAGCCCCGGAGATACTGTCGAGTACGATGGCTTGAAGATCGAGGTAGTGTCGACCGTCGGGCGTCGGCTCAAACGACTGCGCGTGACCAGATCCAGCGAGGTCGCAGAGCCAGAATAAGGCGACGCTGGAGCACCCGGACGGGAAGACTCAGCAGCCTTCGGGTAAACGTCTTAAAAGAAAGAGCCCCACTCAGTCGTGGAGTGGGGCTCTTTCTTTGCTCCGTCTTAGCGGCCTACAGCGACTAGTCGCGGGACTCCCTATTTGGCTTCCGCCAGTATGACCAGGGGTGCCGTGGCATAAGAGCCGTCGACCCCTACCGCCTCTAGCGTGTAGACGCCCGGGGCCTGGGTCGGTGATATGTCGACCATGAATGCGCCGGTATCTTGAGCCACACCGAGCGTCAGACCAAATCGTTCGAAGACGCCACTGGCTTCAATAGTGCCTCGATCGTAGAATCCGTACTCCTGGCCTTGTGCCGAAAAGCTAGTCCCTTCGCCGATACCGGTTATTGCGACGAGCGAGAACCTTTCCTTGGGCCCGAAGCCTGCCCCGTATACGGTGCCCGCCTCGCCTGCCACTACTGGGCCAGCCAAAGCCAGGCTCGCGGTCCCTGTTATGGCGCTCGCCTCGTCTACTGGCATCTCGGCCATGAGTGCGACCGGCCAGCTGGCCTTGCTGCCGTCCTGGCCTTCCGCCAGTATGGTCACAACACCGGCTTCCAGCAGCCTTTCCATGTTCTTAGCAACGCCGCTCAAGTCCGATAGCGGACCGTCGAGCGATAACGTCCATGCGCCGCCGGAGTTAGAGTCCGACTGGCCGAGCGTGGGATTGAGCAAGAACTGCGATCCCTTCTGGGGGTCGTAGAACTGTACCGATGGACCAAGGTCGATCGAGACTACGACGGGCTCCCATGGCCTGAAACCGGAGCCGGCGACAGTAATGCCCTGGTCCAGGTATACGGTCGGTTTGGCAACCATGAGCGCGGCCTGTGGGGAGACCGCTTGACCCGCAGGCCCTGCCGGCCCCGCGACGCCGGCGAGTCCAGGCAAGCCAGGCTCACCAGGTTCTCCGGCGAAGCCAGAGAAGCCGGGCTCTCCCGCGAGCCCCTGAGCCCCTTGACCTCCTGGCGGCCCAGGGGGTCCGGGTGCGCCAGGCTCACCCGGCAATCCGGGCTGCCCGGGTAGGCCTGGATTTCCAGGCGCTCCCTCGCAAGCGAGTAGGACAAAGACCGAGAATATCGACGCAAGGAGCGCTAGAACGTAGCCACGTGCCGGTTGTTTCTTTCTCATTTGCCTCTCCTGATAATAACCTGCAGGCAACTTGGGAAACGTCTCCGCCGTTTGCCTCGCCACAGACGCATCTCACCGAACAGTACCCGGCGCTGCCTGCGCGGCGGCCTAATGATATTCACGGCGCGTGGGGTTGTCAACCCCTCGCTTGTAGGAAATCTTGAGGAATCTGGCGGGCATCGCGCCGTGATGGGCTGCGTTTAGGTTGGCCGAGGGTCGTTTTTGCGATATGTCGACGAGTAGGCATATGCTCAACCATTTGCTTGTTCCCAGGGATGGTACCTGGTATATTGGGCCTCCTGCCCCTGTAGCTCAGCGGATAGAGCACTGGCCTCCGGAGCCAGGTGCGTGGGTTCGAGTCCCACCGGGGGCGCTCTCCTCATTGCTCTCGCTGTCCTTCGAAATCCCGCGCCTTCGAATCAGGCCAAAAGTCTAGGTGGTAAACACCCCCGCGTCAACGTCAGTACCTCCGCGTCTTTTATCTGACGGTACCGATAGGCTAGAATAGGGCGCACTGCCCCAGGTGGGGGTGTCTAGGAGGAATAGGTGGCTGTCAACTTAGCGAAACAGAGGATGCTGGAAGGCAAGCCCGCGATAGGGGCCGAAGTAGCCCTGGGTTCTGCACTCTCCGCGGAGTTGGTGTCAGCGATGGGTTTCGATTTCGTCGTTGTGGACAACCAGCACGGCCGGTGGGACGACGAGTCTACAATGTGGGCGTTCCGGAGTATTGCGTTAGGGCCGGCGGTGCCGATGGCGCGCGTGCGTCAGAACGACTACGGGGCTATTGGGCGCCTGCTCGACTGCGGCGCCATGGGGGTCATCGTCCCCATGGTCAACTCAGTCGCAGAGGCCGAAGCGGCGGCCAATGCGATGCGCTATCCACCGCGCGGCGGCCGTTCGGGTGGGCCGTTTGGGACAGGGTTCTTGGGCCCTGACTACGAAAAATGGATAGATGACGAGGTCTTTCTGGCGGTGCAGATCGAGACGATCCGGGCCGTAGAGCGTGCTGATGAGATCATGGCGGTGGACGGAATCGACGGCTGCTGGATCGGCCCCGGCGATCTTGGGAAGTCGATGGGGATAGACCGTGGGAGCGAAGCCCACACGGCGGCTGTCCGCAGGGCGATCGAGGCCTGTCACAAAACTAACAAGATCCCTGGAATCTCGATAGGCACGGCTGAAGAGGCCCAGAGATGGATAGACGAGGACTGCCTGTTCGTGACGGCGGGGTATGACAAAGGATGGGTCATCGAAGGGGCGGAGCAGACGCTCAGGATGCTCGGACGACTCTAAGGCATATAGTACGGCCTCTGATGTCCGATACGAGCTCGCCGGCTGCTCTCAGTCGACGTTAGATATAGAGAAGGGGAAGAGAAATGGAGATGGACGACCGGTCAGTGATAGTAACCGGCGCCGGCCAAGGGATCGGCGAAGCGACGGCTAAAACTTTCGCGGACGAAGGCGCAAACGTGGTAGTCGTTGACATGAACCCAACAACTGGCTCGGCGACGGCTGACAGCATCCAGAACAGCGGCGGCAAGGCGCACTTTGTGCAGGCAGATGTCTCCGACGCTGCCGATGTGCGAGCCTTGGCAAGTCAGGCTGTCTCCGCGTTCGGCAAGATCGACGTCCTCGTCAACGTTGCCGGTGTGCAGGGCATGGTAGCCGATATCGTCGAGTTGCCGGAGGATGAGTGGTATCGTGTCGTGAATACCAACATCACCAGCGTGTACCTGTGCTCAAAGTACTGCATTCCGCATATGCTGGAGGTTGGTGGTGGGTCGATCGTCAACGTCGCGTCCATGCAGAGCTACGCCAACATGCCTGGATCGTCGCCATATGCGGCAGCGAAGGGCGGGATCGTCTCCTTGACGAGGAGCATGGCGCTTGACTTCGCGCGAAGGAACATCCGCGTAAACGCGGTCGCTCCCGGCTACATCGATACGCCGCTGCTGCGCGGCTACGCACAGTCGACCGGCGACGAGCAGGGCGTCATCGACGGTTGGAACAAGCACATTCCCATAGGTAGGCTGCAGAAGCCTGAAGAGGTCGCTCAGGTCATCCTATTCCTGGCCGGCGACCGGGCATCGGCCGTCACAGGCGTAACCTATCCCGTCGACGGGGGGATATTGACCGCCCAGCCGATGTGGGAAGCCTAGAGAAATATCGGAGGAGTTGGGTTGGCCTGGACGGCTGTTGTTGAATCTCCACTGCTTGGCAATGCTCCTCATTTGTGGACCTTAGCGCGTCACTCCTTATATAAGCTCGTTGCAAGAAAACTTCTCGCCGTATCGCTGTTGCTTGTTGTAAGCGGCCAGGCCGCCATGGCCTGCGGCGGGGCCAGTGAGGCGGAGAAACTGTACGAGGCCGCGGTCGAGTTGCAGAGCCAGGAGCGTTGGCAGGAGGCACTAACCGCCTACAACGAAGCGGTCCTGCTCGATCCGGAGAACGCAGAAGCCTACTACAACCGAGGCCTGGTGCATAGCAGCTTGGGCCAGACCGATGCCGCCATAGAGGACTTCCGCGAGGCGGTGCAGCTCGACCCCCGCCACACCCTTGTCTATATAACGCGAGGCGAGTTGTACCGGACTCTTCAGGAGTACGAGAAGGCGGGTCGTGACCTGGACAAGGCCATTCAGTTGGACCCCAACAACGCGGCCGCACACGAAGCCAGGGGCCTAGTTTCTGGTGCTCAAGGTAATCACGACCGGGCCAAGCGAGAGCTGAGCGCCGCGATTAGGTTCAATCCTCAGAGATCCACCGCTTACGCAGCACGTGGACTGGCGTACATCAACCTCGTCCGGCTCGAGGACGCCGTCAACGACCTCAACGAAGCGATAAGGCTAAGCCCTGACAACGCCGACGCGTACGCCAACAGGGCGCTCGCCCACAGTCTGCTGGGCAACGACGACGAGGCGCAGAAGGACATCGACCGCGCAGTGGAGCTTGGCGTGAACGAGGAGGACTTGCGAGGGCGGATCGATCAAGCGGAGATCGAAAGCTAACCGCGGCCCGTGACGGAATCCCCGAAGGAGACGACGATGATTACCGGGATGCATCACTCTGGGGTTGTCGTGTTGGATTTACAAAAAGCTGTTGAGTTCTACACCGGCGCCGTGGGCCTCAGACTCAAAGGGACGTTCGAGTTTGGAGATGACTCGACAGCCCAAATTCTTGGCTACAAGGGTGCCAGGGTAAAGTCTGCGGAGCTGGTGAGTCCGGACGGCGAGATGATCGAGCTACTGGAGTACGTCACGCCGGAGGCGCCTCGACGGAGCTCAGAAGAGAGGAGCCTGCAAGGGGCGAGTCACTTGGCCTTTAAGGTCGATGACATAGAGCAGGCGTACGAGTCCCTTATCAGCAAAGGCGGGAAGGAGCTTAACCCACCGGTCCAGGAGTCGCCTGGGGTAAAGGTCTGCTACCTGCAAGACCCAGAGGGCAACTGGATAGAGCTTGTAGAGGAGAAGTGAGGCGAGTCCTTTCCTCGGTTGAACCGGGAGTCGCTCCATGCGCTGGAAGGCGTTTACCTTTGCATCGCTCTCGCTGATAGTCGGACTGGCTCTCGGTAACAAATTCCCTGATATCGATCAAGACACGGCGCTCCTGGTCCATCGCTCGGTTTTTACGCACGGCCCGCTCTTACCGTTTCTTCTCTTCCTGGTGGCTTCCGGAATCAGGTTCGCTCCTCTACGTTTGTTTGCGATGGGGTTTAGCCTCGGGGTCGCTGTCCATCTCAGCTTCGACCTGTTCCCCAAAGCCTGGCAGGGCTTCGCGCTAATCCATGTTCCTGTTATTGGCTGGACTTACCCTTTGGTTTCTTGGGTTTGAATAGCGCTGAGCATCATCTTATGTCTCTATATGGCTCTGGGACTAGCCAGAAACGGCGTCCAAGGTACGGCGCTCGTGTTCGGTGTGCCGGGAATGTTCGGCTACGCCGCCCTAAACGAGGACGCGGTATGGGGTCCGCTGCTCTCGTTGATCGCGGCAACTTTAATCGGTCTAGTGGTCCTTCTTTGGAGGCGGTCTGGAAAAGATCAGGGACCGTACAAAGGAGAATGGTAGGCAAGGCGGCTTTGTCTTGTCAGGGCGCAAGCCTTGGCCCTACACCCTAGGACACGAGCCCTGGCTTGGGTATCCTAGAGGCCGGATGAAGGCCCTGAGGTTGCCTGCCAATACGCGCGGACGGCTCTCAAGATGTCGCTGAACTCTTCGGGATTGGGCGGCTTCGTGACGTAGCTGTTGGCGTGCAGGCCATCGCTATATAAGGCGTCCTTTTCAGCCTCGGACGCCGTCAGCACGATGACAGGGACAAGCTGAAGGTCCGGGTCGGACCTTATTTGGGACAGGACCTCGCGTCCATCTACCCGTGGGAGATTCAGGTCTAGAAATACCAGGTCAGGTCGACGCGCCTCAGGGTTGTACCCGTTGAGACCAAGTGAACTAAGCGCCTTTTCCCCGTCGCCGACCTCGATGATCTGACACTCATATTGAGACTCCGCGAGCGCATCACGGACCTGGCCAGCCTCACCTGGGTTGCTCTCGACGACCAGAACCTCGAACGGAGTATCGTCCGCCTTACGGACTGCCATTATTGAGCTCCAAGAGCCGTTCCCTCTGAGGATGGTCGGCGTCTATCAAGGAACTAACGCTGATTTGACAGACGAACACAGAAGGAACGGCGCCATGTTACCCACCGGCTGTCCACATGTCAAGATTGCCGCCAACCTCCGCGCGCACCGGCGGATAGGCAGGCCTTTGGCAGCATTCCATGGCATGCGTCCGTCACGGACTTCTCAATCTGGCGGGGCCACCGACGATGCGCTATTATGACTCGCGACGCGAGTGATCGGCTCGTGCCCCTGTAGCTCAGGCGGATAGAGCAACGGTTTCCTAAACCGTGTGCCCGGGTTCGAGTCCCGGCGGGGGTACCTCCTACCACCAAAAAGCCTTGGCATAAACAGGGACTTGCGCTAAAGTTGCTCCGTGGTGGTGGTATAAACCACCAAATCACCGGCGGTATAACAAGCCCGCTGGTGGTAGAAAAAGCGTAGGTAAGCGCAATGACCAAGCTGATCAAGAAACAGGTGTCCGACCTATCCAAGCCCGGACGTTACGGCGACGGCAACGGCCTCTATCTCGTGATCTCTCCTGGCGGCTCCAAGAACTGGGTCCAACGTGTCCGGCTTAATGGCAAGCGTACAGACAAGGGCTTGGGCGGCGTCGGCAAGGTGTCCCTAGCGGATGCCCGGAAAGTCGCAACGGCCAACCTCGCGGCGATTCAGCAGGGGCGCGACCCGTGGGGCAATGGGAGAGCGCCCGTTGAAGCGCCCGCCCCGCCGCCGGTTGGCATCCCGACCTTCAGGGAAGCACTGTCAACGATCCACCGCTTGAACGCTCCCGAATGGGGCGAAGGCACGGCCAAGCGGTGGAAGAAGCGCATGGAAATTCACGCTAAGGTTCTCCTTGACCGCGAGGTGGACAAGATCACCCGCCGCGACCTAGCGGCCCTGTTGACGCCTCTACGCCGGGACAAGTACGAAACCTCCCGGAAGGTACGCCAAGGGCTGGCCAAGGTGTTTAGGTGGGCGCGGGCCAATGACTACCGGATAGACGACCCGGCGGATGATGCCCTGGGTGAGCTGGTGGAGAAGGTCCAGCACACGCCGAAACACCGGCCGGCCCTTCACTACTCCGAAGTAGCAGCCGCCCTGGGCAAGGTCCGCTTCGGGTATGCCATGCGAGTTACCGCCCTGGCCTTTGAATTCCTGGTGCTGACTGCGGCCAGGACTACGGAAGTCAGGTTTATGACGTGGGATGAGGTAGACCTTGACGCCGCCGTGTGGGAGATACCGGCGGAGCGTATGAAGGCGCGCCGGTCGCATAAGGTTCCCCTGAGCGCCCAGGTGAAAGCGGTTCTCCAGTCTGTCCGGCATATCCCCGACCCTGCGGCTTCACCAGACGACCTTTTCCCTTACCTGGAAGCCGTCGGCCTTGTGTTCCATATGCCGAACGGCAAGCCGCTATCGGAAAACGCTTTCCTGAATCGGGCGCGGAAAGACGACCCGGGTTGTGTGCCTCACGGCTTCCGGTCCAGCTTCCGGGATTGGGCCAGGGAGTGCTACGGCGGGACGTGGGAAGCGATTGAGCTGTCCCTTGCCCATACAGTCGGAAGCTCGGTCGTGGCGGCCTACTTCCGAACGGACCTGCTGGACGAACGGCGTTCCATGATGCAAGCGTGGGCGAATTACCTGCTTCCCTTGCCGTTCTGATAAAATCCGGGGCGCTGAACGGCTGGCAGAGATGCCAGCAGCGCCGCCCCTTCCGCAAGTCATGCACGTTCCTGTTGCTGGGTAGCCTGATCGGGTGCGGATTCTCGGAATTCGCCCATACGCTATTCGTCCGGCTTGTCACCTAGCGTCACCGGGCCTACGCCAGCGCCGCGTAAACGACCCGACTGGTACCCAATACACCACCTACCCCGTAAACTCGCCTTAAATCCGTTCCTAGATACGGCCACACTCCCCACCTTACGCCTATCGTACACATGCTGTACGTATGGTGACGGTTTCCGTGTCATACATACCTCTTGTGTGGCGTTAATCACCACGTTAAACTTAGAACATCTAATCTTTTTGGGGGTGTCGAATGGACTACGCAGACCGGGCGAAACGGCGAATCAAGGCGGAGGAAGTAAGGCGGGCCGTAAGATGGCCGAAGGAATGTCCGACGTGCTTTTCGCCAGTGGGCGACCAGTGTCGGACGATGGCGGGAAAAAAGACGGCGGAACACATCGGGCGGGCTATCCTCCGACCGCGCTCAAAGGACATGGCGATGTATCCGGCGGCGTGTTCGGTGTGCAAGCGCGGTGAGGGTCTGAACTGTGTTTCGTTGTACACCGGAAAGCCCGTACACGCGCACCGCGACCGGCCAGCGAGGTGAATATGCAAACAGAACTGGAATAGCACGAAGCCAAGATGAAGGAATACGGCGTGACAATGGTTCCTTCAATCGTAGACCCTGAGCGTGAACGTAAACGCTTGCGCAAGTGTGCCATTCTCGGAATGAACGCTTACCGGAAACGTCTACCAAAGGAACTACCCGACGACCCTAAGCCGGTCGTGGATTGGGAGGCGGAAATAGCAAAGGTCATGGAAGAAAAGTTGACCGCACCTTTTGGCATAGGCGAATGGAACCATGGCGAGCCGTGCAGCGTCCCGGACGGGCGCAAGGAAGGGCTGACAAGAGCGTTTGAACTGCTAGGGGTAGAGGCGCGGTACAACACCCGTTCGTCACGCGCTGAGATACGTCACGACTCATTCCCTGAAGGATGGCGGACGATGCACGACCGTCTAGCGGCGGAATTGCGCGAAGTGTTGACCGCTAGGTTCGTCTACGTGAAAAAGGTACGGGAGCGCCCGATCTCGGCGGCAGACCAAAAGCTCTTAGACGACGCGGAGGCCCTTAAAGAGTTGACGCAGGAAGAACGGGCCGCACTAAGTGGGCGAATCTCCTCGAAGAACCGATTCAAAGAGGAGACAGCGCCGTTAACCTACGGGCGCGACGCATGGGCGGACACCTTCAACGCTTATCTTTTCGACCGTGAGACAGACCCATTCGCGGAATGGCTAGACGCCTTGCCGAAATGGGACCGCGTAGACCGTTTGAACGGCTGGCTAGCGCAAGTGTTCACCATCAACAACCCTAACGGACTGGTGGAATGGACAAGCCGTTTCATCCTGCTCGGCGCTGTCACACGGGCCTTTGAACCGGGCGCGAAACTGGACGAAATGCCGGTCTTGATCGGTCGCGGCGGCATAGGCAAGTCAACGGCTCTCCGGTACATCCTGCCGCCGGAAATGCCGGGGCTCTTCTCTGACGGTCTACACCTTGCCGGAACACCCCAGGAACGCGCCGAGGCTCTGCAGGGGCGCGTCATTGTTGAGGCGTCGGAACTGGCGGGGGTGTCACGGGCTGACCTTGCAAGCCTAAAGGCGTTTCTGTCCCGGACAGACGACGGGGCGGTAAGACTGGCGTTTCGGCGCGACCCTGAATTGATGCTCAGACGGGCTATCATCGTCGGCACCAGCGACGTTGAATCACCGTTACCCAACGACAGGAACCTTAGACGTTGGGCTCCGGTCTACCTGCAGGGCGGGAATCCGGCCAAGTTGCGACAGTACCTTGACGCGAATAGGGTGCAACTATGGGCTCAGGCTGTCCACGTGTACAAGGATGGTGCTGAGGCGCGTCTACCAGATGCACTAATCAAGGCACAGTTTATCGCTACATCTAGGGCAAGGTCGCGTGACTTGGTGGTGGAGGACGCGGTAGAGGTATGGACTGCTAACCAGACGATAGGCTTTACGATGGCCGAGTGTGCCGAGGGTATAGGGCTGACAGATGCAAGCAAGGGCTCACGCCTACATATGCGCGACCAGCACCGTCTAGGGGCGGCTCTTGATGGTCAAGGATACACCCGCAAGCGTGAGCGCGTGGACGGGGCGCTCAAGTGGATATGGAACAAGTAATGTTCCACTTGGAACAGAACCGGCACAAAATCGACCACGGATGCAGGCGTGTTCCCCCTGCTGTTCCCCCTTGTCCGCTAGGTACGATTTATAGCTAAGTGGTCCCCCTTGTTCCCCCTTGTTCCCCCTAAACCTAGGGTAGCACCACAAAATAGTAAAAAGAGTAATACAAGTGACGTACAAGTGGCATCATCACGTAACACGCGTGGGTATCTATAGGAAAGAGGGGGAACAGGGGGAACAGGGGGAACAAATGAAGGGTACCCCTACGAAGTTTTGCATTTGGGGGTGCTCAGGGCGCTGGTCGGGGTGTTCCGTGTAAGGGGGTGTTTTGCTTATGGTGAGTCTCAGGGCGTTTCAAAAACGGTTCGTAAGGGGTGCGCTGGCCCCTGGGACAGACACACTACTTTATGACGCAATCGTGACCGCGCTCAGAAAGCCGGGCAGTCCCATGAAGGACCGGCCTGTCACTGTGCGCTTGCTCTATGGGGCGACGGACGAACAGGTGGCAGAACGCATGGCACCGGCCCGACATGCGATTCAGGCGTCCGTGGCCTTTCCACCAGTGTCAGCCGAAGTAGTGGTCAACCTGGAGAATCACCCCACGTCGTTCAGGCGTGTGTTCGCGGAGGCGCTGGAGTTCCGGTCTAGGGGATTCAAGCCGGGCTCGAAGACGGCTGCGCAGGCGAAGAGCTTGTTTGAGGCCTACATCTCGCGCGAGCTGGCGGACCGACCTGTCGCTGAGGTGGCACCGGCAGACCTGATTGCGTGCCTGCAGTCCGTCTGGTTCTCCTCGCCCTCCACCGCGCAGAAGCTCCTCCAGCACCTAGGCGGAACGTTCCGGCACGCCCTAGCCAATGACCTCATCGATGTGGACCCGCTGGTGAAGGCCAAGCTAGGTCTGGGGAAGCTGAAGCAGCGAGTCCAGAACTTCCGCGCCCTGTCCCATGCTGAAGTGGGGGCAGCTCTGGCGAAGGTCCGGTCCAGTGACGCCTATCCGAGCACGAAGTTGTGCCTCACGTTCTTGACACTGACGGCAACCCGCAGCGGTGAGGCACGCCTCGCCGAGTGGTCTGAGCTTGATCTCGACACCAGGACGTGGACCATACCAGCCGAACGCATGAAGGCGGGCCGTCCCCATCGTGTACCGCTGAGCCAACAGGCTCTAGACGTGCTGCCAGAGGCCCGCAGCCTTGACGACGGTTCCAGGCTGATATTCCCCTCCGTTCGCGGGACACTAAGCGGCAGCACTATCTCAAAGCTACTCCGCGAACGCGGGATTGAGGGCACACCGCACGGGATGCGCAGCAGCTTCCGCAACTGGTGCGCCGAGACCGGAGTACCCCGCGAGCTGGCGGAGTCTGCCCTGGCCCACGTCGTCCAGAACGCGACCGAAGCAGCGTACCTCCGAAGCGATCTGCTGGAGCGGCGGTCGGCGCTCATGCAGCAGTGGGCTGACTACGTGATGTAATCCGGTTTGATCAACGGCAATTAGTTTTGCCGGTGGCGACGGCTATATTTGCCGGTCATAGCAGCTAAACATTCGGTACAGGAGGTACCGGATTGATTACAGATCAGCAAGTCGCGCTACCGAGGCAAAGGCGAATGGAAGGAAGGAATCAGGAAACCGCTGGGGCCATGGCCGGGATGAGCGTGCGCTCGGCGCGCCACTGGCAGAGTGGCCCCTTGCCATCGGAGACGAAGACGGAACACTGCCGTCACGCTGCGGTCATGGCGTCGAGGCTGCTAAGAAAAGCTAACGTTGAGACTTGGATAGCCGAAGCGCAGGAACTGAAGGCCCGCAGCCGAGACGTTACTGCCGCCAGGGTGATAGAGGAATACCGCCGCATAGCCTTTGCACAGACGACGGATATGGTCACGCTCAAGGGTGGTTGGGTGCAGATATCGGACACCGACAGCTTGACCACCGAACAGAAATCGGCCATATCGCAAATTAGGCAAAAGAAGGACGGCGAACTTGAGGTCAGATTCTACGACAAGCAGAAGGCGCTGGATTCGCTAGCCAAGTACCTCGGCATATTCAGTGACAAGAATACCGGCCAGAACCCCGGCGTGCAGCCTCAGATCAACATCGTGTTCGGCGAGGCGCCGGCGGCGGCTATCGTGGAAGGCGAAGTTCGGGAACTGCCGGAGGGAGGCGATAATGGGTAAATGTGCGAGGTGCGGGAAGAAGAACCTCTACTTGGAAGCGGGCATATGGTATGCCGTGGCAGCTGCAGCAGGGGTTCAATGACCCACAAAACTAACATTACGACTCGTACAAAGAATGGGGCAAGACCATCAGACCCAAGTCTAACACTATACCTGAACCAGTTCTTGGGGTGCTGCCGTTGGGCCTGCCTTTCGCGGAGGTGGCAGTCAGCACGGAATGGAGCAACTGGCCCTCTCTGCCCGACCTGTTCCCCAAGTCATTCCCCGGCGTCAAGACCAGCCGTGACTCGTTTGTAGTCGATATTGACTTCGGCAGCGGCGACGCCGTGATGCCCGGCCAGGGCCGCGCTGCCGCCCGCCCCTACACCTCCCACGAGTGCGAGACTCTGGCCCACGCCGCCAACGCACTGGGCAACGCCACCTACGACATCCACCTGAACCACAACACCCACTGGCGCAACATCCTCGCCAACGTGTGGAACTACAAACTAGTGGTCCAACATCATTGAAATGAATACCATGATAGTCATTGTTCCTCTTGGGGGTTCAATCGTAACGTTGAACCGAGGAGGAACCATGATGTCTACCAAGAAGTACCGTATCAGACTGACTACCGACGAACAACAGGAACTCAACGCCTTGGTCTCACGCGGTCGGGCTGCGGCGTACAAACAGACCCATGCGCGCATTCTGCTGATGAGCGATGAGTCACGCTCGGACGGGGGAATGAAGGACGCGGACATCACCAGCGCGCTCGGTGTGGGACAGTCAACGGTCGAGCGAATACGCAAGCGCTGTGTGGAGGAGGGGGTCGAGTCTGCGCTGAATCGCAAAAAGCAACTGCGTCGGCGTCAAAAGAGACTGGACGGCGAAGGTGAAGCACGGTTGATAGCGATGGCCTGCGGGGAACCGCCGGAGGGGCGTGCCAGTTGGACCCTGAAGCTGTTGGCTGACCAGTTGGAGGTTACGTCAACAGGTGTGTAAACGACATCAGGCGGCGACCTTCTCAGCCGTTGATTCAATGGCGATTCCATCCGCATACTGTGCACCGAGATAGACGTCTTCGATCAACTCAGGGGCCTTCAGACGCCTGAAGCGCTGTTCGGCGACCATCAACATTTTCCAGATCACCGCTATCGCCCGATCGACCCTCTTGTAGCGCTTGGCGGCATCGGTCCGAAGCCTGAGGGCCGCGAAGGGTGATTCTACCGGGTTCGTCGTGCGAAGGTGCCCCCAGTGCTCCTTTGGGAAGTCATAGAAGGTGACCATGCGGTCCCAGTCCCGCTCCAGGGCCTCTGAGGCCGCCTCGTAGGAATGGTCGCCGCACCACCTGGTGAACACCGTCCTGAGCCGCTCAGCCTCTGTCCGAGTCGGCGCGTAGGGGATAGTACGCAGCATGAGCTTGGCCTGGTCCTGTTGTCGCTTTGGAAGCTTGGCGAGCACGTTTAGGATCTTGTGGTTCCAGCAGCGTTGCTCTGCCGCCTGCGGATAGACGTTGCGCAGAGCTCCCCAGATGCCCAGGTGTCCGTCTCCAACCACCAGCCTCGGGCAGCTCAAGCCCCGGCGCTTGATGTCCCTGAGCACCTCGGACCAGCTCTCTGTGGACTCCCTGTATCCGGGAATAGCGCTCACCACCACCTTGCTCCCGTCGCTCAGGGCCGCCATCACCACCAGTACCGCCGCCTTCTCCTTCTCAAGACCAGCCTTGACGTAGACTCCATCCACCCACATGTACACCACTTCGAGGTCATCGAGGGGCCGGCTGCGCCATTGGGCAAGCTGTCAAGGGCGGTGTAAAAACGTACAAGCGGGGCGGAGCAAAACTGTACCACTGAACGCCGTAGAATGGGCATCAAGGTTCGTGGGGCGTTGGAGATCAGGCTCAGTCAGATAGCTGGCGGCCAGAAGTCTTCTTGCTGTGCTTGAGTCGGTAGCTGTCCCCGTTCATCTCCAGGATGTCGACATGGTGGGTGAGGCGGTCGAGGAGAGCTCCGGTCAGCCGTTCAGAGCCGAACACCTCGGTCCACTCGACGAAGGGCAGGTTGGAGGTCACCAGGACCGATCCACGCTCGTAACGCTGGCTGAACACCTCGAAGAGCAGCTCGGCGCCAGTCTTGGACAAGGGCACGAAGCCCAGTTCGTCGATGATCAGAAGCTTGAGTCGTGCGAGCCTTCTCTGCAGGTTGAGCAGACGCCGTTCGTCCCTGGCCTCGATCAGCTCGTGAACCAGAGCAGCGGCGGTGGTGAAGCCCACGGACAGTCCCCTCTGACACGCAGCCAGACCGAGACCGAGGGCGATATGGGTCTTGCCGGTGCCACTGTTGCCGAGAGCGATGACGTTGTGGGGGCGCTCGATGTACTCGCATCGTGCCAGCTCCAGAACCAGAGCCTTGTTCAGGGACGGCATAGACAGGAAGTCGAAGGTGTCGAGGCTCTTGGTCGTCGGGAAGCGGGCTGCTTTGATCCGACGTTCCACCATGCGATGGTGACGGTCGATCAGCTCCAACTCCAATAGTCGCAGCAGGTAGTCCGGATGGTCAGCTCCCTCACTGGCACACTGGGATGCCAACTTGTCGTACTCCCTCAGGAACGTGGGGAGCTTGAGTTGCTTGAGGTTGTGTTCGAGCAACATCGTGGACTTGTTGGTCATGACCGGCTCCCCGCCAGGAGAGCCATGTAGTCCCTGGTCGAGGTTGTTGCAACGTTGGTCCTGGGTAGATACGGGTACAACTCCATGTCGAGTCTAGGCGGTCGAGCTTCGATCCTGCACAGCACCAGGTGCTTGACAGCATCGAAGCTCACAGCCCCGAGTCGAATGGCGTCTCGTACGGCGTCTCGTACGGCGTCGTGGATTTCTTCCGGCTGGAAGTTCTCCATCAGTCTGAGCACCTGCACGAACTCCCTCTTTCCTCGCTTGCCCATCCGAGACTCCAGCAACCGCCGCAACACTCCGAACTCCTCGGGCAACTCCCATCCAACCAGCGGCGCCGCCTGATCCAAGGCCCTCGTCTTCTTCTCAAGGAGCGGCAGGTAATGGAGAGGGTCGAAGACGAAGTCGTCTCGATCGTAGGACCGCCGATGGCGGGCGATGACTTCAGCGCCACAGCTGATCACAACCTCGTGTACATATCCGCGGACCAGAACGTCCCGATGACCGTAGGCCACCGGGACCGAATAGTCATTGGTCCGGTATCTGACCAGGGACAGAGAACTGACCCTCGTCGCGTGCTTGTCGCTGGCGTCGTACGGTACGGCCGGCAGAGGCAGCAACTTCTCCAGGTCCCGCTCCAGCCGTTCTCCTATCGTCTCGTTGTGGCCGCGGAGTCGATCTTCGAACCGTCTGAGGCAGTGTTGCTCCAGATGAGCATTGAGGGCATCGAAGCTCTCGAACGATGGAATGGGCACCAGGAAGTTCCGGCGGACATAGCCGACCAGACCTTCTACTTTGCCCTTATCGTTCCCTTTGCCTGGACGGCCAAACCGGTCCTCGAACAGGTAGTGGGACTGAAGCTCGGAGAACACCCTGGTCCGCTGCCGGCGACCATCTCCCAGGATTCTGGCTACCGCGAGCGTGGTGTTGTCGTAGAGGATGCTCTGAGGCACTCCGCCCAGGAACGCGAAGGCGGAGACGTGTCCGTCGCAGAATGACTCCGTCGTCTCGGCGGGATACGCCTTCACATAGCACCCGTCGCTGTGAGGGAGGTCCAGGGCGAAGTAGTGGGCTTTGCGTTCCACTCCGCCGATGATCACTCGAGCTTCGCCGTAGTCGCACTGGGCATGTCCCGGAGGGTGGGACAGAGGTAAGAATATCTCGCGGGTATGACGACGGCGTTCTCGAACGTAGTCTTTGACTATCGTATACTTGCCGGGGAAGCCGTGTTCGTCTCTGAGCCGTTCGTAGATACGCTTGGCGGTGTGACGCTGCTTCTTCGGTGAGCTCAGATCCTGCTCCAGGATCTGGTCCATCACACCCTTATATGGATCGAGCTTCGGTCTGCGAGCCGGTCGTTGCCGTCGATACCCTGGGGGCACGGAGTACTCGAGCATCTTGCGCACCGTGTCCCGGTGTAGCCCGAACACTCGGGCCGCCTCTCGGACGCTCATCCCTTCGACGAAACAAGCCTTGCGAACACGGAGGTAAATACCCACCTTGTACATCCAATCCACCTTCAGTCAGGTTCGGTCGTTCCTGATTGAAGGCGACAGGCGGTACGCTTTTCAAGCGCCACATCTCAGCTCTTGAGCCGCCCTGGCGGTACATTATCTCTCCGCCATTCACACTCGACTCTGCACTCTGCACGAACTCACTCAAACTCGTCTCCCTGAGTCCCGATCCGGCCCCGATGCCGCATCGGGGTTCAGCGTGACATTTCGCGCAATGCCCCTCTACATTGCGAACTGCAGAATTCCTAGATCACGTTCCGATCTGCCGGAGATAGCATCGCACCACCGGCGCCACCACCCGGACGGTCTAGCCTGATTCGGCGAACGTCACCACCGTAAGCGAAGACGGCTGGCAGACCACCTCCCAGTCACCTTGCTTGCCTTCCACTTTGGCCGCGCGCGGCCTCACCTTGTCCGGCGTCTCGAAGGTGTTTTCGTCCGTAGGGTCACCAGTAAGCACCATCGCGGTTGCTTTACTAGGCAACGTGCTCTCGCCGCCAGTCATCCGAATGCGGACGTCGACGGGTTCCTCTTCTCCGTGATTCACAATGGACAGAATGGTCTCTCGTTGGTCCTTAGAAACCGAAGTCACAGCATCCAGGCCCGCGTCCTCATCGAACTCGAGCCTGGTCGAATCCGCTCCCATGTGTGCGTTCAGCAGATCGAAAACGTGGTAGTTGAGCGTTCGGAGGAACCGTGGCCCCTCCGTCCTTACGATGGGCCCCCACGTGTTGGTACCGTATATGAAGGTTGCGAGCTTGACCCTGTCTGCGTTCCTTATGAACCCGTGCAACTGGCGAGCTCCACCGAGCGCCACGCTCAGCGGCACGGCTTCCTCATAGCACCTGGGGTCCAGCTCGTTTGATCTGAGAAGCCCCTCCCAGACCGACAAGCGTTCAAACTCTTCAGGCCAGGGGTGAAGCGGCTCACCTCGCGTGGCCCACTCCTCCACGGCAATGTCGACCTGGTCCGGACCCAGGTACTCGTCAATGAGCACCGCGGCGTCCTTGACCGTCTCCTCGTCCACGTATTTCAGCCCCAGGGTGTGTATCATGCCCTTCGTCGCAACCCCACCGTCCTTCAGTAAGTCCGCGTACCTGGCCAGGAACCGCCGGTTCCAGTCCCCGCCGCCGAGTCCCGTTACGACGATCCGCCCGCCCGGGTCGGCCGGACGCATATGGAAGGTCCACTGGTGCACCTGCTCTGCATAAGCTTCCGGGGAGTAAGCGTCGTTGCCCTCGTTGCCGATCGACCAGTACTTGACGCCGTAGGGTTTGGGATGCCCATTCTCCCGTCGCAAGTTCGAAAGGTGAGTGTTTCCCTCGTAGTTGCAATATTGCATCCATTTGACCGTGTCACCGAGGCCGGCCGTCTGGGCGTTGATCTTTATCCACGCCTCCGCGCCAACGGCCTCGCAGAACCGAAGGAACTCGTCCGTGCCGAACTCGTTCGATTCTTCTCCTCCGAAGAAGTAGTTCCAGGTGCGTGGACGTTTCGAGCGGGGTCCGATACCGTCTTCCCAGTGGTAGGTATCGGCGACGGTGCCGCCCGGCCAGCGCACGACAGGGATGCGGAGTTGGCGAAACGCGCTGATCGTATCCAGCCGCAGGCCACCGTCATTCGGGATGGAGGACTCCTCCCCCACCCAGACGCCGTCGGCCGTGCGCCCGTACGGCTCCACCAGGACGCCGAATATTCGATGTGAGATGGTCCCGAGTCGCTCATCCGGTACCACGGTGATCGTCTGTTCCGACATGGTTACCTCCGTCTTGCTCCTGGGCTTGGCTATGGTACGAGCAACGGCAACGTCAAGCTTACCATGCTGCGATTCGAGAAACGAAGCGAGGTGTCAAGGCCTTTCCAAAGGTAATTATCCCCTTATTGCACGGGTTGGTAGTGTCTCTACTTTTGGGGGGGGGGTTGACAGATGTACCAAGTAATATACTGCAATACGCTAGTTGAATTACCGAATACGGAACAATCGCCTATCCTACTGGTTTCTACTAGACAAAAAGGCCGACTGCGGGGTCGGCCTTTTCACCGATGCTCAATCAGCGGAGGTCGACATTCGGCGCTCGACCTGGGCCCTGGTAGGAATGCCGGCCACGCCTTCGGCTTCGACACAGAAGCTGGCTACGCAGCAAGCGAACCGGGCCGCGTCCACCGGGTCTCGCGTTTCCTGATACCGGATCAGATAGGCCGCGGCGAAGACGTCGCCGGCGCCGGTGGGGTCGACCTCCTGGGCTGAGAAAGGCGCTATCTCATGCCAATCGCCTCGGGAGTGTAGCCTCGCGCCGTCGCTTCCCTTCGTGACGATTAGCACAGGCGCGATATCCGCCCATAGGTCGATTACCTGGCGGTCTCCGATATCGCTGATGGATACCACTGCAGCATCCAAGTAAGGCAGGACATCTGTTCCGTCCCAGTGTTTGGGCGCAACGCGGCCATCAGAGTCCCAACTCCTGAGCCATCCCTGGATGGAGGCGATAATGAGAGAGTCTGGGAAATGCCTGGCCAAGGCGTAGTCGACTTCATCGGCGAGTGGCCCCAACAATACGAGGCGGACCGAGCGCCATTCGGACGGAACGTCGTGCGGCGCGATCGGACCGGCGACGCTTTTGATCAGCTGCCGGCGGTCGCCCTGAGAGTAGGTGTTCTGGAATGTGGTGGTGTCGGCGGACGGGACCACGTGTGCCGGTATTCCCAACTCGTCCAGGAGGGCGCCAACATCGCGGCCTCCGCTGGTGATTATGGCGGGCTGCAGCCCAAGCTTTAGCGCGGTAAGGGCGGCGAAGGTCACCGCACCACCCGGCCCGTCGCCACTCGGCGATAGGTCCTTGCAGACGTGGCCTATCGCGAGGAAGTCAGGAGTCCCCACTGTCCTCGTCGGGCTGGATCGTTACCTGGCGGCCGTCGCCGACTCCACTGCTGATCGTGCTGACCCCTGTGTGCTCGGCGAGAGCGATATGGACCACCCGCCGCTCGTTCGAAGGCATGGGCTCGAGGGTTATCGAACGCCCTGTCCCCGCGACGCGCTGAGCGACGCGCTGAGCGAGATTGGTCAAAGACTCGTAGCGTCTCTCCTGGTAGCCGGCAACGTCAATGAAGATACTGGCTCTCTCACCAAGCCGCTGACTCGCGACGAAGCTGACGATGAAATGGAGGGCTCTGAGGGTCTCCCCCCGACGGCCGATCAGAAGGCCCGAGTCGTCCCCATCGATGTCGAAAACCGGGCCTCCGACGTCCTCGTTCAGGGCCTGCTTGAGGCTGACGACCGCGGACACGCCCATCTTCGAGATGAGGTTCTCGAGGACGTCGGTGGTAACCTTCACTACGTCGGTCGGTTCCTCAAGCAGCGTGACCCGGACCCGGGCAGGTTCGCCGCCGATACCGAGAATTCCGGCCTTGCCCTTGCTAACGACGTCTATTTCGACGTCCGCGCGGTTGGCGTCGAGCTCCTTTAGGGCGATTTCTATCGCTTCTTCTGGCGTTTTGGCTGACGTCTCCATGGTCTTTATCAGCTTCTGCCTCCTTCTTCTCGGACGTCAATGCGGGAGCTGGGGTTGGCTCCTTTGCTTGCCGGAAAGACAACAGCGTTGCGATAGGCCCCCAGCCGGTAACGAACCCTTGAATTACTATGCCTACGATGTTCGACACGACCCAGTAAAGGGCGAGCCCAGTCTCGAAACCCAGGGTGAAGAAGCCGAACATCAGAGGCAACATCCACAGCATCATCCTGTTGGTGGACTCTTGCTGTGGGGTCGCCGCCGGTGTGGTCGACATCTTCTGCATGACCCACATAGAGCTGCCGACCAGCAACGGGAGTAGGAACGGTATTGGGTTCTCGCTGGACGTCCTGGCCAGGTCCAGCCAGAGGAAGCGGCCATCAAGGGGCACGGCTTCGTTTACCTGGGGTAGCCAGGCGTACAGGTGGCGCGAGAGATCGGCCAGGCTCTCGGGCGTCGAAGGCAACGTTCCCCTCAGAGCCCAAAACAGGCCAAAGAAGATGGGCATCTGGACAAACATGGGCCCGAGGCATCCAATCGGGTTCACTCCTTGCTCTCTGTAGAGCTTCATGGTCTCCTGAGAGACGCGGGCCCGATCGTCCGGGTACTTGGCCTGGAGCTCCTTCAGCTTGGGCTGCAGCGCGCTCATCGCCTTCATCTGGCGGCTCTGTTTCACGGAAAGTGGAATCATCGCCGCGCGTACGATTATTGTGAACGCGATGATGCTCAGCCCAAAGTTACTGAAGAAGACGTAGTACAACAGCACAAGGCCGTTGATCATTGGCCTGATGATTACGCCGTTCCAGATGTCGCCGAGTATTTCCACTAATTAGTCCCCGTCGGCCTGCTGGCAGCGATCTGTCGAGCGCGATTCGAGGCCAAGCTTTGACCCCCATCCCTTCGGCGAACTCAGGGCAGGCTCTAGCCTTCCCCCTTCAAGGGGGAAGGGATTCGTCCTCTCCCTTGAAGGGAGAGGAATGAGGTGACGGTGAACCCGCCCTTTAAACCAGTCGTAACGGACCACTAGCAGTCTGCCTCTCGACTGAGGTCCACCGATATGTCTTCGTTTGTGAAGTGCACCCATTTCTCGTCTGGGTCCCCGCGTGAATCGATCTCGAGAGCACGGATGGAGTGATCAGTGGCCGCGAGATACACGACATTCTCGTGAAAAGCCAACGACGCTCTGATCTTAGTACTGTTCTTGTTGCCGAACGTGCAGCGCTTTTCGTCACCACCATCCAGCAGACTCGCGATGTGCAGTGAGGCACGTTTGCTATGCTGGGAAGCGACGGCGATCCGCTCGCCGGCAATCGAAGGGGAGCCGAGGATCGCCCCACCGGTCTCTAGCTTCCAATTCAGCGCCCCGGTGTCGACATCCAGCCCGTACAGGTTCCCATCCAAAGAAGGGGCGTATATGGTGTCATCGCGTATGACAGCACCCCCCCAGAACCAGTTTGTGGCCTGCTCGAACCGCCACTCCTCCCGTCCAGTCTGAGCATCGATCGCGTAGAATACGCTGTCGAAAGCGCCGAAGTAGACGCGACCTCTAGATACGACAGGCTTTGCCGTAATCGCGCCCTGGGCAGTGAACGGCTCGGGCCATACAGGCTCGCCGTCGCTTAGCCTCACAGCGTAGAGATTGTGGTCCAGCGATCCGAAGTAGACCACGCCGTCTGCCACCGCGGGAGTGGACCAGACCCTGTTTCCGGTCGGATACTTCCACTTTTCGCCCAGCCTCACTCCGGTGTCGCCTCTTTCGATCTCGAAGGCGTACAGGTGTCCGTCGGACGAGCCGACGAGTAGCACGTCATCGGCGACCACCGTGCCTCCGACGATAGGCTCGCCACTACCGACGATCTCCTGGTCAATGGGCTCCCAAAGTCGGTCGCAGTCCAGAGACAGGGCGTACAGGTTGCCGTCGTAGCCGCCGACAAACAGCATGTCCTCACTGAGAACTGGGCTACCGTAGAATGCCCGGTCCGGCGCCTCGCTTTCCAGCTGAAACGTGCATATCGTGCCGCCACTTTCGATGTCGATCGCCCGTAGGTCACCCTCCATCGTGCCGATGTAAAGAACGTCCCCGGAAATCTGGCCTCCAGACCAGCCCTCGGGCGTACCCAACCGGGTGCAGCCAACTGCACTGCCAACAACCAGAAGCACCGCAAATAGTTGGACCGCGGCAAACGGACGAAGATTTATACGACGCAAGAAGTCCTTCGTTCGCCTTCCACCTTCCTCGATGAACCCGGGAGCAAGCGTTTGCCTGGGACGGCGCCAGTCATTGATCGAAAGTGACAAATGGAAGCAGGTAACAATAGCTAAGGAACCGGATCGTAGCCGCTTGTACCCATAGGACGGCAACGACTCAGACGCCGAACGCCCAGCCAAACGCCCCTAACACCGTACTTTGAGATGGCATCGTAGGCATACTGGGAACATGTGGGCGAATGGCGGCACTCGCCGGGCAGGTATGGGGACACTGCCATCTGGTAAAGCTGCACGAGTCCTAAGGCCAGGCTCTTGATCATTTCGCGTTCACAGACGGCGAGACGGGCGGCTTCGGACTCGCGAGAAGCCCAGCGCGGCTTAAAAGTGAGGTCACCGAACGACTGAGCGTCTGGAAGTCCGCTGTCGGGGCGTCTTTGCGGGCTATCAGGACAAGGTCCCAGCTGTCCCGGATCGGGGTCAGCCGCACCGCCTCCCTCAGCCTCCGCTTCGTCTTGTTACGAACAACCGCGTTTCCTATTCGTTTCCCGACCGAGATGCCGACCCGACTCACCTCTAGATCGTTTGGCCGGGCTATGAGAACCAGCGACCTCGCAGACCAGGCACGTCCTTCGAGTCGGACTCTGGCAAAATCCTTGGCTTTGGTAAGGCGCCGGTCTTTCGGCATCGGCCAACACGTTCGGACCTCGAGAACGGGCCCTCAGACGGTGAGCCGACTCCGTCCCTTAAACATGCGACGTTTTAGAACGTTGCGGCCGCCTTGGGTCCGCATCCGTGCTCTGAAACCGTGAACGCGATTTCGGCGTCGCTTTTTTGGCTGATAAGTTCGCTTGGGCATACTCTCCCCACTAAGCCCGATTATACCCACCGCCGGAAAGCGGTGTCAATTTCGGCGGGGCGCCCGCGCCTTAGCCCGAATCCACCGAAGGACACCGATGGACGGCGTGAGGAAAGCGGAAGGGGGGTGAGGGAGCTACAGGGGAAATAGCCTGGGTTCCATTTGGGGTAGGGAGGTCGGCGGACGGTCTTCATCGCCGCACAGGGGCCCCTATGGCCGTCTGCGGGAGCTGCGATGCGCGGGATGGCGAGAGAATACGCAGCAGGGAACTCTCTCGGACCGGGCTGGCACGAGTCTGCGGGGATCTTCGGTTGTCCGGTGGGTGGGTCGGTCGCCGACGGTGCCGTCAGGCCGGGAGTGGAATGGCTCGCAGCCGGGCCAAGGCGCGGCTGAACTTCTCAGCCCAAGGCCAGCGATCCGGAAGATGCAGGGTCAACCGGCGTGCCGAGCGGGTGAGCCGTCCGGCCAGGGAGAAGAACCGCCGCCGGAGGGTTTTGGTGGTGGCTATCCGCTCTCCCAGACCGATCCGCGCCGTCCAGCGGGCCAGGTTGTGGGCCATCGTCTGGACGGCCAGCCAGGCGCCGTTGGCGGCGAAGCGGCCCGAGGGGAGATGGTTCAGCCCGACGCCGTACTTGAGGTCGCGTATGGTATTCTCGATCTCGGCGTGGCGGCGATGGTCAGCCTCCAGTTCGAGCAACTCCCCGTCTCGGTCGGTGATGAAGCCATGATAGCTGTATTTGGCGAAGAGGGCCAGTTGGGAACCGGGCGTCGGCTTCACCCGCCGGACGATGAGCCGTACCGGCGCGGCGTCCGCCTCGGCCTGGAAGGGGGTGCAGGTGGTCTCGGCCACATCGGCGGCACCGTCCATCCAGTAAGGAATCGGCGTCCAGGCATCTTCGGGTATCGCCTCGATGAGATTGTGCAGGCTTTTGTGCTGGCGGATGGTGATGGAGAAGCGGACATCCATCTTGCGGCAGACGGATACCACGCCATGAGTGTAGAACCCGCTGTCGGCCCGTAGCGTGAGTCGTCCGTTGGCCCCGGCGTAGCGCACCCGTCCCACCGTCTCCCGCAGGAAGTGGGCGGCGCCGCGGGCGGTGTTGGCCCGGCCCTCGCGCAGCCGGGACATCAGCACGTCTCCGGTGCCGGCGGCGATGGCCAGCAGCGGGTGGTAGCCCCGCTTGCCGGTATAGCCGTGGTGGCGGGCGCCCTCCTTGGCCAGTCCGTAGGTCTCGCAGATGGTGGAGTCCAGGTCAATGGTCAGGGGCCCGTCGCCGGGTCCCGCCCCGGCCTGCCAAGCCCGGGCCAGCAACTCGCGGCTCACCCGGTCGAGTTGACGGACGTGGCCCCACCGGAAGCTGCGCAGGAAGGTGCCCAGGGTGGATGGCGCCTTGACCGTGCCGCCCAGGGTGCAGGCCGTCCCCCCGGTGCGCAACACATCGGCGTCGTCAATGCAGTCGCCCCCAGCCAGCGCAGACGCCACCAGCGTCATCATCTTGTCGCTCGTGTTCGCCCGCCCCGGGGCATCGCCCAGGTCGAGGCGCTGCCGGACGAGTTCGGGCAGGCCGAGGTGCCGCGCCAGGGTGGCCGGAAGGAGCAGCCCGGCATTGGCCACCAAGCGGCGGTCGTCGAAGGTGATTTGGATCCGGTCGGGGTGGTTGCGTGGCAGCATCTACTGGGTGCTCCTTTTCCGGGGTCGGTTTTTTGCTACAAAACCATTATCCCAGAAGCACAGGAGCGCCTTCTTGCCGCCTCAGGACGCTAACCCGACGCCCTCCTTCGGTGGATTCGGGCTTAGCTCGGTTCGCGAACGCACCAGGGCCGGAACCGTTCCTCGACCTGAATACAGAAACCTTGGAAGGCTGGTTCGGCCTCGTACAATTCGGTGGCCCTCACGATGATCGTCCAGTAGCACCAGCCCTTTTCGTCCGGGTTATCGAGCATTCTGCACATGCTGAGGGCCTCCTCGGCTCCCTCAACGCCCCAGAACCTTGCCTGAACGGCCCCTGCCAGGCAGTAGGACCGACCTTGGACATCACTTACGGAGTCACCACACATCTCTATAGCTTTGGCCGGTTGGCCAAGTGTCACCGCGGCGACGTCCCTACCGAGGCTACGGAAGCAGTAGTACTGGGCCGCCGTCGGTGCGTCTCCACAGGCGGCACCGACCTTGGCATAGTCGCCTTCGAACAGGTTCAGCATGCGAAAGCTATGATAGAGGTAGCATGCGGACAGATACCTATCATCGATTGTGTTGCACGGGAAGTGAGGGTCTTCCGACAGATACTCGGTGAAGTGGCCCATGCTGCCCGAGAGCCCACCGACGACGTTCTCCATGAAGACGCCCGAGTAGCAGGCTTCGCGGTCCCGCTCGCCTGAGAACTCGTCGCAGAGCTCTAGCGCGTCCGGCAACTCGTAGCTGGTCCAGGCCATCAGGCCGTGTCCAGCCCCGTGCAGACACTGGAGATAGAAGAAGGGCACCGATGCGCTACCGCAGAGCGTTTCGACATCCTCCGTGAGATTGACCGTACCCCGGTCTCGAAAGAGGGCCTCCGTAGCGCCGTGGAAGGCTCCCGCCTGGCACTCGTGGCTCGCTAGGATGAAGGCCACAGCGCCGAATAGATCGTAGGCTACCCTGCCCGCATCGTGGGCCCTGTCGTGGCAGAAGACGTCAATGTGCTCCTCGGCTTTCTCAAGTAGCTCGACAGTGTGAGCGGGGCCGTATCGCCTTGTGAACCTGGTCAACATCTCATCGTCCTGGAACAGGTCGACGTATTCCTTTCGCGACAGCTCCGGTGGGTCCTGGAATTCTCCCTCTGGAACCTCGAACGCTAGGGGCTCTCGGGTAGCGGCGGCCATATCGCCCTCTGCGACAACCAGCCCGGCCTTATCGGGGGAGAGGTGGTTGTGATATCTCCAGAACCCGGCCTGGTCGAATTTGAATGTCCATGACTGGCCAGGCTCGATAGCCCTTGGTGCCTGGAACTCCGGGTAGATCTCGTGAGTGGGGTGTATGTTCGACGCGGGCCAGATAGCTTTTTGAGAGTTGTTTACGAAAGTGACCTGTTGACCGGCGGGTATGTCAAGCCGGCCAGGCAGGAACCCCTGGTCGCCGTAGACGACCGTAGGAGCATTAGGGTCTACAGGTAGAACGGCGGTGCCTACTGGACCGGCGACGTCCTCTGTCGACGAGGTGGAGCAGGCAATCGCGCACGCCAGTGCCAGTGCCGATCCTGCTGCTCTACCGATCAGAGTCTGATAGAGTCCTGAAAACGCCACGACCTTCGCTAGAAGCCTGCCTGCTTGTCACAGACGTAGAGAAAGGGCTCGTTAGCCAGGAAGCGGCGCAGGTTTTCCGTGAATATGGCCCTTCGACCGTCGAACAGCTCCGGGGTGAGGGCGGAGGCGTGGGGCGACAGGATGACGTTGTCCATATCCCAGAGCGGGCTGTCGTCCGGCAGCGGCTCCTTCTCCATTACGTCGAGGCCGGCGCCGGCGAGGCACCCGGACTGCAGGGCCTCGATCAGGGCCGGTTCGTCGATAATCCCTCCTCGGGAGATGGCGACGACGTAGGCGCCCTGCTTGAGCACCCCGACTCGGCGGCGGTCGACCATTCCCCTGCTCTCGGGCGTCAGCGGCGCCGTTATCACGAACCAGTCGGAGATCCGGAGCATGTCGTCCAGACGGTCGAGTCCCCACACGTCGCCACCCTCCGTCGGTAGGGGCGCGTCGTTTTCTTGGCGTACCTTGTCGGGGTGTTTGTCGACGGCGTAGACCTTCATGCCGAACCCCTGGGCCCGCTCCGCCACGGCCATGCCTATCCCGCCGAGCGCCAGGATACCCATATTACGCCCACCGATCTCGACCTGCCGACGGGAGTATTTCGCTGTATTCCAATAATGGGCGCGCTGGTCGTCCCATTGCTCGTGCAGCCGATGGGCCAGCGTTAGCATCATGCCTATCACGTGGTCGGCCATCGGAGGCGCGTGTGGACCTCGGCAGTTGGTCAGGACCACGTCACTGTCTATCAGCTCCGGGATGCCTTTGATAGGGTCGATACCCGTGCCGGGGTTGTGCAGCCAACGAAGCCGGTCGGCCGCAAGGAACACCTCGCGGGTAGGCCATCCGCAGTACACGTCCGCGTCCTTGATCTCCTGGACCATCTCGTCGGTCGTGTTCGCCTGCTGAAACGTAACCTCTGGGAAGGCAGCCTTGAGCTCGGCGATATACTTCACGTCCTCCGTCTCAGCGTCCGCGTCCACGGGCATAGGGGTCATCACAACTTTCACTAGGGGTTTCCTCCTTCTGATAGTGACACGAGTTCACCACTTCTCACATCGACCTAGCAGGCAGCCGCCCAAGGGCCGCTATGGTTGCATATTCCTACGTAGGCCGCACGGTGATTTCCAACGTGCCTCGGAGGAAGGATGCTAACGTTGCCGTCGCAAGCTATCTGTGCGATGCTGCCTCGCCCACGTCAGCCATCGACCGCTCGATTTCATCCCGCACCGACGTGTCCTGCTCGCTGGCTAGTGCCGAGCTTAAGGCCTCAGAGGCTCGTCTGCCGCCGATTTGGCCCAGTGCCCAGGCGGCGTGCAGGCGTACGATGTCGTCCGGTCCGTTTAAGCAGCTGATCAGGGCAGGGACCGCAACCGGGTCGGCGATGTTGCCCAGGGCGACGCAGACGTTTCGCTGGAGACCCACTCTCTTGGCCCGTTTGACGGGGCTGTTGTGGAACCGTTCGCGAAAGGCCTCATCGTCTAGCTCGAGCAGCGGAATCAGGGCCGGCGCTGCGAAGTCGTGGCGCTGCTGGAAGGCGGGCTCGAGGCTGAGCGCAACGTCGCGATTGACCGGACATACGTCCTGGCAGATGTCGCAGCCGAAGACCCAGTCTCCGACCAAAGGCCGCATATCCCTCGGGATGGCGCCCTTCAGCTCGATGGTCAGGAACGATATGCACCGGGTGTTGTCGATGACATACGGGGCGACGATGGCCCCAGTGGGGCAGGCCTCGATGCATCTCACGCACTCGCCGCAGTTCTTGGCGAGAGGTGCATCCGGCTCCAGGTCGAGGTCTGTTATCACCTGTCCCAGGAGGACCCAAGAGCCGTGACTCGGTGTCAGGATGTTCGTGTTCTTCCCGAACCAGCCGACGCCCGCGCGTTCGGCGGCGGCTCGATCGTTCATCGGCCCGTCGTCCACAAAGATTCGAGCCTTGACCGGCCTGCCGACCCGTTGGGAAAGCCCATCGACGAACTGCTTCAGCCGGCTTTTGATCACCTGGTGATAGTCGTCGCCCCACGCATAGCGGGCTATTTTGCCCGACGGTCCTGGTCCGATCGGCTGACGCTCTCCGGTGAGATAGCTGATGGCCAACGATATGACCGACTTGGCCTCCGGCAAGAGCACCTCGGGGTGCGTAGCCCGGTGTACACGCTCCTCGGTATACCAGGAGAGCCCGTCCATCAGTCCGTCACGCACGCGCTGGACCGCCGCCTGCTCGTCTCTCAGGAAGGGCTCAGCGGTGGTGATGCCGACGATATCGAATCCGAGATCTTTACCGTAGGCCTTGATTGACCTCTTAAGCGTTCCCATAGCGTCGAGAATTCCTCCAAAATGGTGACCTCATTATGGCATAGGCCGGGAGCTTCTCACCACTCGATCGGGCCCGCGACTCGGCTCGAAAGATCCGTTGACGAAGCCCGCCCCTGTTTTCTATAATCTGACAAAACCTGGAGGTGAGTGATGGAGATACCCCAGTTCAAAGAGCTCCGGCGGACGTATGGGTTCGACGAAATCGCGATCGCTCCAGGCGATGTGACCATCAATCCCGACCAGACCAGTACGGAGTTCTCGTTGGACGGCGTTACCGTGTCGACTCCCATCCTCGCGTCCGCCATGGACGCTATAGTTTCGCCCTCATTCGCCGTGGAGATGGACAGACTCGGCGGTCTGGCGGTGATGAACCTAGAGGGGGTCCAAACGAAGTACGATAACCCAGGTGAGGAGCTGCGTCGGATCGCCGAGGCGCCTCCAGAGGAGGTAACGGCGCATCTCCAGCGAGTCTACGCGGCTCCTGTCAGGGAGGACCTGATAGGAACACGCATCGAGGAGATCAAGTCACACGGCGCCAAGTGCGCCGTTTCTGTTACCCCAGCCAACACGAAGCGCCTCGCTCCGGTCGCCGCCGATGCCGGGGCCGATATTATCGCGGTACAGTCTACCGTAACCACCGCGCGTCACACGTCCAAGAGCACGCGTGGCCTGGTATTCTCCGAGCTTCTGGAGATGATCAACGTGCCGGTGCTGGTGGGCAACTGCGTAACCTATGACGTGGCTTTGGAACTCATGGAGACCGGGGTCGACGGCGTGCTGGTCGGTGTCGGGCCGGGCGCCGCTTGCACGACGCGTGAGGTAACCGCCGTGGGCGTACCCCAGGTCACCGCCACTATGGACTGCGCAGCCGCGAGGGAGGAGCATTTCCGGCGTTCCGGGCGATACGTGCCCATCATCACCGATGGTGGCATAAGGACAGGCGGCGACCTGTGCAAGGCCATAGCCTGTGGTGCCGACGCAGTAATGATAGGGACTCCCCTTGCCCAGGCCGAGGAGGCGCCGGGCGAGGGCTACAACTGGGGCATGGCCAGCCCACATCCGGCGTTGCCACGAGGCACGCGGGTCAAGGTGGGCGTCGCCGGACCACTCAGCCAGATCCTGTTCGGGCCCACCTCCAAAGCCGATGGGACTCAGAACCTGATGGGCGCACTGCAAGCGTGCATGGGAATGGTCGGCGCCTTCACAATCCGCGACATGCACCGCGCGGAGGTCGTTATCGCCCCGTCAATCAAGACCGAGGGCAAGTTCTACCAGCTTGGGCTTAGCTAACCCCGAATCCACCGAAGGACACCGATGGACGGCGTGAGGAAAGCGGAAGGGGGGTGAGGGAGCTACAGGGGAAATAGCCTGGGTTCCATTTGGGGTAGGGAGGTCGGCGGACGGTCTTCATCGCCGCACAGGGGCCCCTATGGCCGTCTGCGGGAGCTGCGATGCGCGGGATGGCGAGAGAATACGCAGCAGGGAACTCTCTCGGACCGGGCTGGCACGAGTCTGCGGGGATCTTCGGTTGTCCGGTGGGTGGGTCGGTCGCCGACGGTGCCGTCAGGCCGGGAGTGGAATGGCTCGCAGCCGGGCCAAGGCGCGGCTGAACTTCTCAGCCCAAGGCCAGCGATCCGGAAGATGCAGGGTCAACCGGCGTGCCGAGCGGGTGAGCCGTCCGGCCAGGGAGAAGAACCGCCGCCGGAGGGTCTTGGTGGTGGCTATCCGCTCTCCCAGACCGATCCGCGCCGTCCAGCGGGCCAGGTTGTGGGCCATCGTCTGGACGGCCAGCCAGGCGCCGTTGGCGGCGAAGCGGCCCGAGGGGAGATGGTTCAGCCCGACGCCGTACTTGAGGTCGCGTATGGCATTCTCGATCTCGGCGTGGCGGCGATGGTCAGCCTCCAGTTCGAGCAACTCCCCGTCCCGGTCGGTGATGAAGCCATGATAGCTGTATTTGGCGAAGAGGGCCAGTTGGGAACCGGGCGTCGGCTTCACCCGCCGGACGATGAGCCGTACCGGCGCGGCGTCCGCCTCGGCCTGGAAGGGGGTGCAGGTGGTCTCGGCCACATCGGCGGCACCGTCCATCCAGTAAGGAATCGGCGTCCAGGCATCTTCGGGTATCGCCTCGATGAGATTGTGCAGGCTTTTGTGCTGGCGGATGGTGATGGAGAAGCGGACATCCATCTTGCGGCAGACGGATACCACGCCATGAGTGTAGAACCCGCTGTCGGCCCGTAGCGTGAGTCGTCCGTCGGCCCCGGCGTAGCGCACCCGTCCCACCGTCTCCCGCAGGAAGTGGGCGGCGCCGCGGGCGGTGTTGGCCCGGCCCTCGCGCAGCCGGGACATCAGCACGTCTCCGGTGCCGGCGGCGATGGCCGGCAGCGGGTGGTAGCCCCGCTTGCCGGTATAGCCGTGGTGGCGGGCGCCCTCCTTGGCCAGTCCGTAGGTCTCGCAGATGGTGGAGTCCAGGTCAATGGTCAGGGGCCCGTCGCCGGGTCCCGCCCCGGCCTGCCAAGCCCGGGCCAGCAACTCGCGGCTCACCCGGTCGAGTTGACGGACGTGGCCCCGCCGGAAGCTGCGCAGGAAGGTGCCCAGGGTGCAGGCCGTCCCCCCGGTGCGCAACACATCGGCGTCGTCAATGCAGTCGCCCCCAGCCAGCGCAGACGCCACCAGCGTCATCATCTTGTCGCTCGTGTTCGCCCGCCCCGGGGCATCGCCCAGGTCGAGGCGCTGCCGGACGAGTTCGGGCAGGCCGAGGTGCCGCGCCAGGGTGGCCGGAAGGAGCAGCCCGGCATTGGCCACCAAGCGGCGGTCGTCGAAGGTGATTTGGATCCGGTCGGGGTGGTTGCGTGGCAGCATCTACTGGGTGCTCCTTTTCCGGGGCCGTTTTTTTGCTACAAAACCATTATCCCAGAAGCACAGGAGCGCCTTCTTGCCGCCTCAGGACGCTAACCCGACGCCCTCCTTCGGTGGATTCGGGCTAACCCAATGTGCAAGTTTCTGGACGAGGACGAGACGGAACGTGATGTTTTCTGACCCCGACGCGGCGTCGGGCGAAGAATCTGGGGTGGGGATTTGGTCATACAGGTACGCAGTACCCTATAGAATGCACCCGGCCGGCCGGTGGGACGAGGGAGCCCAACCACCCCAGGCCCTTCGTCCCGAGGCGGGACTCAGAGAGACATCTCAAAACCCGCACACGGGTTAGCTAGTGCACTTGCCTCACTAGGCCGCTAGCTATCACTTGGGACCTCGGGACCTGCCTAGGCCAAGGCGACGCGCCGCCTTTTTCCACCAGGGCCTATGCTTGATTCCCTCGTAACAAGGCCTGTTTGAGATGAGCCCTGGCGTGCGAAGGTGGTCTGGAGCGGAGGAGGCCACGGGATGCCGGCTGCTGGCCTCACCGCACCATCTGCCGCGCTCAGGACAAGCGTGATCCCGTTGCGGTACCCATTCCGTGGCTCAGGGCACCCGGTGGAAGTTGTGGAGCGGCGCCCTCATGCGGCCGCGACCGCAGGTACCGTCCCGACCGCCTGCTGAGCCGTGTTCTCCATCTCCACCAGGCGTGCATGGACCATCCGCTTGAAGTTGCACGCCAACGCCTTCAGGTAGACGGCAAGCCGCACCCGACGGCCCCCTCGCACCCGCAAGCGCCCAAGCCCGTGGGCGCGCTTGAGCTCGGAGTTCGTTCCCTCGATCCCGGCCCTTATGGCATACCGCTTGCGCCACTCCTCGGTGGCCTCGGCCCTCCGGCGCCGCTCGATGTTTACCTTCACCAGGTCCGCCTTGAGGACGTAGTCCCCCGCACGCCGGTCCAGCTTCACTGGGCAACGGGACCGCAAGGGGCAGGGCTCGCATGTTGTCCCGGCAAAGTGGACCTCTACCCGCTCCGGCGCATCCTCCAACTCGTACTCCTCGATGGACGGGTGGCCGGCGGGGCACACCGTGGTCTGCTCCCCTGTGACGTCGATCTGAAAGTCCGCGGCGGTGAGCGGCGGTGGTCCGTCACGCTCTCCTTCGTGCGAGTTCCCCGGCGCCGACCCCGCCACCGGGCTCACCAGTTCCGTTCCCCGGCGCGAGGCTTCGAAGGCGTTGCGGCCCGACCCATACGCCGTGTCGGCGAAGAGCTCGTCCGGTCGGACCTTCCGCTCCGCGAGCCCGTCAACGACCGGCACGCTCACGTCGGTGTCGCTCCCACTCGAGGGGGTCACCTCCACGTGGGTGATGAGCTGGGTGGCGTTCTCCTCGTGGCAGGTCTCCGCCACCTGCACCTCGTACCCCTTCCCCTTGTGGCCGCTGTAGGTCACATCCGGGTCGTGGGGCGATTGCAGCGAGTCGGCGGACACCTGCTTCGGGTCCTTCAGGGCCACGGGCACCTTGCATTCCCCAGCATCGTCATCATCGTCCCCCGGGCGCCCGTCCCGGTGTTTGCCCACATGGCACTGCTCCCGCAGCAGCCGCTCCAGCAGCCGGTACTCCTCCAGCTGGGCAGCAGTCGTGCCATGGAACCGGTCCACCAGCCGGTAGAGGTCCCGGGCACAGACCGAAAGGCGTCGCCGACCCTCCCCCGTGCGGGCGTCCTCGTAGTGGGTCGCCTCGTCTTCTTCCTTCAAATAGCGCCCCAGGAGGCCCTCCGGAACCACAGGGCGAAGCTCTGGGTGCTCCCAGCGCAAGGCCCGCAGGAACAACCGCATCGTCTCACAGAACAGGCCCAGCCGGGTGAGTGTAGCGATGTTGCTCATGATGTGGGTGGAGTCCAGCCGTTGCTTTCCGGTGCGTATGCCCAGCGCCTGGATGATCCGGTCCGTGGTCTCCTGGAAAGCCAGCCGGCCACCATCGTGCTGCATCAGGCGAACTCGGAAGTTGTGGAGGGTCTTCTGGGGCAGGTGGGTCTCCTCGATGTCCAGCCGCAGGGCGTGGTGCCAGAGCAGGTTGAACTCTAGCTGCTCCAGGGCTTCACCGTCGGTGAGGTTGAACATCTCTTTGAGAAGGTGGACCCCGAGGACGGTCTGCACCGCCCGGTTGGGACGGCCGTTGTCCGCGCAGTACATCGGAGCAAAGAGCTCCTCGTCAATCAGGGGGAGCGCCTCGTTTCGGAAAACCTCGGCCCAACTTCTCTCCAGGCGCTTAGCCTTCTTCGGCGTCACCAGGAACCGGGACTGCCAGAGGCTCTCTTGCGGGTCTCGTATTCGGAACATCCTCCCCTCCCTCGGCCAGGCGCAGCGCCCACGACCTTTTATTACATTATCCCCACCTTGCCCCAGGCTGGCGAGGGGTTTTTACGAACAAATCATGCTTAACCCCGAATCCACCGAAGGACACCGATGGACGGCGTGAGGAAAGCGGAAGGGGGGTGAGGGAGCTACAGGGGAAATAGCCTGGGTTCCATTTGGGGTAGGGAGGTCGGCGGACGGTCTTCATCGCCGCACAGGGGCCCCTATGGCCGTCTGCGGGAGCTGCGATGCGCGGGATGGCGAGAGAATACGCAGCAGGGAACTCTCTCGGACCGGGCTGGCACGAGTCTGCGGGGATCTTCGGTTGTCCGGTGGGTGGGTCGGTCGCCGACGGTGCCGTCAGGCCGGGAGTGGAATGGCTCGCAGCCGGGCCAAGGCGCGGCTGAACTTCTCAGCCCAAGGCCAGCGATCCGGAAGATGCAGGGTCAACCGGCGTGCCGAGCGGGTGAGCCGTCCGGCCAGGGAGAAGAACCGCCGCCGGAGGGTCTTGGTGGTGGCTATCCGCTCTCCCAGACCGATCCGCGCCGTCCAGCGGGCCAGGTTGTGGGCCATCGTCTGGACGGCCAGCCAGGCGCCGTTGGCGGCGAAGCGGCCCGAGGGGAGATGGTTCAGCCCGACGCCGTACTTGAGGTCGCGTATGGCATTCTCGATCTCGGCGTGGCGGCGATGGTCAGCCTCCAGTTCGAGCAACTCCCCGTCCCGGTCGGTGATGAAGCCATGATAGCTGTATTTGGCGAAGAGGGCCAGTTGGGAACCGGGCGTCGGCTTCACCCGCCGGACGATGAGCCGTACCGGCGCGGCGTCCGCCTCGGCCTGGAAGGGAGTGCAGGTGGTCTCGGCCACATCGGCGGCACCGTCCATCCAGTAAGGAATCGGCGTCCAGGCATCTTCGGGTATCGCCTCGATGAGATTGTGCAGGCTTTTGTGCTGGCGGATGGTGATGGAGAAGCGGACATCCATCTTGCGGCAGACGGATACCACGCCATGAGTGTAGAACCCGCTGTCGGCCCGTAGCGTGAGTCGTCCGTCGGCCCCGGCGTAGCGCACCCGTCCCACTGTCTCCCGCAGGAAGTGGGCGGCGCCGCGGGCGGTGTTGGCCCGGCCCTCGCGCAGCCGGGACATCAGCACGTCTCCGGTGCCGGCGGCGATGGTCGGCAGCGGGTGGTAGCCCCGCTTGCCGGTATAGCCGTGGTGGCGGGCGCCCTCCTTGGCCAGTCCGTAGGTCTCGCAGATGGTGGAGTCCAGGTCAATGGTCAGGGGCCCGTCGCCGGGTCCCGCCCCGGCCTGCCAAGCCCGGGCCAGCAACTCGCGGCTCACCCGGTCGAGTTGACGGACGTGGCCCCACCGGAAGCTGCGCAGGAAGGTGCCCAGGGTGGATGGCGCCTTGACCGTGCCGCCCAGGGTGCAGGCCGTCCCCCCGGTGCGCAACACATCGGCGTCGTCAATGCAGTCGCCCCCAGCCAGCGCAGACGCCACCAGCGTCATCATCTTGTCGCTCGTGTTCGCCCGCCCCGGGGCATCGCCCAGGTCGAGGCGCTGCCGGACGAGTTCGGGCAGGCCGAGGTGCCGCGCCAGGGTGGCCGGAAGGAGCAGCCCGGCATTGGCCACCAAGCGGCGGTCGTCGAAGGTGATTTGGATCCGGTCGGGGTGGTTGCGTGGCAGCATCTACTGGGTGCTCCTTTTCCGGGGCCGTTTTTTTGCTACAAAACCATTATCCCAGAAGCACAGGAGCGCCTTCTTGCCGCCTCAGGACGCTAACCCGACGCCCTCCTTCGGTGGATTCGGGCTAAGGCGGGGGGCTCCTCAACAAGAAAGTAATGCCCGCGCTTCACCGCCTGCAGCAGGCGTTCCTCGTCTACGAGGACCAGGTCGATGACGATTGGGAGCGGGGGTGGTACGATTTCGCTGCCGAATGGCCTGAAGTGCGGATCAGCGAAGGCCGGGCGGAGTCCGCTGCCGCGGAAGTAGTACGGCAATTCGTCGGTGCCTACGTTTTCGCGACCGAGGAGAACCTCAAGGACTGGTCCGGCTGGCCGAAGAAGAGGGTGCAGGAGGTCATCGCCCGGTTAGAAAAGGCGGGGGAAATGGTCGATACGTCGATCACAGGGTTCGGAAAGGGATGGGTGTTGTCTGGCGACACATCCCTGGGACCGGGGCCGGCGCCGCCGAGTGTGTTGATGCTAGACGCGGCGGACATCCTGGTGAGGTCTCAAACCAGCGATCTGAAGCGGCGGTTTGGTGACCGCGAGGTCCTGCGACACCTGCTTATCGACGGGCAGGTCCGAGGCGCCGTCGTTGGCCACTGGCGCATCGGACCGCATGGCGTCGAGGACATCGTCGTTGAGCTCCCGGCAGACGAACGAGAATCCAGGCAGGAGGAGGTCCTAGAGGCCGTCAGGTGGGGCTACCGACCCCCCACGAAGATCCTGAAATATGATGGCCGGCGTATAAACTAGTGACAATGCGAAGGAGTAGGCTCTAGAGGAGGTCGCCTGGGCTTACTACCCCACTTAACCTCCTTAAGAGTTACAATACAAGAGATTTCTGTTGCATCTGACTGGATGATTCGCTTTCAGACGACCGTGAGAGGAATGCATTGAATCAATCTGGCGTCGAGCAGGTTATGATCGTGGGCTCCGGGCCTGCGGGACATACCGCCGCTCTATATGCGGCCCGGGCCGATCTCGAGCCCCTAATAGTCGAAGGTGCGACACCAGGGGGTCAGCTGACCATCACGACCGAGGTCGAGAACTATCCCGGCTTTGTTCATGGGGTCCAGGGGCCCGACCTCATGGTCATCTTCAAAGAGCAGGCGCAACGTTTCGGCGCTCGATACCTTCTGGGAGACGTCACCTCCGTCGACCTCTCGGAGCGGCCCTTCAAAGTCGTCGTCCAAGAACGGGATGTCTACCACGCCAAGACCCTGATCATCGCGTCGGGCGCGACAGCCAAGCTCCTCGGCCTCGAGTCGGAGTCTCGGCTCATGGGCCACGGCGTCTCCGCCTGCGCCACCTGCGACGGGTTCTTTTTCAAGGACAATGAGGTCGTCGTCGTCGGCGGTGGGGACACGGCGATGGAGGAGGCCACATTCCTGACCAGGTTCGCCTCGAGAGTGTATGTGGTCCACCGCCGCGACCATCTTCGCGCCTCGATGATCATGCAAGACCGCGCATTGGCAAACCCCAAGATCGAGTTCATCTGGAACACGGTGGTCGAGGATATTCTGGGGGCGGAGAAGGGCGAGGTCACGGGAGTGATCTTGCGAAACGTCCTGACCGGGGAGACGACCGAAAAACCCGTCGAAGGGGTCTTCATGGCCATTGGCTACAAGCCAAACACCGAGCTGTTCACGGGCCAACTGAATATTAATGAGAACGGCTACATTGTGACGCACGACGGCACGAAGACCGGCGTACCCGGCGTTTTCGCCTGCGGCGACGTCCAGGACTGGGTCTACCGCCAGGCTATCACGGCAGCCGGCTCAGGATGCATGGCCGCTATCGATGCTGAGCGCCTCCTCGCGGAGGAGGAGAGCACGATCGAGGTGCAGGCGAAGTCCAGCACGGCGGTCTAGCCGAGGCCTCGGGTTGAGGCGGCATGAACGTTGTGTTAACTTGTGAGGTATGCTCCTAGTTCCGTTATGCTAGTCGCGAGAGTTTAGAGGAGCCGACGCGATGGCCGCTTACATTGCCAGACGTACACTTCTTGCAGCGTTCACGCTGTTGTTCATTTCCGCCTTCTCATTCATGATCGTCAAGCTGCCGGCAGGCGACTACGTAGACCGAATGGTCTACCACCAGGGAGTCAACCTCAAGGGGCGCCCCCTAACGCTTCAAGAAGAGGCAGAGCTGCGAGAGTACTACGGTCTGAACAGCGGGTCATTCCAGCAATATTGGGGTTGGGTCAGCGGAATAGTACTCCGTGGGGACTTCGGTTCGTCCTGGAACCAGGACATAAAAGTGGATATTACGAAGATCGTACACGATAGGCTGGGCGTTACCATTGGGCTGGCTCTGTTCACCATAGTGCTCACATGGATGCTCGCTATACCCATAGGGATCTACTCCGCGATGCGGCAGAATTCCATCAGCGACTATGTCTTCACCTTCGCGGGCTTCACCGGCCTTGCAGTGCCCGATTTCCTGCTCGGCTTGCTGCTGATGTACCTTTTCCTAGCCTACTTCGACCAGAGCGTCGGCGGCCTCTTCTCGGGTGAGTACGAGAACGCCCCTTGGAGTGTCGGCAAGGTCCTGGACCTGCTCCAACACTTGATCATACCGGCCATTGTCCTCGGAACGGCCGGTACGGCTGGCCTGATACGCACCATGCGGAACAACCTGCTCGACGAGCTACATAAACCCTACGTGGTGGCCGCCCGGGCCAAGGGGCAGGTCAACTGGAAGGTTATCCTGAAATACCCTGTCCGGGTGGCGATCAATCCGTTCGTCAGCAGCATCGGATCAAATTTGCCTGGGCTGGTGGGCGGGTCAGTGATCGTCTCGGTCGTGCTAAGTCTGCCGACCCTGGGTCCGACCTTGTTAGACGCCATCCGGCTACAGGACCAGTTTCTGGCCGGGACCATCATTCTGCTGCTGGCAGCCCTGACCGTCGTCGGCGTCCTGATCTCTGACCTGTTACTCGTGGCCGTCGACCCTCGCATCAGCATGACCGGACAGCGAAGGTAGTCACTACCCACTGGGGCTTTGCACCTAAAGTCGCCCGGGCCGTGGCTCGACGGGTCCCCCGATGCGGCGTCGGCGTGACTTCTGTTGAAGCTCACCACGAACCTAGGTTTAGATTCACCGTTCGCCCTGAGTAGTCCCGATGCGGCATGGGGACGTATCGAAGGGAGCTCGTCGGAGGGCGGCTAGGATCACGCGACACTTCTGGAACGCCTCTAGCGGCGCCGGCGCCCTAGCTCTCTCTTTCTCCTCCCCGATCGCGATCGGCGATTGACGACGCGAACCCACGGAGCCGTGAGGCAAGGCCCTGTCGCTCGGCCGGCCGCTCCCGAAACCTGTCCGTCACCATCGAGAACAGCTCACCTGTCGTCTCGATAGTCCGTCGGGTAGAGTGCAAAAACGAAGCTACCCTGCGATACAGCAGGTAACCCACCAACGCAGCCAGCAGCAACAGGGAGATGAAGGCGACGTCCCTGACGATGGCTAGGACTGTAATCGTGTCATCCAACGAGGCTCACCAGTTGAGAGAATCGGGCGTAATATATCACAGGGTCGTGGATAGGGGTGCCATCGGAACATCGTGCCCTAGCCTGCCGAATGATAGGGGCGCACGGCGCGCGCCCTCTCTGCGACTCGGTCTGGTGTAGAGACGCCCCGCTGGGGCGTCTCCGCGGAGCGGGCACGGAGTTGAGAGTCGGCCTAGTCTAGTGTTTGGTAAATAGCCCGCAAGTTGTGGTGGGGATGAATGGAGCATGTCTTGCTGAGGCTCCGCGAAGCATCTGGGGCTGGCCGGATTGTCTTGCCGACAGTGCGGCGGCCCCAAAGCGTCAAGTGATATCTGAGACAGTACACTAGATTCCGCCGCCGAGAGCCCTGTCCAGGTTAAACGCAGCGCTAATCACGGAGAGGTGGGTGAACGCCTGGGGGAAGTTACCCAGAGCTTCGCCGGAAGAGCCGATCTCCTCAGAGTAGAGGCCCAGGTGATTGGAATGGCCAAGCATCCTCTCGAAGATGAACCTCGCCTCCTCCGTCCTACCGGCGCGCGTCAGAGCCTCGACAAGCCAAAAGGTGCAGATACTGAAGCTACCTTCGGCGCCTTCCAGCCCATCGGCGGCCGCCCTGCTAATGTCATACCGGTGTACAAGGCTGTCGCTGGTGAGGTCTTTCAAGACAGCGTCGATAGTGGAAAGCATCCGCGGATCGGTCGGCGACATGAAGAACACCAGGGGCATCATCAGATTGGCGGCATCCAGGACATCGGAGTCGTAGTACTGAACAAACGCCTTCCTCTTCGGACTCCACCCGCGGGCCATAATCGTCTCATAGATAGCGTCCCGCTCCCTAAGCCAGAGCTCCCGACTGGCCGGGAATGAACGTTTTTCGGCAAGCCGCAGTCCTCGGTCCAGCGCGACCCAACACATTAACTTGGAGAAAATGAACTGTTGGCGGCCCCCCCGTACCTCCCAAATTCCCTCGTCCGGCTGGCTCCAGTTGGCCGCCACCCAATCCAGCAACTTTCTAAGCTCTGTCCATAAGTCGTATGATATCGGCGAACCATACTTGTTGTAGAGGTACACCGAGTCCATCAGCTCGCCGAAGATGTCGAGCTGCAGTTGGTGATGGGCGTTGTTTCCAACGCGCACGGGCCGTGAGCCCCGATAGCCGTCCAGGTGATCCAACGTCTCTTCGCGGATAGTATGGCCCCCGTCAAGACGGTACATGATCTCCGGGGTCCCACCTTCCGTGATTTCACGAGTACGCGCCTCGAGCCAGTGCATGAACTGTCCGGCCTCCTCCGTCAGACCGACCCTCATGAACCCATAAAGGGTAAAAGCTGCATCCCGTAGCCAGGTGTAGCGGTAGTCCCAGTTGCGCGTCCCACCTACGAGCTCGGGCAGGCTGCAGGTCGGGGCGGCGACAAGGGCCCCCGTCGGGGCGAAAGTCAGTAGCTTAAGGGTCAGCACCGAGCGGTATACCATCTCGCGCCAGCGCCCTCTGTACGTGCAGCGACTCAGCCATCGCCTCCAGTATTTTATGGTCTCATCGAACAAGCGCTGAGAATCGTCCCGGCTTACCTGCGAGGGCTCGCGGTCTGCTTCATCCATCAGTCCCACGGCAACGCAAACAGACTCTCCGGCCCGTAGGTCGAACTCCGAAATAACCCTACCCTTGTATATCTGGACTTCCATTTGGCCCGGTAGGTAGAGGCCCAGCCGATCGCCGGCCTCGGACTCAAACACCGTGCCGGTCTCGGTGCGAACCACCTTGTGAGGGCGCCTGGCATAGTCGAAGGCCGGGAAACACTCAAGCCGCATTCGCCTTGTTCCACTGACACCCGTCACCCTTCGAACTATCAGTGGACTATGGGGGCGCCCACCTCGAACACGAGCCCCTTCGATCGGCATGAAGTCCTCCAGCAACGCCACGCCGTCTGAGCTTGAGAAATAGGTCATCAGGACATTCGTATCGGGGTGGTACAGTTGACGACGCACCTCCTCACCTACGCCGGAGACCTTGAAATAGCCACCTTTCTTGTCGTCCAAGATGGCGCCGAAGACGCTGGGGGAGTCGAAGTAGGGGAGGCAGCACCAATCGATGGAGCCATCGGTCCCGACCAGGGCTACCGTGTGGAGGTCCCCGACGATTCCGTATTCCTCGATCGGCCTGTAGGTCAAAAATGTACCTCGCCAAGCTCGGTGTCAAGGCTGCGGGACGGTGTTGCTAATCGGAGACGAGAAGACGACGAGGAAGCACGATGGCCAGACTGCTGCGACGAAAGGCCATACGGTGCCTGACGCCAATAAGGGGGCGAAGCGCTTAGATAGCCGAGGAATTCGCCAACAAGGGAGGCCGGTCGCTCGTTAGCCGTCTGAGGTCGAAGCAGACCGGCCAAGGTACTTTACACTTTAGGGTATACGGAGGCCGCTCTCATACAGCCAAGGGCACCCACGAAAAAGGTCAGAAGTGTGACCCGCCAGTGCCGACGAACTTCGCGCGAGGCTTGGCGAGGTGCCCACGCGCAGCAGGCAGTCCCGACTTTACTTCTTGACCGCCTTGTTCAACTCGGCTCCGGCGGTGAACCCGACCCGCTTGTGGGCGGCGACCGTAATAAGACTGCCGGCTTGCCCGCCTCGTATCGGCTTGACTCTCCGTTCCTTGACCTGCCGTACCGAAAAGGACCCGAACCCGGTGAGCACAACGCGGTTGCCGCTCGCCAGGGAGCCCTGCACACTGGCCAATACCGCGTTCAATGCAGCCTCCCCTTGGGCCCTGGACCCACCCAGCTGTGCCGCGACTCTAGCGGCAAGGTCGCTCTTCCTCAGAGTAGCCATAGCCGATCCCCCCTTAGTTCTGATTCCTAACTCTGGGTCCTGAACGCCTTACGAGACGATACATTTCCCTCGTCAGCGTCGGCACCGATATTATGTCGATTTCTGCCGCGCTGTCAAGCCCCAGACATGGAAAAACCGCGCCGATTTTCTCTATCGCTACTGTCTCCAGGAAACGAGACTGCCTTACCTCGACGCCGCCTACCGGCTCCACCGCCTTTCTGGTGGAGCCGCCCTCGTTGCAGGTATACTAAAGCGGTGAGTTCCCTAATCTCCTATCGAAGCTGGAAAGCTGTACGAAGCCCATGATTCCGCACAGTGACAACCCGTTCCAAGAGCCGCCGACGAAGAGAGGTTCGGACAGCGGTCTGAATTTGTCAGCCATACTCCTTATCCCTGTTCTGGCGTTGAGTATGCTTGCAGGCCTCGCGATAGGCTGGATATCGTTCGGGTCCGAGCCCACAACGCTATTCGACGAAACTCTCGTCTCCTCGCTGTTCGAGGACGCAAGCCGAGCGGTGGTTGAGATCAGCGTCGAAAGACCGGGTGTCCGCTCCGGCAATGCCGCTGCGAGCGGGTCAGGGTTCCTCGTGGACGACGCGGGGCACATCGTCACCAACCACCATGTGTTGGACGGTGGCGGCGACGTCAGTGTTTTGCTTTTTGACGGACGCATCCTGCCTGCGACGAAACTGGGGACCAGCCCTGCAGATGACCTGGCGTTGCTGCGCATAGACCCATCTGAGGTTAGCGAGATTGAACCGCTGCCGCTGGCCGACTCAGATAAGGTGAGGCCGGGACAGATGGCGATCGCAATCGGCAGCCCTTTCCGGCAGGCTAATTCCGTGTCCGTGGGCGTCGTCAGTGGCACCGGCCGGGACCAGCAGAGCGTCCTACGTCGTCCAATACCAAACTTGATCCAGACGGACGCGGCCCTGAATCCGGGCAACTCCGGTGGCCCTCTCCTTGACTCGAACGGGGAGGTGATCGGCATCAACTCCTCCGTCGTAATCTCTTCTTCGGTCCAGATCGGAGTTGGGTTCGCCATCCCCAGCAACACGCTTGACGGCATCCTTACGGCCCTAATGACCCCAGCGGAGCTCAAGCGACCGTGGCTTGGCATCGAGTCCAGAGACTTCAATCCGGAGGCGTTTGGTACGAGAGGCCTTCCGGTCGACAAGGGTATCTACATCCTCCGCGTGTGCAGCGGAAGCCCGGCGGACAGGATAGGCCTTCGCGCCGATCCCCGACCTGTACCGACAGGCCAAGCAGACCTCATCACCGCGGTTGACGGCAATGCAGTTGGCTCGGTATCTGAGATGGTCAGCTACCTGAATACCCTCCAGCCCGGGGACCAGGTGGCGTTGACAATCCTCCGCGACGAAAAGACGCAGGATATCGACGTTACTCTGGACGAATGGCAGGCGTGTAGATAGGACACCTGCCCTGTCATGGGCCGGTTCGTCACCTAGGGCATAACCCCGACCCCGGTATCCCTTATTCGCGGTTCGTAGCAACCTGTCTCGTTACGGTTCCCCCCTCCGACTGCCCTGCCCGGAAAACACCTGGTACCCTAACCTTGATTCTCTCGTAAAAAGTCTGTTCAGGTCGAATTAGAACAACCGTGCCCACGCCTGGGTACAATATACAGTCTCTGTTCCGTATACTACCCCAACATACGGTAGCGCTCAGATGTGCTAACTCGCTAGAACTTCCTCAAACCGGGTTTTTACGAGGGAATCAACCTTGCCCGCGCTTTAACGCACTGGGCATACAGTCTACCTTACTGCGACAAAGCTAGGAGCCAGGCTATTGGGCGCTAATGGGCCGGAGTTGAACTTTGCCAACGTAGTGCTGTCCGCGCTGCCGATCGTGGTGCTGATCGTGACCATGTTGGGGCTTAGGTGGAGCGCTCCCAGGGCGGGTGCTGTGTCCTGGCTGGTCGCCGGAGCGGTGGCTTTACTCTTTTTCGGCTCTGACGAACGGCTGGTGGCCATTGGGAGCTCCAAGGGACTGAGCCTGAGCCTGTTCGTCCTGTCCATCATATGGACCTCGGTGCTGCTCTATAACCTTATCGACCAGCTCGGCGGCATCGAGGTGATCAGCTCGACTATGACCCGGCTGGTACGCGATCCTTTGGCGCAGGCGCTGGTGGTGGGGTGGGCGTTCTCCGGTTTCGTACAGGGGATAGCCGGTTTCGGGGTCCCCGTCGCGTTGGTCGCGCCGCTTCTTGTGCTGATGGGCTTTCATCCCGTCAAGGCCGCGGCCATCGTCCTGGTTGGCCACGCCTGGGCGGTCGCGCTCGGGTCACTTGGGTCCTCGTACTACACCATCCTGCTCGTCACCGGACTTCCAGGGGGTGTGCTCGGGGGCCATATGGCTGCAATGATGGCAGTCCCTGTCGTCCTGACTGGACTTGCGGTCGCGCACCTCGAGGGAGGGATGGCATCCGTACGCAGAGGCTTCCCTGCCGTCCTGATCATCGGTGGCGTCATGGCGGGTGCGCATTGGGCAATGGCCGCGCTCTGGGCACCTCAGATAGCGGCTATAGTGTCGGGTCTGATCGGATGTGGAGCCGGATGGCTGGTAGCTCGCGCTCTGTTGGCAGGGCCAGTCGAGCCTGCAGCGGCGAGCCCGAGGCCCGCTCCGGCAGGTCCGCACCCAGCCGCAGCACCGGGGTTCCACCTCGCGTTTCTGCCTTACTACCTGTTGATCCTGTTTAGCGTCGTGTCACAAATACCGGCCGTGAAGACCCTAGGAGCTGCCTGGCGGTGGGGGCTGGACTATCCTGCGACCGAAAGCTCTCTGGGCTACGTGGTTGGCGCGCAAGACAGCTACGCGCCGATCAGCCTCCTCAGTCACCCAGCACCTTTGATCCTTGCGTCCCTCTCGCTCACATACGTTGTATTCCGGATCGCGGGCAAGTGGAAAACTAGAGCGGTGATCGCAGCATCCAGGGACACCTATACGCAGTCTGTGTCAACGAGCGTGGCCGCGGTTACCATGATGATGATGGCTCTTGTTATGACTGACACAGGCATGACAGTCCTGCTTGGCCAGGCGGTCGCCAAGAGCGCGGGGCCCGCCTTTGCGATCTTCTCGCCTTACATTGGTGTCCTTGGCACATTCATGACCGGAAGCAACACGAGCTCAAATGTCCTCTTTGGAGCCCTGCAGCTGGAGTCGGCCAAGGCCTTGAACATCGGGGAGGTCACGGTGACCAGCGCCCAGTCCATTGGCGGCTCGCTGGGAAGCGCCATCGCCCCTGCCAAGGTGCTGGTCGGCACCGCCATGGTCGGCCTTTCCGGTCACGAGGGTACGGTACTACGCCGTACCATCCCCTACTGTTTGGCGCTGGTCCTGTTAGTCGGACTGGAAGCGTGGGTGCTCGTCAATCTGTTTTCAGCAAGGTAACGAGTGACCAGTAACAGAAAAAGGGCGCGACGGTTGGTCATGTGGGTGATGGCCGCCGACTTCCCCTTGTTGTACGTGGGTGCGGTGACCCTTGAGAGCGCCCCCGTCACCGTGGCTGCGTTGGCTGTGATGGGGGTCTCTGCCGCCATAGCGGCTTTGGTGTACTAGTACCGGTTCCATGTGTATGTGACAAATATAAGAAATAGGTTAGTCTTGTGTATGATCCTATAAGGAGGACGTACGAAGACATGCCTGCTCTCAAGTACAAGGTGGAGTTGAACGAGTCGGAGCGGACACTGAGGTGGTACCCAAAAACTAGACAACTGGCTAAGAGAGAGTCCAGCTCCTAAAATAACCGGCAACTAACCGACGTGGAGGAGCAGGACATGAAGCAGACGAGGAATAAGCACAGTCCGGCGTTCAAGGCCAAGGTGGCCTTGGCCGCCCTTGCGGGGGAAGAGACCATCGCCCAGCTGGCCAGCCGATTTGAGGTCCATCCCAGTCAGATTCACGCCTGGAAAAGGGCCCTGGCGGAAGGAGCCCCGGAGCTATTTGCCACCAATCAGAAATCCCAGGAGAAAGCCAAGGAAGCTCAGATTAACCACCTCTACCGGCACATCGGCCAGCTGAAGGTGGAACGCGATTTTTTGTCGGAAAGGTCCGGTCTATGAGTCGCAGCATACGGCGAGCCATGATAGACCGAGACCACCAGCAGCTGTCTTTGGTGCGTCAATGTATCCTGCTGGACGTCAGCCGGGCCTCGGTGTACTACCGGTCGGTACCGACCAGGGCAGAAGACCTGGAGTTGATGGCCCTGATGGACCGTCAGTATTTGAAGACCCCCTTCTACGGCTCCAGGAAGATGAAGGCCTGGCTGCTGCAACAGGGCTATCTGGTGAGCCGAAAAAGGGTTCGAAGGCTGATGCGGTTGATGGGTCTGGAAGCCATCTACCGGCGTCCCAACACCAGCAAACCAGCGCCGGGACACCGGATCTTTCCCTATCTGCTGAAGGGAGTGGAGGTTAATCGGGTCGACCAGGTCTGGGCCGCGGACATCACCTACATCCCCATGCCGAAGGGCTTCCTGTACCTGGTGGCCATCATGGACTGGCACAGCCGGCACGTGCTGGCCTGGAAGCTCTCCAACACCATGGACACCAGCTTCTGCGTGGCGGCGTTGGAGGAAGCCCTGGGTAAGGGACGACCGGAGATATTCAACACCGACCAGGGGAGTCAGTTCACCAGTGAGGCCTTTACCCAGACGTTGCAGGAGCAGAGGGTCCAGGTCAGCATGGATGGTAAGGGTAGGTACCTGGACAACATCTTCGTGGAGCGGCTGTGGCGGAGCATCAAGTACGAGGAGGTGTATCTGAAAGCTTACCAGACCGTCGCCGAGGCCCGAACTGGGATCAATGCCTACCTGGAGTTCTACAACCGGCAGAGGCCTCACCAGGCTTTGGGCTACCGGACCCCAGCAGAGGTGTACCAACATGGCCAGGAAGAAAGGGGAGCAGCAGCTGAAGAAGCAGGGCTGCCATCGGGCTTGGTGAAACCTAGCGCAGGGGTGGGAGACTCTCTTAATTTAGCCCTCGTGCTGTCTTAATAATGGGGTCCACCTTACACATCTCAAGCAGATGGCGAGTCGTGGGGAGACTTCGACCCGTAAGGTCAAGCGAGCGCTGGTGTTGCTGAAGGCAGACGAAGGTCTGATCGACCGTGACATCGCCAGCGGACTATTGATAAGCGCCTCCACGGTGGGACGTGTGCGCACGCAGTTTGTACAGGAAGGACTCGACAGTGCGCTCATTGAACGCCCGCGACCAGGACAGAGGCGCAAGTTGGACGGTAGGCAGGAAGCGCACCTAGTCGCCATTGCCTGCAGCGATGCGCCCGAAGGACACACGCACTGGACGCTGCAACTGCTTGCCGACAAGGTGGTCCAGATGGGGTTTGCCGAGAGCATCTCCCTCGAGACGGTGCGCCAGACGCTCAAAAAAACGAACTCAAGCCGTGGACGAAGAAGGAATGGTGCATCCCGGAGGTGAGCGGGGAGTTCGTGGCTCGAATGGAGAATGTGCTGGACCTGTACCATGAAGACTACGACCCCGACCATCCCGTGGTCTGTTTCGACGAGACGTCCAAGCAATTGGTGGCCGACAAGAGACCGTCCATCGGGGCCAGGCCGGGTCGAGTGGAACGATATGACTACGAGTACAAGCGAAACGGGACCCGAAACCTGTTCATGTTCTGTGAGCCGAAAGCTGGCTGGAGGCATGTCGAGGTGACCGAGCGTCGCACTGCTGTGGACTTCGCACATCAGATGAGGTGGCTGGCAGACGAGGCATACCCTCATACAAAAACGATACGGCTGGTGCTGGACAATCTCAACACTCACAAGCTGGGTTCGTTGTACGACGTCTTCGAGCCAGCCGAAGCGCGGCGGATCGCCAAGCGCCTGGAGTTCCACTACACTCCAGTACACGGCAGTTGGCTGAACATGGCTGAGATAGAGTTGAGCGTCTTCAGCAACCAGTGTCTCAACCGTCGAATCAGCGACGAGGTGGTACTGAAGCGAGAGGTCTCGGCGCTGGAACATGAGCGCAATGAGGCTGTCGCCGTCATAGACTGGCGTTCCTCCACTCAGGACGCTCGCACTAAACTTCAACACATCTATCCATCATATTCATATTGACACGGTACTAGCCAAGTCGGAGCGATAGACCTTGTCGGCACAAGCTAAACAAGAAAACGTCCTGGTGATTCAGTCGGGCGGGAGCACGCCGGTCATGAACCGGAGCCTCTACGGGATCGTGCGCGAGGTCTATGAGCGTGGGGGATTCGGTGAGGTCTTAGGTGCGACCCACGGCCTTGACGGCGTGCTAGACGGGCAGTTCATGGACCTGCGTGCCCCGAGCAAGGCGACCTGGGAGAGGACCGCTAAGACGCCCGCCGCCGCGCTCGGTTCATCGCGCCGCAAGCTTGCGGCCGACGACGTGCCCAAAGTCCTGGACATCCTATCGGAGCACGCGGTCCGGTACTGTTTCATCATCGGCGGCAACGACTCGGCGGATACGGGGAACGTAATCGCCGCCGAAACCCGGACGGCTGGAAGGTCACTGACCGTGATCAACATCCCGAAGACGATAGACAACGACCTGGTGCTCACCGACCACTCTCCAGGATACGGCAGCGCCGCCCGGTTCGTGGCGCTTGCAACGATGGGCGCAGGCAGGGACGCCGAGTCAATGGGCAAGGCCTCGCCGATCACCGTTGTGGAGGTGATGGGCAGGGACGCCGGCTGGCTGGCCGCCTCGGCGGCTCTAGGCAAGCGTGATGACAGGGACGCGCCCCACGTCGTCTGCGTCCCTGAAGTCCCGGTCGACGAGCGCCGGTTCTTGGACCTCATGGAGAACGCCTACCGGCGGCACGGCTTTGCGGTTGCTATCGTAGCCGAGAACGCACGCGGTACCAGCGGCGTGCTCGGCAATCAGCAGGAGCCCTGGTACGTAGACGAGTTCGGGCACCCCTACTTCGAGGGCGCGGGTCGGCATCTGGCCGCGCTGGTTGGGACCCGACTGAACGTGCGGACCCGATACGAAAGGCCCGGCACTATTCAGCGCTCGCTGGCGGCGGTCGTCTCGCGGTCCGACGCGGAGGAGGCGGAGATGGTCGGACGGGCGGCGGTCCGCTACGCACTCGAGGGAGCCTCAGGCCAGATGGTGACCCTCGTCAGGGAGGGCGGCAAGGAATACTCTTGCTCCACCGGGCTCGCACCCCTTGACCGGGTGGCAGACAAGGTACGAACGATGCCGGAGGAGTACCTGGACCGAGCGAACTATATGGTGCAGCCGCCGTTCATGGACTACGCGACGCCGCTCGTCGGCACCCCTCTTCCGAAGTTCGGGAGGATCAGCTAGCGGGGGGGCATGGACATCGCTGTCTTGTCGGTACCGCGCCTAAGAGCCAACGCCTTGACACAGTATACCGCCCATAGTAGGATTATAGCTAGCAGTTGACAATAGAATGCTCCGGCTCTTATCAAGAGCGGCTGAGGGACCGGCCCTTAGAAGCCCGGCAACCGACGGCAGGACAAAGCGCCCGCCGAAACGGTGCCAAATCCGGCGAGTGTTTAACGCTCGGAAGATGAGAGTGAACTTCTTACAAGGAACTTCTCTCATCCAGAGAAGTTCTTCTTTTGGAACCAACATGCTGCGGCCCGGCGGAGGCGCCAGGTGACAGAGGCGAGGCTCGCGTTCATTGGCGGCTCCGGCCTTTATGAAATGAGCGGCCTCAGCGAGGTCGAAGAGATAGACGTCGAGACCCCGTTCGGCGCTCCGAGCGACCGGTTGGTTGTCGGGACACTCGAGGCGACCCGGGTAGTATTCATCCCCCGTCACGGCCGCGGGTACAGAATCCCGCCCTCGAACATACCCGCCAGGGCAAACGTCTATGCCTTGAAGACTCTGGGAGTGGAACGCATAGTCTCGATCAGCGCCGTCGGTAGCCTGCAAGAACACATCAGACCGCTGGATATGCTGGTCTCCGATCAGATCATTGACCGTACCCGCGGCAGAGCGAGCACCTTTTTCGACGATGGTATCGCGGCGCATGTCGGTTTTTCAGACCCGTTCTGCGGTGTCGTAAACGACGTCGCCGCCGCAGCCGCCCGGCAGCAGTCCGTGACAACCCATGACGGAGGCACGTACGTCGTGATCGAGGGACCGCAGTTCTCGACCAGGGCTGAGTCCGAGCTTTACAGGTCTTGGGGAGCGAGCGTAATAGGGATGACAGCCCTGCCGGAAGCCAAGCTGGCCCGAGAGGCCGAGATCTGCTACTCCACACTGGCGCTGGTAACCGACTACGCCTGCTGGCACCAAACGGAGGAGGCAGTCTCGGTTGAGCTAGTGGTGGCCAACCTGTCCAAGAACGTCGCGGCCGCGCAACAGGTCGTCCGAACGATGGCCCAGGCCATGCCGGCCACTCGTGAGTGCGTGTGCGCCACAGCCCTACGAAACGCTATCATTACTCGTCCCGAGCAGATTAGCGAGCAGACCAGGGGCCGGCTGTCGGCGATCGTTGGGAGTTACTTGGAAGTGGCGGAGGCTGCGGCGGTATAAGCAGTCCGGTCCAACTACACCTGCAATCATTCAAGAGGTGACACGAATGGCAAGACGTGAAGAGGGCGAGCCCTACTACCGAATCAGTGTCGACGAAGCCGCCGAGCTGTATGGGACAGAAGGCGTCGTTTTCGTAGACGTAAGGCGCCCGGAGGAATACTCGGAAGGGCATGTCAAGGATGCGATCTTCATGCCGGTGGACGATGTCGGTTCGCGAGTAGACGAGCTGCCGAAGGATAAGAAGCTCCTGTTCATCTGCGCTCAGGGGTTCAGGAGCGGCCTCGCCTGCGAGATGGCGGCCGCGATGGGGATCGACTCGGAGAATCTCTATAACGTCGAAGACGGCACGCCAACCTGGGTCGAGAAAGGCAATCCGACGAGCTACGGGTCCGATGCGTAGGTCCTTCATGCCGATTGCTACCGGCACCAGGAATCGCATTTGTCTCACTGAACGCAGTGAAGGGCCTGGGATGGCTGGGTTTTAGCCGTGGTCCCGACGAGTCGGGATCTAAGACCCCGCCCCAGATTCCTCGCCCCCCGATTCCGCATCGGGGCCGCATCGGGGCTCGGAAAACATATTTACCGTCGTTCGAACACCGACCCGTTTTACTATATTCACGGAGCGGTGACATCTCTATCCTCGTAGTGGGCTCCGTTGCGTACGATTCGGTAGTAACGCCGGCCGGCAGCCGGAAGGAGGCCCTCGGCGGCTCCGCCACCTACTTCGCGGTATCCAGCAGCTACTTCACGTCGGTCAGCGTGGTGGCCGTGGTCGGCGACGACTTTCGTACGGAAGACGTCGACCTCCTGAAGTCGCGCATGGTCGATACGTCAGGTCTGGAGACACGCGAAGGCAAGACCTTTCGCTGGTCTGGCGTTTACGGCACCGAGGACGTGAACACGCGAGAGACACTCGACACTCAGCCGAACGTGTTCGTCGACTTCTCGCCAACCCTGAGTACAGACCAAAGGGCAGCACCGTATCTCTTCCTTGCCAACACCGACCCCGACCTCCAGCTTGACGTCCTGAGCCAAATGGAGAACCGGCCCGAGTTGGTGGCCCTCGATACAATGAACTACTGGATCGCGGGTAAGAACAGCAGTCTGCGAGGCGTATTGGCGAAGGTCGACACGCTCTTCATCGACGAGGGCGAAGCCCGCGACCTGGCCAGTGAGGTCAACCTTACGCGGTGCGCAAAGCACATCATGGGACTTGGGCCGAAAACGGTAGTGATCAAACGCGGAGAGCACGGTGTGATCTTGTTTGCGGGAGAGTCGGTCTTCGCCGCGCCCGCACTACCTTTGGAGAACGTCGTCGACGCGACCGGCGCCGGCGACTCCTTCGCCGGCGGCTTTCTCGGCTACCTGGCCGCCACGCGCGACCGGAGTATGGGGGGCCTGCGCCAGGCGGCCGTGCTCGGATCAGTCATGGGCTCATTTGCCGTCGAGAGCTTTAGCCTGGACCGCGTAAGCTCACTCTCTCATATAGACATCCAGTCGAGGTACCAGGCGTTCGCCCGTTTGACTCAATTCACGCCGCTCCAGGAGGGGGAATTGCTCCCCTGGCGTAACCACCAATGATCTTTAGGCCCAGGAGCCTGGCTTAAGTAGGACGAAGGCAGGAGGGGACTTTGGCAACGATGACGTCCAAAGCAGATGTTGCAGAGATTTCGATGGCGCCGGAGGGAGTCCGCCGCATAAAGTGGGCGGCCAGGGAGATGCCGGTCATCGAGCATATACGAGACCGGTTCGCCCGAGAGCAGCCTCTGAAGGGACTGCGCATCTCCGGCTGCCTGCACATCACCGCGGAGACCGCAAACCTGGCTCTCGCGTTGAGAGACGGGGGCGCCGACGTGGTCATGTGCGCCAGCAATCCGCTCAGCACCCAGAATGAGGTCGCCGCAGCCCTGGTGGCCGAGTATGGTATCGCTACTTACGCCATAAAGGGCGAAGACAAGGATACCTACTACCGGCACATCAACGCCGCACTCGATCACAGGCCGAACGTCACGCTCGACGACGGCGCCGATCTCGTGGCAACACTCCATACGTCGAGGACGGAGCTGCTGGAGCACCTGATAGGAGGGGCCGAGGAGACCACCACAGGAGTAATACGTCTCAAGAGCCTCGCCGACTCCGGCAAGCTCAAGTATCCGGTAATCGCCGTCAACGACGCCAAGACCAAACACTTCTTCGACAACCGGTACGGCACGGGGCAGAGCACCCTGGACGGGATCACCCGTGCGACCAACATCCTCTGGGCGGGAAAGAAGGTCGTGGTTATCGGATACGGCTGGTGCGGCCGGGGAGTCGCCTCACGTGCAACGGGCATGGGAGCCAACGCGATCGTTACCGAGGTCGACCCGGTCAGGGCGCTGGAGGCGGCCATGGACGGCCACCAGGTCATGACAATGGAGGAGGCAGCGAAGATAGGCGACATATTCATAACCCTCACAGGAGGCTTCAAGGCTATCGGTCGCAGCCATCTTGAGGCGATGAAGGATGGCGCCGTGATCGCCAACAGCGGCCACTTCAACGTTGAGATCGATATCGAGGCGCTCGACGAGATGGCGGAGGGCAAGCAAAGAGTACGCCCGTACGTGGATGAGTATCTCATGGAGGACGGCAGGCGACTCAACCTGTTGGGAGAGGGCCGACTCATCAACCTCGCGGCCGCAGAGGGCCATCCTTCAGCGGTCATGGACATGAGCTTCGCCAACCAGGCCCTGGCTATCGAATATCTAAACGCGAACGCACAAAACCTGGAGCAAAAGGTATATCCGGTCCCGACCGACATTGACGAGGAGGTCGGCAGACTCAAGCTTCAGGCAATGGGCATCGCAATCGACTCATTAACAGAGGAGCAAGAACAGTACCTGGCGAGCTGGGACATCGGGACGTAGTCCATGCTCGCAACCGCAGGAGGATGAGGATATGCCTTTTAGCTTCACCGATTCACCTTCGTACCTTTTCACCTCTGAGTCGGTCACGGAGGGACACCCGGACAAGCTCTGTGACCAGATATCCGACGCCATCCTGGACGCGTTTATGGAGGTCGACCCCGCGGCGCGAGTGGCCTGCGAGGTGTGTACGACGACCGGCCTAGTCGTGATCATGGGCGAGCTGAGGACCTCACACGAGTTCGTGGACCTTGCCGCCATAGCCCGCCGGACGATAAGGGACGCAGGGTACAGAGACTCGAGCTTCGGCTTCGATTACCAGTCTTGCGGAATAGCGGTCTCCGTCCACGAGCAGTCGAGCGACATTGCCAGCGGGGTGGACGTCGCTTTGGAGGTGAGGGGCGAGGTCGAGAGCAACGGGGAGAGCACGGAGTCCCTTGGTGCGGGAGACCAGGGTATGATGGTCGGCTTCGCCTGCACGGAGACTCCGGAGCTGATGCCGTTGCCGATCGCCCTGGCGCACAAGCTCTGCCAGCGAATGGCCGAGGTCAGGAAGGACGGCACCCTACCCTACTTGCGTCCGGACGGCAAGTCCCAGGTGACGGTCGAGTACTCCCACGGGGTGCCCAAGCGCGTGCACACCGTTGTGATGAGCGCCCAGCACAACCCCGAGGTGAGTCCGCTGGTCATCGAACGCGACCTGATCGAGCAGGTGGCACATGAGATCATTCCCAAGTCCCTTCGCGATCGCGACACTATCTACCGTGTGAACCCTTCCGGGCGATTCGTGATCGGCGGCCCGGTCGGTGATACCGGCCTGACCGGCAGGAAGATCCTCGTGGACACCTATGGGGGCGCGGCCAGACACGGCGGGGGAGCGTTCTCGGGCAAGGACCCGACCAAGGTAGACCGCTCGGCCGCCTACGCAGCTCGCTACGTCGCCAAAAACCTGGTCGCGGCCGGCCTCGCTGACCGCCTCGAGCTCCAGGTCTCGTACGCGATAGGCATGGCGGAGCCGATATCCATATCGGTGGAGACATTCGGCACGAACAAGGTTGCCGACGAGACGATCGTGGAGCTTGTCGACAAGCACTTCGACCTGAGACCCGGCTCCATCATACGGGACCTGGACCTTCGCCGGCCCATCTATAAACCGACCGCCGCCTACGGGCACTTCGGCCGGACTGACATCGACCTTCCTTGGGAACAGACCGACAAGGCGGCCGTGATACGAAGGGAGGCGTTCGTCGGACCGGTGAAAGACGAGGAAGCCGCGAGCTCCTGAGGGGTACGGGGTACAGGGTTAGGAAGTGTCACGACGGCTGTCGGGTCAAGTACAAACGGTGCTGGGTCCGATCGCGCCCGAGGACCTGGGGCCTACCAGCACCCACGAGCACCTCTTCCTGGACTTCACGTGGGTCTTCAAGCCACCATCCGAGGCCAGCGAGAGAGCCAGGGCCTACGAGCCCGCGACGATGGAGAACCTAGGATGGGTCCGCTATGACCCTTTCAGAAGCTACGACAACCTCCTGCGGTTGGACGAGGACGAGGCGATATCCGAGGCCCTGCTATTCCAGAGGGCCGGCGGCGGCACGATCGTAGACACGACGTCCATCGGCATCAGACGTGACCCTATGGCCCTGGCCCGCGTCTCTAGTGCTACCGGAGTCAACGTTGTGATGGGGGCCGGCTACTACGTCCACCAGCTCCATCCCGCCGATATGGACGACAAGACCGAAGAGGACATCACCCGCGAGATCGTTGCAGACGTCACCGATGGGGTCGGAGACACAGGCGTTAGAGCAGGCATCATCGGAGAGCTGGGGTGCTCCTGGCCGTTGGCACCGAATGAGCGCAAGGTACTCAGGGCCGCGGCGCGAGCCCAGCAGGAGACCGGCTCTCCTGTTAGCATACACCCGGGCAGGGACGAAAGGGCCCCCTTCGAGGTCCTTGACGTGCTGGGCGACGCCGGCGCCGACGTCGGCCGGGTCATAATGTGCCACCTCGACCGCACCTTCTACGACACGCCAACGTTACTGGAGTTCGCCGAAAGGGGCTGCTACCTCGAGTACGACTTTTTCGGATGGGAGACCTCCTACTTCTCGTACGGCGAGAGGGATATGATCAACGACGTGCAGCGCATGGAATACATCAAGCTTCTGGTGGACAAGGGCTACAGCCAAAAGGTCGTGATCGCCCACGACATGTTCGCCAAGCACAAGCTGGCAAAGTACGGAGGCCACGGCTTCGCGCATATCCTTGAAAACATCGTCCCCAGAATGCGCCAGAAGGGCTTTCCCGAGGACGCCATCGAAGCGATCCTAGTGCGAAACCCAGCACGGATTCTGACCTTCGAATAGGTCAGAAAGCAGCTCTAGCGGAGAGCAGATGGCAACCACGAAGGCGAAGGTGCACAGAAACTACATAGGCGGCCAATGGGTCGCCTCCGAGTCGGGCCGTACATACGAGATAACGAACCCGGCCAAGAAGACGGCGGTGGTGGGCGAGTTCCAGACCTCCACTGCCAAGGATGCCCTGCGCGCCGTCGCGGCCGCAAAGAACGCGCTACCTGCATGGGCCGACACGCCCGCGCCGTCGAGGGCCTCGGTGCTCTATCGAGCGCTGAACATCCTAGAGCGGCGCGGGGACGAGATCGCTCGCACGATCACCATAGAAGAGGGCAAGACGCTCGCCGACGCGATGGGGGAGGTCAAGCGCTCCATGAATATCATGGAGTACGCCGCTGGGGAGGGCCGTCGAATGTTCGGCTACACGACCCCCTCGGAGCTGCCCAACACTGTCGCATACACGGTCAGGCGCCCGGTCGGGGTCGTCGCCGTCATAACCCCCTGGAACTTCCCACTTGCCATCCCCGCATGGAAGATAGCGCCCGCCCTCATCTGCGGCAACGCCGTCGTTTTCAAGCCCGCATCATCGACGCCGATGACCGGGGTGAAGCTGGCCGAGGTCTTCGAGGAGGCGGGTCTTCCGGTCGGCGTGCTCAACATGGTCACCGGGCCGGGCTCGTCGGTCGGCAACGCCTTCGTCGAGAGCCCGAACGTTAATGGGATTTCCTTCACGGGGTCCACGGAGATCGGCACCGAGATAAATGCCGAAGGGGCTCGTGGCTTGAAGAAGGTGCAGTGCGAGATGGGCGGGAAGAACGCGGTCATACTGCTGGCGGACGCCGATCTCGACAAGGCGCTCGGAGGGATCGTGCAGGCAGCGTTCGGCTCGACCGGACAGCGGTGCACGGCCACCAGTCGCGTTATAGTCGAGGAGCCCATCTACGACGATTTCATGGCGCAGCTGATCGAACGGACCGGCAAGCTAAAGATCGGCGACGGGCTCGATCCTGACGTTGACGTGGGGCCGCTGGCCAGCGAGGCGCAGTTCGACACCGTTATGGGCTACATCGGCATCGGCGCGGAAGAGGGAGCGGACCTGGTCTACGGCGGCAAGCCGCGGGAGGGCGGCATATTCGACGACGGCTTCTACATTGAGCCTACTATTTTCACCGATGTCGACCCGTCGATGCGCATAGCTCAGGAGGAGATCTTCGGGCCCGTGCTCACCGTCTTCAAGGCGAAAGACCTGCACGAGGCGGTCGAGATCTCAAACAATGTCAAGTTCGGACTGTCGTCGTCGATCTACACGAAAGACCTTACTCTGGCCTATGAGTACGTGAACAGCATTGAGGCTGGAATGGTCCACATCAACTCGCCGACGCTCGGCGGCGAGATCCATCTGCCGTTCGGCGGGCTCAAGTCCTCCGGGGTCGGAAACCGCGAGCAAGGCACCGAGGCCGTTGAGTTCTTCAGCGACGTGGTCACCGTGTACGTCGATTACGCCGGCACGCCACGGCAACAGGCAAAGTTCATCTGACTAGCAGGGCGCTGTCACGTATAACTTGAACGGCATATTCACCCTCACCTCATTCCTCTCCCGTCAAGGGTCAAGGGAGAGGATGGAATCCCTTCCCCCTCGATGGGGGAAGGTTAGGATGGGGGTGAAAGCCTCCCATCAGATCACGGGTGACAGAGCGTTAGAGCCTATCGAGGAGCTTCTGTTTCTGGGCCTCGAACTCCTCTTCGGTAATGACTCCCTTTTCTTTCAGCTGCCCGAGCCTGTCTAGCCCCTCATAGACATCCTTGGATGCCTTGCTCTCATTCTTGAGGTCTGCGACGAACTGCTTGCCGCGCTCAAAGGCCTCGCTATACGCTTTCTTGGCTGAGTCCATGTCTATGTCCAAAAGGCCGCCTTGGGACCCGAAGTGGCTGATAGCCACCCGACCGACCGCATAGGTCGACGCGCCCGACATGACGGACATCGATACTCCGCCGATGACGGTCCCGACTCCGGGCACCGCTTTGACCAGGGAGGCGCCGATCCTCGCGAAGGTGCTTCCGGTCAGGGCCGAGACAAACGTCTTGCCGGTCGACTTCGAGAAGTCGATCTCATAGAGGTCGGCTAGCTGCTTCAGCATGTCCATCTGGACTGCGGTCACGGCTGCGATGTCGAACAGCGGGACCGGCATTAGACCGGCTCCGGCCGACCAGAGAACGTGGGTTTTTACGATCCGCTCAGCTTCTTCACTCTTATCCACCAAGGCACGCCTCCTGTATCATACTCGGGGCTGAATACCCGGCTTACGACCGATGGTACTCGCCTCCCGAGGTGGATGGGAGGTACAACCGTACCAACCTGACGTGGTAGGCGTACCAATCACGACTCCAACATGATCGACAACAGACCCCGAAGGCAGTCCGGCGCCTCGCGCGGCAAATGGACTGTCCTGGCAGTAGTATCCATCGCCACGTTCATGTCCACCTTCGACGGCGGGATGGTGAACGTCTCGTATCCGGCCCTGGCGACCGCGTTTGACATCGACCCTTCCACGGTGCTCTGGGTCAGCGTGGCGTTTTGGGCTACGAGCGTGGGCCTCTTGCTCACCCTCGGCTGGCTCGGCGACGTGGCCGGCAGACGCCGGATGTTTACCCTCGGCTTCGTCGTGTTCACACTTGCGCTTGTGCTGGCCGCCGGCTCCTCTAACATCTGGCAGCTAATAGGAGCCCGGATATTCCAGGCCTTCGGCTCCGCGATGATGCTGTCGAACCTGAACGCCATCATCACGGCCACCTTCCCGACGCGGGAGCGAGGCAAGGCGCTAGGCTTTTCGGGGGCGGTGGTTGGGGTCGGCCTGTCGGCAGGCCCACTGGCCGGCGGGCTGCTCCTCGATGAATTTGGCTGGAGGGCCCTCTTCTACTCCCGCGTGCCGTTGGGACTTCTCGGGGCAGCCCTTGGATGGTGGCTCCTGCCACGAGACAGGGTCGAGCGGCCGCAGTTCACCGTCGACTACCTCGGAGCGTTCGCCCTGTTCGGCACTCTGGCATCGTTCCTGTTAGTTGTGAACCAGGGAGGCAGGCTAGGATTCGTAAGCCCGAAGGTCGTCGGAATTGGCGTGGGCGCTGCTATCTTTTTGTCTGTCCTGGTCTGGGCCGAACGAAGGTCCGTCCGTCCTATCGTGGACTTCATGCTATTCAAGACCGGCCAGTATGGTCTTGCGGTGTCGGTGCTCGCCAGCCATTACCTTTCCCACATGGGGGTCATTCTCGTGGCCCCGTTCTTCCTGTCAGGCGCCTTGGGATTTTCGGCCACAAAGATGGGCCTTTTCATCGCGGCGTTCTTCATAGGGCGGACCTTCCTCGCTCCCTCGGCGGGGCAACTCTCAGATAGGTTCGGACCACGGCCGTTTCTCGTCCTTGGGAACCTGCTCATGGCGGTGGCGCTCCTGTGGCTGAGCCGGCTCGGCCTGGGAACAAGCGAGGTCACACTGCTTTCGGCTTTGCTGCTAGCCGGTATCGCGGCGGGCCTCTTCGAGCCGGTGGCCACCAGCTTTATCATGGGGTCGGTCCCGAACGACCGGCTCGGGACCGCGTCCGCGTCCGTTGCAACGGGACGACAGCTCGCCTTCGCAGTCGGCGTCGCAGTGGCAGGCGCGATCTTCACCATACGGGAAAGAGTCTACCTGGCCGAGCTCGCCGACCAGGGCGTAGCAATCGAAGTCGCCAGGCTTGAGGCCATCGCCCGAGGGTTCAGTGACACCCTGCTGGCGGGCGCAGTGCTGGCTGCCGTTGCTGTCGCGCTCTCGCTTCGGGCTCACGTTCCCGACCTTGACTGAGAGCCCGCCCCAGCGACGGCGAGATGCCTTATCATATGTACCTGTTTGTCGTTAGATAGGCTCCCTTCGATATTACTCAGGACAGGCCCCTCGATACCTCCCGATGGTGAATCGGGACTACTCGGGGACACGGAGGTTCTTCGGCTCGGGTGGTGGTCCAGTACCAAGGGGAAGGAGGAACTCTTTTGGAAATCAAATTCGGGACGGACGGCTGGCGCGGGATCATAGCCGAGGACTTCACGTTCAGGAACGTCCGCCTGTGTGCGCAGGGCACGGCCGACCTGGTGAAGGCGCAGGGCGTCGCCGACCGGGGACTTGTCGTCGGGTACGACACACGTTTCGCCTCTGAGGAGTTTGCGGCCGCGGTGGCCGAGGTTGCCGCAGCGAACGGGATCAAGACGCTGCTGACCGACCGGGCCGCACCGACTCCGGTGATCAGCTACAACCTTGTCGACCGGGGCGCCGGAGGCGGGGTCGTAATCACGGCCAGCCACAACCCGGGGGAGTGGAACGGGTTCAAATTTAAGCCTGACTACGGTGGTAGCGCCTCCCCCGAGGTGATCGAAGAGCTGGAGAAGCACATCGCCGAGGCCGAGGCCACCGGCAAGATTGAGCGCATCACGATGGCGATCGGGCGGAAAAAGGGGCTGATCGAGCTGTTCGACCCCGAGCCTCCGTATCTCGAGCACATTGCCCCGCAGGTCGACTTGGAGGGCATTCGGCGTGCCGGGCTTAAGATAATCGTGGACTCGATGTTCGGCGCCGGCGCCGGTTATTTTGCGAAATTGATCTCCGGCGGCGACACTACCCTATCCGAGATACACAGTGAACGAAACCCGGCGTTCCCCGAGATGTCCCAACCCGAGCCCCTCGCCCACAACCTTGGGCCACTCATCGAGCACGTTGGTGAACAGAAGGCAGACGTGGGCATCGCGACCGACGGCGACGCCGACCGCGTGGGGATCGTGGACGAGCGCGGCCGATTCATCACGACGCTCCAGACGTTTGCTCTGCTCTGCCTTTACCAGCTCGAGGTCGAGAAAAAACGCGGGCCGTTGGTGCGCTCCATCACAATGACGAGCATGATAGACCGGCTTGGGGAGCTGTACGGCGCGCCTGTGTTCGACACGCCGGTCGGGTTCAAGTACCTGGGCCAGATTATGATGAGAGAGGACGCCCTGGTGGCCGGCGAGGAGAGCGGCGGTTACGCCTTTCGTGGAAACATCCCCGAGCGGGACGGCATTCTCAGCGGCCTCATGATCCTGGACATGATGGTGAAGACCGGGAAGACCGTCTCGGAGCTGTTGCAAATGCTCACCGATAAGGTCGGCCCTCACGACTACCATCGCTGGGACCTGCAGTTCGAAGAGGCCAAGCGCGCGGAGATCCAGGACCGCGTAAAGACCGCCCACCCGTCGACTCTCGGCGGCAAGCCAGTCAAGAGTATCGATACACGAGACGGCTTTCGTTTTGAGCTCGAAGGAGGATACTGGGCTCTGGTACGGTTCTCGGGTACCGAGCCACTTGTGCGTATCTATGCCGAGGCAGAGTCGCCGGAAGAAGTGAATACGCTCTTAGGAGAGGTACGGGGGCTCGCGGGGGTGTGACAGCGTCGTCACCGGTCTGGAGACCAGCCGCAGCCAACTCTGGTCCCTCGATACGTCCCGATGCGGCATCGGGACTACTCGGGATATTCGGGCGGGGGGGGAGCTCGCTCCACCTGCCTCCGGGTAAGTCTCTGGTGGTATGCCTGGTCCCTCAATACGCCCAGACGGGCTACTCAGGATATTCGGGCGGGCGACGGCCCTTACTCCCGCATCCCCGAGTAGTCCCGATTCGGCATCGGGACGTATCGAGGGGCTCTTGGCTCACGTACTCGCACCGTGTTCCTAGTGGCGCGGCTGGTCCCTCGATACGCCCAGACGGGCTACTCGGGATATTCGGGGCGGGAGCGACGGCCCCTACTCCCGTATCCCCGAGTAGTCCCGATTCGGCATCGGGACGTATCGAGGGGCTCTTGGCTCACATACCCACACCGTGTTCCTAGTGACGCGGCTGGTCCCTCGATACGCCCAGACAGGCTGCTCGGGATATTCGGGCGGGCGACGGCCCCTACTCCCGTATCCCCGAGTAGTCCCGATTCGGCATCGGGACGTATCGAGGGGCTCTTGGCTTACATACTTACACCGTGTTCCTAGTGACGCGGCCGGTCCCTCGATACGCCCAGACAGGCTGCTCGGGATATTCGGGCGGGCGACGGCCCCTACTCCCGTATCCCCGAGTAGTCCCGATTCGGCATCGGGACGTATCGAGGGACTCTTGGCTCACATACGTCAGGGGCTGCCGTACAGCGGGATCCGGGCGCCGTTTACCATCGCGGCATCGTCGGAGCAGAGGTACAGGACCAAGGCCGTGATCTCTTCTGGCGTGGTCTTCATACTCTTCGGAGTCGGCGCCCGGTCGGGGTCCGCACCGATGGAGCGGACCAGGACCACGTTAGCGGTGGCGCCGGTCCCCTTGAGTTCTTGCGCTAGAGACTGCGTCATGATCTCCTGAGCAGCCTTGGCTGCTACGTACGGGGCGTTGTTCCCGCGCGGGCTCAGCGCGTCGCGATGCGAGACCACGATTACCCTCCCGCGTCCGCTCGCTTCGATGCTAGGTCCGAATGCCTTGAAAACGTTGAACGTCGTCCAGACGTGTTGGTCGAGCATCGCGGACATCTCGGTAGCCGGCACGTCGACGAGCTTTTCGCTTCCGGAGTACCCACCTGCCAGGTGTAGAAGTATGTCGATGCGGCCGAACTTTTCGGCGACACTGTTCGCCGCAGCCTCTACTGCCTCGGGATCGGTGAGGTCGACGTCGGCGACCAGATATCGGTCCTCGGGCAGCTCCAGCTCAGACGCCAGCTCATTCAGACGCATACCATCCCGGCCGAGCAGGACCAACTGAGCTCCCTCGTCAGCGAACCGGCGAGCGGCAACCCTTCCGACTCCGCCCGTCGCGCCTGTAATAATCGCTATTCGATTCTCCAGGGTCATCGCGATCTCCTTTCCGTAGGACGGGGCGGCGCGGCGGACGCTCGTTTGCTGTCGGTCAATTTTGGACGGCGGCGACCAGCTCCGGGTCCATGCCCTCTAGAACGGGGAGGTCGCTCTGCTCCTGGATCCGTTGCTTACCCTGCCCGTCGATCAAGTGTCCCGACTTCGTAGCTTTGGTCTTGAGGTAGAACTCGTTGTAGGGATTGGGAGGGATGACTAGAGGTATGCGTTCGGTGACCTTGATTCCGTGCCGAGTGAGATCGCGTACCTTCCGAGGGTTGTTGGTCATAAGCCGAATCGACTTGACCCGCAGAGAGTCGATCATATGAGCAGCCACACTATAATCCCGCTCGTCGTCTCGAAAGCCCAGCTCGACGTTCGCCTCCACCGTGTCGTACCCGTGGTCCTGGAGACCGTATGCCCGGATCTTGTTGACGAGCCCGATTCCGCGGCCCTCCTGGCGCAGGTAAAGGACCATCCCGCCGTCCATTTGACCAATCGTGGTCAGAGCGGCCTCCAGCTGGTCACGGCAGTCGCACCGCAGCGAGCCGATGGCGTCGCCGGTCAGGCACTCCGAGTGCACGCGCACCGGGTAGTCCTCAGCTTCGCACACGTCGCCGTGGACGAATGCTGCATACTCTTTGCCATCCTCGGTGTAAAAGGCGACTACGTGGAAGTCGCCGAATCGCGAAGGCAGGTCAGCGACGGCGGCGATGTTCACGCAGACGCCCTGGGGGCCGTAGCCGTTGCAGTCGTGCTTGCGGCTGTCGTCCAAGAGCTCCTTGATCTGCATGTGAGTCAGTGACATATGAGTACTCCTCCCGACCGGACTATCCCAGACTAAGATGCCTGGACCCAAGCACCTCACGACCCTCAATAATCACTATAGCATCACACGCGAGCGCCGTCCTACATGCGATCGAACTCCTACATTCGCCCCAGCTTCCTGAGCGTCTCTTCCGCCCCTTTTACGACCCACTCAGTGTCCTCCCCTGCCGTCACGAATAGGCAGCCCTCGTCGATCCATCTCTGGCAGTCTTCGGCCGTGCCCATCGAGATCCTTGGGACCTTGTTAGTCTTGTGACAGGCCGCGATCGCCCTGCGGATGGCAGCTGTGTGGGCCTCGCTCCCCTCAGCCGTGGTCCGGTCTACTCCCATAGACCTGCCTAGATCGTGAGGGCCGATCCAGCAGCCGTCCACTCCTTGCACGCCCATGGTCTCCTCGGCATGCTCCACGGCCTCGATCGTCTCGATCTGTACCGCGAGGAAGACTTGGTCATCTATCCATTGCTCATAGTTTGGGCCCAAGAAGCCAGTCCCGAACGGGCCTCCCGAACGGCCCCCTCGCGGCGGATAGCGCGTCGCATAGGCTGCCGCTTCGGCCTCGGCGGCGGAGTTGACCATCGGGACGATGACTCCCATGGCGCCGATGTCGAGCAGGCGCCCTATGGCCCCGTAATCGTTCTGACGTACACGTGCCATCGGCGCCGCCGGTCCCAGCGCAATGCTTCGGAAAGCTCGCATCGTCGACTCGTCGTCCCACCGGCCGTGCTGGTTGTCGACCACGATATGGTCGAACCCCATCGCCTAGACCAGCTCTGCCGAAAGAGCGGAACCGAGTCCCGCCTCGGCCCCTATCGCCGGCTTGCCTTCCAGCATTCTCTGTTTCGCCAAATTAACGGCCACATGATCCTCCTGATGCAAGTGTCGATAGACTAAGTACGGTCAGCTAGCCAGGCAAGGGCCACGTCGTCGGCCGCGATGTCTCGAGGCTCTCTGTCCATGCCTTGCTCCAACCACCAACGGTAAGTCATTTCCACCCCGTCGTGTAAGTCGTATAAGGGAGTCCAACCCAGTTGACGGAGTTTCTCGTTGGTGTAGACATGGCTTTGCCGCCAGGCGTAATCGAATATCTCCTCGGCCTGAATAGGAGCAATCTCCTCAAGCATTGTCTCGTATTCACGGGCGCCCACGTGTACTATCTCGGCGTTAACGCTCATGATCGAGGCGATCACGCTGAGAAACCCGTTGAAGGTGATGGCCTCCTGTCCCACGACACTGTACGCCTGTCCGGGTGCTTCGCTGCGGCCCGGTACAGCAGTGAAGGCCGACGCCAGATCGTCGACGTGCACCGAGTGAATCAGCATCATGCCCTCTCCTGGCACGATGATCTTCCTGCCCTGGCTCAGGCGGGCGAAGATGCCGAACAGACGTTGCACGAGGTGGTCGTTCGGCCCGTAGACGTAGGGCGGTCTGATGATTGTTGCGGGAAAGCCACGTTGGCCGAAGGCCTCCAACAGGAGGTCCTCACACAGAATCTTGTCCCCGGAGTACGTGCCTGCCTCGTCACCTCGATTCAGCGGGGAGTCCTCTCGAATCGGGGCTACGTCACCGGCGGCATAGACGGCGGCGGTGCTGCAGAATACGTAGGCCCCAACGTTGCCATCAAGTGTGTCGACCACCGGCCGAACCTCTGCGGGTGTGTAGCCGGAGATGTCGAATGCGGCATCGAACTGCCGCCCTCGTAGCACAGCGACGACCTCGACCGGGTTGGAGCGGTCAGCCACAATCCTATCGACTCCGACCGGAAGTGCGCCTTGAGTCTGGCCCCGGTTCAGGACAGTGACCCTATGGCCCTGGTCACGGAGCAGCTGGACCAGATGAAGACCCACGAACCGCGTCCCTCCCAGTACCAGCGCGTCCATACCTAGCACCCCGGCCGATCGTAGACTCTCTGCATGCTGAACGATATGGGAGCGGACGCTCGGCCGTCAACCCTGAACCCTACCGCGGGGCCGCCAGGTAAAACGCGAGCGCCTGGAGCGCCTCCGTAGTGGCGAAAAGCGACACCGCTCCGAAGGTCATCCAGCCGTACGGCACACGCTCTCCCCTGGCTGTTCGGCGGACGAGAAGCATGACGGCGGCCGCCAGCGGTAACATCAACACCGCCAGCGCGGCGACCGTCGGAGGCAGGCGCACCAGGACGAAGGCAAACAACAGCCCAAACGCGCCAGCCGTCGTAACGGAGTGGAGGATGGCCGTACGCCGGTGACCCAGCCGGACGAGGACATTACGCTTCCCCGTGTTGCGGTCAGCATCGTAGTCCGGAAACTCGAACGCGACCATCATCGCCCAGTGAAGCGGCACCAGGGGTACGGCAGCTAGGACCAATAGCAAGCTTATAGTACCCGTTTGAAGGGTGTAGGCCATCAAAGGCACGAGGAGTGCGACGATCAGCGATGTCGTAAGCTCCCCTATCCCCGACGACTCCAACGATGCCGGCGGGCTCGAGTAGGCCCAGGCACCGATCAGCACCACCACGAAAACGAGCCAGCTAAGGGGAGATGACTGTCCCAGGCCGGTCAAAGTGCTCATCGCGCCGAGACCGGTGGCGGCGCAGACCACGGCAGCGATCAGTGCGACGCATCGGGGCAGGGCGCCGGATGACAGGACGCCGCTCCCCCCGGAGAAGAGCGTACGATGGACAGCGAGCCGGTCGGTTTCAACGTCCCAGTATTCGTTCAGGTACTGCCCCACCAGCTGGACACCGGTAACCGCGAGTTGGCCCAGGACGTAGACCGGCCAGTCGATCTCGATACCCTCGTAACGAGCGATCTGCCCTCCCAGCGCATAGAGCACGACCCCACCCAGCAAGAAGATGGGTCGCGTGAGCCGGAGAAACGCAGCGATCGATCTCACCTTACGAAATGATCTACGTCGTCGCAGCTGTGTCGGCATCGGCGACTCGTCCGGTGGTAGTGTCTCGGCGGTGGGGATACTAACACAAGGTAGCGGCGCGGTCTTGATCAGACCATCCTGTCAGAGCTGGCGTGACGCTCACGGGCCCTTGAACTATAATGGTGCCCGATCCCACCGTATGGCTTCGAATCCGCCCGTCGACTCCACCGCTCCAACCCACAATAGACTAGGAAATCCCGATAGGCGCGTTAACCTGAAGATGCAGCTTGGACGAGAGTCCGGCGGCCCGATGGATCTGAGTCGACAAGACCGGTGGATATCCGGAGTCGGATCGCCCCGAGATAGCAGATTAAGCAGGTCGGATGATCATTCGCCACGATCGACAGGATGGACAGTACCAGGCTTTGGCCATTAGGTATTCTGCCCCTGTCTGTCAGCCGCTGCCAGAGAACCGTACGACCTGGGGAGAGGGCACCCTGATCGATAGAGATTGGGTACTCACTGCCGCTCATGTCGTTATGGATCCGTCGGTTCCCGAAGGCAGCGTGTTAGTGGCGGATAGGAGCCGTTCAATCGCCCATATCATCTTCCATCCAGCATGGTCTTGGGACCCAAACCCTGACCGGTGGAGGGAATCGGACGACATCGCTTTGATTCAACTATCAGAGCCGGTCACGGATATCGAGCCAGTCAGCCTATATTCGGACCAAGACGAGGAGGGGCAGACGGTCGTATTGGTCGGACGTGGTCACTCTGGCACTGGCCTCACTGGGCCCACCCAAGAGGATGGTCAAATCCGGGCGGGGACCAACGTTACTGAAAGGACTCAAGATCAGTGGCTCGTGTTTCGTTTTGATGATCCGACGACGGCAACCGATCTTGAGGGAATAAGCGGTCCGGGTGATAGCGGAGGCCCTGCGTTTGTTGAGGCGGACGGTGTCTTGTATTTAGCCCGAATCCACCGAAGGAGGGCGTCGGATTAGCGTCCTGAGGCGGCAAGAAGGTGCTCCTGTGCTTCTGGGATAATGGTTTTGTAGCAAAAAAACGGCCCCGGAAAAGGAGCATCCAGTAGATGCTGCCGCGCAACCACCCCGACCGGATCCAAATCACCTTCGACGACCGCCGCTTGGTGGCCAATGCCGGGCTGCTCCTTCCGGCCACCCTGGCGCGGCACCTCGGCCTGCCCGAACTCGTCCGGCAGCGCCTCGACCTGGGCGATGCCCCGGGGCGGGCGAACACGAGCGACAAGATGATGACGCTGGTGGCGTCTGCGCTGGCTGGGGGGCGACTGCATTGACGACGCCGATGTGTTGCGCACCGGGGGGACGGCCTGCACCCTGGGCGGCACGGTCAAGGCGCCATCCACCCTGGGCACCTTCCTGCGCAGCTTCCGGTGGGGCCACGTCCGTCAACTCGACCGGGTGAGCCGCGAGTTGCTGGCCCGGGCTTGGCAGGCCGGGGCGGGACCCGGCGACGGGCCCCTGACCATTGACCTGGACTCCACCATCTGCGAGACCTACGGACTGGCCAAGGAGGGCGCCCGCCACCACGGCTATACCGGCAAGCGGGGCTACCACCCGCTGCCGGCCATCGCCGCCGGCACCGGAGACGTGCTGATGTCCCGGCTGCGCGAGGGCCGGGCCAACACCGCCCGCGGCGCCGCCCACTTCCTGCGGGAGACGGTGGGACGGGTGCGCTACGCCGGGGCCGACGGACGACTCACGCTACGGGCCGACAGCGGGTTCTACACTCATGGCGTGATATCCGTCTGCCGCAAGATGGATGTCCGCTTCTCCATCACCATCCGCCAGCACAAAAGCCTGCACAATCTCATCGAGGCGATACCCGAAGATGCCTAGACGCCGATTCCTTACTGGATGGACGGTGCCGCCGATGTGGCCGAGACCACCTGCACCCCCTTCCAGGCCGAGGCGGACGCCGCGCCGGTACGGCTCATCGTCCGGCGGGTGAAGCCGACGCCCGGTTCCCAACTGGCCCTCTTCGCCAAATACAGCTATCATGGCTTCATCACCGACCGGGACGGGGAGTTGCTCGAACTGGAGGCTGACCATCGCCGCCACGCCGAGATCGAGAATGCCATACGCGACCTCAAGTACGGCGTCGGGCTGAACCATCTCCCCTCGGGCCGCTTCGCCGCCAACGGCGCCTGGCTGGCCGTCCAGACGATGGCCCACAACCTGGCCCGCTGGACGGCGCGGATCGGTCTGGGAGAGCGGATAGCCACCACCAAGACCCTCCGGCGGCGGTTCTTCTCCCTGGCCGGACGGCTCACCCGCTCGGCACGCCGGTTGACCCTGCATCTTCCGGATCGCTGGCCTTGGGCTGAGAAGTTCAGCCGTGCCTTGGCCCGGCTGCGAGCCATTCCACTCCCGGCCTGACGGCACCGTCGGCGACCGACCCACCCACCGGACAACCGAAGATCCCCGCAGACTCGTGCCAGCCCGGTCCGAGAGAGTTCCCTGCTGCGTATTCTCTCGCCATCCCGCGCATCGCAGCTCCCGCAGACGGCCATAGGGGCCCCTGTGCGGCGATGAAGACCGTCCGCCGACCTCCCTACCCCAAATGGAACCCAGACTATTTCCCCTGTAGCTCCCTCACCCCCCTTCCGCTTTCCTCACGCCGTCCATCGGTGTCCTTCGGTGGATTCGGGTTTAGCTGGCGTCAGTTCCCATCAAGATGACAGGCAACAGGGACGGCACGGCGTGTACGGCGTGTGGGAGTACTACAGCAGGGTATCCCATTATTTAGATTGGATCAGGGAGACCGCGGGGGTTAGGGGTGGGTAGGTTGCCGGCGGCCGTTCTCGAGCGTTCCGAGCCAGCCGATGCACAAAGCGCCCGCGGTCAGCGGGCTTTCTTTGTCCGAGCGCGCCCGCTCCGCGCGCGTCCCAGTTTCTTCCAGTCTTCATGCTACGTCCCCGGAGATCGCGGGACCGGCAGACGCCCTACTGCATGGTGAGGCCGCCGTCGATAACGAAGCAGGTGCCTGTCACGAACTCGGCAGTCGCAAGATAGACGGCGGCCTCGGCGATCTCATGGGGTTGTCCTAGCCGGCCCATCGGTTGGCGTGCCACCATCGCTTCCCTTGCCGCTTCGGGGTCCGGATACTGCGACACCATCCGCTCCACCCACTGCGTATCGACGGTGCCTGGGCAGATCGCATTGCACCTCAGGCCCTGGTCGACGTAGTCGAGGGCTATCGAACGAGTCAGTGCGATGACTCCGCCCTTGGTGGCACAGTAGGCCGCCCGGTCCCTGATCCCCACAAGGCCTGCGATGGATGCCATGTTGATTATGGACCCACCCCCCTCAGCTAGCAGGTGAGGAAGGGCGCGTTTGCTCACAGCGAAGGTGCCTGTCAGGTTGACAGCCATCATTCTGTTCCAGTCGTCGTACTCGGTGTCGAGGAGCTTCCCAGGTGTGCCGATTCCCGCGTTGTTGATTAAGATGTCGAGGCCCCCAAGTCGACCGACTGCCTCATCGATCAAAGCCTTGATAGATCCATCGTCGCTCACATCGACTGAGACGAAGAAGGATTCGTTACCCTGGCTGGCCGTCGGCTCGTCCAGGTCCGCCGACGCTACCCTGGCCCCTTCGTGGGAGAACGCCTCGACAATCGCCGCGCCAATTCCCGAGGCTCCACCAGTGACGATCGCCCTGTGACCCTTGAGTCTCATCTCGCTCTCCTCGCACGCGGGTGGCTTTGCACTTAAAGTCGTCGGCGAGTCCTGATCATACCCGCCTGTCCCGAGCAAGGTCGAAGGGTCGACCCACCCGGCTGGCCCTTCCAACCGGTGTCCGGTCCCTACAAACCGGACGTAGGGGCGGGTTTGAAACCCGCCCTCCTCCTCTCCTCGATGGGAGAGGATCAGGGTGATCCTGCGAACCCCTCGACGACCACGAACGCCCGTGCTATACTTACTCTATGGGACAGACCCAAATGGGCCCGTCTCATTTCTTTACACCGGTGTCCCGCGGGCGCGCCGAAATCCCTAGCTGAGCGAGACACAATGAGACAGAATGAGACACATTTTTCAGGACCTAACCCGCCCCGTTCATCCCGCCTGTCCCGAGTAGGCGCCGGAGGCGCCGTATCGAGGGAGGCCAGCCTCAGGTAGCCCACCGGCTACCTCACACCTATATGAGGGTGTGTAGGGGCGCATGGCATGCGCCCACCCCTGGCGTTTCATCCAACCTGGTGTTTCATCCAACCTGGTGTTTCATCCAACCCGGCGTTTCATCCAACCCGGCGTTTTCATCCAACAGGGTACCGCAAGTAGCCAGCAACGGTTCATTTTTGTGCAAGGCCCACGCAGGTGGACGACGCAACCGCTGTGACGGGCTGCCGTCTGAGCCTGAGCCAAACTTGATTCCCTCGTAAAAACCCGTTTTGAGGAAGTTCCAGCGATTTAGCACATCTGCGCGCTACCGTATGTTGGGGTAGTGTACGGAACAGAGACTGTATATTGTACCCAGGTGTGGGTACGTTTGTTCTAATTCGACCTACACAGACTTTTTACGAGAGAATCAAACTTTACCACACGCTAAGTGCGAGCGCCGGTATTCCGCCATCCAAATCTCTCTCCGCTACGGTTGCACGGATGCTATAATCGCCCAGGTCATGACGGGGCCAGGGGGCTGTAGTGGAGCTGTTAGTCCAAGGGGCTGCGAAATTGGGAATCCAGCTGGACCAAGCCCAGAAGGACCAGTTCCATAAGTACTTTCTGGAGATTGATCGGTGGAATAGACGGCTCAGCCTGACCACGGTGACGGGGTGGGAGCAGGTGCAGACCCGACACTTCCTGGACTCATTGGCCGTGAGCGCCGTCCTGCCTGAGAGCGTCTCATCGGGTGCAGACGTCCTCGACGTCGGAAGTGGGGCTGGGCTTCCGGGGCTACCGCTGAAGATCGTTTTCCGTGCTTTGAGGGTGACTCTCCTGGAGTCGACCGGCAAAAAGACCGAGTTCCTGACGCACGTCGTGCGGGCGCTGGGGCTCGACGACGTGGTGGTCCGCACCGGAAGGGCAAAAGAGCTGGCTCACGACTCTGACCTGCGTGAGAACTTCGACGTCGTGCTCGCGAGGGCGGTGGCAAAGCTCCCCCGTGCTCGCCGAGCTTGCCCTCCCAATTCTGTCGGCTGGGCGGGCTGGCCGTCACCCATAAGGGGCCCGGTATCGATGAAGAGATACGAGAGGCACAGAAGGCCATCGAGGCCATGGGCGGAGCGAAAAAGGAGGTCCATGAGGTCGGGTGGGGTGATGCGGGCAACAGCACAACGTTAGTCGTGCTGGAAAAAAAGAGCCCAACGCCGGAGCGATATCCCAGGAGGCCGGGGATTCCGGCGAAACGTCCCCTATGAGAGTCCTCGACTCACTTTGAAATGAGCTCTCCTCAGAACGACCAGGGACATCCGGTCTCGCTCAGGCGGCGATTCTTCTCGCTGCCCACGCTGCTCTCGTTCGCGGTGGCGGTCGGTCTGATCTACTTCCTGGCAACCCGCTTCGATCTCGACTGGCGGCAGACCTGGGATAACGTGCGGGCGATGGACCCGAGGCTATACATCATGGCCATGGTCCTGTACTACTCGAGCTTCGTGTTCAGGGGTCTTAGGTGGCGGACTCTCGCGCGCAACGCCAGGCCTGACGACTCACCTGGCGCCGGGCTGCCGCACCCACTCAGGTTCTCACAGCTGATCCTAATGGGGTGGTTCGTGAACGCGGTGGCCTGGCTACGTCTCGGTGACGCCTACCGAGCGTACGGGCTGTCCGAAGAGATGAAGGTGGACTTCTCGTGGAGCCTCGGCACCGTTTTGGCTGAGCGCGTCGTGGACATGGCGACCGTACTTGTCCTAATCTTCGTCGGGGTCGCGTTGTTTTCCGCCACCCACGATTCGAGCGGCACCGGCTACATTTTGGGAGCAGCCGTTGTCATGTCCGCCGTACTGCTGGCCCTGCTCGCGATGATGAAGGGCGTCGGAGCAAGGCTGGCGCGATTTCTGCCGCGCCGTCTAGAGTCCGCTTACGGCCGCTTTCATCACGGAACAATGGGCAGCCTCAAGCAGCTTCCCCTGATCTTTGCGCTCGGCCTAGCGGCGTGGTTGATGGAGGTGGGCGCTCTGTACTTCGTGATACAGGCGCTTGGCATTGAGGTTGGGATGCCACTAGTAATCATCGTTTCGCTAGGACATGCGATTCTTAGCACCGTCCCGACTCCAGGCGGCGTTGGCGCTGTGGAGCCAGGTGTTACCGGGCTTCTGATGCTCAGCCTGGTACGTGAGGACGCGGTCTCCATCGCTCTGGTGGACAGGTCTATCACGTATCTGAGCGTCATACTATTCGGAGGCCTCGCATTCCTTCTGTGGCACGCCGCCCGGGCTCGAAGACGGTCGGGCCAGGCACTTGGTGCACGACACGCGAGCGGCCGGGCCGACGCCGCCGATTCTTGAGGCGCCGTGTGGCTGTTCGACCCACGGGGCGTTCGGCGGTCATGTTATACCTTCCTATGACTGACGTGTCTTGCTATAATTCGCCGCTATAGGATCAAACTAGGAGACACCTCAATGGCAACAGCAGCAAAGCCCAGGTTAAAGCGTAAGAGCCACGTCATCAGCGAAGGTCCGGACCGAGCGCCGGCCAGGTCGATGCTACGAGCTGTCGGGCTGAAGGACGACGATATGGACAAACCGTTCGTCGCCGTCGGCAACCTGGCCAGCGACGTCACGCCCTGCAATGTCCATCTCAGCAGGCTGTCCGAGAAGGTCAAGGAGGGCGTCTGGGCATCCCGGAGCGTCCCCTTCCAGTTTGGCACGATAACCGTCAGCGACGGGATCTCCATGGGCACGGAGGGCATGAAAGCGTCGCTGGTAAGCCGGGAGGTCATAGCCGACTCGATCGAGACGGTGACGTTCGCCGAGAGTATGGACGGGCTAATCGTCGTGGCGGCGTGCGACAAGAACATGCCCGGCTCGATCATGGCCATGGCGAGGCTCAACATTCCCTCGCTGTTCGTGTACGGCGGTGCCATCCTTCCCGGGAATTTCAACGGCAAGGACGTCACCATCCAGGACATGTACGAGGCCGTGGGCACCTATTCGCAGGGCAAGATGTCCCTGGAAGACCTGCTGGCGATGGAGCGCGTCGCTTGCCCAGGAGAGGGCGCGTGCGCCGGGATGTTCACCGCCAACACGATGGCCTCGGCCATCGAGGCGTTGGGGATGTCTGTGCCGGGCGCGGCGTCGGTGCCGGCGGTCGACCCACGCAACGAGGAGATCGCGCGGAGCGCCGGCTCGGTGCTATACAACTTGCTTGAGAGTGACATCGAGCCCCGTGACATCATGACCAGACAGGCGTTCGAGAACGCTATCATGGTCGTGCTGGCGATGGGCGGCTCGACCAACTCCGTCTTGCATCTTCTCGCGATGGCCCACGAGGCCGCCGTGCCGCTGGAGATCGACGACTTCGACCGCCTCAGCAGGCGCACGCCTTACCTCACAGACCTCCGTCCCGGGGGGCGCTTCGTCATGACCGACGTCGAAAAGTCCGGGGGGGTCCCGGTGGTGATGAATGAGCTATTGGGCGCCGGCCTGCTGCACGGCGACGTCATGACCGTCACCGGCAAGACCATGGCCGAGAACCTCCAGCCGTTCGACCGTAAGCCGGACAGTCGAGTTATCTACCCGGCGTCGTCGCCACGGAGTCCGACTGGCGGCCTGGTGATCCTGAAGGGTAATCTAGCGCCGGAGGGGGCGGTGATGAAGGTCGCCGGGACCAAGCGGATGAGCCACGAGGGTCCGGCGCGGGTCTACGATGGTGAGCGCGCGGCCTTCGATGCCGTCACCCGCGGCGAAATCAACACCGGCGACGTCGTCGTCCTCCGCTACGAGGGGCCAAAAGGCGGCCCCGGCATGCAGGAGATGCTTGCCGTCACGGGGGCGATCATGGGGCAGGGTCTAGGGAACGAGGTCATGCTGATGACCGACGGCCGCTTCTCAGGTGCCACTCACGGCCCGATGATCGGGCACGTCGCGCCGGAAGCCGCGGTCGGGGGCCCCATTGCACTGGTCAGGGACGGGGATACCATAATCCTCGACGTCGAGGCCCGAGAGCTCACCGTTCGGGTATCCGACGAGGAGCTGACCCGCCGTCGCCAGGAGTGGAGTGCCCCTCCTCCGAAGTACGACTCCGGCGTCATGGCCAAGTACGCCAAACTCGTCTCCTCGGCCTCTCGCGGTGCCGTGACGACTTAGTGGGGCCTCTTTCAATACACGTCCAATGTGAACCTGGAGTCCTTGAAATCGAACACTGAGTCGGACAGGCGGTCAGCCAGGCCGGCGTCCACGAGGAGGACGTCAGACCCTTGGAAATCGACGACTTGGTCTCCGTCCTTCGTCTCGTCGATCACTATTCCGAAGTCGCCCTCTCCGGCCCACACCGGGGGCGTGGCGAGCCGCAGGTACTTCCCAGGTGGGAGGTTGTGTACGTCAAGCCGCCGCTTCAGCTCCTCTTTAGCGCTGTCCGTCACCGTCACCATCTCAACTCTGCCCCATACCCAGTACCCCGTACCCTGTACCCCCGCACCCTTACCCCTCGAGCTCTTTCCTGACGATCTCGGCACCCGCCACCAATGCCTCCAGTTTCAGGTACGTCAGCCATCTGGGAAGCTGGAAGAAGCCGCAGTCTGGGTTGAGGTACAGCTTTTCAGGCGACACATACTGTAGTATCTCTCTGATCCGCTCGGCCACGTCCTCAGGCGTCTCTACGTAAAAAGACTTGATGTCGACCACGCCGGCGCCCAGCTCCTTGTCGACGCTGAACTCCTGCCAGAGGTCGCTCTCGCTCATCTCCCTGTTGGCGAACTCCAGGACTAGCTGCTCAGCGTTGGCTTCCAGCAGAGCGGGGAACATCCACCTGTAGGTCCGCTTGCCGCGAGGCCTGCTCGCCAGGTTGCCGAAGCAGACATGCAGCGCAAGCTTTGCGTTCACGCCCTCGACCGCCGCGTTGTAGAGGTTGAGCCACTCCTGAAGCTCGCCGGGGATGATGGCGAAGGAAGGCTCATCGAGCTGGATGTAGTCGGCTCCGGCCTCCACGAGCGCCTTGAGCTCCGCGTTAATCACACCGGCAAACTCCCACCCCACTTCCATTCGACTCTTGTAGGCGTCCCCCGGTCGTATGTGCATCGTGAGCGTCAGCGGGCCTGGACAAGTAGCCTTGAGCGGCTTCGAGGTATGTGCCTTGGCGTACTCGAACTCTTCTACTATCCCCAGACCCTCCGGTACGGTGACCTTCCCGACCGCGCGATATCGCTGGGGGCTGTCGTAGCCGTACAGCCCAACCTTTCGCAACGGCGGCTCCTCTGCTAGGCCTGACATTCGGCGATAAAAGCTCTGGACGAAGTACCACCGTCGCATCTCGCCGTCACTGATGATGTCCACCCCAGCACGCTCCTGGTCCAGGATGGCCATGTTCACCGCGTCGTCGAACGTCTCGCGAACGTCCGTCCGGCCGTAGTTCCCGTTGTCGATCTCGTCGATAGCCGTCAACAGCCAGCTTGGGGTCGCGTGGCTACCCACGACCGTCGTTGGAAGCAGAACTCCCGATGTTTCTGTCATAAATGCACTCCGGACGTTGAAAAGTGGGTCAATTATAGCTCAAACGTGGTTGCGAAAACGGGCGGGCCGTTACTGGTCGCGGTTGCGCGGGCAAAGAGGCTCGGTTATAATGTCGCGTCGGATGAGTTACGCGCCAGTTGGAGAGGTGCTTGATGAGGGCACGGTGAAGAACCGGAGACTAGAGCGGTGGACCAACAAGAGAAAAACGAACGAGCTTACTCCCGCCGAGCGCTCTTGAGGTGGGCTTCGTTTGCACTGGCCGGGGGTGTCCTACTACGCCTTGCGTCGGGCCGGCAGTCGTCCCCGCAGTCTGGGACTCGACGCCAACCGCCTGTTTTCCCAAAGGGCTCTATCTTTACCCCTGCCGATGACCTGCGCAAGGACGCGTAGTCGGCCCTGGCGCATCGGTCGGTGGCGATTCGGATATAAGGACCACTCTCCAGCCTCTCAATGTTGTAGTCCACCCTCGGTCGATTTCAAGGAATCCTGACCAGCCTGAGGTACGACTCAGGTCTCGAATTGGAGGCTAGTCTATGCAAACGCACGCGAAAGTAGGCGCTATCGCCGATGCTCTGATCCCGAGGAGCAGCCCGTCGGTCAATATCGTGGTGGATGCCGGGCTCATCGTGGGGTTCGCGGCGCTGACGGCGGTGTTGGCCAAGGTAGCCGTCTACCTGAACCCCGCCGTGCCAATAACCGGGCAGACCTTTGGCGTCTTGATGGCTGGTGCAGTCCTGGGAAGCAAGCGCGGGGCGGCTAGCATGCTGGTGTACCTCGGCTATGGAATTGCCGGAATACCGGTGTTCGCTCCGGAGGCAGCCATGTCAGGTTTGAGCAGGGGCTATCTCCTGGGGTTTGTCGCGGCCGCATTCATCGTCGGCCTGCTCGTGGAGAGGGGATGGGGTCGGAACCCCTTCAAGCTGGCGGCGGCGATGTTCGCGGGCGAGGTAGCCATCTACGCGTTCGGACTGCCCTGGCTGGCTTACTACATACCGGCGGACCAATTGGTCGAGCGGAGCCGGCTGGCAGTAATGTACGAATGGGGCCTGCGAGACTTTATTATCGGTGACTCGATCAAACTCGCCATGGCGGCGGCCGGGGTGCCGTTGGCGTGGGAGGGTATCCGTCGTCTAAAGGGCGAGGGAGGCCCCAGACCCCAGGTCTAGGGCCGTCTGAGTCCAGCGACAGCCCCTCGATCAACTGCTCCGCTTGTGATGGACGCTAGGCCCTCATCCTATCCGCTCTTCTAGGCTCACACTATCCGAACGACCGCGACTCGCGTCCGCCGTCCGAATCTGGCATACTGGCCTTACGCGTATAATGACTAGTAGAAAGTAGCCAATCGACCCCTTGACGCTCGGCTAAAGACCGCCCTTTTTCGTCGGTGTCGGCACCAGACCCAACCTGCGTGAGAGATCAGCGTTGTATACATCAAAGAAGCAAAAGAGGAGCGAATCCGACTATGTATCCGAGTAGGACTATCCTGTCTAGGTCCAACGTGTCACTCGTCCTGGTCGCGGTCTTGCTAGTTGGCTTGGTCGCCGCCGCTTGTGGCCGGGACTCGGAGCCAGAGGTCCAGCCCGCAGCGGCACAGTCGGCGGAGCCGACCGCTGCGCCGGCAGACGTTCCGGCAGCGGCCCCCGTCGAGACTGACACCGAGGCTCCGGCAGGCCCGGCCGCCACCGAGCTGCAGTCTGAAGAGCCCGAAGTCCAGCAGGCAGACCTGCCGGTGGCGACCAGGTCCAGTCGGACGGGCGACGAAGAGCTAGCACCCGAGCTTAGGGACATCACCGGATGGATCAACTCCGAACCGTTCACGCTGAAGGACCAGCGCGGTAAGGTCGTGCTGGTCGATTTCTATACGTGGACCTGCGTCAATTGCATCCGGACGTTCCCGTATCTGAAGGACTGGCACATGAAGTACGAGGACCGTGGCCTTGTAATTGTTGGGGTGCAGGCCTACGAGTTCGAATTCGAGAAGAAAAGAGAGAACATAGCGGCTGCGGCCGAAGAGGCGGGGCTCGAGTATCCCATCGCAATTGACAACAACCGTGGCACCTGGGAAGCCTACGCGAACCGCTATTGGCCCGCCAAATACCTGATCGACCAGGATGGCTATATCCGGTACACCCACTTTGGGGAGGGTCAGTATGAGGAGACAGAGCTAATAATACGTGAGCTGCTGACAGAGGCCGGCGCTCAGGTAAGCGACATTCCGCTCGGTGAGGTTGTCTTGCCGGAATACGAGCCGCTAGCTCTGTCACGTGACCCGATGAACAGTATAACGAGAGAGCTGTATGCCGGCGTCGCGCGTAACTACGGAGCCCTCAGGTCCGGGTCCGCACCGCCATACGTGAGTCACGAGGAGTTCTATCTCGAGCCTGACGCGGAAATCGAGTATGAAGACCCGGGCGACCACAACAACCACTTTATCTATCTTCAGGGACTGTGGCGCAACGACGTTGAGAACCTCACGCATGCCAGGGAGACCGAGAATTTCGAAGACTACATGGCGATAAAGTTCTACGCCACGACCGTAAACCTGGTGATGGGGGGAGAGAACCTGCCTCCCTACGAGGTCCGGGTCACCTTGGACGACAAGGCCTTGGACCCTGCGGAAGCGGGCGCAGACGTTCGGTTCGACGCAGACGGGAACAGCTTCGTAGTGGTCGATGAGTCCAAGATGTACCGGCTGGTGAGCATCCCCATGTTCGGCGGCCATGAGCTGAAGCTGAGCTCCAACTCTTCGGATTTCTCGGCGTTCGCGTTTACCTTCGGCGGATTCAAGCCTCAGTCGGAGTCCTAGGTTGAGCACCTCCAGGGGTCCGGTCCGGGCAGCGATAACTGGGTCCTTACTTGTCTTCGTAGCCGTCGCCTGTGGGTCGGATGATCCGCAGCCAGCGCCGCCTGCCGCGGCTGAGGAGGCGTCTGCGCCGGCAGAGGAGTCTGTCAGGCCGGACCGAGAGCCGCTCACATGGGGTCCGGTATCGGCTGACGGTCTCCGGGCCGTCCTTGGCACCGCTGACCTCGGACTCGGTGAGAACCGCGTAGGATTCGCAGTCACATCTCCGGACATGCTCATTACGGCACCCGTAGCCACGGTATTCTCAAGCTACCATATCGACGCCGACTGGGACCGCACGCCTATGGATGTAAACGGCATCCCTATCATTGTCATCGACCCAGGGCCGGACGCCGAGGGTGAGCTCAAGGAGATCGCCACAGCAGAGTTTCAGCAGTGGCCCTATGGCACGAGGGGTCTATACACGACACAGCTCGACTTCGACGCGGCCGGGTTTTGGGGCATCGACATAGCGGTTGAGGATAGCGACGGCTCCTTGCGGAGGGTCAAGCTGTTCTTTGAGGTAACTGAAGCTTCCTCTGCGCCTCCTGTCGGAGCCGCCGCCATAAAAAGCGTGAGCAGGACGCTGGCAGACGTTGAAACGCTCGCCCAGCTCTCGACCGGCTCGATGCAGGACCCTGACCTCTATCAGACGACTATCGCCGGCGCGATAGAGAGCGGAATGCCAACCGTGGTCGTATTCGCCAGCCCAGCGTTCTGTACCAACGCAGTGTGCGGTCCCCAGGTGGAGGTACTGCGAGAGCTAAAGGACCAGTACAAAGGTCAGGCCAACTTCATACATGTGGACTTTTACGACAACCCCGATGAGATACAGGGTGACCTGGACAAGTCGCGAATCTCTGCTACGGTACTGGAATGGAACCTGCCCAGTAACGAGTGGTCGTTCGTGATCGACGGGCAGGGCGTCGTCACCTTCAGGTTCGAGGCCTTCGTTACGCTCACGGAGCTCGAGGAGGCGTTGCAGCAAGTGCTGTAGGCTGCCGACGAAGTGCAGGCAGCGGAGGGGCACAATATGCGGGTGGTGGGGGACCTGCCGCGTCGCGAAGACCCCTTGCTTCCGACTACCCCGAGTAGTCCCGATTCGGCATCGGGACGTATCGAGGGGCACATGTGGGTTGAGTCAGCCGTCACTATTAAGTGGCGGCCTTTTGCGTCTGTGGGCAACGCGATGTGGCCTCAACGGCTAGGTGGCCACCCGATATCACCGAATCAAAGAACCGCAATCGAGTTGTTTCCGAGACTGGCTACAGGTATGATCTGAGTGTACGGAGGTTTACAGCGGAAGATGGACGTACTGGCCGCCACCGTCGACAGACTCTGGAGAGCGGCGAAGTTCGCGCTATACCTGCTATGGTATGCGCTGCCTCCGTATCGGCGGATAGAGGGGCGGCTGGTGGCCAAGGAGGCTGCCTCCGACGGAACCTATTACATTCTCGTCAACGAAGAGATGGTGGAGCTAGACTGGTTCACATTTGACACGCTCATGGAAGGGGAGGCCCTGCGAATTCGTTACACGCGCGACAACAGGGCGATTTCCATCGACCGGGTGGTGCCATGAGTACAGAAGGTTCCGCCGGAACGTATCTCAGACGGTCGGCCGTCTCTTTCCTCTCCCTTGAAGGGAGAGGATTAAGGTGAGGGTGATCCGGCGAACCATCGAAAGGGGTCATCCCAGACCCCGCAGTGTCAATTTTCGTCAAGCCCCCTCATCCCTTCGGTAAACTCAGGGCGGGCTCTAACCTTCTCCCACAAGGGGAGAAGGGATTTTTTGAGATAGGCTCCGCCGGGCCATCACTACACTGCGAACCGGCGATCCGACGGCCGGAGTGCGCACATGTAGCGCATTTCTTATAGCGCCTCGGCGAGGACCTCCACCAGGTGTTTGGCGCGTTTGTCGGTGCCGTCTTGGACTTGCTGGCGGCAGGATACCCCTTCACTCACGACTACAAACTCTCCCTGCTGAGACCGTATCGCCGGGAATAGCGTCTGCTCGCCGATGTCTATCGATATCTGGAAGTGCTCCTTTTTGAAGCCGAAAGCGCCGGCCATGCCGCAGCAGCCGGAGGGAATCTCGTCAGCGTCGCATCCCGGTATCGAGCGCAGCACTTCCATGGCCGGTCCAACTCCGACGACCGCCTTTTGGTGGCAGTGCCCGTGAAAAAGAAGCTTCCCCGGCGCTTTCGCGAAATCGAGTGCCGCTCCGTCTTCGTCACGGGCCCATAGGACAAACTCCTCGATAAGCATCGTGCTCTCAGCCACGGTGCGCGCTCGAGAGTCGCCGAGCAGGTCCACGTAGTCGTCTCGGAAGCTCAGGATGCAACTCGGTTCCAGGCCGACCAGCTTCGCGCCCTTCTCAATGTAGGGGAATACGCTATCGACGTTGTACCTCGCGTTGCGGCGGGCCTTGTCCATCATGCCCTTGGACAGCATCGGGCGCCCACAGCATTTTGCCCTCGGGAGGATGACCTGGTAGCCCATATGCTCCAGGACGGCGGTGGCCGCCTGCCCGAGGTCTGGATGGTTGTAGTCGGTAAAGGTGTCCGGAAACAGGAGCACCTGGCCTTTGGTAGAGGCCGTAGCCGGCGAGCCGCCGCGCGCCCGGAACCACTGAACGAAGGTCTGACTCGCGAACGAAGGGAGCGTCCGTCTGTGGTCGATACCGGCGACCTCCTCAAGAAGGTCTTTGAAGGGCTGCGCCCCCAGGGGCCAGTTGGACAGCGGCGCAAAGAAAGACCCCAGCCGGCCGAGGAGAGCGACGTTGCCGAAGATGCGGTCTCGGAGCGAGTAGCCGTTCGTCTTGTGGTATCGGTCGAGGAACTCATACTTGAGCTTCGCCATATCAACGTTGGAAGGACACTCGGCCTTGCAGCCCTTGCATTCGAGGCATAAGTCCAGAACGTCGTATAGGCGTCTGCTGGTGAGGGAGTCTACAGGCAGGGCGCCGGATATGGCCGCCCGCAGGGCGTTGGCGCGTCCGCGGGTGGAGTGCTCCTCGTCGCGAGTAACCATGTAGGACGGGCACATGGTCCCTGACGTCACCTTTCGACAGGCCCCCTGTCCGTTGCACATCTCCACGGCGCCGGCCAGGCCGCCTTCCGGATAGGAAGCGAAGCCCGTCTTCAGGTCGAGGGGACGGTAGGTCGGGTCGACGCGCAGGTTTTCGGTCATGGGCGGAGGGTCGACGATCTTGCCCGGATTCATGATGCCGTTCGGGTCGAAGGCCCGTTTGACCTCGCGAAACGCCTCGTTGAGCTCCGGCCCGAACATCTTCTCGTTCCAGACGCTGCGCACCAGGCCGTCGCCGTGCTCGCCGCTCATGGCGCCGCCGAACTCCAGCACCAGGTCGCTGACCTGCGAGGCGATGGACACCATGCGGTCTACGCCCTCCTGAAGCTTCAGATCGATGAGCGGCCTGATGTGCAGGCACCCTACACTAGCGTGGCCGTAGTAGCCCGCCGTCGTGCCGTGTTCGCGAACGATCTCGCTGAACCGCCTCACGTACTCCGGAAGCGCTTCCGGCGCGACCGCCGTATCCTCGACGAAAGGAAGCGGCTTGGCGTCGCCGGGCGCGTTCATCATCAGTCCAAGCCCAGCTTTACGCACCTCCCACACCCTTGCCTGGTCCGCGGGTCTGGTAATCTTTCGGATCGCGAACCCCAGGCCGCTTCGGGCGACGCGCTCGTCCAACTCGTCCAGCTTGGCCTCGAGCTCTGCCAGCGAGTCGCCGGTTACCTCGACCACCAGGAGGGCCTCAGGATTGCCCTCGATAAAGTCCATCTTCCGCGAGTACTCGAGGTTGGTCCGCGCCTGGCGGATGATCATGCTGTCGATTAGCTCAACGGCCGCCGGCTCCAGCTCCAGGACTGCGACGGTGGCCTCCATCGACTCGATGAGCTCCCGGAAGTGAAGAACGGCGAGCGCTTTCATCTTCGGCAGGGGCACGATACGTAGCTTGGCCTCGGTGATAGCTAACAACGTCCCCTCAGAGCCCACGACGAAACGGGCGCTGTCCAGGCCGTCGTCTTGAATGAGCTCATCGAGGTTATAGCCGCCGACCCTGCGCTGTATCTTGGGATAGCGGGCCAGAACCTCTTCACGGCTAGCTTCGCCGATGGCCGACAGCCGACGATAGATCTCGCCCTCCAGGCTATCGCTGCCCTTCTTGGCTTCAAGCTGTTCACTGCCGACAGGCCCCAGCGTGGCCTGGTCACCGTTTGAGAGGACCACCTGCATCTCGAGCACGTTATCGACCGTCTTGCCCCAGGTTATCGAGTGGGCGCCGCAGGAGTTGTTGCCCAGCGCGCCACCGACGTTTCCCCGGTTGCTGGTGCTGGGGTCGGGCGCGAAGTGCAGCCCGTCCGGCTCCAGGTGGTGATTGAGCTCGTCGAGGATGATGCCCGGCTGCGTGCGCACCCAGCCCTCCTCGGGGTTGACCTCTAGAATCTTCCTCATGTACTTGGAGAAGTCGATCACGATCGCGCGGCCGACGGCCTGGCCCGCGAGGCTGGTGCCCGCGCCCCGGGGAAGCACGGCGACGCCGTGGCGTGCCGCCGTCTCGATGACGGCCACCACGTCTTCATCGGTCCGGGGGATAACCACGCCAAGGGGCTCGATCTGGTAGATGCTGGCGTCGGTGCTGTAGAGGACGCGGGTCATCTGGTCGAACAGGACCTCGCCCGAGACCTGACGCTTGAGCTCTTCGACGAGCGCCCGCGTATCCTGGACCGCGACGTTTTCGGTCATCAGCTCCCTATCCGGCCCTAGACAATGTGTTTGTGAGTCTGTGCCCTGAGTACCACGACGGTAGGGGCACGGCATGCCGTGCCCCTACGACAGCCGACGCTACCTTTCCTAAAGTCGTCTCCCAACAGCTCCCTATGTAGGGGCTTTGCACAAGAAGTCGCCTCCGATCCCCTGGCCCTCGACAACCGCGAACATTAGTGCTATACTTGCTCTTAGGGACAGACCCAAGTGGCCTGTCCCATTTCTTTGCCCAACTGTCCCACGGTGTACCAAAGCCCCAAGCTGAGAGGAACACAATGGAACAGAATGGAACACATTTTTCAGGACCTTACCAACCCCGTTCATCCCGCCTGTCCCGAGTAAGCGCCGGAGGCCGCTGTATCGAGGGGAGTAGTCCCGATGTCGCCCCGATGCCGCACCGGAACGTATCGAGGGAGGTTAGCCCCACTGTAGGGGCGCATGGCGTGCGCCCTGCCTTCGGCAATCTTTCATACAAAAGCGTGCCACAATTAACCGGGTATCGCTGATTCTGAGCAAGGCCCTATGCAGGGGACTGGGAGCGGGACCCTGACTCGCCGCCTCGAAAGGCGACGGCCAGGAGCGGAGGGGCGACTGCAGTAGTTATCAGTGTCATGATGATAGACACGCCATAGAGGTCCGAGCCTAGAACTCCTGCGCTGATCCCAACCCCGGCCATGATGAGCGCCACCTCACCCCTGGGCATCATAGCGATCCCGATCCTCAATGCGCCGCGACGGTTGAACCCGGCAAGCAGGGCCGGTAGCCCGCTGCCGCCGACCTTGCTAACGATCGCGAAAGCGGTCACGACTAGGCCAAACGCCCACACGCCACCAAGGGCTGTGACGTCCACGAGCATCCCCATCACGACGAAGAAGATGGGTACCAGAGCTACGTAGACCGCGTTCAAAGGCTCCTCAAGCTTCTCGGCGAGCTCGGTACCTGACAGGGCCAGCCCGATCGAGAATGCGCCGATTATCATCGCCAGGCCAAAGCTCTCGGCCGCACCCGCGGCCAGAAAGGCCAGGGCCAGCGCAAGAGCGACCGCCGCTCCGCTGACCTTGAAGCTGAGCAGCGCCTTGGAGATGTATTGGGAAAGCAGGATGCCGACCCCCGTCAGGGCGAGCCAGAATCCGAACGTCTTCAGGGCAACGAAGCCGATAGATGTGGCCGACAGCTCTCCCGAATCGCTGAGACCGACCACAATGGTAAGTATGAGAATCCCAACGACGTCGTCCAGCACGGCGGCCCCCAGGACGGTTACGCCCTCAGGCGAGTTGAGCTGGCGGAGGTCCCCAAGGACCCGCACGGTTATTCCGATGGAGGTCGCGGTAAGGACCGCGCCGACGAACAGGGCTTTCAAGTCGCCAAAACCGTCTGCGAACCCGAATGCCACTGTTAGCACGTCCCCGAACGCGAACGGCACCAGCACGCCGCCCAACGCCACGATCGACGCCGGCCGCGCGTACTTGAGGAACTGGCCCAGGTGTGTCTCAATGCCGGCCACGAACAGTAGTACGATGGCTCCGACCTGCGCTATCGACCATAGGGCGGCCGAGACTGGAATGGAGAACCCTTCGTGCCCCTCTTCGGCTACGATCTCCTGGAACAGTGGGCCGACCGCCAGCAGGTCGATTCCCCCGAGAGCAAACGGACCGATGATGATGCCCGCCGCCAACTCCCCGAGGACCGCCGGCGTCTTCAGGTATCGCTCGAACAGCTCCCCGCTCAGCTTGGCCGCGATCAGAATGATCCCAAGCTGGAAGACGAGCCTTGTTACAGATTCGGTGATGTCTTCCAAATCGCGCTCCCTAGAGCACTCCCGCCGACTCCCTCGCCCAATTCAGGGCCTGCGCTTTCATGTCTATCACGAAGGGGTCCTTGCCAGCAATGTACGCCAATCGGTCGCCGGGATGCTGCGCTGCCAACCGGCGCTTGAGGGCGACGTAACGCTCTGCCTCATTCGGGTGGCTCGTCAGGTATTCCCTGAAAGCCAGATCGCCTTGCTCGTGGATGCTGCCCGCCTGGCTTACGTGGACATGATGAGTCCGAGGCCGTTGAGCAGGCTTGCCGAAGAAATGGAGATCAGGTGAGTCTGGGTCAGATGTAAACTGGTAACCCAGCGCCTCGAGCGGCCCGTGGTACGGACCCATAGGGTCTAGAGCCTGGACGGAGATATTGATGTCAATAATGGGTTTGGCAGCCAGTCCTGGGACGGACGTAGAGCCGACATGGTCGATGCGCACGGCCACCGTCTCCAGCGCGCTCCTCAGGGCCGCGGCCTCCCGTTGGAAGGCCTTCGGCCATTGGGGATCGTACTCAACTATGCGAATAGCTGGATCGTAGTTGTCTTCGTTCTGCATCGCAGCCTACAGCAAAATGGGCCCGCGTAAGACGGGCCCTATCACATCCGGGAACACGCCGACGCACCTAGGAGGAGACTGCCACGACGCGGTACCGTTGCTTGCCCCTCGGAGTCTCTACCTCGACATGCTGACCTGGAACGGCGGTCATCAACGCCTTGCCGACCGGCGATACGTCGGATATCTTTCCTTCGAGGGGATTTGCCTCTGAGGCGCTGACGACCGTGTACTTGGTTTCCCGCCCGGAATCGAGGTCTTTCAGCGCCACCTTTGACCCGACTGCCACCTGCTGACCGTGTGCTTGATCGGAGGGTTCGACTACGGCCGCCCGCGTGAGAATCTCCTCGATCTCTCTGATACGGGACTCAACAAAGCCAAGCTGCTCGCGCGCCGCTTCAAGGGGAGCGTTTTCGCGGACATCCTTGTCGGCGGCGGCCCGCTGGATCTGAGAGGCGATGGGGCCACGGCGGGCCTTGAGGCTTTCTAGCTCGTTCAGCAGCTGGGCATACCCCTGGGGCGTAAGCTCGATCCTCTCGCGCTCTCGCGCCGGGATGCCGGCTCTGGCGCGGCCCTTGCCCTTACGGATCTTGAGGTGTTGCGCGAGGTTGCTGTCTATCAGGCCCTCTTTTTTGGCGAAGGCCAGAAACTTGCGGACCTCTTTGATCCGTTCGGCCGCCTGAGGGACGGCCCCATGGCCGCCTAGATGCTCGCCGTACTCGTCGATTTCGAAAGGCTGGAGATCGGAGAGCGCCCTGGTCGGGCCGAACCACCGCGCGAACTTGAAAAGCTCCTGCCTGACTTGATTCTGCTCGCCCTTGAAGCTACTGACGTACAAACCGACCGCCTGGTCGATGCTAGTAGAGGCGTCTGGCTGCAAAATACGCGGCTCCTTTTGTTTCGGTGCGGCCGTCGTCTGCCGCTGTCCCCATCTTAGTAACGCAGACGAGGCGTGTCAATGCGGGTCGATGAGTCTCGGCGCTGCGGATGATATGCCAGACTGCTATGAAGATAACGCCGATTGGTCGGTGATAGCCATGGGTAAACGACGTTTTCCGAGGAATCTGGGGTGGGTCTGATATCCCAAACTGGTCGGGCCTGCTGCAGAAACGCCCAGCCACCCCAGGCCCTTCACGGAGTTTATCCTGAGCCAGCCTAAGCCCGAATCCACCGAAGGAGGGCGTCGGGTTAGCGTCCTGAGGCGGCAAGAAGGCGCTCCTGTGCTTCTGGGATAATGGTTTTGTAGCAAAAAAACGGCCCCGGAAAAGGAGCACCCAGTAGATGCTGCCACGCAACCACCCCGACCGGATCCAAATCACCTTCGACGACCGCCGCTTGGTGGCCAATGCCGGGCTGCTCCTTCCGGCCACCCTGGCGCGGCACCTCGGCCTGTCCGAACTCGTCCGGCAGCGCCTCGACCTGGGCGATGCCCCGGGGCGGGCGAACACGAGCGACAAGATGATGACGCTGGTGGCGTCTGCGCTGGCTGGGGGCGACTGCATTGACGACGCCGATGTGTTGCGCACCGGGGGGACGGCCTGCACCCTGGGCGGCACGGTCAAGGCGCCATCCACCCTGGGCACCTTCCGGTGGGGCCACGTCCGTCAACTCGACCGGGTGAGCCGCGAGTTGCTGGCCCGGGCTTGGCAGGCCGGGGCGGGACCCGGCGACGGGCCCCTGACCATTGACCTGGACTCCACCATCTGCGAGACCTACGGACTGGCCAAGGAGGGCGCCCGCCACCACGGCTATACCGGCAAGCGGGGCTACCACCCGCTGCCGGCCATCGCCGCCGGCACCGGAGACGTGCTGATGTCCCGGCTGCGCGAGGGCCGGGCCAACACCGCCCGCGGCGCCGCCCACTTCCTGCGGGAGACGGTGGGACGGGTGCGCTACGCCGGGGCCGACGGACGACTCACGCTACGGGCCGACAGCGGGTTCTACACTCATGGCGTGGTATCCGTCTGCCGCAAGATGGATGTCCGCTTCTCCATCACCATCCGCCAGCACAAAAGCCTGCACAATCTCATCGAGGCGATACCCGAAGATGCCTGGACGCCGATTCCTTACTGGATGGACGGTGCCGCCGATGTGGCCGAGACCACCTGCACCCCCTTCCAGGCCGAGGCGGACGCCGCGCCGGTACGGCTCATCGTCCGGCGGGTGAAGCCGACGCCCGGTTCCCAACTGGCCCTCTTCGCCAAATACAGCTATCATGGCTTCATCACCGACCGGGACGGGGAGTTGCTCGAACTGGAGGCTGACCATCGCCGCCACGCCGAGATCGAGAATGCCATACGCGACCTCAAGTACGGCGTCGGGCTGAACCATCTCCCCTCGGGCCGCTTCGCCGCCAACGGTGCCTGGCTGACCGTCCAGACGATGGCCCACAACCTGGCCCGCTGGACGGCGCGGATCGGTCTGGGAGAGCGGATAGCCACCACCAAGACCCTCCGGCGGCGGTTCTTCTCCCTGGCCGGACGGCTCACCCGCTCGGCACGCCGGTTGACCCTGCATCTTCCGGATCGCTGGCCTTGGGCTGAGAAGTTCAGCCGTGCCTTGGCCCGGCTGCGAGCCATTCCACTCCCGGCCTGACGGCACCGTCGGCGACCGACCCACCCACCGGACAACCGAAGATCCCCGCAGACTCGTGCCAGCCCGGTCCGAGAGAGTTCCCTGCTGCGTATTCTCTCGCCATCCCGCGCATCACAGCTCCCGCAGACGGCCATAGGGGCCCCTGTGCGGCGATGAAGACCGTCCGCCGACCTCCCTACCCCAAATGGAACCCAGGCTATTTCCCTTGTAGCTCCCTCACCCCCCTTCCGCTTTCCTCACGCCGTCCATCGGTGTCCTTCGGTGGATTCGGGCTAAGGGTTCAGGGAGACAAAAGACTACTCCTTTCACCCATCATGGCACCTCGGGCAACGATTCTTGGGAGTCCGTCCGAAGCGTCGCAAGAGTCCACGGAGCCTTGCTAACCCACTTTACTCCATGTCGCCCCAGGTGTCTCCGGTCTTCAGCTCGATGTCTAGGGGCACGGCCAACTCCAGCGCGGCGGGCATCACTTCGAGAACGATGGCCTTTAACTCCTCCAGCTCCTCACGGGGGGCTTCGAAGATAAGCTCGTCGTGGACCTGAATGATCATCATCGTGCGCAGGTCCGCGGCGTCGAGCCGCGCCTGGACTCGGACCATCGCGATCTTGAGGATGTCGGCTGCCGTGCCCTGGATGGGCATGTTGATGGCCATACGCTCGCCCGCAGACCTGACGTTGAAGTTGCTGGACTTGATCTCTGGGATGTATCTTCGCCGGCCCGTTATCGTCTGCACGTAGCCGGACTCGCGGACCTGCGCCTTGGTCGACTCTACGTACTGGCGAATGCCGGGGTACTGCCCGAAGTAGGTCTCGATGAACGCCTTACCCTCCTCAGGGCTCAGCCCTGTCTGCCGGGTTATACCGAAGGCGCTGAGGCCGTAGATGACGCCGAAGTTCATGATCTTGGCGGTCCGCCTCATGTCCCGGTCGACTTCGCTAAGGGGAACGCTGTACACCGACGATGCCGTCGCGTCGTGTATGTCCTGGCCGCTATGGAACGCTTCCAGGAGCCCGGGGTCGCGGGAGAGATGTGCCAGGACACGCAGCTCGATCTGCGAGTAGTCTGCGGCCAGCAGAGTCCATTCCGGCGCGTTCTGGGCGACGAACGCTTTCCGGACTCGGCGACCAAGCTCGGTCCTAACAGGGATGTTCTGGACGTTCGGATCATTACTGGAGACCCGGCCTGTTGCCGAGCCGGTCTGGCCGTAGATCGTGTGGACCCGCCCCGTCTTCGGGTTGACTAGCGTCGGCAGGGCGTCCGTGTAGGTAGACTTGATCTTGGCGAGCTGTCTGTACTCCAGAGCAGTGTCCAGCACCTGAACCGCCTTGGGGTCCACATTGTCCTTGTCTCCTTTTTCAATTACTTGCTTGAGGCCTTCCAAGGAGGAGGCGTCTGTGGAGAAGCCTTTCTGTGTACGCTTGGTGGGCGGAAGCCTCAGCTCTTTGAACAGAACGTCTCCCAGCTGCTGGGGCGAGTTCAAGTTGAACTCGTGGCCAACGACCTCGTACATATCCGCCTCGATGCGGGATAACTGTTCGCCAAGCTCGGCCGACATCTGCTCTAGCGGGCCAACGTCGACAGCCGTGCCGTTGGCCTGCATGCGCGCCAACACAGGCACCAGCGGCATTTCGACCGTCTTGAACACTTCCGTAACTCCCTTGTTTTCCGCCTCCTTCAAGAGGATATCGCGAAGTTGCAGAGTGACGTCCGCCTTGGCCGCGGCGTAGGCTGCAGCTTCCGCTATCAACACCTGTGCCATGGTGATCCGCTTCCGTCCTATGCCGGTCACGTCCGAGATGGGAGTCATCTCACGGTTCAGCGAGTCAAGAGCTAGAGCCTCGAGGCTGATTGCCTTTCTGCCGGAGAGGTGGGCCGCAAGCATGGTGTCGAACGCCAGGTTGTTGACCTGAACGCCGTATTTGGACAACACGGTCATGTCGTAGTTGGCGTTGTGGCCGACCTTCGGTACTTGGTCGTTCTCTAGAATGGGGCCCACGCTGCTCAGCACAAGGTCTAGCGGAAGCTGCGCCCCTTCAGAGTGGCCCACGGGGACATACCAGCCCTGGCCGGTTGAATGCGAAAACGAGAGGCCGACCAGATCAGCGGCCTTGGGGTTTGTGTCCGTGGTCTCGGTGTCGAATGAAAAGCCCTGCGCGGAGTCAAGCTGGGCCGTAAGCTCAGCGAGTGCCTCAGGGGTGTCGACTATCTTGTATTCCGTCTCTATCTGGTCTTCGACGATTGGTAGCTCCGCCTGCGTTGCACGTGCTCCATCCTGCTCGGGCTCGGGTATCCTCGGCACCATGCTGAAGAACTCGAGCTCCCTCAGGGCTTCGACCACCGTTGCCCGATCGTACGTCCAGAAACGGGCATCCTCCAGATCGAACTGCATCGGGACGTCCCTGACGATGGTGGCGAGCGACTTTCCTTGCAGGGCCGACTCCTTGTTTTCTGCCAGGCTCTGCTGGGCTTTCGCAGGACCAACCTTGTCAAGGTTCTCGTAGATGCCCTCGAGACTCCCGAACTCACTCAGCAGTCGTATAGCCGTCTTGGACCCCACTCCCGGCACGCCCGGAATGTTGTCCGACGTGTCACCCTCTAGGGCCTTGATGTCGGGCACGGCGCTCGGGCCTAGCCCACCGTAGCGCTCTCGCACCGCGGCCTCGTCGTAGACCATCCGCTTCTGTATGCTGAAGCTCATCAAAACTCGCACCCAAGGGGACACGAGCTGCAGCGTGTCGGTATCGCCTGTCAGGATGAGCGCCTCGATCTGGTGGGCCTCGGCCTCACGGCAGAGCGTGCCCAATACGTCGTCCGCCTCGTAGTCCTCGTGCTCGAAGACCGGGACACCGAAGGCGTGCATGACATCCCGCAGTCGGCCAAACTGAGGGCGAAGTTCAGGAGGCGTAGCGGGACGGTGGGCCTTGTACTCGCTAAACTGCTTGTGCCGGAAGGTCGGCGCCGGGAGGTCGAACGCAATCGCGCAGTGGGTCGGCTGCCAGTCGGCCAAGCTGCGCAGAAAGGTATTGAGGAAGCCAAATACCCCGCGCACGTCCTCGCCCGTCCGACTGACGTTCAGCGGCTGCTGAATCGCGTGCCAGGCCCGATGGAGCATGGCGGCGGCGTCCATGAGAATAAGCAGCGGCTTCTTGTCCAACATGGGCAGCGTTTCGCCAGTTGCCATACGTGTTCCTGGAGCGGGATCGGGCAAACGGTATGAGGTGGTTCAAGCGACTTGGAGGCGACGGGCGGATTCGAACCGCCGAATAGAGGTTTTGCAGACCTCCGCCTTAGACCACTTGGCTACGTCGCCTCGGAGAAGTCCGGACGCCGGGAAACCCGGCAGTCGGTCACCTACATGTTACCGCTTGACGCCTTTTATCGGCAAGCTGCTAGACCTTTATCCGCGAGTAGAACTCGGTCATGCCTTTGATCCCGAGGTTCATCCTGAAGAGGGCTCCCGCGCCGGAGCCGTTCGTTGCCCGGTCCTCGCCGCCGATGGTCGTCACATAGATGTCGGTCAGGTCCGCGCCGCCGAACATCAGGCTCGACACCAGATTTGCCGGAAAGCGGATCGACCTCTCTTCCTTGCCGTCGGGCGTGTAGCGGTAAACGGTTGCGTCCATGGCACGCGCGGACCAGACGTAGCCCTCTGAGTCCACCGTCATGCCGTCGGGCAGTCCGCGGCCGTCCGGAGTCTCCACGAACACTCGCTGGTCGGAGATCTCTCCAGACTCCTGGTCGTAGGCAAAGATGTAGATCTTGCGAGCGGCCGAGTCCGTGTAGTACATGTGTTTCCGGTCCGGCGTAAAGCCCAGCCCGTTGGAGGTCGCGATGTGGTCGAGCACCTGAGTGACCGAGCCGTCGGTGTCGACGCGGTAGAGCCGACCATAGGTGTCGGGCGCGGGGCCGTGGTCGGAGAGCCGCGACATCGTGCCGGCGAAGACTCGACCGGCCGGGTCGGCGATCACGTCGTTGAACCGGTGCCCATCCTCACCCGGCAGCTTCTTGACGAGATAAGTCAGCTCTCCCTCCCGCCAGAGGGCGATGCCGCCCTCCTCCAGGAACAACAGTAGCCCGCCATCCTCCTGAAATGTGAAGCCGGACGCCGGGCCGCCGTGATCGTAGATGAGCCCATGTTCGCCGGTGCGGGGGTCGTACCGGTAGATCAGGCCCTTGAGGATGTCGCCCCAATAGAGTCGCTGCTCCTTCGGGTGCCACATGGGCCCCTCGCCTATCTCGTCTCGGTAGTCAACTACTATCTCAGGCTCCATCGCTTTCCTCCTCTGTGGCTACGCCTCGTAGGGCGCTGAAGAATCTTTCGACCATCCCTCCGACCCCCTTCCCTTCGATTGTACTCAGGACAGGCCTGGCCAGGAAGGGGGAAGAAAATCATCTCTGAGGGACGCCCCTTCGACTTCGCTCAGGGCAGGCTCTCAGACCCTCGGCCCCGATTCGGCATCGGGCACTCCCCATTTTAGGCTCGGCGTAGGAAGTCCGGCGACCCGACTGGCCAAATAGAGAAGCCGCCTACTTCGGACCTCGGTTGAAGGCGGCCAGCCCCTCCCGCGCAGACTGTGCGAGGATGTAGTAGTCGGGCCCGTAGTTCAGGAGCGTGACTCCCTGCGCCTGTATTTCCTTCAGCCCCTTGGGTGTACTGGCGCCGGCGCCTACCGCCACTCCTGTCTTGCGTCCGACCTCGAGTGCCTTCTCCAAGACGGCGTCTACCTCGGGCAGAGGCAGCTCACGCGGGTCGAGCCCAAGGGCGAGCGCCATATCCCAGGGGCCTAGGAACACGACGTCGACCCCAGGCACCGTGGCAATCGCCTCGAGGTCGTTCACGGCCTCTTTCGTCTCAATGATCAGCGCCACCAGCATGTTGTCATTGGAGCGCTCGAAATAGTCGGAGGTGTCGAACGTGTACCTATCACCTCGTAGCGGGCCCCAGCTACGTGTGCCCAGAGGCGGGTACCGGGTCGCGCTTACGATTGCGCGCGCCTCGTCGGCCGACTTCACCATAGGAATGACGACGCCCATCGCCCCCATGTCCAGAGCCCGCTGGATATAGACGCGGTCGGACGACGGGACGCGCACTATGGGCACGACGTCCGTCCCGTCGATAGCCATGAGCATGTGCTCGATCTCGGCCGAGTCCAGGCCGTTGTGCTCCGTCTCGATCACGAGCCAGTCGAACCCTGCGTGGGCCATCAGCTCGGCGACGTTCGGGCTGCCTAGGCCAAGGAAGGAGCCGATAGCAGGCTTCCCGGCCCTCAGTTTTTCGAGAACGTGGTTTGTTTTCAAGTGTTGAAACGGCCCTCGACTCGATGCGTCTACCGCCCAATTCTAGCGGCGTAAAGGCTGCTGTCAACATACGAGTGCAATTCGAGCAAAGATGTGCTAGCGTCCTTGACATCGGAACATGGGACCGCAGTCGTAAGTAGTAAGTAGAGTGGAGCGCTTGGAGGCGAGAAGTTGCGCATCGCAACCGGGGGAGTGTCACACGAAACAAGCACGTTCCTGCCGACGCGCACGACCACTCGAGACTTCGTGGACACAAAGGGGCTCTTTCGAGGGAATGAGTTCATCGACCACTTCCGCGACACGAATACGCCGACCGGTGGGTTCGTCGACGGGGCCAAGGAGCATGGCATCGAGCTGGTCCCGCTTCTGTGGGCGTTCGCGAATCCCGGCGGACCGATCGTGCGCGAGGACTACGAAGCGCTGAAGGCCGAGTTCCTCGAGCTGCTTCGCAACGGAGAGTCGGAAAACGGGCCATTTGACGGAGTGTTGCTGGACATGCATGGAGCGATGGTAATCGAGGGGATTGACGACGGCGACGGAGACTTCATCGAGGCCGTGCGTGATTCGATCGGCCCGAACCGTCCGATTGTGGTGACACAGGACCTGCACGCCAGTCACACGGAGCGTCGGGTGGCGGCCGCCGACGCGCTCATTGGCTACGATACGTTTCCCCACGTCGACATGGCCGAAAGAGGTCGGGAGGCCGCCGAGCTGATCGCGCGGACAGTCCGCAGCGAGGTCCGGCCCATGATGGCGCTCCATCAGCTGCCGATGCTCTGGAGCGCCGTTTGTCAGGTGAGCACGCAGCCGCCGATGGACGAAGCCCTGCGTCACATCCACGAGATCGAACAGCGTCCCGAAGTCCTGGTCGTGACGCTGTCCACGGCATTTCCCTGGTCCGACGTCCCAGACGTCGGGTCCTCGGTTATCGTGGTGACCGACGCCGACCCCGCGCTCGCGCGGTCGACGGCCGACGAGCTGGGAGCGTGGATCTGGGAGCGCCGCGAGCGCTGGTGGAAGAAGCCGTTGACCGTTAGCGAGGCATTAGCCGAAGGAGAGCGGGTTGGGAAGCACCCAATCTTCCTTGCCGACCACGCCGACAACACGGGAAGTGGGACCCCAGGGGACTCGACGGAGGTGATACAAACATTTCTCGACCTGGGGCTGCAGGACGCCCTGGTGCTCTACATAACCGATCCGGAAGTGGCCGAGCAGGCGCACGCAGTGGGCGTCGGAGGCCGGATGTCGACGGCGCTGGGTGGAAAGTCGCACCCGGACCAGGGCCCACCTGTTCAGATGGACGCCGAGGTAGTCGCGGTCTCGGATGGGCGGTTCGCCTACGACGGGCCGATGTTCGCCGGGATAATGGGCAAGCACGGCCCCTCGGCATGGCTGCGCTCCGGGGGCGTCTCCGTGGTTGTAGTGTCTGCCCGCGAGCAGCCGTTCGATCAGGCGTTTGCCCGGTCGCTGGGTATCGACCCGGCCTCGATGCGGTACATCGGGGTCAAGTCGGCCGGCCATTTTCGCTCAGGCTTTGGGAGCATCATCGGGTCGAGCTACAACATCAGCGCCCAGGCCATCCACTCGGTCGACTTCACCCGGATGGGGTACAAGCGCGCCAAGCGTCGGTTGTATCCGGACCAGGAGCTATAGGTGACCGGAGGAATGCCGGTACGCTTCTTAGAGATGGCCGAACGACGTTGCGACTCGAATCGCAGAGGCATAGTCTCTTTTCGCCTCGTCCCTAGTCGGGGCCCCTGACCGATTCACGCGTTGAAGGTTAGTCACGTAGGAGTCCAGTTGGGATGCGCCTCGCAGGCGTTTCACCGCTTTAACCAGTCCGCGCAGCATCCTGCCCTCCTCATAGCAGCTCTAAGTCGGCAAGCTGCGTCTCGTCTCCCAGTAGCGTACGGCCTTTGACCCTGATTCGACATCGCCAATGTTACCGATCTTGCCGAGGACAAAGTGGTGACGACATGATGGCCTTATAAGCCGACCTCGCCATCGTCCAATGGGGGGACTGCAATGAAGTCGGGTCTCGTGAATCGACTGGAATGGCCTGGCAAACATCTTGATCCGTCCCTGAGTACGTAAGTCTAAGTGGACCCTGGACTACATGCCGGTGGTTCCTGTAGCCGATCAGCCGGCCGGCCGCGCCGTCGAGACTCCTTGACACGGCAAATGCTCACGAATACCATTCGAACCTATAGGTGCCTGCGTTCGTTTCGGGGTGTAGAGGACTGACGAGATAGCGCATGGTAGACGCGTTACTGCCCAGGCAGCAGCCTGGGGCGATACCAGATGATGGAGAGGGTCGGCCGCGGCGGGATGGCGAGCGTATACAGGGCTCGCGACCCGCAGCTCGGCAGGGACGTTGCGGTCAAGGTCCTCGTCTCCTTCCAGTCCGAAGACCCCACCTTCGTTGAGCGGTTCCGGCAGGAAGCGCAGGCCGTCGCCAGGCTGAACCACCCGCATATCATCCAGGTCCACGACTTCGGCGAAGATAAGGGGTTCAGCTACATAGTCATGGAGTACGTCACGGGCGGCACGCTCCAGGACCGTATGGGCAAGCCTCTTCCCCTGACAGAAATCCTACAGCTGATCGCTCCCGTCGCCGAGGCGCTGACATATGCCCACAAACAGGGGGTCGTCCACCGGGACATAAAGCCGGCCAACGTGCTGCTCGACGCCGACGGCAGACCGAAACTGTCCGACTTCGGTCTCGCGCGTTTGCTCGAGGGTAGCGCAGCCTTGACCCGGGCGGACGCGGTCCTGGGCACCCCGGATTACATGTCCCCTGAACAGGCCCTCGGTCGGCCGGCGGACCAGCGGTCAGACCTGTACGCGCTTGGCATCATGGTCTATCAGATGTTGCTCGGAAAGACTCCGTTCCGTGGCAACTCTCCTTCCGAGATACTGATGGCCCACGTCCACCAGGCCCCGCCCCTTCCCAGCTCCGTGGACCCTGACGTGGACCCTGACGTCGAGGCCAGCATCGTAAAGGCGCTCGCCAAAGACCCCGATGACCGACAGCAGTCTCCAACAGAGCTGATCGAGGGGCTGGGTGCCGTGGTCTCGACCTCCGATACCGAGCCTGAGATCGCGGAGACGATCGTCGAGCGTCCGGGTCCTTCCAACGTGATCGATCCTCAGAATCGAGCAGACCCTCACTGAGGAGGCAGTCAAGAGCGGGATCTCGCTCGACCAGTGCCGCGTCCTAGCCATGAGCACCGCCAGCGAGTCTCCCGGGGCCTACGGGAGTGATTTCAGCGGGGTCCCAATGGCTTTTACGGTCGAGGGTGAAGAGGAGACCGAAGACCACTACACCATAACGCTCTCCTTCCGGCCGCAGGGCACATTCGCCGGTGAGCCCGGACATGAGCAGTTTTTCATAGACAAACAGGGCACCGTCGCTCATCGGCAGGTGCTCAGCCTTCCAACGCCTGCCAAGGGTCGGCGCGTTCCGATCGTCCCGGTCGTTGCAGGACTGGGCGTGGCTGCGGTCGCTGTTGTAGTCGTGGTCGGACTAGTCGCGCTAAATCGAGATACCCCAGAACCTGGTGGCGGCGACCCGGCCGCGACTCCCCCATCTCAACCTTCGTCCGAGACCGCGCCGGGAGGCTCGGCCGTCCCGCCGTCCACGACGGCCGGAGTGCCGGCGGGCCCGGCCGCGGTACCGGCACCTGGCGTCCAGGGACAGGGGACCGTAATCATATCGGACGACGAGGCCCTGAGCGATGCCATTACCTACTCTTTGACTGGAGTGTCACCCCCCGCCGAGGGCAAGGAGTACGTGGGCTGGCTGGTGTCTGACGACGACTCGCTCAAGTTGAGCGGTGGAGCCATGACAGTCGAGTCAGACGGCTCTATACAACACACCATGGACCACGACTCCAGAGGCTACACGGGGATAAACCTGGTCCACACGTTCGGCAAGGTCGTGATAACGGTAGAGGACATCAACTCAAGGTTCGACTCTCCGTTCGGTCCGGCTGTGTTCAGCCACAAGGTGCCGCTCGAGGCCATGGAGCACATCAGACACCTGCTGACGAACTGGCCTCCAGGATCGGACAAGGGGATCTTGATCAACCTGAAGGAGCAGCTAGAGGTCGCGATCTTCCACGCCAATCTTTCGCAGGAATCGGACACGCTGGAGAACGTCAAGAGGCACGCAGAGCACGTCGTAAATATAATCGAGGGCGTTGACGGCCCTAACTACGGCGATCTAGACGGGACCGGGGATATCGAGAACCCGGGCGACGGCATTGGTGTCCTGACGCACGCCGTCGACCGAAAGCATGCCGAGTTCTCTGCCAGCCAGGCCAGAGACCGGAGTTTGCAGGTGCTGACCGCGTCGGACTTGGCGTCGGCGAGGGCGTCGATCGATACGGGCACCGATACCGTTAAAAGCCTCCTCGAAGCCGCGTTGAACGGGGTGGAGGCTACCGGCCAGGGTGGCGCGGTGCAGACATATGAAGAGGCACAGCTTATGGCCAGCTTCCTGTTGAAGCCTCTCGGCGCAGCGTCGTCGCCCGGCTCGCTCGGCCGCATCACATATGGCCTGAACGGCCGCGTCTACCGGATCGACGCCACGGAGGGGGCCACGCCGGAAGACGTCAGTATTGCTTTGGAAGGTTTTTCACCCGGAGCCGACGACATCCGAATCAATACCTCTCCGGACGGTGGGTGGTTAGTCGTGGAGTCCGAGCGCTTCGATCCAGAATGTGACGGCTGGGCTTGTCTGGCGATCGTATCCGGCGACCTGTCGACAGGAGAGGCCGTCCGCGCCGATCTCGTGGGCTCACAGGTAGTCCGCCCGTCGCAGGGCCTGGCTGCAGTCGCGTCCGGTGGCGATCTCATCATATATCAGCAAGAGGGGACTGTAGGGTCGCACGTCACGGACCTGTTCGCGATCGAGCGGACCGGTAGTAGCTGGGGCTCTCCGCTGGTCCTTACCGGCGGCTCCCCCTTCGAGTGGCACCTGAACCCTGCTATATCGAACGATGGAGCCGACGTCTTGTTCCAGTGCGGAGACGACAGCTGGGAGGGCCATTCCGTCTGCGAGGTCAGCACTGACGGCAGCGGATTTCGCGTGGTGCTGACCCCTGCCGACAGCCCGCCCGGTGGCCCGGAGACAGGAACGCTACACAACCCGGACTACGCACCCGACGGCAGCATCATCTTCGCGGCCGACTGGGACGGCGACCAGGTCTGGCGACTCCCGGTCGAGGCCGCCGAGCCGATTGCCGTGCGCGCCGACCTCTGGTCGCCGTGTGTGCTTCCTGATGGCCGGATCGCCGCTGTATTCCAGGACTGGTCCAAGGGTGGGCAGCAGCCCGACCTGCACATAAGGGTCTTGGTACCAAACGGCAGCAGCTTCATCACCATCACGACCGTCGAGGAAACAGAGAGCCTCTCAGCCGGCCTCGGCTGCAGTAGCTAACACCTCGACGGCCCAACGTTCTTGATCACGCGAGCGAGTAGACCTGTGGGTCAGCAATGGGAACGTTGCGATGACGATATCCGCGAGTTCGTGACTAGGACCGTTCACAGCTTCAGGGACTTCCTTGGCGTCAACCTGACCGGCACGTACCTCCATGGGTCGTTGGCGTCCGGGTCCTACTACCGGGCAAAGAGCGATATCGATCTCCTTGTCGTCGTGGAGGAGCCGCTTGTTGAAGACGAGCGTCGCCGCTTCGCCCTCCTATGTCTCTCCCTTTCCGACAAGCGGCCCACCCTCGGAGACATTGAGCTTTCTGTCATCCTGGAATTGAACGCCCGTGAGTTCGTTCACCCACTTCCATACGAGGTCCACTACAGTTCGACTCATAGAGATAGAATATTAGCTGGGAGGCAGGAGTACGCTCGAAACGGGACGGATAGAGACTTGGCCGCCCACTGCACGGTCTTGAAGGCGAGAGGTGTACGATTGGACGGAGCACCTATCCACGAAGTTTTCGGAGCAGTCCCCTTCGAAGACTACGTCGATGCGGTCCTCTATGACCTGGACTCGATTTTGGAAGGCGACAACATCCTGGAGGGGCCACACTACGGAATATTGAACACCTGCCGGGTACTCCAGGTGCTCGAAGAGGGCGAGGGTACGGTCCCAAACAAGGAAGACGGCGCTGTTTGGGCGCTGGACCATCTGCCTTCAGAGCATCGCAAGTTGATACGACAGGCTTTGCAGAGCTACCGGTCGGAGGTGCCTGTTCACGAAGCCGAGATGAGAACTGGCGGGTTGTCCTGGGACGAGAGCCGCCTGCGGGCCTTTCGAGACTACGTGTCAAAACGGAGAAACGAGTTGTGACCTTGGGGATGGCCAAGAAGCGAGGGATGGAATGAAGATAGGAGTATTGGGCGTAGGCGGGGTCGGCGGCGTCATCGGCGGATACCTGGCCAAGGCGGGCCACGACGTGACCCTGATCGACGCGTGGGCGGCGAGCATCGAGCGGATCAAGGAGGCCGGGCTGACGGTCACGACCCAGGAGGGTGAGTTCACGGTCAAAGCTGCCGCTCTACACATCGGCGAGGTCTCGATTGCCCGACCGGCGTTCGACGTCGTCATATTGTCGGTCAAGTCAAACGAGACATCGTGGACGTCCAAATTCATCGAGCCGTACCTGGCGCCCGGTGGCTTCGTCGTGTCGGCACAGAACAGCATCAACGAAGACGCCGTCGCGGAAGTTCTTGGCTGGCCGCGGGTTGTCGGCTGCATCGTGACACTGGGAGCCGGTATGTACGAGCCCGGCCATCCCGAGCGGACCAGCTCGATCGACGAGCCAGCATTCATCCTGGGAGAGCCCAATGGTCTGATCACGAAACGACTGGAGCGGCTCGCCGCGGTGATGGGCGACGTCGGAATCACCAAGACGACGACGAACCTCTGGGGCGAACGCTGGGCCAAACTGGCGTTCAACTCCATGACCAATGCGGTCGCAGGCTTCACCGGGCTGACGACTGCCGGGCTGGCGCTCAATCCCGACGTCCGGCCGCTGATGGTCCGAATCGCCGCCGAAGTGGTCGGTGTGGCCGAGGCCTACGGTGTTAGCGTCGAGCCGATCTTCACCGCGCCGGCCCGCACGTTCGCCCAGGCGCTCGAGGACCGATCCACTATGGCAGAGATAGAGAGCTTTATGATTGAATCGAGCAAGGCGATAGGCCATGGCCTATCGTCCCTGACGCAGGACCTGCTCAAAGGCCGCGCGATCGAGGTCGACTACCTGAACGGCTACGTCGTCCGCAAAGGCCAGCAGGTCGGCGTACGGACTCCCGTGAACCAGGCGATCATCGACCTGACGCTTCGCGTCTACAGCGGCGAGATCGAACCCTCGGTATCGAATCTGGAGCTGATCGGCGGGTGAAGGCGTGGGAGCATAGGAGGGCTACCCATCAATCAGACCGAGGGAATTCCCCAACATGAAGGGAGCCCCCGAAGCCTCCAAGGCAAAGTTTGAGATATTTTATCCGAGACCCTCTTGTCTCTTGACTGGGACCTTCTCCCCAAGAAAAATAGGATCTCGCAGATCGATGCCCTAGATATTGGAGAAAGCCATAGCTTCACCCTTACCTTTGAAGAGGATCCCAGAAAAGACGTGAGCTTAAACCCGAATCCACCGAAGGACACCGATGGACGGCGTGAGGAAAGTGGAAGGGGGGTGAGGGAGCTACAGGGGAAATAGCCTGGGTTCCATTTGGGGTAGGGAGGTCGGCGGACGGTCTTCATCGCCGCACAGGGGCCCCTATGGCCGTCTGCGGGAGCTGCGATGCGCGGGATGGCGAGAGAATACGCAGCAGGGAACTCTCTCGGACCGGGCTGGCACGAGTCTGCGGGGATCTTCGGTTGTCCGGTGGGTGGGTCGGTCGCCGACGGTGCCGTCAGGCCGGGAGTGGAATGGCTCGCAGCCGGGCCAAGGCACGGCTGAACTTCTCAGCCCAAGGCCAGCGATCCGGAAGATGCAGGGTCAACCGGCGTGCCGAGCGGGTGAGCCGTCCGGCCAGGGAGAAGAACCGCCGCCGGAGGGTCTTGGTGGTGGCTATCCGCTCTCCCAGACCGATCCGCGCCGTCCAGCGGGCCAGGTTGTGGGCCATCGTCTGGACGGCCAGCCAGGCGCCGTTGGCGGCGAAGCGGCCCGAGGGGAGATGGTTCAGCCCGACGCCGTACTTGAGGTCGCGTATGGCATTCTCGATCTCGGCGTGGCGGCGATGGTCAGCCTCCAGTTCGAGCAACTCCCCGTCCCGGTCGGTGATGAAGCCATGATAGCTGTATTTGGCGAAGAGGGCCAGTTGGGAACCGGGCGTCGGCTTCACCCGCCGGACGATGAGCCGTACCGGCGCGGCGTCCGCCTCGGCCTGGAAGGGGGTGCAGGTGGTCTCGGCCACATCGGCGGCACCGTCCATCCAGTAAGGAATCGGCGTCCAGGCATCTTCGGGTATCGCCTCGATGAGATTGTGCAGGCTTTTGTGCTGGCGGATGGTGATGGAGAAGCGGACATCCATCTTGCGGCAGACGGATACCACGCCATGAGTGTAGAACCCGCTGTCGGCCCGTAGCGTGAGTCGTCCGTCGGCCCCGGCGTAGCGCACCCGTCCCACCGTCTCCCGCAGGAAGTGGGCGGCGCCGCGGGCGGTGTTGGCCCGGCCCTCGCGCAGCCGGGACATCAGCACGTCTCCGGTGCCGGCGGCGATGGCCGGCAGCGGGTGGTAGCCCCGCTTGCCGGTATAGCCGTGGTGGCGGGCGCCCTCCTTGGCCAGTCCGTAGGTCTCGCAGATGGTGGAGTCCAGGTCAATGGTCAGGGGCCCGTCGCCGGGTCCCGCCCCGGCCTGCCAAGCCCGGGCCAGCAACTCGCAGTTCACCCGGTCGAGTTGACGGACGTGGCCCCGCCGGAAGCTGCGCAGGAAGGTGCCCAGGGTGGATGGCGCCTTGACCGTGCCGCCCAGGGTGCAGGCCGTCCCCCCGGTGCGCAACACATCGGCGTCGTCAATGCAGTCGCCCCCAGCCAGCGCAGACGCCACCAGCGTTATCATCTTGTCGCTCGTGTTCGCCCGCCCCGGGGCATCGCCCAGGTCGAGGCGCTGCCGGACGAGTTCGGGCAGGCCGAGGTGCCGCGCCAGGGTGGCCGGAAGGAGCAGCCCGGCATTGGCCACCAAGCGGCGGTCGTCGAAGGTGATTTGGATCCGGTCGGGGTGGTTGCGTGGCAGCATCTACTGGGTGCTCCTTTTCCGGGGCCGTTTTTTTGCTACAAAACCATTATCCCAGAAGCACAGGAGCACCTTCTTGCCGCCTCAGGACGCTAACCCGACGCCCTCCTTCGGTGGATTCGGGTTAAAGCGGAAACCACGGACAACTTCGGCATCGGCAAGATGTGCCACCACTTCATGCATCGACCATTCATCAGAGGAGGGACGTTTGTCTAGTGTGGGCTGGGAGACACCGGACACTAGGCTCGCCAGTTGCGCCGGTGTTTCTCGGAACCGGCTCAGTGGGTTGGAAATAGGCTCCCAGGCCTTGTCGCAGTGAGGACACCACTCGGTGCGGGCTTGCGCTCCCTCCGCGCTCATAGTCAGCCTCCTCAGGGGTGTTTCAAGTCTACCTGGTTTGCCAATCCGTCAACGAGACTGGTTCGACGGCGTGTAGCTTGCAAGTCGGGGGGTCTTCGGACGATACCACCAGCGCATTCTGCCTGGTGTCGGTATCACGCTATGGAACAGATGGAGCGGCCTCACCGTCCCAAAGTGCATAAGCTTGATCGACACTTCCAACTTCTGACAGGCTATAATTTTGGCCTCGTGAAAGTCTACGTCGCTGATCTCTCACATCTTGATGATCTACAGCGATTGGTTGCCGAGTTCGGAGACCTCTTGCACCGCGACTATCCGCATGATAACGCTCTGGTCGAGAATCTCCGACGCTTGCTGGAGGCAGGAGAGGCCGAGTTCCTTCTTGCCGCCGATCATACCCGCGAAGCCGTTGGTTACATCCAACAACGTTACCGCTATTCCCTTTGGACTGGTGGTCTGGAAGCGACACTAGAAGACCTCTACGTCTCTCCTGGCAGTCGCGGGCTGGGTGTCGCCACTCAACTCGTTCAGTTTGCCATCGAACGGGCAGGTGAGAAAGGTTGCCGGTCCATCAAACTGGATACGAACGAGAGCAATCACGAGGCCATCAAACTGTATCGGAAATTGGGATTCTCGTCAGGATCAGCCCGCTTCCCGGACTCACGCCAGCTGTCATTCAAGAAGGCCCTTGGACCTGACTCCTGAAACGTAATTGATTAGCGGAGCGGAGTGCGAGGAGGGGTTCAGAAGGAAGGGGTGGGGACCGGAGCACCGCTGAACACACCGCAGAGCCCGTTGACCAGCGAGTGATCGCCGCCATTGCGAGCCAGGGTCCTGATTACGCTGGTGAAGGCCGAGAAGGCATCCGCACCACCGACGTTCTTCGAGCAGTGCGATACCTTCCGCGCGATCACTGCCCCACGGAGCGCTCTCTCAGCACGGTTGTTGGTCGGCTCAATGCTTGGATCATCCAGGAAACGCAGCAGGTTGCCCCGGTCATGGTGCCAACCGAGTTCGTTCTGCAGCCTCCAGTTGTCCGCATCCGACATGGGACGGTCGCGGAGATGATAGGTCGCCTCTCGTCTCAGCCGCTCGGCCTCGGCGGCAAAGTCCGCCGCCTCTCCTCGGTGATATGCCTGCCGGAGCTCCATCGCTTCTCTGAGCAGGCGACTCAGACGATTGCCGAAGCTGCGACCTCTCCCTCTCTTGGTCTGGACCACCTCACTGATCGAGCGCAGCACGTGGGCCAGACATTTCTGCTGCTTCACCCCCGACAGAGCCTGAGCATCGTAGCTCCGTCCTCGGTCCGTTACCATCACCCCTCCATAGTCCGAGGGCACCACCTCACGTACCTCTTCGTTGCGGTGACGAGCACGAACCTGGTACACCGTAGCCTCATCCGTTTCGAACGCCATCAGAAAAGCAGGCCCGCCGTCCACTCGCCATCCCGTGTCGTCGGTGTGGACGAGTGGACTGGCACGCACCGAACCCCGCAGCTTATGGTAGGCATCCCCCACTGCACCCCTGGCACGTCGCAGCGCGTCTTGGCTGATCGCCCCCTGGCTCAGCTCCACACCAGTCAGCGCTCTGAGCACAGCGGGGACCTTCCGTACCGGAACGCCCACTCCATAGTGGAGCACGTGGGCCGCCGCCATCACTCGTCTCCCTACCCGGTGCGCGCTGGCCCCGTACTGGTCCGGCGCAACATCGGGATGCCGCCCTCGGACCTGCCTGCCGCAGGACCGGCACCGACATATCTGCACCCGGTACCCCGTCACCTGGGGTCTGGGAACCGGAGGAATGCCGGTTGCGTAGACAACCCGCACTCCCTCATGCTCGAGTCTGCCTCCACATCCAGGGCAAGTGTCCTCAGCCACCGCCACCTCTACAAGCGGCTCGGTGACTTCATCGGGAGACGGCGACTTTCGGTAGCTGAACGACCCCATACCCGGCTTGCGGCCGGGACGCTTGGGTCTGCTGCTTCGCCCACCCTTGGAGAACGGAGCCGCCTGGCGCTTTCCTGCTCGCTTGAGCTCGGCGACTTGCTTGTGCAACTCTTCCTTGGCCGCCGTTCACTGCGCAACCTGCCCTTGCAACTGCGTGACCAGCCCCATCAGCTCGTCGCGCTCAGAGGGAGGGAAGGAGGTTACGTCAATAGGTGTGTAAACGATATCGGGCGGCGACCTTCTCAGCCGTTGATTCAATGGCGATTCCATCCGCATACTGTGCACCGAGATAGACGTCTTCGATCAACTCAGGGGCCTTCAGACGCCTGAAGCGCTGTTCGGCGACCATCAACATTTTCCAGATCACCGCTATCGCCCGATCGACCCTCTTGTAGTGCTTGGCGGCATCGGTCCGAAGCCTGAGGGCCGCGAAGGGTGATTCTACCGGGTTCGTCGTGCGAAGGTGCCCCCAGTGCTCCTTTGGGAAGTCATAGAAGGTGACCATGCGGTCCCAGTCCCGCTCCAAGGCCTCTGAGGCCGCCTCGTAGGAATGGTCGCCGCACCACCTGGTGAACACCGTCCTGAGCCGCTCAGCCTCTGTCCGAGTCGGCGCGTAGGGGATAGTACGCAGCATGAGCTTGGCCTGGTCCTGTTGTCGCTTTGGAAGCTTGGCGAGCACGTTTAGGATCTTGTGGTTCCAGCAGCGTTGCTCGGCCGCCTGAGGATAGACGTTGCGCAGAGCTCCCCAGATGCCCAGATGTCCGTCTCCAATTACCAGTCTTGGGCACTCCAGCCCGCGGCGCCTCATGTCCCTGAGCACATCGGACCAGCTCTCTATGGACTCCCTGTATCCGGGAATCGCGCTCACCACCACCTTCCTTCCGTCGCTCAGGGCCGCCATCACCACCAGGATCGCCGCCTTCTCCCGCTCAAGACCAGCCTTGACGTAGACTCCATCCACCCACATGTACACCACTTCCAGGTCATCCAGGGGCCTAGCGCGCCATTGGCAAGCTCATCGTTCCACTTATCCTTCAACCGGGCTACCGTGCTCGCCGATATCGGTGCCTCTTCTCCCAGCAGTCCCCGCACCGCCAGGTCGAAGTCACCTTCGGAAAGGCCATGTAGGTACAACTGGGGGATCAACTCAGCAACCTTCCTGGTCCTGTTGACGAACAGCGGCAGCAGCCGGCTCTCGAACTCCTCTTCGGTGTTGCGGACTCGTGGCCTCCTCAGCTGTACCGTTCCCGAACTCAGCGTAAGCCTTCGGGGTTTGCCGTATCCGTTCCTATAGCCTCTCTCGTTGTCCGACTCAGACCTGCGGGCCGACTTCGCCCTTCCTAGAAACTCCGTCACCTCTTCCTCCAGCAACTCCTGGATCAGCCGCTGGACATGGCCTCGCACCCAATCCTCCAACTGCTCCCACTCCGGCCTTGACTCCGACCTGCTCCTAGTGCTTCTCTTTCCCATAGGCGGTGTATCTCCTCTCTTGGGCCTTGAGCCCGTGTTGTTCAGAGAGAAGGTACACCGCCTGACTGTTCACACACTTTTTGAGGATACCTCGGTTCAGCGGACACGAGAAGTCATCGAGCTTCCGATGGTGCCAGCAGAGGTGATCGAGCACGTCTTTGTGGCCCGGATATGTCCGCTGTGCGACAAGCGGCGGTTGCCTCAAGAGCCGTTGGAGGGCTTAGCAATGGGGCGGCGGCGCTTGGGGGTCAACCTGGTGAGCCTTATTGTTACGCTGCGAGAAGAGGGGCGGCTGCCGGTGAGGAGCATCCAGTGGTACCTGCAAACGGTACGTCAGTTGGGGCTGAGCGTGGGCGCCATCATTGACGTAGTACACGCCACGGCCCAACGGGCCCAACCGGTAGTGGCTGAGATGCTGGAGCGCATACGTGGCTCTCCGGTAGTGCATGCAGATGAGACCGGCTGGCGGCAGGATGGGGCCAACGGCTATGTCTGGACCTTCAGCACTCCCACGGAGCGATACTTCCTACGCCGTGGCCGCGGCAAGGGTGTGGTGGACGAGGTGTTGGGCGAGTCCCCCGGTCAGGGCGAGAGCAGACTCTTCAGCGGAGTGCTGGTGAGTGACTTCTACGCTGCATACAGTCACTACCCCGGCCTCAAGCAGCGCTGCTGGGTACACCTGTTGCGGGACATCAATGAGCTTGAGGCGTTGTACCCTCAAGACATGGGCCTCGCCCTATGGGCTACAGCGGTGCGCCAACTCTATGACCGGGCAAAGGCGTGCACTGACGCCCGCAGCCGACCGGCGTCTGGCTCACACCCGTCAGCGTCTCCCAACCAGTTGATGCTGGAGAAACTTCTGCTGTCGCTGTGCCAGCCCTTCTCCAACGACGATACTGCGCCTCAAGCCAAGCTCTGCCGGCGCATAGAACGGTTCATCAAGGAACTGTTCGTCTTCGTTTCCCACCCGGGTGTGCCACCCGAGAACAATGCGGCTGAACGGAGCTTACGGCACCTGGTGGTCAGCCGTAAGATCAGCGGCGGCACTCGCTCTGAACGGGGCACCAACACCAAAATGGCTCTCGCATCCCTCTTTGGCACCTGGAGGGCCAACGACCTTAACCCACTCCTCCACTGCCGCAACCTGCTCGTTTCCCCTCAACTCTGAACAGTTACCCTTCGACGACCACAAAAATCGACACCGAGAAGGCTGGCGAGTGGGCGTGGGTGTTGCAACCTAATAGCCCGTCAGCGAGGTATCCTCAAAAAGTGTGTAAACGGTCAGGCGGTGTACCCTCTCTCTGAACAACACGGGCTCAAGGCCCAAGAGAGGAGATACACCGCCTATGGGAAAGAGAAGCACTAGGAGCAGGTCGGAGTCAAGGCCGGAGTGGGAGCAGTTGGAGGATTGGGTGCGAGGCCATGTCCAGCGGCTGATCCAGGAGTTGCTGGAGGAAGAGGTGACGGAGTTTCTAGGAAGGGCGAAGTCGGCCCGCAGGTCTGAGTCGGACAACGAGAGAGGCTATAGGAACGGATACGGCAAACCCCGAAGGCTTACGCTGAGTTCGGGAACGGTACAGCTGAGGAGGCCGCGAGTCCGCAACACCGAAGAGGAGTTCGAGAGCCGGCTGCTGCCGCTGTTCGTCAACAGGACCAGGAAGGTTGCTGAGTTGATCCCCCAGTTGTACCTACATGGCCTTTCCGAAGGTGACTTCGACCTGGCGGTGCGGGGACTGCTGGGAGAAGAGGCACCGATATCGGCGAGCACGGTAGCCCGGTTGAAGGATAAGTGGAACGATGAGCTTGCCCAATGGCGCGCTAGGCCCCTGGATGACCTGGAAGTGGTGTACATGTGGGTGGATGGAGTCTACGTCAAGGCCGGTCTTGAGCGGGAGAAGGCGGCGATCCTGGTGGTGATGGCGGCCCTGAGCGACGGAAGGAAGGTGGTGGTGAGCGCGATTCCCGGATACAGGGAGTCCATAGAGAGCTGGTCCGATGTGCTCAGGGACATGAGGCGCCGCGGGCTGGAGTGCCCAAGACTGGTAATTGGAGACGGACATCTGGGCATCTGGGGAGCTCTGCGCAACGTCTATCCTCAGGCGGCCGAGCAACGCTGCTGGAACCACAAGATCCTAAACGTGCTCGCCAAGCTTCCAAAGCGACAACAGGACCAGGCCAAGCTCATGCTGCGTACTATCCCCTACGCGCCGACTCGGACAGAGGCTGAGCGGCTCAGGACGGTGTTCACCAGGTGGTGCGGCGACCATTCCTACGAGGCGGCCTCAGAGGCCTTGGAGCGGGACTGGGACCGCATGGTCACCTTCTATGACTTCCCAAAGGAGCACTGGGGGCACCTTCGCACGACGAACCCGGTAGAATCACCCTTCGCGGCCCTCAGGCTTCGGACCGATGCCGCCAAGCGCTACAAGAGGGTCGATCGGGCGATAGCGGTGATCTGGAAAATGTTGATGGTCGCCGAACAGCGCTTCAGGCGTCTGAAGGCCCCTGAGTTGATCGAAGACGTCTATCTCGGTGCACAGTATGCGGATGGAATCGCCATTGAATCAACGGCTGAGAAGGTCGCCGCCTGATGTCGTTTACACACCTATTGACGTAACCTCCCGTCAGCCAACACTACCTACTATTTCCGCATGGTGCGTGACAACGGGACCGTATTGGACACCTACACTAGCTATCCGGAGTTGGCTATTGGAGGTGCGGGGGTGACCATCTCACCCAATAACGCGGACTCCGGCACCCCCGATACCGTTGTATCGTACACACACTGTTACGAATACCGGGGCGGTCAGTGATACGTTCGATATCACGGCATCCTCCAGTCGAGGATGGCCGGTAGCTTTGTACCAATCTGACGGAGTCACGCACCTTACCGATACCGACTCGGACTTGATCGTCGATACGGGCACCGTCGCACCGAGCGCGGGTACGAACATCGTCGTCAAGGTAACGGTCGGCTGGTCTGCCCTGAGTGACGTTACGACAGTGACCTCCACCTCCAGTGCAGACCTCGCGGTGGCTGCTCAGGCAACCGATACGACCACAGTCCCACCCACCATCACATTGACGCTCAGCGACACGACGATGGCGCTCAGCACGCCCGATCCGACCTGCGAGGGGCTGTCCGACGGGTCGCCGACCGGGGAGTTCACAGTCCGCAAAGGCTCGACCGGAAACGAGGGCTGCGCGTACGTCTGGGCTGACCTGACGGTGACGGTCCAGTCGAACAAACCGTGGATCGGGACGATCGACGGCAGCGACGGCACACCGACGTCCGATGTCACGGTGGCCCTTGGGAGCTTCCGGTACGACACCAACACCACGCCCACGAGCTATACGGAATGTGGGACCGACACCGCGGTCCCGTCCACCCCAACCCTCTGGGAAGGCGCAGGGCTAATCGGCGCCAACCAGCTGTATACCCACTCTCACTGCGTGCTGGTGGACTGGGACGATGCCAACGGCACGATCGACTCGACGATTACACGCACCGTGCAGCAATAGGATCGCATCCGGTCATGACAGAACGTCGTCGCGCTGTGCTCTCCGGTCGCCCGCACTCGTTCAGACCGAAATCGCGCCTGACCAGCCTCTGCCCCGGACACAGCCCCGACCCTCCGTCCTATGCATCAGTCACGCTACGTCCGCGGGCTGTCCAACGTTCCATCTAGGGAAAGACATCCCGGTGGGCCGTATCTACCGCCCCGAGCACGCCAGATCATGAGAATTTGTTGTCATCGGCTCCTCTGTGCCCACGGCTCTCCCGCATTGGACTCGAGGCCTGGACAAACGGCCAACCAGGATGTGGGCGACGACTCACGTAGTAACGGAAAGAGGAAGGGTAGAGAGGGTATCTCGGCGGACTCCGATCTGGAGGGGGGTCAGCGGGCGCCACCAAAGAACGCGGTTCCGGCGAGAATCGGCTAGCGGACTAACGCCCTACTGTTTGGGCAGGCCGAGCACTCGTGATCCGACTACAAGGCCTGCAAGCGCGGCCACGATACCGAGTCCTCCACCGAGCAGCACCCATGCGCCGATGAGCAAGATGCTCGCGCCCTCGGTTACGGGCGCAAGCTGTGCCTCCGCCGCCTCCCGAAATCGAGCTGCCTCGGGGACCACCACCGGGACGATGTCGCTCTCGACGGCTGACCTGACCGGTCGCCTCCGCGAAATCCGCTGCCTGGTAATGAAAAACGGCGCTGACGTCGTACTCCCCGTGAGGTATGGCACCGTTGTATATTTTTTCGGAAGGGACCGTGGTGTGCGGTTCTGCAACGATGCTGCCTTTCGAGATGTTCAGCGCAATGAGCCGCTGCCCTCCAGCGGAGCGAACATCGATTGTGCCCTCGGGCGCAACCTCAACATCGCCAAAGTTTTCTACTGCAAGGTTGAATTTGACGCCGCCCTCGAACGAAGTCATCTCGAGGGTCGACACCGTCAGTTTGGGGACCGAATTGAAGTCGATTTCGTTGCTAGCCGTTCGCTGTCCCCAGTCGGCGGCGTCCACCTCGGCCGCAGCGCTCTGTTGCCCTGTCCATCCATAAGCTATGCTCGCTGAGGCATGGTACTCACCCGGCGATAGCTCGTGGGAGCCACGGAGCTTGTAGCTCTTCGAAGTCCCGGGCAGGATCGCCGTCGTCTTGGGCAGCGAATAAGTACCGACCGTTTTGCCCTGGGCGTCCGTTAGCTTTAGTTCGCCCGACGCCACCATGTGAACGTTGCCCGTGTTGTCGATCTGAACACGGAACCCGATAAGGGACGGCGCCAGTGCTAGCGGAACAATTCTAGAAACCTGCCCCTCCAGTACCAGGTTGCCCCCTCGGACAGTCAAAATAAAGGGCGCGCCTATTTCCGCCCCCAATCCGGATGCGCCGAAGAAGCCCTCAGCTGCACCGGCCCCGACGTTTAGAGAAGCGTTACGGAAGAAGATCGTGGCGTACCGTCCCCCAGACTGAGCGGCCGCGGGTACCTCAACGTGAACGGCCACTTCCTGGAGCTCGCCGGGGCCCAGCTGGAACTGGTTCGGCGTGGCTTGTATCCAGCCGGTTGATGAGAACTCAGGAAGACTATCGGCCGAATCGCGGACCGCGACCACAATGCCTGTCGCGGTCGAGCCCTCGTTACTAACGGTAATGACCTCGTCGAAGATCGTGCCCGCATCAACGGCGAACTCGAGGAAGGACGGGGTCACGCTGATAGTAACATTGGCCCGTGCGTCAGACGAGAACAGGAAAAAAGCCAAGATAGCCAGCCCTAAGCCCGAATCCACCGAAGGAGGGCGTCGGGTTAGCGTCCTGAGGCGGCAAGAAGGTGCTCCTATGCTTCTGGGATAATGGTTTTGTAGCAAAAAAACGGCCCCGGAAAAGGAGCACCCAGTAGATGCTGCCACGCAACCACCCCGACCGGATCCCAAATCACCTTCGACGACCGCCGCTTGGTGGCCAATGCCGGGCTGCTCCTTCCGGCCACCCTGGCGCGGCACCTCGGCCTGCCCGAACTCGTCCGGCAGCGCCTCGACCTGGGCGATGCCCCGGGGCGGGCGAACACGAGCGACAAGATGATGACGCTGGTGGCGTCTGCGCTGGCTGGGGGCGACTGCATTGACGACGCCGATGTGTTGCGCACCGGGGGGACGGCCTGCACCCTGGGCGGCACGGTCAAGGCGCCATCCACCCTGGGCACCTTCCTGCGCAGCTTCCGGTGGGGCCACGTCCGTCAACTCGACCGGGTGAGCCGCGAGTTGCTGGCCCGGGCTTGGCAGGCCGGGGCGGGACCCGGCGACGGGCCCCTGACCATTGACCTGGACTCCACCATCTGCGAGACCTACGGACTGGCCAAGGAGGGCGCCCGCCACCACGGCTATACCGGCAAGCGGGGCTACCACCCGCTGCCGGCCATCGCCGCCGGCACCGGAGACGTGCTGATGTCCCGGCTGCGCGAGGGCCGGGCCAACACCGCCCGCGGCGCCGCCCACTTCCTGCGGGAGACGGTGGGACGGGTGCGCTACGCCGGGGCCGACGGACGACTCACGCTACGGGCCGACAGCGGGTTCTACACTCATAGCGTGGTATCCGTCTGCCGCAAGATGGATGTCCGCTTCTCCATCACCATCCGCCAGCACAAAAGCCTGCACAATCTCATCGAGGCGATACCCGAAGATGCCTGGACGCCGATTCCTTACTGGATGGACGGTGCCGCCGATGTGGCCGAGACCACCTGCACCCCCTTCCAGGCCGAGGCGGACGCCGCGCCGGTACGGCTCATCGTCCGGCGGGTGAAGCCGACGCCCGGTTCCCAACTGGCCCTCTTCGCCAAATACAGCTATCATGGCTTCATCACCGACCGGGACGGAGAGTTGCTCGAACTGGAGGCTGACCATCGCCGCCACGCCGAGATCGAGAATGCCATACGCGACCTCAAGTACGGCGTCGGGCTGAACCATCTCCCCTCGGGCCGCTTCGCCGCCAACGGTGCCTGGCTGACCGTCCAGACGATGGCCCACAACCTGGCCCGCTGGACGGCGCGGATCGGTCTGGGAGAGCGGATAGCCACCACCAAGACCCTCCGGCGGCGGTTCTTCTCCCTGGCCGGACGGCTCACCCGCTCGGCACGCCGGTTGACCCTGCATCTTCCGGATCGCTGGCCTTGGGCTGAGAAGTTCAGCCGTGCCTTGGCCCGGCTGCGAGCCATTCCACTCCCGGCCTGACGGCACCGTCGGCGACCGACCCACCCACCGGACAACCGAAGATCCCCGCAGACTCGTGCCAGCCCGGTCCGAGAGAGTTCCCTGCTGCGTATTCTCTCGCCATCCCGCGCATCGCAACTCCCGCAGACGGCCATAGGGGCCCCTGTGCGGCGATGAAGACCGTCCGCCGACCTCCCTACCCCAAATGGAACCCAGGCTATTTCCCCTGTAGCTCCCTCACCCCCCTTCCACTTTCCTCACGCCGTCCATCGGTGTCCTTCGGTGGATTCGGGGTAAAGGATTACACGACATTCGCAGGGACGTAGAGGCTCGCTTCGTAGCTATGGAGCGGGTGATGGGATTCGAACCCACGACATTCTGGTTGGGAAGCAGGGTGTCCAGACCTCGGGTTGATCCGTTGATCCCAGATACAAAACCGGGCAGGAAGACCATCGGGCTTGCTAGCAGTCAGATCGTCGGATTGTCGCTACCCCCGGTGCTTACTTGCCTATAATAGCGCAATTGTCTGGCGGACAATCACTTTTTCTTGCTATTCAGACTACTATGAGCCAACTGCATTGGAGCCACCGGTCCGGGTCCTCTAGCCCGCCCTCGGGATCGTTGGGCGTGGCCGGTCGTTGCTCCTTGTCTGGGCGTATTCCGGGATCGAGGAGGCACCTTACTCTCATGGATTTGAGGTCTTCCGCAGGGTACACTTCGATCCCTAGCTTCGTCACGATCTCCGCCCTTTCCTCGAACGTAGCGCCGTCTAGATTCTGGTCCCTTAACACCTTTAGCTCCTGCCTGAGCGCGTCATTGCTGCGCCCTTTCCTGGAGCCGCTCGCCGCTTGCAAAAAACTTGGCGTTGGATGCCCTGCTGCACATATGACCTGGGAACGCGAGGAAGCACGTCTTATCAACCCAATCGCATAAGGAGATACGCAATGGCGAAGTATCGAGCCGCCGTCATCGGGATATCATCCGTCATCCTTATGAAGGGATTAGGCTAGGTGTCCTCCAGGCCCGAAACGACAATGGCTAAGTCGTAATCGAGTATATCGGCCTAAATTACGGTCGGGAGGCTATTGGACTGCCACGATCTCGCACCCCAAGTAGGATAGGGTTCCAGCACAAGTGGTTCGTTGACTACGAAGATTCTGGGTCAGGCGACATGGTGGTGGCCGACCTAGAGCAGGCCGGGTTCACTCACGTCAGCAAGGGTGCCGGCAAGGCGAACAGAGTCTGGTTTCTCGATGACGCGAGCCCCACAGCGCCGGACGTCGAACATCCCCGGATCACCAATAACATGTTCTACCCCGAGTAGCCTTCCCAACCTACCACCGAATTCTCTACGTCCGTCAAGCTCAACCCTTTCTCGAGCCTAGCCTTCTTGGTACACTCCCCCAACGAAGGCGGGTCGTAGCAGGACGCACAGAACGCCATCGAGGTATCATTACTAGGTAGCCTCTATCGCAGCGACCTGGACGGCTATCCGCAGCGAATCATGACCATCAGTTTGGACACTTCCTGATCAAGCTCCAGAGGCCTTGCAAGTGAGCCGGGGGGCTGCCGCGCTGAATCCCCTTAAGTAATCGATTGTGCGAACTCAATGCAGACGGGACAAAGCAAGATCGAGCTAATTGTCGCGCAGTCGTATCTGGTGCAGGCAATAGATCACCTATCGAAGGCACCGCGTGTTGCTGTCGACATCGAATCGAACGGCTTCTTCAGGTATCACGAGCGCATCTGCCTCATCCAGCTGGCAACAGCCGGATCTGCTATCCTCTTGGACCCACTGGCGATTGAAGATATCCAACCCCTTGGCAAACTGCTAGGCGATCGGTCGGTGGAGAAGGTATTCCACTCGGCTGACTATGACCTCCGAAGCTTGGACCGAGACTGGGGATTCCACGTCAGCAATCTGTTCGACACTAGTATTGCCGCTGCGTTCACAGGGTCCACCGAGTTGGGCCTACAGGCAGTAGTTCATCACCACGTGGGCGTCGAGTTGAAGAAGCACCGGAAGCTTCAGCTATCCGACTGGACGAAGCGGCCTCTGAGCGCCGAGGCCTTGAGCTATGCCGCTAACGATGTTCTTTACCTCGGGGGTGTCCGTGATAGCTTAGCGGGCCGGCTGAAGAGCCTATCTCGGCTCGAGTGGGTGAAGGAGGAATTCGAGCGTTTGGAGAAGGTGAGGTATCTTCCTCGCGACCGCGATTTGGCCTTCCTTTCGACCAAGGGCAGCCCTATTCTGGACGAGCGAGGCCTGGCCGTCCTGAGATCCCTTTTCCGGTTCCGCGAACGCGAGGCTAGGCGCCTCGATCGGCCGCCCTTCAAGGTGACACCGGATTCCGCGTTACTCCTGTTGGCTAGCGATCCAAGTGTGAACCTTTCGACCGTCAAGGGCTTGGGCCGATTCGGCCGTCCGCCTGACGATAAGCGACTCAAAGCCACTATCAACGAGGGCCTCACGTCTCCGCCTGTAACTCGCCCCAAGACGACGGGAGCTGGCGAGCGGATGGACCCGGCGGAGCGAAGGAGGGTTGAGACTCGGCTACGGAGTCTTAAGGACTGGCGTGGTCGGCTGGGCCGCTCGCTACAGCTGGACCCGAGTCTTTTGTGGCCGGCGGTGAGCCTAGGCCGTCTCGCTCGGCGCCCAGGCAGCCTCGACTCTGAACTCGCGAGCCCCGAGGTCAGGAACTGGCAGTGGCGAGAATTTGAGAGGGGACTCAAAAGCGTTCTCGCAACCCTAGTCTAAATGCCTACCGCTGTGCCACGAGTACTGGCCTCGTTAACAAGCGACACACCCGGGAAGGTCAGGTCTGACTGATTAGGTTGGGAATAGGCACCAACTGGACTCTGTGTTTGCCAGAACCCCCATCGAGGCCGCGATATCGGGGTGTGTACGAGAACCCTATCCATGACTAGATGTCCCTTGCCAAAAGGGGAATCTGGCAACCCGACTCGATAGGTAATTCAACCCAAGCCGACGACTTTATGGGTTCGGGGTGGGGGCGAGCCGCGGTAGGCTCCTGCAAGGAGGCACCGACACCAAAAACTGGCAACCGAAAGGGCTGAATAGCCGGCCGGACACCCACTCACCGGTCGGGCTGGGTTCGCGAGATGTTCTGGCTTATGCCCTGTCGCGACTCATGACGCGTCTGCGCTGCTTCAGCAGGATCGTTGCCATCGCGCCCGCCATAGCGATGAGGCCCCATTGGGTCAGACCAGGAACGGGCTCTTCGATTGGGGCGGGTGTGACGGTGAGGTTCACACCAACGAGGTCACCGGAGATGGAGGTTCTGGCGATGCGGAGTTCGATCACATCACAACGGAAACAGCAATATCGTCGAGCACCGAGGGTCCACCTGATCCGTTAGCAAAATCGAACGGGTTATCGCGGTCGAACGGGTCTCCGGAGGAAATGGCGCCGCTGGTGACGGATTGTCCATTATGCAGCAGTTCCATGTGTTACTTCGGCCGATGTCCCTTGCCATCCAGGCCGCCCCGGATATGTCGATCATGCCATTGAGGGGGCTAGCCCAAATTGAGGTTCGCTACTCCGCTAAATGGCCCATTACCCGTACCCGTGGAATGTACCAATACCTGACCAGTAATGAAATCCATGCCCGCGCGATTGGCGGTTGTACTCTTGAACCAGGCAGGTAGGAAATTGCCAGTGGTTGCGGAAGGTGCCCAAGCAGGTTGGACGGCGGGAGAAGTGCCCAATGGGGTCCAATCAGGAACAGAGGGCAGGAAATCTGCCCCTTCTCGGTAGGTCCACGCTCCATTTGGGTTAGAGTCATCACTCCAGTCTGTCTGCAAATCGCTGGTCGTAACGCTCGCGAACGAAGGTTCTGGCGGCAGAATAGCCACAGTTGCAACAGCGCTAAGACGATCATCAGGCGTCTCCTTACGTGTATGCCCTAAAGCACGAGCACCCTCTAGCCATTCGGCCTTACTATCGCAGCAACCTACGCCCCAACGAGAAAGCCCAAAATGGATAGCCAAAGTACAGCTCCGCCAGTACGTGCAGAAGCATGATTCCCTCGTAAAAACCCGTTTTGAGCAAGTTCCAGCGATTTAGCACATCTGAGCGCTACCGTATGTTGGGGTAGTATACGGAACAGAGACTGTATATTGTACCCAGGTGTGGGTACGTTTGTTCTAATTCGACCTGCACAGACTTTTTACGAGAGAATCAAGCATGCTCTTTGGCAGTATGGCAGAGGAGCGCCCCAGGTAGCGGACCATCACAAACCACGCCAAGACCACCAGGAATCCGGCACTCACCATCCCTATCTGCTGATCGAATGGCAGCACGTTTGCTACCAAAAGTACTTGGAGGACTATCACTGCGATCATCCCCGCAACTCCCAACAGCAACGCAACCAGGCTTAGGGTCGGCCCGTGAGGTCGTAAGGCCTGGTGTAGTGCGACTGCGATAGGGAGCATGAGCCCATACTGGATGACCACGGCTATGTCGTTAAGCGTTCCCAGTGGTCCGATGAAGGTCGTGAAGAAGGCCACCAGAAACAAAATGCCGAAGATGGATACAATCCCGCTCGCGTAGGCGCACCACCCGGCCACACGGAAAAGCTGCCTCGGCGGAGTGACACCTGGATGCGTTGCCTGACTCAGGTCTGTCATCGCGAACTCCTTTCGGCTGTGTCAGCCCTGGCTTTTCGCTGTCTGACTGATGAACGAGATTTGTGTATGCTTGATGCGGCCGATTCGACGGCTCCTAGAGGCTACGCCCCAAGGATGGGGTGCTGAGCTGGTCGCCGTAGAATACCAGAAGCTTGTGGTCGCACGAGAATCTCAAGGGACGGGTGACTGATCATGGACAGCTCGACGTACAATTCGCTTTCCTCTGAGGAGAGGTACGTGATCGAACAGAAGGGAACAGAGCGCCTTTTCACGGGAGAGTACGACGACTTCTATCAGGACGGTGTGTATGTCTGCAGGCGGTGCGACGCCGAGCTCTATCGGTCCGACGATAAGTTCGACGCTCACTGTGGCTGGCCGGCGTTCGACCAAGAGATCCCGGGGGCCGTCAACCGACTACCCGACCCAGACGGTCAGCGGACAGAGATCCAATGCGCCAATTGCGCAGGTCACCTGGGCCATGTGTTTCTCGGCGAGCGCTTAACGGAGAAGAACACGCGACACTGTGTAAACTCCCTGTCGATGAAGTTCGTGCCAGGATAGTCATCGGCTCCGGACCCCGACCTTCCAGTGAGGGCGCGAGCGGGTCCTCTTCGAACTGGTCTCTCGGCTCCGGCACCCGGGGCTACGCTCCAAAAGGGCGCACCAGGAGGACTCCGATCATGTTGACCCGCGTGCTGCGCGGCACCTTTGCCTGTGGTGCCTTCCTACTCATGGCCTGCACTCAAAGCAGCCCCACGCCTACTCCAACGTCCACGTCTATGCCATCTCCCACCCCTGGCAGGGAGCCCCCCGTCGTATCCCAGGACCTGGGCACAACTGATCCGCAGTCGTTGCCCGAGGCATTGGCTCCCGAGGGGCTGGGTGGTGTGACACTGCCGGGAGACGTCGATGGTATTGTTGCCGTCTTTGCGCAACTGCCGCCCCAGGTAGCCGGCCAACCCCGCTCCACGAGATTCGACGATAGGGGGCCCAGTGAATATAGTGCTTCCTTCCGAGATGCCGGAGCGGAAGGCTGCTCGCCACTCCGTCTCCAAGCGCGAGATGTCTCCTCGGGAGAGTTCTACCCCGTCAACTGGACCGCCGAGATCTTCATCTCATGGTGGACTCTGGGTGCGGACTGGGAGGTAGACGCCGCCGGTCGGGAAGGTGACCTCTTCTGGGTGCAGTGGAATACGACCTGCAGTAGCGAACCGGCGCCAGAGGTCTTTCCCGTCGTTTCTCTGCTTTGGGGTAATGCTGGCAGCCCCTGGGTCTTCTCGGCTCAAGCCGACACTCCCGAAGATCTGAACGCCCTTACCGCGGCCTTCGTCGCCGCAGCCGGCGACTAGGGCGCTCAAACGGTGCACAGTGGGTGCCGTCTCTCGCGTCGTAGCCACCACGGAGCGTAGAATGGGCGCACCAGGAGACTCCGTTCTCAGACTGCCGGGGCTCAAACCTAGAGGCCGGAAGACTCAGAGTTAGGTCTCCTAATGACCACCATGCCTCCAAGCTTTTGGCAAAAGCACTGAACCTAGTCGAGTTTGCAACGGTCGAAGCGTACTGAGACCCTCCTTTTCCGTTGACTGTTCATGTAGTGTCCCGGTTCCCCCACTTTTCGTGGAAGGTTACCTCTGAAGCGGGCCTGCGCCGACTGCCACCGAAGTGTTCCCCTTCCGCGGGAAAGCCCAACGGTATCAGCGCCGCCGTCGCCACGTTCTCCGGGATGCCCACCAACGCCTTGATCTCCTCCTCGTGCCGAGTGTGGATCGTGGTTAGCGCCGTCCCCAGCCCCAATGCTCGCGCTGCCAGCAGAAGGTTCTGTACCGCAGGATAGATATTGGCACCACGAGTAAGGTGTCCCGGCCCGGGGCGACCACCCTCCATACATACCACTATGAGCACCGGTACTTCGGCCATGTGATGAGCCAAGTGATCGGCAGAACGGTAGATGGATGGGGAAATGCCGCTGCGAGGCATCCGTCCACCATAGGCGGAGTCCCATGCTTCCAGGTAATACTCGGCGATGCGGCCCTTGGTCTCTGTGTCTTTGATGACGAGGAAGGACCACGGCTGGCTGTTGACTCCACTCGGCGCCCGAACGGCCGCCTCTATGATGCGTGTCACCATGTCGTCCGGAACAGGGTCCTGGGTAAAGCGTCGAATGGCGCGCTGTGTATGGATGGCCTCAAATAGGGCTATCTCTTCCAAAGGTATCCACCTCCTGTTTTGCGCCCTATGGCGCTAGGCGCTCCAGGCTCCAAGTCCCGTCATCTAGGCGCTCGTATCGTAGCCGGTCATGCATTCGGGTTCGTTGCTGCTGCCAAACCTCGACCAACATTCCACGCAGCCGGTAACCGCCCCACCAATCAGGCCGCGGTACACCTTTGGGGAACTTCGACTTCATCTCTTTCCACTGACGCTCTAGCCATTCGCGGTCAGCTACGACCTTGCTCTGTGGCGAAGCCCAGGCTTTTACCAGTGACTCGCGGGGAAGGGTGTCGAAGTACGTGTCTGAGTCTTTGCGCGTGATCCGTTCCACGGGCCTTTCAACCCTGACTTGACGCTCGGACTTGGGTCAATAGAACACGAGGCTGGCCCGACGGTTCTCGGCCAACTCTTCGCCTTTCCGGCTCTCGTAGTTCGCGTAAAAGACGAAGCCCTCATCGTTTACCCCGCGGAGCATCACAAACCGGACCGACGGTTGCCCGTATTTTCCAACGGTCGCCAGCGCCATCGCATCCGGCTGAAGTTCTCCTGCCTCGTGAGCGGTTTCCCGCCACCGTTGGAACTGGTTGAATGGGGTCCCCACCTACGTGTGCCTCTACAAGCTCCAAGGCTACAGTCCTCGCAATGAATCGATACGCTGAAGTAGCGTGCCGGGATCCATATCATATCCAATCTCTCGGGCGTTGAGGGAAAACGTTTTTCTCAGGCGGTCAGGACATGCCAATAGAGGCGTTGGTGCTTACGACCGCGATGCTGGACGAGAAAAGGCCCCGGCAGATGTCGGGGCCCTTAGTGAGGCGGGTGCCCGAGCGTCCACTGAACACCCACACCGATTCTCGGACTACTGTGCGCCAAATACAATTAGTCCGAGGGTGTCGAAGTTGTAAAGCAGTGTGAATCGGCGGATTGGCCTACCCCGCCTTGAGCCTCGGACTCCGGCCTTACACGGGTGGCCACGGGATTTATTGGTATCAAGCGACTTCACCTCTCGATAGTGGTCGTCCGCGTCTTGCTGAATCGCTCAGGTCGCCTCATGAGACAGGACAGAAGCCTCATCGCTAGACATCGCTCTGGACGCAGTCCACACGCCGCTACCGGTGGATCGTCACTAATGGACTCGGCAGTTGGGGACTCTGATTCAGCAGGTCGAGTGAAATAGTCCTCCCACTTTCTCCGTTTCTCTCAACTCGGTATACCGTCTGACCGCCTCCTCTGTCCGGAGGATATGGACGGCGATCTCCGCGTCTTCAAGCATTTGGACCGTCTCCTGAGTCACGTTAAGACGCTCATGCATCCCCCTGCCAACCACCACAACACTGACGCCGTGTTCCAGTAGCTCGTTCACGTCCGCAGGCTGAACGCCAGGGACATGGCTTGTACCGGTTTCACGCCAATCCCACCCTCTCCCGCCGCCAGGAAAGAGCTTGGCGTCTTTGAACGTCTGGCCACCTTCGATCTCCAGGCGACCCCAGGAAAGGTTGGTAATGCGCGGTGGCTGATCTGAAACCTTCACAGGCGTTAACCTTCCCGAACGCTGACACCTCCCTCACACCGGACGCGCCCTCTATTATCTACTTTATAGAGACGACAGGGTGTGGATGGCTATCGATGCAGCACAATCGTTGGCACACCGGGAGTGTAGATAACATCCAGTGTGGTCCCCCATAGTTCCATAGGAATGGGAGATTCTATGAATAACACTACGGTGCCCTGGTACCTCACCACCTGATCCCCCTGGCGCGTGCTATCAACGACCAACGTCACTTTCCCACCGGACCCTGCGACTAGTCGCAGCCCCTGATAAGGCCCTCGTCGCATATTGTCCAAGATATTCTTAAGGACTGGGACTGCTCGGTCGGTCACCGATAGCGGCCTGAAATCGTCGTGAACCGACGATCGCTGCTTAGATTTGCCACGGTTCTTCCGACGCAGTAGGCGCTCAAGCTCCTGCTTCGAAATGGCAACCTCTTTTGCCAAACCCTCGGCCTCTTCGGTCTTGCTGCTAATATCTTCGGCCTAAAGTCGCAGTTCAAATTCTTGACGGCGAAAATCCATTGCGAGTCGTTCGGAACTAGGTGCGGAATGTCGGTACTCATCCTCTAATCGCCGAACTTCCGCTTCCGCCTGAGATTGAGATGTGCCTCGAGTCCTGGCCTGATCGGCCATACGTCGCGCTGCCTGTAGACGCTGTCGGACGCCTTGTTGCGTACCCGGCATTTGTGCCTGTTTACTCTTGCGTTCCTCATGCGAGCATCCTCTTGTTTACGGCGGGCCTCTTCGTATCTGGCTCGCGCTTCATTAACTTGTCGGCCCCATCGCTCTAACACCGGCTACATCTTCGGATGCGTCACTTCCCACCATGTTGTCAGATTTGTCTGGCCCCTTATTTTCCACACTAGCCCACCCCAATGGACTCAACCTGCCCGTACCATCAGTCCCTGGTCGGGAAGCATGGCAAACTACCCGCTTTGGACCACCTCAAGAATCTCCGCTGCGTGGCCTTCCGGTCTTACAGTGCGCCACATCCTCTGAGGTTACGTCAATAGGTGTGTAAACGACATCAGGCGGCGACCTTCTCAGCCGTTGATTCAATGGCGATTCCATCCGCATACTGTGCACCGAAATAGACGTCTTCGATCAACTCAGGGGCCTTCAGACGCCTGAAGCGCTGTTCGGCGACCATCAACATTTTCCAGATCACCGCTATCGCCCGATCGACCCTCTTGTAGCGCTTGGCGGCATCGGTCCGAAGCCTGAGGGCCGCGAAGGGTGATTCTACCGGGTTCGTCGTGCGAAGGTGCCCCAGTGCTCCTTCACCGATCAGGTAATGAAGCCTACTCTGGAAAAAGCGGGTACCGTCGCAGACACTTCCGAGTTGTTCATGCGCTCCGCAAAGCTACTGGCTCTGAGCCGGGATAGCTCGGAAATAGGTGGGAACGTCGGCCTTGGGCGAACAACAAATGGAGCGCAGCAATCCGGACCCGGTCAAATACAACCGCTGGTGCGAAAACTCATGAATACGCTGCTGGAGGATTATCCTACCCTTCTTAACGACGTTGACCTGCACAACTTAATGAATCAGGACTACTGCAAAAACACCGTAGGCCTCCAAATCAGCAATCTGGCGCTTTTGCGCAGCACGGAAGCTAGAAGGGAGATTTCAGGCCACAACAGGTACTGGAAGAAATTGTACGCAGGCAAATTCTACGTCTGCTCTCAATGGTGGAAAAGCCACCACATTCCCAATGCAGAAAGCCTGTTGCGGTTCGTGTCTGGACTCGGCCAAAGGAACCGGGGTCATCAGGGTGTTCCCGCATTGAAGAGCCACGAGAAAGCGCTCGATGATTACATCAGGCGGGGATAAAGACGGTTGGAAAATCGGCCATTCAGGATACGGCAGCGGAGAGGTTTCTAAGAGCGGTGGCTGGGCGACAGGTGAAATCGTATACAATGCCCCTCGATTGGCCATCAACCGATGACTTTTGAGGTAATTGATTAGCGTACTTCCTCGACGTTACGGGGGACGATCAGCAGGCTTGATGACTGTCAAACCGCAGCTCGATATGGTCGCGGACAGAGAACGGGTGAAAGCTAAGGCTCCGCTAGGGGACGGCTATTCCTAGTTGATGGGAGCCATCTATCTTCTGTCATGCGTTGGGCAGAAACGCCCTAGTGCTGCACCAGCGAGAGACCTGTACATTTCTTCCTGGTTCCAGAAGGCTCGCAGCTATGCGGATCGGACAGGCCTGCCATGGTTCGTACTGTCAGCCAAGTATGGCCTCGTTCACCCGGACAAGGTTCTCGCGCCGTACGAGCTCACCTTGAACACCATGCCGGTGGCGGATCGCCGCCGATGGGCGAGAAGAGTCTTGGCTCAGCTGGAGCCGCGTCTTGAGGGTGTCAGCTCCGTCGCGTTCTTGGCCGGCCTACGCTATCGTGAGTTCCTGGCGCCAGCCTTGCAACGTCATGGCGTGGATGTATCGGTCCCTATGGAACGCTCGAGAATCGGTGAGCAGTTGAAATGGTTGACTCGCGAGTTTTCTAGCTAACTGCCTTTGCCATCAGCGAAGTCAAGGCTATGGCGACATTGGAGTCCAATACTCACAGGAAGATAGTACGGGAAGCGACACATGGGATACAGACTAATCGACCGTATCACGGTCCGGCACGAAGGTTTACCCCGAATCCACCGAAGGACACCGATGGACGGCGTGAGGAAAGCGGAAGGGGGGTGAGGGAGCTACAGGGGAAATAGCCTGGGTTCCATTTGGGGTAGGGAGGTCGGCGGACGGTCTTCATCGCCGCACAGGGGCCCCTATGGCCGTCTGCGGGAGCTGCGATGCGCGGGATGGCGAGAGAATACGCAGCAGGGAACTCTCTCGGACCGGGCTGGCACGAGTCTGCGGGGATCTTCGGTTGTCCGGTGGGTGGGTCGGTCGCCGACGGTGCCGTCAGGCCGGGAGTGGAATGGCTCGCAGCCGGGCCAAGGCACGGCTGAACTTCTCAGCCCAAGGCCAGCGATCCGGAAGATGCAGGGTCAACCGGCGTGCCGAGCGGGTGAGCCGTCCGGCCAGGGAGAAGAACCGCCGCCGGAGGGTCTTGGTGGTGGCTATCCGCTCTCCCAGACCGATCCGCGCCGTCCAGCGGGCCAGGTTGTGGGCCATCGTCTGGACGGCCAGCCAGGCGCCGTTGGCGGCGAAGCGGCCCGAGGGGAGATGGTTCAGCCCGACGCCGTACTTGAGGTCGCGTATGGCATTCTCGATCTCGGCGTGGCGGCGATGGTCAGCCTCCAGTTCGAGCAACTCCCCGTCCCGGTCGGTGATGAAGCCATGATAGCTGTATTTGGCGAAGAGGGCCAGTTGGGAACCGGGCGTCGGCTTCACCCGCCGGACGATGAGCCGTACCGGCGCGGCGTCCGCCTCGGCCTGGAAGGGGGTGCAGGTGGTCTCGGCCACATCGGCGGCACCGTCCATCCAGTAAGGAATCGGCGTCCAGGCATCTTCGGGTATCGCCTCGATGAGATTGTGCAGGCTTTTGTGCTGGCGGATGGTGATGGAGAAGCGGACATCCATCTTGCGGCAGACGGATACCACGCCATGAGTGTAGAACCCGCTGTCGGCCCGTAGCGTGAGTCGTCCGTCGGCCCCGGCGTAGCGCACCCGTCCCACCGTCTCCCGCAGGAAGTGGGCGGCGCCGCGGGCGGTGTTGGCCCGGCCCTCGCGCAGCCGGGACATCAGCACGTCTCCGGTGCCGGCGGCGATGGCCGGCAGCGGGTGGTAGCCCCGCTTGCCGGTATAGCCGTGGTGGCGGGCGCCCTCCTTGGCCAGTCCGTAGGTCTCGCAGATGGTGGAGTCCAGGTCAATGGTCAGGGGCCCGTCGCCGGGTCCCGCCCCGGCCTGCCAAGCCCGGGCCAGCAACTCGCGGCTCACCCGGTCGAGTTGACGGACGTGGCCCCACCGGAAGCTGCGCAGGAAGGTGCCCAGGGTGGATGGCGCCTTGACCGTGCCGCCCAGGGTGCAGGCCGTCCCCCCGGTGCGCAACACATCGGCGTCGTCAATGCAGTCGCCCCCAGCCAGCGCAGACGCCACCAGCGTCATCATCTTGTCGCTCGTGTTCGCCCGCCCCGGGGCATCGCCCAGGTCGAGGCGCTGCCGGACGAGTTCGGGCAGGCCGAGGTGCCGCGCCAGGGTGGCCGGAAGGAGCAGCCCGGCATTGGCCACCAAGCGGCGGTCGTCGAAGGTGATTTGGATCCGGTCGGGGTGGTTGCGTGGCAGCATCTATTGGGTGCTCCTTTTCCGGGGCCGTTTTTTTGCTACAAAACCATTATCCCAGAAGCACAGGAGCACCTTCTTGCCGCCTCAGGACGCTAACCCGACGCCCTCCTTCGGTGGATTCGGGTTAAGTCAGGCGACCTATCAACGCATTCTTCGAACAATTTGTGTACGAGGTGGTCGTACCTAGTTTCGGTCTCCGTAGAATTCCATTCGACCAGCACTTGTTGGCGCTCTGCCGTTGTCAGGAGAGGCAGATCGGAGATACGTTGTTCGGGGTCTCTGATGATACCTTGCACCAAAGTCTCAAGATGGACCAACATGCTGGTGATCGCGGTGTGTTGGAATTGGTCGTCGTTGAAGACGAAACCTGCTGACATACCCTCGGGCACTCGCGACCAAATAAGTCCAAACCTGTTGTACCAGTCGGGAGGTTGGGGTCCTACTATCTTCCACACGTCCACGTCGCCCGATGTCTCAACTGGAGGCAAATCCCCCTGAACATGGCTCAGTACGGTCGGGAACAACGTGCTGAGACTGACATTCCCCAGTCCTTGTTCCTCAGCGATCCTAGTAATCGGGAATTCTTGATGTTCGTAAGCTCCTAAGGCGACGGCCCGCACCCGTTCGAGCAAAACGCGAAAGCTGAGGTCGCCCGAAATGTCAATAACCATGCAGATCGACCCGGAAATGTCATTCCGATCAGATCTTGGAACTGCGCAAGATTGATTCTCTCGTAAAAAGTCTGTGCAGGTCGAATTAGAACAAACGTACCCACACCTGGGTACAATATACAGTCTCTGTTCCGTATACTACCCCAACATACGGTAGCGCTCAGATGTGCTAAATCGCTGGAACTTGCTCAAAACGGGTTTTTACGAGGGAATCAAGATTGCGGTTAGTGCTGAACCATCTCCCCTCGGGCCGCTTCGCCGCCAACGGCGCCTGGCTGGCCGTCCAGACGATGGCCCACAACCTGGCCCGCTGGACGGCGCGGATCGGTCTGGGAGAGCGGATAGCCACCACCAAGACCCTCCGGCGGCGGTTCCTGCCTCTTCAGGCAAGACCGACCGCCACCGACTCAATCGCGGAGGTGATCGACGAGCCAATGCCGCTCTCTATCGCGTTGTCCTTGCCCGACTCCGCTACGATGAGCAGTCGAGGGAGTATATGCGGCGTCGCACGATGGAGGGGATGACAAAGTCCGAGGTCATCCGCTGCCTCAAACGCTACGTCGCTCGTCAGATCTTCGCCATCTTGCATGAGATCGGACGCAAGAACCTGGCTCTACCAGCAGCCGCTTGACATCTATAGGAGCATCACATTGGAGGGGTGGGAAACCCGAGACGCTGACAGTGGTGTGAGCTCCTGAGATGACGGTAGAGTACCTCTTGAAAGGAGCAGAGATGTCCCAGTCAGATGTCAGCAAGGGCGAGGCCGCCGATCAGCCTTCGGGGGAGACCAGGTCTTTCGTCCGCACGGTGAAGGCGGCAACGCGACGTAGATACACCCTGAAGAGAAGATCCGTATCGTCTTGGAGGGATTCCGGCTTGAGGTCACTGTGAATGACCTGTGCCAGCGGGAGGGGATCAAACCCCACTCCTTTTGCGCGTGGACCAAGGAGTTCATGGAGGCTGGCAAAGAGAGGCTTACCCGTGAGACGGTGCGTGACGCAACCCGCCAGGAGGTACAGCGGCTCAGGCGAGAGAACGACGAGCTCAAGCAACTGGTGGCCGACATGTCCCTGGATGCTTACCGTCTCAAAAAAGCGGCCATCCCAATGCCGCAGGACGGCGGCGGTACCAGCGGATGAGCGTCGCTCAGAAGGGCGACGATCCTGGCCAGTGTAGCTTCATCCAGGCTGCCCACACTCCAGGTGCTCAGGGAACTGGGGGTTCCGGAGAGCACTACTATCGATGGCGCCGGTGGCCGCGGCTTGATGACTGGCCAGGAGGTAGCCGAACACCCTGGAACCGCCTGAGCCCCCAAGAGGAGCAGGCCGTCCTGACGGCAGCCAGGCAGTCACCCGAGCTGAGCTGCCGCCAACTGGTTGAGTGGATCACCGACAACAAGAGCTTCTCAGTCTCCGAGTCCAGGGTCTACCGCATCCTGCGCAAGGAGGGGCTGGTCAAGTCACTCGAGATGAAACTCAAGACCGGCAAAGAGTACCACCGCAAGACTACCGGTCCACATCAGATGTGGGCGACCGACGCTTCCTACTTCAAGGTCATCAGCTGGGGCTACTACTACTTGGTCACGGTGATGGACGACTACTCACGCTTCATATTGGCCACAAGCTGCAGCGGGACATGACGGCCGATTCCCTCATCGAGGTGGTCCAGGATGCTGCGGACAAGACCGGCATGACCGAGGTCCCGGTGGCAGACAGGACCAGGCTGCTGAGCGACAACAGCTCTGGCTACGTCTCTCGGGCCTTCACGGACTACCTGGACTTGGTGGGCATAAGGCACATCCTGGCCACCCCCTTCCACCCCCAGACCAACGATAAGCTGGAACGCTATCACCAGACCGTCAAGAGGGACGTCAACCAGGTCCCATATGAGGTGCCCTCTGACCTTGAGGCGGCTCTTACTGCCTTCGTCGCCTACTACAACTAGTCGCCTACTACAACTACAGGCGCTACCACAAGGCGCTGGGCAACGTAACACCCGCCGACGTGCTCAATAGGGAGGCGGGACCAGATCAGCGCAGAAAGTAGGTGCAGGTCCAGACTATAGAGTGGCGAAGACGCTACAACAGGGCCCTTAGGGAGCTCGCCTACGGCTCTTCATAACAATAATCTTCTCGGGTCCCGATCTGTCCCACTCTTGCTGATTGACAACAGAGCTCACGCCGCCTCCTCACTCTCGGGTCTTTTCACCCCGCAATGTGTCCAATTACCGCTGACTTTCTACTATCAACGTAGTAGTTCCTGGTCGATTCGCCCGCCGGAGAACCCTCTTCACAAAGCTAAGTGAATGCCCTCTCCAGAGTGACTCGAAATGGTGCGATTGTGTACACTTCGTCACGACGACGTGTACGCATTTCACCACCCGTCGTGTTGATTGGGTCCAGGCGAACGCGGCCGATTGCCAACGCGACGCGGTCGACGACCGGCCGGGGGGGTTGCCTGCGCTCCGCTGGTTTGAAGTGCAACCCAGACGTTCGCTCCTATTGAGCTAGCCAGGCGCTGCGGAACGCCTTCGCGGGGTGGGCAGTCTAACAGTCAGGGTAAGAACTAGCCGGTTGGTTGTCATTGTGTGCAACCTTCCCTGATCGTTGTTTTGCTGGGGGTTCCCCCCAGACCCCCGTGTATAGACCGGGGACATAGTTTACACATGTTCGGGGACATGGTGGACACCATAATAGGCATGACTTCATTACAAGGAGGTGGTCATGCCATGGAAGGAGATGTCCGTTATGTCTCAGAGGAGAGAGTTCGTGGAGTTGGCGCAGGCTGAAGGCACCAACAAAAGGGGCCTTTGCCGTCGCTTCGGGATCAGCCCTACGACTGGATACAAGTGGCTTGGGCGTTTCCGTGAAGGGAGCGAGGCAGGCCTGGTCGAGCTGCCGCGGCGGCCTCACTACTCGTCTGCACGTACCCCATCGCAGGTTGAGCAGGCGGTGCTGTCTGCCCGTGCGGCCCATCCGGCCTGGGGAGCTCGTAAGCTGCGACGGTGGCTTTTGGAGCGCAGGGATGTGTTTGAGGCGGACATGCCGGCCCCCAGTACTATCACGGCGATCTTGCGTCGTCATGGCCGCATTGACCCCGCCGAGGGGCCCGAGCACCGTTCCTGGCAGCGATTTGAACACCAGGCACCCAACGACCTGTGGCAGATGGATTTCAAAGGCCACTTCCCCCTTACCCGAGGACGCTGCCACCCTCTGACTGTTCTGGACGATCACTCTCGGTTTGCCTTGGGGCTGCAGGCCTGCGGTAACGAGCAGAGGTTACGTCAATAGGTGTGTAAACGACATCAGGCGGCGACCTTCTCAGCCGTTGATTCAATGGCGATTCCATCCGCATACTGTGCACCGAGATAGACGTCTTCGATCAACTCAGGGGCCTTCAGACGCCTGAAGCGCTGTTCGGCGACCATCAACATTTTCCAGATCACCGCTATCGCCCGATCGACCCTCTTGTAGCGCTTGGCGGCATCGGTCCGAAGCCTGAGGGCCGCGAAGGGTGATTCTACCGGGTTCGTCGTGCGAAGGTGCCCCCAGTGCTCCTTTGGGAAGTCATAGAAGGTGACCATGCGGTCCCAGTCCCGCTCCAAGGCCTCTGAGGCCGCCTCGTAGGAATGGTCGCCGCACCACCTGGTGAACACCGTCCTGAGCCGCTCAGCCTCTGTCCGAGTCGGCGCGTAGGGGATAGTACGCAGCATGAGCTTGGCCTGGTCCTGTTGTCGCTTTGGAAGCTTGGCGAGCACGTTTAGGATCTTGTGGTTCCAGCAGCGTTGCTCGGCCGCCTGAGGATAGACGTTGCGCAGAGCTCCCCAGATGCCCAGATGTCCGTCTCCAATTACCAGTCTTGGGCACTCCAGCCCGCGGCGCCTCATGTCCCTGAGCACATCGGACCAGCTCTCTATGGACTCCCTGTATCCGGGAATCGCGCTCACCACCACCTTCCTTCCGTCGCTCAGGGCCGCCATCACCACCAGGATCGCCGCCTTCTCCCGCTCAAGACCGGCCTTGACGTAGACTCCATCCACCCACATGTACACCACTTCCAGGTCATCCAGGGGCCTAGCGCGCCATTGGGCAAGCTCATCGTTCCACTTATCCTTCAACCGGGCTACCGTGCTCGCCGATATCGGTGCCTCTTCTCCCAGCAGTCCCCGCACCGCCAGGTCGAAGTCACCTTCGGAAAGGCCATGTAGGTACAACTGGGGGATCAACTCAGCAACCTTCCTGGTCCTGTTGACGAACAGCGGCAGCAGCCGGCTCTCGAACTCCTCTTCGGTGTTGCGGACTCGCGGCCTCCTCAGCTGTACCGTTCCCGAACTCAGCGTAAGCCTTCGGGGTTTGCCGTATCCGTTCCTATAGCCTCTCTCGTTGTCCGACTCAGACCTGCGGGCCGACTTCGCCCTTCCTAGAAACTCCGTCACCTCTTCCTCCAGCAACTCCTGGATCAGCCGCTGGACATGGCCTCGCACCCAATCCTCCAACTGCTCCCACTCCGGCCTTGACTCCGACCTGCTCCTAGTGCTTCTCTTTCCCATAGGCGGTGTATCTCCTCTCTTGGGCCTTGAGCCCGTGTTGTTCAGAGAGAGGGTACACCGCCTGACCGTTTACACACTTTTTGAGGATACCTCAACGAGCAGGGAGAGATGGTGCAACAGCGCCTGACGGCTACCTTCCGGCGCTACGGCCTGCCCAACACAATGTTGATGGACAATGGCTCCCCGTGGGGCCATGACCAAGACCACCCCTACACACTTTTACAGTCTGGCTGCTGAGGTTGGGCATCGGAGTCAGTCATGGACGCCCTTATCACCCTCAGACACAGGGAAAAGATGAGCGCTTCCACCGAACCATGACCGTTGAAGTGCTGCAGGGGAGCAGCTTCACTGATCTGGCGCACTGCCAGAGAGCCTTCGACCTGTGGCGGGACATCTACAACTTGGAGCGGCCCCATGACGCCCTTGACCTTGCTACTCCGGCCACCAAGTACCAAGTGAGCCAAAGACTGTTTCCCGAGATCCTTCCACCCTTGGAATACGAACCAACTGACCTGGTACGCCGTGTTCACGACAAAGGTAGGCTCCAGTTGTTTGGCCGTATCTTCAAGGTGCCTAAGGCCTTCAAGGGCATGCCAGTGGCTATTCGGCCGACAACTGACGATGGAGTCTGGAACGTCTTCTTCGCTACTCATCAAATCGCCCAGCTTGACCTCAGGCACGATGCCTAACATACTCAAATGTGTCCACCATGTCTCCGAACACCCGTCCACCATGTGTCCGGTCCATACACCCGCCAAGGGGGCATCGCCCCCTTTGGAAACCCCCTTGGGGATAACCTTGTAGTTGAGTGGGTTTTGTGCAAAGCCCCCTTTGACGAGAGAGGACTGATAGCCTGCCCTGATCGAAGTCTAACGGGTGAGAGTCCCGTCGCTACGGCACGTCCATTCGCCGCAGGCGGAATATCGTCAGCGCGAAGAATGCGGCGGTTACGATGATGGCTCCGCCGATCGCCGCTGGGAACTCGATTACTCTCCCGTCGAACCCCTCGAAGCCTTCCTTGTCGATGCCATGGATGATGGCCAGAGAATAGCCTCGTACGCTCAGGTAACGAACGCCACTTAGGAAGGTACTGAGGAGTCCTTCCCAAACGAATACGTAAAGGAGTGCGAAGCCGAGAGCGCTCCGCGTGACGAGGCCTGCCCAGGTGAATATAGCTGAATAGGCGACTACGCCGACGAGCAGTGCAACGCCTACGGCGGTCGCGGCCTTTGCATCTCCGGAGGCCAAAAGCGTCGAGGCCACCCCACTGGCGACGACAAGGGGACCGCCGATTGCGACCGATGCCAGCAGCTTTGGCAGAGCTATAAGTATCCTGGAAACCGGCTTCAGCACCAGGTAGCTTAGCGTCCGGTCCTCTATCTCGTTGCCGAACGCTGCGGTCGCCAGGGCCATCGCGACGACCGGCATAATGGCTCCGACGAACAGGCCGTCAAAAAAGACGTCCGCGAACTCCCCATCGCTGCCGATCTCCGGACTCTCACCGGCGACCAGCCGAATGATTGCCACGATGACGACGGGCAGCCCACCAAGCGACACTATGAGAAACAGTCGCCACTTTCCGGTGAGCTGGTGCAGTGAAAGCCTGAATATCGGCCCCATCTATCGCTCCACCACGTAGCTAAAGACGCTCTCGAGGGACTCGTCCATCGGCTCCACTCTCAGAAGGCGGGTCCCCTGCTCCTTGGCCAGGCGCGGGACCGACATCTGCAGGACACTAATGTTGCGGCTCAGGACCGACAGGGAGCCATCGGAGTCCACTGTGACAGAGTCGACCTCGTCCAGATGCATCAAGCCGGCTGCCATCGAACGCGGTGAGTCCGTCACGACGCGGACCGTGTACGGCCGTTCGTCCAGCTTGGCACGTATGGCGCGATAGTCCCCCGACGCGGCCAGCTTCCCGCTGACCATTAGCAGGATTCGCTCGGCCAGGGCCTCGACCTCCTCCAGTATGTGGGAGGAGATAACGATCGTGCGACCCTCACTTGACAGGCGTAGCATCAGGTCATGGAACTCAATGCGCTGGCGGGGATCGGTGCCGTTGAGGGGCTCGTCGAGCAACAACACCTCCGGGTCGTGCACCAGCGTTGCCGCCAGCCGCATCCTCTGCTTCATCCCGCGTGAGTAGCCGCCAAGGTGCCGTCCCTGGACCTCCGTAAGACCGACCGCCTCGATGGCCCGGTCCACGGCAGGCCCAGTTGGATTGAGGCCGTGCAGGTCGGCTGCGAACTCGACGAAACGGCGTCCGGTATAGAAGGAGTAGACCGCCTCATGTTCTGACATCATGCCGACCCGGCGATAGAGCTGATGGTTCTGTCGGACCCGCTCGCCGAGCAGCTCCACCTCCCCGTCCGACGGTACCGCGAGGCCCGCGACCAGGTGGAGCAGGCTCGTCTTTCCCGCGCCGTTGGGCCCCAACAGTCCCGTTATCCCTGGATATACCTCAAGTGATACGTCGTTGACCGCGACCACACTGCCGAACCACTTTGATAAAGCCCTTACCTCTATAGAGGGCTTCGTGGGTGTCTCGGGCATCGGCGAAGTCATGCTCCGATCCTCCGGTAGCGCCACCAGAGCGCGGCGCCGGGCCCGACGATCAGCAGCAGATACCAGGCGACCGGGACGACGTCCGGCAGACCCGCAATCAGCCTGTACCCGTAGGACTCGTTCTCTTTCCCGAAGACCATGTCGCTGACTACCACCGGAGTCCTGGTCAGGTCGACCAGGGCAATCCACTTTCCTGCGCCGCCTGTAAGCGGCTCACATAGATGTTGTCCATGGTCTGTAGAGGAACGAGTTATTTTCTCCGCGAGCAAGGAGCCGTCGGACCTTGGAGTAAACTCGACCACAACCCTATCTCCAACAGCTAGTCCGGGCTCGACGTCGGTGCTGTCGTTCACCACGAGAGCGAGCCTCTGCTCCTCGAATCCTGATCCCGGGAAAAAGATTCGCCTTTCCTCGCCTGGCTTGGGCGCTTCGTCGCTGAATACGATCTCTGGAGGCGGTCCGCCGTGAGAAACAAGGTCCCCGTCCTCGTCGAAGAAGGCTTCGTTGCCGGTGACGATGTAGTTGCCCTGTTCATCCAGACCCTCATAGCGGCCCTGGATCACGGCGCCCTGGTCGCAATCTGTCAGGATTTCCGCAACCGGGACCGACACGAAGATAATCCCGATCATGAACGCCGTGGCGTATGCTCGGCGGGTTGTGAAGCCTGAGACCGCCAACGTGGCGGTGGTGGCGAAGACCCCGAGAACGAGCCCGCCGGCGAGAAACCGCGGGACGTCCAGCCAGTTGTCGCGAAGATAGTCTAGAGGCAGATCCGCCCCTAAGGTTATCCCCGCGAACCTTACCACCTGGCCTGCGTACACTATGCCGACGAGGAGGGCGAAGAGCGACAGCCAGCGTGCTCCTATGTAGTCCGCCGGCGAGAGAGGACGGACAAGATAAAGGTGGATGACGTTGTCCCTGCGGTCGGCGCACAGGAGGTCCGGCGCCAGCACAGCCGCGAAGAGCAGAAGAAAGAACGATAGGACTTGATTGTAGCCCGCCGCATCCAGAATATCCTGATCGGGCGCCAAAGACGAGGTAATGACTATCACCAGAGCAAGGGCCATGGCGATGATGAAGAGGACCGCGGGGAAGACCTTCGGCAGCAGGCCACGGCCAAGGCCAAGGACCGAGCGTATACCGTTGGTCAACATGGCCTTTCGGGCCCGCATGCGCCCCTCGCGAGGCCCTTCGTAGTGCCGGTAACCCAGGTCGAATAGCTCGCCTCGGGACTCGGTCATCCGGGGTCGCTCCTGAAGATCTCGGTCAAATGGTGACGTTGGGGAGCGAGCCGCCGCAGAGGAGCCTCCGCCTCGACGATGGCGTCCCGTATCGCGTCGTACTGATCCTCGGTCTCCAGCTCGACGACGACAGATAGTCCATCGATGGTCGCCTGGATATCGCGCCGCTCGAGCGCCGACACGAGCTCGTCTCGATTCTCGTCCACGTCAATCAAGATCGTCGCGGTCTCCCTGGTGAGCTGCGAGACCTCTCCTTGCTGCGTGACGCGGCCTTCATCCAGCACGATGACCCGGTCGCACGTACTCTCGACATCTCCCATAAGGTGCGACGACAGGACGATGCTGATCCCGAATTCCCGACCGGTGCGTCTGATCAGCCCTAGCATCTCTTCCCGTGCCCCCGGGTCGAGTCCGGCGGTCGGCTCGTCGAGCAGCACGATGATAGGGTCGTGGACGAGGGCCTGGGCGAGCTTGACTTTCTGCTTCATGCCTGTGGAGTATTCGCCGATATGCCGGTAGCGTTCCTCTTCGATACCGACGTGCCGTAGAGTATCCGCGGCACGAGTCCGGGCCTCTGCAGGTGGGAGCCCGCTGACCTGGGCTATGTGCGCGAGAAACTCGGACGCGATTAGGGCTGGGGGCAGGCAATCGTGCTCGGGCATGTAGCCAAGCCGCTCTCGGACCTCGAGCGACTCGTCGGCCCTGATACCAGTCACCTCGGCGGAGCCGACGGTGGGCTTGATGAGGCCCAGGAACAGCTTGATGGCGGTGCTCTTCCCGGCGCCGTTGGGACCGAGCAGGCCAGTGATGCCCTCGTCGACCTGGAAATCGACCGAGTGCAGCGCGACCGTGGCCCCGTAGTGCTTCGTCAGGCCCTTAGCTTCAAGTAGTGGCGGCATCCAGCATAGTGTACATCATCCGGCGGCCCGCTACGGCTCGCCGTCCACGGTGAAAAAGCGCTCGGGGTCTGTTCCCTCGACCTGTCCTGAAGGCGCTGCGCCCGAGACAAGTTCGGCCACCCATGCGACCAGCCGCTCCTCGGGAATCGCGCCTACCCACCTTCGCTCGACGATTCCCGATCTATTCACGAAGAATGTGATGGGTACGCCTATCACTCCGTACTCCACTGTGATTCTGCCGTCGGAATCTCGGCCGTTCGGATATGTGACGTCGAACTCACTCAGGTATGCTTTGGCGCTCTCTTCCGAGTTCAAAATGATCGGCGTTTCCAGGCCGACGAATAGCACGTCGGTGTCCTTATATGCCCGCCACGTCCGCTCCAGTCCACTGGCCTCCTCGCGGCACGGCCAACACTCGGGATTCCAGAAGTTGATCACCAGCGGGCGTCCGCCCAGCTCGGACAGCACGACCTCCCCACCGTCGAATAGCGGCAGGGTGAACTCAGGTGCCGGGAGCTGGACCCGCGTCACGCCGCTCAGTCCGGTGACAGGCCGCTTGTTGGAGAGCCCCCAGCCCATCAGCGCGATAAGCCCGACAATCGCTAAGCCGACGCCCCCGACGATCAGGACTCGCAGTCCCGTCCTCATCAGGTAAACTCTGGTCCGCTAGCCGCCGCGCGGTTGTGCGGCACTAGATGCGGCACCTCAGACTGGGCGAGTGGGTATGAGAAGGCATTATCCGGTTTCCGAGACGGGGTGAGGAGTCTGGGGTGGGGTCCGGTCCTATGACCCCGAAGGTCAGCGCTCAGGACTCACTCACGCCAACCAGCGCGGCGGTGACCATCAATCGGTGGTCATAGTAGAACTCGGGTACGCACGTCACCAGCGTGATGTCCTGGTTCCCCGAGTCGGTAATCCTGAGGTCATCTTCGTGGACGGTATCGGTCTTGTACGCCTGGTATACGAACTTGCGGTTATCGGCCTCCAGGAAGATGTATACAGGCTCTCCCTCGCCGAGCAGGCCGGGAATCTCAGGCAGGTTGAGGAAAACGTTGCCCTCTCTCTTGATGGGACTCTGCAGGTGCCCGAAGTACCAGCCCTCTCCCTGCCCGCCGGCGACCGCGGTTGTAGGGACATGCCCAACGAGCCACTTCGGCGTCTCCCAGGCGTAGCCGTCACCGGTGGACACGACCTCCAGCTCTTTCACGTCAGAGTCCACTCGTACCGCGGGAATCCTTATTCGTGTGGCGGCTGTCAGACCGCGTTCCAGTTCAACTAACGTCGGAAGGGAATACGACAAAGCTTCAACCCGCGAGGCTTCGATCACCTGAGCGTTTGCGTCGGCTTTGGCCTCCATCGCCTCCATGGATAGAGAAAAGAACTCTTCAATCGAAGGAGTCCCGGCCGATTTGTCGTCTAACGCATCAGTCGCGCCTGGCACCGCTGTACCTGGACCGGCTTCTCCTGCTGGGTTATCGGCTATGGCAATCGCCGCCTGACTGCCGCTAGGCCGGCTCTCTTCCTCGATGGTATTCTCCGGGACAAGGCCCGTAGGGGCCGATGTCTCCCCACTCACCGGGTCCTCGGATGTCGGCACCACCGCGCCGGCCATCGACAGCTCGTCACTCGCATCCGCTCGGCCGCTGTCGGACCCTCCCGGCGTTCCGGGCGCGACCGCTCCAGCCGACTCGGCAGTGGGGGCGAGAGGCGGGCCGGCCACCGTGAGCTCGCCTTCGACCGGTGTCACAGGCTCAACAACCTCCTCGGTCACCGAGCCGTCCGGAGACTCAAGCACGTCCGACGCCCCGACCACCTTGGCCGCGGACTCTATACCTATTGCCACCGACGCTTCACGATCCGGCTGCCCATCGAGGCCGTGGTCGACGAATGTCTCTAACGCGGCGATCGTGCCCGGGTATGAGGGCTGGACATCCGGACTCCTGACGCTCGCCATCCCTTCGGCACCGCCCTGCAGAGGGCCGAACGTGGTCGCGCCAACACTTTCCTGCGAGGGCGTCTCTTCGATAGCTGCCGTTACCTGGTCGTCAGGGGCGACACTCTCCGGCATAACTGAGGGCCGGTCCATATTGAAGCTAAGGTCTCCGAGGTTCGACCTCGCCACAAATCCATACCCGTAGTAGGCGGCCGTTGCCACCAGCAGCAGTCCACCTACGCCCACCAGGACCGCTCCGGCTACACTTTGGGTCCGCACACTTCGTGAATAGAGTCTTCGAATCGAGAATCTCATCTGGCCCCGTCCCGTCCAAAATTGTCTGAGGACACCCTTCGCTGATATTATACCCCCATCTTTCGAGCTTTGTCCCGCTCCTAAGGTTACAGTCACTACGATTAAAAGTAGCGACGATCTATCGGACCGTAGAGACGCCCGGTGGGGCGTCTGATCCCGACGGAACGCCATTTCATCCATCAGGACGCTGAGGAGGTACCGGCTTGACGTCTCGCAGAAAAAACCGGCCCGTGATCTGCACCGATGACGCGTGGATACTCTTCGCCTACGACTCGCCCCCGACGATCGAGGACCTGAAGGAGAAGGTCGTGGGCGCCTACAAGGACACCTCGGCAGCCCTGTGGTGGAGCATCGGAGACCACGAGGTCTACAACTACGAGACACAGGTCGGGGAGATCCTCGGAGAGGGCTACGAGGACCTTGACGACACCTCACACCCGTACTCGTTTGTCCACACGTCGGGCCCCGGCTCCCTGAAGAACATGGCCGAGAACACCAGGTATCTCATCGACAACCATGTCGGTCCGTTGACGGCGCTGATCGACCTCTGCCGCGAAGTCGACATGGAGTTCTTTCCACGCGTCAGGATGAACAGCCACTACCACATCGACCCCGCACACCCGGGTTACGGGAGGTTCCGCCGGGAGCACCCGGAGCTGCTGATCGGCCGGCCGGGCGAGGAGATCGCTGAGGGGAGCATCCAGTGGGGAATCAGGACCGGAAAAAACTATGCCTTCCCTGAGGTCCGCGAATACATGGCCGGGATCATTTTCGAGCTCTTCGAGCGCTTCGACGTGGACGGCCTCGAGTTGGACTTCTATCGCCACCCCGCCTTCTTCCGCATCGAGGAGGCGCACCAGAACCGCTACCTGATGACAGACCTCATCAGACACGTCCGAGACCGGATGAACGAAGTGGGCGAGCAAAGGGGCAAACACCTGGACCTCGCCGTCAGGGTCGCCGCCACGATTCGGGATTCGATGAGGATCGGCCTCGACGTCGCCCACTGGATGGCCGAAGGGCTGGTAGACATCGTCGTGGCCGGAGGCGGCCACGTTCCCTTCGAGACGCCGGTCGACGAGTTCGTGGAGGCGGCACGGGGGACCGGTTGCCTGGTCTACGGGTGCATCAACTCAGGGCGGCACCTGGACGAGAAGAGCATCAGGGCGTTGGCCAGCCGGTTTTGGGGCCAGGGGGCATCGGGAATCTACCTGTACAACTACTACACGATGTCGCCCGAATGGAACCGGCGCGTCCTCAATCAGATAGTTGACCCTGCCGCTTTGAGGCGGCTCGACAAGCGCTACGAGCTCGACGTCACAGGTGCCTTTTACCCGACCGGCGGCCACGGCAGCGCCTTCAGGTTGGCAAGCCCGGCCGCTCAGCTCCCGGTCACGCTGGACGAGAGCCTTGCCGGCGGTGGGCCGACTCTTTGCCTGGAGATTTTCGACGATTTGGAGGCCGCCAGCGCAGAAGGCTCTCTGGGTACCTGCGTGCTGGCGTTGCGGCTCGATAACCTCACGCCAGACGACGAGCTCGACGTCCGACTCAACGGGGAAACTCTTCCCTGGGGCTCCGCAAAGGTATCCTTCGACGGCTGGAAACGCGTGCAGTTGGAGCCCCGCTTCTGGATGAAGTTCCCCTCGGTACCGACGGAAGCGACCCAATCTGGAGCCAGCGTAGAGTTCGACGTGGGCTGCCCACCGCTAGGACACGGGACGAACGACTTGGAAGTAGGTCTCGTCACATCCAACTCCGAGAGAGCGAATCGGGTCGTCCTGAAAGGCGTCGAGACGTCCATCAACTTCGTCAATGAATAGGACTATGAGCTATTGGCAGAGCCGTACCTGACTCGCCTAGCCCAGATCGTTGACGAGCTTGGACCGCTGCAAGCCGGCGGCGCGACCCTCGAGGTCAGGCACTTTTTCAGTGGAGCGGCCCTCTACGCCAATGGAAGGATATTCGCCTCACTGAGTCCGGCAGGTTTCGCTGTCAAGCTTCCTGCGGATACTAGAAAGAACCTCATTGAGGAGGGCAAGGGCGCGGAGTTTAGGTTCTTCGCAGGCGGTCCGGTCAAGCGAGAGTACGTTGCTCTCTCGGACTCGACCATCGCCGACGCAGAATCGATTAGAAAGCTGATCGGATTGAGCGTCGACCATGCGCTGCAAATGCCCGCCCCGGCCATCTCCTGGGCGATGTGCATGCCGATGTAGCAGGAGCGTGCCCCGTGCTCCATATGCAACCCCATCGCGAGGTCGCTCGCCAGGGAGAAGGCCCCTAACAGGTCAGCAGTGCGAATGACGTTCCCTTCTGGCCTTGTAGCGGGAGGTTCCGTCATTAGCTTAGTCCTCGCGAGAGGCAGTGTGTACACCGCGAATGGTGACCATCAATCCCACCTCTTATGATGGCAATTATGCGAGTATTGCAGATGTTTGTGAAGCGGGAGTTCGAATCTCACTGGTGGTCCCTCAGCGGTTCGAACCGTGAAAGCGCGACGGAAGAGTAGTTCATCGAAGACTTTCCGTATTGGCATAAGATGACTCCTCAGGCAGGGTTCGAGTTTTCCAGCTTGTGGTTAAAGGTGAGCAGTCCTCAAAAACAAATTGTCGCTGCCACGAACGAATGTCCGTGAAGTCATTAACTACAGCAGGGAAGCGGTACTCAATCAGCACCCTCACCACCTTGCCCTCAGGCTCAACCGCGGTATGCACCGTAATCTGTTTCACCAGCAACCTCACCACCTCCTGCTTCTGAGTATCATCCAGACCGTCATCCAGCCTGCTGCGAAGCTCTCGCAATAAGTCAGGTTCCAGCGGCTTCTGATGCTCTGACGCAGATTCCTTCACCTCGTCTAGGCGCTTTTCAACGCCATCTTGCTCATTAGCAATTTCTGCCAGAAGTTCCTCCAACTCTGCGTCGGAAATGCGGTCTCTCGTGTTCAAGTCGATTGCCTTCTTCCTGCGCTGCGCCAACGAAGCTAAGGCTCTTTCCAGGGTAACTCGTTCCGCTTCGGCAATGGCTGCACCCGCGTCCATTTCTCGTTCTTGGGCAAGCTCATCCAAGATGCCCCCCGGGTCGCGCAAGAACTGCTCGATGTCCTTCCACACAACTGTGTCGATATCGGGGCCCCTGATCGCCTTGGCTGGACAACGCTCCGGAATAGGGCCTCGGTCAGTCAACTGTCCATTGCAACGGTACCTAACCGCATTTCGGCTCCAGGAACCAATGTACGTATGCCCGGAAATCCCGCACCGAATTACCGATTTGAGCAAGTAGTTCCTTTTCGTATTCTTGGCCATGAGCCGGTTTCCCGACAGAGTCAATTGGGCGGCTTCCCAGATATCTCTGGAAACCAGTGGCGGGATCTCAGCAGCAATGACCTCGCGCCCATCAGGCCTGGCGCTCCGCCGATCATACTGGAGTTCGCCTCGGTACACTGGGTTCTTTACCAAATTGCAGATTCGACCGGCACGCCACAAACCTTGAGTCCGCTCCTTGCGTTGTCCCCTTCTGACCAGCCTGTCATCTTTGGTGTAGGCGGTGGGAACCCCCAAGATATTGAGGTGCTCGGCGATTCGAGGGCATGACCAGTCTTCAATAGTCAGCCAGTGGTAAATTTTCCGTACCAGCTCCGCCTCGGTCCAATCCCCCCAGATGAGCTTGTCGCTGGGCAGCAGGCGGGCATGTTGTTTGCGGCCTTCGACCAGGTAGCCAAGAGGGACGATTCCGCCAGTGTACCGGCCCTCCCGGGCAGCCCTGTTCATACCGGTGGCTGAGCGCGCCATGAAATTCCTCCGCTCTTGGGCAGCTACGGCTACATGAATGTGGTACATGAAAGGGTCGGAGCTGCCTTCTGTAACGGAGTGGACCTTGATGCCCAATAGCTCCAAATCCCTCCAAACGATTAGAGGGTCGATGTCGTCTCGCCCGAGACGGTCGATTTTCCATACCCAGACCTCGTCGAAAAGGCCGCGCCCAGCGTCTGCCAGCAGCCGTTTCCCTGCCGGCCGGAGGGCCATGGGGATCGTGCCTGACACTCCGTCGTCAATATACCGTGTCCCCAGCCTGACATTCGGTTCCTTGCTTAAGTCGACCGCAAGCTCGTCCTGCTGGGTCTTGATGGTCGCACGCTCCCGCTGGTCTTCGGAACTTACTCGCTCGTATGTGACCACTCGTCTCAATGTGGTGGTAGTCATCCCTTTACCCTCCTGGCCGTGGTCGTTCTTCGCGGTCAGGTAGACACCATCGCTCTAGCTGGCATTGGATAGCAAGTAGTCATCCCTAATTGGGTAAGACCTTCGGCAATCCCAGCACCACTCTCAGCGCCGCAAGCATCGCCTGGCGGTCTGGTTCGTGGATCCGTTGGATTTCAGGAGATTTCTGCGGTGATGAACCGTTTGTACCTGCGCTAGAGCCCATATAGGGAGTCTAACGAGGGACGATGTGAAAGAAGGGGTGGATTTTCAGTGAAAAAACGGTGAATCGGGGGCAATCATCTTAAAGTAATGTTTAGTCGGTACATCCCACGGCCCTCAGCTGGGACGATGAGCTTTCTCCATGCGGGGGACTCACGGAACACTTGATTCATGTTCCTTGATCGGATGTCTAGGGTCTCTAAGCCCGAATCCACCGAAGGACACCGATGGACGGCGTGAGGAAAGCGGAAGGGGGGTGAGGGAGCTACAGGGGAAATAGCCTGGGTTCCATTTGGGGTAGGGAGGTCGGCGGACGGTCTTCATCGCCGCACAGGGGCCCCTATGGCCGTCTGCGGGAGCTGCGATGCGCGGGATGGCGAGAGAATACGCAGCAGGGAACTCTCTCGGACCGGGCTGGCACGAGTCTGCGGGGATCTTCGGTTGTCCGGTGGGTGGGTCGGTCGCCGACGGTGCCGTCAGGCCGGGAGTGGAATGGCTCGCAGCCGGGCCAAGGCACGGCTGAACTTCTCAGCCCAAGGCCAGCGATCCGGAAGATGCAGGGTCAACCGGCGTGCCGAGCGGGTGAGCCGTCCGGCCAGGGAGAAGAACCGCCGCCGGAGGGTCTTGGTGGTGGCTATCCGCTCTCCCAGACCGATCCGCGCCGTCCAGCGGGCCAGGTTGTGGGCCATCGTCTGGACGGCCAGCCAGGCGCCGTTGGCGGCGAAGCGGCCCGAGGGGAGATGGTTCAGCCCGACGCCGTACTTGAGGTCGCGTATGGCATTCTCGATCTCGGCGTGGCGGCGATGGTCAGCCTCCAGTTCGAGCAACTCCCCGTCCCGGTCGGTGATGAAGCCATGATAGCTGTATTTGGCGAAGAGGGCCAGTTGGGAACCGGGCGTCGGCTTCACCCGCCGGACGATGAGCCGTACCGGCGCGGCGTCCGCCTCGGCCTGGAAGGGGGTGCAGGTGGTCTCGGCCACATCGGCGGCACCGTCCATCCAGTAAGGAATCGGCGTCCAGGCATCTTCGGGTATCGCCTCGATGAGATTGTGCAGGCTTTTGTGCTGGCGGATGGTGATGGAGAAGCGGACATCCATCTTGCGGCAGACGGATACCACGCCATGAGTGTAGAACCCGCTGTCGGCCCGTAGCGTGAGTCGTCCGTCGGCCCCGGCGTAGCGCACCCGTCCCACCGTCTCCCGCAGGAAGTGGGCGGCGCCGCGGGCGGTGTTGGCCCGGCCCTCGCGCAGCCGGGACATCAGCACGTCTCCGGTGCCGGCGGCGATGGCCGGCAGCGGGTGGTAGCCCCGCTTGCCGGTATAGCCGTGGTGGCGGGCGCCCTCCTTGGCCAGTCCGTAGGTCTCGCAGATGGTGGAGTCCAGGTCAATGGTCAGGGGCCCGTCGCCGGGTCCCGCCCCGGCCTGCCAAGCCCGGGCCAGCAACTCGCGGCTCACCCGGTCGAGTTGACGGACGTGGCCCCACCGGAAGCTGCGCAGGAAGGTGCCCAGGGTGGATGGCGCCTTGACCGTGCCGCCCAGGGTGCAGGCCGTCCCCCCGGTGCGCAACACATCGGCGTCGTCAATGCAGTCGCCCCCAGCCAGCGCAGACGCCACCAGCGTCATCATCTTGTCGCTCGTGTTCGCCCGCCCCGGGGCATCGCCCAGGTCGAGGCGCTGCCGGACGAGTTCGGGCAGGCCGAGGTGCCGCGCCAGGGTGGCCGGAAGGAGCAGCCCGGCATTGGCCACCAAGCGGCGGTCGTCGAAGGTGATTTGGATCCGGTCGGGGTGGTTGCGTGGCAGCATCTACTGGGTGCTCCTTTTCCGGGGCCGTTTTTTGCTACAAAACCATTATCCCAGAAGCACAGGAGCACCTTCTTGCCGCCTCAGGACGCTAACCCGACGCCCTCCTTCGGTGGATTCGGGTTTAGGTGACTTTGGAGTTGGTGAAGAGGGGGAGACGTTGGCCCAATAGTCCGCCCGTTACCAGGTCCATCACAGCCAGATTCAGGGCTGTAAGAAGGCTCTCACCGAGGGGGCCTAGCCCGCTCTAACTAACCAGACTGAATCACCTTCAATTGTGTTTTAGATGTCAGACTAGCCGAACGGGTTCCCTATGACTTCGTAATCTCTCATGAATGTGAATGGATGTGTTCCTTCAACAATGTCTACCTCGGCGTCTGACGTCTCTGTCCTCCAATAGACACAAAAAAATACGGTTCTCATGGACAGCCGATTTGGATGAGACTATGACCGTGTAGCACTAGTACCGTGTCAATATGAATATGATGGATAGATGTGTTGAAGTTTAGTGCGAGCGTCCTGAGTGGAGGAACGCCAGTCTATGACGGCGACAGCCTCATTGCGCTCATGTTCCAGCGCCGAGACCTCTCGCTTCAGTACCACCTCGTCGCTGATTCGACGGTTGAGACACTGGTTGCTGAAGACGCTCAACTCTATCTCAGCCATGTTCAGCCAACTGCCGTGTACTGGAGTGTAGTGGAACTCCAGGCGCTTGGCGATCCGCCGCGCTTCGGCTGGCTCGAAGACGTCGTACAACGAACCCAGCTTGTGAGTGTTGAGATTGTCCAGCACCAGCCGTATCGTTTTTGTATGAGGGTATGCCTCGTCTGCCAGCCACCTCATCTGATGTGCGAAGTCCACAGCAGTGCGACGCTCGGTCACCTCGACATGCCTCCAGCCAGCTTTCGGCTCACAGAACATGAACAGGTTTCGGGTCCCGTTTCGCTTGTACTCGTAGTCATATCGTTCCACTCGACCCGGCCTGGCCCCGATGGACGGTCTCTTGTCGGCCACCAATTGCTTGGACGTCTCGTCGAAACAGACCACGGGATGGTCGGGGTCGTAGTCTTCATGGTACAGGTCCAGCACATTCTCCATTCGAGCCACGAACTTCCCGCTCACCTCCGGGATGCACCATTCCTTCTTCGTCCACGGCTTGAGTTCGTTTTTTTGAGCGTCTAGCGCACCGTCTCGAGGGAGATGCTCTCGGCAAACCCCATCTGGACCACCTTGTCGGCAAGCAGTTGCAGCGTCCAGTGCGTGTGTCCTTCGGGCGCATCGCTGCAGGCAATGGCGACTAGGTGCGCTTCCTGCCTACCGTCCAACTTGCGCCTCTGTCCTGGTCGCGGGCGTTCAATGAGCGCACTGTCGAGTCCTTCCTGTACAAACTGCGTGCGCACACGTCCCACCGTGGAGGCGCTTATCAATAGTCCGCTGGCGATGTCACGGTCGATCAGACCTTCGTCTGCCTTCAGCAACACCAGCGCTCGCTTGACCTTACGGGCCGAAGTCTCCCCACGACTCGCCATCTGCTTGAGATGTGTCCGCTCCGACTCGTTCAACTCCACCTTGTACTTGAGAGCAGGCATGTCTTCGTATGTCCTCCTTATAGGATCATACACAAGACTAACCTATTTCTTATATTTGTCACATACACATGGAACCGGTACTAGGGACTGTGGATGCTTAACCGTTCGTCGATGTGGGGCGCGCTCCATCCACTACAGGCATCTGCCGTTGACCCAGTTAGAGGACACTTGGTAAAATGGTATGGTCAAAACAACAGGTCGGAGTCAAACATGCGTGAGATTCAGGCTACTGAAGCCAAGACCCGCTTGGCCGAACTCCTTCGGGCAGTCGAGCACGGAGAGACTGTCGCCATAACCCGGCACGGCAAGGCAGTCGCACACTTGGTTCCCGCCGACGCTCAGGACCGCGCCAACCGCGAGAAGGCGATAGAGCGCTTCCGGGAGCGCCGCGCCGGGTGGGAGCGGGCGGTCTTTTCCACTGAAGAGATACTCGCTGCCCGCCATGAGGGTCACCGCCTGTGAGCGGGCTGGTTGTCGATGCATCCGTCGTCATGGCGTGGCTCTTCGACGATGCAGGATTGGGCCGACTACCTTAGCAGCTAGCCTGTAGGGTTAGGTATATAACCCCTACATCCTGTGGTCCATTAAGCTCCCGGCACAAAACCGGGGGTTTTTTGCGCCAAACGCTCTTGACAACCGTTGTAATGTTACCCAGACTAGTGGCAGTGGTAATATTTCAAGGGAGGTCTGCTTTATGGCTAAGACACTCACTAAGAAGGAAGGAAATCGTGAACGGGTGAGAGCACATCGACAGCGGGAGAAAGACCGGGCGAAGCTGATGGCGATGTTCTCGGCAGCAGCGCCGGAGGGCATCGAGGACCACATCCACTACCGCCTTGCGGTTGAGGACGGCGAGCCCCGCCTAGTGTGGAATCTCGACGAGGCGGGCGCGGCGTTCATCAACGAGTTCGCGGCCAACATCGACGGCCTTAGCGTGGACCCCAAAGCCGTGATGCGGGAGTTGAGCCTACACATAGGCAAGAAACTGATTCGGCGGGCATACGACGAGCAGAAGGGAGAGAAGCATGGATAAACCCCTGACACAGAAAGAGGTTGAGGCTCTCGTGGGAATGTCTCGGCAGGGGATTTTCAAGCTCAGGCAGGCCGGACGCTTCCCGCGGCCCTCGAAGGTCGGGATTCGGGCTCTCAGATGGAGCAAGGCCGAGGTTGAAGCGTGGTTCGAGAGCAGACGATGCAAGTAGCAGAACAAGCAACGGCGCCGGTATCAGCGGCGCCGTGCTCAGAACACAACAGCTTGCTCAAGGTTATCACGCCTGAGCCTGAACCGTCTACGACCTGCGCCCACAATTGTTCCGAAGGCGTCAACGTCTACCGGATGGAAGACTCGTGGATATGCCTTGAACACCTAGCAGGTGCGGTCAGTTTGGCGGCAACGACTGTTTGGCCTGATCTGGTCAGCTACACCCAGGCGTTCGAGGACATCTTATGGCGAACCTGAGCACGCTCCCCACAACAGAAGCGAATGAGGACTCACGGGGCGGTGTCCATACCATCGAGTGGGAGGACCACGAGCTAAAGGTCACTGTGTCCAAGTTGCGCGAACAGAGCAACGGAGACCTTCGCGCGGACTTCGATCTGGCTCTCCAACCAGCAGTCAAAGTCTCCACATTACGCAAACAGGACCGCGCCGGTGTCCCTGAGAAGGACTGGAGGAAAGTCGAAGAATCTCCGGGGTTCAAATACTTCGCCCGCTTCAACTTCAAGAGCGGTCAGACTAAGGCATCTACCTCTAGGGACATGGAGAAGGTCGCCCCTCCGCAACTCGGCGCTGAGGTAGGGGTATGGCGCTATATCATCGAGCGGGTGTGCAACTACGTGCGTGTTGCCTTCAACAAAGGTGAGGCGGGAATCCAGCTAATAGATTCAACGGCATCGGAAACGACGGAGTTCCGCTTATGGCCTTACCTCCAGGAGAGGCAACCGACCATCCTGTTTGGCGGCGGCGACTCTGGCAAGAGTTATTTTGCTCTCCTGGCCGGATTCCTGATTGCGACCGGGCGTGAGCACCTGGGCATGAAGCCTCAGCAAGGTAATGTTGCGTATCTCGACTATGAGAACGGTGAGGGCACGATCAAAGGACGCCTAAGCAGGGTGGCGGCAGGCTTCGGTGAGACTACCCCCCCCGTTCTTCCACTACATGCAGATGAAAAGACCACTGGAGGATGATTTCGACCGGGTGAGCGCCTATCTCATGGAGCACTGCATCGACTTCGTTATCATCGACCACGCCGCCAGAGCCGTCTTTGAGGCCGAGCAGTCCGGCCCATGCAACCAGTATTTCAACGCGCTCTCCGGACTTGAAGCAACGACGTTGACCATCGCCCACGTCTCCAAGACCGGCAAGGAATCAGAGCCCTTCGGCTCGACCTTCTGGCACAACAATGCAAGAGCCACATTCAGGGCGCTGGCGGAGGAGTCCGGGGCAACATTGACAGTGGGGCTCAGGCATTACAAGAAGAACAACACCCCCCGGGTAAGCGAACGGGCCTTTCTGTTCACCTTCGAGGATGACAAGGTCAGCGTTGGCAAAGGTGATCTTTCGGCCATCGCAGGGATTGAGGACAATGCCCCCATGCACAGGCGCATCGAGACTTACCTGAGCAACAACGGCGGCCCCGTCACATCCAATGACCTATCAAAGACCTTCGACTCGACACGCGGGTACATTACAACCGTGCTCAACAGGGAGTTTAAAGGCCGGGTTGTTCACCTACCAGATGGACGGTGGGAGTTGAGCATATCATGATGCGTATCATCTGAACCCCCCGAAGGTGGGGGGTTTCAAAGATATGATACGGGCAGCAGGAAAAGGAAGGGAGAATCCGATGACAGACCAGCCAGCAATCTCAGATGAGTTACGCACGCAGCTACAGCAGGTGTGGGCGCTTGGATTCCTCGATGCGATGGCAGGCGGAGAAGTCACCGACGACGATGTGATACCAACACAGTTCGGTGACCTGCTCAAGGAGATGGCTACCTGGGCCATAGATGAGGCGGTCCCCAAGATAGCACCCCTCATCCAAGAGCACCCCACCGCCTGCTATCAGGCGATGTACGAAGTTGGAAGGAAGACTGCGGAGGACTTGACAATTCCATCTGAGCCGATTTCCCTCAACTAGCTCCCGCTCCCGTCTACCCACCTAACCATGCCAGAGAGCGTAGAAACAGGGCTAAAGGCTTTAGGGTTAGATCGAGGGTTTACGGGGCTAATAGGGCAAAGCGAGGGTTTGATGGGTTGAAGCTCGGCCAGCAGAGAAACGAACGAAGGAACGAACGAATGAGGACGATGGGGCGGCGGGGACCCCTGAAAAACGCAGATGGAAATTACTCAGGGTCGCAGGGGTAGCCTCTTTTAGCCCGAATCCACCGAAGGACACCGATGGACGGCGTGAGGAAAGCGGAAGGGGGGTGAGGGAGCTACAGGGGAAATAGCCTGGGTTCCATTTGGGGTAGGGAGGTCGGCGGACGGTCTTCATCGCCGCACAGGGGTCCCTATGGCCGTCTGCGGGAGCTGCGATGCGCGGGATGGCGAGAGAATACGCAGCAGGGAACTCTCTCGGACCGGGCTGGCACGAGTCTGCGGGGATCTTCGGTTGTCCGGTGGGTGGGTCGGTCGCTGACGGTGCCGTCAGGCCGGGAGTGGAATGGCTCGCAGCCGGGCCAAGGCGCGGCTGAACTTCTCAGCCCAAGGCCAGCGATCCGGAAGATGCAGGGTCAACCGGCGTGCCGAGCGGGTGAGCCGTCCGGCCAGGGAGAAGAACCGCCGCCGGAGGGTCTTGGTGGTGGCTATCCGCTCTCCCAGACCGATCCGCGCCGTCCAGCGGGCCAGGTTGTGGGCCATCGTCTGGACGGCCAGCCAGGCACCGTTGGCGGCGAAGCGGCCCGAGGGGAGATGGTTCAGCCCGACGCCGTACTTGAGGTCGCGTATGGCATTCTCGATCTCGGCGTGGCGGCGATGGTCAGCCTCCAGTTCGAGCAACTCCCCGTCCCGGTCGGTGATGAAGCCATGATAGCTGTATTTGGCGAAGAGGGCCAGTTGGGAACCGGGCGTCGGCTTCACCCGCCGGACGATGAGCCGTACCGGCGCGGCGTCCGCCTCGGCCTGGAAGGGGGTGCAGGTGGTCTCGGCCACATCGGCGGCACCGTCCATCCAGTAAGGAATCGGCGTCCAGGCATCTTCGGGTATCGCCTCGATGAGATTGTGCAGGCTTTTGTGCTGGCGGATGGTGATGGAGAAGCGGACATCCATCTTGCGGCAGACGGATACCACGCCATGAGTGTAGAACCCGCTGTCGGCCCGTAGCGTGAGTCGTCCGTCGGCCCCGGCGTAGCGCACCCGTCCCACCGTCTCCCGCAGGAAGTGGGCGGCGCCGCGGGCGGTGTTGGCCCGGCCCTCGCGCAGCCGGGACATCAGCACGTCTCCGGTGCCGGCGGCGATGGCCGGCAGCGGGTGGTAGCCCCGCTTGCCGGTATAGCCGTGGTGGCGGGCGCCCTCCTTGGCCAGTCCGTAGGTCTCGCAGATGGTGGAGTCCAGGTCAATGGTCAGGGGCCCGTCGCCGGGTCCCGCCCCGGCCTGCCAAGCCCGGGCCAGCAACTCGCGGCTCACCCGGTCGAGTTGACGGACGTGGCCCCACCGGAAGCTGCGCAGGAAGGTGCCCAGGGTGGATGGCGCCTTGACCGTGCCGCCCAGGGTGCAGGCCGTCCCCCCGGTGCGCAACACATCGGCGTCGTCAATGCAGTCGCCCCCAGCCAGCGCAGACGCCACCAGCGTCATCATCTTGTCGCTCGTGTTCGCCCGCCCCGGGGCATCGCCCAGGTCGAGGCGCTGCCGGACGAGTTCGGGCAGGCCGAGGTGCCGCGCCAGGGTGGCCGGAAGGAGCAGCCCGGCATTGGCCACCAAGCGGCGGTCGTCGAAGGTGATTTGGATCCGGTCGGGGTGGTTGCGTGGCAGCATCTACTGGGTGCTCCTTTTCCGGGGTCGGTTTTTTGCTACAAAACCATTATCCCAGAAGCACAGGAGCACCTTCTTGCCGCCTCAGGACGCTAATCCGACGCCCTCCTTCGGTGGATTCGGGTTTAGTGAAAGCCGACATGCAGCTAAGACGATTTCAAACTGACTTCCTTCGCAACGCCATGCGTCCAGACATCGACATGGCCTGCCTCAGTCTTCCTCGTGGGAACGGCAAGTCCTGGCTGGCTGCCCACCTTGCGGCGCGGGTACTCGACCCTGACGATGAGTTGTTTCGAGCTGGCACCGAGTCCGTGGTGATAGCACCGAGTCTGGCCCAGGGCCGCATCGTCTACAGGTTCGTCCGTGACATGCTCGGTGAGGACACTGACTACCGCTTCGCGGACTCGTTCACGCTCGTCCAGATCGTCCATAAGCCGACCAAGACTGTGCTACAGGTGCGCAGCTCCAACGCGAAGGGGGCGCTAGGGCTGGTGAATACGCCGTGGGTGATCTGTGATGAGCCTGGGGCCTTTAATGTGAATGAGGGCGAAGCGATGTTCGACGCCATCTCGACCGCCACTGGCAAGCCGGGCTCCCCGCTAAAGGCGCTCTTCATCGGCACCTTGGCACCAGCTCAGGGCGGATGGTGGCATGATCTGGTCGGGGGCGGCTCCAAGGGTTCAACCTACGTCAAGCTCCTACAGGGCGACCGCGACAAGTGGGATAGCTGGCCGACGATTCGCAAGGCCAATCCGTTGACGGCCATCAGCCCGGACTTCCGGCGTAAGCTCATCGAGGAGCGCGATCTAGCTCGCGGTGATAGCAGGCTGAAGGCGCGATTCCTGTCGTTTCGTTTAAATATCCCTAGCTCCGATGAGAGCGCCATCCTCCTGACCGTGGACGACTGGAAGCTGGCGACGGCGCGGCCTGTAGGCTTACCGGCCGGCCGGCCGATTGTAGCCATCGACCTGGGCTCTGGAAGGGCCTGGAGTGCTGCCTGCGCTGTGTGGGAGAGTGGAAGGATAGAGGCGTTGGCCTTGTCTCCTGGAATTCCCGATCTCGACGAACAGGAGCGACGCGATCTAGTGCCGAGGGGTGTCTACCACAAGCTGGTCGAAAACGGCTCTCTACGGCTGGCTGAGGGCCTACGAGTGCCAAATTCAGCGACGTTGTTCGAGCGGATATGCGACACCTGGGGAGTGCCGGTCAAGATCGTGTGCGACCGTTTCCGTCTGGGGGAGCTACAAGACGCCGTTAATCGGACGTGTCCGGTCGAGGGGCGGGTGACGCGATGGTCTGAGGCGGCGGCAGATATCCGCTCCTTGCGGAAAGGTGTCCGCGACGGGCCTTTCAGCATCGACGAAGGAAGCCGCGCCCTGCTGATTGCGAGTCTGTCAGTGGCGTACATCAAGAACGACGATCAAGGCAACACTCGGCTAGCGAAGGATGGGAAGCACAACCGAGCTCGCGATGATGCGGCGGCGGCGCTGCTACTTGCGGCGGGAGCGTTCGACAGGGCGGGCTCCGCGTCGATGCGTGAGTTGAAATACGCTTCAGTGTGACCGCTCCTTGGTACCTCTCCTAGATACTTTTGCTTGACTTTCATCCTTGAATCCTATACCATGGCATCATGTCTAGGGCTATCAGTTCAGACGGCCTAGAGATGCGTCCCGCCGTTGCGCCGACCGAGAGCGGCTTTCGTTCTTGGAAAGAGTACATGGCGGAGCTGCATCGAGACACCAGCGTTAGGACGGTCGAGACGCGAGACGGACACACGATTCACTATAGGCACTACTACCCAGGAGATGCAGACTATGACACCTATTCAGAAGATTCAGGTTCGCATGAGCGAGACGCGGGAGAAGGTCAACGACCTGGCAGCGGCGGAAAGCGAAGACGATATCTCTCAGCGTGAGAAGTTGGTCGATGAGCTCAAGGCCCAGGAAGTCGAGTTGAGGGCGACCATCAAAGCCGACGACGACGCCGACACTACCCCTGAGACGCGGGAATGGGCAGACGTCAACTCCCGCTTCGACCTGGGGGAGATGTTCACCAACGTCATGGAGCATCGGGCCTCCGCCGGCGCAATCGGTGAGGTCCAGTCCGAACGCGGCCTAGCACCCAACGATATACCCACTGAGATGTTGATGGAGCAGCGGGCCGTCACGCCTGCACCGTCCGACGTGGGCCGGACTCAAACGGAGATCACGGGCTTCGTGTTCCCGCAGTCCGTTGCGGCCTTCCTGGGCATCCAAAGCCCTGTTGTCCCAGTAGGTGACACGGCTTTCCCGGTGCTGACCAGCGACCCTGCGGCGGGTGTGCCAGCGGAAAACGCTTCACAGTCTGAGACTACCGGCGCGTTCACCGCCGACGTGCTCACCCCTGGCCGGATTCAGGCGAGTTTCTTCTGGTCGAGGGAAGACGCGCAGCGCATGGCGGGCATGGGCGACGCGCTCCGTGAGGCCCTGCAAGGTGGCCTTGCTGACAAGCTCGATAAAGAGATCATCCAGGGCACCAACGGCCTCTTGACCGGCACCAACTTGGACAACCACGCACGGTCAGCGGCCAGCGATTACGCGCACTATGTAAGCTCGCTGCTGTACGGGCGGGTAGACGGGCGGTACGCTTTCGACCTGTCCGACATTCGCGTTGTCATGGGCTCAGACACCTTCGGCAACGCAGCGACGAAGCTTCCGGCAGACGGAGAGCAAAACGCGCTGGCACGCATCCGCAACGATTCGGGCGGCGTGAGGGTGTCGGCCAACGTCCCGGGCGAGGCTTCCAACAAGCAGAACGCCATCGTGAGGCGTGGAAACCGGCGCGACATGGTAGCTCCGGTGTGGGGCAACGTGACGCTGATTCCCGACGAGATCACCCTGGCCGGCAAGGGCCAGATTCAGCTAACGGCGGTCATACTCCACGCGGTCAAGATTCTCCGCAAGGGCGGCTTCCACAAGCAGGAAACCAACCACAGCTAAAGTGGGGCGCCTCAACCGCTTAATCGAGATTCAGCACCGCACCGTCACGCGGGACTCCTTCGGCGGTGAAATTGAGACGTGGGTACATCTGGCGAAAGTGTGGGCCGAAAAGGTTCAGGTAAAGCCCGCCGAGCGGTTCATCAAGACTTCCGCGAGAACGCTCAACACTTCCACGGCGCAGTTCAAGATTCTGCAACGCGGCGACTTGGACGAAACGATGCGCGTCATTGACGACTACGGCGTCCGGTGGGACATCATCGGCATAATCAAGAACGACCGGCTTTACCTCACGCTCAAGTGGCACACATAACATGAGCGTCACACTCACCCTGGGCCAGCTTGCGAATCAAGTACGGGTATCGGTGACTGCGTCTACCTCAGACGTGCCGCCGTACTACGCCAGCATCCTTTTGCCGAATTTGGCGGCGGCAACTAAGATGATCGAGAGTCGGGCACCGAACGCGCCGGAGGATGCAATGAACAAGGCGGCGGCGCAGATCGTCGGTTACTGGCTGGAATCTCCGCCGTCGGCCCCCCAACGGTTCGGGTACAACGCATGGCTTCACAGTGGCGCGGCTCAGATTCTCGCACCCTTCATTGAGCGTCGAGCGGAGGCCATATGAGGATGTGGCCCTTCGGCAGGTTCGAGCACCGAGAGTCGGCAACAGACGCTATCGTGTCGGCGCTGATATCCCAGGCGGGCGGCTCTAGTGTTCCGCCATCGGTCGAAGCCCTGGGAGCTGTAGAGGCGGCCGCTGGCTTATGGTCCCGTGCTTTCGCATCGGCAACCGTTGCGCCTGCTACCCCTGCAACGATGCCCCTCACGCCGTCCGTGCTGGCCGCCATCGGTCGAGGTCTGGCCGTTCGCGGAGAGGCTGTCTTTGCGCTGGACGTGAACGGAGCGGTCGAGCTCACCCAGGCGAGCTCATGGAAGGTGTCCGGCGGGACCCGTCCGGAATCATGGCGTTACGCCGTCGAGCTACCCCTAGCGTCTGGCAAGGTGATCAAGCGAACACTCCCCGCCAATGCGGTCTTACATCTTCGCTACGCAACGCAGCCTAGCAAGCCCTGGGCCGGTATCTCTCCCCTCGGCATGGCCGACGAAACGCGAGCTCTGGCGACGTGGATCGAGCGGCGTCTAGCTGAGGAAACCAGCACCGCAACATCCTACGTGCTCCCGCTTCCCGAAGCCGCCGACGTCGCCAAGCTCAAAGCCGATATCAAGGGCGGCTGTGGGCGGCTGCATATCGTTGACACCACTTCGACCGGATGGGGCGACGGGACCGCCGCGGCGCCGCAAAGAGACTGGAAATCAAACCGGCTCGGCGCCGACCCGCCGGATTCTCTCGGCAAGCTCCGCTCCGACGTCAAGGGTGACATCTTCGGCGTCTACGGTATTCCATCGAGCATCCACGGCACAGGCGGCTCGGCCAGGGAGTCCTACAGACAATTCCTGAGTTCGACCATCCTACCCCTGGCGAAGCTGGTAGTTGAGGAATTGGCCGACAAGCTCGACACGCCTACCCTGGCCCTGGACTTCACAGAGCTTAGGGCGGCTGACATAGCTGGCAGGGCTCGAGCCTACGGCGTACTCATTAACGCCGGTATGGACCCTGCTGAAGCGGCGGAAGCAACAGGCCTAGAATGAGCCTGTACAAGACGGGCAGACGGGCGCCGCAGCTATCACCGGCCAGATGATGCGGTCCCAACCCCTGAGTCCCGTGACGGTCTGGAAACGCTTGAAATCGGCCTTGTAGCCGCAAATTCGGAGGTACATCATGAATCTGACTACGCTCAGCTATCTATCTCCTGGACAACCACCTTCAACCAGGCGTGGAGTGCTTCGCGAGCTTGAGATTCGGAATCACTTCCTGCAGAGTCTAGCCTCTCGTGAGGAAGAAACACGTCGCCGTATAGCAGAACTGCAGGCTTGTCTGGATCGACTGGAAAGCCGCTGATCTCGAATCGATGGTATTCGCCATCCGTTCCAGGGCTCATCCCTTTCCATATCACAAAGGCCATCATTCCCCTCCTGTTTCGTTCGTGAAGTCCGCCCACAGTTGCATCAAGTCTCGACGGCGATCAAAGAGGTCTGATCGCGCATAGGCTTGCTCGGTGCTGTTGCCGAGGGTGTGAGCTAGGGCCGCCTCGCCTACAGCCCACGGCGTACCGGTCGTTTCCATGCACCACGTCTTGAACGACGTTCTGAAGCCGTGTACGGTCGCCTTGTCCGCAAGGCCGTTGTCCCGGAGAACCTTCGTCAAGGTCATATCGGATAGCGGCTTACCCTTGACCCCTGGGAACACCAAGCCTGAGTCATCCTTGAGCGGCGCGGCCTCATCGAGCACGGCCATAGCCTGATGAGATAGCGGTACGCGGTGCTCGACTCCTGACTTCATCCGCTCCCCTGGTACGGTCCAGACGCGAGCCTCAAGGTCTATATCCGTCCATCGCGCTCCCCTGGCTTCACCCGACCGCGCCGACGTGAGTACCAGCCACTTGAAGCACAGTCTAACAGCCAGACACGACGACGACGCGGCAACGTCGCCCATCGCGTCCGAGACTGCCTGATAGGGCAGGGCGCGGAAGTGTGTACCGTTACCCGTTGGCGGCAAGGATGCGCGGGTGAAGTGGGCGGCTGGATTGACTTCGATGTACTCTCGGTCGAGAGCATAGTCGAACACCGACCGCACCCGCTGGCGGAGTTTCTTGGCGGCAGCGGGCTTAGACGTCCAGATGCCTTCCAGCACGGCCAGCACTTCGGCTCGCCTGATGTCGTTCACTGGAATGTCACCGAACACTGGATAGACGTAATTCTCAAGGCAGCTTCGGGTGTCGATGGCCGTCTTGTGGTTCCTCCACGTAGGCGCGGAGCTTGCGATGTACTTCTCCGCCACGACCTTGAACGTCGGGACGGTGGCGACCACTTCAGCGGTCCGGCCTTCGACGACCTGGGCGCGGCGGGCCTTGGCCTTGTTCCGCGCCTCAGAGAGCCGAACGCCTGGGTAAGCTCCAATGCCCTTGTCCGTCTTTGTGCCATCGGTGTTGATGAGGCGGACTTGCCATGCCTTAGACCCGTTAGGCCGGACCATGAGGCTAAGGCCGTCACCGTCCGAGTATCTGCGGTTCTTGTCCGTAGGCTTGAGCCGCTGTACGAATCCTGCCGTTAGCTTACCCATGAAAACCCTCCTTTTTTTGGGTGCTGCGAGCACCTTTTTCGGTACACCATAGATACCAGTATCACAGCTTTGGTACCCCTGTCAAGGGGGGTGTGGTAGCTACGTTTGGCTCCGCAGGCTGGATTCGAACCAGCGACCTATCGGTTAACAGCCGACCGCTCTACCACTGAGCTACTGCGGAGTGTTGAGAACGCCTTGGGGGGCCGTCGGCGACGGCTCTCCGGGGACGCGTCGAGGCTCAAGTAATTATAGCATCCGCCAGCGCGGGGGCAACAAGTAAAGTAAGTCGATCACGGAGTCACATTTCTTATGCTATGAGACACTGGTGAGGAGGCCACCCAATTAGAGGCCAACACCTGATACGCGATCAAACAACGGTTAGCATGGATCAGTATGCATGAGCGTGGTAGCCCTGACGAAGGTGTCTGAGCACTATGGGATCAACCGCGAGCCATCAAGCGATGGGTGCAGTTCCACAAGTCGCAGCGCCCTCAGTCTGAGGTGGTACCCAAAAACTAGACAACTGGCTAAGAGAGAGTCCAGCTCCTAAAATAACCGGCAACTAACCGACGTGGAGGAGCAGGACATGAAGCAGACGAGGAATAAGCACAGTCCGGCGTTCAAGGCCAAGGTGGCCTTGGCCGCCCTTGCGGGGGAAGAGACCATCGCCCAGCTGGCCAGCCGATTTGAGGTCCATCCCAGTCAGATTCACGCCTGGAAAAGGGCCCTGGCGGAAGGAGCCCCGGAGCTATTTGCCACCAATCAGAAATCCCAGGAGAAAGCCAAGGAAGCTCAGATTAACCACCTCTACCGGCACATCGGCCAGCTGAAGGTGGAACGCGATTTTTTGTCGGAAAGGTCCGGTCTATGAGTCGCAGCATACGGCGAGCCATGATAGACCGAGACCACCAGCAGCTGTCTTTGGTGCGTCAATGTATCCTGCTGGACGTCAGCCGGGCCTCGGTGTACTACCGGTCGGTACCGACCAGGGCAGAAGACCTGGAGTTGATGGCCCTGATGGACCGTCAGTATTTGAAGACCCCCTTCTACGGCTCCAGGAAGATGAAGGCCTGGCTGCTGCAACAGGGCTATCTGGTGAGCCGAAAAAGGGTTCGAAGGCTGATGCGGTTGATGGGTCTGGAAGCCATCTACCGGCGTCCCAACACCAGCAAACCAGCGCCGGGACACCGGATCTTTCCCTATCTGCTGAAGGGAGTGGAGGTTAATCGGGTCGACCAGGTCTGGGCCGCGGACATCACCTACATCCCCATGCCGAAGGGCTTCCTGTACCTGGTGGCCATCATGGACTGGCACAGCCGGCACGTGCTGGCCTGGAAGCTCTCCAACACCATGGACACCAGCTTCTGCGTGGCGGCGTTGGAGGAAGCCCTGGGTAAGGGACGACCGGAGATATTCAACACCGACCAGGGGAGTCAGTTCACCAGTGAGGCCTTTACCCAGACGTTGCAGGAGCAGAGGGTCCAGGTCAGCATGGATGGTAAGGGTAGGTACCTGGACAACATCTTCGTGGAGCGGCTGTGGCGGAGCATCAAGTACGAGGAGGTGTATCTGAAAGCTTACCAGACCGTCGCCGAGGCCCGAACTGGGATCAATGCCTACCTGGAGTTCTACAACCGGCAGAGGCCTCACCAGGCTTTGGGCTACCGGACCCCAGCAGAGGTGTACCAACATGGCCAGGAAGAAAGGGGAGCAGCAGCTGAAGAAGCAGGGCTGCCATCGGGCTTGGTGAAACCTAGCGCAGGGGTGGGAGACTCTCTTAATTTAGCCCTCGTGCTGTCTTAATAATGGGGTCCACCTTAGTCCTCCCTTGGAGTCGCGTACACCACAAGCTTGAGTCCTTCTCGGACTACGAGAGCGTTCCCATGTTTGAGAAGACCTTCCACACATAGTCCTCTTCTCTACGTATGACTGATGGCTGCTCAGCTTTAAAGCGCCTGCCTGACGTTTCCATCCTCGACTCAAAGGCCAGCCTCGGCGATTCATGAGAAAGGGAGTGTGAATTGCGTTAACATTGTCACTTGAGCCCGGTCCGGTAGGCTGGTAAGGAGGATAAGTTGTCGACGATAGGAGTCGACCTCGGTGGTACCAAGGTCGGGATGGTGTTGCTCGATGAGTCGGGGAGAGTACTGAAGTCCCACCGCTACGCTACGCGTTCCGAGGACGGCCCGGACCAGGTGATCGCCGGCATCGCAGAGCAGGCGAGTGAGCTTCGGCGTGGGGCTGCTGAGCATGTGCAGGCTCTGGGTGTGGGAGTGGCCGGACAGGTGGAGAAGGAGACCGGAGCGGTCTCGTTTGCCCCCAATCTGGGCTGGACGAATGTGCCTCTGCGGGAGAGCCTGGAAGAGGCACTGATGGTCCCTGTCGCGGTTACGAACGACGTACGGGCCGTCACGTGGGGGGAGTGGCAGTACGGCGCGGGGCGTGGAGTGGACGACCTGGTTTGCGTTTTCATTGGTACCGGAGTTGGTGGAGGTATCGTCGCAGGTGGACGCATGATGGAGGGCTTTAACAACTCGGCCGGGGAGCTCGGGCATATCACCATTGTCTCCGGAGGTCGAGACTGTAACTGCCCCAACCGCGGCTGTCTGGAGGTGTATGTCGGGGGGCGGTATATCGGCGAGCGGGCTCGAGAGGCGGTGGACGCCGACCCACAGGCCGGAAGCCGGCTGGTCGCGCTTGCCGGCGGCGCCGATCGGATCTCCTCCGCCACTGTTTCGAAGGCATATGATGAAGGAGACCGGCTGGCGCGCCACCTTGTGAATGAGACGAGCCGGTATCTCGCCGACGGCCTCATCAGTATCGTCAACGCATTCAACCCAAGCCTGCTGATCCTGGGTGGTGGGGTCACAGAGGGTATACCCGACCTCGCATCTCTCACTGAACCGGCGGTCCGCGCCCGAGCGCTGCCGGCGGCCGTCGAGAGCTTGCGAGTCGTCAACGGCGCACTGGGCGAGGAGGCTGGCGCCATTGGGGCTGCGGCCCTGGCCCGGAAAACCCAGGGCGAAGCCGAGCGGTGAGGTGGTCGCATGCGTCGAGCCCAATGACCCTCTGGACTCGCCGATCGCTGTGCCGTAACCTACAATGCGAAAACCGAAGACTGGATCCAGGAGGGAGAGAAAATGAAAGAGTTCGTAAAAGTGGCTGCCGTAGGTGACCTGTCGGACGGGGAGATCATGCTCGTGGAGGTCGAGGATGAGCGGATCGTGCTGTCGAACCTGGAGGGGACGTTCCACGCGATAGGGGAGGAGTGTACGCACGAGGGAGGGTTGCTGTCCGAGGGTTATGTGGAGGGTACCGAGGTCGAGTGCCCGAATCACGGCAGCCTGTTCGATCTGAAGACCGGCGAGAACACAGGCCCGCCGGCCACGGAAAACGTTCCTCGGTACTCGGTCCGGGTGGAGGGGGACGACGTGCTGGTTGGCCCGTCTGGGTAGTCGATAGACCTAAGGCGCTCCCTCTTGGGAGAAGGGCAGGTTTGAAACCTGCCCCTACGGTCTTCGTACTAAAGTCTCCGTCCCGATGCCTACCTGCCTCGCTGGTCGCCCCACAGGAGAATGTGCAGGCGGGTCGAGAACCGGAAACCGTGCTCGACGCACGCCTCCGTGACCCATCGGCCGCGCTCCTGGACCGCCTTCGGGGTTACACCCTCAGGCATGAGCACCACCCGTTCCGCGGGAAGGCTGTGTCTATCGACCAGCCGCAGCACCTCGTCTACGTCCGGCGGCTTGGCGATGACGAACTTGAAGTATGCGTTTTCCAGCTCTCTGAAAGCCGCTAGAGCCTCAGGGACCTCGCGGCGGTCACTCCGGTTCCCCGAGTTGTCGGTCTTGGGCGACACGTTCCACTGCGATATCGCGTCACTTATCTCAGCCCGTGGGGCGATCGTACCGTTGGTCTCCACCTCGCAGTAGAAGCCACTCTGTTTCAGAGACGTTGCGAGGGGGGCCAGCTCTTTGTGTTGGAGCATCGGCTCGCCACCGGTTATCACCAGGTGCGGCCGGCCGAAAGCCCGCACCCGTTCCTCGACCTCTTTGTGCGAAATCGACAGCACCTCTTGCTTCACGTCGTAGCTGTCCCAGTCCCAGGTGTACTTGGTGTCGCACCACGAGCAGCTGAGGTTGCAGGTCGCGAGCCGCAGGAAAACAGTTGGCGTCCCGGCTGTGACGCCCTCACCCTGTATCGATGAAAAGATCTCGGGCTCTCCGGACGGCATCCGGCTGACCTTAAGCATCTCTCACCCGGCCGCCCCCAGCCTGATCAGCAGGGGGTCGGCGACCCCCGCGTCCTCGAACCCCTTGGCTCGTAAGACGCAGCTATCGCATTCGCCGCACGGGAGATCGCCGCCTTCGTAGCAGCTCCAGGTGTGTTCTAGCGGCGCCTTGAGTCGTATTCCCATCTCCACGATCTCGGCCTTGGACATCTGGATGATGGGGGTGTCCACCTCGATCTGCACGCCGTATTGAGTCCCAAGCTTGCTCCCGTACTGGAGCGTCCGCCTCATCTGGTCGAAGAACTCCGGGCGGCAGTCCGGATAGCCGCTGTAGTCGATGGCGTTAGGCGCCATATAGAGAGTTGCCTGAACATTCTCGACCGGCAGCCCATCTACCTCTAAGGCGTGGAGCAGCTTGCTTTCCAGGTAGGCCGCGGATAGTGCGAGGAAGATGGTGTTTCGCAGCGGCACATAGGTGATAGGTATGCTCGACCCTATCTGCGCCTGGGCGTCCTTGGGTATCGGGAATGCGTCCGGGTTGGTCAGGGCCGAGTACCATGCGACGTCCTTCAGGAACGAGATGTCGATAAGCTTATGCTCGATCCCCAGGAGGTCCGCGATCTGCTCGGCGGAGTGCACCTCTTTGCTATGCGACTGCCCGTAGCGAAATGTGAGGGCCGTCAGGTGGTCGCACCGCTCCCTGGCGTGGGCGGTGACGGTGGTAGAGTCCAGGCCGCCGGAGAGGAGAGTGACGCCGAAACTGGTCATGGGTACGCGGATGAGAGGTCTGTCAGGTGAGTCGTCGGCCTAAGACTTTTCGTGGCGTGCGACTACGGAGGTGTGCAGACCCCCGCGAGGCTTGTAGTCCAGAGTAACCGTCATCTTCAGAGGCCGGCAGGCGGCTACCAGGTCGTTCAGTATCTGGTTGGCGGCATGCTCCTGGACGATTCCGACTCCCCGGTAGGAAAGAAGGTAGTACTTGAGCGACTTGAGCTCGATGCACGACCGGTCCGGCACGTAGCTTACCGTGACAGTCCCGAAGTCTGGCAGGTCGTTCCACGGACAGACGGCGGTGAACTCCTCTGTGTCGATGACAACCTCGGAGTCCTGCCCGGCGTACTCGTAGTCGAATGTGAGCAGGCAGGTCGGGTCGATCGAGCTCTCGGTACGCCCTTGCAGATGCTCGTCCAGGCTCTTGTACTTCTCCCTCAATGCCTCGATCTTGGCCATCGTTTTACCTCATCAGGCGCCCCATCCGCCCCAGACCCTTCACGGAGTCTATCCTGAGCTGGCCGAAGGGTTCAGGTAGCCGAAAGGACGCGCTCCGGCACCGGACCACGTCTACTAATCTTACAGTTACGTCTGCCGTTTGAGAAGAGCCTCGCTGTGTTGCTTGGCGCCGTGGCCTATCTAAGGCTCGAACGCCGAACTATGCGCGTCCGCCGAGATCTACACTAGCCCGGTAACGGCAACTAGGCTTGCGGGTCGCCGGAGCCCTCACGGTATTTGTGACCCGCTTCGGATGACGTGAGACATAATTCCCCCTCTGTGCTCTTGCACAAATTCAGCCATGCCGGTTACTTGCGGCACCGTGTCAGATAAAAACATCTGGAACGCGGGCGCACGCCATGCGCCCCTACATGGATGGGGATGCCAACCAGGTTTGCGGGTCGCCGGAGAGGCACCCCTGACCGGCACTAATGACCCGCCTTCGGACGACGCGGGAAACAGTCCTTCTCTGTGGTCTTGCATAGAATCAGCCATGCCGGTTACTTGCGGCACTGTGTCAGATAAAAACAATGGGGGTGGGCGCACGCCGTGTGCCCCTACATCCACGAGGAATGTCATGCTTGAGAATTCGTTATCGGTGAGGCCAGCCTCCCCTTCGATAGACTCAGGGCAGGCCTCGGGATGAACGGGGCGCGTGAAACTCTGAAAAAAGTGTTCCATTTTGTTCCATTTTGTTCCACTCAGCTGAGGGTTTTCGGTACACCGCGGTACACCTGGGCAAAGAATGGGACAGCCACCCTTCGACGCGCTCAGTGCAGGCTCTCGGGTCTGTCCCCTCGGAGCCATTATAGCACGAATGTTCGCGATTGTCGAGGGGCGGTGGTTGGAGGCGACTTTGTGCGAAGCCGCCCTCTGTTAACTAGACCCATTGACAATGAGCATATATATGCGCATAGTGACCAGACCTAAGGAAGGAAACCCACGATTCTAGAGGCGGGCATCGACCCGATGCCGATCCCCAGACCCGTCTACACGGGCGGCGAGGAAGCTTCGTTGATGGGCAATCGTATGGTCCTCACCAGTCGCCTTTTCCAGCCAAAGCTATTCAGTGCGCTCCACTTGATGTCAGCCGTTTCGGCGGTCGCCGTCCTCGGACTCGCGTGTGCCACGGGTGAGGAAGATGGCTCTTGGCCTATTCCCACTGTCGAGCAGAAACCCACCGTGGCACCCGTTCCCACTGTCGCACCGGCGGCCGCTGTCGCTCCGGCTAATACGCCAGCGACTACTTTCATAGTCCCGCCTACGCGCGTGCCGAGGCCTACGACCACTCCCATACCCAGAGTTGAGGGAGATATGACCCAGGCCGTCCTCTATCACCACACGGCTACGCTGCTAAATGATGGCAGGGTGCTGGCTGCCGGTGGTCAGATTCGCCTATTGTTACTAGAAGGCTTGACAGACCGGACCCTCCCGGCCCCTACCGGTCTGATCTTCGCGGAGATTTATGATCCGTCTACCGGACGTTGGTCGCCGACGGCTCCGATGATAGACGCCCGCAGAAGCCAGGCCGCGACGCTGCTCAAGGACGGTAGGGTGCTGGTCTCAGGAGGGATAACGCTCAAGGTCACCTATACAAACTTGATTCTCTCGTAAAAAGTCTGTGTAGGTCGAATTAGAACAAACGTACCCACACCTGGGTACAATATACAGTCTCTGTTCCGTACACTACCCCAACATACGGTAGCGCGCAGATGTGCTAAATCGCTGGAACTTCCTCAAAACGGGTTTTTACGAGGGAATCAAACTTGATTCCCTCGTAACAAGGCCTGTTTGAGATGAGCCCTGGCGTGCGAAGGTGGTCTGGAGCGGAGGAGGCCACGGGATGCCGGCTGCTGGCCTCACCGCACCATCTGCCGCGCTCAGGACAAGCGTGATCCCGTTGCGGTACCCCTTCCGTGGCTCAGGGCACCCGGTGGAAGTTGTGGAGCGGCGCCCTCATGCGGCCGCGACCGCAGGTACCGTCCCGACCGCCTGCTGAGCCGTGTTCTCCATCTCCACCAGGCGTGCATGGACCATCCGCTTGAAGTTGCACGCCAACGCCTTCAGGTAGACGGCAAGCCGCACCCGACGGCCCCCTCGCACCCGCAAGCGCCCAAGCCCGTGGGCGCGCTTGAGCTCGGAGTTCGTTCCCTCGATCCCGGCCCTTATGGCATACCGCTTGCGCCACTCCTCGGTGGCCTCGGCCCTCCGGCGCCGCTCGATGTTTACCTTCACCAGGTCCGCCTTGAGGACGTAGTCCCCCGCACGCCGGTCCAGCTTCACTGGGCAACGGGACCGCAAGGGGCAGGGCTCGCATGTTGTCCCGGCAAAGTGGACCTCTACCCGCTCCGGCGCATCCTCCAACTCGTACTCCTCGATGGACGGGTGGCCGGCGGGGCACACCGTGGTCTGCTCCCCTGTGACGTCGATCTGAAAGTCCGCGGCGGTGAGCGGCGGTGGTCCGTCACGCTCTCCTTCGTGCGAGTTCCCCGGCGCCGACCCCGCCACCGGGCTCACCAGTTCCGTTCCCCGGCGCGAGGCTTCGAAGGCGTTGCGGCCCGACCCATACGCCGTGTCGGCGAAGAGCTCGTCCGGTCGGACCTTCCGCTCCGCGAGCCCGTCAACGACCGGCACGCTCACGTCGGTGTCGCTCCCACTCGAGGGGGTCACCTCCACGTGGGTGATGAGCTGGGTGGCGTTCTCCTCGTGGCAGGTCTCCGCCACCTGCACCTCGTACCCCTTCCCCTTGTGGCCGCTGTAGGTCACATCCGGGTCGTGGGGCGATTGCAGCGAGTCGGCGGACACCTGCTTCGGGTCCTTCAGGGCCACGGGCACCTTGCATTCCCCAGCATCGTCATCATCGTCCCCCGGGCGCCCGTCCCGGTGTTTGCCCACATGGCACTGCTCCCGCAGCAGCCGCTCCAGCAGCCGGTACTCCTCCAGCTGGGCAGCAGTCGTGCCATGGAACCGGTCCACCAGCCGGTAGAGGTCCCGGGCACAGACCGAAAGGCGTCGCCGACCCTCCCCCGTGCGGGCGTCCTCGTAGTGGGTCGCCTCGTCTTCTTCCTTCAAATAGCGCCCCAGGAGGCCCTCCGGAACCACTGGACGAAGCTCTGGGTGCTCCCAGCGCAAGGCCCGCAGGAACAACCGCATCGTCTCACAGAACAGGCCCAGCCGGGTGAGTGTAGCGATGTTGCTCATGATGTGGGTGGAGTCCAGCCGTTGCTTTCCGGTGCGTATGCCCAGCGCCTGGATGATCCGGTCCGTGGTCTCCTGGAAAGCCAGCCGGCCACCATCGTGCTGCATCAGGCGAACTCGGAAGTTGTGGAGGGTCTTCTGGGGCAGGTGGGTCTCCTCGATGTCCAGCCGCAGGGCGTGGTGCCAGAGCAGGTTGAACTCTAGCTGCTCCAGGGCTTCACCGTCGGTGAGGTTGAACATCTCTTTGAGAAGGTGGACCCCGAGGACGGTCTGCACCGCCCGGTTGGGACGGCCGTTGTCCGCGCAGTACATCGGAGCAAAGAGCTCCTCGTCAATCAGGGGGAGCGCCTCGTTTCGGAAAACCTCGGCCCAACTTCTCTCCAGGCGCTTAGCCTTCTTCGGCGTCACCAGGAACCGGGACTGCCAGAGGCTCTCTTGCGGGTCTCGTATTCGGAACATCCTCCCCTCCCTCGGCCAGGCGCAGCGCCCACGACCTTTTATTACATTATCCCCACCTTGCCCCAGGCTGGCGAGGGGTTTTTACGAACAAATCAAACTTGATTCTCTCGTAAAAAGTCTGTGCAGGCCGAATTAGAACAAACGTACCCACGCCTGGGTACAATATACAGTCTCTGTTCCGTACACTACCCCAACATACGGTAGCGCGCAGATGTGCTAAATCGCTGGAACTTCCTCAAAACGGGTTTTTACGAGGGAATCAAGCTTACGTGGAGGAAGTACTACCTGTGGCGTTGGCAGAGGTGTACGATCCGGCCACCGAGACGTGGTCACCCGTCGGTGACATGACATCGGGGAAGGGCCGCCACGGGCTAATTCCTCTCGGGAACGGCAATGTGCTGGCGATAGGAGGCTCCGGACTGTCAGCGGAGCTCTACGATCTCTCTGCGGACACCTGGGTCTCTGGCGGTGACTCGGCAATAGAACGTGAATTTCACAGTGCCGCGCTGCTTGGGAACGGGAAGGTGCTCGTGATAGGTGGCGGCGACTCCGAGTCCGCGGTCGACTCAGTGGAGATCTACGATCCGGTCGAGGGCTCGTGGTCGCCGACAGAGAGCATGATCGAGCCGAGACGCGGGCCCAGGGCGACGGTCCTTGCGGACGGCAGGGTACTTGTCACGGGTGGCGCCCAGTGGGATGGACACGTATTTCTCACGGGCTCCCACGGCGCCCCTTTCAGGGGAGCCAAAACAGCGGAGATATACGATCGATCGTCTAGCAACTGGTCCTCGGCCGGAACAATGGCGTCGTCCCGCGACCTGCACACAGCGACCCTGCTTCAGGATGGCAGAGTGCTGGTGGCCGGAGGCGGCAATAAGTCCACGGAGATCTATGATCCCTCAACGGATAGCTGGTCCGCTGCCGCCGATCTGTTGGAACTGCGGAAGGCGCACACCGCAACGCTGCTCCCGGACGGCAGGGTGCTGGTCGTAGGTGGATCCGGAGGCCAGCCCTCCGGTCTTCCTCTGAGCAGGAGAAGGCCGCCCCGCTACGCGGCTGAGGTCTACGACCCGCTAGCCGATACTTGGACCCCATCTACGGAGGCCGCTCGCTAATTGCAGGCACGGGCAATCAGATGGTCTGTGGAAGTAATCCTGTCCGCTCTAAGCCTCTCAGCGTGGTGCGACTGACTATACCGGCTCTGGTGGCTACTGTGCTGGGTGTCGCGTGCAGCGCTGCTGCGAACCCTCCGCCCATTGTCACTATCGTCGGGCCGTTTCCCACGGTCGTACCACCAGCCCCTGTCGCACTGGCCGCCGCGGTTGCCCCCGCTCAGGCGCCAGCGTCAGTTTTCGAATTTCCGGCTACCCGCACCCCGCGACCCACAGTTACTCCCATACCCAGGATCGAAGGAGACATGACGCAGGCGGTCTTGTATGACCACACGGCCACGCTTCTCGAGGACGGCCGAGTGCTCGTTATCGGCGGCCAGACCAGAGCAACCGACGGCGCTTATCCTCCTCTTCCCCCTCCACCCGGCGTGGTCTCGGCCGAGATTTACGACCCATCCACCGGCCGTTGGTCACCTACCAGCCCGATGTCCAACTCGCGCACACATCACGATGCGGTGATGCTCGAGGACGGCAGGGTGCTGGTTGCAGGAGGGCTGACGGACGAGTTCACGCTTGACGGTGCTACTGGAGACCCACACTATGTGTTCCCCATAGCCTCTGCGGAGGTGTATGACCCTTCCACGGAAATGTGGTCAGGCGTCGGCGATATGCCTGAGGAGACGGTCGATCTCATTGGTACGCAAAACAACAGCCCCGCGGTCATGTTAGAGATGCTGGAGGAAGGCAAGGTGCTGGCAGTGGGCGGGCTCGGGCCTTCGGCGGCGCTTTTCGATGCGTCCTCCGGCAGATGGGCCGCTGCTGGCGAAGCCTTATCACCTGAACATAGGACACGACAGTGGCACACAAGCATAGTGCTGCGGAACGGAAGGGTGCTGTACATAGGCGGCTGGACCGGTAGTGTGTCGATGAACTCAGTGGAGCTTTATGACCCCCTTGAGGGATCGTCGTCTTCGACGGGCAGCATGATCGTGAGTCGGTTAGGGCCTACCGCAGCGGTCCTCCCAGACGGCACGGTGCTTGTCACCGGTAGCTGGAGTCGGGCTTCAGCGGAGATATACTATCCATTGTCAGAGACATGGTCGGAGGCTGAGGAAATGGCTATGTCCCGCATGGATCATACGATGACAGTACTCCGGGACGGCAGGGTGCTTGTCGTCGGAGGTGCGTTGACCCGGAAGACGGAGATATATGATCCCTCGACGGGCACTTGGTCAGAGGCCGCCGATTTATTGGAGCCCCGGGTGGGGCAGACGGCAACTCTGCTTGACGACGGCAGGGTGCTGGTTGCCGGTGGAGCGACGGGAAGTGGTAGCCAGCCGTTCCCCACCACGTCGGCGGAGGTATATGACCCAGCAGACGACACCTGGACCGCATCTACGGAGGCGGCGAGATGAGTGACCACATGGGGACAATCATCTGATGCTCAGCGGATTCCTAAGCCGGCTCTGGGTCGGGTGTATGCGGCAGGCGTCGGCAGCTATTGCGATCGCCGTGATAGGCGTCGGCTGTGGTGCGGGGGCCAACCCTCCACCCATTGCCCCCGTCGCGCCTAGCCAGACCGTCGCACAGGCTCCCGTGGTCGCACCGACCGCCATTGTCGTACCGGCGGCCCCGGTCGCTCCGGCTAATCCCGAATCCACCGAAGGACACCGATGGACGGCGTGAGGAAAGCGGAAGGGGGGTGAGGGAGCTACAGGGGAAATAGCCTGGGTTCCATTTGGGGTAGGGAGGTCGGCGGACGGTCTTCATCGCCGCACAGGGGCCCCTATGGCCGTCTGCGGGAGTTGCGATGCGCGGGATGGCGAGAGAATACGCAGCAGGGAACTCTCTCGGACCGGGCTGGCACGAGTCTGCGGGGATCTTCGGTTGTCCGGTGGGTGGGTCGGTCGCCGACGGTGCCGTCAGGCCGGGAGTGGAATGGCTCGCAGCCGGGCCAAGGCGCGGCTGAACTTCTCAGCCCAAGGCCAGCGATCCGGAAGATGCAGGGTCAACCGGCGTGCCGAGCGGGTGAGCCGTCCGGCCAGGGAGAAGAACCGCCGCCGGAGGGTCTTGGTGGTGGCTATCCGCTCTCCCAGACCGATCCGCGCCGTCCAGCGGGCCAGGTTGTGGGCCATCGTCTGGACGGCCAGCCAGGCGCCGTTGGCGGCGAAGCGGCCCGAGGGGAGATGGTTCAGCCCGACGCCGTACTTGAGGTCGCGTATGGCATTCTCGATCTCGGCGTGGCGGCGATGGTCAGCCTCCAGTTCGAGCAACTCCCCGTCCCGGTCGGTGATGAAGCCATGATAGCTGTATTTGGCGAAGAGGGCCAGTTGGGAACCGGGCGTCGGCTTCACCCGCCGGACGATGAGCCGTACCGGCGCGGCGTCCGCCTCGGCCTGGAAGGGGGTGCAGGTGGTCTCGGCCACATCGGCGGCACCGTCCATCCAGTAAGGAATCGGCGTCCAGGCATCTTCGGGTATCGCCTCGATGAGATTGTGCAGGCTTTTGTGCTGGCGGATGGTGATGGAGAAGCGGACATCCATCTTGCGGCAGACGGATACCACGCCATGAGTGTAGAACCCGCTGTCGGCCCGTAGCGTGAGTCGTCCGTCGGCCCCGGCGTAGCGCACCCGTCCCACCGTCTCCCGCAGGAAGTGGGCGGCGCCGCGGGCGGTGTTGGCCCGGCCCTCGCGCAGCCGGGACATCAGCACGTCTCCGGTGCCGGCGGCGATGGCCGGCAGCGGGTGGTAGCCCCGCTTGCCGGTATAGCCGTGGTGGCGGGCGCCCTCCTTGGCCAGTCCGTAGGTCTCGCAGATGGTGGAGTCCAGGTCAATGGTCAGGGGCCCGTCGCCGGGTCCCGCCCCGGCCTGCCAAGCCCGGGCCAGCAACTCGCGGCTCACCCGGTCGAGTTGACGGACGTGGCCCCACCGGAAGCTGCGCAGGAAGGTGCCCAGGGTGGATGGCGCCTTGACCGTGCCGCCCAGGGTGCAGGCCGTCCCCCCGGTGCGCAACACATCGGCGTCGTCAATGCAGTCGCCCCCAGCCAGCGCAGACGCCACCAGCGTCATCATCTTGTCGCTCGTGTTCGCCCGCCCCGGGGCATCGCCCAGGTCGAGGCGCTGCCGGACGAGTTCGGGCAGGCCGAGGTGCCGCGCCAGGGTGGCCGGAAGGAGCAGCCCGGCATTGGCCACCAAGCGGCGGTCGTCGAAGGTGATTTGGATCCGGTCGGGGTGGTTGCGTGGCAGCATCTATTGGGTGCTCCTTTTCCGGGGCCGTTTTTTTGCTACAAAACCATTATCCTAGAAGCACAGGAGCGCCTTCTTGCCGCCTCAGGACGCTAACCCGACGCCCTCCTTCGGTGGATTCGGGCTAATGTGCCACCCACATTCGAATTCCCTCCTACGCGCACCCCGCGGCCTACACCGACCCCAATACCCAGGGCCGAGGGAGACATGACGCAAGCCGTCTTGTATAACCACACTGCCACGCTTCTCATGGACGGCCGGGTGCTGGTTACCGGCGGTCAGCCCGTACTAGAAATAACAGGCCAAGCCGGCGGCCCAATTCCGCCGGCCGGGTTGATCTCGGCGGAGATTTACGATCCGTCTATCGGCCGCTGGTCGCTGACGGGTTCGATGACAGACCCGCGCAGACTCCACGGTGCAGTGGTTCTTCGGGACGGGATGGTGCTGGTCTCAGGAGGGCTGACGGACGAGTTCACACGTGACGTTGCTGGTGCATTCGTGGATTATGTGTTTCCCATAGTCTCCGCGGAGGTGTACGACCCGTCCACCGGAACCTGGTCACTCATTGGCGACATGCCCGGGGATACAGTCCGTCTCATCGGCACGCAAGGCAACAGACCCTCCATCTTGCTAGAGTCGCTGGAGAACGGCAAGGTCCTCGCAGTAGGCGGGCTCGGGCCATCGGCTGCGCTTTACGACCGGTCGTCCAGCACATGGGCCTCTGCTGGAGGACCGACCACATCTCCTGATATTCGGACACGTCAGTGGCACACAAGTGCGCTTCTTGGGGGCGGAAGGGTGGTGTACATAGGCGGGTGGGGCGGCAGGGGCTAATTGGATTCGGTGGAGCTTTACGACCCTATGACGGGCTCGTCGTCTCCGACCGGCAGCCTGATTGGGCGTCGGGCCCTGCCTACGGCAGTGGTCCTCGCGGACGGCCGGGTGCTTGTCACCGGCGGCTTCGGAGGCGGCGCCGCAGCCTTGTCGCTCGCCTCAGCGGAGATATATGATCCGTCGTCCGGGACCTGGTCCGGGACTGGGGGAATGGCAACCGGCCGCGTCCAGCACATGGCGACACTACTCTCGGACGGCCGAGTACTCGTCGTGGGAGGCGTATCGAACCGGGCGACGGAAATATATGATCCCTCGACGGAAAACTGGTCAAAGGCAGCCGATACGATAGAACGCCGCGGCGACGGGCACACAGCAACACTGCTCATGGACGGCCGGGTCCTGGTAGCGGGCGGGGCCAGCGGCAGCCGCCTCCAGCCATTCGACGTCACCTCGGCGGAAGTCTACGACCCGGTAGCCGATACCTGGACACCGTCCACGGAGGCGGCGCGATGAGCGATCGCAAGAGTACAATCGTTTGATAATCGGGGGACTCCACAGCCGGCTCTGGGTCGGGTGTATGCGGCAGGCGTCGGCAGCTATTGCGGCCGCAGTGCTGGGTGGTGCCTGCGGTACGGAGACCGGCCCACCGCCCCTTGCCACGGTCGAGCCCAGGCCAACGGTGATGCCCGCTCCCACTGTGGCACCGGCAGCCGCGGTAGCTCCGGCTAATGTGCCACCCACATTCCAATTCCCTCCGACGCGCACCCCACGGCCCACACCGACCTCAATACCCAGGATAGAGGGGGACATGACGCAGCCCGTTCTGTACAACCACACCGCTACGCTTCTCGAGGACGGCCGCGTGCTGATTACCGGTGGTCATACCACAGAAAGCGCTCAGAGGGGAATAATGGATCTTCCCCCACCTCCGACCGGCGTAGTTTCGGCGGAGATTTACGACCCATCTACTGGCCTTTGGTCGCTGACGGCTCCCATGTTCGACCCACGCAGATATCACGGTGCGATCCTTCTCGAGGACGGGAGTGTGCTGGTCGCCGGCGGGCTGACCGATGAGCATGACCTCAGTGCGTCCAATGCGATCATCTGGGTGGGCTCTACAGGCTCCTCAGAGGTCTACGACCCGTCCACCGAGACGTGGTCAAGGGTCGGCGAGATGCCCGAGGAGACGGTCCGCCTCGCCGCTTGGGAGTACAACAGACCAGCCATCTTACTGGAGAGGCAAGACAACGGCAAGGTCCTGGGAGTGGGCGGGCTCGGGCCCTCGGCTGCGCTGTACGACCCGTCTTCCGGCACATGGGCCTCCGTTGGCGGACCGGCCGCATCAACAACACGTGAGTGGCATACAAGCTCGCTACTCGCGAGCGGAAAGGCGCTGTATATAGCCGGGTTTGACAGCGGTCGGGTTACGGAAACAGTGGACCTCTACGAGCCGCTCACGGGCTCCTGGTCTCGCACCGGCAGCATGATCAAGCGCCGGTCCCGGTCCACCGCAACGGTCCTTGCTGACGGCCGGGTGCTTGTCACCGGTGGCGACGCCGGCCTCTTCACAGAATCTGTCCCCTCCCGCCCTAGCAGAGATATACGATCCATCGTCCGGGACCTGGTCAGAGGCCGGGCAAATGGCAGCGCTCCGCATCCTCCACACGATGACAGTACTCTCGGACGGGAGAGTGCTGGTCGTGGGAGGTGGCGGCAATTCGACGGAGATATATGATCCCTCTAGAGGTATCTGGTCAAAGGCTGCCGATACGATAGAAGACCGCGAAGAGCACACGGCAACGCTTCTCAAGGATGGCAGGGTGCTGGTCGTGGGCGGCGCGAGCGGCACCAACGGCCAACCGTTCCCCACCACTTCTGCGGCGGTCTACGACCCGGTAGCCGATACCTGGACGCCGTCTACGCAGGCTGCGAGATAGGTCATGCTGACGGGTAGCTGCGATAGCGGGCAAAGCGTCACGAAGCGGGTAAGACTGAGCCGTCTAACAGGCGATCAAAGGCCCTGGCTGCCCGGCCAGGATTCGAACCTGGGTCATGGGATCCAAAGTCCCGTGTGCTACCACTACACCACCGGGCAATGCTTAAGGTCGGGATCAGCGGTCGGGTCCCTCGAGGGGGACAGCTTGGTCGTCCTGGCGGCGGTCGGTTCGAAGCCACTCGAGCAGCTGGTAGACGTTCAGCGACCAGCCGACGCCGAAGAAGTGGGGAGTGAAGATTCTCGGGTCATCCGGGTTCCAGAAACGCTCTCGAAGCCTGTGAAGGGTCGGCATTCGGAAGTCGTAGGGCACCTTGAGGAACGTCCCCTCAGGCTGCTTGGTCCTTATGGCGTAGACGATAGCCGCCACCGTGAATGCGGTTGTTATGGTCCGCCAGGTGCTCATTCTGCCCATTTCCGACCTCCCGCTTCCAGGCTCGGCGCTGTCTTTAATATAGCCTATCGCCTGGCTCGACACCACTCGGTGAGGGAGTCGCGGCAGGGCCTTTCGGTTTTCCCTGAAATACCTGGAGGCGGTGTCATTCCGAGGCTCCGCGAGGAACCTAGACGGTCATCATTGATTCTCTCGTAAAAACCCCTCGTCCTCCGGGGGCAATGGGAGGATAATGTGGGGAAAGGGCGTTGGGGCCGCGCCCGGGCGAGGGAGGGGAGGATGTTCCGAGCGCGAGACCCGCAAGAGAGCCTCTGGCAGTCCCAGTTCCTGGTGACGCCGAAGAAGGCTAAGCGCCTGGAGGGGAGTTGGGCCGAGGTTTTCCGAAACGAGGCGCTCCCCCTGATTGACGAGGAGCTCTTTGCTCCGATGTACTGCGCGGACAACGGCCGTCCCAACCGAGCGGTGCAGACCGTCCTCGGGGTCCACCTTCTCAAAGAGATGTTCAATCTCACCGACGGTGAAGCCCTGGAGCAGCTAGAGTTCAACCTGCTCTGGCACCACGCCCTGCGGCTGGACATCGAGGAGACCCACTTGCCCCAGAAGACCCTCCACAACTTCCGAGTTCGCCTGATGCAGCACGACGGTGGCCGGCTGGCTTTCCAGGAGACCACGGACCGGATCATCCAGGCGCTGGGCATACGCACCGGAAAGCAACGGCTGGACTCCACCCACATCATGAGCAACATCGCCACACTCACCCGGCTGGGCCTGTTCTGTGAGACGATGCGGTTGTTCCTGCGGGCCTTGCGCTGGGAGCACCCAGAGCTTCGCCCTGTGGTTCCGGAGGGCCTCCTGGGGCGCTATTTGAAGGAAGAAGACGAGGCGACCCACTACGAGGACGCCCACACGGGGGAGGGTCGGCGACGCTTTTCGGTCTGTGCCCGGGACCTCTACCGGCTGGTGGACCGGTTCCATGGCACGACTGCTGCCCAGCTGGAGGAGTACCGGCTGCTGGAGCGGCTGCTGCGGGAGCAGTGCCATGTGGGCAAACACCGGGACGGGCGCCCGGGGGACGATGATGACGATGCTGGGGAATGCAAGGTGCCCGTGGCCCTGAAGGACCCGAAGCAGGTGTCCGCCGACTCGCTGCAATCGCCCCACGACCCGGATGTGACCTACAGCGGCCACAAGGGGAAGGGGTACGAGGTGCAGGTGGCGGAGACCTGCCACGAGGAGAACGCCACCCAGCTCATCACCCACGTGGAGGTGACCCCCTCGAGTGGGAGCGACACCGACGTGAGCGTGCCGGTCGTTGACGGGCTCGCGGAGCGGAAGGTCCGACCGGACGAGCTCTTCGTCGACACGGCGTATGGGTCGGGCCGCAACGCCTTCGAAGCCTCGCGCCGGGGAACGGAACTGGTGAGCCCGGTGGCGGGGTCGGCGCCGGGGAACTCGCACGAAGGAGAGCGTGACGGACCACCGCCGCTCACCGCCGCGGACTTTCAGATCGACGTCACAGGGGAGCAGGCCACGGTGTGCCCCGCCGGCCACCCGTCCATCGAGGAGTACGAGTTGGAGGATGCGCCGGAGCGGGTAGAGGTGAACATCGAGCGGCGGCGGAGGGCCGAGGCCACCGAGGAGTGGCGCAAGCGGTATGCCATAAGGGCCGGGATCGAGGGAACGAACTCCGAGCTGAAGCGCGCCCACGGGCTTGGGCGCTTGCGGGTGCGAGGGGGCCGTCGGGTGCGGCTTGCCGTCTACCTGAAGGCGTTGGCGTGCAACTTCAAGCGGATGGTCCATGCACGCCTGGTGGAGATGGAGAACACGGCTCAGCGGGCGGTCGGGACGGTACCTGCGGTCGCGGCCGCATGAGGGCGCCGCTCCACAGCTTCCACCGGGTGCCCTGAGCCACGGAAGGGGTACCGCAACGGGATCACGCTTGTCCTGAGCGCGGCAGATGGTGCGGTGAGGCCAGCAGCCGGCATCCCGTGGCCTCCTCCCTTCCAGGCCCCTTCGCACGCCAGGGTTCATCTCAAACAGGCCTTTTTGCGAGGGAATCATCATTAACCAACGTTAACTTACCGCGACCACTTAGATTCCTCGTCGAGGACTTCTCGGAATGACAAGAATCCACAAACGAAAGACCCTAGGAGTCGCGGGAAGAGCGCCGGGACCCGGTCGCGGCCTTTGCGGGGGCATACTGGGATAACCTATACTTGAAGTAGGCTGAGCCGACCGGAATTAGGAGTTCAACATGGCTGACACGCCAAGCGTCGATCAAGTCTCCGGCCAGGCGGCTGGCATACGCGAGAATGTGCAGCGCGTAATCGTCGGCAAGGACAATGCCATCAACCTGGCCCTGGTGGCGCTACTCTGCCGGGGTCACATTCTGTTGGAGGATGTGCCGGGCATCGGCAAGACCACCCTTGCCAAAGCTCTGGCCCAGTCTCTCGGTTGCACCTTCAGACGTATTCAGGCAACGCCTGACCTCATGCCCAGCGACGTTCTGGGCGTCAACTTCTTCAATCAGAAGACGTCCGAGTTCGAGTTTCGATCCGGGCCGATATTCAGCCAGGTGCTACTGGCCGACGAGATCAACCGCGCAACTCCGAGAACGCAGTCGGCCCTCCTGGAGGCGATGCAGGAGGGGCAGGCGACGGTGGACGGCGTTACCAGGCCGCTACCGGAGCCATTCCTAGTGATGGCCACTCAGAACCCGATAGAGATGGAGGGGACCTTTCCGCTTCCAGAGGCCCAGCTGGACCGGTTCATGGTGCGCGTCGAGATCGGCTACCCGTCACCCGCAGAGGAGTCCGAGATATTCCTGAGGTTCGAGCAGGATATCGACTTGCCCCCACTGGAAGCGGTGGTGAGCAGCGATGAGCTGGGGCTTATGCAGAAGGTGCCTCCCGCCGTACGAGTGGACGACCAAGTCCGTCAGTACATTGTCGCTATCGTAGGCGCGACGCGGGAGCACGACGGGATCTCGTTGGGCGCAAGTCCGCGCGCTGGCCTGGCCCTATACAAGACCTCGCAGGCCTGGGCGGCCATCCACGGTAGGGACTTTGTGACTCCCGACGACGTCAAGGTACTGGCGCCGTCGGTCCTGCCACACCGGATGATCCTCAGCTCCACGGCCCGACTAAGAGGGAATAGCGCCGATCAGCTAATCGACGAGGTCCTGTCGTCCCTCCCCGTGCCCATCGAAAGGTGATCCGAGGGGTCAGCCACGCGGGCTTTGCACGAAAGGTGTCGAGGTGACCCGAATTGCCCTTCGACAAGCTCCCTTCGATACGTTCCGATGCGGCATCGGGACTACTCAGGGCGAACGGTGGTCTTGAACCTACGTTCGTGGTGAGCTCCGACAGGAGTCGCCCCGATGCCGCATCGGGGGACCTGTCGAACCACGCGGCGGAATTGCGACCTTAGATGCCGAGTCAGTCACGCGGGAGTACGCCGTGAGACCCACATTCTCGTCCGGCCATTTCTTACACGACGCCTGGCTCGTATTCTTCGCCATCATCGTTGCCGCCGGCTTCTTCATGGGCCAGGGGGTGGTTATCGGCTTCGGTGTGATGGGGCTGGTGGCCGCCGGCATCGCCTGGTTCTGGAACAGGTTGGCGCTCGAGGACATAGCGTATGTTCGACATCTACCCAGGCGGCGCGTCTTCCTCGGCGAAGAGGTGACGATGACCGTAGCACTGACCAACAAGAAGCCGGTGCCCCTGCCGTGGATACGGGTGGACGACGTGATGCCGAACGCTCTCGAGGTGGTCGAGGGTGACGTGGAAGTCAACGTCCGCCCCAACGTTCAGAGTCTGCACCATTCGACCTCGATGGCGTGGTACGAGAGGATACACTGGGGATACCAGGTGCGCTGTACGCAGCGTGGGTTGTATAGCATAGGCCCGGCCCAGATCGAGAGTGGCGACCCGTTCGGGTTTCTCCACAGTCGAGCTACGGAGCCTCACCAGGACAGTCTGCTGGTATACCCCCGTGTCATGCCGTTGCCGGAGCTTGGCCTGCCGGCAGCCAGGCCTCTGGGGGACGTGCGGAGCGGGATGCGCATTTTCCAGGACCCCTCGAGGTCATCCGGCCTTCGCGACTACCAGCGGGGCGATCCATTGAAGATCGTGGACTGGAAGGCGACCGCCAAGATGGAAAGCCTGCAGGTCCGCACCTTCGAGGCAAGCGCCTCCTCCACGATAATTCTGGTCGTCGCGGTCGACACGGCTGAGCCCTACTGGGCAGCCTACCGGCCCGACGACCTCGAACGAGTCGTTACCGCTGCTGCGTCGGTGGCCGGCTACACGGCTGAGCAACAGTACACGGTGGGGCTGTTCTCGAACGACATGCCTGCCCCTTCCAACCGGCCGATGTCGGTCCCCCCCGGCGGAGGCCGGGACCAGCTGAGCCTGGTCCTCGGCGCCCTGGCGACCATTCGTCCGTTCGCGTTGGGTCCCATGGCCGATCATCTCGGCAAGAACGCGCACCGGTTCCCGATGGGAGCGACGCTGGTCGTCGCGACCGCATTCCTGCCGCCGGCGTTCGTCAGCACACTGAACGACCTGAAATACCGGGGCTTCAAGATCGTCGTTCTCTATGTGGGGCAAGACCCTTGCCCTGAACTAGCTGAGAGTATTCTGGTTTACGAGCTTTGGGACCACTTTGCCAGTCTGGAGGCTGCCGGTGAGCGTCTCGCAGGATAGGCTGGTACTCGCGGCCACCGCGGTTTCAGAGAGCGCCTGGCTATTCTCCGTTGGCGGAGTCGCGGCCGTGGTCATGGGACGGGGTGAGAGCCCGCTGAGCTGGTTTGCCATTCTGGCGATACTGGGCCTCGCGCTGGTGGTCGCCCGCATGTCACCGGCCAAGGTTGCCGCGATGGAGGCGGTCTACTTGCTCCGGTCCCTGGTCGGGCTCGGCGCAATCTATGTCACAGTCGGCACCCAGGTCCCGTCCGAGGCCGGAGGTCTCGATCTCGCCTGGGTCGCGAGGCTGGTGTCAGGGTCAGCGGACGGAGACTATGCGTTCAGGGCCGTGGCCGGCAGCTTCATTGGAGCGGCACTCTGGTGGAGGGGGTCCAGGCTCGCGTTGGCAGAGTTCCCGACAGACAGTCTGAAGCTGAGCTTCAGAGTGGGCCTGCTGGGACTGGCGCTGGCGGCGGTCGTGGACATCAACCAGCCGGCGGACCTCGGTACCTTCCCGATGATATTTATCTTCTTCGCCGCGGGGTTCGGAGGACTCAGCATAGGGCACCTGCTGCCACAGTCCAGTCAGTCTGCCGGGGCTATGACGTGGCATAAGGTCATAGCTGGTGTGGTGTCGGCCATTGTGCTGATCGGCTTCGCCTTCGGTCTACTGCACCGTGGCCTGCTGTCGTACTTCTCGACCCCCGCGGTGTCGGGGCTAGGGGCCGCGGTGAAAGGGGCTTTTTGGGCAATAGTCCTCCCCATAGCGGTCGTCTTCAACTGGTTTGTGGAGCTACTCATCGCCATTTTCGACCGCCCCTACGAGCCGGGCGCAGGTGAGACCGGCCTACGAAGTCAGCAGCTGGTTGAAGAGGCGGCAAGAGCAATCGAGGAAGCGGAAGAGGCGGGCACGTCGTTCTACTTCGTTATCCAGGTGGTCGAGTGGGTGTTTCTCGGCGTGATCGCCCTGTTCTTTCTGCTTCTGCTCGCACGGGCGCTACGACGCTTCCTGTCGGCGGGCCCCAAGAACACAGATGGTGACCGGGAGTCCGTAAAAGAGGACGCAAACCCGGTCACCGACATCGCGGGGCTTGTGAGGAGGTTGATACCCGAGTGGATAAAAAGACGCGAGCGCAAGCCGAGCTTCAGGCTCCCGGACGGTCCGCCCGGCGTCGTGGCTGTCCTGCGGGTCTACTACGATCTCCTCACTCTGGCAGAGGACAAGGGCCATCTCAGGCGCCCGGCCGAGACCGCCGTTGAGTTCCAGAGCACGCTCGAGCGACTATTCCCGCGGAACCTTGTGCGTATGGCCACGACCGCCTTTAACCGCGCATGTTACGGCCTTCACCCGGCTACCAAAGAACAGATAGCCCAGATGAGCTCTTCTCTCGCGAGCGTTAGGGCAGCAGTCCGGATCGTGGGCGGGCGAGCTCAAGGGTCCGGGACCTATCAGCCAAGGGACTGACGATGAGCAACGAGCCCGAAACATCTAGCCGAAAAGCCCCTGTCCAGGGTGACCCTACCGATACCATACTGAGCGACGCCCGCAAGGAAAGCAGGGTCAAAGAGTCGATCCTGACCAGACATCCCTGGCAGACTCTCTGGGTCGCGTGCTTCCTGGCCCTGATGGTCCTCGGGGCGGTCACCGGCCAGGGACTGGTCACCGGGTTCGGCGTCATGGGACTCGTTGCCGGCGCCATTTCCGTGGCCTGGAACAGGCTGGCGCTCGAGAAACTCTCGTACGAACGCCAGCTTCCGGCGCGATTCGCCTTCACGGGCGAAGAGATCTCGATGACCCTGGCGCTCAGCAACAAAAAGCCGTTGCCCCTAACGTGGGTCCGACTGGAGGACGAAATCCCCGATGAGCTTGAGGTGGTATCGGGCGACACACCCTGGAAATTCCTCCTGAACGTTCAAACCCTCCGCCATAGGGCGGCGATAAAGTGGTATGAACGGCTGCGCTGGGAGTACCGACTGCGGTGCACTAAACGTGGACTGTTCAGACTAGGCCCCGCAAGCATCCAGAGCGGGGACCCGTTTGGGTTTCTCAGAAGTACAGTGAGCGAGCCACGGCAGGACACCCTGGTGGTCTATCCTCAGGTAGTCCCTCTGGAAGAGCTCGGCATACCGGCCGCGAGGCCGCTGGGTGAGATACGGGGAGGGCTCAGGATTTTTCAAGACCCCACGAGGCTAGCCGGCCTGCGGGACTATGAGCGTGGCGACCCATTCAAAATAATCGATTGGAAGGCAACGGCCAGAGTGCAACAGCTTCAAGTGCGCACCTTCGAACCGAGCACCTCGACAACGGTTATTCTGGTCGTCGCCGTGGACACGAGATCGCCCTTCTGGGAGACCTTTGCCCCGGAGGTCCTCGAGCGGGTCTTGATCGCGGCTGCGTCGGTCGCGCGCTATGCGGCGGAAAAGGAGTACACGATCGGGTTGCTGACAAACGACCTGCCTGTTCCGGCCGGGCAAACTATGACCGTGCCTCCCGCTACCGATCGTGACCAGCTGGCTCTCGTTCTCGGGGCCCTTGCCACCGTCCGTCCATATGCGTTCGAAGCGATGTACGACCGGCTTGGCACCCATTCACGCCAGTTCCCATTGGGGGCGACTCTGGCCGTCGCGACTGCGTTCATGCCGCCCGAATTCGTGGACGTCCTCGGCGATCTGAAGGACCGTGGCCACAAGATCGCGGTGTTCTACGTTGGGGAGGAGCTCTGCCCCGAGCTGGCAGAAGGCATCGTGCTCCACGAGCTACGCGACCACCTCGTCAGGATGGAGGAGACCGGTGAGATTCTCGCGGGATAGTCTAGTCCGCGCGGCCACCGCGGTATCGGAGAGCGCCTGGCTCTTCGCGGTGCTGAGCGTGGTCTCGCTGGCGATAGGACTGGAAGACAGCGCGCTGAACTGGTTGTCCGTCCTCGCGATTCTAGGGCTATCGATGATCGTCGCACGCTTCGCACGCGGGCGCTTCGCAGGTACCAGGGTCGCAAACCTGTCTCGAGCGGGAGTCTGGGCTGTCGTTGTCTATGCCGTGGTCGGGGCGCACTTTGGTCTGGGTTCGGCAGGCGTCGATCTGGGGTGGATCTTTAGGTTGGCCTCAGAGTCGGCGCCGGACGATCTCACGCTGAGGCTTTTAGCTGGCACCTTCACAGCGGTGCTGCTTTTGTGGTGGGGTTCCAGGATGGCGGAGGCTGGCGATCCCGTCGGCAGCCTGATGTTCCGCTTCAGAATCGGGCTGGTGGCCCTGGCGCCTGCCATGGTGATCGACGTCTTTCATCCCGCGGAGCTCGACACGCTCCCAATGAGCTTCATATTCTTCGCCGCTGCACTTGGCGGCCTCACGGTCGGTCACCTTATGCCCGAATCTCGGGAGTCTGCCAGGTCGGGGACCTGGCCCAGGCTGATAGCAGCCATGGTCTCGGGAGTTGTGCTTATCGGGTTGGTCGCAGCACTGTTCCACGGAGGCCTCCAGTCACTCTTAACAGGTTCGCTGACCTCGGTGCTTGAGGGGGCTCTCTTTGTAATAGCGGCGCCCCTCTTTTTCCTGCTCGAGCAGTTCGTGAACCTGGTGACGGGCTTCTTCGGCCGTGATAGCGAAGAGTTTCTGGCTCAGGGGGCTCCGTTTCCGTTGGTCGATCCGGCTACCACTACTCAGCTCTTCCTAGACACCTTGCAATCGATAACAACCACGTCGGACGTTGTCGACCCAGAACGCGACGATGAGACTTTCGAGGTCGTGACTCAGATCGCGATTTTTTTGTCTGGGGTCCTGGTCCTGGCAGTTCTATTACTGCTGCTGACCATAACGTTTCGGCGATTCAGCTCTGCGTGGGGACGTCGAAGCAGCAGGGGCGCCCCCGAAGCGATAGACGAAGGTGTAAACCTTGCTGCCGATATCGGCGACCTACTCAGGAAGCTGATCCCCGATTGGCGGCTGGGGGGAAGAAAAAAGGCAGGCTTCAGGCTTCCGGACGGTCCACCCGGCGCAGTGACCGTGTTGCGGATGTACTATGACTTGCTAACACTGGCCAAGGAAAAGGGCTACCCGCGACCCCCGAATGCGACGCCTGGTGAGTTCCAGGGAACACTGGAGCGAATATTCCCCGTGAGCCTCGTTCGTATGGCTACGGCCGCCTTCAATCGCGCCTGCTACGGCTACCATCCGGCCACCGAGGAAGAGATCGGCCAGATGCAGTCTGCTTTCGCAAGCATAAGGACGACAGCCGGACCCGCCAGCGGCCGACGCCCGGGATTCGGTGCCTCGCCGCCTCAAGACGCAGGTTGACGTCCCTTGGCGGGGCGATAGACCTGTGACCCTGCATCTGGATGAGCTTGGCCTGCCCTCTGACGTCCTCGTATGGCAGGCAGTGCTTCTCACACTCGTCTCTTTCGCTGTCGGCATCCTGGGCGGACTCGTGGGCCTGGCTCTGGGGACGATGCGTTTGCCGGTCCTGCTCGGGCTTGGGATTGCCCCACAGGTCGCCGCCGGTATCAACATCGCGGTCAGCACCGCCAGCGCACTCACGGGAGCGGTGCGTCATCTTCGGGAAGGCCGGGTAGACGTGCGCGTGGCGCTCGCAGTGGGCGTGCCAAGCATGGTCGGAGGCCTCTTAGGTGGACTCAGCAGCGAGCGGGCGCCTGAGTCCTTGCTGGTGCTGCTAGTGGGGCTGTTGGTGATGTGGCAGGGGGTCGAGCTGATATCACGCGGCAGAGGTCTTCACCCGGAGGCAACCGGCACGGGACAGAACATGCTGAAGGGCGTCTCAGATGCTCTGGCCGTCTTGAGTCGCAGGCGCGTTTTCGCCGGAGGGGTCGTTGGACTCGCAGTGGGCGTGCTCGGGGGCGCGGTCGGCCTTATTCTGGGCAGCGTGCGACTACCGGCACTCATGCGGATTTTGCGTCTCGACCCTCGAGCGGCGGCGGGGACCAACTTGCTGATCGGCTTTGCGATGGGGTCTATGGGGTGGATGGGCCACGTGATCGGCGGGCAGGTTGACTACCCGCTGGTAGTGCTGATGGGGGCCGGCGCGATGGTCGGTAGCTACATAGGGGCAACGCTGACCGGACGCGTAACTGTGGATAAACTGCTGATGACGATGGGTGTCGTTCTAAGTGTGGTAGGAGCGCTTCTCTTGTGGCGGGCGGCCGCTGTCTGAAGGCTATCCACCCTGAGCCGTGTGACCACGGCACGTGTCCCTAGACCAGGGCTTCCGCCCTGAGCTCGGTCAGAGCCCTCCCGGCAGCATCCACCGTGTCGTCGATGTCCTTCTCAGTATGGGTCGCGCCCAGGATAAAGCGCCTCTCGGCGTCCACGCCGTGATTTAGGAGTGCAAGTTGGAGTTGGTGTGCACGAGTGGGGTCCTCCACAACCTGTTGGTCCTCCTCGGACATTATGCAGACCTCCTTGTCGCACTCATGGTCCGCTCCGAGGTTCAGGAAGACGAGTGAGGCAACTCCGTTGGCGCAGCCGGGAATCTCCATTCTCGACAGGAGATCGTTCAGGCCGTCCTTCAGGCGGGTGGCCATCGCGTCGGCCCTCTCATTGACGGGTGTCGTTGCCACCAGCTCGAGGGCCTTGCCGCCTGCCGCTGCCGACAGGGGGTTGGCGTTGAACGTCCCGTTGTGGGCTATGCGACGTTCGCGGTTGAACTCAGGATCGTTCCTGACTTGGATCATGTCGATAAGCTCGGCTTTCCCGGTCACCGCGCCCCCCGGCAGTCCACCGGCGACTATCTTCGCCAGAGTAGCGAGGTCGGGCGTAACGCCATAACGTGCCTGCGCGCCGCCCTTGGACGTACGGAATCCGGTGACTACCTCGTCGAATATCAGTAATACGCCATACCTCTCGGTGACCTCTCTGAGCTCTCCGAGGAAGCTGGGCCTGACAGGTTGCTCCCCCATATGAGCCCCCGTTGGCTCTAGGATGATCCCAGCCACGTCGTCGTTTTCCCTGAGTGTCTTCTCCACTATCGAGACGTCGTTCGGCGGCAGGACGATAATCGTGCTGGCGGTCTCTGGCGGCAGTCCCCCGGTCCCAGCTGCATCGACCACCATGTAGTCGCTCCAACCGTGGAAGTGATTTTCGAACTTGATAACCTTGGACTTGCCTGTATATGCCCTTACCATGCGAAGGGCCATCATGATCGCTTCGGTCCCGGAGTTGTGGAAGCGTACCTTCTCCCCACATGGGATAAGTTCCTGGATCCACTGGGCCCACAGTATCTCAAGCTCCGTGGAGGCGCTGTAGTGAGTCCCCTTGCCCATCTGCTCCGTGACCGCGGCCACTATGTCTGGGTGCGAGTGTCCGAGAATCAGCGCCCCATGGCCGGTCCGATAGTCGATTATGCGTTGGCCGTCGACGCCCCATTTGTGTGGACCCAAAGCGTGAGTGACGTAGTGAGGAAACGGCTTCAGGGTCCTGGCGTCGTGGGTGACCCCGTTAGGGAAGATGTCCTTGGACGTGGCGTAGTACTCAGCCGACTTTGGATGCAAGTCGATGTATTGCTGCTCGATAGCTGTGACCATGGAGCTCCTCTCGATCCGAAGACGGTGGCGGCTTTGCGGGCGAGTTTATTATAGCCGCGGGTCCACAATACGCAATAATCGGGTGGAGAGCCGCTTTGTCGGAGGTAAAGTGTGTGGTGCGCGGGCGTTCCGAGAGGTCCCGGCCGCCAATTCGGTCAAAGTTGCGCGGGCGCTCCGAGCAAGCGGACCAGCGGGAATCGTGGCTGCGCCGACCGGAATATCTGACGGTCGGCCGTCCACAGCTCGCAGTCTTCTGCCCTGGCCAGCGCTACGTACAGACTATCGTACGTATACTTCAGCCCAAATTCGTGGGCCAGCGCGAGGGCCTCTTTGTAGATCCCTGGGGGCTCGCGGATCGCGACTGCAGAGGTGAGGAAGCCCACGGCATCTATCGCCTGAGCGCGGGTGATTTCCTGACGACCAACTCTCCGATGGAGAGCGTTCGTTACCTCAGGTCTGAAGATAGGAGGCGCGAGTAGCAGCTCCGCCAACTCACGCCACCGGTGCAACAGGGCGATCGCATCCTCCGTGTTTTCCTCTTCGAGGACCCACTTGAGAGCTACGCTCGCGTCGACTACGATCGCCACGCTCTACTTGTCCGGTTCTTCGTCACTCCTGCCGAACGCCGCCTCAAACACCTGCCGGCTGCGCTGCTCCCTTCCCTCGCGGATGATCTCGGTGCTGTCGCTCAGCTTTCGGCCCCGCGAAACGCGTACGCGGAAGGCGTTGATCTCGGCCAGCAACTCTGCGGTCAGCCGCCCGGGAGTCTGCCCGGTCTCGGGTTTTTGAGCCTCGTAGTCCATATCTGGTCCCTCTTCCATCGGGAACATAAAGAGCGACTCCAGCTCCTCTAGCCGCAACAGGGTGACGCGCTCATCGCGCGGGTCTTTTGACGAGTGCAGGCGGCCTAGGCTGACTAGACGGTGAAGCTTGGCCCTGCTTACCTCGTACTGGACCGCCGCTTCCTTGATACTGAGATAGCCTTTTCGACTCATTGAGCTGAACCCTTTCGCATTGTATATCATCGTAACCGTCCCGTCAAGTATGTGCCATTATGGCACATATGCCCGATATGGGCCGAACCGCAACTCTCACGATGCGTCGTTGTCCGCGAGCTTCTCGAGCACCTTGAAGTAGGCCTGGGTCCCCTCCTGGCCGAATCCGGCCTGCTGGGCCGACCGGAACAGTCGGCTGACTTGGGGCGTAGTGAAAAGCGGCAGCTTCATGTCGGCAGCCGATTCAAGGACAAGGCGCATGTCCTTCTCCGCCAGGTCGATCATAAAACCTGGCTCAAAATCTTGCGCCAGGATCTTCGGCGCAAGGTTCTCGAGCATCCATGAGTCAGCTGCCCCGCCCGAAATTGCACTCAAGACAGTGTCGAGGTCGGCCCCTGCCCGCTTTGCGAACACCAGCCCCTCGCAAGCCGCGGCGAGGTTTCCCAGCGCAACGATGTTGTTCGCAAGCTTCGTTATCTGGCCCATACCGGCGTCGCCACAGTAGGTGACCCTTTTCCCCATCGCCTCGAATATCGTCAGACAGCGATCGAAGACGGGTCTCGGACCACCTACCATGATCGACAGCGTCCCGCTTACGGCGCCGTTGACGCCGCCGCTGACGGGGGCATCCATCATCTCGACGCCCTCTTCCTTTAGCTTGTCGGCGATCGATCTCGTTGTGGATGGCGAAATTGTGCTCATGTCGATGACCACGGAGCCTGGTGTCACTCCCTCGATTACCCCTTCCTTTCCCAGGACTACTTCCTCAACATCGGGTGAGTCGGACAGCATCGTAATGATGACCTCGGACTGCATGGCCACCTGCCTTGCGGACGTTGCCCTTTGGGCGCCCGCGTCCACCACGTCGTCCATCCGGGAGGCTGTGCGGTTCCAGACCGTGACCTCGTGGCCGGCCTTGATCAAGTTCTTGCTCATCGGATTGCCCATGAGCCCTAGCCCGATGAAGCTGATCTTGGTCTTCATTGTTGGTCTCCTCGCAAGTGCCGCCGGTACCGTCTCGGGGGTTGCAAGGGCCGATCATAACATAGGCAATCGTTCGCCCATTCTAGCAAGGCTGAAGGTCCCAAGATCGGGAGGTTTGGGCGTATCGGTGGGGGCCCTGGGCCCTAGTCGTGATTACCTTGACACTACTATTCCGGTGTGATAATTTTCACTAAGCTTGCGTCCCAACGCGTGCCTTCGCGCTCCATTTGACTCCACAGAAAGGCAGTTGATGGACCCCACCGGGTTGGCTAACGCGGAATGGTCGGATATCGGCAAGCTCCTGCGGTATACGTGGATAATGGCCGGTTTGGTAGTGTCGGCGGGCGTAAGCATGACTATCGGCCATATCTTCATACCTTCTCTGGTGGCCACCTTCCACCTCCCTCAAATCTTGCAGAAAACGAGGCCGGTGTTCTATGCCATGGCCGTCGCCTTGTTTGGCTTCGCGGTCTTCTTTCTTATTCTTGCGATAGACCTCTCTGACGTCCTGTCGAGGTTCTGGGACGACTACTGGATCTAGGGCCGTCGTTGGCGGTCCACTGTCCGAGACTTGCTTTAGGCCTGGCCGTGGATGACCATGTCAGGGACACGGATGAGAGGCGCCTCGGCAGACCTTTAGTGAAAGGCGTTGAACTAGGGCGGAATGGCGCTACAGAATCGATCTGGCAACTAGGACAGGCTGGCTTTGCTCCCAGGGGATCCAAAGTTACCGAAGCTCTCCATTAAGCGGCTCCTCATCCTTGGGGTTCTGAGCCTCGGCGGCCTTGGCAGCGCAGTTGTCGGGTTAGTCGTTGTGGCGTTCGTTATCCCCGCGTGGTTAGGCATGCCGCTGAACGTTTTTGGCTTCAACGAGGGCCCCGACCAACCCATCGCATTTCCCCACACTGTCCACGTAGGGGAGCTTGGGCTAGACTGCACTTTCTGCCATAGAAACGTTACCAAAGGGGCGGCGGCAACGGTACCTGCGGTCGGCCTGTGTATGACCTGCCACAAGACCGTCGGTGACGACAAGCCCGAGGTCGAGACGCTCCGAGAGATCCACGCCGCTGGCAACCCTATCGATTGGGTGCGCGTGCACAGGTTGCCCGACCATGTGCACTTCGTCCATGAGGCTCATATCAGGTTCTTCTCCGGGTCTAAAACGGTCGTGAAAGACGTCAAGGACTCAAACACTGAGCTGAGGTTGGACGAGGCCGGCAGAATAGACCCCGATATCAGGCTCGGCCAGAGCATCGACGTTGCCCCGTCAGCCACATGTTCGATCTGTCATGGCGACGTGGCGGGTATGGTTAAGGTGAAGCAGGTCCGCCCTCTCAAGATGGGCGATTGTGTAAACTGCCACAGGGACAACAGCGCGCCGACCGATTGCACGACGTGCCACTACTAGACTCTTGACACGACTATGCCGTTAACCAGAAGACAGTTCCTGAAACTGATGGGTGGCTCGGCGGCTACAGCCGTCATATTCCAGGCGTGCGGCGTGCCCGAAGACGAGCTGTTAGTCCAGGCCCCGCTGCAAATGCCCGAGGACATGGTCACCGGTATCGTCAACTGGTACGCGACCCTATGCCGCCAGTGCCCGACTAGCGAGGGCATCGTTGTCAGGGTGATCGAAGGGCGCGCGAAAAAGATCGAGGGCAACGTCGACTACCCTATAAACCGTGGCAAGCACAGCGCCCGCTGTGACGCTGGGCTCCAGGCGCTGTATCACCCCGACCGCATAAGCGCGCCGCTGGTCAGGGTGGGCGAGCGCGGCGAGGGCCGGTGGGACGAGATAAGCTGGCGGGACGCGATCACACGCCTAAGCCACGGGCTACAACAGGTCAAGGACCCAGCATCGGTCGTGATGGCGACCGACCCTGTGGGCGCCCACCTCGGGATGGTGGTAAGAGAGTTCGTTTCCGGGATCGACGGGCGTCATTTCTCCTACGAGCCGCTGGAGCGGACGACCCTCCGTACCTCGATGAAACAGGTGTTCCAGCAGGATGTGATGCCTGACTTTGATATCGACAACGCCGCGTACATCCTGTCCTTTGGCGCCGACTTCCTCAACACCTGGGTATCCCCGATCCGGTACGCTCGAGGCTACGGCAAGTTCAGACAGGGCAACGGCTCACGCGGTACCATGGTGCACGTGGACTCGCGGCTCTCCATGACTGGTGTCAACGCCGACGAATGGCTCTACGTACAGCCTGGCCAGGAGGGACTTCTCGCCCTCAGCATCGCCCAGGTGATCATATCCGATGATCGTCTGGGCGATGCTGAGGCTAAAAGCGCTCTTACAGGGGGCGGCACAGTCGACCTCAGCTTCGCAAACCCTGAGGTTGTTGCCGGCGAGATCGGCACTGACGCCGAGCGGATTCGCCAAATAGCAAGGGACTTTGCCACTCACCGGCCCAGCCTTGCCATCGGAGGCGGCTCATCGGCCGCTCATACCAACGGCCTGTTCAACCTCAACGCGATATACGCCCTCAACTACCTGGTGGGCAGCGTCGGTAAGCCTGGGGGGATCGTTTTCAACCCGCCCCCGGCTCTCGGAGATAGTGCGTCGGATACCTCGCCATTCGCAGACTGGCGAGAGCTATCGGATGAGATGAGGCAGAGTGGGGTAGAGGTGCTGATGGTCCGAGGTGCCGACCCCATGTATGGAATTCCTGGAAGGGTCGGGTTCAGGGACGCTTCATACAACGTCCCGCTCATCGTCAGCTTCTCTGGGCACATGGACGACACCACCGCCATGGCAGACCTGGTCCTGCCTGAGCACAACTACCTGGAGGACTGGGGCAGCGATGTCCCGGACCCGGGTCCCGGCTACCAGACCGTCGGCTTCCAGCAGCCAGTCGTGCGGCCGGTCTTTGAGCCTCCCAGGAAACACGAGCTGCATGGGACCAGGAGCTTCCCTGACGTTCTCATGGCGGTGGCGCAGGAGCTGGGCCTTGACCTTGACCTGCCTGGCGAAACATTCAAGGAAATCCTCGAGGACGGGGCGAGACAGCTGTTCGAGAAGGGCACCGGTTCGGTGAGGGCGCCCAATTTCAGGTTGTTCTGGAACGGAGTGTTACGGCGCGGCGGATGGTGGGACACGTCGGCCCGATACACGGGTCCGGCCCCCAGCCCACCTGAGCTGCCACGCACATGGGAGAAGCCGTCGTTCGACGGTCCTCGTGGCGCGGACGGCTTCTACCTCATACCCTTCGCGTCAGCGTCGCTGACAGACGGTCGGGGCGCCCACCTGCCGTGGCTTCAGGCGACCCCTGACCCGATAACCACAGCCACCTGGCGTACCTGGGTCGAGATCAACCTCAAGAAGGCCGAAGAGATGGATATCAAGGAAGGGGACGTGATCAAGGTAGTCTCGCCTCACGGGGAGATCGAGGCGCTGGCGTACCCGCACCCCGGCGTGTCTCCGGATGTGGTTTCCATCCCGATCGGCCAGGGACACAGGGCCGGCGGTCGATACGCCGAGGGGCGTGGCTTCAACGTCCTTTCCATTCTCGCACCATCGACCGTTGAGAACACGGACGCGCTGGCATGGGCCGCGACCCGTGTCACTATCCAGAAGACTGAGCGGTGGACCAGGCTTCCCAAGTTCGAGAATTCCGCGCCGGACCTTGCGACGGACGAGGAGCAGAAGATCATACAGCTCACTCCACCCGCGGGCTAGGGCCCGGAGTATCCCCCCCGGTAGGAGGGCCGCGAATGACACAAGAAAAATGGGGCATGGTGATCGACGTCGACAAGTGCATCGGCTGTCAGGCGTGTGTCGTGGCTTGCCAGTCGGAAAACAATATCCCGATAAACGACGAGGAACTGTTCAGTCAGAACCGGGCTATTGAGTGGATTCGCATAGAACGCTATTGGGAGGGCGAGTTTCCGGACGTCAAGGCGAGGTTTATCCCCATCCTGTGTCAACATTGTGGCGACGCCCCATGCGAGCCGGTGTGTCCGGTGTTCGCGACGTACCACAATCAGGAGGGCCTGAACGTTCAGGTCTATAACCGCTGCATAGGCTCGCGATTGTGTGTCAACAACTGTCCGTACCACGTCCGGTTCTTCAACTTCTGGGAGCCCGAGTGGCCGGAAGACCTCAAGAGTCAGCTCAATCCCGACGTTACTGTTCGAAGCCGCGGCATCATGGAAAAATGCACCTTCTGCATCCAGCGAATTCGCCGTTCGACTCGCGAGGCCGAAAGGGACGGCGAGGAGCTTGAGGACGGCGCTCGGGAGCTAAACCCGGCCTGCGTCAACGCCTGCCCCACCGACACGCTTGTATTTGGAAACGTCAACGACCCGGACAGCAAGGTCGCGAAGCTCCGTGAGAAAGAGACGGGCGAGGGCGGGCGCGCCTATAGGATGCTGGAGGAGCTGGGGACCGAGCCCAACGTTACGTACCTAAAGAAAGTTGGCAAGACGGCTAAGGAAGCCTCCCATGCGTGATGCGCCGGCCCACAACGGGCCCGCGGCACTAGAGACGCCTGCTCAGGTGACACACGACCTTGTGGAAAGACACCGCAAGAGCGGGAGCCTGTTTAGGAACGCCGCGTTGCTGTGTGGAGCATTGTTCATTCTCGGCGTGATCGGCTTCGTGATCCGTCTCGGGGACGGAGTGAGCGACACGGCGGTCTGGGGCTACTATGCGGCCCTGTTCGCCTTTATCCTCACTACAGCCCAGGCCGCCCCGATAGTCGCCATCACCCTTAGGATCGCGAAAGGCCACTGGCGCCGTCCCATATCCCGCGCCGCCGAGCTGTTTACGGCCGTGGGCCTTCTGAACCTCCTGCTCTTCATCCCTCTGATCTGGGTCCTGCCGAGTCTGGAGGACGGACGTCGGTCTCTTTGGTTCTACGGTGAGTACGTTGGGACCTCCGCATATAGTCCTCATATCTGGGCTACAGTTGGTATTGTTCTGTTAGTAGTCTGCGGCGTAGCGCTGCTATGGGTGTCCTCGCTTCCGGACCTGGCGGCCATCAGGGATAGCTCCGTAGGCGGTCGGCAGCGCCTGTTTGCACGTCTGGCGTGGGGCTGGCATGGCACATCGCGGCAGTGGCACATGTTGCATCACCGATTGGGAATTCTTGGAGCCTTCTACTTCTTGATGCTCGTCTGCGTTCACTTTCTCATCAGCGTGGACTTCGCTATGGCGCTGGTGCCGGGCTGGATCGACGCCCTCTTCCCGGCGAGACACGCAGTCAACTCCCTCCAGGCCGGCGTAGCTACGGTGCTTGTCACCATGTTCGTTCTGCGCAAGTTCGGGGGATACGGAGACTACATTGGACTGGACCAGTTTTGGGGACTGGGCAAGCTGCTGTTTGCTCTTTCGCTTCTCTGGTTCTGGTTCTGGTTCTCCAGCTTCAACGTCTTGTGGTATGGGGGAAAGCCAGCCGAGCAGGCCGCGCTGGAACTCTTGATGACAGGTCCCTACCTCGCGGCCTTTATGGTCATGTTTATTCTCAATTTCGTTGGACCCCTTCTATCTATGATCTGGAACCCGGTGCGCAAGAGTGTCTGGGGGCCGACGATCGTCGCCACCGGGGTCCTCATAGGCACACTCCTGGACCGAATAAGGATCTACGTGGCCGCGTACTCGGTCCCCGGCGTCGGCGACCCGCAGGTAGACAAGCATGAGTTGCACTCGATTCCGTCGACGGTCTATCCCGAAGCAGCCGACATACTCGTCTGGGTAGGGGCTATCGCCGGCGTTATCCTCGTTTACATGCTCGCTAGCAGGGTGTTCCCTCCAATCAATATCTGGGAGCAGAAAGAACTGCTACTCTACAAGGTCCACAAGCGTTTCCACAGGGCCGAGGTGCTGGTGCTGGCGAAGCCGGATTGACGAGGAGCTGGAGAGTCTCAAGGGACGCATAAATGCAGGAGCACGTTCAACTCGATCAGAAGAGCATCAACCGAGACCTGCTGAGAGGTATCACGCAGACGCCTTTCTGGTGGATCGCGGCGGTTGTGTTACTCGCCCTGGTATTCGCTACCGGCGCCGGTGCTTGGGGCTACTTTCTCAACAAGGGTCCGGGGGTTACCGGACTGAACCGCCCCGTGATGTGGGGCGTCTACATCGTCAACTTCGTGTTCTGGATCGGCATAAGCCACGCCGGAATAATGATCTCGGCGATACTGCGCCTGACCCAGGCCGAGTGGCGTCGCCCTGTTACGAGAGCGGCAGAGGTTCTAACGGTCTTCTCCCTGATTGCGGCTCTGCTGGCGGCGCCGATCGTCCACGAAGGCAGGCCATGGCGCGCCTTCATGCCCACTCCCTGGATCCTGCCCTGGGACTTCGCCAGGGGCATTTGGCCGAATATCCGCTCGCCGTTCCTCTGGGACCCTACCGCGATTTCAACTTACCTTACGGCAAGCTCCCTGTTTGTGGCGATCGCGCTATTGCCGGATATGGCCGTCATCCGAGACCGGAGCAAAGGGGTCCGGCGTGTCATATATTCGTTCCTGAGCTTGGGATGGCGTGGGAGCCCCAGGCAATGGAAGCTGCAAGCTGTTGCCGGGATTCTGCTTTCGGCTCTGGTCCTGCCGGTGTTCGTCTCGGTCCATAGCATCGTGTCGTGGGACTTTGCGGTCCAGATAGGGCCCGAGGGGTGGCACTCCACGATCTTCGCTCCATACTTCGTCATAGGCGCGATACATTCGGGGGTCGCGGCAGTAGCCACGATGATGGTGGTGATGGTCTGGCTCTGGCGATGGGACAAATACATTCGGCCCGATCACCTGGACGCGATCGGCAGGCTTCTGATCGTCGTCGCCGTTACCTGGTTTTTCTTCTTCTTCCTGGAGTGGGTCTTTGCGTTATATACGCTTGAGGGTCCCGAGACGGCACTGAGGGAGCTTCAGATCTTCAAATGGCCCTGGAACGGCCTGTTTGTCCTGTTCCTGGTGACGGCGTTCTTCTTCCCTGTGCCACTGTGGATGTTCAAGCGTGTTCGCCGCAACCTCCTTTGGATGTTCATCACGACCTTGTCGGTCAACGTCGGGATGTGGCTGGAGCGCTTCCTTATCATCATCCCAGGCCTCATGCGAAGGCAACCCATGATATTTGACTGGGGTAGCTACACCCCCAGCATCATCGAGATCCTGATGGTCGTGGCAACGTTCGCATGGGTGATCCTTGGTCTACTGGTCTTCTCAAAGATCTTTCCGCTCATCCCTCTCTTCGACATGAAAGAGGCTATGGTGGGTCGGGATGAAGTCAGGATTGGCAGGCGCAAGGTTCCGGCATCGATCCGAGAGTAGCGAGAGGAGTAGCGATATGGCGGGAGTGATGCGCTCTCTTATCGGACAGAGGAGTGTTGTCGGACTGTTCATTGAAGAGGACTCGGCGGCCGACGCGATGGACGCCCTGAGGGCCGCGGGCTTCAGCCAGGGTGAGTTCGAGGTGTTGACTGGGACTCCTTACCCGGAAGGCACGTTCGGTGAGGCGGAGCCGGTCCATAAGCTCTTCAGGTTCCCGCTGATCGGGGCTGTGTGCGGCTTTACGGTGGGCCTGGCGGCCACGGTGGCAACCCAGCTCGCATTCCCGCTCGTCACCGGGGGCAAGCCTATCCTGTCTATCCCCCCTATGGCGATTATCCTCTACGAGGCTACATTGCTGGGGGCGATACTACTCACCGTTCTTGGAATCATATTCGAGTCGAGGCTTCCACGGCTGTACATGGGCGCCTACGATACACGAATAACAGAGGGGTACATCGGCGTCGCCGTGACCGCCGAGGAGGAGCGGATGCCCAACGCCGAGCAGGTGCTCAATGAAGCTGGGGCAGAGGACGTAAAGCGGAGCTGGGAGCAGTAAGGCTGTGGCAACGTCCTGGACAAGGCGTAGGCGTCTGTCGGCTGTCGCGCTGCTTGTTGTGGCGCTGGCATTGATCGCCACGGCGTGTTCTGCGAACCTCAGGACGGGGGACGTCGAGATACAAGGTATCGTCAAGTTCAAGCTGCCTGCCTTCCCGAAGACTGGAACGCACAAGGTCCAATTGTTCAACGAAATGCATTACCAGCCTTCGTACAGATTCCAGGAAGGCCCCAGGCTGCTCCCTCCCCTGGACTCCGTGCCTGTTACCGGCCGGGAGTTGAGGTACACTACGCTGGACGAGTACCGGGAGTTCGCAGTCCCTGATCGCTTCGCTGCTGAGTATGTGCAGTCAGGGGCGCAGGACCTCTACTCAATCAACTGCCTAGTGTGCCATGGGCCGACCTTGAGGGGGCAGCAAGAGGAGGATGAGACTCTCAGGGCGAAGATCCTCCGCTTCGCCGAGCGGGGCCCCTTGCCTGCGGACCTTACGAGCGATATAACCGTGGACTCGACGGATGGAGAGTTATTTGCTTTCATATCGAAGGGCGGAAGGCAGGGCTTCGCGGCGATAGAGCGCGGTCGAGCGTCGGTCTCTCCGATGCCCGAGTTCCAGCGGCTGCTCACCGAAGATGAGCGCTGGATACTCGTTATGTACCTCAGATCGCAGCAGTCATCGCCCTAACATACCAGGGACCGAGTTTCAGGGAGGGGAGCGAAGAAAATGGCGTCGACCGATCAAGTGGCGGAAGCGGGTCCGGCGCCCGCAGTCGAGACCGACTGGCCGCGCATCCGGTTCGCGGTCGCCCTAGCCCTCTACGGGGGCACCCTCGGGGCTGCTGTGATCCTGGTCAATTTCCTAACGCGGTTTGAAGACTTCGAGGTAGCGCAGCATCTGTCCTTCGGGGCTTCGTTACTCTTCGGCACCGGAGGTGCCCTAGCCGGGGTCGCCGTTGCCGGGCCCCTGGCCTATTTGATCTTCGGCGGCCTCCCGAAGTTCTATCGCAGCAGGCATCGACGACGGCCGCGCAGCCTCATGACATGGCTCACGCTCGGGTTCGGCTTTGGAGTGATGTTGCCGATCGTCATGGGGGCCGTCTTTTTACCTACGGCTCAGCATGTTGAGGGCTTTCTCGCAGGAATCGTCAGCGTGCCCGGCCTGCTGACCAAAAGCGTCGACCTGATCGGCCTCTTTTTCTCCTTCGCTGTGATCCTGGGATTCCGGCTGCTCGTTACTGGGATCCTGGCAGGGGGGCTTTTTGCGGTTGGGGGGTGGGCCATAGACCGATTGAATCTGTCAGAGGACCCAACTACGGCCAAGTACGGCACCTGGGCGATGGCTGCCATTCTGTCTGTGGCGGTCATGGCTGTCGTAGCACTGGGGTCCGAGTCATTCCTCGGCCGGCTGGGTTGAAACGTACCTTCAGACCGGTTACCACGTTCAACGCCCCTAGTTGAACTCCCCACGTTGAACTCCCCTATCTGAGCCCTAGCTCCGCTGTTTTTGTTTGTTCATCGGGCCGTAGAGGCTGGTGAGGCGTCCAGCAACAGTCGTCCGAAGACCGTCTCTTGATGGCTTTGGCATGCCTTTTCGAGACATCAGAGGCACTCCTGGGAGCCGAGATCACAGGGACGCGTGCCTAGTCGGCCGAGGGGTTGACACGATGTACACGATGTGATTAGAATGCTGAGACTCCAAATCAGCACCGGAGGATAATGAGGCATGTGGTATAGAATTGCCGATATTAAGTTGTTAGTCGCCATGGCCGTAGCGCTGTTGATCGTGGCGGCGCTGGCTTGTGGCCAGGAGGACCCGGCCGCGCCTGTAGCGCCCGCGGCACCCGCGGCTCCCGCGCCCGCCCTGCCGGCCTTCCCGACCCCGGCCGGTGCGCCGCAAGAGCCTGCAGCCGCGCCGGAGCCGGCAATGGCGCCGGAACAGCCACAGGCTCCCAGGCCCGCAGAGCAGGCTATGGCCCCCGATGCGGCGCCGCCGGTGACAGGGCCTGCTGCGCAGCCTGTGCGGACAGGGCCTGTCGTGCCAGTGGGAGCGATGAGTGTGCTCTCTCCTACCGGGACCAAGATGGGGACGTATGAGTCCCCGAAGCAGTTCCCGGGCGAGGTCTTCATGCCGGCGTTGTATGATGGCCCAATGCCGTCAACGTGGCAGGAGAACCCCAGGTTCGCCGCCGCGGCAGCGAGCGGAGCGAACTGGGGCCAGGCCGAAGGACACTACGGCAATCACGAGGGTGCCCTTCCAGGGCTGGATGGCCGCGTACCGATAGTGGCGGACCGGCTGGTCCACCAGGTACCCGATGAAATAGGGGCGTACGGCGGCATCTGGCGGATGGCCAACAGCGGGTGGCAGATAGACATGAGGACGTTGTCCCTTGCCGGAGTCGTAAAGTGGGGCAACGACGGCGTGACCATGACGCCCTACATTCTGAAGGATTGGCGATTCGAAGATGGTGGCCGGAAAATGGTTGGCACGCTGCGTCAGGGGCTGAAGTGGTCGGATGGCACGGACTTGGACATGGAGAACATCAGGTTCGCCCATGACGACATCATGAACAACCGGGAGTACAGAACGAGCCCGGTTTTCCCCTGCGTGGACCTAGTCACCGGGAACACGTGCACGGTTGACTACATCGACGACTGGAACTATAGCTACACTTTTGACACACCGAATTTCATCATCATGGAGGGAGAGGGGGCCGCGGCGAGCCACTACCAGTGCAGAGGTACGTGCATCTACGCCAGCGACTACCTGAAGCAGTTCCACCCGGGATACGCTGATCCGGCCACGCTGAACTCGTTGATGGCCGCGGCGGATATCTCCGACTGGCCCAGCCACTTCAGGACAAGGGTCAGCGTGCATGGCGCCTGGTACAGACTTCAGCCGGTAGTCGGGGCGTGGGTCCAGACCTCCGGCGTGAGCGTGGGGGACCATCTGTACAGCGAGGCCAACCCCTTCTACCACGTCTTCGACCCGGAAGGGAACCAGATGCCCTACCTGGACGGGACGGCATCGGTCGGTTTTGAGAGCAGGGAGGTGGCCGTCTTCCGTGCCATGGCCGGTGAGTCGGACGGGCACACACAGATCTATCGGACCGACGAGCTACCGCTATACCAGCAGAACCTGGTGAGCGGCGACTACAGCTTGTACCCCTGGCCCGACATGGCAGGGAGTGATTCCTGGTTCCGGACGAACCAGACGTACAACGATGACCCCGACATCGGGAGGGCGTTGAGGACGAAGGACTTCCGTATCGCGCTGTCTCTGGCTATCGATCGGGAAGAGGTCAATGAGCTCGTGTTCCTGAGCCTGGGCTCGCCCGGCAACATGATACCCAATCCCGTAACACCCTACTCTCCGGGCGAGGTCCCCTACCGGAACGTGGACGCTGTGCGTGACGTTACCAGGGCCAACGCCCTACTGGACGGCCTGGGCTACACGGACTCGGACAGCAACGGTACCCGGAACTTCCCCGGAGGGAGCGACATAGAGTTGTTCCTGGAGATAAACAGCGACCGGTGGTACACGCTGGGGGACATCCTGGTATCGAACTTCGCGGACATCGGTATCACGCTAGACTGGCGGGCCGACGACAACTCAGCTACGCACTGGAATGACAATACCAACTACTTCGGCGTAGGCGGAGGCCACGGCAACCCGAACCCGTTCCACGCTTACCCTACTGGGACTGTCCACGGACCTGGCCTGGTTGCTCCCTTGATCGACCTTAGCCTCAGGACCCAGGGCGCAGAGGGGATGGCCAAGACGGGTTCGGACCCGGCATACCAGCCGCTGGCGCCGGCGGGCACCTGGCCGGCCGACTCAGCCGGCGTGCTCAGTCAGTTGGGTGAAACTCTTACGGCAGGCCAAAACTTCGAGTTGCTGCACCCTACGCGGGTAGCCGAGGGCAAGAAGTATTTCCAGCTTGGCGCCGAGAGCAAGTACAACATCGGTCTGGTGCACTTTGCGCCGGCGTTCCGGGGAATCATGCTCAAGCGGAACAACTTCAGGAACGTGGTCAAGCATCAGAACTGGGACGCCATTGGGTTTTCCATGTACCAGACCTACTTCGAGGACGGCAAGGACAACATGAACAACCGAGGGAACAAGTCCACGAAGTACAGCAGCGAGAGCTTCCTGACCGGACTGACGTACGACTAGAGTCGGTCGCCTGAAAGGACGACGATAGGACGAGGCCCCCCCGATGTTGTGTTCGGGGGGGCCTCGCGCTTTCCTTCAGAGTGTCGTAACCACGCTCACCCGTCAGCGTGGAGATATAGCGCACCAGTGGCCTTGACACCACAAACGCAATATGATAGAAATGCGCTGCGTATCGGCCCCTCGTGCTCACCGTTCCACTGCCGAGTTGGCCAAGGTCGACCCTAGTACTAGAGCACGCGGCCCCCAAATCGCCTGGTACGGGCTCCCCGCGACACGTTGTCGGAACATTATGCTTTGTGAGACAGCAGTTGGTTGTCTAGGTAGACGGACGAGGGTGGGGTACTGACATGGCAGAGGAAGCTACACTCGATACCGGGGCCCGGCTAGAGGAGGAAGAGGAGTTTTCAGTCGCCTCCCAGTGGCGACTGATGTGGTGGCGGTTCAGGAGACACAAGCCGGCGATGGTGTCCGCCATCGTTCTGGCTTTCTTCTATATGATATTTCCCACCGCGGAGTTTCTGGGCGTCGGCGACCCTGCCAAGACTGCCACGGCGTTCCATTTCCTCCGCCCGCAGCCTATTCGCATTCTTGACGATGGCAGGTTCAGCCCCCACGTTAACGGGCTGAAGGGGTTCAGGGACCCTGTGACGTTCAAGAAGGACTACCGATTGTTAACGGGTGAGAAGCTGCCGATCGGTTTCTTCGTCGAGGGATACGATTACAAGTTCATGGGGTTCATCGAGTCCAACCGTCATCTGATCGGCTTCGCGGACTCGGAGCAGCTTAAAGATAGGCCGTCTCTGTTCTTCTTGGGCGCCGACAACGTGGGACGGGACCAGTGGTCCCGGCTGATGTTGGCGACTCGAATATCGCTGTCGGTAGGCCTCGTCGGCGTGGTCCTGAGTCTGGTCATCGGTGTTATCTTGGGCGGCATATCTGGCTATTACGGCGAGGTTGTGGACACGATAATCCAGCGTATTATTGAGATAATGAGCGCCGTGCCCACGCTACCGTTGTGGATGGGGCTGTCGGCTGCAGTACCGAGGGAGTGGAGCGTACTGCAGGTATACTTCGCGATTACCGTCATACTCTCCATCTTCGGTTGGACCGGGCTCGCCCGGGTCGTCCGAGGCAAGTTCCTGGCCCTGCGGGAGGAGGACTTCGTCATGGCGGCGCAGCTGGCCGGGGCTTCCCAGTCCCGGGTGATGTTCCGCCATATGCTTCCATCGTTCTACAGCCATCTGATCGCTCAGACCAGCCTGGCGATACCGAGTATGATTCTTGGGGAAACGGCTCTTAGCTTCCTCGGCCTTGGGCTGAGACCGCCGGCTGTCAGCTTCGGGATTATGCTTCAGCAGGCCCAGAACCCCTCGGTGGTGGCACTGTATCCGTGGCTAATGTTCGTGGCGATTCCTGTGATCATCATCATCCTTGCCTTTAACTTCCTTGGAGACGGTCTCCGAGACGCGGCCGACCCCTACGGCTAGAGATAGGAGTCCCCTTGGTCACCACCACCGAGACCGACCGGCAACCGCTGCTGTCTGTAAAGGACCTTAAGACCTACTTCCCTACGGACGAAGGGGTGGTGCAGGCCGTCGACGGCGTAAGCTTTGACGTATACCCCGGACAGACCCTGGGCATCGTCGGAGAGAGCGGCTGTGGCAAGAGCACCATAGGCCGCTCTATCTTGGGCATACTGGACAAGCCAGGCCGGGTAGAAGATGGATCAATCACTTGGCGACGTAACGGCAGCAATGGGGCAGGAGAGGAGATCGAGATCACCTCTCAGCCCCCAAATGGGAGGTTGATGCGGTCGATCCGCGGCTCGGAGATCGCCCTCATCTTCCAGGAGCCCATGTCCTCGTTTAGCCCCGTTCATACCATCGGGAGTCAGCTTGTCGAGGCGATCAGGCTTCACCAGGACCTTTCCCAAAAGGAAGCTATGGAGAAGGCTGCACAGCTACTGGGGAGCGTCGGCATCCCTAGCCCAGAGCAGAGGCTCCGAGAGCTGTCCTTCCAACTCAGCGGTGGGCTGAGACAACGGGCCATGATTGCGATGGCCCTCTCGTCCGATCCGAAGCTGCTGATCGCGGACGAGCCGACCACCGCGTTGGACGTGACCACCCAAGCTCAGATTCTCGATCTCATGCGTGAGCTCCAGGAAAAGAATGGGATGGCGATTATCCTTATTACTCACAACCTGGGAGTGATCGCTGAAATGGCGGACGATGTCGTGGTCATGTACCTTGGGCGAGAGGTTGAGTCGGGACCCATAGATGACGTTTTCCACGCTCCGAAGCATCCGTATACCCAGGGGCTCTTGCGTTCCATACCCAGCATCTACGCCAAGGGCGTCGAGAGGCTCCCGTCCATCACAGGCAACATACCGCACCCTTTCAATCGACCTTCCGGGTGTACGTTTAGACCGCGTTGCCCATCCTATATGGAGGGAGTGTGCAACGTCCATGTCCCGAAGTTCCTTCCGCTGGAGGGGACCAATCAACATGTGAACTGTTTCCTCCATCACCCTCCGGAAGAGGTGCGAAGTGGTAGCTGAAGCCGCTCCCACGACAGACGGCCCACTGCTGGAAGTTAACAACCTCGTAAAGTACTTCCCTATCACCAAGGGCTTCCTCAAACGCGTGGTCGGGAATGTCCGCGCCGTGGACGACGTCAGCTTCACTGTGACGCATGGGGAGACCTTAGCCTTGGTGGGCGAGAGCGGGTGCGGAAAGACGACGACAGCCAGGTGCATCCTACGGGCTGTCGACCCGACAAGTGGGGAGATCTGGTTCCGTACAGACGAAGGGGAGAGGATCGACATATCCAAGCTGGCTCAAGCCCAGCTCCGCGAGCTCCGCAGGGATATGCAGATGGTGTTCCAGGACCCATTCGCCTCGCTCAATCCACGGATGACGCTTTTCGATATCGTTGGCGAGCCTTTGCTGGTGAATGGTATAAAGAGCGCGACGGAACGCACGGACCGGGTCGCTGAGCTAATGCGTATGGTCGGGCTCCGTCCAGAGTACATGAGGCGGTTCCCTCACGCCTTCAGCGGCGGTGAGCGTCAGCGTATCGGAATCGCGCGTGCGCTTGCCCTTAGCCCACGGCTGATCGTAGCGGACGAGCCGGTTTCAGCTTTGGACGTGTCAGTCCAGGCGCAGGTTATCAACCTACTCGAAGACCTGCAGGATGAGTTCAACCTGACCTACCTGTTCGTGGCCCACGACCTGAGTGTGGTAAGACATCTGGCCCAGCGAGTCGCCGTCATGTACGTAGGCCAGGTCGTAGAGATGGGGGAGACGGAGCAGCTCTTCAACGAGCCGAAGCACCCTTACACTTCTGCCCTCCTCTCCTCGGTCCCTATACCGGACCCGCGGGCGCGAGCGGAGCGGATGGTACTACAAGGTGAGGTGGCTAACCCGGCCGACCCTCCATCGGGCTGCTACTTTCACCCCCGATGCCCCTACGTGATCGACCGGTGTGTTACGGAAACGCCCTTGCTGGAAGAGTTGGGGGATGGACGCCTGGTTAGGTGCCATAGGGCCAAGGAGCTCGAGCTTAAGGGTCTGGCAACCGCTCCTGGCCCGGCCGGTGAGGCGGCTTCCTCAAACTAGCCCGCGTTTCACGCGGCTGGTCCCTCGATACGCCTCGACGGGCTACTCGGGATATTCGGGGGGGCCACTCCCCGTATACACCTGAGTAGGTCTCTGGTGCCGCGCTGGTCCCTCGATACGCACTGACGGGCTACTCAGGATATTCGGGAGGCTGCTCCTGTACCGTATCTCCGAGTAGTCCCGATTCGGCATCGGGACTACTCGAGGGGCTGGCCCACATAGCTCGGGTATGTCCCCGCTAGCGTCCACCGCTTCCTGCTCCCGCGTTCCCCGATGACTCCGCGCTGACCTTCGTGCTCGGCTCATCCTTCGATACCAGAGCTCGGGCCTGGTTGATGCAGTCCCTAAGGACTTCGCCGGTCTGCCCTATACCTCGCTTCTGACGTAACCCCGGTCGGCCAGCAGCTCGAGGATCAAGCGGGCATTCTCCTCCGCTGAGCGAGTCACTGTATTCAACGTGATCTCAGGGTCGTCGGGAGGCTCGTACGGGTCGTCGATGCCGGTGAATCCCGTGATCTCTCCTCTCCTGGCCATAGCGTACATGCCCTTCACGTCCCGCTCCTCGCAGACAGAAAGCGGAGTGTCCACGAACACCTCGATGAAGCCTTCGTGACCCATCATGTTGCGCACGTCGTCGCGTGCCGCTTTATAAGGGCTTACGGCTGCACACACGACGATACCGCCGTGCCTGGCGATCTCGGAAGCCACGAACCCTATCCGGTTGATGTTGACGTCCCGGTCTTCCTTGCTGAACCCGAGCCCCTTGGACAGATGAGTCCGTACAACGTCTCCGTCGAGCACCGTCACCTGCCGGCCGTGCTCCATTAGCAGAACAGTGACGACTTCTGCGGTTGTTGACTTGCCGGACCCGCTAAGTCCCGTAAACCAGATACACACGCCCTGCTGATGGCGAGGGGGGTAGGTGTCGGCCATGATCTGCGCGACCTCAGGCCTTGTAAACCACGTTGGCAAGGATTTGCCGTTGCTCAGGTACTCGTCCCTCACCTGGGTGCCTGAGATAGACGCGGTGCGCGTCTTGGGGGGGACCTTTGATACCTCTTCGTAACGGTCTTCGTCGGGCAGGTATACCATCTCGCGGAATGGCACCATACCCACTCCCAACTCGTCTGTGTAGCCCTGGACGAGCTCTTGCGCATCGTAGGGGCCGTAGAATGGATTACCCTTGGAGTCGACCCCAGGGCCGGCGTGGTCTCGGCCTACGATAAGGAAGTTGGCGCCGTGGTTCCTGCGTATTAGGGCGTGCCACAACGCTTCACGTGGCCCGGCTAGCCGCATGGCTAGCGGAAGGAGCGCGAGCATTACGCGGCCGGACTCGTAGTAGCCATCGGCCAGGGCCTTGTAAGTACGTACACGAGTGTAGTGGTCTACGTCTCCAGGCTTGGTCAGTCCGACTACAGGATGGATTAGGAGGACTCCGTCCACCTCTTTGGCCGCGCGCTTGGTAAGCTCTTCGTGGACCCTATGGAGGGGGTTACGGGTCTGAAACGCAACAACGTTGCCCGTCCCCAACGTCTGAAGCCTCACCCTGGTCTGCGCTGGCGTGAGTCTTAGCTCATGGAAATCATGGCGTGCCGGTAGTTTGAGCACTCTCAACCTACCGGAGACGTTGAGCTTGCCCCAACGGTGCATCTCCGCCACCAGCGGATGGCGGGGGTCGTGGGTGCCGAAGACGCGCTCCTCCACCTCATTTCGGTCCCATTCATACGCCTCTTCTACGGACATTACGGCAAGCAGCTCGTTTTGGGAGCCTCTGAGCGCAATGTCGCCTCCTGTACGGACCGCCGAGTCAGGCTCGATGGGCAGCGTCACCGGGATCGGGAAGATGTGTCCGGTGTGCAGGCGCAACTCGTCTAGGACACTCCGGTGGTCCTCCTCCCCCATAAAGCGGTCCAGTGGGGAGAATGCTCCCGTTGCCAGTAGCTCCAGGTCGCAGATAGACCGTTCCGAGAGTTGGATAGAGGGCAAATGGCTGGCGGCGGCCTTGACGTCTTCGATCTTGTCCGGCGGGACCATCAGGTCGACCAGAGTACCGCCGTAGGGTGCTATCAGGGTCTGCTCGGTGATTCTTTCACTCAATGTTCGAGTCGCTCCTTTGCCTTCCTGGTATGGACAGAATGGTGCCGAACGTCCAGATGTCGGACTACTATGATAGCACCAGGCTCGGCGGACTATTGTGGAACTTTGAGAGATAGCCGGCTTAGCACTAAAAAGACATTCCCACAAGAATGGCGCCCTAAGGGGGTTTCCAAAGGGGGCGACGCCCAATTGGCGGGGGCTTGGGGGGAACCCCCAGCAAAACAACGATAGGGTGGGCGGGTGGGAAAAGAGCCTTGAGTTTTCTCATCTCCTAAGGGTAGCAAGTCGCAGAGATTTCTGGTGCAAAGCCGGGACAGGCCTAAACGGTGCGCCCCCAGGTCTGGCCTAGGTGAATTCCGCACTCTTTGGGCATGCCCTTCTCCCACCACCACCTCCCGGCCCGGAGGTCTTCGCCGGGTGAAATGGCACGAGTGCACGGTGCGCAGCCTATACTCGTGTAGCCTCGATCGTAAAGCTCGTTGTAGGGCACCTGGTTGGCTTTGATGTACTCCCAGACCTGGTCGTTGCTCCAGTCGGCAAGCGGGTTGATCTTGATGATCCCGCCATGCCCGGTGTCGACCTCTATCTTGCCCACGTTCGCCCTTGTTTCGTCCTGGGACCGCCTGAGGCCCGTTATCCAGGCGTCCAGGTCTTTCAAGGCGCGGTTCATGGGTTTAACCTTGCGTAGGTTGCAGCAGAGCAGTCTCAGAGAGACGCTCCGGTAGAAGGGGTTGATGCCATGCTTGCTCACCATTAGGGCAAGCTCTTCGTTGTCCGGGTAGTAGACGTCAACAGAAATGCCGTAGTATTCCCGGACCCTGTCGATAAGGTCGTAGGTTTCCTGCGGAAGCCGACCGGTGTCGATTGTGAACACCCTAACGTCGGGATCTACGTGGTGGGCTATGTCCAGGATCACCGCACCCACAGCCTGGAAGCTTGTGGATATGGCGACCATCGGACCGAATCTATCGAGGGCCCATCGAATGACGTCCTCGGCGGAGCGGGTCTCATATTCATCCGCAACGGCGTCGATATCCGTAGCCGCCGGCGGCTCTGCCTCGCCTGTTCTTTCTACCTCTGTTTGAGGGCGAGGCCCTCCTCGAACATCCTCTTGTAGCATCTGACTTCCTCGCCGTGAAAAGGCCAAAAAAAACCCCCCGAGCGGTCTGGGCTCGAGGGGCTGGGTTCCGAGTATTAAGCGGTGTGCTACGCCTGCACGTGCCTGGGCGGCGTTGGACCCGCCCGAGCCCCCGAGCTGAGGGGACAAGAACACATGCAGACCATGGAATTCGCTGACGTTCCTACAAACATGCTGGATCTAGTGTACGGACTGGCACCCAACGTGTCAAGCGGCGCATCGTATAACCAACCCCTTCTCGACAACCTCGAACACTTGTGCTATACTAGTTCTATGGGACAGACCCAACAGGGCCTGTCCCATTTCTTTGCCCCACTGTCCCACGGTGTACCAAAGCCCGAAGCTGAGAGGAACACAATGGAACAAAATGGAACAGAAATTTCGGACGCCGAGACCGGCCTCAACGAGAACCAGCTCGCGGCCATTCCATACTTGGTTGCCGCACCGACGATGGCCGAGGGCGCCCGGCTAGCCAACATCGGCCGCTCCACCCTCTACCGTTGGATGAACGACCACGAGTTTCGTTCGACCTTGGAGCGGCTTCGCGAGGAGGCCGCCGACTTCGCCCACACCGAGCTTAGAGGCCTCATGCTCAAGGGCGCTCATGTGCTGGCTGAAGCCATGGAAGACCCAAGCTCCCACGCCAGGGTGCGTGTTGCGCGGGCCGCGCTATCCTTAGGACTCAAAGCCATCGACCTCAAGGAGTTGCAGCAACGCATCGAGCGCCTCGACGACGCATTCGCACTGTGGGCTCGAAGAAAGGCGTTCTGATACGCTTGTCGGGGGGACCTTACACCAGGAATCGCCTGTTTCCCTGAGTCCCGATTCGGCCCCGATGCCGCATCGGGGGGACGAAGGGTCTAGGGAGGGGTGATCCTCGACACTCCGGACCCTTGAGCGCGGTCTCGCACGCGAGAGCGGCCGAGATAGGCTGTGCGGGAGGTCTTGTCGAAGGGCTCCTCGGCAACGATATTGAAGAGGGCCCTGTCGTATAATACAAGCGCGTGCACCCGGGCTTGCACTTAAAGTCCTATCCGAGTCTTGCTCGCTCGCCTCGAACCACAGTCCCGGTGTTCCAACCTGGACGTAGGGGCGGGTTTGAAACCCGCCCCTACCTCCTCTCCGTTGATGGGGCTTCGCACAAAAAGCCATTCCCATTAAAATGGTGCCAAGGGAGTTTCCAAAGGGGGCGACGCCCCCTTGGCGGGGGTTTGGGGGAACCCCCAGCAAAACAACGATAGGGCGGGTGGGAAAAGAGTCTTGAGTCTTCTCTTCTTTAAAGTAGTAACGATGGAGGTCTGCAGATGTCAATGCCCGCCAGTATGACCGCCTTCGATGAGGTCAACGTGTTCTTCGACCAGGCCGCCGACCGCCTGAAGCTCGAAGACGGCATAAGGGAGATGCTTCGCAGGCCGTGGCGGGAGCTCAGGGTGTCGGTCCCTGTCAGGATGGACGACGGGCGGATTGAGGTCTTCACCGGGTATCGCGTTCAGCACAACGGAGCGAGGGGGCCTTACAAGGGAGGCACCCGTTATCATCCCATGGCGGACCAGGAAGAGGTACGGGCGCTGGCGTCCCTGATGACCTGGAAGACGGCGCTGGTGGACATACCGTTTGGCGGGGCCAAGGGTGGTGTACAGTGTGACCCGCGCGGCATGAGCGAGGGAGAGCTCAATCGTCTGACTCGGCGCTACACCACTAACATCGAGCACCTACTCGGTCACAACCGCGACATTCCCGCACCAGACCTCGGCACCAATGCACAGACGATGGCCTGGATCATGGACGCGTACAGCCAGATTCACGGCTACACGCCGGCGATAGTTACAGGCAAGCCGGTGGAGTTCGGAGGCTCGGTAGGCCGCGAATCGGCCACGGGGAGGGGGTCTGTTTTTGTCATGATAGAGGCCGCGAAGGACCTCGGTATGGACCCTGCGGGTGCTCGCGTCGCCGTCCACGGGTTCGGCAACGCCGGTAAGTGGGTGGCTCTGCTACTTCAGGAGATCGGCTGCAAGGTGATTGCGGTCAGCGATACTCGCGGCGGAGTCTTTCTCGGTGAGGGGCTCGATGTGACGAGCGCTGTAAACCATAAGAAAGAGGCGGGGACGGTCGTCGGCATGCCGGGGACGGAGGGGATAACCAACGACGAGCTCTTGGAGCTGGACTGCGACTTCCTGGTACCGGCTGCAATTGACGGGGTGATACATGGAGCCAATGCATCGAGCGTCAAGGCAAAGGTCGTTGCCGAGGCCGCGAATCATCCCGTTACACCTGAAGCCGACCGGGTCCTCAACGACCGCGGCATACCGGTGCTACCGGACATCCTCGTGAACGCAGGTGGTGTTGTAGTCTCCTATTTTGAGTGGACGCAGAACCTGTACCAGCACCAGTGGGAGGAGAGCCGTGTCAACGAGGAGCTCAGCAAGATAATGACCAAAGCATATGGCGGCGTCCGGGCGATGGTCGAACGAGACGGCATTACCTATCGAGAGGCCGCGTTTGCCATCGGCGTCGGCCGCGTCGCACACGTCGCCCGTTTGAGAGGCTTCATCTAGGCCCGTCACGATCGAGGGCCAGGCATTCCGCCGATGTTATAATTGTGGCGGCATGCTCCTCGCTCTGGATGTAGGCAATACTAATATCACGTTCGGCGTGTTCGATGACAACGCTGGGTCCCGGCAATATGAGCCGACGGCCACCTGGCGCATCGCGACCGAGCCGGGCCGGATGGCTGACGAGTACGGCCTGATACTCAGCAATCTCCTACTTGTAAAGGGGGTTGCTCCGACGGACCTGACAGCTGTGGCGATGTGCAGCGGGGTGCCTCCCCTCACTCCCACATTCGTCGAGGTATGTAAGGGCTACCTCAACCTGGAGCCGCTGGTCGTAGGCGCCGGTACCAAGACGGGGATCAAGGTGCTCTACGACAGTCCGCGGGACGTCGGTGCAGACCGCATCGTCGACGCCGTGGCTGCGTTGAAGCTCTACGGCGGCCCTGCCATAGTCGTGGACTTTGGAACGGGCACGGTCTTCGACGCCGTGTCCGCAGAAGGCGAGTATATCGGTGGAGCAATCGCACCGGGGATGACCGTGGCCGCAGACGCGCTTTTCCATAGTGCGTCTCAGCTGCGTCGGGTCGAGCTCGTGCGGCCCGCCACCGCCATCGGAAAGAATACTGTCCACGCGCTTCAGTCGGGACTCGTCCTCGGATACGCCGAGATGGTGAAAGGGATGGTCGCCAGGTTCGACAAGGAGCTAGGCGGTGGGGCCAAGGTCGTGGCAACAGGCGGTCTGGCCGCCCTGATCGAGCAGGAGGCTAACGTCTTCGACGAGGTCAATCCCGACTTAACACTCGCCGGCTTGCGTATAATCTATGAGTTGAACAACTAGAAACCCCGCCGAGGCATCGGCCTTTACCACGAGAAAGGAAGGGACCGTCAGATGCCAAGTCCATTGCACGGTAAGTATATCGCCCTCGGAGTCAGCGGCAGCATCGCCTGCCACAAGGCCGTCGACCTCGCCAGCAAGCTGACCCAGGAAGGCGCTCTGGTTGACGTTGTAATGACCGAAGCTGCCACCAACTTCGTAACCGCCCTCGCCTTCCGAAGCATCACCCACCGGCCTGCAGTGACCAGCCTATTCGACCCCCAATCGGACGCCGCGATCGAGCATGTCGCGACCGCTGAGCGCGCCGACGTGATGGTCGTTGCGCCGGCAACCGCCAACACCATCGCGAAGCTAGCGTACGGCCTTGCCGATGACTCGGTTTCCACGACGGCCCTGGCCACCCAGGCGCCGATCATCGTCTGCCCGGCGATGGACGGCCATATGTACGAGAACCCGGCGACTCAGGAGAACGTCCAGAAGCTGAAATCCAGAGGCCACATCCTGGCAGGGCCCGCCGAAGGGCCGCTCGCCTCCGGACTGACGGGACTGGGCCGAATGCTCGAGGTCCCGGAGATCATTGGACATATAAAGCTTGTGCTCGGTCGTGACGGTGACATGGCGGGCCGCAAGATCGTGGTGAGCGCCGGCGGCACGCGAGAGGCGATCGACCCTGTCCGATTCATATCGAACCGCTCGTCCGGCAAGCAGGGTCATGCTATCGCCGAAGCGGCCCGGGACCGGGGTGCCAGAGTCTCTCTAGTAACGGCAGCTTCGTCTTTCACGGCCCCGGTCGGAGTGGAAGTTGTTAGCGTGGAAACAGTAGCCGAGATGCGCGACGCCGCGCTAGCCGCCTGCAAGAACGCGGACGTGCTGATCATGGCAGCAGCGGTAAGCGACTTTCGCGCGGCGGAGCCGTCTGGGCAGAAGATCAAGAAGCAAGGAGGCCGGAACGGCTTTGCGCTTCAACTGACTCAAAACCCCGATTTCCTGTCGGAGGTCCCTGACGGGGTCGTAAAGATAGGATTCGCGGCAGAGACCGAGGACCTAGAAGAGAACGCTCGGGCCAAGCTTACGAGCAAGGGCCTCGACCTGGTCGCCGCCAACGACGTCACAGCCGACGGCAGCGGCTTTGCCACCGACACCAACAGGGTCATCCTCTTGGGCCGCAACGGCGACGTCGAGGACCTGGGCCTTTTGACCAAGTACGAGGTCGGCAGTCGCATTCTTGACCGGGTGTCGAGGCTTCTGAGGTAGCCGCCCCGGCTGCCAAATGGTGCGTCGGTATAGATAATTCGACACTGCGGTCACGAGCCACAGGCTACTCGGTGCCATCCCGCGGGCCTCGGACACCGGCCAGAGAAAGCGGGTGTAGCCTTTGCCTGCGCCGGCATAGACCCCCGTCACAACTAGACGCTGTTGGCGTTGACAGAATGATCTCCTAGGTGTACCCTCCCATGTGGGCTATGGGCCTACCCACGTCGGATGGGGGACTACCCGCGTAGGAGGTTTCAGTGGTTAAAGTGAAATCGGTCGAAGAAGCTGTCAATAGGTACGCCGAGTCAGCGCTGGTGTCGGCGGTTCGACTTAGGAGGTATTGGCTTTCCCAGGGCAATTCAGAAAGTGAGGCTGTTGAGAAAGCTGTAAACCAAGCATCCGGCATGATGGCGTCCTCCGGTGCTTCTGTGGATACCTTGATTGACCTTTTCAATGAGTTGGAGCGCGCCTGCGGCGCGTTCGTTGAGATGCTTAAGGAAGTGGACACAGATGAGCACTAATTACCCCATAGGTTAGAGGAGGCTCAATTGGCAGATACCACCGCAATAAAGACGCGGATTGAGCCATACGTGAGACAGTGGCTCAGCTTACAGTTTCCAGGGCGAGTATTCACCGAGCGCCAGGTGACTTTGGTTTCAGGTTCTCATTATCGATTCGACGCGGTTTCGGAAGACAACCAAATCGTCGCAGCAATTCTTTCAAATCGCCCCAAGACCCGGACCGGGCGTGAAAATACGGGTGGAGTCAGAAAAGCCATGGACGACATCGGGTGGCTGCAAGAGCTCCCTGAAAATGTTTCTAAGATAATGATATTCACCGACTCCGGCTTCCGAGATTTGATACAGAAAAGGTCTGAGCGGAAGGGCATGGACGACATACGCATGATGGTTTGCTCCTTACCAAAGGATCTGGCGGAGTTGCTTCAACAGACGCTCGACAAGGCTAGTCAAGAGCAGAGGGCAGCAGAGTAGCACTGGATCTAGACCGTAGGAGGGCGGTGGAGCATGTCTATACAGGAATTGATCAAAAGTATCTCGGAGCGCGTTCAGACTACGGCCTCCGTCAAGGCGGTCTACGGGGACCCGGTTACGGCCGAAGGGAAGACTATTATCCCTGTCGCGAGGGTGCGCTACGGCTTTGGTGGCGGAGGCGGGACCCAGGACCTGAGCCCTGACTCCGAGGCGACTGACGAGCCGCAGCAGCAGGTTGGAGGTGGCGGTGGAGGCGGCGTGGAAGTCAGCCCCGTGGGGTTCATCGAGATGACCCTAGAGGAGACCCGCTATGTTTCATTCGAGGGGCGCCGCAGGATCATAAGAGCGCTCTTGATCGGACTGCTGCTGGGCGCGTTCTTGCTCCGGAAACGCCTCCGCCGCTGACGTAGAACCAAGAGATGAAGAAGTTCGTCGCATTCCGGACCATGACGATTGTAGCAGCCGCTCTCGCAGCAATAGCGGCGTGCTCCGAAACCCCCGAAGCGCCGGACGGCGATGAAGGGCCAACCCCGAGCGGCCAAATTGGCGGCAAAGTAACAGATACAGAAGGAGCCCCGGGCGCCGGTCTGAGGTTGGGAATAGTGAGCGGGACGGTCCCGTTTCCAGAGATAGCCCCGTTTACCAGTTCAGACGGGTCCTATTTGTTCTCCGATATCCAGCCAGGCACCTTCAAGGTGGCCGTGTACGACGACGATGGGAACGTGCTGCGGCAACACTCTGTGGAAGTCAGGAGCGGCGAGACCTCGACGCTCGATTTCTCGGTCGACACGGTCTTCACGCTATCACCCCTGGCCGCCGCGGTGACCGAGGTGCCGTTGTCCGAGCTCTTCGGCGTCGATCTGAAGACGTGCAATGGGTTCCTGGACGAACCTCCCTCGAACATGGTGTTAAAGACCAGGGAGTTCACTGAGGTGGCGAGGGAGGACGACCCGAGCATCGTGAGCATGTGCCAGGCGTCCCACGAGACCCTCGACGGCTCCGGTGGCGTCCTCGTGACCGTGATCAGCTTCGACTCTGAGCCCTCAGCGAAGGCACACTTCGAGAATATCTTGAGCGGTTTCCAAGGGAGCGAAGTAACAACCGGTGTCTTAGGGACCGAGTCCTTTCAGGCTGTCGTCAATAAGGCCGGAGTGGGCAGCTTCGTCGTGCTTCGGGAGCGGATATACACGGTCCAGACGCACATCGCTGTGTCGGAGGACCAAGAACCGGTGCGGGAAGTTGGACAGCTAGTCGACCTCACCAGTCGGGTCAAAGAGAGGCTGCCGTGATGACTCCCGGGCCCGAGAGGATGTATACTAACTAAGAGCACATACTGAGTGTATGGTATGCTGTTCATACTGTCCCATCAACGAAAAGGAGATTTTACGCCGATGAATGTCAGGATGACGTTCACGATCCCCGAAGAGATAGCCCGCAAATTCAGAGACTCTGTAGTAGAGCGCCAACGTAGCGCGTTCGTTACGACTGCGGTTGGTGAAAAGCTCATGAATTTGGAGAATGAGGCTGTTAGAAGGTCATTGATCGCCGGGTACATCGAGAGATATGAGGAAGACAAGGGACTTAACGCAGAGTGGGAGCCTGCAACTTTGCAGGGGTGGCCTGAATACGAAGAGGACCGGGTTGGGGGATGAGCGAGGAGCCTCTGGCGAATCATCCTAGATACGCAGACGTGTGGTTCGCTGATCTTGAACCGGTCATGGGCTCCGAAATCGGCAAACGCCGGCCCGTTGTTGTCGTGTCCAACAACCTGAACAATCAATACGCTGCGACGGTCACAGTGCTCCCTATAACGTCCGCCCCGGCGAAACGAGCGTACCCTGACGAGGTTTTGGTGCCAAAGGGCGTGGCAGGCCTCACGCAGGACAACAACCGCATTAAGGCCAACATGGTGAGAACCATAGACAAACGAAGGTTGCTGAGAGTTGTCGGCCGTCTCCCAGAGGAGTACCGAGCCCGCATAGAAAACGCTCTAAAGATACACCTCAACATGGCGTTGTGACAGTCTTCTCGAATCAAGAATGGACCACACTTGCCGCTACGAGGGGTGACCGATGAGCCACATTCCCGAGACCGTCGTTTCAAGCTATCTTAGAACACACAGACGGGTACTCGAAGTCGTTGCAGATCTGACCGATGATCAGCTGAGCCACAGCCCAATCCAACTACTCCTCCGATCGCCTTCCACCTGTGGCACCTTGCCCGGTACGCCGACTCGCTCCCCGACCAGGTCGGCTTCGAGGGCGGCATGATCTGGCAGGCCGAAAACCTGGCGGAGCAATGGGGTTTTGGCCCGGAGCTTTTGGGCATCTACGAGTCTGGAACTGGCATGGAATCCGAGGTCCCGGATCGCCTCCCGTGGCCGAGCAAGGGTGACCTTCTCGACTACTGCCGTCGCGCTTTCGACGCCGCAGATGAGATGGCCGGCCTGCTAGACGAGGAGCGGTCCCAGCAGGCCGCGAAGTGGGGCGGACGGACCGTCGCCAGGGCCCTTTTGACGAATCTCGACCACGATAACCGCCACCTGGGCATGATCGAGGGCATGCGGGGGGTGCTGGGCCTTCGAGGTTCCGCCACGGAGTAGTGTGCCTGGACGTGATCAGATTTCGTAGGTTTGTTTCTAAGGGCAGTGGCTATCGCAAGGGCGCACGCCGTGCGCCCCTACCACGAGAGACCTTACCGACGGCTTCTGACCGCATCCCATGCGTGAGTATCATTCATTGACGTGGACTGTGTCGTCTACTAGAATGTGTGCCTTAGGATAAAGCAATGGCAGACAAAGTCGATAGATCTCAATCAAACGTAGTCGTATTCAGGACAAAGCCTTAGGATCAACGCACTCCAGCAGTTGACCCGAGGCCCGGAACGTCGTGTTCGGGCCTTTTTTTGTATGGCGCAGGGAGCGATCGGACAGCCCGCGGGAGGACTTCGGCATGAGCCAGGAAAAGGCGAAGCGAGAGATTGCCAAGGCCTACGACCCTAAGGCCGTCGAGCAGCGCATCTACGACTCCTGGATGGCGGGCGGCTACTTTATCCCGAAGATCGACCGCTCGAAGCAGCCGTACGTAATCATCATGCCTCCCCCGAACGTCACGGGCGAGCTGCACATGGGCCACGCTCTTACCAAGGCGCTGCAAGACCTAATGGTACGTTGGCACAGGATGAAGGGCGACCCTACCCTCTACCTCCCGGGAACGGACCACGCAGGCATCGCAACGCAGGTGGTCGTGGAGCGAACGCTGGCCACCGATGGCATGAGCCGCCATGACCTGGGCAGGCAGAAGTTTGTCGAACAGGTGTGGGAGTGGGTAGATCGGTACGGAGGCACCATCTACGAGCAGATCAAGCGGCTTGGTGTCTCCTGCGACTGGACGCGCCAGCGCTTCACGCTGGATGAGGGGCCAAGCCGCGCAGTCCGCACTACGTTCGTCAACCTGTACAAGAAAGGTCTGATATACCGGGGGGAACGGATCGTCAACTGGTGTCCACATTGTGCGACCGCGCTGTCGGACCTGGAGGTCAAGCACCAGGAGGAGAGCGCCAGCCTCTACCATATCCGTTACCCGTTGGAAGACGGGAGCGGCTCGATTACCGTCGCCACGACCAGGCCAGAGACTATGCTCGGGGATACCGCTGTTGCGGTGAACCCTGAAGACGAGCGCTACGCGGGCCTCGTTGGAAAGAACGTCGTTCTTCCGGTAATAGGGCGGACCATCCCAATCATCGCCGACGACGCGGTCGACATGGAGTTCGGCACCGGCGCGCTCAAGGTCACGCCGGGTCACGATCCAAACGACTTCGAGATAGGCGAGCGGCATGAGCTGCCCATCGTAAGCGTCATGAACCTCGACGGCACGATGAACGAGAACGCCGGCCACTACAAGGGCAAGGACCGCTTCGAGACCAGGCGTGAGATCGTAGAGGAGCTCGAGAGGGACGGCCTCCTTGAGAAGGTGGAGGACTACCACCACTCGGTGGGGCACTGTGACCGGTCCGGCGACGTCGTGGAGCCGATAGTCAGCAAGCAGTGGTATATGCGCATGGAGCCGCTGGCCAAGCCGGCCATCGAAGCCGTGAAGGACGGCCGGATAAGGATTATCCCCGAGCGGTTCGCGAAGGTCTACGACAACTGGATGTACAACATCCGGGACTGGTGCATCAGCCGGCAGCTCTGGTGGGGACACGGGATCCCAGTCTGGTACTGCGAAGAATGCGATGGCGTCACGGTCGACTACGAAGACCCGACCGCCTGCAGCGAGTGCGGCTCGAGCAAGCTCGCAAGGGACTCGGACGTCCTAGATACGTGGTTTAGCTCCGCCCTGTGGCCCCACTCGACTCTGGGCTGGCCAGACCAGAGCGAAGACATGAGCTACTTCTACCCGACCACCGACATGGAGACCGGCCACGACATCCTCTTCTTCTGGGTCGCTCGCATGATAATGATGGGCCTGGAGAACACCGGCGACGTCCCGTTTCGGACTGTCTACCTGCACGGGCTCGTCAGGGACCCAGAGGGTGTCAAGATGAGCAAGTCCAAGGGGAACGTGATGGACCCGCTGGACCTGATCGACCTGTACGGTGCAGACGCGCTCCGCTTTGCACTTACTACGGGCACGTCGCCCGGCAACGACATGCGCCTCAACGAGTCGAAGATGGAGGCTAGCCGCAACTTCGCCAACAAGCTGTGGAACGCATCGCGATTCGTCATGGCCAGTCTAGACCGGGCCGAGACGTTTGATGAGTGGAGCCGGACTCCCGCAAAGCCTACACACCTCGAGGACCGCTGGATTCTCAGCCGCCTCAACAGAGTCGCCGAGCAAGTGCAGAAATTCATGGAGGAGTACCAGTTCGGAGAGGCCCAGAGGGAGGTCCACGACTTCCTGTGGGGCGAATACTGCGACTGGTACCTGGAGATGTCGAAGGTCAGGCTTCGGGGCGGCGACGAGTCGCCGTTGCCGGTGCTGGCATATGTGTTGGAGCGGATTTTGAGGCTCCTGCACCCGTTCATGCCCTTTATCACCGAGGAGATATGGCAGAACCTGGTCGAGCTGCTTCCGCGCGAGGAGGGCGCACCGTCAGCGCTGATAGTAGCCGGATATCCGGAGGCTGACCTCACGCTATTCGACGAGGAGGCCGAAGGCAATGTTGGCGACGTCATGGAAATAGTCCGCGCCATACGAAATATTCGCGCCGAGTTCAGTATTGAGGCCAACCAGGCGGTCGAGGCCATCGTAGACGCGCCGGCGATCAGAGATGTGGTCGAGGCGGAGTCAGACGCGATTAAGACCCTGGCCCGGGTGGACCCGCTAAGGTTTGGCGCCGACGCTCCAGCGGCAGCCGACGCCGATTCAGCCCAGCAGGTCTCGCTGGTGCTGAGCAGGGGGTCGGTTACCGTGCCTCTCGGGGGTCTCGTTGACCTCGAGCGGGAGAAGGCATGGCTGCACGAGGAGCTGGAGCAGATCGACACCAATCGGGAGAGGCTGTCGGCAAGGTTGGGTGACAAACAGTTTATCGGGAAGGCGCCGGAAGAGGTGGTCGAGCGAGAGCGTCAGCGGCTCAACGACATCGAGGGCCGTCGCGCCAGGGTCAAGGAGATCCTGTCAAGGTTGGGGTAGCGGCTCTGCCTGCGGACTGAACGCCTCTCCCATGCGCTCGAGCTGGTGGAGACCCTTTCTGGTGTCGCTAGCAGTCTTTGCTTTGTCCGAGGCCCTCAGCCGGTACTTGAACAGCCAGTAGGTGAACTCCTTCGATTCGCCGAGGCTGAGGTACCGCCGCGACGGCAAGCCGATCTCCTCTCGGAACGTCTTAAGTAGCTCTCTCCGGGTCGAGCCGTAGATCTTGACGTGTGCCTCGTCGGTGTAGTCGTCCCTGTATCGGACGCCGTTGCCTAAATGCCGTTTGTGGACTTCTAGCTCGGTAGCCAGCTGCAGCGCTTCCTCTACGGTCACGCCGTAGTAGTAGTTGAGGTACGCCCGGTACTTCTCCACGCCCAGCAGGCTTTTCAATGTGGAGTGGTCGAACGAAGAGGGGAACTTGCCTGAGAATAGCAGGCTCTCTCTTTCTTTCTGCGGGATGAGCCCGTCTGTGGCCTGGCAGAGTCGCTCCGCCAGGAGCAGCCAGTCGAAGGCCTCGCCATCGACGAAGTAGTTGTAACGCCTGCCGCGGAATACCTCCAGCGGGGTGGTCCACAGCGCTATCGCCTCGACCATGGACGTAGCCCAATCGTGGCCGTCCGCGAGCGCGTTCCGTAAACGCTCTATTACGGCTTCTTGCGAGATGGACGACGAGCCGCCTGCGTTCGGTGAGCTTTTGCCCATAACTAGCCCGTCTCAACCCTCGAGAGTTTCCGCAGACCGGATGTGCTGAAGCATGTTGTCGGCCGTTTTCTTTCCCATTCGCGGCAGAGCGGCCAATCTACCATTCTCGATTGCCTGCTCCAGTTCGGAGACCGTCGTGATGGCTAGCTCCTTCCAGAGCCTCTTGGTCGTCTTGGGGCCGACGCCTGGCAGACGCATGACCTCCAGGATACCATCGGGGAACTCGTCCCGCAGCCTGTCGTAGTACGCGAGCCGGCCGGTCGTGACCAGCTCGGTGATTTTCTTGGCGATCGCCTGACCTATGCCGGGGATTTCTTTCAGATCGCGGCCTTCACGCACAATCTGGTCCAGTCCGGCGGGGAGGTCTTCGATGGTGCGGGCGACCGTCTGGTAGGCCCGGATGGTGAAGACCGACTCGTCCTTCATCTCAAGCAGGCCGGCGATGTCCGCGAAGACTTGTGCGATTTGGGGGTTGTCCATGAGCAGCGTCGCAACTCTGGTGTACTGCCTCAGGTATCGCTGGACACAATGTAGGCCGCCGCGCGGAGGTGAAGGTGCCGCTCTAGCACTGATTAGGTGTAGCAGGAATCAGCCGATTGTCACCACTTCGGCAAGCTCAGTGCAGGCTCTGAGGCCGTCCTAAGGCCGAAGGGTCTGGAGAGGGTGCCTCCCCACCCCAGGTGCTTCGCCGAGCCTCAGCATGACATGCTTTGTTCACGCCCACTTGGCGGTCATGCGCACGTGACGAGCCGCCTACGCTCCGTGGCAGCGCTTGTACTTTTTGCCGCTACCGCAAGGGCACTGTTCGTTGCGCCCCACCTTTTGGGCTCCAGCTGTCACCGGCTCGCGAGACCGATTCCCCATCACGCGGGTCATTACGCTCTGGCCGCCGTTTGGGCTCTTCGGGCCCGCCCGTCTTGACTTGCCGTCGTTGCCCGTCCCTCCCACGTTCACGTGGTAGATGGTGTGGACGATGTCGTACTGGATGCGGGCCAGCAGATCGTCGAATTTCTCGCGACCTTCCTTCTTGTACATCACCAAGGGGTCGCGTTGTCCGTAGGCGTAGAGCCCGATCCCCTGGCGCAGGTTCTCCATCCCTGTGAGATGCTGGACCCAGTGGCCGTCGATGATTCGCAGCATAACCTCGCGTTCGACGGACCGCATCAGCTCGGGGGTCAGGCTGGCTTCTTGCTCATCGTACAGCTCTCTGGCGTACTCCAGGACACGGCGCTCGATCTCTCCCGAGTCAATCTGGACGAGACTATCAGGGTCGGAGAGGCCGTCGGGCAACAGGAAGATAGACTCAAGCTCGCCAAGCATCGGGTCCAGGTCCCAGTTCTCGGGGGCCTTATCGTCGAGATACCGAGAGAGGACGTCGCTCAACTCCTGGTCCACCATGGACTGTATGTTCGCCTTCAGATCGGTACCGCTGAGAGTCTTGTCTCGTTCGGCATAGATTATGGCCCGGTGGGTGTTGACGACGTCGTCGTACTCCACCAGGTGCTTTCTCAGGTCGAAGTGATAGGCTTCCACCTTGATCTGCGCGCCTTCGATGGACTTGCTCACCATCCTGTTCTCGATGGCGGCGTCGTCCTCGAGCCCGGCCCATCCCATCACGGTCTTGATCTTGTCGCCCCCGAACCGGCGCATCAGGTCGTCGTCGAGGGCCACGAAGAACCGGGAGCTTCCGGGGTCGCCTTGCCGGCCCGCACGGCCACGGAGCTGGTTGTCGATCCGTCGCGCCTCGTGGCGTTCCGTACCGACGATATGAAGCCCGCCCAGTTCCACCACCTTCTTGTGGTCGGCCTCCCACTGTTCCTGACTGATGTCGAGGGCGTCGGGATTCCCACCGAGGACGATGTCGGTGCCACGGCCCGCCATATTCGTGGCGACGGTTACGGCGCCGGTCCGTCCGGCCTCGGCGATGATGCCGGCCTCCCTCTCGTGCTGCTTGGCGTTCAGCACCTCGTGACGGATACCTTTGCGGTCCATGGTCTCGCTCAGCAGCTCGGACTTCGATATGTCCGTTGTGCCCACGAGGACCGGCTGCCCCGCGCGCTGACGCTCCTCGATCTCACTCACCACCGCCTCGTACTTGGCCTTCTCGTCCCTATAGATAAGGTCGGTCCGGTCTTCGCGGACCATAGGCAGGTTGGTCGGGATTTCCGCGACGTCCAGCTTATAGATCTTCCAGAACTCCTCCGCTTCTGTCGCGGCGGTCCCCGTCATTCCGGCCAGCTTTGAGTACATTCGGAAGTAGTTCTGCAGCGTGATGGTGGCATAAGTGACGGTCTCACGCTGGATGTTGACACCCTCTTTAGCCTCGAGTGCCTGGTGGAGCCCATCAGAGTAGCGCCGGCCAGGCATTAGGCGGCCCGTAAACTCGTCTACGATGATTACCTGGCCATCTTTGACCACGTACTCTTCGTCTCGTTTGAAGAGGGCGCGGCTCTTCAGCGCGTTCTCCATAAAATGGACCAGGCGGAAGTTCTCGGGGTCATAGAGGTTCTTTACCTTGATAAGCCGCTCGACTTTGCTCGTACCCTCGCCCGTTAGGGAGACCGAGCGGTGCTTCTCGTCGATGGTGTAGTCTGCGCCCTCTTGGAGGCCTGGGACAATGCGTGCGAAGTGTTGGTACTCCTTCGCCGACTCTTCGGCGGCGGCGCTGATGATAAGGGGGGTCCTGGCTTCGTCGATCAGAATGTTGTCGACCTCGTCAACTATCGCGTAGACCAACTCACGCTGCACGCGCTGTGATTGGTCGATGACCATGTTGTCTCGGAGGTAGTCGAAGCCGAACTCGTTGTTCGTGCCGTAGGTGATGTCGGCGGCGTAGGCCTCTTTCCGCTCCACCTTCCGAAGGAGCTCCATCCCCTGCTCGCCGCCTTCTCCCTCTCCCTCGGGCGCGTATATGTATGCAGTCTCATGCTGCAGAGCCCCGGTCGAAAGGCCCGCCAGATGATAGATGGCGCCCATCCATTGAGCGTCACGCCGCGCCAGATAGTCGTTTACTGTGACCACGTGGACGCCCTCGCCCGTGAGCGCGTTGAGGTATGCGGCGAGGGTGGCCACGAGAGTCTTGCCCTCGCCCGTCTTCATCTCGGCGATCTTCCCCTGGTGGAGGACGTAGCCTCCCATGAGCTGAACGTCGAAATGTCGCTGCCCGAGAGTCCGCTTCGCCGCCTCTCTGACGACTGCGAAGGCTTCGGGGACCAGGTCGTCTATCTCTTCGCCGTCCTGGACCCGCTCCCTCAACTCGTCTGTCTTTGCCCGAAGCTGTTCATCGGAGAGGCGCTCGAATTCACCCTCGAGCCCGTTGATCGTCTCGACGACCGGTCTCAGCTTTTTTATGGCCCTTTCGGTAGACCCACCGAGGACCTTTGCCAAACTACTAAGCATAGCCTCTAGCTCTCTCTAGTGCTCGAACATGGCCCCAACGGACAGGCCGCTGTGGATCCGGTGGATGGCCTCCCCTAGTATCGGGGCTACGGACAGGACCTTCATATTCGGGACACGCTTCTCCTCGGGCACCGGCAACGTATCGGTGACGACTATCTCCTTGAGAACGCTCTTCCTCAGACGTTCGTGCGCAGTGCCGGACAATATCGCGTGTACAGCGCTGCAATAGACGTCTTCCGCGCCATGCTCTTTCAACAGCTCGGCCGCTGCCACTACGCTGCCGCCGGTGTCTATTTCGTCGTCGACAATGAGCGCCGTCTTGCCCTCGACGCTCCCGATGAGGTTGACAGCCTCGACGCGGTCCTCGTTCCCCATGCGCTGTTTTTCTATGATTACTATTGGGGCGTCCAGTAGGTCGGCCATATCGCGGGCCCTCTTGGCTGCCCCAACATCCGTAGCGGCTACGACCAAGTTGTCAAACCCACCATCTGAGTATCTTTTGGCCAGAAGCCGTATGGCGCTCAGCTCGTCCAGAGGGATGTTGAAGAAACCCTGGATCTGGCCGGCGTGCAAGTTCATCGTTAGCACTCGATCGGCGCCGGCGGCGCTTGTGAAATCGGCCACCAGACGCGCGGTGATCGCCACCCGGGGCTGGTCCTTCTTATCAGTCCGCCCGTAGGCGTAGTAAGGGATCACTGCGGTGATACGCCCGGCCGATGCCCTTCTGGCCGCGTCGATCATGATCCATAGCTCCATCAGGTGATCGTTGACCGGAGCTGAGATAGGCTGGACCAGGAAGACATCCTTTTCCCGTACGTTCTCCAGGATCTTGACGAATGTCTCATCGTTGCTGAACTTGAAGACTTCGCAGGTGCCGAGGGATACGCCCAGATACGCGCATATGTCCTTGGCGAGAGCCGGATGGGCGTTACCGGCGAAGACCTTCAGGTCTTCGAAAAGGGGCATCATTTTCCTCGCATTCCATGGCTTGGGAGGTGGTAAGGGAACGACTATCTTTGAGCCACCGGACTCAACCGAATTATAGCATACGGCTGGTGTGCCGTTCCCCGCTTCGCCTCCGGTCGCGTCGGGGTGCAGGGCAACGGTCGCGGGCAAAGAAAACTGCCATGTTGTGCAACCAATTTGAGAATGGTATACTGGCGATATCGGTTTCCGCGGAGTTGTTTTTTTGAAAGTGGGGTGGCCCCACTTTCTTTGTTAAAAAGGGTACTGATCCCGAGGAGGTGGCTGAAGTATGAAGAGCGATTTCATTATTGCTTTGACACAATTGGCCGCCGAGCGCAATTTGCCGAGAGAGATCGTGCTGTCGGCGATCGAAGCTGCGCTTGTATCCGCCTACAAAAGGGACAGCGTAGCCTTCGGCCAGGATATCTCCGTCAAGTTGGACCCTGGAAGCGGAGAGGTAAGTGTATATGCCGTAAAGACCGCGGTCGAGGAGGTATCTGATCCCGACCAGGAGATCGAGCTGTCGGAGGCCAGGAAGTTAAGGGAGGATGCGCAGGTAGGCGAGGTGGTCGCGACGCAGAGTCTTGGCCACATTGCCGGGCGCATCGCCGCCCAGACGGCGAAGCAAGTGGTGATGCAGCGCTTGAGGGAGGCGGAGCGGGACCTGGTATTCCAGGAGTACGCCGACAAAGAGGGCGACGTATTCACCGTCACCGTCCAGAGGATGGAGCCCAAGCAGTTAATTGTGGAGATGGGCCGCGCCGAGGCGATCTTACCGGCGTCCGAGCAGGCCCCCTATGAGCGATATCGCATAGGCCAGAAGATAAAGGTCCTACTCCAGTCGATCCGGCAGTCCAACAAGGGGCCGGAGATCATCGTTTCTCGGGCGGACAAGCTGCTTCTAAAACGGCTGTTTGAAATTGAGGTGCCGGAGATCTACAACGGCTCGGTCGAAATCGTAGCCATTGCTAGAGAGGCAGGGTGGCGCAGCAAGGTAGCGGTCTGGGCCAAACAGGACGGGGTAGACGCTGTTGGGTCGTGCGTCGGTCTGAGAGGGATCCGTATTCAGAACATCGTCAACGAGCTACATGGCGAGAAGATAGACGTGGTGCAGTGGAACAAGGACCCCGCTGCGTTCATCTCCAGCTCACTGAGCCCATCGATGGTCATGCGCGTCGACCTCGACGAAGAGGCTGGGACCGCCGTTGCCATCGTGCCCGAACGGCAGCTGTCGCTAGCAATTGGCAAAGAAGGTCAGAATGCCAGGCTTGCGGCGAGGCTAACAGGATGGAAGGTCGACATAAAGAGCGACGTTGAGACCGCGCCTGCCGAAGAGGGCGCCAAGGCAGCTCCAGTGGCCGTGGGGCCCGACATGGCACTGGAGCATGTTGGCCTGGCCACTCGCGTTCTAAACGTCCTGAAGCAGTCGGGCGTCGATAAAGTAGCGCAGATCTTAGAGATGGAAAAGTCCGACCTGCTCAAGATCAGTGGATTTGGCAAGAAAGCATTGGATGACTTGTATGGCCGGCTTGGGGAGTTGAACCTGCTTCCCACTGAGCCCGTAGATGCTGCTCCGCAACCGGTCGAGGCCGCGCCAGAGGAAGTCGCGGTCGCCGAGGCGGAAGAGCCGGAGGCGGCAGCACCGGTCGAGGTCCCGTCTGAGGAGTCGGTGGCCGCCACCGCGGAGCCTGGGGAAGCCAAGCCCGAAGAGAAGCCAGTTGTAGAAGAGGCGGCGGAGGTCTTGGCGGCTGTACAGGCCGCTGCGGAGGTCGCGACCGAGGGGGCGGAGGCGCCTGCGGAGAAAAAGGTCCCGGCCGAACCGGTGGCGGTGCCTGCTGGAGCCGGAGAAGCAGAGAAGCCGGAAGCCCAGCCGGTTGGTGTTACCGACACCGCTACTTCGATAGATCAGCTGCCAGACAATGTTTGGTCTACTCGTGGCTTGAGGACTCTGGAACCGGGAGTTATCAGGTTCGCCGAGGACATAGACGAACTGAATAAGGCCAGAATGGGATCCAGGCGTGGGCGTCGTACCGGAGGATCCCAAGGCGGCGCGGCGCGGCGTGGCCCTCCACGGAGGACCAAAGCTCGCAAGAGACGGTAAGGCGCGTTACGTCGATGGATGACGGCCGACGACACGTACCCCTGAGAACGTGCCTGGCTTGCGGTAACAAGACCACAAAAAGCGAGTTGTCGTGCATAGTGGCAACCCCGCAAGGCACAGTGGAGATGGACTCGACGGGGAAAGCCTCCGGCCGTGGCGCATACATTTGCAAAGACAGGAAGGGCGGACATGCGCCACTCAAGAAAGGCCGGTTGGAATACGCGCTCAGAAGAGGACTGAGAGACGAGGAATGGGCTAAACTGGAGGCTCTAATCGAGTCCACAGTCATTCCAGAGACCGCATAGGCAAAAATGGCAAACAAACCTGTCCAACCGCAAGACTCGACCCAGGGCACCGTCCAGGCCCAGCCGGAAGTCGGTGTCGCTCCCACGGCCAATGTCGCGGCGCCCACAGTATTGGAGGTCCCCGCCGCACTGACAGTTCACGATCTGGCGGTGTTGATGGGACTCAGCCCGATCGAAGTGATCAAACAGCTGATGAGGGCCGGCCACATGTTCGCGATCAACGACGTGGTCGAGCTCGAGACCGCCTCGATGATCGTCGAGTCGTTCGGGTTCCAGGTGAAGGCCGCGCCCGGAGAGGAGCGCGGGCCGGGCTCGGTGGTGATCTCAGGAGAGGATGAAGACCCGGCAGAACTAGAGCCACGTGCCCCTGTTGTCGCGATCCTTGGCCACGTGGACCACGGCAAGACTACACTTCTGGATGCGATCAGAGACAGCAAGGTAGTAGCGGACGAGACCGGGGGTATCACCCAACACATCGGGGCTTACCAGGTTGAGTACGAGAGCAACCCGATCACTTTCCTAGATACACCAGGCCACGAGGCGTTCACCGCAATGCGCGCCAGAGGCGCCCAGGTGACGGACGTTGCCGTATTGGTGGTTGCCGCTGACGATGGGATCATGCCCCAAACTGTGGAGGCGATCGACCACGTTAAGGCCGCAGAGGTGCCGATCGTCGTAGCAATCAATAAGATGGACCGGCCAGCGGCCGACGGAGAGAAGGTCAAGCGCCAGCTCTCGGAGCACGACCTCCTGATCGAAGAGTGGGGCGGCGATGTCATCGCAGTGCCGATCTCAGCGCTGAAAGGCGAAGGAGTTTCCGATCTTCTAGCGAACATTTTAGTCGCAGCCGAGGTCCGCGACCTAAAAGCCAACCCTAATCGGATGGCGCAGGGGGTCGTGGTTGAAGCGCGCATGGACAAGAGCAAAGGTCCGGTGGCCACGGTCCTCGTGCAGACGGGTACCCTCAAAATCGGCGATAGTGTGGTGGCGGGGAACGTCAGAGGCCGCGTAAAAGCCATGCTAAACGATGGAGGTAAAAGAGTAAGGACGGCCAGCCCGTCCGCTCCGGTCGAGGTACTTGGCCTGAGCGGCCTTCCTGAGGCAGGAGACTCATTGACCGCGGTCGCCGATGAGAAGGCGGCCCGAGAGATGTTGGAAGCTATGGAGCGCGAGGCGGAGCTACAAAAAGGTCGGGAATCGGGAGTCTCTCTCGAAGAGATTCACTCGAGGATACAGTCTGGCGAGGTCAAGGCACTAAACTTGATCGTGAAAACGGACGTCCAGGGCAGCGTCGACGCGGTGCGCAATGCTCTGGAAGGCTTGAACACCGAAGAGACAAGAGTGAACTTGGTCCACGCCGCCAGCGGCAGCATAACTGAAAGCGACGTTCTCCTGGCGGCAGCCTCTCAGGCCATCATAGTAGGATTCAACAGCCGGCCTGAGCCCGGCGCGCTTTCCGTAGCGAACCAGCAGGGGCTGGATATACGCTTCTATGACGTCATATACAGCCTAATCGACGACATCGAGAAGGCACTGCAGGGTCTTCTGGAGCCTGTGAGCCGCGATCTTGTAGAGGGGTCGGCCACCGTGCGTGCTACATTCGGCGTAGGGCGCCGGACGACGGCCGCGGGTATCTACGTCAACAATGGCACGATCTCCCGTGGCGGGCAGGTCCACGTCTTGAGGAACGGCGAGTCTATATTTGTCGGGCCTGTGGCGAGCCTCAAGCACTTCAAGGACGACGTGAGAGAGATCAACACCGGCCTCGAAGGGGGCATCGTGCTCGAGGGATTCGCAGACTACAAGGAAGGCGATATCCTCGAGTCTCACCTTACAGAGCAGGTCGAATAGCCGGCAGGCGCCGACCTCCCCCACCGTCTCACACCCACTAAGAGGTCCTTTCCATGAGCCGCCGCCTAGAACGCGTCAATGTCCTTTTGCGCGATGAAATCAGCCGAGTGCTTTCAGTGGAGCTCAGGGACCCAAGGCTTTCTTCCCTTGTAAGCGTCACCCGTGTTCAAGCCTCTCCAGACCTGAGTCTGGCCAAGGTTTACGTCAGCGTCTTAGGGGACGCCGACGCCAAGAGCAAGACGCTGAAAGCCCTAAAGTCGGCCTCGGGCTTCGTCCGGAGGAGTGTGCGCAAACATGTCGCGCTCAAGACCGTCCCGTCCGTTAGCTTCTACATAGACGAGTTGATCGAGCAGGGCGCCGAGGTCCTCGGGCTTATCAAAGATTCGACGCAGGGCCCGGAGACAGGCGGAACGTCATAGACATGTCCCGACGAACGACTGCACGCGACTCTAAAAGCCGTAGTCGGGACGGCTCTGTGGACGGGATTCTCAACATCGATAAGCCTATCGGCATAACGACTATGGACGTCGTGCGCCGAATCAAGCGAGCAAGCGGAGAGCGACATGTGGGCCACGGCGGAACGCTAGACCCTCTTGCAACAGGTGTGGCCCCGATATGCATCGGACAGGCCACACGTATGATGGAGTATCTGATCGAGGGCACCAGGGAGTATGGCGCGGTCGTGGAGCTGGGGGTGGAGACCGACACGCTCGACGCGCTGGGAACGGTGACGATTGAGAAGGACCCGTCGTCCGTGACCCGGCGGGATGTGGAGGGCGCGCTGAAGTCTTTTGAGGGCACCATCGAGCAGGTGCCGCCTATGTACAGCGCCCTCAAGAGGGACGGCAAACGACTGTATGAGCTGGCGAGGGCCGGCGTTGAAGTCGAGAGGAAGCCGCGCACCGTAGAGGTGTTGAGCATCGAGTTTCAGGAGTGGTCACCTCCGTTGGTCACGATAAACGTGGTCTGCGGCCGGGGCTTTTACGTCCGCTCCCTGGCCTACGATTTGGGGCAAGCGCTCGGATGTGGTGGGCATCTAAAATCACTGGTGAGGCGGAGGAGCGGCCCCTTCGACGTCTCCAAGGCGATGACGCTCGAGGTTGCGGAACAGAGAATTGCCGACGGTACGTGGAAACAGTCGCTGCACGCCCCGGACTTTGTAGTGGCCCATCTTCGCGCTGCCATACTGGACAAGCGCCTCGAGGAACTTATTAGACACGGCCGGCCGATCCCTGCAGGTGTACGCGTCCCCTTCTCGCGGCCCAGTGAGAAATGCCGCGTCTACGCCGTCGATGGAAGGTTCCTGGGCATCATGTCCTTCAACGCGTCTACGGGCCAGTGGCAACCAGACCGGGTCTTCTATCTCCGCTACAGTGAGGCGGAAAGCTAATTCCTATTGACAGGCCTGGGCACACGCTATATGTTCTAGATACAACCCTGGAGGTGTTCGAATGGATGCGTATTGCTTTAAGTGCAGGACGAAACGACAGATTAGCAACCCTAAGTCTGTCACCTTAAAGAACGGACGCCCGGCGACACAGGGCGCGTGTCCGGTCTGTGGCACCAAGGTATTCCGGATCGGGAAAGCTTAGGCACCTCCCTCGACTGCCTCTTCCCGCTCATTAGACTTCAGCAGCGAGTCCCTTCAGCCCCTGCCCATCGTATCTGGCGCAGTGCGTCATGCCGAATAGAGGACTCACGGGGTTGTTGGGCGTTTTGTTTTTCTGCACCTCAAAGCTCAAATCCGCATCTAAGTATTACGGACGGCTACTCAGAGTCGACAATGACGGCTGTAGAAGCATCCCGTAGCTTGACCGGCATCGACGGCCTATCTACAATAGTTAGGCTAGAGTAAAAGACGAGGTAGTAGACTTGGCAACATATGCGATAGTGCAAACTGGCGGAAAGCAGTACCAGGTGCACGAGGGCGATACCATAAGAGTGGAATCTTTGCCTGGCGACGAGGGCGACGCTGTTGAGCTGGACGACGTGCTCATGGTGTCTAAGGACGGGGACGTCAGCCTGGGGACGCCGACGGTCCCAGGCGCACAGGTGAAGGCGCAGGTCGTAGGGCACGGTAGAGGCAAGAAGGTCATCGTGTTCAAGTACAAGGCCAAGACCAGGTACCGCAGAAAGAACGGGCACAGACAGTCATTTACCGAGTTGAAGGTGACCGAGATTGCCGTGAAGGGGAGCGGGCGCAGGAGCAAAGCGGATGGCACATAAAAAAGGCGGCGGAAGTACCAGAAACGGGCGCGACAGCGAAGGTCAGCGCCTCGGTGTGAAGCGCTACGACACTGAGTGGGTAAGTGCCGGCTCGATTATCGTGCGGCAGCGCGGCACAAGGATACGACCAGGCAACAACGTTGGCCTCGGCAGGGACCACACGCTATACGCACTTATTGACGGCAACGTCAAATTCGAGCATGTCACGCGCGACAAGAAGCGGGCCAGCGTTTACCCTATCGAAGGAGGTTAACGAGTCATGAAGACAGGCATACATCCCACCTACCATGCAGAGGCCCAGGTGACCTGTTCCTGTGGGAATACGTTCACCACCGGCTCCACGAAGGCCTCGCTTCGCGTCGAGTTCTGCAACCAGTGCCACCCGTTCTATACGGGCGAGCAGCGGATCGTCGACACCGAAGGCAGAGTCGAAAGGATGAAGCGCAGGTTCAATCTCAAGTGACACCGGGGCTGACCGCGGGCCCAAAAATAGGGGTGAGATCGCTCACCCCTATTTTATTGTAGACCGGGTAGCCGGAGGAGCATGAGTTCTCAGAGCAGTTCTACCTACGGCGGACAGGCGGTGCTAGAGGGGGTGATGATCCGCGGTCAGCGATGCGCGAGTGTCGCGGTCCGCCGCCCCAACGGGACCATCGCACTTCGCTCGGACCTTATCAGCCCGTTCTTTTCGGGACGAGCCCGGAAACTCCCGCTAGTAAGGGGCGTAGCCACGCTCGTCGAGACGCTGACTCTCGGGATGCGTGCGCTGATGTTCTCGGCCAACGTTGGCATGGAGGAGGAGGGCGAAGAGATCGGCAAGGGCGCGATGGCGGGCGTGTTGGCCCTCGCCCTGCTCTTCGCGGTCGTACTTTTCTTCCTGATACCTGTTCTGGCCAGTAGACCTCTCGAAGGTCTCATGGGCTCGAATATCGCCAGCAACCTCGCCGAGGGGGTGATCAGGCTCGCGATATTTCTCGCCTACGTCGTGCTCATCGGAAGGATGGGCCAGATCGAGCGCGTCTTCATGTACCACGGAGCGGAGCACATGACCGTTCACGCGCAGGAACGGCACGACGCCCTGGACGTAGAGTCGATACGCAAATACCCCACCGCCCACCCTCGATGTGGAACGGCTTTCCTCCTGGTGGTGATGGTGGTGGCGATCTTCGTATTCACGTTTGTCAGTCGAGAGCCCTTCTGGTGGCTGATCACGTCGCGGATTGTCTTCATCCCACTTATCGCGGCCGTCAGCTACGAGGCGGTCCGATATAGCGGCTTTCATACGGGCAACCCGCTGGTACGGCTGATCGCCGCACCCAGCCTGGCCCTACAGAAGCTGACCACGCGGCAGCCGGAGGACGACCAGATAGAGGTGGCCATCGCCGCCATGAAGGAGGCCATCGCAACTGACGAGTCCCTGGTCGACAAGAGCGAAGCCGTCTAGCCCGATCTTCGCTTTCCCCCAGCATTTCCCGGTCTAAGTGTGCCTCCGCAACAACTATTCACATCGCTGGTCCCTCGATACGCCGACGGGCCGACGGGCTACTCGGGATATTCGGTAGCGGCGGTGCTCCGCATGCCCTGGAGCAGGTTTCCGGGTGGCGCAGCTGGTCCCTTGATACGCCCCGACGGGCTACTCGGGAGCGGCGGTGCTCCGCATACCCTGGAGCAGGTTTCCGGGTGGCGCAGCTGGTCCCTCGATACGCCCCGACGGGCTACTCGGGATATCGGGAGCGGGGGCTGCTCGGCATACCCTGGAGCAGGTTTCCGGGTGGCGCAACTGGTCCCTCGATACGCCCCGACGGGCTACTCGGGATATCGGGAGCGGGGGCTGCTCGGCATACCCAAAGTAGGTCTCTGGGTCATACGGCTAGGTCGCGCCTTTCGAACGTGACGAGTGCAATGGCGACCAGCACGATCGTCATGCCGACCAGGACGGCGGCGTGCACGAGGTCCAGGCCGTTGGATAGCGGGTCCGCCTCGATGTAGTAGTAGAAGGGCGACACCCTGCTGAATGGTTCGATGCCGTCCACGATGGGTTTCAGCGAGTTGAGGAAATAGGCGACAACGGCGATAGCGCCGGCTACAGCGATGCTCATACCGCGCTTTCCGAAGGCGCTGCCGAGCGTCAGTGCCACCGAGCCGAAGGCCACACCCAGGAGCGCCGCGCTGAGGGTCGCCTCCGCCATCCGCACGAAGCTGATGTCCATATCCACCAGCAGCGCGCCCACCGCCAGGCTCGCCCAGATGACCAGTGCCAGCAAGAATATCGTAGCGATCATCGCCGCAAACTTTTGGACCAGTACCTGGAAGCGGGTTAAGGGATTCGAAAGCAAGACATCAAGGGTGCCGCGTTCCTCCTCGCCGGCGATGTCACCGCTCCCGCGCGTGATGCCGTAGACCAGCAGCAGCAGCGGCACCATCAAGAAGAACATCTGGCTATTGAGAAACCCCTCGGGCGAAGTAAAATCGTCGACGTCTCCCGCAAACGCCCTCACTATGGAGTCCTCTTCGCCCAAGAGCTCGTTAAATGCTGACTGGTCCTTGAAGCTGGGATAGAAGAGCACGTTAAGCACCGTGAACAAGACTAGGCCGATGGCCCACCACATCAGTGAGCGTCGCTGGTCCCAGAGGGTCTTCAGAAACACGTTACGCAGCATGCTGCTCACCTTCGCCATAGTAGGATAGGAACACGTCCTCCAAATGGGGCTCGTGGCTGACCAGCTTGACCACCTCGAATTTCGCTACAGCCTTGATGAGAGCGGCCGGTTTGCCCATGACGGTGCAGGTCAGGACGCTGTCGTTGACCGCCACGTCTCGTACCCCCGTCAGGTTGTCAAAGGCCTCCGGGGGCACAGATGTGGAAAAGTGGAACTCCAGCTGGTGTAGCGCGCGCTCCCTGAGGGCGTTGATGTCCTCCACCGTGACCAGCTCGCCCTGACGTATGATCCCTACGCGGTCACAGACCCGCTCAACCTCCGGCATTATGTGTGACGAGATGAACACCGTGCGGCCGTCGGCCTTGACCTCCTCGATCAGGCGGTAGAACTCCTGCTGCATCAAGGGGTCCAACCCGCTCGAGGGCTCGTCCATGATAATCAGATCAGGCTTGCCCATGAACGCTTTGACCAGGCCCACCTTCTGTTTGTTGCCACGGGAGAGCGAGCGGATCTGCCGGGTCAAGTCACACTCGAGGCGTTCGGCCAGCTCTTCGACGAAGTCCCAGTCCACGCCTCCTCGCAGGTTCGCCGCGTAAGCCAGCGCCTCCCGGCCAGTCAGCTTTTCGTAGAGCATGATGTCACCGGGGAGGTAGGATAAACGCCGCTTGATTTCGCGGCTGTGGGCTCGGGAATCGAGCCCAAATATCGAGGCGCTTCCACTCGTAGGCCGGATCAAGTCCAGCAGGGCGCGGATAGTGGTCGTCTTACCGGCTCCATTGGGGCCGAGATAACCGAATACCTCGCCTTCTTGGACCTCCAGGTTGATGTTGGAGACAGCCTGAACGCCACCGTAGGACTTGCTGAGATAGTCGGTCTTTATTACCGCGCTCATTGGGACGCTCTCCCCGCGCTCCTCTTGCCGTTCCAAAGCTAGTCTGAGTCGTTGAGGTGAATATACACCATCGCCCAGTGCGAGGTCATCGGCCTTTTCTCTACGCTTTGATGAGATGCGGCGGAGGCGTGGAGCCCTATTTGCGGCGTTGCCTGAGCTCCGTCCACACATCCTCAGGCTTAACGTCCGAGGCCGCCAGCAGCACTAAGATATGGTAAAGGAGGTCGGCGGCCTCGCTGACGACTTGTTCTTTGTCCTTCTTTACCGCGGCGATCGCTGTTTCCGCGGCTTCTTCGACCACCTTCTGGCTCACGCGGTCCACGCCTTCGTTGAAAAGCCGCGTCGTGTAGCTGTCCTCAGGCATGTCGCGCTTGCGGTCCTGTATGAGGGCAAACAGCTCATCTACGATCCCCGGACCCTTTGTCGAGTGCGCGAACTCCGGAAGCTCTTCAAGCGGCGTGAAGAAACAAGTGGGATTGCCGGTGTGGCAGATAGGCCCGTCGGGATCGACCTGCAGGAGGACCACGTCCCCGTCGCAGTCGATGGCCGCCGACTTGACCCGCATGTAGTTGCCAGAGACCTCGCCCTTATGCCAGAGGTCGGCGCGGCTGCGGCTGTAGAACCAGACATCAGACCCTTCGAGGGTACGCTTCAGCGAGCCGGGACTCATGTACCCAAGCATGATCACCTCGCCGGTAGCAGCGTTTTGCGCAATGGCAGGCACAAGGCCCTTGTCGTCTAGCTGTATCATGTTTGTTTCCGGCCGTCCGCCTGTCGCCGCGGTATACCTCGCTTTTGAGACACGTGTGCTATGCCAAGTGTCTCTTGAGCGGAGCGGCTCGACCCCCATCCCTTCGACTCCGCTCAGGACAGGACAGGCTTTAACCTTCCCCCTGAGGGGGAAGGGATTACCTCCTCTCCCTTGAAGGGAGAGGAATGAGGTGAGGGTGAGAAGCTCGTTAGACCACGGTTGACTTAGGACTGGAAGGCCAGCCTCCCTGTCTGTAGTGTGTTTGGGGTGAGCGCCGTCCCAGCATGTAGCCCGAGGTACCGACGGCCGAATACCAGCGCGGCCTGTAGTGAGGCGGGGCGCCGCCTCGTCTAGGAGTCTTCCAGGGGCCGCACCGGCATACCCTTCTCGCGCAGGTAGTCTTTGGCGTCGGCGACCCGATAGGTCTTGTAATGGAAGATGCTGGCTGCGAGGGCAGCATCGGCCTTGCCATCTGCCACGGCTTCATACATGTGTTCGGGCGTACCCGCGCCGCCGCTTGCCACCACCGGCACGGTGACCGCTTCGGAGAGCGCCTTCAGGAGGTCCAGGTCATAGCCTGCCTGGGTGCCGTCGGCGTCCATGCTGTTGGCGACGATCTCTCCGGCGCCGAGCTCCGCCGCTTGAGCCGCCCATTCGATGGCGTCCAACCCGGCGGAGTGACCTCCGTCCTTGCCTGTACGTGTCCGCACCTCCCATTGGACCGGATCGCTGTCCGGCACCCTCAATGCGTCCAGGCCGAGCACGATGCACTGGCACCCGAAGTGGTCGGCACCCTGTCGAATGAGATCGGGATTCTCTACGGCGGCGGTGTTGATTGAGACCTTGTCTGCCCCGGCCTGTAGCATCTGCTGCATGTCGCCGACAGTGCGCAGACCACCGCCCACCGTGAGCGGGATGAAGACCTGGTCCGCGACCCGTTCGACGACGTCGAGCATGATCGCCCGGCCGTCGGAGGACGCGGTGATGTCGTAAAAGACCATCTCGTCGGCACCCTCTTTGTCGTAAAAGGCAGCCATCTCTACGGGGTCACCGGCGTCCCGGTGGTCTAGGAACCTTACCCCCTTGACCACCCGCCCACCCTTCACATCCAGGCAAGGAATTATCCGTTTGGTAAGCACCCGCTCGGCTACTTTCTCATGAGCATCAGGTACTGTTTGCCGTTGAGGTCACGCCGGGCTATCGAGCGGAACCCCAACTTTTGGGTCATCTCCCTCAGCTTGTCCTCGTCGCTTCGCTGTTCCAGAGGCGGCCCCTCGTCCATATCCCGCTTGTACCACTCGATTATCGCCAGCCATCCCGACTTTTTCAAACAACGGAGCGTGTCTTTGAGTAACGCCCGGGGATTCTTGATATCTTGCAGAGCGAAGGCGACAAGAGCGCCGTCCAAGGACTCGTCCTCAAGCGGGAGCTTCTTCTCGTTCAAGAGTAACGTCTCGACATTGGTCAGACGCACGGCTTCCAGCGCTTCCCGAGTCGCGTCTAGGTTGTTCTGCTTCCTGTCAAGAGCATAGACTTTGCCGTCAAATAGAAACTTGCCGAGGGGGACGGTAAAGTAACCGGACCCGCAACCTATGTCGGCTACATGGTCGTGGGGAAGAATCGGGATCACCGATATCAGCCTATGGGTATCGAAGTTGTTAGTCTGCATCGTCGTAGACCTCTAGAAAGATTATATATCAAGTGACAGGCCGTAGGTCTCAACTCGGCAGTGTCCTCTGAATAGCTCAGGCTCCGGCAGTGCGCGTGCTCGCCGCCAGGTATCTCTTTTGGATCCGCCACTTGTTCCTCCGGCAGCTATCTTTGGCGTTGTACGGGTGTCTCATCTTGGTCGATGGCGATGCTCTCAAGTCCTGGAAGGCGGAACTCCCGGTCCCAATTGATTCGATCGCCGGCCACAATCCGCAACACATCAGGGTTCTTTAGGGCCTCCGCCTCCTCTCTCCCGAAGGTCTGATCGATGTGATTAAGGAACAATCCGGTCACGTTCCCGTGGATCACGATGCCGATCGTTTTTCTCGGGTACCCGGCAAGAATGTCATTGACTGCCGCCACGAACCGTCGTTGCGCGTCAAATGAGCTTTCGCCTCCCGGCGGCACGAAATTGAAGTCGTCCCACGACTGGCGCCAGATCTGGTCGAAATTGTCCACCAACTCGTTGACCACGGTGCGCTCGCGTAGGTCGTCCTTCGACGACAACTTCAAGGCCGGCTCTATTGGCAAAGGGCTGGATCGTCTGCAAACATCGCGGATAAGGACTCGACAATAGCACCTCGATTTCGAGGGGCTCAAGCAGGTCACACAGGCTTTCTGCCTGATCAAATCCGACCAGACTAAGCCCGAATCCACCGAAGGACACCGATAGACGGCGTGAGGAAAGCGGAAGGGGGGTGAGGGAGCTACAGGGGAAATAGCCTGGGTTCCATTTGGGGTAGGGAGGTCGGCGGACGGTCTTCATCGCCGCACAGGGGCCCCTATGGCCGTCTGCGGGAGCTGCGATGCGCGGGATGGCGAGAGAATACGCAGCAGGGAACTCTCTCGGACCGGGCTGGCACGAGTCTGCGGGGATCTTCGGTTGTCCGGTGGGTGGGTCGGTCGCCGACGGTGCCGTCAGGCCGGGAGTGGAATGGCTCGCAGCCGGGCCAAGGCGCGGCTGAACTTCTCAGCCCAAGGCCAGCGATCCGGAAGATGCAGGGTCAACCGGCGTGCCGAGCGGGTGAGCCGTCAGGCCAGGGAGAAGAACCGCCGCCGGAGGGTCTTGGTGGTGGCTATCCGCTCTCCCAGACCGATCCGCGCCGTCCAGCGGGTCAGGTTGTGGGCCATCGTCTGGACGGCCAGCCAGGCGCCGTTGGCGGCGAAGCGGCCCGAGGGGAGATGGTTCAGCCCGACGCCGTACTTGAGGTCGCGTATGGCATTCTCGATCTCGGCGTGGCGGCGATGGTCAGCCTCCAGTTCGAGCAACTCCCCGTCCCGGTCGGTGATGAAGCCATGATAGCTGTATTTGGCGAAGAGGGCCAGTTGGGAACCGGGCGTCGGCTTCACCCGCCGGACGATGAGCCGTACCGGCGCGGCGTCCGCCTCGGCCTGGAAGGGGGTGCAGGTGGTCTCGGCCACATCGGCGGCACCGTCCATCCAGTAAGGAATCGGCGTCCAGGCATCTTCGGGTATCGCCTCGATGAGATTGTGCAGGCTTTTGTGCTGGCGGATGGTGATGGAGAAGCGGACATCCATCTTGCGGCAGACGGATACCACGCCATGAGTGTAGAACCCGCTGTCGGCCCGTAGCGTGAGTCGTCCGTCGGCCCCGGCGTAGCGCACCCGTCCCACCGTCTCCCGCAGGAAGTGGGCGGCGCCGCGGGCGGTGTTGGCCCGGCCCTCGCGCAGCCGGGACATCAGCACGTCTCCGGTGCCGGCGGCGATGGCCGGCAGCGGGTGGTAGCCCCGCTTGCCGGTATAGCCGTGGTGGCGGGCGCCCTCCTTGGCCAGTCCGTAGGTCTCGCAGATGGTGGAGTCCAGGTCAATGGTCAGGGGCCCGTCGCCGGGTCCCGCCCCGGCCTGCCAAGCCCGGGCCAGCAACTCGCGGCTCACCCGGTCGAGTTGACGGACGTGGCCCCACCGGAAGCTGCGCAGGAAGGTGCCCAGGGTGGATGGCGCCTTGACCGTGCCGCCCAGGGTGCAGGCCGTCCCCCCGGTGCGCAACACATCGGCGTCGTCAATGCAGTCGCCCCCAGCCAGCGCAGACGCCACCAGCGTCATCATCTTGTCGCTCGTGTTCGCCCGCCCCGGGGCATCGCCCAGGTCGAGGCGCTGCCGGACGAGTTCGGGCAGGCCGAGGTGCCGCGCCAGGGTGGCCGGAAGGAGCAGCCCGGCATTGGCCACCAAGCGGCGGTCGTCGAAGGTGATTTGGATCCGGTCGGGGTGGTTGCGTGGCAGCATCTACTGGGTGCTCCTTTTCCGGGGCCGTTTTTTGCTACAAAACCATTATCCCAGAAGCACAGGAGCACCTTCTTGCCGCCTCAGGACGCTAACCCGACGCCCTCCTTCGGTGGATTCGGGCTTAGGTGGCCACTCCGGCAGTTGAAGGTCAGCAGTCGGGTGGCTCTGCGCATGTCGAATCAGGTAGACATTCGTTTCCAAAACGCACCTGGGCCTCAGTGGCTCTTCTCCATGATCACAACGGACCTCGCGAGGCCGTAAAACGGCCGAGGGGAACGTCGGCCGCTATACGTAGCTGCCCTGGTCGACAACCGATCCGTTTTGGAAGACGCTCACGACCTTGTTCAAGGCAGAGATGTCGATGGATGGGTCGCCATCGACGACGAGTACATCAGCTGCCTTGCCGGCTTCCAGGGTACCGACCTTGTCTTCGACCCAACAAGAGCGCGCTGAATCGCGGGTAGCCGATGTGACGGCCTCCATCGGCGACATCCCTATCTCGACATGGTCCTCGATTTCGTCCTGGAAGTGCGCCATCGGGTAGTAGGCCCACGCGGAGTCGGAGCCGCAAACGAGCTTCACGCCCTCCGCCCTCATCCTGGCGACATGGTCCAGCCGGGTCTCAAGCGACCTCCTGAGCCCTTCCAGTTCCGTCTGCTCGTCGAGAGTTAGCCCCTTCGATTCCATCTTGTCCTCGAGGGCCCAGACTCCATGACGCGGCTGGTGTAGAGTGGGATTGACGAAGACCCCGTTTGCGGCGATCGTCTCGCTGATCTCCGGCCTGTACTGATCAGACCCGTCTGGCTCTCTGTGGAACGCGTGTATCAGGGTGTCGACCCCGGCATCGAGCGCATTTACCAGTCCTTCTGTCGACGCGCAGTGAGCGGCTACGTGTTTGCCGAACTTGTGGGCCTCGTCGCAGATGGCCTTGAGATCCTCGGGAGTGAAAGACGGCCTGAATGGGTTCGAAGTGCGTGTGCTGCCCCCGGTTGCCGTCACCTTGATGAAGTCTGCGCCCTCCTTTACGAGCCGGCGAACGGAGGCCCGGCATTCGTCTGGGCCCGTGGCCTCCTCTCCGAAATAGCTCAGATGCCCGCCGATGATGGCGATGGGTCGCCCTGCCAGGACGAGACGCGGCCCGGGCGCAACCCCCATCTCCATAGCCTCCCGCAGCATCAGTGTCGTCTGGTTCTTGGCGCCGCAGTCACGCACGGTAGTCACGCCAGAGTACAAGTGCGCTCTAGCGTTTCGTGCGGCCTGAAGGGTCAAGACCTCGTCGGGCAGAGCGCGAGCTCGTCTCCCTTTCGGCCGTCGCCAATTCCGATCAGGTGAACGTGGCAGTCCACCAGCCCAGGGAGGATGGTCTTGTCGTCGAAGGTGAACTCCTGCACCGGGGCACCCTCGGGGGGCACCACCGACTCTTCAGTCCCGACGGCCGTGATCGAGTCCCCTTCTATGAGGATGGCCCCTCGCTCCAGCGCGGGGGCGCCGGTGCCGTCAATCAGCCGCGATGCCTTTATCAGGGTGAATCCTGGTCCGTTTTGGTGCATGTTTCCTTTTCCAAACAGGGGACGGGCTCGCTCAGGTTGGCGGCCTATGCCCGCCCTTCGACTGGCTTCCTTCGACTTAGCTCAGGACGGGCCCCTCGATACGTCCCCCCGATGCGGCATCGGAGGACTTGTCGAACCACTCCGGTTGAGTAGCGACTAGCTCGTCGGCCGTTTACCAGCCCGCCGAGGCGGAACAGTCGGTATCCCCGGTCGCCGCTTGCACCCGAGCTCCTAGCGGGAGTCGTCCGGTGCAGCATCGCCTGGAGCTTCAGGATCGTACTGGGTCACATCCGGATCGTGTTTCCCGGGCTCTTTGGACGGATCTTCGTCGTCAGGCTCCGTCCTAGTGTCGGCGGCGTCGACGAGCTCCTGTATCTGTCCTGCAACGTCCTGGAGGATGGGTATGTAGGGGAGACGAGCAACCTTGTCGTTCTGGAGCAGAAGCTCGACCGTCTGGAACCCCAGGGCCCGTCCGAACGACCCGTAATTGGCCCTTGCTCCCTTTAGATTCGACCATGGGATCTGATACTTCTGACTGCCGGTGATTCCACCGCGTTTATAGATCAGACTATCGTCGGTCAAGATGTAGGCGGTCCGTCTCCACGCCACGTACCTGGGCGCGAGAATGATTACCGTGATGATAGCTCCGACGACCGGCACCGCTTCAATGAGGAAGTCCGTGTAGTATACGACGGCCAGTATTATGAGCCATGGCGCCGAGGACCAGAGCCAGGCGTATTGCACCTGTCTTATGACCGTTGCCCCTTCAGGTATTTCGTCGCTCTGATCCGGGGGTGCCTCTTCTAAGGCCATACTAAACTAAGCTCCTCGCTGACTTCGCGTTGGGTTTCTGGTTCACGTCAACTCGTCAAACGAAAACAGTATACATCAAAGGACTGAGGCAATCTGGCATGTTGATCCGAGGGAGAGCTAGCCTTGCCGGGCCACCGTCAACAGGCCTCGCAGCTGCTCATTTTCGGCCTTGAGGCGCTGCATCTCGGCTTCGTTTTCCTGCAGGCGGTCCAGAAGCTTCATCACGACCTCGACTCCCGCCAGGTTCACCCCAAGGTCGTCCATAAGGCTCCTCAGGCGCCTGACCCTCTCGACGTCCCGGCGAGAGAACACCCTCTGGTTGCCGCTAGTGCGGTGCGGCTCGATAAGTCCGAGCCGTTCATAGTACCTCAGAGTCTGAGTCCTGACCCCAACGATCCGCGCCGCCACGCTTATCACGAAACACGGCTCGTCTTCGGCGAACATCTCTTCAGAAGACATCGCTCGTCACCTCTTTTGTGAGCGGAGCTCCTTGAACTTGTGGACCAGCTCCTGCTCCTCATCGCTTAGATTCTTAGGCGTAACAGGGCGTATGACGACAAACAGGTCTCCCCTGGTATTCTTCGAGCCGAGCTTCGGCATCCCCTGCTTTGCCAGCCGGATCCTCTGGCCGTTCTGGCTCTCGGGAGGTACCTTCAGACTGACCTTCTTGCTCAGTGTGCGAACCTCGGCTTCGCCGCCGAGGATCGCATCCTCCAAGGGGACCTCGACCTCGGTAATCAGGTTGTCACCCTGGCGAGTGAAGCGCTTGTGGGGCGACACCGTAATGTTCAGCATCAGCTCATTCCCCTTGCTGGGCGAGACGCGGACCACCGAGCCCGTGTATACACCTGGCGGTATGGTTACTTCAATCCGACGCTCCTCGCCGCCGGAGGAGATCGTGACCTGCCGTTTGGTGCCGGAAAAGGCCTCCTCCAGACTCACCTCCACGGACCCCTTTAGTGGGGCTGCCGTCTGTGTGCTCGCGCGGCGTCCGAAAAAGTTCCCAAATCCCGAAAACGGGTCGGACCCGAGCAGGTCGTCAAGTCCACCGCCGCCGGCCCGGCCAACGCGCCATCCGGCGCCCTGACCATATTGAGTCTCGATCTGCTCGGCCTGTCTCCAATTCTCGCCGTAGCGGTCGTACTTCTTGCGGCTATCGGCGTCCGATAGCACCTCGTAGGCCTCGTTGATTTGCTTGAACCGCTCCTCTGCCGACTTCTCCCCGGGATTGAGATCGGGGTGGTGTTTGCGCGCAAGCTTCCGGAACGCCTGTTGGACCTCTTTGTCGCTGGCGTTTTTGGCAACACCCAGAACTTTGTAATAGTCCTTCATGTCAGCTACGCTGCCTCGTGACGATTATAGCATATCTCTAGCTGCAGCACAATATATCTTATATGAGTTACTATAAGTCTCTTGACATGGTAGGGATACTATCGTTATAATGGCGATGGAGGACGAAAGCGTCCCCTCGTTGCATATCTAAATTATCATAAGGAGGTATAGATATGGTATTGCAGCGTTGGTACCCGTTCGGAGAGCTTCGACGTGCAGAGCGAACGGTGAACCGGATTCGGCGTGGCTTCGGCGAAGGTTACGTTGGGAACGGTGCCACCCAGGACTGGTTAGTGCCCTTGGACGTGGTGGAAGAAGACGACCAGATTGTCGTCCACGCCTCGGTACCAGGAGTGGCCCCCGAGGATATCGAGGTCACGATCGAGAACGAGGTGTTGACCATCAAGGCTCAGTCGGCGGAGGAAGAGGAGAGCAAGGACGGCGACTACCTGGTGCGGGAGCGAAGAAGCGGCGCGTTCCACAGGTCTCTGCGGCTGCCGGACACCATCGACACGGAGAAGGCAGAGTCCAGCTACAAGGGCGGAGTGGTTACCATTTCGTTCCCGAAGCAGGAAGCCAAGAAGGCCAAGCGACTAGAGGTAAGTGTGGCGAGCTAGCCATCGCGCACCGACCTGATAGTCGACTTGGCTCTAGTACAGGCCCTCCCCGATCCGATCGGGGTGGGCCTGTTTTTGTGGTGGGCGGCTCTTGCCACCACATACCGAGTAGATGTTTCGTGGCGCGGCGGGTCCCTCGATACGTCCCGATGCCGAATCGGGACTACTCGGGATATTCGGGTGGAGACTGCTCTTTCTCCGCATACCCCGAGTAGGCACCCCAGGCGCCGGACCGAAGGGCCCTAGTCACGAGACGAGCCAGCCTTGGGGCAAGGAGACTGCTCGCTGCGCGGCCTGGGCGACTGGACTAGCTGGTATAATTCGGTCGTAGCGGAGGTAGGCGACGATGCCGGTATACACCAAGAAGGGCGATACAGGGGAAACTGGGCTGCTCTTCGGCGGCCGGGTGTCAAAGGCGGACCCCAGGTGTCAGGCTTATGGGGACGTCGACTCCGCTGTCTCCGCCATGGGGTTGGGAAGGGCCCTTTGCACTAACCAGCGGGTTAAAGAGATCCTGCTGCAGGTGCAGCGGGAGATGTTTACCGTCGGTGCCGAGCTGGCCACCGACCCTGCCCAGTATCACCACCTGCAGGCCAACTTCGCTGTCGTCACTCCCGAGATGGTAGCGAGGCTAGAGGAGCTGATAGACGAGACCGAAGCGCAGATCGAGTTGCCCCGCGCATTCATAGTTCCGGGGGCCTCGGCGGGGTCGGGCGCGCTGGACCTCGCTCGTAGCCTGCTTCGCGCGGGTGAGCGCCGCGTAGTGGCGCTCAAAGAAGAGGGGCGGCTGGTGAATGATGACGTGCTGCGGTATTTGAACCGCCTGTCGGACCTTCTGTTCGTGCTTGCACGGCTTGAGGACCGAGATCTGCCATTTGAGCTGACTACGGGCGAAGATGCGCCAAGTAAATGAGCAGCCCCGATATTGCCATAGTCGACTATCAGGCGGGCAACCTCCGGAGCGTTCAGAAGGCGTTCGAAAAAGTCGGCGGCAGGGCTCTGATAACCAGCGAAGCTGCTGACATCCGGGGCGCCGACGCGCTGGTGTTCCCCGGTCAAGGGGCCTGTGACTCGTCCATGCGACAACTCAAAGCGAGGGGACTGGTCGAGCCCATCAAGGAGTTCGTAGCGAGCGGCAGGCCCTTCCTCGGCGTCTGCCTGGGCCTCCAGTTGCTACTCGAGGAGTCAGACGAAGGTGTAGAGCCTTGCCTTGGCGTGCTCGCCGGTCGCGTGCGGAAGCTGCCTGCTGGCGCCAAGGTGCCTCACATGGGCTGGAACCAGGTTACGTTTCACCTGGAACATCCCATACTCGAGGGCGTCCCCTCGGGCTCCTACTTCTATTTCGTCCACAGCTACTACGCCGACCCTGAACGCAGGAGCGTTGTAGCCGGGACCACGACATACGGCGTCGAATTCTGCAGCGCAGTTGTCTCTGACAATGTCGTGGCCGTTCAGTTCCATCCGGAGAAGAGCGGCCCCACCGGCCTCAGGGTGTACCGGAACTTTGTCCGTTTTGTAGGAGATGGCCGGAGGGCGTGACATGGAAGTGATCCCGGCGGTGGATATACTGGGAGGTAAGTGCGTCCAGCTGTACCAGGGCGACTACGAGAAAAAGAGGGTCTTCTCGGAGAAGCCGCTTGACGCGGCGTTGCGTTGGGTGGGGTTGGGCGCGGCCCGGCTGCACGTGGTCGACCTTGACGGCGCGAGAAGCGGCTCTCCCGTCAACATCGGGATAGTCGGAGAGATCGCTTCCTCAGTGGACGCGCCGGTGCAGTTCGGTGGCGCCATACGGTCGCTGCAGGTGGCGAGGGACGCGGTATCCCTCGGAGTGGACCGGGTTATCATAGGCACCGCCGCCTTCGAAGACTCAGATCTCGTCCGACAGGCATGCCTTGAGCTGGGCCCGGAGGCCGTGGTGGTCAGCGTCGACGCCAGAGGCGGCTACGTCGCGGGACAGGGCTGGACGCGGCAGAGTCGGGTCTCGGCCGTAGAGCTAGTCGAGAGCGTGGCTGAGATGGGCGTCCAGCGGTACGCCTATACGGACATCGCGCGGGACGGCACGCTTACGGAGCCCAACTTCCCAGCCATCGAGGAGCTTGCAGGCCAGACCGACATGGCGATGTTGGTAGCCGGCGGCATCTCGTCGCTGGCGCACCTGCTGAAGCTGTCCGAGTTGGGGGTCGAAGGCGCGATCGTGGGTACCGCAATCTACACCGGCGATATCGACCTCCGAGAGGCGATCGAGGCGCTGCGGGGGTCCGAAGAGATCAATTAGCGCGTATGATTGCCCTCAGCGAAACAGTCTTGCGGGTAAACGTAGGGGCCCCGATTCCGCATCGGGGCCCCTACAACAATCACGAGAGGGCCATCAATGTCAGGTGCCCGGCGTTTCGGCTCTTAGGCTGCGACCGCAGGCATTCCGCAGAACGCTTCGTAGTCGATCAGCTTCGTGACCGTAGGGTTGTCGCCGCAGAGAGGGCAGTCTTTATTGCGGCGCAGCTTGACGGTACGGAACTCCATGTCGAGGCCGTCTATCAGCAGCAGGCGTCCCGCGAGTGACTGTCCGATGCCCATGATAAGCTTCGCCGCCTCGGTGGCCTGAATACTGCCGACCAGCCCGACAAGCGTGCCCAGGACCCCGGCCTCCGCGCAGCTCGGCATCTCGCCCGGGGGTGGGGGCTCGGGGAACAGGCATCGGTAGCAGCCCTGGCCTGGCAAGAACACGGCAGCCTGGCCTTCGAAGGTCAGGATTGCGGCGTCGACCAGCGGCTTGTTGTTGAGGTATGCGGCATCGTTGACCAGGTATCGGGCAGGAAAATTGTCCGCGCCGTTTATGATTACGTCGTAGCCCGCGACGATCTCCATAGCGTTTTCAGATGTAAGCGGCCCTTCGTGAGGTACTACCGTTACGTCCGGATTGTAGGACTTCAGCGTGTCGATGGCAGAGTCGAGTTTGCTGCGCCCGATGTCGTCGTTGTGGTGCAGTATCTGGCGCTGGAGGTTGGAAAGGTCGACGATGTCGAAGTCTACGATTCCGATTGTGCCGATCCCGGCAAGGGCCAGGTAGATTGAGACCGGCGAGCCCAGTCCTCCAGCGCCGATGACCAGGACTTTGGCGTCCAGCATCTTGCGCTGTCCCTTGCTGCCCACCTGCGCCATGATGATGTGCCGGCTATACCGCTCTACCTGATAGGGGGTCAGCGGCTCAGTCACGACCATGATGTTGTCTCCTCCGAAAACAGATGGATGGAATTTGCGAGACTTGCGTCGACCCTCGGCCGCTACCGAGGGAAACGAAAAGCCCCACGGCCACACGCAAGGTGGTCACAGTGGAGCTTTGTTTCAGGTGCTCTTACCGACGCTGAATACGGCTCTCCGACGACCGCTATACCTTGCGCTGCGCCTGTGTGGGACGACACGTACAGTTGGCAGGCATGCGCCAGGCGGATATTGAACCGTCTCTGTCATACCGGATGCTCATCACGTTCAGAGTATAGCATTTCCAAGCGGCATTGTCAGACCAGCCAATAGCGGCCATAATATCCCGCTGAGGCCTTTTGGCGTGGACAATCGGCCGGAGATTCGCTGGAGGGTTGACGTCCGGTGCGTTTATGAAGGCTAGCCGGATAATCCCGACCCTAGCGCTCGTAGTCGGACTTGCCGGGGGTGCGACGGCGTGTGGTGAGCCGGAGGAGCTGCTTGTCTTCGCTGCGGCCAGCCTCGCCGACGCCTTGGATGAGATCGAAGAAGCCTTTGAGAAACAGACTCAGATACAAGTCGCTGTCAGCTACGGCGGCTCACAGTCTCTCGCACAGCAGATAGCAGGCGGCGCCCCGGCGGGCGTGTTCGTGTCGGCGGGCGAATTCCCGATCGACTTTCTGGCCGACAGGGGATTGCTGGAGTCGTCAGCTGTCCACCTGCTGACGACTCGGCTAGTGGTGGCGGTCAGGGCACCTGGCGAAATCCAACTGGACTCCGTGGAGCAGCTGAACACCGCGCAGGTCGGACGCGTTGCAGTCGCTGCTCCGGACCTCGCTCCCGCGGGAGGTTACGCCAGAGAGTCGCTGATGAGTCTGGGGATTTGGGAAGATCTTCAGGCAAAGCTGGTCTTTGGTCCGGATGTACGAGCGACCCTGGCCTACGTAGAGTCCGGTAACGCGGATGTCGCGATCGTGTACGCTACAGACGCCGCAGCCGCCCCGACTATCGCGGCTTTCGACATAGTGCCGTCCGGGTCCTACGGACCTATCGTCTATCCGGTGGTTATCGTCAAGGACACGACGAACAAGACGGACGCAAACGATTTCGTCGATTTCCTACAAGGCGCCGCAGCTAGTCAAATATTCCGAGAGTATGGATTCGAGCCCGTTGAATAGCGCGTCGGGTTCCTTGACAGGATTCGATTCTGGGAAGAGAGGAGCGTTCAAAAGTCGGTGGACCTGCCCCTAGTTTCGTTGACCCTCCAGGTGGCCCTCGTAGCCACCCTGATCAATCTCCCAATCGGCCTCGGAGTGAGCTGGCTTCTGGTCAAGAGGCGTATCCGTGGCCGCTTCATTATCGACATGCTGGTTTCGCTGCCGCTTGCCCTCCCTCCGGTTGCGGTTGGCTTTTTCCTGCTCCTGCTCCTGGGACGAGAAGGCCCGGTCGGTGCAGCAGTCCATGGGCTTTTGGGGGTCGACATAGTATTCACTTGGGTGGCAGCGGCCCTCGCGTCGGCGGTAGTGTCGTTCCCACTGCTGACCAGGGCGATGATGGTCGCAATGGGCGAGGTCGATCCTCGGCTGGAGATGTCGGCGCGAAGCCTTGGAGCCGGTCCTTGGAGAGTGGCCCTAACGGTCACGATCCCGCTCGCGTATCGTGGCATCCTGGCGGGGGTCCTGCTGGGCTTTGTCCGAGCTCTCAGCGAGTTCGGTGCCACCATCGTCGTCGCCGGCAACATCGCCGGCCGGACGCAGACGCTTCCCCTCGCTATCTACACCAACGTACAACTGCGTGACGATGCGACAGCGCTGCGGCTGATAGCGATGGCTATAGCACTTGCCGTCGTTACGCTCTTGGCGCACAACTGGCTGCTCCAGAGGGCAAGCCAGGGGCGAAGAGCCTAACATGCGTGAGAAGCTCATATCCTTTCGCGTCGTCAAACGCTATCCCGGCTTCTCTCTGGATTGCCAGGCCGAGTTCGAATCTGGGATCACCGCGATCTTTGGCCCTTCGGGGGGCGGCAAGACGACGCTGCTGAACTGCATAGCAGGCCTCGTCAGTCCGGACGAAGGGGAGATACATGTGCTCGGCGAGACCTTCTATTCGTCTGAGAGGAATACTAGAGTACCGGCGGAAAAGAGGAGGCTTGGCTATGTCTTTCAGGACTCCGCGCTGTTTCCCCATATGAGCGTCTGGAACAACCTTCGCTATGGGTACAGATTGACACCGGTCCACCGACGCAGCATCGAGTTAGACCAGCTGGTCGAGATCTTCCAGCTTCGGAAGCTTCTGGAAAGAGGGGTGGCAGGTCTATCGGGAGGAGAACGCCAGAAGGTAGCCCTCGCCAGGGCGCTCGCCACCTCCCCTAGCTTACTGCTGCTGGACGAGCCGCTGGCGTCGCTCGACGTTACGTTCAGAGGCATCATTATCCGATATTTGAAGCGTATCTGGCGAGAGCTTGGCATCCCGATGCTCTACGTATCCCATTCCATATCCGAGGTTATGGCGCTGGCCGACAATATGTTGGTGCTGGCCGACGGCGGGCGGGTCGCGGAGGGTAGACCGGCTCAGGTGCTCGTACAGCCGGGGGTCGGCGCTATTGCCGACTACGCGATCCTCGAGAACCTGCTAGAGGCCGAGGTTCTGGACCGGAGTGACGACGATGGGCTCGCGACGCTTAAGGTAGGGGCCGCACGATTGCGCGTGCCAGACGTTGAGTCGGAACCAGGAGATGCGGTCACCGTCTCAATCGCCGCGCGGGATATCATTATTGCGCTCGAGGTGCCGTCGAAGATCAGCGCGCAGAATGTCTTGAGTGGCACCGTCGAGGAGGTCAACGTGGTCGGATCTCGAGTCCTGGTGTACGTTGACGTTGGCCAGCGGCTGGTCGTCGAGATTACCCGGGGGGCGCTGAGAGACCTTGGGATACGACCGGCCCAGCAGGTCTACTTGATCGTGAAGAGTAGTAGCATCATGGTGCTGGACGCTGCAGCTAACAACACTGAACCTGTCGGCTCGCCTTGACCGTAAACGGCGATTCGATATATTCTCTGACCGCGCTTAACACCCTAAGGAGAGTGAACTATGCCCGTTTCGGCTGAGATGTTAGAGGGACGATACAAGAAAGTCCGTGCCTTCTTGGAGGAGCAAGGTCTCGGGGCCTTGATCGTGTACTCCCCACCTGCCCAACATCAGTGGGGGCAGACAGGGCATGTCGCGTATCTTAGCGGGTGGGCAAACCTCAACCGGCTGGTGGACTCGGCAGTGGTGGTCCCCCTCGATGGCCCTCCAGCTCTGCTCTTCGCCGGACTGCCGATGATGATCGACCAGATCGTCGATGACTCGCCTATGAAGGACCTACGGTTGGTCCAGGGTGTTGACCCGAACGCGGTGTCGATGGCCCGTCCCGCAGGCGCGTCCGCGGGCAGCGGTCCACGCACCTTCGCTGGCGAGACACTCGCGCTTGTTCGAGAGCGAGAGGTCTTCGGCAAAAGCATTGGGGTCGTTGGCGTGGAGAACATGTCCGTGCCTTTCTACGAAGCGCTGTCCAACGAGTTGGGCGAGGATCTAAAGCGAGTTGACGATATCGTTGCGGAGCTCAGGTCCGTCAAGGCCCCCGAGGAGGTCGAGCTTTTGAGACATGCGTCCCATCTTGGCGACCTTGGCTTTCAGGCGATGGTCGAGGTCGCTAAGTCGGGAATGCGGGGCATCGAGATCGTTGCCGAAGGGGAGCGGGTGGTCCGGCGAGGGGGTGCCGATCACGCGAAGTTCTGGATGGCCTCGGGTCCACCGACGACGGTAGAGGAGATGCGTCTCGATCTCAAGCCCCATGAGCGGGTGCTGCAGGACGGAGACTTCATGGGCTTCGGCTCTTACATTGTGTACAAGGGGTACTGGAGTCACGGGATGCGCGCGGGGACCCTCGGCAAGCCGTCCGACTATCTAGAGAAGGTGGCGAAGATTACTCGAGATGCAATCGACGCTGGTATAGCAGTGATCAAGCCCGGGGCGCCGGCTGGCGGGATCGCGAAGGCGATTCGCGAAAAAGCGGCTGAGAGTGGCTGGCAACTCCAGGGCGGCCGCGCCGGCCACGGCAATGGGTTGGACTATAGCGAGCGGCCGATACCGTCTGAAGCTAACCAGACGCCGCTTCAGGCTGGAAACACAATTGTGATCCACCCCGCCTTTCAGCCTCCGGGCGCCGAGACCACGGTCTGGGTGCCGATCGGGGACCATATCCACGTGACGCCGGACGGGCCTGAGTTCCTGATGGAGTTCCCGCGGACGCCGTTCCTTGCGGGCCTACCGGCCGTCTGACTATCGGCTGGGGCCTAGCGGTCATCAGCCGTTGCTACCTGACGCTTGCCGGTAGGGCACATCTGAAGCAGGCAGCAGTCCTCGCATAGCGGCCGCTTGCGACACACCTCCACCCCGTGCCGCACTATCAGGGCGTGGTACTCTCCGAATAGCTCGGCGTCGGCAGGTAGGTTGTCCATGAACAGGTCGCGGTAGTTCGAATAGCGGCCCTTCTGGGGCGCCAGCCCCAACCGAGCAAGAACCCGCCGGGTGTAGGTGTCGATTACGAACGACGGCCGGCCGGCCGCATACAGCATGATGTCGTCGGCGGTCTCCTCCCCGATGCCGTGCACGGCCAACAGCTCCTCGCGGAGCGAGTCCTCCGCCCCGCCCGCCATGGCGTCGAGGTCGTCGTTGAACCGCCGGCCGACGAACTCCGCGAGAGCTTTCAGCTTGCGGGCCTTCGCGTTATAGTAGCCGGCAGAGTAGACCAGCGACGCCACTTCACCCTCGGTGAGCCCTCGTAGCGCGCCAGGGGATAGGGCGTCGGCCGCCTTCAGCCGGGCGATCGCTTTCTCGACGTTGCTCCAAGCGGCCGCCTGAGTGAGTATCGCGCCTACCATCACCTCGAACCGGGATTCGCCGGGCCACCAGTGCTGGGGACCGTAGCGGTCTAGGATCCGCTCGTATATTACGAGGAGGTCGCTACGCAAAGTCATTTTCAGGCCTGCAGCCGCATACGGGATTCTTGGCGGGCTGGCAGAACATGCTAGCAGCCTCGGCCACCGGTGACAAACCTGGCGCGACGACTTGTTGTGGACAGGCCCAAACTGCCACAAACGTACTCGCAGGGATATCGCATGGAAGATGCCGCGGGTGATACGTTATACTGGAATCGCAGGAGGGCTAATGGCTGATCGCTTCGTAGATAAGTTGTCGGCAGCAGCCGAGCGGAACCGCAGCCTGCTCTGCGTTGGGCTCGACCCTGACCCAGCCCGTATGCCATTGAAGGATGTCTTCGAGTTCAATCGCGCTATCATCGACGCGACGAAAGACCTGGTCTGCGCATACAAACCCAATGTTGCGTTCTATGACAGTCTAGGTGCGCCGGGCCACGAGGCCTTGAGCCGCACGCTCAAGCACATCCCCTCCGACGTCCCTGTCATTGGTGACTCCAAACGCGGCGATGTCCAGAGTACTTCTTTGTTCCACGCCAAGGCCGTGTTTGAACAGTGGGGATTCGACGCTACGACTATAAACCCTTATGGAGGGCGCGACTCGGTGCAGCCTTTCTTGGACTACAAGGGAAAGGGCGTACTCGTCTGGTGCCGTTCGAGCAACCCGGGGGCCAAAGAGATACAAGACCTGATATTAAGGCCACCAGATGGCGACGAGGAGATGCCTCTGTATCAGTGGATAGCGATACTGGCCAGAGACTGGAACGACGCTGAGAACGTCGGCCTGGTAGTCGGGGCACCTTACCCTGATGAACTCCGACAGGTACGTCAGCTGTGCCCTGACATGCCTATTTTGATTCCGGGTATCGGGGCCCAGTTCGGTGATTTGGAAAGGTCGGTAGACTACGGCATCGACAGCGCTGGTCGCAATGCAATCTTCAATGTTTCTCGAAGTGTCCTTTACGCTTCCCAGAACGAAAAAGACTTTGAGCAGGCTGCGCGCAAGGAGGCCAATACTCTACGCGAGCGGATAAACATTGATTTGGAGATGCAAGGAAAACCTTTCGGCCAGCTTGCCACACTAGCAACGTGATCAAAGCAAGCATATGTTCATTCGAGCGGGCCGACTGAACACAGTCGGCCCGTTGTCGGTCTGGTGATCTGTCCGGAGGTTACGTCAATAGGTGTGTAAACGACATCAGGCGGCGACCTTCTCAGCCGTTGATTCAATGGCGATTCCATCCGCATACTGTGCACCGAGATAGACGTCTTCGATCAACTCAGGGGCCTTCAGACGCCTGAAGCGCTGTTCGGCGACCATCAACATTTTCCAGATCACCGCTATCGCCCGATCGACCCTCTTGTAGCGCTTGGCGGCATCGGTCCGAAGCCTGAGGGCCGCGAAGGGTGATTCTACCGGGTTCGTCGTGCGAAGGTGCCCCCAGTGCTCCTTTGGGAAGTCATAGAAGGTGACCATGCGGTCCCAGTCCCGCTCCAAGGCCTCTGAGGCCGCCTCGTAGGAATGGTCGCCGCACCACCTGGTGAACACCGTCCTGAGCCGCTCAGCCTCTGTCCGAGTCGGCGCGTAGGGGATAGTACGCAGCATGAGCTTGGCCTGGTCCTGTTGTCGCTTTGGAAGCTTGGCGAGCACGTTTAGGATCTTGTGGTTCCAGCAGCGTTGCTCGGCCGCCTGAGGATAGACGTTGCGCAGAGCTCCCCAGATGCCCAGATGTCCGTCTCCAATTACCAGTCTTGGGCACTCCAGCCCGCGGCGCCTCATGTCCCTGAGCACATCGGACCAGCTCTCTATGGACTCCCTGTATCCGGGAATCGCGCTCACCACCACCTTCCTTCCGTCGCTCAGGGCCGCCATCACCACCAGGATCGCCGCCTTCTCCCGCTCAAGACCGGCCTTGACGTAGACTCCATCCACCCACATGTACACCACTTCCAGGTCATCCAGGGGCCTAGCGCGCCATTGGGCAAGCTCATCGTTCCACTTATCCTTCAACCGGGCTACCGTGCTCGCCGATATCGGTGCCTCTTCTCCCAGCAGTCCCCGCACCGCCAGGTCGAAGTCACCTTCGGAAAGGCCATGTAGGTACAACTGGGGGATCAACTCAGCAACCTTCCTGGTCCTGTTGACGAACAGCGGCAGCAGCCGGCTCTCGAACTCCTCTTCGGTGTTGCGGACTCGCGGCCTCCTCAGCTGTACCGTTCCCGAACTCAGCGTAAGCCTTCGGGGTTTGCCGTATCCGTTCCTATAGCCTCTCTCGTTGTCCGACTCAGACCTGCGGGCCGACTTCGCCCTTCCTAGAAACTCCGTCACCTCTTCCTCCAGCAACTCCTGGATCAGCCGCTGGACATGGCCTCGCACCCAATCCTCCAACTGCTCCCACTCCGGCCTTGACTCCGACCTGCTCCTAGTGCTTCTCTTTCCCATAGGCGGTGTATCTCCTCTCTTGGGCCTTGAGCCCGTGTTGTTCAGAGAGAGGGTACACCGCCTGACCGTTTACACACTTTTTGAGGATACCTCCTGTCCGACCGGACCAATCGTATTCTTGAAGAGGAGGGTTGGGCGTGGCCGAGGAGCTTGGGCTGGGGGACGTGGTCCGGTTGAGAAAGGTCCACCCCTGTGGCGGATTCGAGTGGGAGGTCGTGCGAGTGGGGGCCGATTTCAGGATACGGTGCTTGAGCTGCGACAGGCGGGTCATGTTGCCGCGTTCAGTACTCGAAAAGAGGGTCAAGGCCGTGGTGTCCAGGCGGCCCGCGGTCTAGACGCGGGCAGGCGACGGCCTGGGCGACCTGACCCAGAGAATGCTGAGAGAGTGCAGCATAAACACCCGGCCGCTCGATTGACACGGTTATAGCGTCGTCTTACAATGAATCCAAGGAGCGGGGAGGCACACTCCATGTTGGAACTGGCGATCGACAGCATCCGGGTCAGCCTCGTGAACTATCAGCGGGTCGTTATCCTGCGTGTCAAGGAGACGAACCGCTATCTTCCCATATGGATCGGCCCGTCTGAGGCGGACTCGATCGCGCTGAAGCTACAGGACGTCGACGTTCCCCGTCCGCTCACGCACGATCTGCTGCGCTCCATCATCGCCACTCTCGGCGCGACAGTGAGTCGCATCGTCGTATCTGACCTAAACAACGACACCTTCTACGCCAAGATAGTCCTGCAGTACAACGGGACCACTATGGAGGTGGACTCTCGTCCAAGCGATGCTATCGCTCTTGCCGTGCGTACCGAGGCGCCTATCTTCGCCGACGATGCGGTTGTCGAGAAGGCAGGGGTCCAGATGGACGAGGAGACCCGCAAGCCCATCATCCCCGGCGATGGTGAGCAACAGGACCGTCCGCTCAGGGAGGAAGAGCTCAAGAGTCTGTCCGCATTCACCGACTTTATCGAGAACCTGAATCTGGACGACCTGGGGAGCGAGGAGAAACCTCCTCCTGCGATCAACCCTCCGGAGACGGGCTGAAACAGGCGTCGTCGACTCGTGCTCGTAACTGAACAGTAGGGCCCCGATGTGGCATCGGGGCCTTCGTTTTGCCCCGAAAATTGACCTCAAAATCGATTGTGATATAATACACAATCTCTGGAGGAGCGCCTGACGGCTGTGGCGGATGGGTAAAGCACTCCGGCTTTTAGGCATCGGCTGGTACGTTGCTCTTTGCATCCTTGGTGGCGGGCTCGTCGGCCTATGGCTGGACGGCTGGTTAGACCTCAGCCCGCTGCTTACGCTGCTTGGACTGGCTGCGGGGCTTGCGTTGGCAATATTTGGAATGTACCGTATGCTTCAGGCTGTCTTGTCGGACGCCCCTGAATCAACGGACCAGAGGAAGGGATAGTGTCGAAGCTGCTGCGAAGTCCCAAGGCCCTAACTCTAACCGCCCTCGTGGCGTTTTTGTTTATCCTCGGCCTGGTGGGTGGGGCTCTTGGAGAGGCGTTCGGCGCCGGTTTCCTGGGGTCACCGCTGGCGCACATCCAGCTCCCTGCCGAGTCTGTCAGCGCCAGCCCAATCGCTCGCGACCTTCCTCTCTTCGGGGACTTCAACATCACCAATACGATGGTCGCCACCTGGGCCGCGATCCTGTTGTTGGTGCTGGTTTCCCTGATTGTAAGATCCCGCATCAGGGAGGTGCCGGGCAGGCTTCAGGGCGCGCTTGAAATGGTCCTAGAGTTTTTCCTGAACCTGGCCGAGACGGTTGCTGGACCAGAGCGGGCCCGGCGGTTCTTGCCCCTTGTGATCACCATATTCGTCTTCATCGTGACCGCGAACTGGATGGGGATTCTGCCAGGGTTCGGCACGATCGGGCGGTTCGAGCCCGCCGACGAAGTCATACACCACGCAGAGGAAGCGGCGGAGAAGAAGGGCGATCACCTGGACAAGAGTAAGGTCACGCTCCAGGTATTCGAGGGGGAAGGCTCTATCGCGTACCTTCCCTTTGGGTCCGTGGGCACCGAAGTGACCGGGGCCGATTACGAGCAGGCGATCGCGGATGATGAACGGGCCGGCCTTCTGGTCCCGTTTCTCCGGAGCGCCAACACCGATATTAACACCACGCTGGCCATCGCGCTCGTTGCAATGGTCATGGTCCACTGGTGGGGGCTGACGACTCTCGGTGTATTCGGCCACCTGGGTAAGTTCATCAACGTTCGCGGTGGGTTCATCGGAATCTTCGTGGGTGTCCTGGAGGCCGTTAGCGAGATTGCGCGGGTGATCAGCTTTACCTTCCGACTTTTCGGAAACATTTTCGCCGGGGAGGTGCTGTTGATAGCGATGGCCTTCCTGGTCCCTTTGATAGGGTTGGTGCCGTTCCTAGGACTGGAGCTGTTCGTCGGTCTAATCCAGGCCTTCATCTTCGCAATGCTGACTCTGGTTTTCGCGGCGACGGCGACCGTCAGCCATGCGGCCGAAGACCACTGACCCGCAGAATCGTTGGCTAATGTGACGAAGCCATAACTTTGATGTAAGGAGACTAGAATGATCGAAGGCGATATCGACGTAATCAAGACCATTGCAGCAGGACTGGCCATCGGGCTTGGATCGTTTGGGCCTGCGTTAGGGATCGGAATACTGGCGGCCAAGGCTATGGAGTCTTTGGGCCGGAACCCTGAGGCGGCCGGGCCAATCCAGCAGAATATGATCCTGGCCATCGCCTTCGCCGAGGCTATCGCGATCTACGCGCTCGTAGTGGCCGTCATTATCATATTCGTGGGATAACTCTCAACTGCCTGACGGCCAGGCCGGTATCGCCTGTGAGACATCTGTCGACTAGCCAACCCGATATGCAAGTTCCTGTATGAGGACAAATGAGAGTGTTTTCTGACCCCGACGCGACGTCGGGGGAAGAATCTGGGGTGGGGATTTGGGTATACAGTGAGGCAGTACTGACCTAGCCAATGGGTAGGACGAAGGGTTCCACCACCCCAGGCCCTTCGTCCCGATGCCGAATCGGGACTCAGGGAGACATTTCGAGAAACCCGCATACGGGGTTAGCTGAAAAGAAGGTATGGAAGCATTAGGTATAAACCCAGCCGGTCTGCTCACTCAGATCATCAGTTTCCTCATACTGTCCGGACTCCTGTACGCACTGCTTTACAAGCCCCTGCTCAGGGTGCTTGACCAACGGTCCGCCCGCATAAGGGAGAGCCTGGAGACTGCTGAAAAGGCCAGGGAAGAGACCGCACGCTCCCAGGAGGAGATGCGTGGAGAGATCGAGTCGGCGCGGGCCGAGGGGCAGGCGATGATCGCCCAGGCGAGGGAGGTCGCTGACCGGTTCCGTGACGAGGAGCTGGCCAAGGCCAGGCAGGAGATAGAGGGGGAGCGCGCCAGGGCTCAGGCCAACATCCATCGGGAACGCGACGCTGCGATCGAAGAGCTGCGGAGCGAATTCGCCGGGCTGGCGATCAGCGCAGCGGAGCGTGTGGTGGAGCGCTCGCTCGATGAGTCGGCCCACCGCGACATCATCGAGAAGGTCCTGGAAGAGGGCTCAGAAATCGGCCAGCCGTCGTCATGATGAAAGCGTATAGGTAGGAAGATGCCGCGGGCTCCTTCACCAAGACGGTACGCGCAAGCGGTCTTCCAGATCGCGGTCGAAAGGGACGAGTTGGACTCGTGGCGGGAAGACCTGGAGGTGCTCACCGCAGCACTGGAGGACAATGATTTCTCCACCCTGCTCGATGCCCCGCAGGTCCATTCCGAGCTCAAGCTGAACGCGGCGCGAGAGACCTTGAGCAAGGCCGTCGGACCCTTGGCGTTGAACCTGCTGTCGATCCTGGCTCTGAGGGGCTTAGCCCACCTTGTGCCCGGGATACTGGACGAGTTCGGGCGACTGCTCGATGCTCACCATGGGATCGAGCGGGCTGAGGTGGCGTCGGCGGTCCAGTTGGACAGAGAGCAGCAATCGAAGGTATCAAAGCTTCTCGAGGGAATCGTCGGCAACGAGGTCCGACTGACCTCGGTCCTAGAACCTGAGGTCCTCGGGGGTCTAGTTGCCAGGGTTGGCGACCGGCTCATCGACGGGAGCACTCGGAGCAAGCTTAGAGGGATGCATCGAAGTATAGTCGAGCAGACCTCTTAATCTTCTCCGGGAGCCCAATAGCGGGTCGCGAGAACCCGCTGAAGAGCAAAGACGAGCAACGCGTTTTGGACTGAGGGCCTTGCGCTAATGTCATTCTGAACCCCGATGCCGCATCGGGGTGAAGAATCTGGGGTGGTGCTTGCTGAACGGAGGATAAGCCCCTCCCCAGACCCTTCGTCCCCCCGATGCGGCATCGGGGCCGAATCGGGAGTCAGGGTGACATGTTGGAGGCGCCTAATTACTTAGGCAAAGTACCCTAACCGGCAGAAGTTTTTCTCGGGCCACGGATGATGGAGGCTGTTATGGCGGTCAGAGGACAGGACATAGCATCTGTAATCAAGCGGCAGATCGAGGAGTTCGGCCAAGAGCTGACGATGGTAGACGTGGGGGTTGTCGTCGAGGTCGGCGACGGAATCGCGCGGGTCCACGGGCTCTCAGGGGTCGGCGCGAACGAGATGCTTGAATTCGAGGGCGGAGCGATGGGCATGGCGCTGAACCTGGAGGAGGACAGCGTTGGCGCCGTTATCCTCGCCGGCGCAGAAAACGTCAAGGAGGGGACCGAGGTCCGGGGAACGAGCCGCGTTGCGGAGGTGCCGGTTGGGGAAGACCTCTTAGGAAGGGTCGTGGACGCTCTGGGGAGACCAATCGACGGCAAGGGGCCCATCAAGACCGACAAGATGAGGCCGACCGAAGTGATAGCACCGGGCGTCGCGCAGCGGCAGTCGGTCGACACGCCGATGCAGACGGGGGTGAAGGCCATTGACGCGATGGTAGCGATCGGCAGAGGACAACGGGAGCTGATAATCGGCGATCGTACCACTGGGAAGACCGCCCTTGCCATCGACTCCATCATCAATCAGAAAGGCGGCGATCTGGTCTGCATCTACGTCGCTATCGGGCAAAAGGTCGGCAAGGTTGCGCAGGTGGTAGGCCAACTGGAGGAGCACGGATCGCTCGGGCACACCATAGTTGTGGCAGCCACCGCGTCGGACCCCGCGCCAATGCAGTACCTGGCGCCGTATACCGGCTGCGCAATAGGTGAGGAGTACATGGCGGCCGGGCGGGACGCGCTGATTATCTACGATGACCTATCGAAGCACGCATGGTCTTACCGCCAGATGTCGCTGCTTCTACGGCGCCCGCCGGGGCGTGAGGCGTATCCGGGCGATGTGTTCTACCTGCATAGTCGCCTGTTGGAGCGGGCAGCCAGGCTGTCCCCTGAGCTCGGTGGTGGATCGTTGACGGCGCTGCCGATTATCGAGACCCTGGCGGGCGATGTCTCCGCCTATGTGCCGACAAACGTCATATCCATTACGGATGGCCAGATCTACCTCGAGCCCGAGCTGTTCAACTCGGGCATCAGGCCGGCGATCAACGCCGGCTTGTCAGTATCGCGCGTCGGGGGCGATGCCCAGACCAAAGCGATGAGGCGGGTTGCCGGGCGACTTCGGTTGGAACTAGCCCAGTACCGCGAGCTCGCAACCTTCGCCCAGTTCGGCACCGCTGACCTGGACAAGGCCACCCGCGCCCAGCTCGAGCGCGGCCAGCGCGCGGTGGAGGTCCTCAAGCAGGACCAGAATTTGCCGCTCCCCATGGAGCACCAGGTGTGCATCCTCTTCGCGCTTACCGAAGGCCACCTCGACGACGTCGAGCTGCCCAGGGTACAGGCCTTCGAGAGTGCGCTGTACAGCTTCATGGCCTCCAATCATCCCGAGGTACTGAAGCGTATCGCCGAAGAGAACGCGCTGAGCGAGGAGATAGAGTCGCAGCTGAACGCGGCTATACAGGAGTTCAAGGCAAGCGTGCCCTATTAGCCTATTGGCCCACAATAGGCTTACGCCACGTGAGACTGAAAGGAGCATGTCATGCTGAGGCTCGGCGAAGCATCTGGGGCGGGGGCACCCCTCCCCAGACCCTTCGGCCTGGGAAGGCCTCAGGGTGACAATCCGTCCTTTCCCCGGCCCCCTTCGACAGGCTCGGGACAGGCTGCGTTCAGATGGACAGGGGCTACTCTGTTTCGTCCATAAGAGTGTCAGAGAGAAATGCCCAACGAACGACAAATCAGGCGGCGTATTCGTAGCGTCGAGAACACCGCTAAGATAACAAAGGCGATGTCGATGATCGCCGCCTCCAAGATGCGCCGCGCTCAAGAGATGGCGTTGAGAGGGAGGCCGTATGCCGATCGGATGCGCGACCTTCTAGCCGACCTGGCGGCCCAGCCTAACGACGAGGAGAATATCCACCCATTACTGCGGCGTAGGCAGGTCGGGTCCACAGAGATAGTGCATATCACGCCCGATCGCGGCCTCACCGGCGGGCTGAATACCAACATAAACCGGAAGGGGGCGCAGTTCATCCTGGACCAGAGCGCCGACGTGAGCGTCGTGGCCGTGGGCAAGAAGGGCAGGGACTTCATGGTGCGTCACGGCCAGGACGTCAAGGCCGTGTTTACCGACCTCGGCGATCGCCCTTCTCTGACCGACGTCACGCCGATAGCCCGCATGATCATCGACGACTACAGCGAGGAGCGGGCTGACGCGGCCTACTTGGTGTACGCACAGTTCGTGAGCACCGTGGTCCAGAGACCTGTGGTACTCCCGCTGCTGCCGGTGGTCCCGGCCGAGCTGGCGCCGCTGGAAGCCGTGGGATACATATACGAGCCCGATAGTGAGCTCGTATTGTCGGCCCTGCTGCCCAGGTTCGTGGAGATGCAGTTATACCACGCGGTCCTGGAGGGGATCGCCAGCGAGCATTCAGCTCGAATGGTCGCGATGCGGAACGCCACAGATAACGCCAACGAGATGATCGAAGACCTGACTCTGGCAAGGAACAAGGCGCGTCAAGAGAACATCACGAAGGAACTGCTGGACATAGTCGGAGGCGCCGCTGCTGTTGAGAGGTAACGAGGTCGTTTGGCTATGTGAGGGCCCCTCGATACGGCGGCTTCGGCCCCTACTCGGGGTATGCGGATCGCGAGACATGATAGCCGAATATCCCGAGTAGCCCACTAACAGACCGAGGATAAAACGGGGAGCGCTCCGATGGCGCATCGGGGCCGGGAGTCTGAGAGCCTGCCCTGAGCGAAGTCGAAGGGGTGTCCCTCAGATGTGATTTCTTCCCCCTTCCTCGCCAGGAAGGGGGTCAGGGGATGGTCGAAAGGTTTTTCAGCGCCCCAATGGAGAAGTATCGAGGGACGAAAATACGAAAGCCAACTTTAGGTTGATGACCATCAGGCCGCTTGAGGCTTAAGGAGATACCATGGCAACGGGGACTATAACCCAGGTGATCGGCACCGTTGTGGACGTGGAGTTTCCGCCGGAGGAGATGCCGGCCATATTCAACGCTCTGGAGACCCAGGTGGCGGGCGAGCGGCTGGTACTCGAGGTGGAGCAGCACGTGGGGAACAACTGGGTGCGGGCCCTGGCGTTGGGTCCGACGGACGGTCTCGCCAGGGGCGCGGAGGCCTCGGATACCGGCGGGCCGATTGCCGTACCGGTTGGAGAACCGACTCTAGGGCGGTTGTTCAATGCGCTGGGTGAGACTCTGGACGACCTCGAGGAGGTCGAGTCCGAGGATATCTGGCCCATCCACAGGACCCCGCCGACCTTCGAGGAGCAATCGACGACAATCGACGTCTTGGAGACAGGGCTAAAGGTCATGGACCTGATCACACCGTTCACCAAGGGCGGGAAGGTCGGTGCCTACGGGGGAGCGGGCGTCGGCAAGACGATTGTGATTCAGGAGCTGATCCGCAACATAGGCACCGAGCACAAGGGGGTGTCGGTATTCGCTGGCGTGGGCGAGCGCTCCCGAGAGGGCAACGACCTGTGGCACGAAATGCAAGAGTCCGGCGTCCTCAAGAGCACCGTTCTGGTCTTCGGCCAGATGAACGAGCCTCCCGGTATACGAGCCCGTGTTGGAATGACCGGGCTGACGATGGCGGAGTTTTTCAAAGAGGAGCGGAACCAGGACGTACTGCTGTTTATCGACAACATCTACCGATATATTCTGGCCGGCATGGAGGTATCGGCGTTATTGGGGAGGATGCCGTCGGCCGTCGGCTACCAGCCCACACTGGCGACGGAGATGGGGGAGCTCGAGGAGCGTATCACCTCAAGCAAGGACGGCTCGATCACCTCCTTCCAGGCTATCTACGTACCCGCGGACGACTACACTGACCCCGGCATTGTCACTACCTTCGGCCATCTGGACGCGGTCATCTCGCTGGAGCGGGCCCTCACCGAACAAGGACTATATCCCGCCGTAGACCCGCTGGCCTCCTCCTCGCGCATCTTAGAGCCAGGCGTCGTAGGCCAGGAGCACTACGACGTGGCTCGGGGGGTCCAGCAGGTGCTCCAGCGGTACCGCGACCTCCAGGACATCATTGCCATCCTGGGCGTCGAGGAGCTGTCTGATGAGGACCGCCAGACCGTCGCCCGTGCCCGCAAGATCCAGCGGTTCCTATCGCAGCCTATGTTCGTCGCGGAGGCGTTCACCGGCCAGGAGGGTCGCTACGTCCCCGTAAAGGAGACGGTACGGGGTTTCCGCGAGATTCTCGACGGAAAGCACGACGATCTGCCCGAGCAAGCCTTCTATATGGTGGGCACCATCGACGAGGTGGCAGAGAAGGCCGAGAGCATGAAGGCGGAAGAGTAGGTAAGCGAGTAACCGATGGCAACGCTGCGGCTCGAAATAGTAACCGCTGAACGGCTGGTCCACTCGGAAGACGTGGACACAGTTGTGGCTCCTGGAATCGTTGGGGAGTTGGCGGTACTTCCACATCATGCGCCGCTCCTCACGGTGCTTAATCCAGGTGAGATTCGTGTGGTCAAAGACGGTGAGGAGAGCTATATGGCGATCAGCGGGGGGTTTATGGAGGTGATGGGAACGAAGGTGACCATACTGGCCGATACCGCTGAACGTGTCGAGGAGATCGACCTTAAACGTGCCGAAGCAGCGTTGCAGCTCGCCCAGGAGCGGGTTGCCTCGGCGGCCAGTGATATGGACCTGGAGAGGGCCCTGGCTTCGATTAGGAGGTCACAGGCCCGTATGAAGGTTGCCCGCCGAAGACGAAGACCCCTCAGGGAGGTGTAGAAGAGCTACACCGGGTCAGTGAAGTATGCCGGATAGCAAAGCCAGCTTCTGAAGGGCGAAGCTGGCTTTTTCGCTCTCTGCAGCCCGGGTGCGCCCTGTCTCTGGGCGTCGGTACTCAAGGCTTAGCGGTCGGTCTCTCGGCGTCGGGTAGCAAGTAGAACGTCATGGACTGGAGAGACAGCACGGGGTCGATGTTCCTGAGCACTATACCCATCGGGACCTGGGGTGCCATGGGGGCGTAGTTCAGGATACCAGGCACCCCGGCGCTGACGAGCTGGTCGATAACGGATTGGGCCTGTTTGGCCGGTACGGCGACGATGCCTACAGAGATACGCTCGCTTTCTATGATTCCCGCCAGTTCCGACATCGGCTTCACGTACAGGGCGCCAAAGGTCTGCCCGACCTGGTCAGGATCGCTATCGAAGGCCGCCACTATGTTGAAGCCTTCAGGAGCGAATCCCGGGTAGTTAATTATGGCCTGGCCTAGATGGCCGACACCTATCAAGCAAGCTGGCCATTTCCGATTCAGTCCCAGGATCTGGTATAGCTCATCTCGCAGAAACCGGACGTTGTAGCCCCTGCCCTGTTTACCGAACCTGCCGAAGTAGCTGAGGTCCTTTCTTATCTGAGCCGGAGTCATCTGGAGAAGGCTCCCCAGCTGCTGGGAGCTGACGACCTGTGAACCCCCAGAGAGAAGCTGAGTCAAGGTTCGAACGTATAGAGGCAGCCTGAGGACTACTACGTCAGGTACCTCGGTGGAGTTCATCGGCATAGGCTGGAGCACACTACCTGCGAGGTCTCGACTCCGGGCCAACCCTTCTCAACGATGGTTCCGAGGCATGCAGGGAGGCCCGCGAGGCGAAGTGCGGCTATTGTAGCGACTGGGAGTGACCTCGTCAAACGGTCGTGAACATTTGGCCAAGCCAGGTGACACCTTGTGGGCACCCCCGAGAATCAGCGCCAGAAGGGCCATCCTTCCGGTGACGGTGGGCGTCACGGGCTTTGGTGACTGTTCAGAGTTGAGGGGAAACGAGCAGGTTGCGGTAGTGGAGGAGTGGGTTAAGGTCGTTGGCCCTCCAGGTGCCAAAGAGGGATGCGAGAGCCATTTTGGTGTTGGTGCCCCGTTCAGAGCGAGTGCCGCCGCTGATCTTACGGCTGACCACCAGGTGCCGTAAGCTCCGTTCAGCCGCATTGTTCTCGGGTGGCACACCCGGGTGGGAAACGAAGACGAACAGTTCCTTGATGAACCGTTCTATGCGCCGGCAGAGCTTGGCTTGAGGCGCAGTATCGTCGTTGGAGAAGGGCTGGCACAGCGACAGCAGAAGTTTCTCCAGCATCAACTGGTTGGGAGACGCTGACGGGTGTGAGCCAGACGCCGGTCGGCTGCGGGCGTCAGTGCACGCCTTTGCCCGGTCATAGAGTTGGCGCACCGCTGTAGCCCATAGGGCGAGGCCCATGTCTTGAGGGTACAACGCCTCAAGCTCATTGATGTCCCGCAACAGGTGTACCCAGCAGCGCTGCTTGAGGCCGGGGTAGTGACTGTATGCAGCGTAGAAGTCACTCACCAGCACTCCGCTGAAGAGTCTGCTCTCGCCCTGACCGGGGGACTCGCCCAACACCTCGTCCACCACACCCTTGCCGCGGCCACGGCGTAGGAAGTATCGCTCCGTGGGAGTGCTGAAGGTCCAGACATAGCCGTTGGCCCCATCCTGCCGCCAGCCGGTCTCATCTGCATGCACTACCGGAGAGCCACGTATGCGCTCCAGCATCTCAGCCACTACCGGTTGGGCCCGTTGGGCCGTGGCGTGTACTACGTCAATGATGGCGCCCACGCTCAGCCCCAACTGATGTACCGTTTGCAGGTACCACTGGATGCTCCTCACCGGCAGCCGCCCCTCTTCTCGCAGCGTAACAATAAGGCTCACCAGGTTGACCCCCAAGCGCCGCCGCCCCATTGCTAAGCCCTCCAACGGCTCTTGAGGCAACCGCCGCTTGTCGCACAGCGGACATATCCGGGCCACAAAGACGTGCTCGATCACCTCTGCTGGCACCATCGGAAGCTCGATGACTTCTCGTGTCCGCTGAACCCAGCCGCCTGACAGGCCCGTCCCGCACTCCGGGCACGACTCAGGAGCATGTATCACCCGCTGCGTGGGTTCCATCCGCCGTCGGGCAAAGCCGTGGAGACGACGCTTACGGGGTCCGTTCCTCTCAGGCTGATGCCGCTTGACGAACCGCTTGTTGCCCGGCATCCCTGCAGTCGGGCCGCGGATGCTCAGCTGAGCATCCAACTCCTCTACACGCTGCCGCAACTCGGCTATCACCGCCAGCAGCGTCTCACGGCTCGCACTCTGTAGGTCTACTTCAGCTTCCACCTCTCCCTTATGACATCACTGCCACTCGCAACGCTAGGGGTTCTTAGGTTCATCCCTTTTAAGTCTGAACAGTTACGGGCTTTGCGCTTCCTTGACAGTTTGCAGCTAGGATGCTAAAATTGCGTGCTTCCGTGGAGCATTGGGTGAGCCGAAAAATGCTCGGCGGCACAAAGGCAGACCCTCAGCACTGCGGTACCTCATGGTCTGCCCTCCTTTAGGGCTCGGCCGCGCGGTTCGGGGAGAGGATGCTAGATGGTGGTAGACGACAAGGTCGAGCTGAAGAAAGGCCTCCGCGACGTCTACATCGACAGGACAGAATCGAGTTTCATAGACGGTCAAGCCGGCAAGCTCCTATACCGCGGCTACAACATCCACGACCTTGCAGAGCACTCCACGTTTGAGGAGACCGCGAACTTACTGTTCCACGGCTCTCTGCCAAACCGGGCCCAGCTCACTCGGTTCGACGCCGAGCTCAAGGCCAATCGACGGCCCCCAGACGAGGTCCTCCAGATAGTCCGCCTCCTCAAAGACGCCCACCCCATGGACGTGCTACGCACCGCCGTCTCCGCCATGGGCAACTCCGATCCGGAGCCGACCGACATCTCCCACGACGCGGTGTTGGCCAAGGGCATCAGGCTCACCGCGGCCGCGCCGACCATAGTGGCGGCCCATGCCCGAATTCGAGAAGGGAAAGACATCGTCGAGCCGAACAGCGACCTCGGCCACGGCGCCAACTTTCTATACATGCTGTTCGGGGAACAGCCTGACTCGGAAGATGCAAGACTGATCGACAAGGACCTCGTTCTGCACGCCGAGCACGGCTCGAACGCATCGGCGTTCGCGGCCCGAGTCGCCGCCTCTACCCAAGCTGATTTCTACGCCGCGATCACAGCTGGCATAGCCGTACTCAAGGGTCCTCTACACGGGGGCGCCGCCGAGGGCGTTGCACGGATGGCGTCGGAGATCGGCAGCGAGGAAAACGCCGAGGGGTATATCAACGAGCTTCGGGCTCGTGGCAAGAGGGTCATGGGAATCGGGCATCCAGTGTACAGGGCCGTAGACCCAAGGTCGGTACACCTGAAGGCCGATGCCAAGGCGCTAGCCGACCGGAGGGGCCAGCCGAAGTGGTTCTCGATCCTTCAGCAGGTCACCGAAGTGATGGAACCGTACGCCAGGAAGGGGCACCACCCTAACGTCGATTTCTGGGCCGGAGCCATCTACCACCTGCTCGGAATTCCCGAGGACCTGTTCATCCCGCTTTTTGCGATAGGCCGGATGCCAGGGTTTACGATGCACCTTATGGAGCAGTACGGGAAGAAGGACCTGCTGAGACCCAGACTTCTCTACTCCGGTCCGATGGACTTGGACTACGTGCCGATCGAGCAGCGCAACTAACAGGCCGAGCCTACCGAACGGTCGAAACGGAGCACTCAAAAGAAAGGACAAAACGTGACTAACCCTGAAGAGCTGGCAACAGAATGCCGTCATCTCTGGCTCATAGACAGCCCAAACGGGCCCACTAGCCCGGGGGTGTGCAAGCTGTGTGGACAGCGGGGAGAGTTCAAGAACTCGATGCCCATATCTGGGTGGGACAGAGTAGGCGCCGGAAGAAGACGGGCGAGGCAAGGGCAAGCCCGCAAATAGATTATATGTAGTAGAACACCAGCAACGAATGAACGTGAAAGGGGGCGTCCGTCCGGACCAGCCCCCTTTTGCGTTCCGGAGGTGGAGTGGGGTGGAACCGACCCCTGAAGGCGAGATAAGAGCTCGAATAGCCGAGAAGGGTAAGATTACCTTCGCCGAGTTCGTCGAGGTCGCCCTCTACCACGAGGCTGGGTACTATTCAAGCAGGGCTCATCCCGTGGCTGACGGGGACTATTACACCAGCGCGCAGGCCCACCCCGCTTTCGGGGCCCTCGTTTCAGTAGTGCTGTCGCGTATGTGGGAGCTGCTGGAGCGCCCCGGACGGTTCGACGCGATCGAGATGGGCGCGGGTGGCGGTCAGCTGGCTCGGGACGTGGCCCGGTATGCGCCAAACCTCCCCGGGCCCTTTAATGCCGCCCTGGGATACGTCGCACTAGACCGGTTTCCGGTCAAGCCCCCGCCAGACGGTCCGTCTCCCGCGTATCAAAGTCTGGCCGCCAGCGGGACGCCACTCAAAGGCATGGTCGGCTGCCTTCTCTCGAATGAGCTCGTGGACGCCATGCCCGTCCACCGCTTCAAGATTGACCAGGGATCGATCAAGGAAGTCTACGTGTCCGTGCATGAGGGGCGCTTTGTCGACGTCCTCGACGAGCCCTCCACGCCGGAGCTCGCCCGCCGGCTCGGAGGGTTCGGCCTTCGACTGCCCGAAGGCTACCGTGGCGAGGTAAATCTCCAGGTCGGCCCCTGGATGGCGGGCGTCGCGACCTCGATACAGCGGGGGTTTATCCTCACCATCGACTACGGCCATGAGGCGACCGACCTGTACGCCTCCAAGAGGTCGTTTGGAACTGTACAGACCTACTACGAGCACACTAGCGGCCGCAGTCCATACGGGAGGGTCGGCTTGCAAGACATTACAGCCCAGGTTGACTTCTCGTCCCTCGCATCTGCGGGAGAGGCCGCCGGTCTTCGGACGGTCGGCATGTGTACCCAGGCCGAGTTTCTATCCGGCCTGGGCATCCAACAATGGTTGCGTACTTTGAGGACCGAACCTTTGACTCAGAGGGAGCGCGACGCCAATATGATGGCAATGCGAGAGCTCGTTGAGCCGGACGGGTTCGGGGGATTCAAGGTGCTCGTCCAGGAGAAGGGCACCGGGGTAACGGACATTGGGCAGCTCTTCCCATTGATGTCAACGGCGGACGGTGCCGGTCCTTTTCCTGTCCCCCTCCTAGGACGCGAGCACCTGCCCCTTATTGACGGCCGCTACCCACACGCCGGATGGCAGATGGAGGAGCTATGGCCGCAGGCCGAAGTTAACAGGTAGTCGAACTGGATTCTGCCATCAGGGAGGTGCTTCGCACAGGGTTCTCCGGAATGCACGCGCCGACATCGGACGACCGAGGGCAGGTTTGAAACCTGCCCCTACGTAGGATCTCCCCATTCACACACCGTCGACTGATCACGGCCGGGGCGTCTCATCGGTATGAGACTTGTCGTCAGGCCGAGGCTCGAACGGGCCGAGCGGGGGCGAGCACTTTCGCGCGGTGGTTATGAACCCGGTATGGGAGACCATACGCTGGGCGGGCCGTACGCTGCGGCCCGCGACCGACCACGGGCGCACAAGCACCTCTACCGTCTCGATCATATCGAAAGTCTCTTCCTCTCTGAGCGCTTTAGTCAATTCATGGAACTGCAAGACGGTCGGCAGGAAGCTCAGAAAAATACCTCCCGGAACGAGTGCTTTAGACGCATGAGGGACAACCTGCCAGGGCTCAGGTAGGTCGAGCACGACCCTGTCAATGTCGCTTTCGTCGATGCCCTGATATACGTCTCCGACTTTGACGTTCAGGTTGGAGTGATCGGGCAGTATGGCCTCGACATTGGCCATTGCCCTCTCGATCATGTCAGGGCGGACATCGTACGAGAAGACCCTTCCTCGCTCTCCAACCGCCCGCGTCAGCGCAATGGTCACCGCTCCGGAGCCTGTTCCGGCCTCCAGGACCCTTGCGCCTGGGAATACGTCTCCGTAGATGATGATCGCTCCTAGGTCCTTGGGATAGACGACCGTGGCGATTCTGGGCATCTGTCGAGTGAAGTCGGCCACCGTCGGCTTTATAGCCAGCAGAGCATGACCTTTGGAAGTCAGGACCCTGACGCCCTCGTCCCGACCAATCAGGTCTGCATGAGGGAAGTTGCCCAGGTGTGTGTGAAAGGTTGACGGTCCGGCGAGGCGGACTAGATACCGCCGCCCCTTACGGTCGATTACAAGAGCGTGGTCCCCTTCCCGAAAGACGTACTTCGGCCCTTTGGCCTCGGGCAAGAGGTACCTCCAAACCCAGTCTACGCGCTATCGCAAGGGTAATCAGCCCTCCGACGAGCCTCGCAATTCCTTAGTCATGACCCAGGAGAGGTCTTCAACTTGGTCGACGTCGCCGTCGTCCGCAAGGCGCGTCCAACGGTCGACTACGCGTTCGCCAGTTCGCCGGTAGCCCAGCCGTTCATACAGACGGAGGGCATCGGGGTTTTGCAATGCGACTTCCAGGTTGACGCTCTTCAATCCCTTGCGGCGTGCCTCGTTCTCGACGGCCTTGATCAAAGCCGTGCCAATACCCTGACTCCGAAACACGGCGCCTACGTCAAGTGCGAACATCCGCAAGGAACCGGGCGACTGGAATCTATGGCCTCCCGTGCTTACAGTACCCGCTGGTTGCCCCATCAGCTCAGCTATAAGCATCTCCCGATAGCCGGCCTGGTGCTCTTGCCAGCGCCGATTTACTTGCTCAGCACCCACCTCAGGCGCCAGGACGGCCGCGAGCCTCTGGATGTCCTCTTGCGTAGCTCGACGTACGGCAACCTGGAGACTTCCTGCACCGGCCATCCCTGAGCCCCCGGCCAGCTATCCCTGGAGCTTGTCGACCTCTGCAAGGATATCGGCGATCTCGATGTCGGCCGCGCGGGCGTAGACTCGCTTGAATCGGATGATGCCCTGCTTGTCGACCAGCATCACCGTGCGAAATGAGGTGCCTTCTTTGTCGTTGAATATGCCGTAAAGCTGCGCCACCTCTCCGTGGGGGTAAAAGTCGCTCAGCAGGGGATACGTGATGTTGCCCATCGCAACGGAGAAGGCGTTCTGAGTAGCGCGTGCGTCTGTGCTAATACCCAGTACCTGAGTATCTCTCTCCTCGAACTTCAAGTTGGCAGCCTGAAACGAGGAGACCTGGTCCGTTCAGCCGCTGGTAAACGATGCGACGTGGAACGAAAGGACGACGTTCTTGGTTCCCTTGTACTGGCTCAGGGTGACCTTCTGCCGGTTCTGGTCAGTGAGCGTGAAGTCCGGTGCGGCCTCGCCTACCTCTGTCATCGGCTTGCCTCCGTTTTTGAAGTGCCGCCATTATAGCAGGCAGACGTACGCAGCGACTGTTCTATGCCGCGTCGACCGCCTCCTTGAAGCGTCTGATAGCGTCGATGTGGTCGGCCGGAGAAGCGAGGCCTGCACTCATGGTGTTGACCGAGAGGTGGGTAGCACCCAGGTCTCGCCAGTCGCTCGCGTCTTGAGACCACTCCTCAGGCGAACGGTCTCTTATGTTTGTCCGGCCCTCTATCCCGATGTCGCCCGGGTCCCGACCCGCCTCCAGAAGATAGCCGTGCAGCTGTGCAAGCATCGCACGGGCCCTGTCGCCGGGTTGGAACTGCGGGAACCAGCCGTCTCCCATGCGTGCGGCCCGACGGAGCACCTGGTCTGCCATCCCGCCAAACCAGATAGGAATCGGCCGCTGGACCGGCATGGGATTGAGCCCCGCGTCGGTGATCTTGTGCCAGCACCCGTTGTAAGTGACCAGTTCTTGGGTCCATAGCGCCCTCAGCACCTCGATCTGCTCCTCCGACCGCCGGCCCCGGTTGCGGAAGTTTTCGCCGAGGGCCTCGTACTCGACCGCGTTCCAGCCTATACCTATGCCCAGCCGCAGCCGGCCGCGGCTCACTAGGTCCACCTCTGCCGCCTGCTTGGCCACGAGGGCAGTCTGGCGCTGCCCGAGGATCAGGATTCCTGTTGTTAGCTCCAGTGTCTGGGTCACTCCGGCCAAGTACCCGAAGAGCACGAAAGGCTCGTGGAACGTGTCTGTGTGCCGGTAAGACCCGCGCCAACCCGGCCTGCTGGTTGCGTTGGCGCCAAGCACGTGGTCGTAGGCCAGAAGGTGGTTGTATCCCAACGACTCGGCGGCCTGTGCGTAGTCGCGGACCGCCACGGGGTCGGTGCCTATCTCTGTCTGAGGAAAGACGACGCCAAGCTTCAAAGACCCGTTCCTTGCTGCGACCTAGAACGGCGTGTAGCGGTTGGCAATGGGCATTCGGCGGTCGCGGCCGAAGTTGCGGGGTGTGATCTTGATTCCGGGTGGGGCCTGGCGGCGCTTGTACTCGCTGCGGTCGACCAGGGTTATCACGCGTCTGACGACATCCTCGTCGAAGCCCATGTCCAGGATCTCGTTGAAGCTGCGGTCGTCCTCCACGTACGCCTTGAGGATGGGGTCGAGCACCGAGTACGGCGGCAGGCTGTCCTCGTCCTTCTGGTCGGGCCGGAGCTCGGCACTCGGCGGTTTCTCGATGACACTTCGCGGTATCGGTGGACTGCCGTTCAGCTCGTTCCGGTACTCGGCCAGCTCGTAGACCATCGTTTTGGGCACGTCCTTGATGACCGCGTAGCCTCCCGCCATGTCGCCGTAGATGGTCGCGTATCCGACCGCCATCTCGCTCTTGTTACCTGTCGTGAGCACAAGCCACCCGAACTTATTGGACAGGGCCATGATTAGGTTGCCCCGGATCCTGGACTGGAGGTTCTCCTCCGTTGCACCGGGCTCTGTCTCCTTAAACTGCGGTGCCAACGTGTCAAGGTACGCCGAGAAGGCGTCCTCTATATTGATCGTCCTCAGCTCAATGCCGAGGTTCTCCGACAGCGCCATTGCGTCGAGAATGCTGCCCTCTGAAGAGTAGCGGGACGGCATAGCTGCGCCCAGCACGTTCTCCGCCCCCAGCGCGTCGACGGCTATGGTCGCGACTAGGCTCGAGTCGATACCACCGGACAGAGCGACGAGCACCCTCTCGAACCCGCACTTGTGGACATAGTCCGCGGTCCCTGTCACGAGGGCGGCGTAGACCTCGCCGAGGGCGTCGTATCGGACAGGCTGACGCTCGGGGAGCGGCGGCTTTGAGTCCGACGGATACGCTGATACGGGGAACAGCTTCGGGGTGCCCACCCCGTTTGCCGTTGCCACTCTTTTCTTGCGCGCCCGCGTCTCTCGGACTCGCGATCGGAAGACCGCCTCCACGTCGAGGTCGACTACTATGAGGTCCTCCTCGAACTGGCTCCCCTGGGCCACCACTTCACCCAGGGGGTCGAATACCATGCTAGCTCCGTCGAAGACCAGCTCATCCTGTCCGCCGACCATGTTCACGTACGCGACAAACAGCTGGTTGTCGGCGGCACGGGTCGCGAGCATCTTCTCACGATAGTCCAGCTTGCCGGCGTAGAAAGGAGAGGCGCTGATGTTGATGACGAGTTCGGCCCCGGCGTCCCGTTGCACCACCGTCGGCCCGACCGGCTCCCAGATGTCCTCGCAGACGTTGACGCCCGCGTGCGTGCCATTGATCACGTAGACCGGACACTCGGCGCCGGGGCTGAAGTAGCGCTCCTCGTCGAAGACACCGTAGTTGGGCAGGAACATCTTGTGGTATACCCCGACCAATTCGCCGTCGTTGGCCACGGCGGCGGCGTTGTGCGCGCCGGAGTCAGCGTCGACGAAGCCGACGACCACCGCAATGCCCTCGGAGGCCTCCGCCACCTCTCGCATCTTGCCGATGTTGGCCTGGACGAACTGAGGCTTGAGGACGAGGTCTTCCGGAGGGTATCCGGGGATGGCCATCTCCGGAAAGGCGACGAGGTCGGCCTGAAGGGAGCGGGCCTGGTCGATGTATTCGAGTATCTTCCTGGTGTTGCCGTCCAGGTCCCCGACTGTCGGGTTGGTCTGGGCCATGGCCAGCCTGAAGGTACGCATACTCTCCGCCCCGTACTACAGGTGTTTACAACGAAAGTATAGCATAGGGGCCGTCTGCCTTGGCCCCGAGATGGCACTTAGGGGAGGTCGTTAATCTTTCGATCAACCGGTTACCCGCGGCGCCGTGTTGGATGAAAAAACACCGGAAGGCGGGCGCACGCCATGCGCCCCTACACGTCCTCGTGTAGACGTAAGGTAGCCGGTAGGCAACCTTTTTCATGGGAATGTCCCGCTCGTTGTGGGGGAGGCTGACCTTCCTTCGATACAGCGCCGGCGCTTATTCAGGATGAACGGGGCGGATAGGGTTCTGAAAAATGTGTCTCTTTCTGTCTCATTGTGTCCCATTCAGCTAGGGACCTTGGTACACGGTGGGACACTGGCGCAAAAGAAATGAGACAGGCCGCTTGGGTCTGTCCCTCTGAGCAAGTATAGCACATATGTTCGTGGTTGTCGATGTATTTACAGGGGTCAACCCCTCACCCCTTCGGCTGGGCTCATGGCAGGCCTGAATCCCCAGCCAAGGGAGGACCGAGGGCGGGTTTGAAACACGCCCCTACGTCCATAGTTGGAGGTGCAGAGCCGCTTGACGGGGATCTTGGTCCCCCCAGGGATGCATCGTTTGGATGGGGGCGGGGCAAAGGAGAATCACGCCCGCTTGGCGACGAACCTTTCGATTCGTTCGAGCGCCCTCTCGATGTTCTCGGCCGAGTTGGCGAATGAGAACCGGACGCAACCGTCGCCAAACTCCCCGAAGGACTCGCCCGCCAGGCCCGCGACGCCCTCGTCCTCTAGGAGGCCGTCGGAGAACGCACGGCTGGTCATTCCCGTGCCCTCGACGCTGGGGAAGACGTAGAAGGCGCCCGTCGGCATCGGGCACCGTATCCCGGGTATCCGGTTGAGACCGTCGACTATGATATCGCGCCTCTTCTTGAACTCGGCGACCATGGCGTAGGCATCTTCCTGCGGCCCTTTCATGGCCTCCAGAACGGCCATCTGAGTGAAGCTGGCGGTACACGACACGCTGTTGGTGGACAGGCGGGAAACGGGCTCGACGAGCTCCAGCGGCATCACTCCATAACCGATGCGCCAGCCCGTCATCGCGTAGGTCTTCGAGAAGCCGTCCAGGATGATGCAGCGGTCTCGCATGCCCGGGAAGCTGGTAACACTGGCGAACTCTCCTTCATACAGGAACCGGCTGTATATCTCGTCGGTCAATATCGTGATATCGTGCTCTCTCGCGAGCTCCGCGAGCGCCCGGAGGTCTTCGTTCTCGATGACGCTTCCGCAAGGATTGTTGGGCGAGTTGAGTATCATTAGCTTGGTCTTGTGAGTGATCTGGCCGGCCACCTCGTCCACGTCGACGTTGAAGTCCCGCGACGCCAGCAGCTTCATGGGGACAGGCACGCCGCCGACAAAACGTATCATTGACTCGTAGATTGGGAACCCGGGGTTGGGGTACAGGACCTCGTCGTCCTCGTCAACCAGCGCGAGAATGGTGAAGAACATGATCGGCTTGCCGCCCGGGGTGATCACGACGTTATCGGCGGTGACGGATATGTTGCGGGTCCGGGACACCTCCTCGGCGATGCGCTCGCGGACCTCCATTAGGCCGGGAGAGGGACCGTAGTGGGTGAACCCGTCGTTGAGCGCGCGCGTCCCGGCCTGGATGACGTTGGCGGGCGTGTCGAAGTCGGGCTCTCCTATCTCCAAGTGGATGACATCCTTGCCCTCCCTCTCCAGCCCACGGGCCTTTGCCAGCACCTCGAACGCCGTCTCCGTGCCCAGACGAGCCATTCGCTCAGCCAGCTTCATGACAACACCCCCTCGCTGCCGAATGCCCCGTAGTATACACCTGAGAGAAGAGTCCGTTGGGGTGTGCGCGGTAGAAGGGGCTCAAGCCTTGCGGCCCTATAGGAGACCGCCTTTTCGATTCTGACCGTACGTGAGTGTGGTAGAATCCGAGCGTAGCAAAGCTAGGACAGACCTATCTGACGGTCGAGCATGAAAGTATATCTGGGTACCCCAAGGGGGTTCTGCGCCGGAGTTGTCCGAGCCGTCGACGTCGTGGAGTTGGCTCTCGAACGGTTCGGGACGCCGGTCTACGTCAAGCATCAAATCGTCCACAATCCGTACGTTGTGAAGTCCCTAGAGGCAGAGGGGGCCATAACCGTTGAGGACGTGGACGAGATACCAGTCGGGTCAACGGTCGTCTTCTCAGCGCACGGCTCGCCACCCGAGGATTTCGAGAAGGCCGCCGAACGGCAGCTGCACGTCATTGACGCCACCTGTCCACTGGTAACCAAAGTCCACAACGAGGCGGACCGTTATACGAAAGAGGGCAAGAAGCTGATACTGGTGGGGCACAGAGGTCACCAGGAGGTAATGGGCACGATGGGGCAACAGTCGATGCATCTGGTGGACGACAGGGAGGCGATGAACCTGCCCGAATGGGACCCCAGCACACCGGTGATAGTATTGACGCAGACCACCCTCTCGGTTGACGACACGCAACGCTCCATTGAGAAGATCAAGGGCCACTTTTCCGATGTCGTCGTCCGCAACGACCTGTGCTACGCCACCACCAATCGCCAGCTCGCCGTGAAGGAGCTGTGCCGTTTGGTTTCACTGGTCCTCGTCATCGGCGCCACCAACAGCTCGAACTGCAACAGGTTAAGAGACGTGGCGGAATCGCAGGGGGTGACCGCGTATCTGATAAACGGTCCGGAGGACCTTGATCCGGGTTGGCTCGAGGGAGTCGAGAATGTGGGTGTAACCTCAGGGGCATCGACGCCTGAGTCGCAGGTTGAGTCGGTGATCGATGCAATTGCCCCCGACGAGGTGCTCCCAATCAGAGGAGCGGAGGAGGATGTCAGTTTCGTTCTCCCAAGGGAGTTGCGTTAGCTATGCGCTACGACGTTATAGTTAGCGGGGCGGGTCCCGCGGGCAGCACCGCCGTCCGGGAGTGCGCCGAGAGGGGACTGTCAGTTTTGATGCTCGACAAGGCCGAATTCCCACGCGACAAGCCGTGTGGCGGTGGTGTCACCGTACGTGCGGCGAAGCTGCTGCCCTTCAAGATCACTGGGGTGGTCGAGCGTATGATCTCCGGCGTCAGCTTTGCCGTGGGCCAGAGACATAGGTTCACGCGCGCCTACTCTGATAAGGTGACGTACCTTACGCAACGGAGCCGCCTCGACAACTTCCTGGCCGAGCGCGCCGTGGACGCCGGAGCGGTATTCCGCCAGCGCGAAGCGGTCCGACAGGTGGAGAGACATCCCACCCACGTCGTAGTTCGCACCGCCGACAGCGTCTTCGAGGGCAGCACCTTGGTGGCCGCCGATGGTGCCAACGGGCGGACCGCCAAGCTTGCCGGGGTCGACGTCAGGCTTCTTCATGGAATCGCCATGGAAGGGAACGTCATGCCGCCGGACGGCATCCCCGGAGAATGGCAAGATGCGATAGGGTTCGATTTCGGGGGCATGCCCGGAGGCTACGGGTGGCTCTTTCCGAAAGGAGACCACCTGAACATCGGTCTGGGGGGGTGGCACTACGTCGGTCCGATGCTGCGCGAACGGCTCGACCAGCTCATTCGTTTCTACGGCTTTGATCCGGCTGACGCGTGGGGACTCCGAGCTTACCACCTGCCACTTCGCCAGGCGGGCTCTCCCCTGGTTGACGGAAACGTAGTGCTGGTTGGCGACGCAGCGGGGCTGATCGACCCTATGACCGGCGAGGGAATATACGCCGCTTTCTGGAGTGGCGCTGCCGCCGCAAGGCAACTCGCCGCATACTTGGGATCGGAGGCGCCAGACCTGGGCGGCTACTACCGAGAGATGGAACAGGGGCTCCTTCCCGAGCTTCGAGTATCTCGGCAGTTCCACGATATCTATCACCTTTGGCCCGGCCTCTTTGTTGGAGTTGAGCGTCGAACATCGATCTTGTGGAAATCGATGGCCCGTCTCCTGCGCGGGGAGGAGACCTACCTTACTCTGAGCCGGAAGTTGGGGCCGGTCTGGCCGATAGTGGAGTTCGTCTCGGACCTGATCCGGGTGGCCCCACCATTACGACGCATGTCTGGGCTCCGTGATCCCGCGCCGCCCGAGCGGTTCTTCCGCCGTCGCGAGCAGCACTCAGCTCCGCAACCATAGGTCCTCGGCCCGGCTGGGAAGGCCTGTCCGGCAGCCGTGACGAGAGAGTTCCACCACCCAAGGCCACTTCGGCAGGTCCCCCGATGCGGCATCGGGGCGACTCCAGTCGGAGCTCAGTGCAGGCTCTTCGTCCGCCTGAGGCGTACTCAGGGAAACATCTCAAAAACCCGCAGACGGGGTTACATCGTCCATACTTTGTTTCCGGGAGCGCGTGATGCAAGTCCTAATAGAGAGCCTGATTGAAGGAGCGAGAAGTGCGCGGGGGACCGTTGTCATCATCGATGTCTTTAGGGCCTTCACCACGGCCGCCGTTGCCTTCTCCCGGGGGGCCGATAAGATTGTCATGGTGGCGGAGATAGAGGAAGCCCTTGAGCTTCGGCGACAGGGTCTTGGTGACCTGTGCATGGGCGAGGTCGGAGGCTCGCGGCCTGAGGGGTTCGACATGGGGAACTCGCCGTACGAGCTCTCGCTCGCGGACGTTAAAGGCAAAACGATCATCCAGTCGACGCGAGCAGGGACGGTAGGGATGAGTGCCGTCCGTGAGGCCGAGACGATATATGCGTGCTCATTCTTAGTAGCCAGCGCTACCGCGAGAGCCGTGTCGCGCGGCGGTCCCGACCTGGTCACCATCGTGGCTATGGGCACCGGAGGAAAGAGCCGCAACGACGAAGACGAGCAGTGCGCCTTATATCTGAGGAACCTGTTACAGGGACGCGCGCCCGACCACGATGCCACTAGAGCAGTGGTCCTTTCGGGCGAGAGCGCGGAGCTGTTCGACAATCCCGCCCTCCAGCAGTATCACCCACAGGACAGGGAGATCGCACTGCAGATCGACAGCATGGCCTTCGCTATAAGGGTCCGCCGAGAGGCCGGATTGCTGATCGGTCGGCCGGAGGCGGTCTGATCGGCCCTAGACTTGTTTGAGGGCGGTGTGTGTCCAGCAGAGTACCTGTTCTTGCCATCGCTACACTTTTGCCTGTGATATCGGCCGCCGTAATTCTCGGCGCGGGCCATCCCTCGCTGTCGGCATCAGGGGCTACCGTTGAGTTTCAGGACGGCGTCGGCAACCCTGTGGCGTCTTATATGCCAGGCGAAATAGCGGCCTTCCACATCGAAGGTGCCAATCTGGGCGCTCTCGCCTCCAGCACTGCCACCTGGTCGCAGATCAGTGCTAAAGTCCCAAGTTTTTCGCTCTGGAGCCTGGCGACCGGTGCACCGGAGGCTGGCGTATTTGCTCTTAGTAGTGGCATGTCTTACGACACGACCTCCCCGGAAAACACGCCCCTATACTCGGTCCTCACGGCTACTGTGGGAGCGACCAACCCGCCCCTGAGCGACTGCAATGCCCTCACCGGCGAGTTCTCGATGGCCAACGACGTCAACGCCGCCAGCACCCTTCAGGTTGACTTTGTCTACTATGTCGAGGACTCCCACTCTTCCTCTCAGCATCGCGCCAGCGTGACAAGCACCTCCGACACCGATGGTGAGTGGGTAGCTATCGCGGCGGTTGTCAGCGTGTCAGGGACCGGGGTGTGCCCTAGTGCGGGGTTGTACCCGCCTCCCGGGCTCTTCGGCGGCGACGTTCTGTTGAGTGGAAACGTCGCTACGTCGGCCTCCGGAGACGGCGCCGTATGGGTGCAAGCGAATGATACGCTGACGGTGACCTACTATGACTCCGACGGGGTGCCGGTCGATTCCGATCATGCCACCATGGACTCTACACCCACGCCGCCGGTGCCGATAGCTGGGCCGCTGCTTCTCGGCGCGCTGGGTGCCGTGTTTGCCCTTCTCGCGGCGTGGCGATTTCGGCGTTGAGTCGGCGTCGTCGATCGCCGCGCACGACGTGGGGCAGCATTCGGATGGCGCAAGCTTAAGAAGAAGGTAAGCTGGATCTAATGCGCTTTGTTGCTGCCAAGATTGACGCCCAGAAGATGGCGGCCAGGAGACCGATGAGCCCGATGCCGGCGAGAGTCAGGCTACGGCCGGCGATCCCCGACGCAAAGCCGTCAACAATCGACTCCGCGATATCGAACGCCTTGTTCGCCGCGAGGCGGGCTGTCTCTGGGAAGTCGCCGCCCGACTGACTGATATCGGCCAGGGCGTCTTGCCGAAGCTTGTCCAGGTCGCCGATACCCGCAGCGTCGTAGATAGGGCCCGACTTGGCGAGGGCATCGTATCCGGGGCCCCATATAGCAAAGATGATTCTCTCGTAAAAAGTCTGTGCAGGTCGAATTAGAACAAACGTACCCGCGTTTGGGTACAATATACAGTCTCTGTTCCATATACTACCTCAACATACGGTAGCGCTCAAATGTGCTAAATCGCTGGAACTTCCTCAAAACGGGTTTTTACTAGGGAATCAAAGATGAGTACAGCCGAGGCCAGAAGAAATGCCGACGCCCAGATGACGCGGCCCGACCATCCCCGGCCGCCTTAGCCCGAATCCACCGAAGGAGGGCGTCGGGTTAGCGTCCTGAGGCGGCAAGAAGGTGCTCCTGTGCTTCTGGGATAATGGTTTTGTAGCAAAAAAACGGCCCCGGAAAAGGAGCACCCAGTAGATGCTGCCACGCAACCACCCCGACCGGATCCAAATCACCTTCGACGACCGCCGCTTGGTGGCCAATGCCGGGCTGCTCCTTCCGGCCACCCTGGCGCGGCACCTCGGCCTGCCCGAACTCGTCCGGCAGCGCCTCGACCTGGGCGATGCCCCGGGGCGGGCGAACACGAGCGACAAGATGATGACGCTGGTGGCGTCTGCGCTGGCTGGGGGCGACTGCATTGACGACGCCGATGTGTTGCGCACCGGGGGGACGGCCTGCACCCTGGGCGGCACGGTCAAGGCGCCATCCACCCTGGGCACCTTCCTGCGCAGCTTCCGGTGGGGCCACGTCCGTCAACTCGACCGGGTGAGCCGCGAGTTGCTGGCCCGGGCTTGGCAGGCCGGGGCGGGACCCGGCGACGGGCCCCTGACCATTGACCTGGACTCCACCATCTGCGAGACCTACGGACTGGCCAAGGAGGGCGCCCGCCACCACGGCTATACCGGCAAGCGGGGCTACCACCCGCTGCCGGCCATCGCCGCCGGCACCGGAGACGTGCTGATGTCCCGGCTGCGCGAGGGCCGGGCCAACACCGCCCGCGGCGCCGCCCACTTCCTGCGGGAGACGGTGGGACGGGTGCGCTACGCCGGGGCCGACGGACGACTCACGCTACGGGCCGACAGCGGGTTCTACACTCATGGCGTGGTATCCGTCTGCCGCAAGATGGATGTCCGCTTCTCCATCACCATCCGCCAGCACAAAAGCCTGCACAATCTCATCGAGGCGATACCCGAAGATGCCTAGACGCCGATTCCTTACTGGATGGACGGTGCCGCCGATGTGGCCGAGACCACCTGCACCCCCTTCCAGGCCGAGGCGGACGCCGCGCCGGTACGGCTCATCGTCCGGCGGGTGAAGCCGACGCCCGGTTCCCAACTGGCCCTCTTCGCCAAATACAGCTATCATGGCTTCATCACCGACCGGGACGGGGAGTTGCTCGAACTGGAGGCTGACCATCGCCGCCACGCCGAGATCGAGAATGCCATACGCGACCTCAAGTACGGCGTCGGGCTGAACCATCTCCCCTCGGGCCGCTTCGCCGCCAACGGCGCCTGGCTGGCCGTCCAGACGATGGCCCACAACCTGGCCCGCTGGACGGCGCGGATCGGTCTGGGAGAGCGGATAGCCACCACCAAGACCCTCCGGCGGCGGTTCTTCTCCCTGGCCGGACGGCTCACCCGCTCGGCACGCCGGTTGACCCTGCATCTTCCGGATCGCTGGCCTTGGGCTGAGAAGTTCAGCCGTGCCTTGGCCCGGCTGCGAGCCATTCCACTCCCGGCCTGACGGCACCGTCGGCGACCGACCCACCCACCGGACAACCGAAGATCCCCGCAGACTCGTGCCAGCCCGGTCCGAGAGAGTTCCCTGCTGCGTATTCTCTCGCCATCCCGCGCATCGCAGCTCCCGCAGACGGCCATAGGGGCCCCTGTGCGGCGATGAAGACCGTCCGCCGACCTCCCTACCCCAAATGGAACCCAGACTATTTCCCCTGTAGCTCCCTCACCCCCCTTCCGCTTTCCTCACGCCGTCCATCGGTGTCCTTCGGTGGATTCGGGCTAAGAATCCAATTGATGCCAGGAGCAAAACCAGAGGCAGGTAGATAACCCATCTGTAAGTCCGTACCTGCTTGAAGATGTCCCGACCATTATCGAACTCTTCGAGGGTTCCCCCGTTCCCCTCATCCCGCGATATCCTCCCGGAAATCGGCCGTCGTGTAAGTGTATCCGTCCGCCAGGAACGCCCGGACGTCGTCCAATATCTTGACCCTAGCTAGCGGGTCTTCTGCGTTTTCGTCGATCAAGTCCTCTCGCAGATCGTCCTGCGTGTAGAGCCATCCGTCTCTTAGTATCTCTCTGACCGTGTCCAGGGTGTCGACCACATCGTCTCCGCGTTTGGCGAGCTCGGTTCTCAGATCGTCCTGAGTGTACGTCCAGCCTTCCTTGAGAATCCTCCTGACCTCGTCCACCTGCTCCAGGTTGGCGCCCGCACCGGCAGCAGTCAACGCCTGGCGGAGCTGAACATCGCCAAACGGGATAGTGTCGGGTATGGGGGCCAGGACGAGGCTGGCGACCGCGCCCGAGACGTCGATGCCGAGTCTGCTGAGCAGGTCCGTGGCCCGGATATCCGGGGGAATACAGGCCGGCAACCCTCGCGAGTCTATGCTGGCCAATGCGGTAGCAGCCTCCGTCAGGGACTCGCACGCGGGTACGCTATCGATGAGCTCGGTTGTCTTTTTGGATACCAGATCGTCTATAACATCGCCGGCCTCTAGTTTGTTGTCCACAAGCGAGACCTCGACTGTGAAGCTGTCCGTCTCCCCCGTCAGGTACGGGGTCACTTCGTCGATCACCCTTTCCGCTTGTTCTTGCACCCACGCTGGGGGAGCGACCCTCCGCAACGCTGTGATCACCTCCTCGTCGGCTATCGTAACGCCGAAAGGTAGATCGACGGCCTCGCCAAGGTTTTTCCTCACCTCCGGCTCGATGACCTCGCTATAGAGAAGGTCATAGGCGTCTATCTCCCTAATCCCGAATCCACCGAAGGACACCGATGGACGGCGTGAGGAAAGCGGAAGGGGGGTGAGGGAGCTACAGGGGAAATAGCCTGGGTTCCATTTGGGGTAGGGAGGTCGGCGGACGGTCTTCATCGCCGCACAGGGGCCCCTATGGCCGTCTGCGGGAGCTGCGATGCGCGGGATGGCGAGAGAATACGCAGCAGGGAACTCTCTCGGACCGGGCTGGCACGAGTCTGCGGGGATCTTCGGTTGTCCGGTGGGTGGGTCGGTCGCCGACGGTGCCGTCAGGCCGGGAGTGGAATGGCTCGCAGCCGGGCCAAGGCGCGGCTGAACTTCTCAGCCCAAGGCCAGCGATCCGGAAGATGCAGGGTCAACCGGCGTGCCGAGCGGGTGAGCCGTCCGGCCAGGGAGAAGAACCGCCGCCGGAGAGTCTTGGTGGTGGCTATCCGCTCTCCCAGACCGATCCGCGCCGTCCAGCGGGCCAGGTTGTGGGCCATCGTCTGGACGGCCAGCCAGGCGCCGTTGGCGGCGAAGCGGCCCGAGGGGAGATGGTTCAGCCCGACGCCGTACTTGAGGTCGCGTATGGCATTCTCGATCTCGGCGTGGCGGCGATGGTCAGCTTCCAGTTCGAGCAACTCCCCGTCCCGGTCGGTGATGAAGCCATGATAGCTGTATTTGGCGAAGAGGGCCAGTTGGGAACCGGGCGTCGGCTTCACCCGCCGGACGATGAGCCGTACCGGCGCGGCGTCCGCCTCGGCCTGGAAGGGGGTGCAGGTGGTCTCGGCCACATCGGCGGCACCGTCCATCCAGTAAGGAATCGGCGTCCAGGCATCTTCGGGTATCGCCTCGATGAGATTGTGCAGGCTTTTGTGCTGGCGGATGGTGATGGAGAAGCGGACATCCATCTTGCGGCAGACGGATACCACGCCATGAGTGTAGAACCCGCTGTCGGCCCGTAGCGTGAGTCGTCCGTCGGCCCCGGCGTAGCGCACCCGTCCCACCGTCTCCCGCAGGAAGTGGGCGGCGCCGCGGGCGGTGTTGGCCCGGCCCTCGCGCAGCCGGGACATCAGCACGTCTCCGGTGCCGGCGGCGATGGCCGGCAGCGGGTGGTAGCCCCGCTTGCCGGTATAGCCGTGGTGGCGGGCGCCCTCCTTGGCCAGTCCGTAGGTCTCGCAGATGGTGGAGTCCAGGTCAATGGTCAGGGGCCCGTCGCCGGGTCCCGCCCCGGCCTGCCAAGCCCGGGCCAGCAACTCGCGGCTCACCCGGTCGAGTTGACGGACGTGGCCCCACCGGAAGCTGCGCAGGAAGGTGCCCAGGGTGGATGGCGCCTTGACCGTGCCGCCCAGGGTGCAGGCCGTCCCCCCGGTGCGCAACACATCGGCGTCGTCAATGCAGTCGCCCCCAGCCAGCGCAGACGCCACCAGCGTCATCATCTTGTCGCTCGTGTTCGCCCGCCCCGGGGCATCGCCCAGGTCGAGGCGCTGCCGGACGAGTTCGGGCAGGCCGAGGTGCCGCGCCAGGGTGGCCGGAAGGAGCAGCCCGGCATTGGCCACCAAGCGGCGGTCGTCGAAGGTGATTTGGATCCGGTCGGGGTGGTTGCGCGGCAGCATCTACTGGGTGCTCCTTTTCCGGGGCCGTTTTTTTGCTACAAAACCATTATCCCAGAAGCACAGGAGCACCTTCTTGCCGCCTCAGGACGCTAACCCGACGCCCTCCTTCGGTGGATTCGGGTTAAGGCGTGCAAACGGTGTGGTGGCGATATGCACATAAACCGCGATATCTACGGCGAGTACAAAGAGTGTCTTCAGTGCGGGCTCATGCTCGATATCGTCAGTAGCAACGATGTATTGGCTGCAGCGATGGCCGAACCGAAGAAGAGCAAGAAGAAGGTGGCATAAGTCTCGGTTCCTGCCTTTTCACCTGTTAGCGGCTATACACATTCCAGCATGTTCGGGCCCCGATGCAGCGTCGGGGCCCGATGTTCTTAGCCGCAGTGTCCCTCACGCCGGGTTTTCCCAAAACCGCTGCTCTTTCCAGGGGTCTGCTTCCATATGGTAGCCTCTGGCTTCCCAGAACCCCGGGCGGTCTTCGGCCATGAACTCCAGGCCATTGACCCACTTGGCGCTCTTCCAACCGTACCGCTTGGGGACGACCAGCCTCAATGGGCCGCCATGGTCTGCCGGGAGGGGCTCTCCATCGTGCCCGTAGGCGAATAGCGCATCGTCGTCCTGCAGAGCCTCTAGCTCTAGATTGGTCGTGTAGCCACCGTAGCAGTGGGCCATCACGTACTTCGCCTCAGGCTTGGGGATGACCAACTTCATCAAGTCGGTGAACGCGACTCCCTCCCAGGTGTTCTGGAGCCGGCTCCACTGAGTGACACAGTGGAACTCGGCATCAACGGTCGTTTTCCCCAGCGCAACGAATCGCTCCCAATTCAGGACTAGCTCTTCTTCGACCAGTCCGAAAACTTTGAACTCCCAGGTTTCGAGGTCGATTTTAGGCGTGCCGCCAAAGGTCAAGACCGGGAACTTTTCGGTCGCGTACTGGCCGGGCGGTACTGTCACATCGTCCCGGTCCTGCTTGACCTTGGTTATCTTGCCGAGCTTCTTCAGCATATGTGCCCTCTGAAGGGCGTCGTCATCATCTTATGAATGGAGTAACTCTGTTGGCAAGCGCGTCCTCGATCCGCACGCGGTGCGCAACCAGCGTGTTCTCAGGAAGCTTGGCCCCGTCGAAGTAGCGCAGGTCCGTGCTTTCGTCAGAGAACCGTAGGTCGCCTCCGACGCGCTCGCACTCAAACAGTGTGGTTACGTGCTGGACTACATCTCCGTTGGGATACTTCAATATGCAGTACCGCCTGGGGTCGGAGTAGACGCCTATTAGACGCTTGATCCTCACCTCAAGGCCCGTCTCTTCAAGGACCTCGCGTTTGACCGCCTGCTCGACAGACTCCCCTACGTCAACTCCACCTCCCGGTAGACCCCATAGGCCGTAGTCCGCGCGCAGTTCTAGGAGAACCTCTCCGGCCCCGTTGAATATCACAGCGCCCGCGCCAGGTCGGACCGCGTCCGGCGTCCTATGAATAGGCTGCCCCGCGGCGTCGATGAAGTTGAAAGGCTCGTCTGTTTGAGTCACGCGAAGTCGTAGTTGAGTTTTAAGCCCCAAGCCGATTGATTCCGTCGAATGCGGCGGTCTTGTAGCACTCGGCCAGGGTCGGATAGTTGAACACAGTGTCGACGAAGTAGTCCACTGCTCCCCCGAACGCCAACACCGATTGTCCGATATGAATCAGCTCGCTGGCTCCCTCCCCTATTATGTGCACTCCGAGCAGCTCGCGGGTCTCGAGGTGGAAAACCAGCTTCAGCAGACCTGTGACGTCGCCGATTATCTGTCCCCGCGCGATCTCCTTGTACTGCGCCTTACCCACTTCGTATGGTACGCCCTGCTCGGTGAGCTCCTCTTCGTTGCGACCTACCATCGATAGCTCCGGTATGGCGTAGATGCCGTACGGGAATAGCTCCGGGACGCTATGCGCCTCGACCCCGAAGGCGTGACACGAGGCCATACGCCCCTGCTCCATTGACGTTGAGGCCAGGCTGGGGAAGCCGATCACGTCGCCGACCGCGAATATGTGTGGCACCTCGGTCTGATAGTGCGAGTTCACTTTGAGCCGGCCGCGGTCGTCCGCCTCCAGGCCGGCGTTGCCCAGGTTTAGCCCGAATCCACCGAAGGACACCGATGGACGGCGTGAGGACAGCGGAAGGGGGTGGGTGAGGGAGCTACAGGGGAGATGGCCTGGGGTTGGGGTAGATGGGAGGCTGGCGGACGGTCTTCAGTCGCCGCACAGGGCCCCTAAGGCCCTATGCAGGAGTTGCGATGCGCGGGAATGGCGAGAGGATACGCAGCAGGGGACTCTCGCGACCGGGGTGGCGCGAGATTGCGGGGACGTTGAGTCAGTTGCAGGCTGGCCGTCAGGCCGGGAACGGAATGGCTTGCAGCCGGGCCAAGGCGCGACTGAACTGGGTTTCCCAAGGCCAGCGCCGGGGGAGATGCAAAGTGAGGCGGCGCGCCGAGCGGGTGATCCGTCCCACCAGAGCGAAGACCCGCCGCCTGAGGGTCTTGGTGATCACGGTCCGCTCGCCCAGACCAATCCGCGCCGTCCAGCGGGCGAGGTTATGCGCCATCACCTGGACCGCCAGCCAGGCGCCGTTGGCGGCGAAGCGCGCCGACGGCATGTGGTTCAGCCCGACGCCGTACTTGAGGTCGCGTATGGCGTTTTCGACCTCGGCGTGGCGGCGATGATCGGCCTCCAGTTCCAGCGTCTCCCCATCGCGGTCGGTGATGAAGGCGTGATAGCTGTATCTGGCGAAGAGGGCGAGCTGGGAACCGGGCGTCGGCTTCACCCGCCGGACAATGAGCCGCACCGGCGCGGCGTCCGGCTTGGTCTGGAACGGGGTGTAAGTCGTCTCGGCAACATCGGCGGCGCCGTCCATCCAGTAGGGAATGGGAGTCCAGTCCTCCTCTGGTATCGCCTCGATCAGGTCCCGCAGGCTGGCGTGCTGGCGGATGGTGATAGAGAAGCGGACATCCATTTCCCGGCAGGCGGCAACGACAGTGTGGGCGTAGAAGCCGCTGTCGGCCCGCACCGTGAGTTGTCCCCTGGCCCCGCCGTAGCGCACCCGCCCCACCGTCTCACGCAAGAAGTGGGCGGCGCCACGGGCGGTGTTGGCCCGGCCCTCGCGCAGCCGGGACATCAGCACCTCGCCGGTGCCGGCGGCAATGGCCAGCAGCGGGTGATAGCCGCGGGCGCCGGTATAGCCGTGGTGGCGCGCTCCCTCCTTGGCCAGTCCATAGGTCTCGCAGATGGTCGAGTCCAGGTCGATGGTCAGGGGCGAGTCGCCGGGTCCGGCCCCAGCGGCCCAGGCCCGGGCCAACAACTGGCGGCTCACGCGGTCGAGTTGACGGACATGCCCCCACCGGAAGCTGCGCAGGAAGGTCCCCAGGGTGGATGGCGCCTTGACCACGCAGCCTAGAACACCGACCGTCCCACCAGCGCGCAGCGCATCGGCGTCGTCGATGCAGTCGCCGCCTGCCAGCGCGGAAGCGACCAGCGTCAGCATCTTGTCCCCAGTGTTCGCCCGTCCCGGCGCGCCGCCCAGGTCAAGGTGATGGTCGACGAGTTCTCGCAGGCCCAGGTGCCGGGCTAGGGTGGCCGGCAGGAGCAGGCCGGCATTGGCCACCAGGCGATGGTCGTCAAAGAGGATGCGGATACGGTCGGGTTTGTTCTGTGGCAGCATCTATTGGGTGCTCCTTGTTTCCGGGCGGGTTTCTGTTCCAAAACCATTATCCCAGATTCAGAGGAGCACCCGCTGGCTTCTTCAAGGGCTGTCCCCAAGGCCGTCCTTCGGTGGATTCGGGTTTAGGCGCTCCGTCGCACCGGACCGTCCGATACTGTACATCGTCTTCTCGGTGACGATCTGTTTGCCACTTCCCAGGTGAATTCTCACACGTTCACCTCGTTCGTCCTCGATCGGCTCTATATCGCTGACCTCCTCTCCCAAGCGTATCGTGACACGGCGCTGCCGCAGCTGGTAGGTCAGCGTCTCGACGAGCTCGGAGTCCACGAAGGGCAGCATGCGCGGGGACATCTCGACCAGCGTGACCTGGATACCTAGTGTCGCGAATATGCTGGCGTATTCGAGTCCGATCACTCCAGCCCCGACTATGGTCAGTGTCCGAGGCAGACTATCAATCTCCAGTATGTGGTCGGCTGTGAATACCCGTCTACTGTCAAATGGGATGTGCTCGGCCTCGGTAGCCGATGTGCCGGTTGCGACCACCACGTTGGCGGCAGTGACGACACGATGTCCAGTACCGTCGGAGTGGCTAAAGCGGATCGAGTTAGGGTCCGCGAAGGAGGCCTCGGCTTCAATCAGCTCCACGCGGTTCCGCATGAGCTGATGGCGGGCTACTTCTATCTCGTTGCGCATTACATGGTCGGTGCGGAGGAGCAGGTCCTGCATCTTGATATCCTGCTTTACCGTGTACGACTCGCCGTAAATCCCGCGTTCGCGGTAGCCGGATAGGTACAGCACAGCCTCTCTGAGCGTCTTGCTCGGGATGGTGCCGATATTGAGGCATACGCCTCCAATGACATCCTTGCGCTCGACGATCGCTACCCGTTTGTCCAGCTTCGCGGCCTGGATCGCAGCGCGCTGTCCCCCCGGGCCGGAGCCGATTACCACCATGTCGTAGTCGTATTCGGGCATATTGGCCTCCGCTTGACGCCAATTGTACAACACGGTCCCTGAGCACGAACGGGTGAAAGCATCGATTGAGCTTGTACCGTCGACGCCCTATAATTCGACGACATGCAGGTCAAGGACGTCGGCGAGTTCCAGCTCATTGAGACCCTGGCCGAGGTAGTCGGTGCGGAAGGAGTCTCGTCCGTTCAGAAGTCTGGTCGCCTTGGATTCCGTCTGCGCCTCTCTATCGGCGACGACGCGGCAGCTTGGGACAACCCAGCCGGCTCTACGGTCTTGACAACCGATACGATGGTTGAGGGTGTCCACTTCGACCTCGCGAGGACGGGGTGGGCCGACCTGGGGTGGAAGTCGCAGGCCGTCAACCTGAGCGACATCGCCGCAATGGGCTGCGTCCCCCTGTACTCAGTGATAACCCTCGGCCTTCGCGGTGACCTGCCTGTCGATGGGCTCTCGGAGATGTACAGGGGTATGCTGGAGGCGTGTCGCCTACACGGCGGCGCGATAGTAGGCGGCGACGTCGTGCGATCGCCCGCGTTCTTTGTGGCCGTTTCGATGGTAGGGGTGGCCTCCGCCGACAAGGGCATTGGACCCCGAGAGCAGCCCGTTCTCACGCGCGCCTCCGCCAAGCACGGAGATAAGATTGCGGTGACCGGTAGTCTGGGTTGTTCGGCAGGCGGGCTGCGAATGATGCTTCAGGACCTGAGCTTCGACGAGGAGACGTCGGCCCATCTAAATGATGCGCACAGCCGGCCGACACCCAGAGTCGCCGAAGGGGACCGTCTGACCCGGCATGGCGTTGTGGCCGCGATCGACGTCAGCGACGGCCTGGTGGACGACTTGGGAAAGCTGTGCGACGCCAGCGGCGTTGGCGCGACGATACACTCGAAAATGGTACCCACAGACGATTTCCTGAAGAAAGCCTATCCTGATGAGTGGCTGTCGTTGGCGCTATCCGGTGGCGAGGACTACGAGCTGCTCTTCACCGTAGCGCCCGAGATACTGGGCGAGCTAGCAACTCTTTTGGATGTCCCGGTGACCGTCATCGGCGATATAGTGAGCGAGCCACGCGGAGTCACTGTCCTCGACCAACATGGGGCCACTATGGAGGTAGGTAGAGGGTGGGACCACTTCCGCCAGGCCAAGCCATAGCGAGGATACGGGGAGCGTTAGAATGGAGAACGCAGAGGGCTGTATTTTCTGCCGGATCGTCGCCCGGGAGTCACCCGCCAACATCGTCCTCCAGGACGACCAGGTGACGGCATTCTTGGACATTCATCCCGTGACCCAGGGTCATACGCTCGTAGTCCCGAACGCCCACACGGAGGGGATAGCAGATCTGGAGTCGGAAGTCGGCGGGCACTTGTTCAACGTGGGCATGAGCCTTGCTGGCGCTTTGCGGCAGTCCGTAAAGTCTGAGGGCATCAATCTTTGGGTTGCCGACGGAGAGGCGGCAGGTCAGGAGGTGGCCCATTTCCACCTCCACATTATTCCAAGGTACCGTGGCGATGGGTTCGGAAGCCCGTTCCCTCCGGGCTACCCGTTCCGGTCCGAGACGAAAACCCTGGATGAGGTCGCCTTCGCAATCAGAGAGGCCTTGGCCGCCGGCTAGTCTTTTGTCACCTGTCCCATGGTTGGAGACCCTTCACCCCCATCGTAACCTTCCCCCTCGACTGGGGAAGGGATTCGTCCTCTCCCTCAACGGGAGAGGATCAAGGTGAGGGTGAAAATGGGCCACCGATAATGAGAGTCCATGACGAAGACAGATCAAACCCGCGCGCTCTTCATCGACCTATACCAGTTGACGATGGCGCAGGCCTACTGGCGAAGCGGTAATACGGCCGAGGCCACGTTCAGCCTGCTCTTCCGCAGCTATCCGCCTGACCGCGCCTACTTTGTGTTGGCTGGTGTCCAAGAAGTCTTCGAATACCTGGAAAGATTCTGCTTTTCGGACGAGGATGTCGCCGGCCTTAAGTCCTTGAATAGGTTCGACAAAGGGTTCCTCGATTTCCTACACCGCCTGCGGTTCAGCGGCACCGTGCGCGCAATGGACGAAGGTGCCATCTTCTTCGCCAATGAGCCAGTGCTCGAGGTCACCGCTCCGGTTATAGAGACCCAGATAGTCGAGACCTACCTGTTAAACGAGGTCAATCTCCAGAGTATCCTGGCGACCAAGACAGCCCGGACGGTGTACGCCGCCCGAGGCAAAACGGTGATGGACTTCGGGGCGAGGCGGGCTCACGGCATCGACGCGGCCAACAAGCTCGCCCGGGTCGGCTACATGACTGGCTTCGCGGGCACGAGCAATGTGTTGGCAGGAACGAAGTACGGCGTACCCACCTTCGGCACAATGGCCCACTCGTTCATTGAAAGCTTCCCCACCGAGGAAGACGCCTTCCGGGCGTACGCGGACTCGTTTCCCGACGAAAGTACCTTTCTAGTTGACACGTACGACACGGTAGAGGGCGTCAAAAAGGCGATCCACGTAGCCTTGGAGATGCACAGGAACGGCGATGCCCTGCGGGCAGTCCGACTGGACAGCGGCGACCTCCTCGACCTTTCAGTCAAGTCGCGCGCTCTGCTGGACGACGCCGGACTCAACGATGTTCAGGTGTTCGCCAGCGGTGGTCTCGACGAGTTCGCTCTGGATACACTACTGTCGGCCGGCGCCCCGATAGATGGCTTTGGAGTGGGCACCAAGCTTGATTCCCTCGTAAAAACCCCTCGTCCTCCGGGGGCAATGGGAGGATAATGTGGGGAAAGGGCGTTGGGGCCGCGCCCGGGCGAGGGAGGGGAGGATGTTCCGAGCGCGAGACCCGCAAGAGAGCCTCTGGCAGTCCCAGTTCCTGGTGACGCCGAAGAAGGCTAAGCGCCTGGAGGGGAGTTGGGCCGAGGTTTTCCGAAACGAGGCGCTCCCCCTGATTGACGAGGAGCTCTTTGCTCCGATGTACTGCGCGGACAACGGCCGTCCCAACCGAGCGGTGCAGACCGTCCTCGGGGTCCACCTTCTCAAAGAGATGTTCAACCTCACCGACGGTGAAGCCCTGGAGCAGCTAGAGTTCAACCTGCTCTGGCACCACGCCCTGCGGCTGGACATCGAGGAGACCCACCTGCCCCAGAAGACCCTCCACAACTTCCGAGTTCGCCTGATGCAGCACGACGGTGGCCGGCTGGCTTTCCGGGAGACCACGGACCGGATCATCCAGGCGCTGGGCATACGCACCGGAAAGCAACGGCTGGACTCCACCCACATCATGAGCAACATCGCCACACTCACCCGGCTGGGCCTGTTCTGTGAGACGATGCGGTTGTTCCTGCGGGCCTTGCGCTGGGAGCACCCAGAGCTTCGCCCTGTGGTTCCGGAGGGCCTCCTGGGGCGCTATTTGAAGGAAGAAGACGAGGCGACCCACTACGAGGACGCCCACACGGGGGAGGGTCGGCGACGCTTTTCGGTCTGTGCCCGGGACCTCTACCGGCTGGTGGACCGGTTCCATGGCACGACTGCTGCCCAGCTGGAGGAGTACCGGCTGCTGGAGCGGCTGCTGCGGGAGCAGTGCCATGTGGGCAAACACCGGGACGGGCGCCCGGGGGACGATGACGACGATGCTGGGGAATGCAAGGTGCCCGTGGCCCTGAAGGACCCGAAGCAGGTGTCCGCCGACTCGCTGCAATCGCCCCACGACCCGGATGTGACCTACAGCGGCCACAAGGGGAAGGGGTACGAGGTGCAGGTGGCGGAGACCTGCCACGAGGAGAACGCCACCCAGCTCATCACCCACGTGGAGGTGACCCCCTCGAGTGGGAGCGACACCGACGTGAGCGTGCCGGTCGTTGACGGGCTCGCGGAGCGGAAGGTCCGACCGGACGAGCTCTTCGTCGACACGGCGTATGGGTCGGGCCGCAACGCCTTCGAAGCCTCGCGCCGGGGAACGGAACTGGTGAGCCCGGTGGCGGGGTCGGCGCCGGGGAACTCGCACGAAGGAGAGCGTGACGGACCACCGCCGCTCACCGCCGCGGACTTCCAGATCGACGTCACAGGGGAGCAGGCCACGGTGTGCCCCGCCGGCCACCCGTCCATCGAGGAGTACGAGTTGGAGGATGCGCCGGAGCGGGTAGAGGTCCACTTTGCCGGGACAACATGCGAGCCCTGCCCCTTGCGGTCCCGTTGCCCAGTGAAGCTGGACCGGCGTGCGGGGGCCTACGTTCTCAAGGCGGACCTGGTGAAGGTGAACATCGAGCGGCGCCGGAGGGCCGAGGCCACCGAGGAGTGGCGCAAGCGGTATGCCATAAGGGCTGGTATCGAGGGAACGAACTCCGAGCTGAAGCGCGCCCACGGGCTTGGGCGCTTGCGGGTGCGAGGGGGCCGTCGGGTGCGGCTTGCCGTTTACCTGAAGGCGTTGGCGTGCAACTTCAAGCGGATGGTCCATGCACGCCTGGTGGAGATGGAGAACACGGCTCAGCGGGCGGTCGGGACGGTACCTGCGGTCGCGGCCGCATGAGGGCGCCGCTCCACAACTTCCACCGGGTGCCCTGAGCCACGGAATGGGTACCGCAACGGGATCACGCTTGTCCTGAGCGCGGCAGATGGTGCGGTGAGGCCAGCAGCCGGCATCCCGTGGCCTCCTCCCTTCCAGGCCCCTTCGCACGCCAGGGTTCATCTCAAACAGGCCTTTTTGCGAGGGAATCAACGTTGGGGTCTCCGCCGATGCCCCCTGGACAGACTGTGCCTACAAGCTCGTGGAGTACGACGGCCGCCCGACGCTGAAGCTGAGCGCCGGTAAACAGACCGCTCCCGGACGCAAACAGGTCCTCCGCTACTCCGACGCAGACGGCACATTTCTTCGTGACACAATCGGCTTAGCTGACGAGGGGCCGCCCGAAGACGGGGGAGAAGAACTTCTCCGTGAGGTGATGAATGGCGGAACACTTCGAGAACAGCCCCAGGACTTGAGTCAGCTAAGCCCGAATCCACCGAAGGACACCGATGGACGGCGTGAGGAAAGTGGAAGGGGGGTGAGGGAGCTACAGGGGAAATAGCCTGGATTCCATTTGGGGTAGGGAGGTCGGCGGACGGTCTTCATCGCCGCACAGGGGCCCCTATGGCCGTCTGCGGGAGCTGCGATGCGCGGGATGGCGAGAGAATACGCAGCAGGGAACTCTCTCGGACCGGGCTGGCACGAGTCTGCGGGGATCTTCGGTTGTCCGGTGGGTGGGTCGGTCGCCGACGGTGCCGTCAGGCCGGGAGTGGAATGGCTCGCAGCCGGGCCAAGGCGCGGCTGAACTTCTCAGCCCAAGGCCAGCGATCCGGAAGATGCAGGGTCAACCGGCGTGCCGAGCGGGTGAGCCGTCCGGCCAGGGAGAAGAACCGCTGCCGGAGGGTCTTGGTGGTGGCTATCCGCTCTCCCAGACCGATCCGCGCCGTCCAGCGGGCCAGGTTGTGGGCCATCGTCTGGACGGCCAGCCAGGCGCCGTTGGCGGCGAAGCGGCCCGAGGGGAGATGGTTCAGCCCGACGCCGTACTTGAGGTCGCGTATGGCATTCTCGATCTCGGCGTGGCGGCGATGGTCAGCCTCCAGTTCGAGCAACTCCCCGTCCCGGTCGGTGATGAAGCCATGATAGCTGTATTTGGCGAAGAGGGCCAGTTGAGAACCGGGCGTCGGCTTCACCCGCCTCGGCCTGGAAGGGGGTGCAGGTGGTCTCGGCCACATCGGCGGCACCGTCCATCCAGTAAGGAATCGGCGTCCAGGCATCTTCGGGTATCGCCTCGATGAGATTGTGCAGGCTTTTGTGCTGGCGGATGGTGATGGAGAAGCGGACATCCATCTTGCGGCAGACGGATACCACGCCATGAGTGTAGAACCCGCTGTCGGCCCGTAGCGTGAGTCGTCCGTCGGCCCCGGCGTAGCGCACCCGTCCCACCGTCTCCCGCAGGAAGTGGGCGGCGCCGCGGGCGGTGTTGGCCCGGCCCTCGCGCAGCCGGGACATCAGCACGTCTCCGGTGCCGGCGGCGATGGCCGGCAGCGGGTGGTAGCCCCGCTTGCCGGTATAGCCGTGGTGGCGGGCGCCCTCCTTGGCCAGTCCGTAGGTCTCGCAGATGGTGGAGTCCAGGTCAATGGTCAGGGGCCCGTCGCCGGGTCCCGCCCCGGCCTGCCAAGCCCGGGCCAGCAACTCGCGGCTCACCCGGTCGAGTTGACGGACGTGGCCCCACCGGAAGCTGCGCAGGAAGGTGCCCAGGGTGGATGGCGCCTTGACCGTGCCGCCCAGGGTGCAGGCCGTCCCCCCGGTGCGCAACACATCGGCGTCGTCAATGCAGTCGCCCCCAGCCAGCGCAGACGCCACCAGCGTCATCATCTTGTCGCTCGTGTTCGCCCGCCCCGGGGCATCGCCCAGGTCGAGGCGCTGCCGGACGAGTTCGGGCAGGCCGAGGTACCGCGCCAGGGTGGCCGGAAGGAGCAGCCCGGCATTGGCCACCAAGCGGCGGTCGTCGAAGGTGATTTGGATCCGGTCGGGGTGGTTGCGTGGCAGCATCTACTGGGTGCTCCTTTTCCGGGGCCGTTTTTTTGCTACAAAACCATTATCCCAGAAGCACAGGAGCGCCTTCTTGCCGCCTCAGGACGCTAACCCGACGCCCTCCTTCGGTGGATTCGGGCTAAGATAACCGCACTTCGCTTGCTAAGTTGAGGGAGGAATGATGGGAGTCGCCAATATAGTGACTGAGAAAGACGGTGTGCTCGTCCTGTACCCCGAATGCGTACGGGGCTTCGGAGTAAGGGTTGTCAATCCTCAGAACCCGAAGGCGCCTTCAAAGAACCTGAGCGCCAATATCTTGTACATCGCGCCTGGCGGCGTTCTCGAGCCTCACAACCACGAGAACGAGGAGGTGTACATTATTCTGGAGGGAAGCGGAGAGGGCCATTTTGGCTCCGACCAACCAGTTGAGATTCAGAAGGGGATGTTCTTGCATTTTCCCTCCAATGCGGTCCACGGCGTCAACAACACCGGCGACGAGATGATGAAGATCATCACGGTCAACTCTCCGCCTGTCGGTCACATACCCGAGTGGACGACGTAGGCCGAACACGTCGGGCACCAGCCCCAAAAGGGGCCGTCGACCCCAAATGGCGGTCAGGCCCTCACCGGGACGGGGGCGACAGGAAGTCCTATCGGTGCGCCCGATTCTACCCCTCGTTTGGCAAGGCTGAGAGAACGGGGCTCCCTTTGGGAGATAGCTGAGCCCGTACGAGCCCACTGCTTGAAATGACAGGGTAGAGCCCGTCTTCAAGAATTCTTGAACGTTCTAGTTCAACCCTCCGCCGTCTCCACTACGAACACGGAGAAATACCGCCTGCGTTGTTGTCTCGATGGGGTGAGTATGTCGGGAAGGCCGGTCTCTTCCGGGCGGCCGTTTGTGATATACTTCACTTACTGACACTACTCTGCGTCCGCTTAGGTTACACTTAAGCACTCCTCGGATTTCCTCTGGACTCCCACTAAGCCCTCTGGACCTCCCCGGGACACGTTACGTGTTTTGGCCTCGGTGACCAGATTCTTGTCAACTATTCCTGAAGAGGTAGATCACCGATGACTACGAACGTGACGAGGCAGGGCTTCGAGTTTGGAGGCTGTATTGAACGAAAGGCCGAGTAATTCGCAGGCACCGAACAGCGCCCGCTCGATGTGGACAACGTACCACCGGGGGAGAAGCCGCCGCAATGGCAACGACCCGCGCGGGAACAACGAGCAGAGGCCCGCTGCGCCGCCGGCACCGTCATCGGAGGACCTAGCTCGAGACCAGCAATTCGGCAGTCTGCGCGTATCCGAGTTGGTCTCCCGCGCCCTTCAGGACCTGGGCTATTCCGCGCCGACGCCTATCCAGGAGCAGACCATTCCCGCCATGCTACAGGGGGAAGACCTGGTGGGACAGGCGCAGACAGGCACGGGGAAGACCGCCGCTTTCGGCATACCGCTGGCGGAGACCCTGGACCCTGAACAGAGGCACGTTCAGTCGGTTGTCCTTACCCCCACCAGAGAGCTGGCCGTTCAGGTCAGCGCGGAACTCGGTAGCCTGTGCAGGTACCGGGGGCTGAGAGTGGCGACCGTATACGGCGGACAGTCGATCAACCGCCAGCTCGATGCCCTTCAAAACGGCGTACACATCGTCGTCGGCACCCCAGGCCGCATGCTAGACCACCTCGGCCGACGTACGTTGCGCCTGGACCGGGTCCGGACCGCCGTGCTGGATGAAGCGGACGAGATGCTCGACATCGGGTTCGCCGATGACATCGGGCGAATCCTGCGCTTTACGCCCTCTTCTCGTCAGACGGCCCTCTTTTCCGCCACTATGCCTAAAGCCATCCACAGCATGGTGTACCGGCACCTGAAGCATCCGACGTGGGTACGCATAGGCGGGGAGGCCGAGCCGGTGGAACAGGTCCGGCAGGTATATTACGAGGTTGCCTCCCGGGACAAGAACGCTGGCCTGGAAGAGCTACTTGGAGATGGTCATTCGACGGGCTTAGACCATGGGGGTGACGGCCAGACCCTTATCTTCCGCAGAACCCAGCGAGGGGTTGAGAGGCTGGTGAACTACCTCTGGCGGCAAGGGGCCTCGGTCAGAGGTATCCACGGCCGCCTGAGCCAGGGTCAGCGCGATGCTGTGATGAGCGCCTTCCGCGCCGGTCGCTTGGAGCTGCTGGTTGCCACCAACCTGGCGGCCCGCGGCCTGGACATCCCAGCCATCTCCAGGGTTATTAACTTCGACACGCCTCAGAACGTCGAAGAGTACGTACATCGCATCGGTAGGACTAGCCGTATGGGCCGGCCCGGCACCGCCATCACTTTTGTCGGCGAGTCGGAGTTCGACGACTTCGAGCCCATTCAGCGACACGTCGGCGCCGACATGGAGCGGGGTAGACTGGCGCTCTACTCCTAACACTTGACTGCCTTGAGCGATAGCTCGGACACGAAAGCTACGGATTTGAATCACTCTCAGTCGAACAACGGAATACGAAACATTGCCATCATCGCCCATGTTGATCACGGCAAGACTACTCTCGTGGACGCCCTGCTTAAGCAGGGGCAGGTGTTCCGCGCCCATCAGGAGGTTGGAGATCTGATTATGGACTCCAACCCCCTGGAACAGGAGCGCGGCATCACGATTCTCGCCAAGAACACCTCCGTGACCTATAACGGCACGAAGATCAATATCATCGACACTCCTGGCCACGCCGATTTCAGCGGCGAGGTGGAGCGCATCATGAACATGGCCGATGGGTGTCTTCTGCTGGTTGACGCCGTTGAGGGGCCCATGCCCCAAACCCGTTTCGTGCTTCAACAGGCGCTGAACCACGCTGTTGCGCCAATGGTGGTCATCAACAAGATTGATCGCCCGAGAGCCAGAGTTTCCGAGGTTGTCCAGCTGGTCCAGGACCTGTTCCTGGAACTCGCAACAAGAGCGGAACAACTGGACTTTCCCGTTCTGTACACCTCGGCCCGCGGCGGATACGCGGTTACCGACCTCGACGCCCCGAGGCAGGACTTGAAGCCGTTGTTCGAGGCTATGATAGAAAGCGTTCCGGCCCCCGCCGGCGACCCGGACGAGCCTTTTCAGATGCTGGTGGCGGCGCTAGACTACGACAACTACCACGGCCAAATTGCCATCGGCCGGGTGTTCCGAGGGAGGGCCAAGAGCCGGACCTCCGTGGCCCTGCTCCGCAACGGTTACCCGCCCCAACTCCACGACTTGGAGAAGGTGTTCATTTTTCGCGGGTTGGAACGTCTGGAGGTCCCGGAAGCCCAGCTCGGTGACATAGTGGCTGTGTACGGCCTAGACGACGTATCCATAGGCGACACCATCGCAGACAGCGAGCATCCCGAAGCCTTGCCTCCAATAGAGATAGATGAGCCAACAGTGAAGATGACCTTTAGCGTCAGCACGTCGCCCTTCATGGGAAAGGAAGGGACGCACTCCACGTCCAGGACCCTACACGAACGTCTGCTTCGGGATCTAAGAACCAACGTTAGCTTGCGCGTGGAGACGACTGAAAGCCCGGACGCGTTTCTGGTGTCGGGCCGGGGCGAGCTTCATCTCACCATCCTGGTCGAGACCATGAGACGTGAGGGCCTTGAGTTCCAGGTGTCCAAGCCAGAACCCGCCACCAAGGTCATCGACGGAGCAGTTCACGAGCCGTATGAGCATCTAACCATTGACACTCGTGAGGAGTACATTGGCCCTCTGGCCGAGGAGCTTTCGGGACGCCTGTCTGAACTCATCAACATGACGAACGACGGCGAGGGCAACGTACGGCTAGAGTACAACATCCCCACCCGCGGGTTGATCGGATTCCGCCCGGCGTTTCTCAGACACACCCGAGGCACGGGAGTTACCAACAGCGTCTTTACCGGATTTGAGCCGATGTCCGGTGAGGTCAAGTCAACGAACAACGGAGTATTGGTGGCATCCGAGACGGGAATGGCGATCACTTACGGTCTGCTCAACGCTCAGGGTCGGGGAGAGACTTTCGTGGAGCCGGGGACTCCCGTATACGAGGGGATGATCATAGGTGTTCATCCCAAAGGCCAGGACATCAACATCAATGTGTGTAAAGAGAAGAAACTTACCAATATGCGCTCGGCCAATGCCGACATCGCGAAACGACTGAGTCCACCCGTCGAGCTGAGCCTAGAAGACGCGCTGGGCTTTATAGCCGACGACGAACTGGTGGAGGTCACGCCTCAGAATTTTCGTCTGCGGAAGAAACTGCTACCCGCCTCGGCCCGGCATCGACAGCGACGCAATCTGTAGATAGGCGAAGGGCCATCCTAGCAGGTCAGCTAGCCGCCAAAAGGGAATCCTTTTGGACACGGCGGAGGTTGAACACCCGATAACGCGATCTGTCGATTCTGTTCGCCTCCCAAAAAGCCATCTCGCCGAGCAGACACTGACTAAGTGGATTCTCTACTCTGGCGTAACGTTAAATCGACGAGTTACTGAGCCAGTAACGATCAGCTGCTTGAAATGACAGGGTAGAGCCCGTCCTCAAGAATTCTGGAACGTTCTGGTTTAGCCCGAATCCACCGAAGGACACCGATGGACGGCGTGAGGAAAGCGGAAGGGGGGTGAGGGAGCTACAGGGGAAATAGTCTGGGTTCCATTTGGGGTAGGGAGGTCGGCGGACGGTCTTCATCGCCGCACAGGGGCCCCTATGGCCGTCTGCGGGAGCTGCGATGCGCGGGATGGCGAGAGAATACGCAGCAGGGAACTCTCTCGGACCGGGCTGGCACGAGTCTGCGGGGATCTTCGGTTGTCCGGTGGGTGGGTCGGTCGCCGACGGTGCCGTCAGGCCGGGAGTGGAATGGCTCGCAGCCGGGCCAAGGCGCGGCTGAACTTCTCAGCCCAAGGCCAGCGATCCGGAAGATGCAGGGTCAACCGGCGTGCCGAGCGGGTGAGCCGTCCGGCCAGGGAGAAGAACCGCCGCCGGAGGGTCTTGGTGGTGGCTATCCGCTCTCCCAGACCGATCCGCGCCGTCCAGCGGGCCAGGTTGTGGGCCATCGTCTGGACGGCCAGCCAGGCGCCGTTGGCGGCGAAGCGGCCCGAGGGGAGATGGTTCAGCCCGACGCCGTACTTGAGGTCGCGTATGGCATTCTCGATCTCGGCGTGGCGGCGATGGTCAGCCTCCAGTTCGAGCAACTCCCCGTCCCGGTCGATGATGAAGCCATGATAGCTGTATTTGGCGAAGAGGGCCAGTTGGGAACCGGGCGTCGGCTTCACCCGCCGGACGATGAGCCGTACCGGCGCGGCGTCCGCCTCGGCCTGGAAGGGGGTGCAGGTGGTCTCGGCCACATCGGCGGCACCGTCCATCCAGTAAGGAATCGGCGTCCAGGCATCTTCGGGTATCGCCTCGATGAGATTGTGCAGGCTTTTGTGCTGGCGGATGGTGATGGAGAAGCGGACATTCATCTTGCGGCAGACGGATACCACGCCATGAGTGTAGAACCCGCTGTCGGCCCGTAGCGTGAGTCGTCCGTCGGCCCCGGCGTAGCGCACCCGTCCCACCGTCTCCCGCAGGAAGTGGGCGACGCCGCGGGCGGTGTTGGCCCGGCCCTCGCGCAGCCGGGACATCAGCACGTCTCCGGTGCCGGCGGCGATGGCCGGCAGCGGGTGGTAGCCCCGCTTGCCGGTATAGCCGTGGTGGCGGGCGCCCTCCTTGGCCAGTCCGTAGGTCTCGCAGATGGTGGAGTCGAGGTCAATGGTCAGGGGCCCGTCGCCGGGTCCCGCCCCGGCCTGCCAAGCCCGGGCCAGCAACTCGCGGCTCACCCGGTCGAGTTGACGGACGTGGCCCCACCGGAAGCTGCGCAGGAAGGTGCCCAGGGTGGATGGCGCCTTGACCGTGCCGTCCAGGGTGCAGGCCGTCCCCCCGGTGCGCAACACATCGGCGTCGTCAATGCAGTCGCCCCCAGCCAGCGCAGACGCCACCAGCGTCATCATCTTGTCGCTCGTGTTCGCCCGCCCCGGGGCATCGCCCAGGTCGAGGCGCTGCCGGACGAGTTCGGGCAGGCCGAGGTGCCGCGCCAGGGTGGCCGGAAGGAGCAGCCCGGCATTGGCCACCAAGCGGCGGTCGTCGAAGGTGATTTGGATCCGGTCGGGGTGGTTGCGTGGCAGCATCTATTGGGTGCTCCTTTTCCGGGGCCGTTTTTTTGCTACAAAACCATTATCCCAGAAGCACAGGAGCGCCTTCTTGCCGCCTCAGGACGCTAACCCGACGCCCTCCTTCGGTGGATTCGGGTTTAACCCTCCCCCGTCTCCACCAGGAGCACCCACCAAATGAGGCAAGATATGCTGGGCAGCAAACGTCTCGTTTTGCCTAGCTTTGTTTTGTCGCGTCTAAGGTGCGGTCTGAGCGTGAACCTGTGACAACGCGGCCCCTGGAGACAACTACATCAACTTCCCCAGGTTGTGAAGATTCCGACGGCAAGCTCGACCCAAACATAGATGAGCGCTACTGCGAGCGCAATGCCTATGAGAACTCGATACTTGGGCCTTGTTCTCGCCGCCAGCACAAACACGAGACCGGCGCAGAACACGAGGGTGCTTGCCGTAACGAAACCCAATAGAGTCCAGGCCACTTCATCGGTAAACCGCATTGCCAACAAGGGCACCAGCAATACAAACCCTGTCGCGAGTACAACCCAGATGAGAGCTTTGTTGTGCACAATGCTGTCAGTCTTGTTCGTTTTCATTGGAATTGCACCCCTTACTGATGGTTGCTCCCATCAGTCGGGCCCCCATGGACCCTCAGGATAAACCGCTCAATATACGAGTCCTTCTGGTGCGCGCGATTCTACGCTGTTCCGCGGCTACGGCGCAAGGCACGGCTCTTTTGGAGCGTCAATCTGGACCGCCCGAGGTGTGCCGGTAGAGCTGTCGGAAGACCGGGTGTGAATCCCCTCGCATCCGACTTGTGAGCGGACGTAGGTGGCCTAGCCTAGATTCGGCCTCAGCTTGCGCCACTCGGTGGCCTGCTCGTACGCGTAGGCGACGCGCAAAAGCGTCTCTTCTCCGAGGTGGTCGGCCATTATCTGAAGCCCGACTGGGAGGCCGTCGACGATCCCGCCCGGCAGAGATATGCCGGGGATGCCCGCGATGTTGGCGGGCTGAGTAAAGATGTCGTTCAGGTACATCTGGATAGGGTCTTCCATCTTCTCGCCATGCTTGAACGCCACCGAGGGAGAGGTGGGCGTGACCAGAGCGTCGAACTGCTCGAAGGCCTCGTCGAACTCGCGGCGGATCAGGGTCCGCACCTTCTGCGCCTTCAGATAGTAGGCGTCGTAATACCCGGCCGAGAGCGCATAGGTCCCTAGCATTATCCGCCGCTTGACCTCGGGCCCGAACCCCTCTTGGCGAGTCTTTTCGAGAGCGTCCCACATGCTGTCGGCATTCGAGGTCAGGTAGCCGTACTTCACGCCGTCATAGCGCGCAAGGTTGGCCGACGCCTCGGACGGGGCGATGATGTAGTAGACAGCGAGCGCGTACCGCGTATGTGGAAGCGAGGTCTCGGCCACGCTGGCACCGAGGTCCTCGAGAACCTCGATGGCGGCGCGTACCGCCCTTTCTACCCCCGGCTGTATCCCTTCGACGAAATACTCCTTGGGCACGCCTATCCGTAGCCCTGACAGGTCTGTCGTGAGAGACTCGGCATAGTCCGGGACGTCGCGCTCGATGGACGTCGAGTCCAGGGAGTCGTGGCCGGCAATGGCATTCAGGACTAGCGCGGCGTCGGTCACGTCCTTCGTTAAAGGGCCGATCTGGTCGAGGGAGCTGGCAAAGGCGACGAGCCCATACCGGCTCACGAGGCCGTAGGTCGGCTTCAGCCCAACGACCCCACATAGCGCCGCCGGCTGACGTATGCTTCCACCCGTGTCTGAGCCGAGAGCAAAAAGACTCTCGCCGGCGGCCACCGATGCTGCCGGTCCACCGCTGCTGCCGCCGGGCACCCTCTCCAGGTCCCACGGGTTTCGAGTGGCGAAAAGCGCGGAGTTTTCGGTCGAGGAGCCCATCGCGAACTCGTCCAAGTTGCCCTTTCCCACGAGCACCGCTCCCTCGGCGTATAGCCGACTCGTAACGGTGGCGTCGTAGGTCGGCACGAAACCCCGGAGCATCCGAGATGAGCATGTCGTAGCGATGCCCCTGGTGCTCAGGTTGTCCTTGAGCTGCATCGGGATGCCGGTGAGCGGGCCTGCGTCTCCCGCCGCAATACGCTCGTCGGCCCGGCGTGCCTGTTCCAGCGCCACGTCCGCCGTCACGGTCACGAACGCCTGTACTCGACCGTCGACACTCTGGATGCGGTCGAGTACCGCCTGTGTCAACTCAACCGATGAGACCTGCTTGGTGTCCAGCAGGTTTCTTGCGTCTCGTATAGTGAGGTCTACAACGTCAATTGCGTTCATCTCGGCTCTTTAGTCCCGCTGCGCAACCACTAGTCGAGAACAGCCCTGACCCGGATAAAGTCCCCTTCTCGATGCGGAGCGTTGGACAGCACATCTTCCTTGCTCGCAGACTCGCGCACCTCGTCCTCACGCATCACCGACTCCAGGTCGGCGGAGTGTCCTGTCGGCTCGACCTCTTCGGTATCGACCTGGTCCAGCACCTCGAAGTGCTCCAAAATGTTGGACATCTGGTCCCTCATCCGCTCGACCTCTTCGTCGGTCATGCCCACCCTCGCGAGGAGAGCGATGTGCCGGACCTCTTCTGTGGTCAGTCGCATGCCACAGTCCCCCTTTCCGGGTAGGGGCGGGTTTTAAACCCGCCCGCAGCAGAGCAGTGTAACAAAAGTCCCATTTGCCAATCCAGGCCCCTCCCGGTCAGTGGTTCGACGGGCCCCCGATGCGGCATCGGGGCGACTCCTGTCGGAGCTCACCACGATGGTTCGATACGGCCTGCAGCCTACTCACCATGAGCGGTATTTGTCCGCTTGTCCCGAGTAGTCCCGATGAGGTATCCTCAAAAAGTGTGTAAACGGTCAGGCGGTGTACCCTCTCTCTGAACAAGACGGGCTCAAGGCCCAAGAGAGGAGATACACCGCCTATGGGAAAGAGAAGCACTAGGAGCAGGTCGGAGTCAAGGCCGGAGTGGGAGCAGTTGGAGGATTGGGTGCGAGGCCATGTCCAGCGGCTGATCCAGGAGTTGCTGGAGGAAGAGGTGACGGAGTTTCTAGGAAGGGCGAAGTCGGCCCGCAGGTCTGAGTCGGACAACGAGAGAGGCTATAGGAACGGATACGGCAAACCCCGAAGGCTTACGCTGAGTTCGGGAACGGTACAGCTGAGGAGGCCGCGAGTCCGCAACACCGAAGAGGAGTTCGAGAGCCGGCTGCTGCCGCTGTTCGTCAACAGGACCAGGAAGGTTGCTGAGTTGACCCCCCAGTTGTACCTACATGGCCTTTCCGAAGGTGACTTCGACCTGGCGGTGCGGGGACTGCTGGGAGAGGACGCACCGGTATCGGCGAGCACGGTGACCCGGTTGAAGGATAAGTGGAACGATGAGCTTGCCCAATGGCGCGCTAGGCCCCTGGATGACCTGGAAGTGGTGTACATGTGGGTGGATGGAGTCTACGTCAAGGCTGGTCTTGAGCGGGAGAAGGCGGCGATCCTGGTGGTGATGGCGGCCCTGAGCGACGGAAGGAAGGTGGTGGTGAGCGCGATTCCCGGATACAGGGAGTCCATAGAGAGCTGGTCCGATGTGCTCAGGGACATGAGGCGCCGCGGGCTGGAGTGCCCAAGACTGGTAATTGGAGACGGACATCTGGGCATCTGGGGAGCTCTGCGCAACGTCTATCCTCAGGCGGCCGAGCAACGCTGCTGGAACCACAAGATCCTAAACGTGCTCGCCAAGCTTCCAAAGCGACAACAGGACCAGGCCAAGCTCATGCTGCGTACTATCCCCTACGCGCCGACTCGGACAGAGGCTGAGCGGCTCAGGACGGTGTTCACCAGGTGGTGCGGCGACCATTCCTACGAGGCGGCCTCAGAGGCCTTGGAGCGGGACTGGGACCGCATGGTCACCTTCTATGACTTCCCAAAGGAGCACTGGGGGCACCTTCGCACGACGAACCCGGTAGAATCACCCTTCGCGGCCCTCAGGCTTCGGACCGATGCCGCCAAGCGCTACAAGAGGGTCGATCGGGCGATAGCGGTGATCTGGAAAATGTTGATGGTCGCCGAAGGACGCTTCAGGCGTCTGAAGGCCCCTGAGTTGATCGAAGACGTCTATCTCGGTGCACAGTATGCGGATGGAATCGCCATTGAATCAACGGCTGAGAAGGTCGCCGCCTGATGTCGTTTACACACCTATTGACGTAACCTCCCTCGGTGATGAAAAGTTCGTTGGGCCTGACCACAGTCACGAGGCTCACTATGTTCAGGTGCGCAAGAAGGCTGTCCAGGTCGGCTAGCATGAACCCCCCACTGTCTGCACCCATCGTTGGGAAGTAGTGGACCGTAACTGTTCAGACTTAAAGGGATGAACCTAAGACCCCCTAGCGTTGCGAGTGGCAGTGATGTCATAAGGGAGAGGTGGAAGCTGAAGTAGACCTGCAGAGTGCGAGCCGTGAGACGCTGCTGGCGGTGATAGCCGAGTTGCGGCAGCGTGTAGAGGAGTTGGATGCTCAGCTGAGCATCCGCGGCCCGACCGCAGGGATGCCGGGCAACAAGCGGTTCGTCAAGCGGCATCAGCCTGAGAGGAACGGACCCCGTAAGCGTCGTCTCCACGGCTTTGCCCGACGGCGGATGGAACCCACGCAGCGGGTGATACATGCTCCTGAGTCGTGCCCGGAGTGCGGGACGGGCCTGTCAGGCGGCTGGGTTCAGCGGACACGAGAAGTCATCGAGCTTCCGATGGTGCCAGCAGAGGTGATCGAGCACGTCTTTGTGGCCCGGATATGTCCGCTGTGCGACAAGCGGCGGTTGCCTCAAGAGCCGTTGGAGGGCTTAGCAATGGGGCGGCGGCGCTTGGGGGTCAACCTGGTGAGCCTTATTGTTACGCTGCGAGAAGAGGGGCGGCTGCCGGTGAGGAGCATCCAGTGGTACCTGCAAACGGTACATCAGTTGGAGCTGAGCGTGGGCGCCATCATTGACGTAGTACACGCCACGGCCCAACGGGCCCAACCGGTAGTGGCTGAGATGCTGGAGCGCATACGTGGCTCTCCGGTAGTGCATGCGGATGAGACCGGCTGGCGGCAGGATGGGGCCAACGGCTATGTCTGGACCTTCAGCACTCCCACGGAGCGATACTTCCTACGCCGTGGCCGCGGCAAGGGTGTGGTGGACGAGGTGTTGGGCGAGTCCCCCGGTCAGGGCGAGAGCAGACTTTTCAGCGGAGTGCTGGTGAGTGACTTCTACGCTGCATACAGTCACTACCCCGGCCTCAAGCAGCGCTGCTGGGTACACTTGTTGCGGGACATCAATGAGCTTGAGGCGTTGTACCCTCAAGACATGGGCCTCGCCCTATGGGCTACAGCGGTGCGCCAACTCTATGACCGGGCAAAGGCGTGCACTGACGCCCGCAGCCGACCGGCGTCTGGCTCACACCCGTCAGCATCTCCCAACCAGTTGATGCTGGAGAAACTTCTGCTGTCGCTGTGCCAGCCCTTCTCCAACGACGATACTGCGCCTCAAGCCAAGCTCTGCCGGCGCATAGAACGGTTCATCAAGGAACTGTTCGTCTTCGTTTCCCACCCGGGTGTGCCACCCGAGAACAATGCGGCTGAACGGAGCTTACGGCACCTGGTGGTCAGCCGTAAGATCAGCGGCGGCACTCGCTCTGAACGGGGCGCCAACACCAAAATGGCTCTCGCATCCCTCTTTGGCACCTGGAGGGCCAACGACTTTAACCCACTCCTCCACTGCCGCAACCTGCTCGTTTCCCCTCAACTCTGAACAGTTACCGGCATTGGGTCGGCACCTGGGCCGTCAGGATGTCGCCTTGGAACTCAGCCAGTACGTCACCATCGAGCCGCAGGTCAATGTAACCGGCGGAGAACTGCGGAAGGACGTCGGTCTTCAGACCGTACGCAGTCATGGCCTCGACCTCATCGATCTGGACCTCAGCATCTCCGTAGCTGTACTGCCCGTCCTCCGCACCGAGGTAGTTGGCGACCACCCAGTCTCCGAAGACATCTAGGAACGTCTTCCCGTAGGCTGCCAGGTAGGACTCGACACCCCTGATACCGTCCATCGGCTCTCTGACCAACGACCTCAGGCCCTCATCCCCGCCGTAGTGGTGGACCAGGAACTTCAGGAACAGCGTGGCCGCTCCGTAATTGGGCGCGCTCTGGCCTACCTGGTCAGGCCAGTAGTCCAGCTGGGTGGACGGTCTCTCCAGGAACGAGCCAACAAACGAGGCTTCGTACCCGGCTATCTCCTTTGCCACCTCCGACATGCCCTCGTTCACCCAGGCGTCCTCTCCTTGGTCCGCGGTCCAGTGCAGCGCGTGCTGGAGCTCGTGGGCAAGGACGCCCAGGTAGAGAGGCGTGCCCGCCTCCAGGCTCTCGCTGTCCATGTACAGCATCCTGCGCTGATTGCTATTCGGGTGGACCTGGCTTGGATACTCGTCAAGAGAGCTATAGTACCCGCTCAACCGTCGGAGCGGAGTGTGAAGGACAGTCAGCCGCTGGTCAGCCTCAGGTCCTTGGAAGTCGCCGAACAACCTGGTCACGACCGGATAGATAGTGTCCTCGAAAGCCTCAGCCGCCTCTTCGAGAGAGTCGGATGGGACTTGAGCCGCGTCATCGGTATACCAATAGCCGTGCTCGCTGACAACCTTGAGAGTGGCCCTTACGGAACTGACACTTCGGCCAACAAGATCGATCACGAAGAACGTGTCGGTGTGACCCACGTCATAAGTGACAGATTGTCCGGGAGTGGCACCGGCTAGAGGCTCGCCCAAGTCCGGCCGCAACCTCCTGGCCAGGTCTACCAGGTCTCGCTCGGGCGGCTCGGGGGCAACACCTCCACCCAGCGGCTCAGGTGATGGCGTGGGAGACGGTGAAACGACCTGGGGGCTCGGCACCGCCGTCGTCGGCGTGGCCATTGGCAAGGCAGAGGCCAACGGGCCGGTCCGTGGTGTCGGTGTGGCGTCCATGGCAGTCGGCTGACTAGCGCAGCCTACCGCAAGTATGAGCCACGCCCCCGTGCACAACACGCCCAAGTAACGACACACAGCTGGTTCAGGTCGACGAGGATTCATCTGCTCCAATGACGATCTGCGTCCCGCTCACCATGTCAGAATATCAGAAGCCAAGTCTAGCCGCCCTGAACACCCGCAAGGTCATCGCTATGCAAGTAGGAAACATGTTTTTTCCGAGTCCCGATGCCGCGTCGGGGCGAGGAACCTGGGGTGGGGTTTCAGATTCCAACTGGCTGCGATTGCTGTCGAAGCCCCACCTCCCCAGGCCCTTCGTCCCGATGCCGAATCGGGACTCAGGGAGACATAGATTGTCCTTTTCATCTTTCGGGATACTATGGCAACCGACAGGGGGATTCTGAGTGCTGCCGCTGTAGGGGCGTAAGGCCGTGCGCCCTCGGCTTCCGTCCGCGACTATGCGCGTTGACCGGCCACATACGCGGTGCTACAATCGACCCTAGGCCACAGTCTCCGTGGCCCGCCATCAAATACCCCGAATCCCACTCTAAACTTCGCACGTATACCTCATTGCAGATGTCTTCATTCGGAAACGCGGCACAAGATATCTCCACTTTCGCTCAACGCTCCATCTTCAGCTACACCGCACCAAAGGTTCTTGACGCCATGCTCACTAGGCGCAAAAAGTCGCCCCTCCGCGCTCTCTGGTTGGTCCTGCTGTTGGCCGCCGTGCTCGCTGCATGCGGTGGGGAGTCAGGCGAGTCGGCAACCCCGATAGGAACCTCCGGTCGCACGGTGGAGCCCACGCCTCCGGTGGAAAGGACTCGCGCCTTTCCCGTTGCGGAGGAGCCCTCCACCAGCGAGCGGAACATGAACCACCCGCGTCAGGCGCATGCCGCAGTCCTGCTCAACGACGGCAGGGTGATGGTTACCGGAGGCGCTGACCTAATCGGGCCCGTCCCTCTGGTCGAGGTCTATAGCCCGATAGCGGACATATGGACACCGGTTGAGGCGATGCGGGTCTCCCGCACGTTCCATACGGCGACGCTGCTCGAAGACGGTAAGGTGCTTATAGTCGGCGGAATAGGTGAGATCAGCAGTATCAATTCAGCTGAATTGTACGACCCGGCGACCGACCGGTGGTCGGCGACAGGCCGAATGGTTGCGGCCCGCGGCTCCCATACAGTCACCCTGCTGCAAGACGGCAAGGTACTCGTTGCCGGTGGCCTCTCGGCGTTAGGGGAGCCTCTTACCACGGCAGAGCTGTTCGACCCCTCTGATGGCCAATGGACCCCGACTGGCAGTATGGCACACCCGCGTGGCGTCCAGGCGGCGACACTGCTCGAGGATGGAAGGGTCCTGGTTAGCGGAGGAAGTGCCGGTGGCCTCGTGGGAATATACAGGTCGGCCGAGGTCTATGACCCGGTGACGGAGTCGTGGTCGCCGGCCGGCTCGATGGAGGTCCAAAGATCGACCCACACGTCGAATCTTCTTCCCGACGGCCGGGTCATGGTCACCGGTGGCAACTTGGAGGACACTGTCGCCGAGATCTACGATCCTGTTACTGGAAGCTGGGAGATGTCGGGAAGCATGGAGCTGGCGCGTCAAGGCCAGGAGGCGACAACGCTTCCCGATGGCCGCGTACTCGTCACGGGAGGAGGCCCGGATATAGATTCGGTCGAGATCTACGACCCGTCCATCGGCACCTGGTCACCTGCCGGCGAAATGGAGCTCGGACGAGTCGAGCACACGGCAACGTTGCTTAGGGACGGCCGGGTAGTCGTTGCCGGCGGTGTAGGCGCCCAGATACCGGTCCAGCAGGTCGATATCTTCGACTCGAACACCGGGAGATGGGTCTCGGGACCGTTCGCTGGCGCCTGGTCCACCGCACCGAGACTGTCAATACCGCGCGCACTGCACACCGCGACGCTTCTCCCTAACGGGGAAGTGCTCGTGACCGGGGGCAGAGCGCTTACCGAAGCTACGCCTACGTTTAGCAACTCGGCGGAAACCTACGACCCATCGACCAGCTCGTGGTCGCCGGCCGGCGGCATGTCGGAGACCCGCGCCGGACATTCGGCGGTCTTGATGGCCGATGGCCGTGTATTGGTCACGGGAGGCCTCGCCGTCGTCGCCGCAGGTGAGGAACGTGTCACGGTCTATCGTGACACGGCGGAGATTTACGACCCTGAAACGCGGACCTGGTCGTCGATAGCGAGCATGACAGAGCCCCGGTGGGCACACACCACGACACAGCTGGATGACGGAAGGGTACTTGTGGCTGGCGGGGACAGCGGCCAAAGAGTAGCCACGGCCGAGCTATACGATCCGTCCACCGGCGAATGGTCGCCGACCGGCAGCATGGAGCACCCGCGAGGAGACCACCGGGCAGTCGTGTTAGAGGACGGCAGGGTGCTCGCTGTGGCCGGCGCCGGCGACTCGACAGAGATATACGACCCTTTTACCGGCGAGTGGTCGTCTGCCGGGACGTTGTCACGAAGGGCCGTCAAACCCGGAGTGGTCACACTGCCAGACGGCACCGTCATGCTCGTGGGTGGAAGGATACCGACCACGGAGGCGGTCACCGTCCAGTCTCGTACCTCTGAAGAGCTTTACGACCCGGTCTCGGGGACCTGGTCCTTCACCGGACCAATCACCGATACGGACCTCCTAACAAACCGGATCGGACCGGGCGTAGTGGTGTTCGAGAATGGAATCGTGCTTGTGCTGGGTGGGTCCAGCGGGTCTACTCTAGCGATCCAGTACGACCCGACGACTGGCGAGTGGAGCAACGCTGGAAGACTGGCAGATGCGCGTCGCGAACATACCACGACGCTACTCGATGACGGCAGCGTGCTCATCGTGGGGGGCGATGGCAGAAACAACCGATCTCTCGCCACCGTGGAGCTCTTCTCACCTTGACCGGCTTTCCTTGCGGACTCCATATTCTTGGTGAGCAACCTTACTTCCACAGAGCGGACTGAAAGGGATAGTAACCTTGGGAGCGCTCTTGTCCCTTCTCCCCAAGGCGGGAGAAGGTTAGGATGAGGGGATTCGCCCACCGCTTCAGTTGAACCGCTCCATAGCCATGCCGATGCCCTCAGTGAGTATCGACACCACCGCCTCCGCCGCCCTCTCGACCGTCTCATCGGCCTTGAGACGCTCATCCGGTGACATCGTCCCCAGAACGTGCTGTATGTCGTCTCTGGCCATCGAGGGACGGCCGATGCCGATCCTCACCCTTGCGATTTCCTGGGTGCCGACCGCTTCGATGATCGACTTCATTCCCTTGTGCCCTCCGGAGCCACCGCGAGCGCGGACCCGTAGAAAGCCGGGGGGAAGGTCCATCTCGTCGTAGATGACCAGTAGGTCGGAAGGCGAGGCCCTGTATCGTGTCAACAAGAACGTCGCGGCCTTGCCGCTCTCGTTCACAAACGTCCGCGGCTTGGCGAGCGCAACTGGCGTCTCCGCGATCATCCCTTCGCCTATAGCGGCGTGACGGCGCCGGTCCGAAAAGGTGATGCCGCTCTCTTCCGCCAGGCGGTCGACGCACCAGAAACCCGCGTTGTGGCGCGTTCGGACGTATTTTTGCCCCGGATTGCCCAGGCCCATTACCAGTTTGAGACCTCTCTTCGGGTGGTCTTCGCTCCTCCCCAGGATCGACTCGAGTATGTCCAAGCCCATCTTTCTCATAGCGTGGGGCGCACGAATCCGCGCAGGAACTCGACTACCTGGTCGTCGAGAACGTTTGCCAGGACCGACAGGTCGCTAACCTGCACCAGATTGATGAACTTGTCCAGCTGCTCCTTGATAGGGTGGGCGAGGACCCGGCGAACGCCCTCCGAGCTGAGTCGCCGGTTATACACCCGCATCGCCTTGTCCAAATTGGCCAACAGCGTTGGCACCTCCCTCGAGGGAGGCCCTTCGGCCAGCGGGACCGCGCAAGCCTGGCAGAACGGCGCGGCTTCGAGCGATACCTCGTCTTCCGGCACCGTGCACGTTTTGACGGAGGTCATTAGCTCCGCGAATCGTGTTGGGATGTCAATCTCCAGAGGCTCGCCGAACTCCGGGACCTTATTGAACCTGTCCACCGCCTCGATCTGGGGTCTAGATGCCTCCAGCCGTGAGAGCAGCTCTATCGACTCTTGGTGGTAGCGGGCGTGGTGGGATAGATAGGTGTTGGCATATTCGCGGCGCAGCCGGTCGAAACCCTCGTGGACGCTCTTCCACAGCGACGGATTGTCCGTCAGGCTGTCCAGGCCTATCCGCCCCACGACGGCATCGCGCCTCATCGCTAGATCCTGATGGTCGCGGCCAAAGGTCATCTCTGCCAAATAGTTCCGCGAGCGCGTGATCGCTGGAGCCAGGCGCGCCAACTCCTCTAAGCGTTCGTGAAGTTCCAGCGCCTGGCTGAGGCCAGACAGTCCGTCAAAACTATTCTCCGCTACTTCGTGGAAACCTGGATGACTTGTGGTGGAGCAGAGGACCTGCAGCCGGTCTATTGTCGCCAGCGCCTTATCCGGGGCCTCTTCCAGGCTGGCCGCAAGCGCCACTACGGCTTTTCTTGAAGCCTCAAGCCTCTGTGCCAGGTCTCCCAGCGCACTTATCAGCAGTCGCTCTTGCTTTTCGATCTCCGTCGGATCTTGGGAGAGCTGCAGCCCATCCACCAGCAGGCTCGCATAGGGCAAGACTGCGTTGAGGCCGTAGCCGGCGCACAGTCGTTGGACCAGGTCCTGTGCCGGCATTTCGGCCCCGTCCGCACCTACCTCGCGTACGATCAGGTCGATCGCGCGGCACCGCCTCGCATCGAACATGGATGGCGCTTCCGGCCTGGTGAGGCCGAGCGCCGGGCCGAAAACGCCGGCAACCTCGACGGCGTCTGGCTCGCTCTGGAAGAGTCCTCGAAATACAGCTTCGATTCCCTCGGCAGTCAGGGTGTTCGGAAGCTCGTCGAATAATGCGGTCGGGTAGGCCTGCTCGAGGCCCCCTGGGCCAATCTATCGACCCATGACGAGACCATCCCTTCGCCGAAAATACCGGCCGGCCTCAGAGAGATGCGGGAGTGCGTGTATATGCGGCCTTGGGAATAGGAGATGGCGTCCCGCCGGGACAGCTCTCCCAGCAGTATAGTCTCCCGCTCCTGGATCGAGCTTCGGACCGCCCGAATATCAGGGTCGTTTTCGGTCACGTAGCGGGCTTTGGCCTCGTGGATTGCCTGAAGCTCCCGGCCAAGGCTTGCTCGGGTCGGGTCGGCGGCCCGCCTGGGTACCGCCATGGCTATGCGTGGATCGCGAATCTGGCCGGCCGGGATCCGGCGCGGGACTGTGTAAAGGACAATTCTGAAGGTAAGATCGCCGTCCGGGGGACGCCCCCACTCGGCGTTCACGGTCTCGGCGACGATAACCTCGCCGGGGTATTCAAGCCCTCGGTGGATAGCCGTCCAGGGCTGAGCAACTCCCAGGACCTCGCTGTCGACCCGCAGGGTGCTTGTCTCTCCGGCGGTATAGACCATGCTCACATGTATGGCTATTCCAGGACGACGTCGCCGCTCCTGCCGCCGCTCTTCCTGACCAGCCGGATGCCGTCTATCCGGACCCCGCGGTCAACGCTCTTGCACATATCGTAGACGGTCAAAGCGGCCACGCTCACGGCGGTCAAGGCCTCCATCTCCACACCTGTCTTGGACGTGGTCTCGACCGTGGCGGTGATCTCGACGGCGTTGCGCCGGCCATCCAGCTCGAGGTCGACGGATATCTGGTCCAGTGGGATGGGGTGGCAGAGCGGAATCAGCTGGAAGGTGCTCTTCGCGCCCATTAAGCCGGCGACACGCGCCAACCCAAGGACATCCCCCTTTTCCAGCCCGTTGGACCTGACAAGCTCCAGCGTCTCCGGGCGCATCATGACCGACCCCCTGGCAACGGCCACTCGGTGGCTCTCAGGCTTGGAGCCGACGTCCACCATACGTGCCTTGCCCGACTCGTCTACGTGCGTAAGCGACGCCTCAGGGGACTCTGCGCCGTTCATCTTAGACTCCCGCCTTGCCAGCTCGTCTGCCTTCTCGTTGTAATAGTCTCCAACGTGGCCGCGGACCCACTCCCAGTCTACGTCACGCTTGCCTACCTCGGCGTCCAGCCGGAGCCACAAGTCCTGGTTGGCACGACGCTTCCAGTTTCGCGTCATCGTGTTGATTACGTATTGGCTATCGGTCAGCACGGTGACCTGTGACTGCTCCGGCACCGCCTCCAGGCCTTTGATGACCGCCAGCATCTCCATTCGGTTGTTGGTGGTCTGCTCCTGCCTCCCATGGAGCTCGCGCTCGGAACCGTTCTCCAGGACTATCGCCGCCCACCCTCCGGGACCCGGATTGCCCACGCACGACCCGTCGGTGTAGATCCTGATCATCTAGACCCCTCGTGACTCTAGATATGTCAGCGTATTGTACCGCAAACGGTGTTCGCGGCGTCTTTGTTCGGGTAGAGGCGCAAGGCCTTGCCCCCTACGTCGACATGAGACCTGATGGGCCCGGTGAGGACGCCGCGCCTTAGCTCCGCCGCTTTGACACAGACTCGGGCCGTGATATGATGCTTTCGACCTTGGCGGCCGCCCACGCAACCAACGACGAAGAGCACTGAAGACATGCATAGACCACTTCTTGTCGGCCTCGTAGCGCCGGCAATAGCCCTGGCGATAGCGTGCGAGACGGATGCCACGTCCACGCCAGACGCGGCGTCCTCGCCGGCCTCGGCACAGTCCGCGGCGACATCAGAGTCGTCTCCTACGCTGGCTCCCACGCCCACCGCCACTCCGACGCCCGAGCCGACCGCGACTCCCACACCTCTGTCCATCTCCGCCCAGGAGGTCCTGCAGGCCTCCTTCGCCGCTATGCAGGCGGTCGAAGCGCTCCATTTTGAGACTAATGCTGTGGTTCCATTGACCGTCAGCGGGCAGACTCTAGATATTCCCGTCGGTTCTGAAGGAGATTACAAGCCACCAGACAATTTCCAGGGAACGATCTCGGCCACGATAATATTTCTAACGATAGAGTCCCAGATCATCCGGACAGGCGATACGACGTACCTATTGGACCCAAGGAACGGCGAGTGGAAGGTCTTCCCTGGCGAAATACTGTTCTTCGTTGGACCGAACGCGGACATCGAGGCCGCGTTAGCAAGTTTTGACGACCCTGTGGTGGTCGGCGAGGAGACTCTCGACGGTGTCCAAACCTACCATCTGGAGGGCACCATCTCCGCGGACGCTTTCGGCGATATTGATGGCGAGTTTCAGATCGGGCTCTGGGCCGGTGTCGAGGACAGCCGCCTGAGACAGGTCACGGTACAGGGAGGAGCGGACCTCGGCGAGGAAGTCAACGAGTTCTTCGCGAGCCTCAGTGGACTTGGCGTGGAGGCCAAGGGCACGTTGTCCCTGACCCTGAAGATCTCCGACTTCGACACACCCGTTTCCATCGAGCCTCCCGATCTCGGGTCGTAGGCGCCGACCGGCGCCCTGGCTATGAGGGACCGGGTCGGATGGCTGCTCGCCTTAGTAGTGGTAGCAATTGCTGCATGCGGCGAGCCGGAGACGCCGCCCACTCCATCCCCTGCTCCCCCGTTCGTGGCCGCGACCGTGCCTACGCCGCCGCCGGCTCCCGCTCAGACTCCGTCTGTGCCTACCATAGCTCCAACGCTGACCCCGACCGCCTCGCCAGTCCCTACCCACACCTGTATGGACCGGACACATGGTGGACGGGTGTTCGGAGACATGGTGGACACATTTGAGTATGTTAGCCCGAATCCACCGAAGGACACCGATGGACGGCGTGAGGAAAGCGGAAGGGGGGTGAGGGAGCTACAGGGGAAATAGCCTGGGTTCCATTTGGGGTAGGGAGGTCGGCGGACGGTCTTCATCGCCGCACAGGGGCCCCTATGGCCGTCTGCGGGAGCTGCGATGCGCGGGATGGCGAGAGAATACGCAGCAGGGAACTCTCTCGGACCGGGCTGGCACGAGTCTGCGGGGATCTTCGGTTGTCCGGTGGGTGGGTCGGTCGCCGACGGTGCCGTCAGGCCGGGAGTGGAATGGCTCGCAGCCGGGCCAAGGCGCGGCTGAACTTCTCAGCCCAAGGCCAGCGATCCGGAAGATGCAGGGTCAACCGGCGTGCCGAGCGGGTGAGCCGTCCGGCCAGGGAGAAGAACCGCCGCCGGAGGGTTTTGGTGGTGGCTATCCGCTCTCCCAGACCGATCCGCGCCGTCCAGCGGGCCAGGTTGTGGGCCATCGTCTGGACGGCCAGCCAGGCGCCGTTGGCGGCGAAGCGGCCCGAGGGGAGATGGTTCAGCCCGACGCCGTACTTGAGGTCGCGTATGGTATTCTCGATCTCGGCGTGGCGGCGATGGTCAGCCTCCAGTTCGAGCAACTCCCCGTCTCGGTCGGTGATGAAGCCATGATAGCTGTATTTGGCGAAGAGGGCCAGTTGGGAACCGGGCGTCGGCTTCACCCGCCGGACGATGAGCCGTACCGGCGCGGCGTCCGCCTCGGCCTGGAAGGGGGTGCAGGTGGTCTCGGCCACATCGGCGGCACCGTCCATCCAGTAAGGAATCGGCGTCCAGGCATCTTCGGGTATCGCCTCGATGAGATTGTGCAGGCTTTTGTGCTGGCGGATGGTGATGGAGAAGCGGACATCCATCTTGCGGCAGACGGATACCACGCCATGAGTGTAGAACCCGCTGTCGGCCCGTAGCGTGAGTCGTCCGTTGGCCCCGGCGTAGCGCACCCGTCCCACCGTCTCCCGCAGGAAGTGGGCGGCGCCGCGGGCGGTGTTGGCCCGGCCCTCGCGCAGCCGGGACATCAGCACGTCTCCGGTGCCGGCGGCGATGGCCGGCAGCGGGTGGTAGCCCCGCTTGCCGGTATAGCCGTGGTGGCGGGCGCCCTCCTTGGCCAGTCCGTAGGTCTCGCAGATGGTGGAGTCCAGGTCAATGGTCAGGGGCCCGTCGCCGGGTCCCGCCCCGGCCTGCCAAGCCCGGGCCAGCAACTCGCGGCTCACCCGGTCGAGTTGACGGACGTGGCCCCACCGGAAGCTGCGCAGGAAGGTGCCCAGGGTGGATGGCGCCTTGACCGTGCCGCCCAGGGTGCAGGCCGTCCCCCCGGTGCGCAACACATCGGCGTCGTCAATGCAGTCGCCCCCAGCCAGCGCAGACGCCACCAGCGTCATCATCTTGTCGCTCGTGTTCGCCCGCCCCGGGGCATCGCCCAGGTCGAGGCGCTGCCGGACGAGTTCGGGCAGGCCGAGGTGCCGCGCCAGGGTGGCCGGAAGGAGCAGCCCGGCATTGGCCACCAAGCGGCGGTCGTCGAAGGTGATTTGGATCCGGTCGGGGTGGTTGCGTGGCAGCATCTACTGGGTGCTCCTTTTCCGGGGTCGGTTTTTTGCTACAAAACCATTATCCCAGAAGCACAGGAGCGCCTTCTTGCCGCCTCAGGACGCTAACCCGACGCCCTCCTTCGGTGGATTCGGGGTTAGGCATCGTGCCTGAGGTCAAGCTGGGCGATTTGATGAGTGGCGAAGAAGACGTTCCAGACTCCATCGTCAGTTGTCGGCCGAATAGCCACTGGCATGCCCTTGAAAGCCTAAGCCCGAATCCACCGAAGGAGGGCGTCGAGTTAGCGTCCTGAGGCGGCAAGAAGGTGCTCCTGTGCTTCTGGGATAATGGTTTTGTAGCAAAAAAACGGCCCCGGAAAAGGAGCACCCAATAGATGCTGCTACGCAACCACCCCGACCGGATCCCAAATCACCTTCGACGACCGCCGCTTGGTGGCCAATGCCGGGCTGCTCCTTCCGGCCACCCTGGCGCGGCACCTCGGCCTGCCCGAACTCGTCCGGCAACGCCTCGACCTGGGCGATGCCCCGGGGCGGGCGAACACGAGCGACAAGATGATGACGCTGGTGGCGTCTGCGCTGGCTGGGGGCGACTGCATTGACGACGCCGATGTGTTGCGCACCGGGGGGACGGCCTGCACCCTGGGCGGCACGGTCAAGGCGCCATCCACCCTGGGCACCTTCCTGCGCAGCTTCCGGTGGGGCCACGTCCGTCAACTCGACCGGGTGAGCCGCGAGTTGCTGGCCCGGGCTTGGCAGGCCGGGGCGGGACCCGGCGACGGGCCCCTGACCATTGACCTGGACTCCACCATCTGCGAGACCTACGGACTGGCCAAGGAGGGCGCCCGCCACCACGGCTATACCGGCAAGCGGGGCTACCACCCGCTGCCGGCCATCGCCGCCGGCACCGGAGACGTGCTGATGTCCCGGCTGCGCGAGGGCCGGGCCAACACCGCCCGCGGCGCCGCCCACTTCCTGCGGGAGACGGTGGGACGGGTGCGCTACGCCGGGGCCAACGGACGACTCACGCTACGGGCCGACAGCGGGTTCTACACTCATGGCGTGGTATCCGTCTGCCGCAAGATGGATGTCCGCTTCTCCATCACCATCCGCCAGCACAAAAGCCTGCACAATCTCATCGAGGCGATACCCGAAGATGCCTGGACGCCGATTCCTTACTGGATGGACGGTGCCGCCGATGTGGCCGAGACCACCTGCACCCCCTTCCAGGCCGAGGCGGGTGAAGCCGACGCCCGGTTCCCAACTGGCCCTCTTCGCCAAATACAGCTATCATGGCTTCATCACCGACCGGGACGGGGAGTTGCTCGAACTGGAGGCTGACCATCGCCGCCACGCCGAGATCGAGAATGCCATACGCGACCTCAAGTACGGCGTCGGGCTGAACCATCTCCCCTCGGGCCGCTTCGCCGCCAACGGCGCCTGGCTGGCCGTCCAGACGATGGCCCACAACCTGGCCCGCTGGACGGCGCGGATCGGTCTGGGAGAGCGGATAGCCACCACCAAGACCCTCCGGCGGCGGTTCTTCTCCCTGGCCGGACGGCTCACCCGCTCGGCACGCCGGTTGACCCTGCATCTTCCGGATCGCTGGCCTTGGGCTGAGAAGTTCAGCCGCGCCTTGGCCCGGCTGCGAGCCATTCCACTCCCGGCCTGACGGCACCGTCGGCGACCGACCCACCCACCGGACAACCGAAGATCCCCGCAGACTCGTGCCAGCCCGGTCCGAGAGAGTTCCCTGCTGCGTATTCTCTCGCCATCCCGCGCATCGCAGCTCCCGCAGACGGCCATAGGGGCCCCTGTGCGGCGATGAAGACCGTCCGCCGACCTCCCTACCCCAAATGGAACCCAGACTATTTCCCCTGTAGCTCCCTCACCCCCCTTCCGCTTTCCTCACGCCGTCCATCGGTGTCCTTCGGTGGATTCGGGCTTAGGTACCTTGAAGATACGGCCAAACAACTGGAGCCTACCTTTGTCGTGAACACGGCGTACCAGGTCAGTTGGTTCGTATTCCAAGGGTGGAAGGACCTCGGGAAACAGTCTTTGGCTCACTTGGTACTTGGTGGCCGGAGTAGCAAGGTCAAGGGCGTCATGGGGCTGCTCCAAGTTGTAGATGTCCCGCCACAGGTCGAAGGCTCTCTGGCAGTGCGCCAGATCAGTGAAGCTGCTCCCCTGCAGCACTTCAACGGTCATGGTTCGGTGGAAGCGCTCATCTTTTCCCTGTGTCTGAGGGTGATAAGGGCGTCCATGACTGACTCCGATGCCCAACCTCAGCAGCCAGACTGTAAAAGGTGTGTAGGGGTGGTCTTGGTCATGGCCCCACGGGGAGCCATTGTCCATCAACATTGTGTTAGGCAGGCCGTAGCGCCGGAAGATAGCCGTCAGGCGCTGTTGCACCATCTCTCCCTGCTCGTTACCGCAGGCCTGCAGCCCCAAGGCAAACCGAGAGTGATCGTCCAGAACAGTCAGAGGGTGGCAGCGTCCTCGGGTAAGGGGGAAGTGGCCTTTGAAGTTCATCTGCCACAGGTCGTTGGGTGCCTGGTGTTCAAATCGCTGCCAGGAACGGTGCTTGGGCCCCTCGGCGGGGTCAATGCGGCCATGACGACGCAAGATCGCCGTGATAGTACTGGGGGCCGGCATGTCCGCCTCAAACACATCCCTGCGCTCCAAAAGCCACCGTCGCAGCTTACGAGCTCCCCAGGCCGGATGGGCCGCACGGGCAGACAGCACCGCCTGCTCAACCTGCGATGGGGTACGTGCAGGCGAGTAGTGAGGCCGCCGCGGCAGCTCGACCAGGCCTGCCTCGCTCCCTTCACGGAAACGCCCAAGCCACTTGTATCCAGTCGTAGGGCTGATCCCGAAGCGACGGCAAAGGCCCCTTTTGTTGGTGCCTTCAGTCTGCGCCAGCTCCACGAACTCTCTCCTCTGAGACATAACGGACATCTCCTTCCATGGCATGACCACCTCCTTGTAATGAAGTCATGCCTATTATGGTGTCCACCATGTCCCCGAACATGTGTAAGCTATGTCCCCGGTCTATACAACACCCCGACGCCCACAGCGACTGCTGCAGCGACTTCGCAGTCGGCCGCTGCCCCGACTCCCGAGCTGACCGTTAGCCCGACACCTTTCGCCACGCCGACCCCACCGCCCACCCTGGCCCCGGCGCCGACACGAGAGCCCATTGCCACAACCGCCTCCGCCCCCGTTTCGGCCCAAGGGATCCTGGAGGACTCTGCTACCGCGATGGAACGGGTAGAGTCTTTCCACTTCGATATGGATGTCCTGATCAAGGTGAGTTCAGAGGGGACCACGCCCGACCTGCCGATCTCGTATACCGGAGACTTTCAAGCGCCGGACTGCAGCAAGGGCTCCATATCTGTAAGCCTCGGCTTTTTCACGGTTGAATTCCAAACGATCACTATAGGCGACACGCAGTATCAGACAGACCCGCAGACTGGTGAGTGGGAGGTCAGCACCGACCAAGACGCGTTATTCGGTGACCCTGGCAACCTCGCCACAGTGGATATATCGCAACTCGAGGACCTGACCCTAGCCGGCTTGGAGACTCTCGAAAGAGAACCCGTCTACCGGATTACCTGGAGGGCTCGCACTGGAACGGCTGATGAGACCGCCGTGGAAACTCGGGTGACTCACTGGGTCGGAGTGGACGACGGCCTCCTTCGGCAGGTCGTAACGGAAGGAGACGTCGATGTCGGAGCAGGGGTTGCCGGCTCCTTGACGGCTGGTGAAGGCACTGCGACGACGTCCATCACACTGAAGTTCTCGGAGTTCGGTAAGCCCGTCTTCATCGAGCCGCCTGCTCTGGGGCCTTAGCGGCCTGCACAAATGTCATGCTGAACCCGCCTTAGGCGGGTGAAGCATCTGGGGTGGGCTCAGCTAGACATGGGACCGCCCGTCCCCAGGCCCTTCGTCCGCTGAGGCGGACTCAGGGAGACGAGTTTGAGGCGACTTCTCGTGCAAAGCTGGCCTTAGCGGAGACGTTGAGGCATGGTGGCGCTACCCGCCGATGTGGTACATCTCGACCTTGTCCCGCAGCGGCTCGGTCATGGAGGCGCGCTCCTCCGAGTACCTGTCGGTCCGCGTCGTCCAAGTGTTGGTGAAAATTCGCTCCAACTCCTCGTCAGTGGCCCCGGCTCGAAGCGGGCCGCGAAGGTCCGTGCCCACGTTAGCGAAAAGGCAGGTGTAGATCTTGCCCTCGGGAGACAGCCGGAGGCGGGTGCAGTCCCCGCAGAATGGCTTGGTCACCGATGCGATGATGCCGATCTCGCCGCCGCCGTCGCGGTAGCGGTACCGCAGGGCCACCTCGCCACCGTAGTTGCCCTGCATGGGCTCCACAGGCATCACGGCGTCAATCATCGCCACGATCTCATCGGCCGACACCACGCGGTCTAGCTTCCATCCGTTGCGGTTGCCGACGTCCATGAACTCGATGAACCTCACGATGTGCCCGCGGTCCTTGAAATAGCGTGCAAGGTCCACGATCGTGTGGTCGTTGACGCCACGCTGTACGACGGCGTTGACCTTAATAGGGCGGAACCCGACCCTCTCCGCCGCCTCTATCCCCTCCAGTACCTTCTGAGTGCCGAACCCCCTGCCGTTCATCTCGCGGAATATATCGTCGTTTAGGGTGTCCAGGCTGGCGGTTACGCGGTCCAACCCCGCATCCTTCAAGGCCTGGGCCTTCTGAGGGAGCAGGTAGGCGTTTGTGGTAAGAGTAAGGTCGTGCAAACCGTCGATGTGGGAGAGCTCGGCCACCAGGGTTTCCAACTCGTTCCGCACCAATGGCTCGCCGCCGGTCAGCCGCACCTTCTCCGCACCCAGCCGGACGAACAACCCAGCCAGTCTTGCGATCTCCTCGAAGGTAAGCAGGTCGGCTTTGCGGAGAAACTCGTACCTCTCGCCATAGATCTCGGCCGGCATACAGTAGGTACACCGGAAATTGCACCGGTCCGTGACCGATATCCGTAGGTCTCGAAATCGCCTATCGAACTTGTCCGCTATCAATTGTCCTGCTCGCTGACCTCGCTGTAGGGGCGGGTTTGAAACCCGCCCTCCCTGTTCTGCTCTCGTTCACCCCGGGTATTCCCGATTCGGCGTAGGAAGCACCGAAACCCGTTCACGCCGCCCGACCCGATCTCCGTCTACCCCGAGTAGTCCCGATGCCGCATCGGGACGTATCGAGGTGCCGTCAATCGCCCACTGCTCTCCGCTTCAAGGCTGCGGCCGCCTTCCGGGCCGCCCTGCCTCGATGGCTTATCCGGCTCTTCTCCTCTGCGGACAGCTCCGCCATTGTCCTATCAAGCTCGGGCAGGAAGAAGACCGGGTCGTAGCCGAACCCGTTGGAGCCTCGCGGCGCGCCAGCGATCCTGCCCTGACACTCTCCACTGTACACCTCCGGAGACTCGCCGGGCCACGATACCGCGATGACACAGCGGAATCGGGCGTCGCGCTCCCCCTCAGGTATATTGTCCAGCTTCTGGAGCAGCAGCGCAACGCGGTCTGCGTCTGTCGCGCCGGGCCCGGCGAACCTGGACGAAAAAACACCCGGCTCGCTGCCGAGCGCATCCACCTCCAGCCCAGAGTCGTCAGCCAACGTTGGAAGACCGCTCATGCGCCCGTAGGCAGTGGCCTTGAGGGATGCGTTCTCTTCGAAGGTGGATCCCGTCTCGGCCACGTCCTCGTCTATACCCAGGTCCTCCAGCGAGACCATCGAGAAGGGGCAGTCCGACAGCAGAGAGGAGAGCTCTTTGAGCTTGCCAAGGTTGGTGGTGGCGATGAGGAGCTTGGGCTTTGGCACTGACCGGCAAGGCCGCCTAGACGGCAGCGGCCTCCCGTTCCATCTCCGGGGTGTAAGCGCCCTGACGCGCGGCACTGGTGAGCAGGGCCCGGTGGTGGAAGGCGCGCTGAGTCCTCTCGGCATTCACGGCCTCGCCGTGCCACCCGTTTAGGGGCGCAGCCTGGAGGCCTCGGCCGTAGGAGAAGCTTAGCTGCCACGGCGCGCCCACATCGACGGCCCGCCGGTTGATTGCGTTGAGGTTGATTGTCGCCTCTTCGTCGGTCTGGCCGCCGGACAGGAAGACTACCCCTGGCAGGGCCGCGGGCACGACCCTCTTGAAGCAGGCAACCGTCTTCTCTCCGACCTCGTCGGGACCCGCGCGGTCGGCTGCCGACTTACCGGAGAGCACCATGTTGGGCTTGAGGAGGGTGCCTTCGAGGACCACGCCCTGCAGGCCCAGCTGATAGAAGACCTTACGAAGCGTTACCTCCGTAACCTCATAGCAGCGTTGGATGCTGTGATCGCCGTCCATCAGCACCTCGGGCTCGACGATGGGGACAAGTCCTGCTTCCTGGCTTAGCGCCGCGAAGCGAGCAAGCGCGTGCGCGTTGGTCTCTATGCAGTAGGCGGTGGGGATGTCGGGCCCGATGGTGATTAAGGCGCGCCACTTGGTGAAACGCGCGCCAAGGTCCCGGTACTCAGACAAGCGTTCACGGAGCCCATCGAGGCCTTCTGTTATCAACTCGTCCGGTGAGCCCGCCAGCTCCTTGCCACCGTTGTCGACCTTGATGCCCGGGATGATGCCCTGGTCGGTGAGCACCTTCACTAGTGGAGTGCCGTCTGCACCGTTCTGCCGGATCGTCTCGTCATACAGGATCACCCCGCTGATGTAGTCACCGGCGCCGCTGGTCCGAAAGAGCAGCTCGCGGTAGTCGCGCCGGTTCTCCTCGGTAGACTCGACGTTGATCGAGTCGAAGCGCTTCTTGATCGTCGTAGAGCTCTCATCCGCTGCCAGGATGCCTTTGCCCGGGGCAACGAGCGCCCGAGCGGTCTTTGCGAGTTGCTGAATGTCCATCGTCATCCTCCCTAGAGCGAGTCTCGCGAGCACCTTCGACTGGTGCTAGTGTACCGTCCCACGTGTCACTTGACACCTTGAGGCCACCACGCCGTCGACAACCCCCATCTGGCCTACCGGGTATCGCCCGATTGTCTCCCTGAGGCCTTCCTAGGCTGAAGGGTCTGGGGAGGGGTCACTCCCCACCCCAGATGCTTCGCGGAGCCTCAGCATGACATGCTCGGCTCACTTCCACCGCAACGTAAGGTCTTTGAGGGACCGTGGACTACCCGCCGCTGATGGTTGCCACGGCCTCCTCGACCACGTCCCTGTTTCCCAGGATCAGCGGCGTCCGCTGATGCAGCTTCTCAGGCTTTATCTCCAATATCGGTTCCCGTCCCGTGGAAGCCGAGCCACCGGCCTGCTCCGCGACAAAGCCCAGCGGGTTCGCCTCGTACATGAGCCTCAGCTTACCCTGTGGACTTTTGCGGTCGCCCGGGTACAAGTAGACGCCGCCCTTGAGCAGGTCGCGATGGAAGTCAGCGACGAGTGACCCCACGTAGCGCAACGAGTAGGTGTCCCGCAGGCCAACGACCGCCCGCTGCGTCGCTTCGTCCCATCGCGTGAAGTTGCCTTCGTTGGTACTGTAGTACATACACTTGTCCGGGATTCTGATATCGGGATGCGTGAGCCCGAACTCGCCGCTTGCGTCGTCCAGCGTGAAGGCCTGGACGCTATTGCGAGTCGCGGTCACGAGCACCGTGCTCGACCCGTAGATGACGTACGCTGCCGCGACCTGCTCGCTACCAGGTTTCAGCAGCGAGGCCTCGGTGACCGGCTCTCCGGCGTTTCGACGCCAGATGCCGAATATCGAGCCAATGCTGACCGCCACGTCGATGTTGGAAGAGCCATCGACGGGGTCCATAAGAACGATGTAGTTGTGCCGCTCACCGTCACCGACGATAACCGGCTTTTCCAGCTCCTCGCTTCCGACCACGGCAACCCTGCCGCTGTTGCTCAATACCTCGACAAACAGCTCCGAGCCGGCGCTATCGAGTCGCTGCACGATCTCGCCCTGAACGTTGATCTCGTCAGTGGCCCCGAGAACACCGGCGAGTCCTGCCGCCCGGACCTGGTGCTGTAGCTGCCGAGCCCCATCCGCTATGGACCCAATAACGGCGTCGAGTCCATCGTACTTGGTGTTGCCGCCCCAGGCCGAGGCCATGAAGTCACTGAGGGTCTGCTGCACCGTCTAGCTCCAAGATCGCTCTATTGGCGTCAGGCGAAGATATGACTTATCTCGATTTTGGACCCCGGCAGCACTGACGAGGGGACCTTGCCAGCCGTATACGTCCTGTCAACCTCGTACCCCTCAGAGCCAAGCTCCAACACCTGCACCGTTTCCTCGACTGGATCCACTATCCAATACTCTCTTACACCGGCCCTGACGTAAAGGCTCAATTTGAGGTTCTTGTCACGGTCAGCCGTGCTGGGAGACAGTATCTCGATGACCAGGTCCGGCGCCCCTACGATATTGGCCTCGGAGAGGATTTCGCGCCTTTCCTCTGATACAAATACGATATCTGGCTGCACGACGTCCTCGTCCGACAGCACTACGTCTACCGGTGCGAGGTACACTCTGCCGAGGACGTTCTTTTTGACAAAAACTCGCAGCGCGAAGGCCAGGTTAGCCAGAACCTCTTGGTGTCTGAGGCTAGGTGCAGGGACCACGTAAAAGTCTCCTTCGATCAGTTCGCGCCTGTCCTGCTCTGGCAACAGCAGGTAGTCTCGATAGGTGAACTTGATCTGGGGGTGTTGCATAGCTGCTACCTGTACAGAGCGCCGCGAGTGGGGAATGCTACCGAGAACGACTGGATCGATCGTGCTTCCTACATCGAAACCAGGACTGTGGACAGCCTGCTGAGCCCGCGGGCCGATGTCCTCCACCGATTGTCCCAGTCTATCAACCGTTCAGATAGGGTGTCAACAAACGGCCCCTGTCGTGGGAGGAGGTCAGATTCGACCTTTGACGCCACGGCAGATATAATGTATTCCTTGAGCGGTGTGTCCGCTACACCGGCATCGACAACTTGTACTCCAAGGACGAATAGGATGGCGAGGGTGCGAGTGATGTACTGGAAGGAGATTCCAGTGCAGCTCCAGGCGACGGACGGTTCCGAGCAGGTCTCCAAGCAGCTGGACGACCGGTTTCAGCAGGGTGTCGATGCGGTGTCCATGTTCGATAGCAGCGACGGTACCGACGAGTATCTGCTAGGTTGGGAGTGGGGAGACTATTCCGAGGTCGATGGTAGCGCTGAGGAGGCGGCCGACACCGTCGCGCAGCGTTACAATGAGAGGTTCCCCGAGGACTTCGTGGCCAGGATTCGAGACCGCAGCCGGTCCGGCGACCGGGACCCTCGCCCAGGCGCAATGGACTACTGGATCGACGGCATCTGACCTTCCGGGCTTGCAGCCATGAGTACGAGCAAGACTACTACGTCGGCCCCTACGATTCTTGACCGGCTGGCGAGCGGCGGGCCACTCATATCCGACGGTGCGACCGGGTCCTACCTGCAGGACCACGGCCTGGAGCCGGGCGGGTGCCCCGAGGAGTTGAACGCCAGCCGGCCGGACCTGATTCGACAGATGGAGGCCGAGTACTTTGACGCCGGTTCCGATATGGTGCTGACGTCCTCGTTCGGCGGCAGTCGGTTCATGCTCAAGAAATATGGATACGAAGACCGCGTACAGGAGCTCAACCGGTTAGCCGTCGAGAACGCTCGGAGCGTCGCGCCGGAAGGACGCTACGTTGTCGGGTCGGTGGGACCAACGGGGGAGCTGCTGGAGAGCAACTTCGGCACAACGCCTGATCGAGAGGTATACGACGCCTTCGTCGAGCAGATCACCGTCCTCGATGAGGCCGGAGCCGACGGCGTCGACATCGAGACGATGATCTCGGCCGAAGAGGCGGTCCTCGCCGTCAAGGCGGCCAAACAGCACGCAGACCTTGTCGTCATGTCGACGCTGATGTTCGACAAAGGCCCGAGGGGCTGGTTCACGATGATGGGCGACACGCCGGAGGTAGGGGTCAAGAAGCTCGTCGACGCCGGAGCGGACGTCGTGGGGGCAAACTGTGGCTCCGGCATTGACAGAATGGTCGAAGTCGCTCGGCAAATCCGAGAGGCCACCGATGGGTATGTGCTCATTCACTCTAACGCAGGAATCCCGACGATGAAAGACGGGCGGATCGTCTATCTGGAAACACCGGAGTTCATGGCAGAGCGTTTCCAGGTCCTGGCCGACCTCGGGATCAACATCGTCGGTGGGTGCTGCGGCACGACTCCACAGCACATACGTGCGCTGTCCGAGACCGTCCGGGGCACCGGGTAACGAGCGCTGACCAGCACGAAAGGTAGGGTATTGGGCTATGGCTAACGTCGAGGCGAAAGAGCGAGTCCGGGTAGTCGACGTAATCGACCGGTACGGTTGGAACATCGAAATGGTGACCATGGACCCCCATTTCCACGAAATCACCGTCGGTCTCTACGTCAAGGAGGGCACGTTCACCGTCTGGACGTTCAGCCAGAAGCCTGGCGTAGAGGATAGGGTGCTCAAGATACGGGACCAGCTCGTGGCCCTGGGTGGAATGGCGCCGGTAGAGGGCACGCACAACCAGACTACGTTCTCGTGTGGTCAAGGGCACGGGCGACCAGTGAAGTTTCTGGTGATGTTGGCCGTCGAGAAGGACCCCGGCTACACGGTCCCGGAGGGTGGTATCAAGGACTTGAGGTCGCCTCTCATGCTGGACCTGGAGGGCAGCGAGGTCGACGGGCGATGGGTCTACCGAGTCACCGCCGAGGGAGAGGCCCCGAACCCGGAGGCACGGCTGCGGGCCGTAACCAGCGGCTTCGTCAGGTACGGTGAGATGGAAAAGGCAGGTGATGGGATCTCCTTCCCGTGCCGCGAGCGTCACGACAAGCTGGCTTCGCTGGTCCTGCCTTACGCACGCAACGTAACCCAGGTCGAGGAGATGCTGGAGGCCGACGCCCAGCGCACTCAGATGACAACCAGTACAATGGGCTTCACGCCACCGACGTAGACCAGGACATCAACGTAGGCTGAGGAGGACCGGATATGGCCTTTGTAGAGACCATGAAGCCCCGGGAGCGGCTGATGAACGCCCTGGCAGGGAAGCCGGTGGACAGGCCACCCGTTTATGCCCCTGCCAGCATCGTTACGCTGGAGCTGATGGACCTACTGGACGCCCCGTTCCCTGAGGCGGCGCGCGACGTCGAGCTGAACGCTCAACTAGGAGCAACCGCCTACACCGAGCTTGGATTCGACCACGTCTACCTCAACCCCACCCTCGTGATGGAGCCCTCGGCGCTTGGCTGTGAGATACAGTGGGAACAGAAGGACAACTGGCCCACCGTGCGCATGAGCCAGCCCATCTGGAAAGGCCCCGAGGATATCAAGATACCGGCTGACTTCCTCGACCACCCGGACATCCAGGTCGTCATCAAGGGGATAGAGTTGCTGAAGAGGGAGTTCGGAGACGAGGTGGCGATCTGTGGCAAGACCCAAGGGCCTTGGACTATCGCCTACCACGTCTTCGGGGTCCAGAACTTCCTCCTCATGGCTATCGACGACCCCGACCTGACTCTGGATGCGTTGCATCGGCTGACCGAGATCACAGTACTGTTCGGGGAGGCGCAGATTGCCGCCGGAGCGGACGTCCTGACATTTCCGGACCACGCCACCGGCGACCTGGTCAGCGGCGAGTTCTATCGCCGGTTCCTGCTGGAGATCCATCAGGAGATAGCGGAGCGTCTCGACATCCCGCTGGTCCTTCACATCTGCGGCAAGACCCTGGACCGGATGGACTACATCGCCCAAACAGGCCTGGCAGCCTTCCACTTCGACTCCAAGAACGATCCCGTGGAGGCGATGAACGTCGTCGACGGGCGAATCACGATGGTCGGCAACATCAACAGCCCCGTTACGCTGTACGCTCGTGGGCCGGACCAGGTTCGGGAGGAGGCGTACCGCGCCCTGGACGCGGGAGTTCAGATTATCGGACCGGAAGGCGCGGCCCCGCTGGCCACCAGACTGGAAAACCTGGTGGAGATCCCCAGGGCCGTCCGGGACTGGTGCGAGGAGAATAATTTTAGCGCTATGTCTGACCCGAGACTTGAGGCCACGCTCTCACCCCCATCCTAAAACCTTCCCCCCGTCAAGGGGGAAGGGATCGATCCCTCCTCTCTCTTCAAGGGAGAGGACTAAGGTGAGGGTGAGGTCGGGTGGAAGGAGGCACAAGATGGCATTCGTAGAGACCATGACACCGCGTGAGAGAGTAATGAACGCCCTGGCGGGGAAGCCTGTAGACCGGCCTCCGGTCTCCAACCCCACGAATGTTGCGACCGTCGAGCTGATGGACATGGTCGACGCAACTTTCCCGGAAGCCTGTCGCGATCCCGAGCTCAACGCCAGGTTGGCGGCGACAGGATACACCGAGCTCGGGTTCGACTCGATCATGCCCTACTTCACCATCATCCAGGAGTCGTCGGCTCTCGGCTGTGAGATGCAGTGGGAGCAAAAGGACAACTGGCCGACGGTGCGGATGAACAATCCGATCTGGAAAGGACCCGAGGACGTGCGCATTCCGTCCGGCTTTCTCGAGCACCGGGACTCTCAGTCGGTCATCAGGTCGATCTACATGCTCAAGCAAGAGTACGGTGACGAGGTAGCCGTCATCGGCAAGACGATGGGTCCGTGGACCCTGGCCTACCACGTCATAGGCGTCGAGCCCTTCCTGTTGATGACGATCGACGATCCCAAGATGACGATGGACCTTCTTCACAAGCTGAAGGAGATCTCAGTGCTCTTCGGCCAGGCCCAGATCGACTCTGGCGCCGACGCCCTGACATTCCCCGACCACGCGACCGGCGACCTTGTCAGCGGCGAATACTATCGAAAGTTCCTGCTAGAGCTCCATCAGGAGATGGCCGAGCGCCTTAGCGTTCCGCTGATACTCCACATCTGCGGCAACACCCTGGACCGGATGGACTACATTGCGCAGAACGGCATGGCTGCCTTTCACTTCGACTCCATGAACGACCCTCAGAAGGCGATGGACATCGTGGATGGCAGGATCGGCCTGGTTGGCAACATCAACAATCCGCGGACGCTGTACGCCCGCGAACCCGAAGACGTGCGGGAAGAGGTGTACCGCTGCATGGACGCCGGTGTTAACATGATCGCCCCTGAGTGTGCGGTCCCGCTGTCAGCGAAGCTCGAGAACCTACTGGAGATCCCTCGCGCCGTCAAGAGCTGGATGGAAGAGCACGATGGCGAGGGAAACGGGGCCTCGCGAAATTAGGTGGGCGAGGTCAGCGACCGCAAGTAGATTTGTTAAAATAGCGCGCTATTGGTTTTGGTAGAGACGCCCCGCTGGGGCGTCTCTTGCGGGAGAAGGTTAAGATGAGGGGATCGAATCACCCTCACCTTGATCCTCTCCCGTCGAGGGAGAGGAGAGACTGGGCCGGGCACTCTTGAGACGCCCCGCCGGGGCGTCTCTCGTTGGGATAAGCAAACAATGCCTAGAGCAATCGAATCGCCGGAAGAGTTCACCATAGTAGGCGAGAACATCCACGCCACGAGGGTGCTGCTCCGCAACGGCAAGCGGGTCGTGACCCTCGATGACGGTACGGAGGTCGTGCCGTTCAAGGGCGAGTCTGGGGAGCAGCGTTATCTCACCGTGCCGGACTGGTACAAGAAGACTCAGCCCTACCAGCAGGGCACTATCAAGCATTTCATCATCGCGATGACGAAGGGTATCAGCGACGACCCGGCGGACCAGGAAGAGGGAGTCGCGTACGTGAGGAACGCGGTAAGAAGGCAGCTAGCCGCGGGCGCCAGCTATATCGACATCAACCCCGACGAGGTCCACTACGACCTCGATACCCAGAAGCGGGCGATGAGGTGGGCGGTGGAGACCGTTCAGGAGGTCTCCCCGGTGCCGCCGAGCATCGACTCTTCGAGCGCAGACATTATCGCCGAGGGTGTGGCGGCATACGACGGCAGGGCAGGGCGCCCGATCGTCAACTCGTTCGCGCCGGAGAGGCCCGAGACCCTCGACATGATCGTCGAGCACAACGCCAGGGTCATTATCATGGCCACGAGCGGGACCGCGATGCCCCAGAACACGGAAGAGCGTGTCGAAAACACCAACGCGATCATGGAGCAGGTCCAGTCGCGAAGCGTGGCGCTCGAGGACATATTCGTCGACGCCATCATTTTCCCCATCTCCGTCGACGGCCAGAACGGCAACTACTACTTCGACGCGGTGAGGACAATCAGAGAGACCTACGGCGACGGGATTCACATAGGCATGGGCCTGAGCAACGTCTCGTTCGGGATGCCCAACCGCAAGCTAATCAATCAGACGTTCATCCATCTGGCGCTGGAGGCCGGGATAGACGCGGGCATCATCGACCCGATCGCGACGAAGCTCGACGCCGTGTTCAGCTTGGACATGGAGTCCGAGCCGGTGAAGATCGCGACCGATATGCTCCTCGGGCACGACGACTTCTGCATGAACTACATCCAGGCCCACAGAGACGGCCGCCTCGGCTGAACATCCGTGAAACGGCCGGTACCCTGTCATTGACAAGCAAAGCTATTAGGCGAATAATTAATAGGTGGAATCCTTTTCTAGCAGGCTGACAAGAAATGGGGAGTGCCCCGATGCGGCATCGGGGCCGGGATTCTGAGGGTGTCCCTCAGATATTTGTTTCCCCCCCTTTCTGTCCTGTATGGACCGGACACATGGTGGACGGGTGTTCGGAGACATGGTGGACACATTTGAGTATGTTAGGCATCGTGCCTGAGGTCAAGCTGGGCGATTTGATGAGTGGCGAAGAAGACGTTCCAGACTCCATCGTCAGTTGTCGGCCGAATAGCCACTGGCATGCCCTTGAAGGCCTTAGGCACCTTGAAGATACGGCCAAACAACTGGAGCCTACCTTTGTCGTGAACACGGCGTACCAGGTCAGTTGGTTCGTATTCCAAGGGTGGAAGGACCTCGGGAAACAGTCTTTGGCTCACTTGGTACTTGGTGGCCGGAGTAGCAAGGTCAAGGGCGTCATGGGGCCGCTCCAAGTTGTAGATGTCCCGCCACAGGTCGAAGGCTCTCTGGCAGTGCGCCAGATCAGTGAAGCTGCTCCCCTGCAGCACTTCAACGGTCATGGTTCGGTGGAAGCGCTCATCTTTTCCCTGTGTCTGAGGGTGATAAGGGCGTCCATGACTGACTCCGATGCCCAACCTCAGCAGCCAGACTGTAAAAGGTGTGTAGGGGTGGTCTTGGTCATGGCCCCACGGGGAGCCATTGTCCATCAACATTGTGTTGGGCAGGCCGTAGCGCCGGAAGATAGCCGTCAGGCGCTGTTGCACCATCTCTCCCTGCTCGTTACCGCAGGCCTGCAGCCCCAAGGCAAACCGAGAGTGATCGTCCAGAACAGTCAGAGGGTGGCAGCGTCCTCGGGTAAGGGGGAAGTGGCCTTTGAAGTCCATCTGCCACAGGTCGTTGGGTGCTTGGTGTTCAAATCGCTGCCAGGAACGGTGCTTGGGCCCCTCGGCGGGGTCAATGCGGCCATGACGACGCAAGATCGCCGTGATAGTACTGGGGGCCGGCATGTCCGCCTCAAACACATCCCTGCGCTCCAAAAGCCACCGTTGCAGCTTACGAGCTCCCCAGGCCGGATGGGCCGCACGGGCAGACAGCACCGCCTGCTCAACCTGCGATGGGGTACGTGCAGGCGAGTAGTGAGGCCGCCGCGGCAGCTCGACCAGGCCTGCCTCGCTCCCTTCACGGAAACGCCCAAGCCACTTGTATCCAGTCGTAGGGCTGATCCCGAAGCGACGGCAAAGGCCCCTTTTGTTGGTGCCTTCAGTCTGCGCCAGCTCCACGAACTCTCTCCTCTGAGACATAACGGACATCTCCTTCCATGGCATGACCACCTCCTTGTAATGAAGTCATGCCTATTATGGTGTCCACCATGTCCCCGAACATGTGTAAGCTATGTCCCCGGTCTATACAGTCCAGGAAGGGGGGCAGGGGGATGGTCGAAGGGGTTTTCCAGCGGCCTGCTGAATCTAATGGAGCGTGCTCATGCCGATAGACCATGAAGGCTTGGAAAAAGAGTTCGAATACGTAACCAAGCCGTTCGAGATCAAACACATAAGATCGCTTTTCGAAGGCACCGACCCCTCGATGCACGAGATCGCCTATAATCTGATTCAAGGTGACCAACACGAGGTAGACCGGCGGACGAAACAGGCGCTCGAAGACGGTTTCACGGCCAACACGATCATGGACGACGGGCTGATCGCGGGAATGGCCATCGTCGGCATCAAGTTCCGCGACAACATAATCTTCGTCCCTGAGGTCCTGGTCTCGGCGAGGGCTATGAAAGCGGGTATGGCCTACATAGAGCCGATCCTCTCGGCGTCGGGCGTCGAGCCCGTAGGCACCGTGATCATGGGCACGGTCAAGGGAGACCTGCATGACATCGGCAAGAACCTCTGCATAATGATGCTGCGAGGTGCAGGCTTTGTGGTCCACGACCTTGGCGTCGACACCCAGCCGACGGAGTTCATCGACGCGGTCGTAGAGCATGGCGCTAAGGTCCTCGGCATGTCGGCCCTCCTCACGACCACGATGCCTAACATGGGAAGGACCATCCGAGCGTTCGAAGACGAGGGTATTAGGGGCGACGTCGGGATTATGGTAGGTGGCGCGCCGGTGACACAGGAGTTCGCGGAGGACATGGGCGCTGATGGATACGGCGAGAACGCCATAGCCTGTGTGGACATGGCCAAGCATCTGGTAGGCATCGAGGGCGTGCCCGAAGCGGAGCCGGTAGCGACCTAAGCGAGGCTCACGAGTGCACGGCCAGGTCGACAAGGAACGCTATCGGGCCAGCATGACCCGCTTGTACGATATATTCAAAGATATGTCGGACACAGTCACCGAGGTCTCGACGCGGCGGTGCCCTTACAAGAACGTCCAGGACCGCTGCACGGCCAAATTCGGCTGCCGCAACCAGGACCGCACCGTTCCCGCCGGCGAGCTGTACATCTGCACCGGCAGCGACAACCTGGACTATCGCAACGCGTGGGAAGTCTGAAGGCGCCATTCTAGTTCCTCTGGCTTTGCCTCTAAAATCGCCTCCGACTTGTCTTCCTGAGTCCCGATTCGGCATCGGGACGAAGGGTCTGGGGAGGGGTGCATCCCCACCCCAGATGCTTCGTCGAACCTCAGCATGATACGGTCCGTTCTCGTTCACCGTGGCGTAAGTTGGACGGTAGGCTAGAGTTGAACCCCATGCCCCCGAGCCGCACTCCATCTACAGCTCGAAGCCTCGCTGGCTCCGACATAGAGCTTGTATGGCCCACGGCTCGACTGGTGTCCTCATGAGCCCCCTCCACTATGACAACCGTCGGCTAGAACTGGCCGCCGGCAAGACCATCTTCGACTACGCCGACAGCCTGAGCGTGAGGGTCCCCACCTCGTGCGGTCGGAGCGGCGAGTGCCACGAGTGCATCGTCGAGGTCAAGCGAGGCATCGAGGCACTTTCGCCACCGAGCGCGTCAGAGGAGTTCCTTCGCGGTAGCTACCGGCTGGCCTGTCAGGCGACGGTCGTCGACCCGGAGGCCGACCTCGAGTTCGCGGTGCTTCGGCGCCAGCCCCGGATCCTCACCGACTCTATCAAGCGCGAGGTCAAGCTGGAGCCACTGACCGTCCGCCGCGGCGACGACGTCTACTTTCAGGACCAGCGTATCGACAGCTACCGAGGTCAGATATATGGCGTCGCGATCGACGCCGGGACCACGACCGTCGTGCTGAATCTGGTCGACCTCGAGACCGGAGATGTAATCTACACGGCCTCTTTCGAGAACCCTCAGAGGTTCGGCGGCAGCGACATTATGCACCGGATCTCGTATGACGCAGGGCCGTTCAAAGGCGAGCTTCAGCAGGTGATGCTCTCTTCGGTTAACTTCGAGATCGGGGAGATGAGCAAGCAGCTGGGCTTCCACCGGCGGCGCATCTACGACATGGTGGTCGTCGGCAACTCCACCATGCGTGACATCTTCTTCGGCATCGACGTGCAGTCCATTGGAGAGAAGCCGTACAAGTCGCTAACAGAGGACGAGCTCGAGCGGGGTGAGCGTGAGACGACCGCTCTGAACGTAACGGCGAAGGACCTAGGCCTGCGGGTATTCCCGCAGGCGAATGTGTACAGTGGACCGCTTATCAGCTGCCACGTCGGAGCGGATGTGGCGGCGGACCTCCTGGCCATAGGCATGGACGAAGAAGAGGACGTGGTCGCGCTCGTCGACGTCGGTACAAACACCGAGGTGGTCGTGGGCAACCGGCACCGGATGATGGCGGCCTCGTGCCCGGCGGGGCCGGCCTTTGAAGGGGGGGCGGTCACATACGGCATGCCTGGGTATGACGGCGCCGTGGAGGCTGTAAAGATTACGAATCGCGGGGTCAAGTGCAGTACAATCGGCGATACGGAGCCCCAGGGCATATGTGGCTCCGGGCTGGTGGACCTGCTCGCGGAGCTGCGCCGGGTTGGCACCATGAACGAGCTCGGTGTGTTCTCAAACGGCGCAAACGAGTTCCTCTTCGCCAAAAACGAGGGCCTATCGCTCTCCCGGTCCGATATCAGCGCGCTGGCCCAGGCGAAGTCGGCCAACTACTGCGGCCAGTGGATCGTCCTACGCAAGTACGGCGTTCCGATCGACCGCATCGCCAGGCTCTACCTTGCGGGGGGGTTCGCCAACTACGTCAACGTCAAGAGCGCCGTCGACATCGGTTTCATCGCCAACGTCCCGGCCGACAGGGTGGTCAAAGCGGGCAACGCCGCGTTGGAGGGCGCCACTCTGATGCTGACCTCGGGCAACATGCGACAGGCCGCCGAGAAGATGGCCCGACAGATTGAGCACGTCGAGCTTGAGACAACGCCCGACTTCTTCGAGATCTTCGTCGAAGGCTGCATGTTCAACCCCATGTCCACAGATCTCCGCTCAGACGGCCCTGACAGTTGAAACCCGCCCCGTTCGCCTCTTTCTTCTCCTTGAGGGAGAGGATTAAGGTGAGGGTGATCCGGCAAACCGCCGGAAAGGATATATCTCATGGCTGCTGGTAGACTCTATCCCCGAACCCACCTTTGTTGATCCCCACTCCCAAGCCTTTTGACCTGGCAAGCACCCTTCTGAGCGGACAGGCGTTTCGATGGCGGCCGGACGGCGAGTGGTTCTACGGCGTCGTCTTCAGTAACATCGTAAAGATACGCCAAGTACGGGCTGGAATAGACTTCTCCTGCGCCTCTGACGAGGAGCGCACTATCGGCCCGTTGCTGCAGGATTACCTGGGCCTGGGAGCCGACCTCGAGGCCATCTACGCATCGATATCCTCCGATCAGCGGCTCAAAGACTCCATCGCCCGGTACAAGGGGATGCGAATCCTCCGGCAGGACCCGTGGGAGTGCCTCGTATCCTTTATCTGCTCCTCGGCCTCCAATATCCCCCGCATAAGCGGCAACGTCGAGGATATTTGCAAAAGCTTCGGACGGCCGCTGGAGATGGACGACTACGTTCGGCACACGTTCCCGAGCCCTAAGGAGCTCGCGACGGCAGGTGAGCAGCGGCTACGAGATCTGGGCCTCGGGTTCCGGGCCAAGTACCTGGCCACAACCGCCAGGGCCATTGCGGACGGAGTGCTCGACCTGATGACTCTGCGGGAGGCCGACTACGAAGAGGCTTTGGCAGCTCTCACCACACTCGACGGGGTCGGGGACAAGGTAGCCAACTGCGTGCTTCTCTTCTCCCTCGACAAGCCGGAGGCCTTCCCCGTCGACGTCTGGGTCGACCGCGTTCTCAGGGAGTGGTACTTCGACGGCCGGCGTCCCCCCAAGCCCAAAATCTCGCAAGAAAAAGTGCGAATATGGGCACAGGAACGCTTCGGCCCATACGCTGGCTACGCCAACCAGTACCTCTTCCACGACAGACGCCTCCAGGGACGTGGCTAGCGAGCGAGGTCGCGTGATACCGCCCCCCGAGGATGACCTACGTGTTCTTGTCGTGGCAGACGATCACCTGGCGCGGGCCGGGCTGGCGGCTTTGCTTGCCGACCAGCCCGGGTGCACGGTCGTCGGTCAGATGGCCGCCTCGGAGTACGCCTCGCTTGAACCGGGGGTGTTCTCCGCGGACCTTGTGCTCTGGGACCTCGGCTGGGACCCAGCGGCCGTCCTGGAGGTCCTCGAAACGACAGAGTCCGCAACGCCGGCTGTCGTGCTGGTCCTCGACGAGTCGTACGCCAACGAGGCCTGGGCCGCCGGTGCCCGCGGCCTGTTGCAGCGCGAGGTAGACGTTGCAACCCTGATGGGTGCCTTGATTGCGGTCTCACAGGGGCTGGCCGTGCTGGACCCGGAGCTATCGCCAGCGTTTTCTGTGCCCCAGGCCTCCGAAAGGCCACCTTTAACCCAAGCTGTGCTGACCCCTCGTGAGTTGGAGGTGCTCGGTCTGATCGGGGACGGGCTCCCCAACAAGACCATCGCCGGCCGCCTCGACATCAGCGAGCACACCGTCAAGTTCCACGTCAACGCCATCCTCGGCAAGCTGGGCGCCCAAAGTCGCACCGAGGCCGTCACCCTGGCTACTCGGATGGGTCTGATCACCTTCTGACCTGACCGTTCTTCCAGGTACCGACCCAGCCGTTCGATCTATTCATCAGGCCTTCTCGCCTCGATACACTTGAAGTGTGCCCAATAAGACACTTTTCGCAGAACTCAGGAGGCTAAGGAATGGCGAAGCTTATATCGGAACTGTCGGACGCGTTGGCGGAGACGGTCGCGGCCGCCGGACCAGGCGTGGTGCGTGTGGAAGGCCGAGAACGACTACCGGCCACCGGGACCGCCTGGTCTAGCGACGTCGTCGTGACCGCAAACCACGTCCTCGAGCGCGACGATAACATCAACGTGGGTCTCTCGAACGGCGAGGCCGTGAAAGCGACCGTCGCCGGACGAGACCCCACGACCGACCTGGCAGTGCTTCGTGCCGACGGAGCGAGCCTCGCGGCTCCCAGATGGACTGAGCCCGACGACGTGCGCGTCGGCAATATTGCGCTGGCCCTCGGTCGGCCAGGGAAGACCGTCCAGGCAACGCTGGGAATCGTGAGCGCGCTCGGCCAGAGCTGGCAAACGCGGGCCGGAGGTCGGATCGACCGATACCTGCAGACCGACGTGACTATGTATCCTGGGTTCTCCGGCGGGCCGCTGGTCGACGCCTCTGGCGACGTTCTCGGACTCAACTCCTCCGCATTGCTACGCGGCGTCACCGTATCGCTGCCGACGCCCACGGTCCGCAGCGTCGTTGAGACGCTCCTGGCCCACGGCCATGTCCGCCGCGGCTACCTGGGCATCGGCGCTCAGGTCGTGCGACTGCCCGAAGGCCTCGAGCCAAAACTCGATCAAGAAACGGGGCTGCTGCTGGTCTCTGTAGAGCCGAAAAGTCCCGCCGAAAAGAGCGGACTGTTGCTTGGAGATACGATCGTGACCCTGGACGGGAACGCCGTCCGGCATCTGGACGATCTGCTGAGTTACTTAAGTGGTGATTCCGTCGGGACAAAGCCGACCATACGACTCGTGCGCGCGGGGCAGCTACAGGAACTGGGCGTGGAAATCGGCGAGCGGGAATAGCGGAGGCGAAGGTGCCCAATGCATTACAAGAGCTGAGCGCCGAGATGGCCGATGTGGCGGAGGGCGTGCGCCAGAGCCTCGTCCAGATTCGCAATGGGGGTCATGGCGCGGGCGCAGGAAGCGTTTGGCACTCCGACGGGCTCGTCCTTACCAACGCCCACGTTGTCGGAAGCCGCTCGCTCAAGGTAAGCCTGCCGGACGGCCGAGAGCTGCCGGGCCGCGTGCTGGCGCACGATAGCGGCCTGGACCTCGCCGCCGTCTCGGTGGAAGCGGACCGGCTTCCGACGATCGGCCTGGGCGATTCAAGGCTCCTGCAGCCGGGGAATCTCGTGCTGGCAATGGGACATCCGTGGGGCGTCTCGGGCGCGACCACGGCCGGGGTCGTCATAGGGGTCGGCCCGGAGGTCGCCGAGTCGCCCCAGGCGGGACGGGAGTGGGTCGTTGCGAGCCTTCGTTTGAGACCCGGCAACTCCGGAGGGCCGATGATGGATGCGCAGGGGAGGCTCGTCGGCATCAACACCATGATATCCGGGCCGCAGGTAGCGATGGCGGTGCCAGTCCACGTTGTCAAGGCGTTTTTGCACAAGGCCCTGGACTCCGGCAAGCGGGGGCGTAAGAAGTAGTTCAGAGAGACCTACATTCCCTCGTTTTGGACCTGCCCTGCCGCCGCGCAAATGTCATTCTGAACCCCGATGCCGCATCGGGGTTCAGAATCTAGACTTGTGCCCCCCCAGATAGGCACTCGCACGATAAACGCCTAGATTCTTCAGTCGTCCCGATTCGGCATCGGGACTCCCTCAGAATGACACGGCCAGCCCAAATCGAGCGCTTCTTTCCTCTTCCCCTCGACGGGGGAGAGTTAGAGTGGGGGTGACTTCCCTTAAGCCCTCAGGCCACTGTTAAGACCAGCTTCCCGAAGAAGCCCCGCCCCTCCATCGCCTCGTGTGCCTTGGCGGCGTTCTCAAGGGGGAAGGTTTGGTGGACGACACCGTGGACCGTCCCTCTACCCGCCAGGTCGACGATCTGCTGCAGGTCTGCCGTACGCCCCATGTACACGCCAAGGACCGTCTGGTTTCGCAAGAAGAGCGACCCCATCTGCAGCTCTGCTCGATAGCCCGTAGTCACGCCGCATATGCAGTACCGGCCTCCGGGCGCGAGCGCGGCTGAGGCTGCCGGCCAGAACTCGGCCCCGACGTGGTCTACCACCACGTCGACGCCACGCCCTCCAGTCAACTCCTTGACCCGTTCACCGATGTCTTCGCTGGTGTAGTTGACCACTTCATCGGCACCAAGTTCAGTGGCTTTCGCCGCCTTCTCGTCCGTGCTGGTGGTTGCGATCACCCTGGCACCTATGACACTGCCGGCGACCTGAATCGCCGCCGTGCCGACGCCGCTCGACGCCGATAGCACGAGCACGGTCTCCCACGGTTTGAGGGCTGCCCGACGTATTAGCATCGACCAGCAGGGGATGAACACCGTTGGAAGCGAGGCGGCCTCCTCGTATGAAAGCGGTCCCGGTAGCGCCACCACATTCACAGCGGGCACCTTGACGAACTCAGCATACCCCCCGTTGGTCGTCGACCCGACCATCTGCGGCCTGGCGCACAGCTCCTCTTGGCCGTCGACACAATACCTGCACTGGCCACATGTCACACGAGGGTTTACGACCACCCGGTCGCCGGGCGCGACCCTGGTCACCTCCGACCCAACGTCGACCACGCCGCCTGCCACATCGCTGCCCAGGATGTGAGGTTCCTCTAGCTTGAGGCGGGTCCCCCGGACCCCAGCGCGGGTGAAGACATCGACCCGGTTGATCCCGCAGGCCCTCACGCGTACCTTTACGTCGTTGGGCCCGACGGTCGGCTCGGGCCGGTCCCCATAGGTAAGGACCTCGGTCCCGCCGTGCTCTCCGAAATAGACCGCCTTCATGGTTATCTCCCAAGGGGCTGAAGTGGCACAGCGTAGCTTACCGTCTATATCTGGTCTCGGCAAGCATCGGGAGCGCATGTGAGAGTCTAAAGCGATCAAGCGCCGTTGGTCCTCGTAGACGGTCATCACCTCCTCTGGAGGGCTTACTACGGGTTTCCGGCCCGTATCACGACCCGCGCCGGAGAAGACCGCACAGGCGTTTTCGGCTTCTTCGCTTTGCTGCGCGTCGCGCTGCGGGAGGTGAGCCCGCCCGCCGAATGCGTAGTGTGCTTCGACGGCGAGTACGGCGCGACTGAACGCCAGAAGCTAGATGCGAACTACAAGCGAAAGCGACAGGATGCCGATATGACCCCGATTAAATCGCTGCCGGACATTCTGGCCAGCCTAGATTGGATGGGCGTCAGATGGTTCTACTCAGACTATCTTGAGGCCGACGACGTCATAGCGACCCTTGTCGCCCGCGAGCAGGTGCGGCGTACCTACATCATGTCTGGCGACCGGGACTTCTACCAGCTCGTTAGCGACAACGTGTCTGTCCTGAACACGCTCCTGAAGAGCGGCAGGCGCATCGTCGGGCCGGGCGAGATAATCGAGCGGTATGGTGTCGGACCAGACCAGTGGTGCGACTACCGCGCGCTCACAGGAGACGCGTCGGATGAGATCGCCGGCGTGCCGGGCATCGGGCCGATTAGAGCCGCGGGTCTCCTGGCAGGCGGGGCGACGCTCGAGAGACTGAATTCCAGTTTTCGCCTGCCTCGAAACGTGACCCGTTGGATGGAGGACTCGACGAACTGGGAGGCGGTGTTGACCGGCAGGGACTTATGCGACTTCGAACCGATGTGGATGTGCCGGACATAACGACTGGCGCTCCGACCCCTGAGTTGCCACTGGCGGCGGAGGTCTTGGCGGAGCTAGACCTCTGGTAAGCCGTTCGACCGAGGGTAGGAAACTCACTCCGCGCATCAGGAGTACCACGCCCGTGCTAGAATACCGGCAATCCGCAACAATTAGGTCCCGATGGGGGAACGGAAAATGACAGGACCCAGGACTGCCGGGCGGCTCGCGTTTGCCCCCGGGCGAGCGAAGCTGGCAGGCTCGATAGTCGACCGGGATACAGGAGAGCAGATAGCGGCGAGGGTCCGAGTGCTGACATCGACCGGCCAGTTCGTGTACCCCACTGATGCCATCCTGAAGGTCGGGCCGGGCGAGCCGTTCTTCTACTCTGACGGCAGGTTCGAGGTCGACGTGCCGAGAGGATGGGTGCAGGTCACCGTCGAGCGCGGCACCGAGTACGTGCCCGGCCAGGTCAGCATCGAGGCTTCCGAGCGCGGCACTATTACGGCAGACGTGGAGTTGGCGCGGTGGTCGGAGCTCGGAGAGCACGGCTGGCACCCCGGCAACACTCATATCCACTACGACGAGAAGGAGGAGCGACCGGACGAACGGCTGCGACTTGACCCCAGGGTAGAAGACCTGCGGATGACGGCCGTCAGCGTACTGAAGCGCTGGGACCTCGAGTACGCCACCAACAAGTACCCGCCGGGGATGCTCACCGACTTCTCCTCTGCGCACCACTACGTCCAGTCTGGCGAGGAGAGCCGACACAACGCCAGCGGCTACGATATAGGATACGGGCACATTATGTTGCTGAGCATCCGGAATGTGGTGGAGCCCGTGAGCAGGGGGGTGCTGGTCGACGCCTTCGATCCCGACTACCCGCCCTTGAGCTACGCATGCGACGACGCCCACCGCCAGGGAGGCATTGTGATCTGGTGCCACAACGGCCAGGGGATGGAGGCGCCCGTGGCGGCTGCCCTCGGCAAGCTCGACGCCTTCAACCTGTTCGACCCCAACTGGGCGGACCCCGAGTACGATATCTACTACCGGATGTTAAACGCTGGCCTTAGGCTGCCGGCGTCCACGGGCTCGGACTGGTTTATCTGTTCCGCGAACAGGGTCTACGCTCACACCGAGGGGGCCTTTGAGTACGAGTCATGGGTCCAGGCATTGAGGGCAGGACGGACGTTCATCACGAACGGCCCAGCACTGTCGCTGGAGGTCCAGGGCGAAGAGCCGGGTACCGAGATCCAGGCTGCGGCCGGAGACCGGCTTTCGACTCTGGTGAGCTGGAAGTCACACCACCCGATCACCAAAGTCGAGGTCCTGTTCAACGGCAACGTCGTGGCCCAAGAGCAATTCCCCGAGGGCTCCAAGGACGGGCACCTGGAGGCCGACGTGACGGCCGCGACTGACGGCTGGGTGGCGGCGAGGGTGTCCAGCGAGACACGCGACAGCTTCCATCAGCCTATCTTTGCCCACACCAGCCCGGTGTACGTCAGGTCGGGCGCTGACAGCCCAGAGCGCAAGGCCGCGGCCCAGTGGTTCGACGGGTCGATCGAGCGCTCGCTGGAATGGGTGCGCACTAGAGGCAAGTTCTATAACGACAAGCAGCGCCGGGAGGTGGCCGACCTCTTCCGGGAGGGCCAGCAAGTCTTCAAGGTGATGCTAAAATAGCGACGGCCCGAGGTTCTGGGGGATTCGGTTTGACGTCTCTCCGAAGGCCGGTTGTCTTGCGGTCCGCCAGGACTTTGTTGAGGGGCGTGGTTCTCAGCCTCTCAATCGTAGTAACTGTCGGTGTGGTGGCCCGGTACACGAACGTGGTCGACCGATACTTCATATTCTTCCCCGACAGGACAATTACCCAGGACCCCGGCGACGTGGGACTGGAGTTTGACGATGTCTTCTTCAGCGCTGCCGATGGGGTCAAGCTGCATGGCTGGTTTGTGCCGGGCGAGGGCGACACCACCCTGGTCTGGTTTCACGGCAACGCCGGCAACATCAGTCATCGGGTAGAAAACGTTGCAGAGTTGCACACCCGCCTGGGGGTCAACGTCTTCATCTTTGACTATCGCGGCTACGGAAAGAGCGACGGCGACGTATCGGAAAAAGGCACCTACCTGGATGCTGATGGCGCGATGTCGTACCTCCGTACGCGAGGCGACGTGGACCAGCAAAGGCTGGTGCTGTTCGGCAGGTCACTTGGGGGGGCCGTAGCCGCAGAGGCGGCCACCAAGAACGACGTCTATGCCCTGGTCCTGGAGTCGGCGTTTTCGTCCGTGCAGGCCATGGCCAGGAGACAATACCCGTTTCTTCCAGGGATCGGCGCGATCATCAGAACGAAGTACGACACCCTCTCGAAGCTCAAGGACGTGCATGCGCCCGTGATGGTCCTGCACGGCGACCGCGACGAGACGGTTCCTATCGAGATCGGACGCGAGCTCTTCGAGGCGGCCAACCCGCCGAAGCGCTTCTACACCATCGAGGGCGCCGGGCACAACGACACCTACATAGTCGGGGGTCCTACCTACTTCCAGGCGCTGGCAGAGTTCATCGAAGACCCGACGGCCGAGGGCGGTGGCGGGTAGGGTTTCTTATTCAAATGGTTGTGCGTCTGCCGACAGCGTACTGCGGGCGATATAGCCCGGAACCGGACGGGCGGGTTTGAAACCCGCCCCTACGTCGTCAAGGAAGATGCGCACACAATGCGCCAAAAACACCCGCCCGGGGAGTATGGCTAGGCCACATCCAGCGGGCGGGTGAAAGTCGATACATCCTACATACCGAATCATGAGCGTCAAATGCGATTTGGAATGCTCTGTTAGAAGAGTACCGAGGTTCGGCCACGAGGTCGAGATCGGTAACTCAAATGGTTCGTCCACGTGTTGACAGCGCGTTGCGGGCGATATGGTCTCAGGCCGTCCAGAACCGTAGCTGCGGGTTTGTAACCCGCCCTACCTCGTCCTAAGGAAAGGCTTCGACGGATGGAGTACGGCTTTAACGTCCCGACCGGTGGCCCTCTCGCGACTCCGGAGTCGATCGCGGCCTTGGCAAGACGTGGTGAGGAGCTAGGCTTTGCCCTGATCGGGGTCAGCGATCACATCGTCATGCCGAGGACGATCAGGTCGCTGTACCCGTACAACGAGAGCGGAGAGATGGGTGGCTCCGGGGAGTTTCTGGACCAGCTCAGCCTGATGAGTTTTCTTGCGGCCCACACGTCGACCGCCCGGCTGTTGACCTCCGTGATGGTGTTGCCGCATCGAAGCCCGGTGCTCGCCGCCAAGATGCTGGCGTCGATAGACGTGCTATCGCAGGGGCGACTGGTCGTCGGCGCCGGTGTCGGCTGGATGAAGGAGGAGTTCGAGGCCATTGGGGTGCCTCCTTATGAGGAGCGGGGAGCCGTCGGCGAGGAGTACACGGGCCTTCAAGGAGCTGTGGACCAGCGACGACCCTAGCTTCGAAGGCAGGTACGTCCGTTTTTCGGACCTTACCTTCTCGCCGAAGCCCATCCAGAAACCACATCCTCCGATATGGATCGGCGGGGAGAGCCCGCCTGCGTTGCGGAGGGTGGCTCGACTGGGCGACGCCTGGTATCCGATAGGCACGAATCCCCGGTATCCGGTAGGCACGCCTGAGCAGCTCTTGGAATCCCTTGCGCGGATACGCCGCTACGCCAAGGATGTGGGTCGAGACCCGTCAGAGATCGACGTCGCCTACAGCGCGGCGTGGTTCGACGACCCGGCGGCGAACATGCGGCCCACGGGAGAGCGGCCATACTTCACGGGGCCGCCCGAGCAGGTCGCGGCCGATATCCGTGCCTTCGAGCAGATGGGCGTTCGCCACCTGATGGTCGGATTTCAGAGGCCGACGCTGCCTGAGACGACGGAGCGTATGGAGCGGTTCATGGCCGAGGTTGCGCCGCTGGTGTAAACATAAGCCCGCGGGGCTTCAGGTTGGTGGTCTTTGACGGTCGAACAGCGATAGAACCGGCGAGCCGTTTACGGTCACTCGCAACCGTTGGGTGGCTGTTCCTCTTGCGGTCGAAACGGCCAACTGAACCGGCGGGCTTTATTCACGGTCTCCCGCTACCGTGACCGAAGCCAAAGAACATAGGACGGCCTCGGCCAACTCAACGATCACGCCGGACGTTTGCCAGCTCAGGACACTGGACCCCAGGAAATGTTCGGGGTTGTCAAGGGATGTAGCGATAAGCGCCCGGGTCTTCTGTCAGGGTGTTGGGATGTCCTTCGACCGGCTCAGGACGAACGGATGTGGGGCCTCCGTTCGTAGTGCTGCCTCCAGCTATGAAATGAGACAAATGAGACAGAGCGAGACACTTTTTTCGAACGACTGTCGGCCACGCGTTTATTGAGATATTCCACAACCCTTTGCGACCCGACGCCACACGACGGCGCCTTTCCCAAAAAGGTCTCCCATTTGTGGGCAAGGTGTTCCATAGTGTGCCGCCCTACAGATACGAAATGGGACAGAATGGGACACTTTTTTCAAGGCCCGTCGCGCGCGTGTTGATTGGGATATCGGTTGCCCTTTCCAGCCGACTGGCCCTCGGTTAGAATGGCATGACTCCTAGCCCATAAGGTCCCCTCGCTATGACCACGCCCGCGCGGCGGCAGTATCTGCGCATCAAGAAGGAACACCAGGACGCGGTCCTGCTGTTCCGTATGGGGGATTTCTACGAGACGTTCGACGACGACGCCCGGCTGATCTCTCGGGAGTTGGAGATAGCGCTGACGTCACGGGAGATGGGCAAGGGGCAGCGTGTACCGCTTGCCGGCATCCCCTACCACGCACTGGAGTCGTACCTCGCCAGGCTGATCAAGAAGGGTTACAAGGCCGCCCTTTGCGAGCAGACGAGCGACCCGGCGACCTCCAAGGGGCTCGTCGACCGGGAGGTGGTGCGGGTGGTGACGGCGGGCACGGTCGTCGAGGACTCCCTTCTGGACGGGAGTTCAAACAACTACCTGGCGTCCGTGGTCGTGGATGGCGAGGATGCCGGGCTGGCCTACATGGACATCACCACAAGCGAGTTTGCCACGAGCCAGTTCCCGGTGGCCGACCTGGGCGTCGAGCTGGGCCGGCTGACCCCGTCCGAGGTCCTGGCTCCCCAGGGTCAAGACGGCCTGCCGGTAGAGCCGGACACGACGGTGACCGCCCTCGAACCGGACGCGTTCCATCCTGAGTGGACCAGAGAGGTCCTCCTACGGCACTTCGGGGTCGCCTCTCTGGAGGGGTACGGCTGCGAGCACCTGCCCCTGGCAGTTCGGGCGGTGGGGGCGATCGTCGAGTACCTCGGCGGGAATCAGAAGGCGGCCCTCGCGCAGCTCACTTCTCTGTATACCTACTCGACGGCGTCCTACATGGTCCTCGACCGGCAGACCAGGCGCAACCTGGAGCTTTTCGAGGGCGGCCGGTGGGGCGACGAGGGATCGTCCCTCTACTCGGTCTTGGACCGCACGCACACGTCGATGGGCGGGCGTCTTCTCCGAAGATGGCTGGGTCAGCCGCTTCTCGACGTAGACCAGATCGTCCGCAGGCAGGATGCCGTCGGGTGGTTTCACCGCAGCGCGCTCCGTCGCGGCCGCGTCGCCGATCTGCTGAAGTCGACTTCAGACATCGAGCGTCTCGTAAATCGCGTGCGCAGCTACTCCGCGGTGCCCCGGGACCTGGTCGCCCTTGCCAAGAGCCTCGAGGCGGCACCCCAGATCAGGGAAATCTTCAACGAAGACGAGGACGACTCACAGGTAGCCTGGCTGGCCGCCGAGATAGGCGACAACAAGGACGTGGTCGAGCTTGTGGGGCGCGCCATCGAGGACGATCCACCTCCGTCGGTCGGCGAGGGGCGGGTGATTCGTGCGGGGTTTTCGCCCGACCTGGACGCGCTGAGGAACTCGACGCGTGACGCCCAGGAGTACATAGCCGGCCTCGAGCGCAAAGAGCGGGAACGCACCGGCATCAAGTCGCTAAAGGTGGGCTACAACAAGGTGTTCGGCTACTACATAGAGGTGAGCAGGTCGAACGTCTCGAAGGTGCCGGAAGAGTACGTCCGTCGCCAGACGCTTGTCGGCGGCGAGCGGTACATCACCCCGGAGATGAAGGAGTACGAGTCTCTGATCTTGAACGCCCAGGAGAGGGTCGCCGAGCTGGAGACCTCGCTTTTCCGGCAGGTCTGCCAGCAGGTCGGTGAAGCAGCCTCGCCGATCACGGCCACCGGACGGGCCATCGCTCAGGTCGACGTCTTCTGCTCGCTCGGGGATGTTGCAGCTCAGGACGGCTACACCAGGCCGCGGCTCGACGACGGGGATGTCGTCGAGATAAAGCAGGGACGGCACGCGGTCGTGGAGCGCACTATGCCTGCGGGCCAATTCGTCCCGAACGACGTCCGGCTGTCCAATTCGGACGAGCAGCTAATTGTGCTGACGGGCCCGAATATGGCGGGCAAGTCGACCTTTATCCGGCAGGTCGCGCTTGTCACCTTGATGGCGCAGATCGGTAGCTTCGTACCGGCCCAATCGGCCACGATCGGTGTCGTTGACAGGATATTCACTCGCATCGGTCTGCAAGACGACCTCGCGGTTGGTCAGTCTACCTTTATGGTGGAGATGGTCGAGACCTCCGCGATACTGAACCACGCCACAGCTCGTTCGCTGATCATCCTCGACGAGATCGGCCGGGGCACCAGCACGTACGACGGACTCGCCATTGCTCGAGCCGTGGCGGAGTATATCCATAGCCACCCGCGGCTGGGGTGCAAGACCCTCTTCGCTACTCACTACCATGAGCTAACCCAGCTGGCGGACGTCCTTCCTCGCGCCAGGAACTACAACGTCGCCGTCTCCGAGGACCATGGCAACGTCGTGTTCTTGAGGCGCATCGTCCCAGGTGGGGCTGACAAAAGCTATGGAGTCCACGTTGCGCGCCTAGCCGGACTTCCGGGTGCGGTAATCAACCGGGCGTGGGAGGTCCTCGGCGATCTGGAGGATGGGGCCTCCGGCCCGGAGCAGCCAGCTGAGGGACGGCCGCGAAAGTCGGCCGGCAAGCGCCGCGGCAATACATCCCCGGCACAGCAGCTTCCGCTCATCGGGAGCACGCCGGCCGCCATGGAGAGCCTTCTGGAGCTGGACATTGCGTCCATGACACCCCTGGAGGCGATCAACAAGCTATACGAGCTGCAAGAGCAGGCGCGGGAACGGGCGCGTTAGGTTCCGAGGGGGTTGACGGTAATACCCGTTCGGATACACTGTTTTCCTAGGTGGCGAACCGGCGCTGAAGTGGATTAGAGGGGCTCGGATGAGGATGGGCGGGATCGAACGCAGATCTCAGGCCTGAAGATGAGCGGTTTCAAAGACAACCTGCTCGCGCAGTTTTCGGTTGTCACTCTTGTGATCATGGTAGTCCTCGCCGTGGTCGTCTCTCTAGTTCTCTTTGGGAGCCTCAGTCGCAACGTCAGCCTACTGAAAGAGCACGGCGAGGCGATTGCCGCGGGTGAGGCCATCGAGCCGTCTGACCCATTCTCGATTCCAAGTCTAAGCAGACAGGTCAGCAATCTCAGGTGGATAACCTTGGGGGCCATCGTAGGGAGTTTCATCTACCTTTACGGAACGCTGGTGTATATGGTGTGGGAGGGGTGGAAAACGATAGTCTGGCAGCGAGGCCAGCTGGAGGCGCGTATAGCAGAGGCCAGGGAGCTACAAGACCGCCGGGAGACGTTCGTGTCAATCGCTTCGCATGAGCTCCGGACCCCGATGACCGCCATAATGGGTTTTTCTGAGCTGCTTCTCAGCAACCGAGACACACCCGACGCGACGCGCCAGGACTGGCTTAGTAGGATTCACCAAAACGGTGAGGTCCTCTCGTCCATCGTAGACGACATGCTCGATCTGTCCCGGATCCAGACGGGCAAACTCGCCCTCAACCTCGAGTACCTTCGATTGGACACCCTCATCGAAGAGGTGCTGTCGGGAATCAAGCCGGGAGCGGACGGGCACACGTTCCAGGTGGACGTCGTTCCCGACACCCCAGAGATCTGGGCGGACCGTGAGAAGACCACACAGGTACTGATGAACCTGGTCACTAATGCCGTCAAGTACAGTCCTGATGGTGGGTCCATAATGATTTCGGCGCGTCACGAGCCCGCCCGAGAACGCGTTGTAGTCGAGGTAGCTGACCAAGGGATTGGAATTGCCCCTGAGGACCAGGCACAGCTGTTTGGCAGCCTTTTTCGGGTCCGCAGGCCTGAGACGGAAAGCATCAAAGGAACCGGTCTGGGCCTGAGTGTCGTGAAGGGTCTAGTAGGACTCATGAGAGGCGAAGTATGGGCGGATAGCGAGCTGAACAAGGGCTCCAGACTCTTCTTCACGATACCGACTGTACCCTCAGATGGGGATGGGGTCGAAATGGGCCAGTTGTCCGTCCAGCCAGGGGAAACGAATGACGATAAGGCAACTTGATCCTCAACCAATAGGGGACCTTCGATGCTACACGCGGATGCAGGCCCAGTAGGGACTATTGATTCCTCTAGCTCAGACTAGAGTTTTCATAGTTGACGCTACCTCGGGGTGACTATAGGGTTTGGCCATATTGGAGCAACCCCCTCACTCTTACTGGGTCTGAGAAGATCTGCCGAGGCCGTAGTTCCCGCGACTTCGCGCTTCGTAATCCCCTAGGCGTCGGGACCTGATTTGGCTATTGTGGCTTCGGCCGGTTTGGCCTACTCTAAGTCGCGTAACACCCCGGGTAGTCGGGGTGTCCAGATGACTTCTGAGCAGTTCATTGACGGTGCGCTGACTCTGATAGTAGGTGCCTTAGCCTTTTACCTGTGGTGGTGAGGTGGAGTTGAGCGCTTCTTGAGCCAAAGAGGCTACATCTTCGTTGCGGCGGGCATGACACTCGTCGTAATGGGCCTACTCCTAAGCCCGAATCCACCGAAGGAGGGCGTCGGGTTAGCGTCCTGAGGCGGCAAGAAGGTGCTCCTGTGCTTCTGGGATAATGGTTTTGTAGCAAAAAAACGGCCCCGGAAAAGGAGCACCCAGTAGATGCTGCCACGCAACCACCCCGACCGGATCCAAATCACCTTCGACGACCGCCGCTTGGTGGCCAATGCCGGGCTGCTCCTTCCGGCCACCCTGGCGCGGCACCTCGGCCTGCCCGAACTCGTCCGGCAGCGCCTCGACCTGGGCGATGCCCCGGGGCGGGCGAACACGAGCGACAAGATGATGACGCTGGTGGCGTCTGCGCTGGCTGGGGGCGACTGCATTGACGACGCCGATGTGTTGCGCACCGGGGGGACGGCCTGCACCCTGGGCGGCACGGTCAAGGCGCCATCCACCCTGGGCACCTTCCTGCGCAGCTTCCGGTGGGGCCACGTCCGTCAACTCGACCGGGTGAGCCGCGAGTTGCTGGCCCGGGCTTGGCAGGCCGGGGCGGGACCCGGCGACGGGCCCCTGACCATTGACCTGGACTCCACCATCTGCGAGACCTACGGACTGGCCAAGGAGGGCGCCCGCCACCACGGCTATACCGGCAAGCGGGGCTACCACCCGCTGCCGGCCATCGCCGCCGGCACCGGAGACGTGCTGATGTCCCGGCTGCGCGAGGGCCGGGCCAACACCGCCCGCGGCGCCGCCCACTTCCTGCGGGAGACGGTGGGACGGGTGCGCTACGCCGGGGCCGACGGACGACTCACGCTACGGGCCGACAGCGGGTTCTACACTCATGGCGTGGTATCCGTCTGCCGCAAGATGGATGTCCGCTTCTCCATCACCATCCGCCAGCACAAAAGCCTGCACAATCTCATCGAGGCGATACCCGAAGATGCCTGGACGCCGATTCCTTACTGGATGGACGGTGCCGCCGATGTGGCCGAGACCACCTGCACCCCCTTTCAGGCCGAGGCGGACGCCGCGCCGGTACGGCTCATCGTCCGGCGGGTGAAGCCGACGCCCGGTTCCCAACTGGCCCTCTTCGCCAGATACAGCTATCATGGCTTCATCACCGACCGGGACGGGGAGTTGCTCGAACTGGAGGCTGACCATCGCCGCCACGCCGAGATCGAGAATGCCATACGCGACCTCAAGTACGGCGTCGGGCTGAACCATCTCCCCTCGGGCCGCTTCGCCGCCAACGGCGCCTGGCTGGCCGTCCAGACGATGGCCCACAACCTGGCCCGCTGGACGGCGCGGATCGGTCTGGGAGAGCGGATAGCCACCACCAAGACCCTCCGGCGGCGGTTCTTCTCCCTGGCCGGACGGCTCACCCGCTCGGCACGCCGGTTGACCCTGCATCTTCCGGATCGCTGGCCTTGGGCTGAGAAGTTCAGCCGTGCCTTGGCCCGGCTGCGAGCCATTCCACTCCCGGCCTGACGGCACCGTCGGCGACCGACCCACCCACCGGACAACCGAAGATCCCCGCAGACTCGTGCCAGCCCGGTCCGAGAGAGTTCCCTGCTGCGTATTCTCTCGCCATCCCGCGCATCGCAGCTCCCGCAGACGGCCATAGGGGCCCCTGTGCGGCGATGAAGACCGTCCGCCGACCTCCCTACCCCAAATGGAACCCAGGCTATTTCCCCTGTAGCTCCCTCACCCCCCTTCCGCTTTCCTCACGCCGTCCATCGGTGTCCTTCGGTGGATTCGGGCTTAGGAGTGGCGCAGTAGCCTACGTCGTGAAGAGTGCGGGGGCTGAAGAACTCAAAAAGGCGATACGGGTGGCGGTCGCCGGAGGCCGTTACGTAACATCTCCGTTCCCCGAGGCGTTTATCGAGGGACCCCCGGCACGGACTGACCAGGAACCGACGGACCCGCACGAAACATTAACGCTTCGCGAACGCGAGGTCCTTTACCTGGTCGCGGAGGGACTTAGCAATCGCCAGATCGCCGACCGTCTGGAGATCAGCTCGCGTACCGTGGAAGCCCATAGAGCCAGGCTGATGACAAAGCTGCGTCTAGATTCTCAGGCCGCTCTGATTCGCTATGCCCTCGAAAGAACGGACCGCCTCAACCCGTAACGCTCCGACATTCTGAGCCCGATTCCAGCGTCTCCCGTAAGTTCCCATAGCTTTGCACTTAAAGTCATTGCGAGTCCTGCTCGTTCCCGTCGAACCACCGTGCCTGCCTTTCCAACCTACGTAGGGGCGGGTTTCAAACCCGCCCTCTCCTCTCCTTGACGGGTTCTTTGCACCTAAAGTCGCAACCGGGACAGTGGTTCGACAGGTCCGATTAGGACTCGCGACTCCTGTCGGAGCTCACCACGAACGGATATCCTCATCCACCGTTCGCCCTGAGCCCGTCGAAGAGCGGCTCGCACCACTCGACACTTCTTGTGCAAAGCCGCTCCCACCGCAGGATGCTTCGCGTCACTCGTGGCTTGACACCCCGTGCCGGCTCCGTATAACTTAGGTATATTCACACTGGCACCTACGTCCATTTGACGGCAAAAGGGAAACCGAGAATGCCATGGTGCGGAGGGATGTAAGGGCATGAGCTTAGGGAGTCCGAGGACTTCTGCGGTAAATGTGGCTATCCCCGGTTAAGTCAATGCAAGAACGGACATCCTGTCAAGCTGGCTACCGAATACCAGTTCGACTCGAAGCATGTGGTGCACGATGTCGAGCTCAGACCGGACAGTTGCCTGGAGTGCGGCGTTCCATTTCCCTGGAGCTGGGATCTCGGGACCTACGGCGGCCCCGGCAAAGCCAAAAAAGCCTACTAAGCACGGGCCCACGCTGATGGAGTTCGAGTGCTCGACTTGGTCTGTTCACCGACCACTCTCGCTGGCGTAAAGCCACGCCTGTAAACACCCTGCCTTTTAGAGGCACTTCCTCGTCCACGAGTACTCGTTCCTGTTCATTCCTCCTCCGCCTCTGGCCTATGTAACCACCCCCTGTCGACAAGCAATTTTACAGGGCTCGATGGGTTTGACTGCGTCAGAGCACGGTGCTAATCTTCACCCCAATCGTCGAGGCATGAGCCGGTAGACGCACTCTAACGCTGCCATACCACAGACCGACAGGGGGTTCTTATGACCGACGCTCGAACACGCCGAGAACGGCTAACCGGCTGCTACGTCACAGTTCCAACGATGTTCCGAGACGACGACCTGGAAGTCGACTTCGCCGCCATCGAGGGACATATACGGTTCCTGCTCGGCGGCGGGTTACGGACCGGAAATGCGGTTGTGCTGGCCGGCGGCGCGGCCGGGGACTTTTCGACCATGACCTTCGACGAGCGGGTGGCGGTGGCAGAGGCCGTGGTGCAGGGGGCCGATGGCAAGATTCCCGTTGTCTTCGGCGCACAGACCACCAGCACGCGCGAGCTCGTCGCTCTGGCGAAGGCGGCGGAGCGCGTTGGGGCAGAGTACATCCAGGTCTCGCCGCCTTACTACTTTGCTCCCACCGAGGGTGACTTCTATGAATACGTCGTGGCGGCCGCCGAGGCTGCCGACGTCGGCATCATCGTGTACAACACCTTCTGGACTAGCAGCAACGTGTCGCTTGAGATCATAGAGAGGCTGGTCGAGCTGCAGAACGTCGTCGGTCTGAAATGGTCCGCCCCGAGCGCCTCGTTTATGTCTTTTCAGCGGGCGATCGTCCAGTTTGCAGACCGGCTCAGTATCATAGACAACCACGGGAGCTACATCACCAGCCACATACTCGGCTCCCGTGGGATCGAGGTCCATCCGGCCAACTACTTTCCCGAGTGGGGAGCGCGGCTGTGGGCTCTTCTAGAGAGCAAGAAGTACGAAGAGGCAGAGAGAGAGGCAGTTCGCGTTCTACTGCCGTTTTACGTGATCTGGGAGGAGATGACCAAGTACACAACCGGCGACGGATACCTTGACAAGCTGTGTATGGAGCTGGTCGGCGTCGGGTCCAGCCGTTGCCGGCCGCCGACGAGGGATGTGCGGGACCAGTTTCGAGAGAAGGTTCGGGACATGCTCACGCAGTGCGGTGTCCCAGGGGTCTTGCCCAAGGCTGCCTGATCGGAGGTCCTTATGCGACTGGACGGCAAAATCGCATTGGTGACGGGTGGTGGCTCCGGCATAGGGCGGGCGATCTGCGAGATCTTTGCCAGTGAAGGGGCCGCGGTAATACCTTCAGACGTTCGGGGAGACCTGGCCCAGGAGACGGCAGAGCTGATAACCGCGGCCGGAGGCGTCGCGACGCCGATCGAGACCGATGTGTCCCGGCGCGAACCGGTCGAGCGGATGGCGGCACAGGCGCTCGAGGCGCACGGCCGCGTGGACATCCTGGTCAACAACGCTGGATGGAACAGCGGGGACGACGTCGACGAAGAGACCTGGGACCTCGACCTGCGTGTCGTACTCAAGAGCGTCTACCTGTGTTGCAAGGCGCTCTTGCCTCAGATGGTCGAACGCCGCCACGGGGCAGTGGTCAACATGTCATCGGTCAACGGCCTCCTGGGCTTGTCCTCGGAGGCTTACAGTGCCGCCAAGGCTGGGGTCATCAATCTTACACAGAATCTGGCGATCCGACATGCGCGAGATGGAGTGCGAGTCAACGCCATCTGTCCGGGCACGGTGCGCACGCCGATCTGGAGGGATGTCCTCAAGGAGGACCCCGATGTCTTCGAGCGACTGACCAAATGGTACCCTCTCGGTCGAATCGGTGAACCTGAGGACATCGCGAAGCCGGCGCTGTTCCTGGCCTCTGAGGACGCCGCCTGGATCACGGGTCAGGTCCTGATAGTCGACGGCGGCCTGACCGCCGGTATCTACGCGCTGTCTACCGAGATAGCCGCGAAGGCCGAGGGTTAAGGCGTTGGCGACGGAGCAATATGGCGGGCAGGTGTCCCTCTACGTCGGGACCTTCACGAACGACCCCGACGAAGGGATCTACCACTTCCGAATGGACCTCTCCACCGGGGCGTTGGAGGCCGCCGGTGTGACGAAACAGGCGTATAGCCCGTTTTTCCTCGCGATCGGTGACCACGGACAGCGGCTGTATGCGACGAACAGTGTCGACGAGACGGATACCGGGCCCGAAGGAACGGTAAGCGCCTTCTCTATCGACGCCGAAACAGGCGGGCTCACCTTCTTGAATCGGCAGCCGTCCGGTGGCGTATTCCCCTGCTATGTGACCCTGGACCGGACAGGGCGGCACCTGCTGGTGGGCAACTACAAGTCGGGCAGCGTGGCGGTGCTGCCGATCGCAAGCGACGGCCGCCTGCGGCCGGCCAGTGATGTGGTCCAACATGAGGGTTCGAGCGTCAATCAAGAACGGCAAGACGGGCCCCACGTGCACTCTGCCGTGCTCGGTTCGGCGGGACGCTACGCGTTCGCGGCCGATCTGGGAATCGATAAGGTGTTGATTTACCGCGTCGATCCCGAAGATGGCAGACTCACGCCTGGGGAGCCTGCTTCGGCTGGAGTTGTGGCAGGGGCCGGTCCAAGGCACTTGACATTTCATCCCGGCGGCCGCTATGCATATCTGCTGAACGAGCTTGACAGCACCGTAACCCTCTTCGACTTCGATCATGATGCAGGGTCGCTCACCGAGGTCCAGTCGATCTCTGCGCTGCCGCCGGGTTACAGCGGAGAGAACTTCGCTGCCGACGTGCAGGTCATGCCATCTGGCGATTTTCTTTACACGACTAACCGGGGCCACGACAGCATCGCCGTCTTCGCCATTGACCAGGACACCGGACGGCTTACCGCGGTCGCATACGAGCCCGCAGGGGGAGCCTGGCCGTGGAACCTGGCGATCGACCCAACAGCTCGCTTCCTGTTGTCGGCAAATCAGGACAGTAACAACGTGGTAGTCTTTCGGATCGACCAGGAGACGGGGCGGCTGACGGCCACCGGACACGAGGCACACGTGCCTAAGCCGGTCTGCGTGGAGTTCGTGGTACGAGAGTAGGGTCGATCTAGCCGGTGACTGGCGCTCGGGTCATGGTCCTTCGGACTGGGCACAGACCCTTTGCCGGCGGTATGCCTCTCGCTCCAGTGGATGTCTATCGCCACCGCCGTAGAACGGGCTCAACACGAGATAGGCAGCGAACCATGGTATGAGGAGCCACCTGATCTGGTCGACCCAGTGATACCGTTCATGTAACTGGACGCACGGGTCGTCCCACACCTGCGGCTCGTAGGAGATCAGCGGCCATATCGTGACGGCGTGCACGTTCTTAGGGAATGGCTTCGGTATCCTCCTGACCCGGATCTCAATTCTTCCTTTGACAAGCCGCATGATTTAATCCTTCAGAATGTAGAGGGGCCTTGGCCTCTTCGTAGCAGAGCGTCGTCGAGCTTGAGGATGCCTACCTTGCTAAAGAATCTTTCCTAACGCAAGCCCACAATCGTATCTCACGGGGGCGTTCGTTCATCAACCGCTTTGCCTTGTGAGGAAAGCCCCTGAGCATCGGCGTACGGAGCAGTATTCTTTGACCTCGGGGGGCGGGCTTGACAGCACTCAAGTTAGAGGTCTTAATCAGCTTTCACGGGAGGGACTTGACTATGGCCAACCGGAATGACACCAGAATAAAAGTAGCGTTGGTAACCGGCCATCATGGGTACGATGTCGTTGGCTTTCAGACGATGCTTCGCAGCATTCCGGAGATCGACTTCTATTCACAGCATCTGGAGGACTACCTAAAGGACATCTGGAAACGCGATCAGTACGATGTGATCGCGTTCTACAACTACCAGCAAACGACTCCTGGGGAAGACGGCGACGAGCTCGGCATGCTGGCAAAGGAGCCCCTCGAAGCGCTAGGGGAAGATGGCCGGGGGATCCTGATGCTGCACCACGCCCTCACCGCATTTCCGAAGTGGCAGTACTGGCTGGACATCTGCGGCATGGAAGACTGGACCAAGCCTCATCAGCCGGGCCCCATCTCCAGCACGGACCAGAGGATCCACATCGAGGTGTCCGATCCCGAGCACCCGATTACCAAGGGGTTGAAGTCCTGGGACATGGTGGACGAGACGTACAACTTCGCGGACGCGACGGCAGGCAGCGAGGTACTGCTCACGACCAAGCATCCCGAGAGTATGAGCACTATCGCGTGGACGCGAGTACACAGGAACGCCCGCGTATTCTGCTACCAGTCAGGCCACGACAGTCAGGCGTTCTCGAACCCACAGTTCCAGACCATCTTGGCCCGCGGCGTACAGTGGCTGGCGGGAAGGATCTAGCGGGAAGGGCCCCCCGAGTGTCCCGATGCCCCATCGGGACACTCGGGGTAAACGGGTACGTGGATTTCCGTTCTTTGGTAGGTAGCGTCACGTCCGCACTGCGGACCGGACGTATGAAAGTAACTGCCGAATAGGTTTGGGCGGGGCTAGCCCTCTACGTTCGGGCTTCTTGGCCGCCACAACTCCAGATTCCCCTTCGACAAGCTCGGGACAGGCTTCACTCCCTTCAGAATCGTCCATGGCGGTTGCTTCCGTCACCTTGATGGGTGAAAGGTAGCCTTTGTCTCCCTGAACCCTTCGGCTGGCTCAGGATAAACTCCGTGAAGGGCATGGGGCGGCTCGGGGGTTCCGAAGCGGTCCCGACCAGCTGGAGGTCCAAGAGCCCACCCCAGATTCCTCCGCCCCCTCTTCGGCATCGGGGCGGCATCGGGCTCGGAAAGACATTCTTACTCACGTTCGATCACATACCTGTCGTCGCTATTTCATACCAATGACGCTTGTCGGTTGCTACCGCGGCCCCGTGGATGAAATAACCCAGAGGCGGGCGCACGCCGTGCGCCCCTACATGCTCTTCTCGACATTTTCATGCGTGTGACTTAGGAACTATCGCCAGGGTTCTAATTGACGTACCGTTCCATGAACGCCTCCGGGAACGTTCCCACTTTGTCAAGAACATAGTCTGTCGTAAGCTCTTGCTTGTCCGGCGGGAAGACGGACTCGAACATGAACACGCCCTGGTAGTCAATGTCCTTGAACGCCGCGAAGACCTCCGCCCACTCGAGGCTAGCGGTTAATGGCGCAAGGTGGTCTCCGTCTTTCCACTTATATGTGAAGTCGTGCAGGTGCAGGGAGATCAGCCGCTTGCCGCACATGGCCATGGTCTTTCGCGCCCGGTCAATGTGAGTAAACGGGTTGATCCCGTCATCGTCCATCGTGTGGCCGGTGTCGATGACCATTCCCATTCGGTCGGAGCCGATCCTGTCGACAAAGCCCACGTAGTCTGCAATAGGTTTGTCCAAGTCCTCGATGGCGAGCTTGAAGGAGTAACCGTCAAGCTGGGCGAGCATCTCGGTGGCGCTCCTCTCGGACGGCTCGTCGATCTGAAAGTGGCAGACCATTATCCCAGCACCCATATCCGCCGCCACCTTCGCGGCTCGGACGCCCTCGGCCACCGCGTTCTTTCGCTCGGCCTCGGCCTCCGAGTGATATAGGTAGTTGGGGCTGTGCATCGAAACAAACTGGACGCCCTGTTTCTCGCACTCAGATACGATCTCCGAGAGGTGCGCCTGGTTATCGAAATCCATGTGTCCGGGGCTGTACTCCATCGCCGGAAAGTGAGGGATGATCTCCATGTGCTTGATGCCGGCCTCTCGCACCCTCGCAATATCCTCAGCTTGTAAGAGCCGGTCTCGTGGGAAGAGCACAGTCGAGGTGCCAAGCCTCTCTCTGATTTCCTGGGCCGTCCACTGATACGATTGGTCTGAGCGATTCGAATCTCCCAATGTGGTTCTCCTTTAGCGAAGGGGTTGGTGGTACGGTCACAGTGTCGGCGACAGGATAACGTCGTGTCAAGAAGGCGGCCCACCGTGGGTCGTCGGAGCAAGCAGGGTTGTAGGATAAAGCACACCGGGAGATGGGCGCACGCCATGCGTCCCTACAGGGCAGGCCCGAGCGGGGTTGGCAAAGGCTTTGAAAAAAGTGTCTCATTCTGTCTCATTGTGTCTCACTTAGTTAGGGATTCCGGTACACCGTGGGACAGTTGGGCAAAGAAATGAGACAGGCCGCTTGGGTCTGTCCCTCTGAGCAATTATAGCACGGGTGTTCGTGGTTGTCGAGGAGGGAGGGCGGGTTTCAAACCCGCCCCTACGCCCCAGGTGGGAAAGGCCAGCCCGGTGGTCCGATAGGTACGAGCAGGACTCGCAACCGGGGCCGTGGTTCGACAGGCTCACCACGAACGTAGGTTTGGATTCACCGTTCGCCGGGCTCAGTGCAGGCTCTGAGCTCGTCGAAGGGTGGCTCGGATCGCGCGACACTTCTAGTGCAAAGCCCTAACAGGGAGAAGGGACCACGGGGGGCTTGCCGTGCCCAAAGCAGCGTGATGAAGTAGAATGAGCCTCGCGGCGAGAGCCGCTTACTAAGGATGCGGCGCCTGCTCCGAAGGCGCTTTGAGACAACCAAGGTTTAGGGGCGACCTAAGCACAGGTAGGTCAACAATGTCGACCCAAGCGTCGGAAGGCTGGAGCCCCGGCGATCCAATCGGCTACATAACTTCGGACATCCCGGAGTTCCAGGTGCCTCCATACGAAGGCGACCGGTACGAGGCCACCGTGCCCGACACGCTGGACCTGCAGGAGCGCGCCGCCCTGGCGGTCAACGTGCTGACCAGGTCCACCGATCCCCTTGCGGACTATGAGATCTACTTCTGGATGCGCTTCGTCACCAATCCGCCAACGATGGTGCACGACTGGAGCGATCTTTGCCACATGAAGTTCATGGAGGCGCTGCCGCTGATGCGGATCGCCAGCGGCTCGGACCTCAACGAGAATGTAGACCGCCGCTGGATGGAAGTCGCGCTGCACATGCAGGGCCCTGACGGGCTGGCCTACACACCGACGCGGGGTCGTCCGTGGGCGCTCATCGGCACCCAGGACCTGTACGTGCCCAAGGGGGCCGGAAGGGACGTCGATCAGCATATCTACCCCTACTACAGCGGACGGCTGCTGTCGGCGCTCACGCTGTACTATCTCCGAGACGGTGCGCCGTTGTGGAAAGAGTCGGCCGAGCGCATGGTGGACGGCCTCGTCGACCTGGCGGTGGATCGTGGCCGTTACGCCTATTTCTCCCCTCTGCCCACCTGGGCGGAGAAGGGTAGCACCGAGGACCAGGCAAGGCGCTCGCCTGTCATAGCCGCACACCCCGCCAACATCGTCATGGGTCTGGTGCACTTCTATCGTGAAACGGGCTACGAGCCGGCCATTCGGCTGGCCGAGAAGCTGATCCGCTATTTCGTCGAGGAGGTGCCATACTTCGACAGCGAGGGCCGCTTCATGCCTGATCGCCCTGACGTGCGCCCCGGGTCCCATTTCCACCAGCACACGATCTGCATGCTATCCATGCTGGAGTATGGGCTCGCGACAGGGGATGAGTCGTTTCTTGGGCTGGTTCAGGGGGGCTACGAGTATGCCAAGGAGAATGGAAACGTGCTGCTGGGATACTTCCCAGAGCTGTTGGACAGCCCTCACCAGGAACAGTCGGAGCTGTGCGAGGTTGCGGAGATGGTAGCCCTCGGCTTGAAACTGAGCCAGGCAGGCATAGGTGACTACTGGGATGACGTGGACCGCTGGTCTCGGAATATGTTTGCCGAAGGCCAGCTCACCCAATGTGACTGGATCGACCGGATTCACATGCTTGGGCCGCAGAGGGCCTCGGAGCGGGACGCACCCGAGTCCGTAATCGCGTTCAACGAGACCACCGAGGACGTAGGCGAGCGAAACCTGGGCGCCTTCGCCGGCTTTCCGACTGCGAACGACTGGTGGTCCGGAGTGGGTCGGGGCACGATGCACTGCTGCACAGGCAACGGCACTCGCGCCATCTATTACCTTTGGGACCACATCCTTACTCATCAGGATGGCAAGCTGCGGGTAAACCTGCTCCTCAACCGCGCCTCCCCATGGGCGGACGTCGACAGCCACATCCCCTACACCGGGCAGGTGGATGTGAAGGTCAAGCAGCCTCTGGAGCTTTCGGTCCGTGTCCCAGAGTGGGTTTCGCCCGGAGAGGCGCGCTGTCAGGTGAACGGGCACGACCGCTCGCTTGGCTGGGACGGGAGGTACGCCCAGGTTGGAGCGGTAAAGCCCGGCGAGGTCGCGGTCCTGACTTTTCCTATCGCTGAGCGCACCGACGCGGTCTATGTGGAGAAGGAGCCGTACACCTTGGTCCGTAAGGGCAACGAGGTCGTCTTCATCGACCCGCCGGGAAAGTATCACCCCCTGTACCAACGGGCCCACTACAGGGTCGATACGACCCGTTGGCGGAAGATCGAGCGGTTCGTTTCAAACCAACAGTTCGGCTGGTAGCAACTACGCCAGGTTGGGGAGGAAGGCGGAGACGCCCCAGCGGGGCGTCTCTACGGCCCGATAGATCGTCGCTATAGCCGTTGGTATGACATCTTGCGCAGAGCCATTTCTTTGAACCTTTGAAAGCGACACATCTGAAGCTCTCCCTCTGTTCAGCTCTCGCCGCTTTGGCTGTCTCGTGCGGTGCAGGCCAGTCGCCGGTCGCTCAAGGGCAAGGAGCGGGCGAGACCGCTTCGCCAACGAGCGTCCCGGCAGCTCCGACGCCGTCTCCGCCCACACCTCAGCCGCCTGTAGACCTCATCGCGTACGTGGACCTCGAGGGCCGGGTCAAGACGGCGAGACCGGACGGTTCCGAGACGACTATAATCAGCCCTGAGGGATTCTTCACATGGCCGACGTGGTCGCCCGACGGTGGGCAGATCATCTTCTCAGGCGTTCGGTCGGGGCGAAACGGCGATCGCGCGCTAACAATGTACCTTTACACTCTGGGAGATCCGCAAGCAAGCACCGTTTTCACGAACGCACCCAGTATGGGGCCTATCCTGCCGGGGATGCCTCACTACCCCCTGTGGTCGCCAAACGGCATTCATTTGGCAATCATGGCTGCGGACCCAGGCGGGCTCACACTGTTCGTGACTGAGCCAGGGTCGGACGGCGGGGTCGAAGTCGTGCTCAGGAGGCAGCCGCTGTACGCTTCATGGTCGGCCGACTCTAATCATCTGCTGGTGCACGGCGGCGCCGAGCACTTCCTCGTCGAGATCGGAGACGAGACCGGGGTGGAGGAGCTGGCCACGCGTACCCTGGCGTATCGGATGCCGGCATGGTGGCCTTCCGGAGACCAAGTAGTCGTTGCCTTATCAGACGAGTTCGGGCAGCAGGGACTTTACATTTCCGGCCTCGACCTGGCCTATGGGACTCAACTGAGCGGTCTGGAAGATGAGGCGGCATTCCTTTGGGCGCCCGATGGCCAAGCGCTGGCGGTGGCGCAGGCACAGGTGCCTGGGAGCGGAGTGTACGATGGGGCTACGCTCTATTCGCCGGATGGCGCTATACTCCCGGTGGGGATTGACGAGCCCATTGTCGCCTTCTTCTGGTCGCCCGACGGCTCCACGCTGGCCTACGTGACGGTCCACGAAACTCGGGCGGCTCTCAGCTGGATGGCGCTGGACGTGGTGGACGGGACGCACCGCAAGCTTGTCGACTTCATACCATCACCCGCGCAGGCGACGTTGTTTCAGTTCTTCGACCAGTTCGCATACTCGCACGCGCCATGGTCGCCGGACAGCGACTCGTTGGTGTTCGCCGGCCGGCTACTCGACGACGACCTGCCGTCCGACGACGACCCGCCGCAAGTCTTTGTACTGGACGCGGGGCCCATACCGTCGGCGCAGGCTATCGGTGAAGGGTTCCTTGCAGCATGGTCGCCCCGCTAGTGGGGATGCCGACTTGAGGTGCATCCGTTTCTTCCCACTTGGCGTAGTATTCAGCGATGCGTCCGTGACCTCCGCGGCGGTCCTAATGAGACGCCCCAGCGGGGCGTCTCTATGGCCGATAGATCGTTGCCTGGCGATCCGACGTTTGACCCTTCCTGATGCAAAGGAGTGATATTGATGTTCGGGTCTGACGGGTCTCACACTGGTGTAATGTGACCGACCTTCTGCTCTGCAACCCGTACTTCATCAAAGACGACCCCGTGACCCGCCGGGCCATGGATATCTATCCTTTCCTGGGCCACGGCTATCTCGCGAGCTATCTGAACGCCCGGGGCTACTCCGTAGAGATCTTCGATGCCACCTTCGAGCGAGGCTACGACGCCTATTTCGACGCACTGGCCGCGACCAGGCCTAAGGCGGTAGGCGTCTATGGGCACCTGCTATCACGCGATAACGCCTTCGCCTTCGCGCAGGCGGCCCGCGATCGTGGGCTGTTGACCCTGGCGGGAGGTCCCGACGCGACCGGTTACTACGACGACTATCTGAACAACGGCTTCGACGTCGTCGTGCGCAGCGAAGGCGAGGAGACCGCGCGCGAGGTCATGGACTGGTCAAGTGCTGGAGCCGATCGGGCCGAGCTGAGCAAGATTCTAGGGATCGCTTATCGGACCGAAGACGGGGAGGTTGCCCTGGATGGCACCCGCCCTTGGATCAAGGACCTCGATGCAATCCCGTTCCCCAGGCGCGATGAGCACATACACCGCCCGTATCTGGAGAACTGGCAGCGCGTCCACGGATACGTCTCTCTGCCGATATTCGGCGCGCGCGGGTGCCCCTTTGACTGCGCCTTCTGCTATCGCCCGGTCTTTGGAAACCGCTACAGGATGCGCTCCCCCGAGAATATCGTGGCGGAGATCGAGGGCTGCATAGAGCAGTACGGCGCTAAGCATTACCGGTTTGTGGACGACACCTTTGTCGTCAAGAAGCAGTGGGTCAGTGAAGTCTCGAGCCATATCCAAGAGCGAGGCCTGGACGTGTCCTTCGACGTCCTATCGCGGGCCGACCTCATGAGCGACGAGATGGCGTCCGACCTCAAGTCGATGGGCGTCCGGCGCATCTACTTTGGCATGGAGTCAGGGTCAGACGAGGTCCTGAAAAGAATGAGCAAGCGACTGACGGCAGCAAAGTCCGTTAACGCGGCTGCGACCGTCCGCCGGCACGGCATGGAGTTCTTGTCGTGGATAATGCTCGGCTACCCTGGGGAGACCAAGGAAGACATCTACCTTACGCGAGACATGCTGGTGAAGATAAAGCCGGACATTCTGAGCATCTCGATTGCGTTCCCGATTCGCGACACGCCTTTCTACGATGAGGTAGAGGACCGCATAGAGAAAAAGAGGCCGTTGTGGAGGCGCACCGGGGAGAATCGGCTCGTCTTTGACGGCCGATATCCCAGGACGTTCTACCGGTTCGCCCAGCGCTGGATCTACAAAGAGGTCGATCTGGCCAAAGGCGTTCACAAGCCGTGGACCCGCCCCGCACACCATCTGCTGAAGTGGGTCTACCGCCTCGGGATGGAGGTATCCGGATTGAGGAAGCCGAAGGAGCTGGGCGCCGATGGCGAAAACGAGGGCAAGCGGCGGTCCGGAATTCCGTTAACTCAGACCCAAGTCCCTAATACAGATTGATGGCTTTCATCGACCGCCTAAGCCCGAATCCACCGAAGGAGGGCGTCGGGTTAGCGTCCTGAGGCGGCAAGAAGGCGCTCCTGTGCTTCTGGGATAATGGTTTTGTAGCAAAAAAACGACCCCGGAAAAGGAGCACCCAGTAGATGCTGCCACGCAACCACCCCGACCGGATCCAAATCACCTTTGACGACCGCCGCTTGGTGGCCAATGCCGGGCTGCTCCTTCCGGCCACCCTGGCGCGGCACCTCGGCCTGCCCGAACTCGTCCGGCAGCGCCTCGACCTGGGCGATGCCCCGGGGCGGGCGGACACGAGCGACAAGATGATGACGCTGGTGGCGTCTGCGCTGGCTGGGGGCGACTGCATTGACGACGCCGATGTGTTGCGCACCGGGGGGACGGCCTGCACCCTGGGCGGCACGGTCAAGGCGCCATCCACCCTGGGCACCTTCCTGCGCAGCTTCCGATGGGGCCACGTCCGTCAACTCGACCGGGTGAGCCGCGAGTTGCTGGCCCGGGCTTGGCAGGCCGGGGCGGGACCCGGCGACGGGCCCCTGACCATTGACCTGGACTCCACCATCTGCGAGACCTACGGACTGGCCAAGGAGGGCGCCCGCCACCACGGCTATACCGGCAAGCGGGGCTACCACCCGCTGCCGGCCATCGCCGCCGGCACCGGAGACGTGCTGATGTCCCGGCTGCGCGAGGGCCGGGCCAACACCGCCCGCGGCGCCGCCCACTTCCTGCGGGAGACGGTGGGACGGGTGCGCTACGCCGGGGCCGACGGACGACTCACGCTACGGGCCGACAGCGGGTTCTACACTCATGGCGTGGTATCCGTCTGCCGCAAGATGGATGTCCGCTTCTCCATCACCATCCGCCAGCACAAAAGCCTGCACAATCTCATCGAGGCGATACCCGAAGATGCCTGGACGCCGATTCCTTACTGGATGGACGGTGCCGCCGATGTGGCCGAGACCACCTGCACCCCCTTCCAGGCCGAGGCGGACGCCGCGCCGGTACGGCTCATCGTCCGGCGGGTGAAGCCGACGCCCGGTTCCCAACTGGCCCTCTTCGCCAAATACAGCTATCATGGCTTCATCACCGACCGGGACGGGGAGTTGCTCGAACTGGAGGCTGACCATCGCCGCCACGCCGAGATCGAGAATGCCATACGCGACCTCAAGTACGGCGTCGGGCTGAACCATCTCCCCTCGGGCCGCTTCGCCGCCAACGGTGCCTGGTTGGCCGTCCAGACGATGGCCCACAACCTGGCCCGCTGGACGGCGCGGATCGGTCTGGGAGAGCGGATAGCCACCACCAAGACCCTCCGGCGGCGGTTCTTCTCCCTGGCCGGACGGCTCACCCGCTCGGCACGCCGGTTGACCCTGCATCTTCCGGATCGCTGGCCTTGGGCTGAGAAGTTCAGCCGCGCCTTGGCCCGGCTGCGAGCCATTCCACTCCCGGCCTGACGGCACCGTCGGCGACCGACCCACCCACCGGACAACCGAAGATCCCCGCAGACTCGTGCCAGCCCGGTCCGAGAGAGTTCCCTGCTGCGTATTCTCTCGCCATCCCGCGCATCGCAGCTCCCGCAGACGGCCATAGGGGCCCCTGTGCGGCGATGAAGACCGTCCGCCGACCTCCCTACCCCAAATGGAACCCAGGCTATTTCCCCTGTAGCTCCCTCACCCCCCTTCCGCTTTCCTCACGCCGTCCATCGGTGTCCTTCGGTGGATTCGGGCTAACGAGTGCGTACAGGCTGGGAGCGGAGCTATCCGTCTCTGATGCCGCTGAGGCGACGAGGTCAAACGAGAAAGAGACGCTTTTGTCTCGGGCCTTGCTCGCAATCCCAACCCTCAACGAAGAAGATGGCCTGCCCTCGGTATTACGACAGGCCCGTCGCCTTGGGGTGACGACGGTGGTAGTCGACGGCGGCTCCACCGACGGCACCCTTCGCATAGCCCGAGAGTTTGACGTCCCTGTTGTTGGAGTCTCGCGGGGCAAAGGTAGGGGATGGCGCGAGTTCCTGACATCGGTCCCGCTTCGAGAGTGGGAGTACGTCGTGATGATAGACGGCGATGCGACGTACGACCTGTCGGATCTTCCGGGGCTGCTAGCGGCCGGTGCTGACATGGCGATTGGGGTGCGCCGGTCCGTCAACGGGTCCACGCCCAGGCTGAGGGCATTTGGCGCCCGAGCCCTGTCTCTCGTTACCGGCTGGGTCACACGGTCGGACTGTCCCGACCTCCTGTCAGACTTTCGTGTCATACGCACGGATAGCCTCGATCACATCCGACTTACATCCGACCGCTTCGGACTGGAGACGGAGCTGACCATCGAATACTTGCGAAGGGGTCTTGAGGTCGCGTGGGTCCCGGTTGGCTACGGACGCCGACACGGCCAGTCCAAGTTGAACCCCCTCAAAGATGGTGTCGATATCCTTCTGACGATCCTGCGTACCCGGCTCCGCAAGCTATGAAGGTCACGCACCTCGTCCAGTTCTTCCAGCCGGAATACGTCGGTGGGATCCAGCGCTACGTTGCTGAGCTTGCCAAAAGGCAGGAACAAGAAGGCGTCGATGTCTCGATTCTGACGGTTGCCCTTCCAACGGGTCGACATCACTCGGGCAACGGGAAGGCTGCCGACCCTTGGTACCGCGACAACGGACCGCTAAAGGTCATGTCCCGCAAGTCCTGGGGCGTTTTCCAGAGGACGCCCATCTACCCCGGCTTGGTCGCCGACATCCGTCGTCTCGATGCCGACGTGGTACACCTGCACGGTCCAAGTCCGTGGTTTGAGGCTGCACTGCGCCTGGCGCGGCTGCTTCGAGCCCGTCTAGTCCTTACGCTACACAACACCTTCCCCCAGACGACCGTGGCGCAGCGATGGCTCGGCCGGGTGGGGCAGAAGCTGCTCCACAGTACGGTGAAAAACGCCGATGCGGTGATCGCACCTCACTCGGAGTTCCTGCACGATCTCGTTCCCGAGCCAGTGCTTCGACGAAGCGAGGGGCGGGTGCACTACCTGCCGCCTGGCGTTGACCGGGACCGCTACCGGCCGCTAGACCTGGCACGCGACGACAAGCTCGTGCTCTTTGTCGCCCACCTCCGGCCAGAGAAGGGGCTGCACGTGCTGGTCGAGGCGATGAGCATGCTCCCCGGTCTGCGCCTCGATGTCCTGGCGACGGTTAGCTACGAGGATAGGTACTACAGGAAGGTGCGGGGACAGGCCGAGGCCCTGCTGGGTCCTCGTGTAAGGTTCGTCCTTAGCCCGAATCCACCGAAGGAGGGCGTCGGGTTAGCGTCCTGAGGCGGCAAGAAGGCGCTCCTGTGCTTCTGGGATAATGGTTTTGTAGCAAAAAACCGACCCCGGAAAAGGAGCACCCAGTAGATGCTGCCACGCAACCACCCCGACCGGATCCAAATCACCTTCGACGACCGCCGCTTGGTGGCCAATGCCGGGCTGCTCCTTCCGGCCACCCTGGCGCGGCACCTCGGCCTGCCCGAACTCGTCCGGCAGCGCCTCGACCTGGGCGATGCCCCGGGGCGGGCGAACACGAGCGACAAGATGATGACGCTGGTGGCGTCTGCGCTGGCTGGGGGCGACTGCATTGACGACGCCGATGTGTTGCGCACCGGGGGGACGGCCTGCACCCTGGGCGGCACGGTCAAGGCGCCATCCACCCTGGGCACCTTCCTGCGCAGCTTCCGGTGGGGCCACGTCCGTCAACTCGACCGGGTGAGCCGCGAGTTGCTGGCCCGGGCTTGGCAGGCCGGGGCGGGACCCGGCGACGGGCCCCTGACCATTGACCTGGACTCCACCATCTGCGAGACCTACGGACTGGCCAAGGAGGGCGCCCGCCACCACGGCTATACCGGCAAGCGGGGCTACCACCCGCTGCTGGCCATCGCCGCCGGCACCGGAGACGTGCTGATGTCCCGGCTGCGCGAGGGCCGGGCCAACACCGCCCGCGGCGCCGCCCACTTCCTGCGGGAGACGGTGGGACGGGTGCGCTACGCCGGGGCCAACGGACGACTCACGCTACGGGCCGACAGCGGGTTCTACACTCATGGCGTGGTATCCGTCTGCCGCAAGATGGATGTCCGCTTCTCCATCACCATCCGCCAGCACAAAAGCCTGCACAATCTCATCGAGGCGATACCCGAAGATGCCTGGACGCCGATTCCTTACTGGATGGACGGTGCCGCCGATGTGGCCGAGACCACCTGCACCCCCTTCCAGGCCGAGGCGGACGCCGCGCCGGTACGGCTCATCGTCCGGCGGGTGAAGCCGACGCCCGGTTCCCAACTGGCCCTCTTCGCCAAATACAGCTATCATGGCTTCATCACCGACCGAGACGGGGAGTTGCTCGAACTGGAGGCTGACCATCGCCGCCACGCCGAGATCGAGAATACCATACGCGACCTCAAGTACGGCGTCGGGCTGAACCATCTCCCCTCGGGCCGCTTCGCCGCCAACGGCGCCTGGCTGGCCGTCCAGACGATGGCCCACAACCTGGCCCGCTGGACGGCGCGGATCGGTCTGGGAGAGCGGATAGCCACCACCAAAACCCTCCGGCGGCGGTTCTTCTCCCTGGCCGGACGGCTCACCCGCTCGGCACGCCGGTTGACCCTGCATCTTCCGGATCGCTGGCCTTGGGCTGAGAAGTTCAGCCGCGCCTTGGCCCGGCTGCGAGCCATTCCACTCCCGGCCTGACGGCACCGTCGGCGACCGACCCACCCACCGGACAACCGAAGATCCCCGCAGACTCGTGCCAGCCCGGTCCGAGAGAGTTCCCTGCTGCGTATTCTCTCGCCATCCCGCGCATCGCAGCTCCCGCAGACGGCCATAGGGGCCCCTGTGCGGCGATGAAGACCGTCCGCCGACCTCCCTACCCCAAATGGAACCCAGGCTATTTCCCCTGTAGCTCCCTCACCCCCCTTCCGCTTTCCTCACGCCGTCCATCGGTGTCCTTCGGTGGATTCGGGCTTAGTCCCGGTCCGGAAGCCCTTGTGGAGGCCTACAACCGGGCGGCCTGCGTTGTAGTCCCGTCTCTAGGACTGGAGTCGTGGAACCTGGTGCTGTCGGAGGCAGCCGCCTGCGGAGCCGCCTGCGTGCGGAGCGATCTTCCGGGGCTTTCCTGGGCCGACTTCGCGTTGACGGCGCCGCCTGACGAGCCGCAACTGGTCGCTCGGGCGATCGAGCGAGCCATTGCTCAGCGCGAAGATCTCGGAGCCAAAGCCAAGAGGGCTGTGAATGGATATACTTGGGAGCGCACTTGCCAGGAGACCCTGGCAGCGTATCGTCACGCCGGGGTCGGCGCTTAGGCTTCTCCCTGTTGCCGGCCTGATCGCTGCGTTGGCCCTCGCGGTGTCGCGGGTGGGGTGGAACCTGGCCCGCCCCAACGACCTGTTTCTCGACTCCTGGGTGCTGGTCCACGTCCTCCAGATTCTCAACGGGGAGGTGGACATGCTGCCCCGGGCGGTACTGACGCTGCAGTACCCTCTCGCCTACCTGCCCCTGGTTCCAATTGCGAAGGCCTTTGGCGCCTTCACTACCGTTAAGCTGGCCTATCCGGTGATCGCGTCATTGGCGGCAGTCCCTGCTTACTTGATCGTCCGCAGAGGCCACGCGCCCGTTGTGGCGTCATCGCAATGCTCTTCCTGCCGGACCTGGTCGTCAAAACGCTTAATGGCACGTCACAGGGCATCGCCTTACCGTTGTTTCTGTTCGCCCTATACTTCACGCTGCGCGGCCGTCGAAGAGCGTTCTTCATCACGGCGGTGGCCATTCTGTTTACTCACCATCTGACTGGTCTGGTCACGCTCGTCCTTTACTACACGATGTGGGTGCTGCCTCGAAGTCGCGATCCCGGGTTCCTGCGAACGGAATGGCCGTACCTCCTGTTTTTCGCTGCGTGGCCGGTCTACTGGGCGTGGACTTTCTCGCGCACCAGCGAGACCTACCTGGCGCCTATCTTCCTTTTGCTGGCGATTGCGTTCGGAGCGCCGCTGGCTGGTCTGCTCTACCTGGCGGCGCCTCACGCGCGCCGAGCTACGGATTGGGCCGGGGCGCGCATTGCCTCTTTCCCAGCAAGAGCGGTACTTGCGTTGGCCGTTGTGGCCGCGCTCGTGGCGTGGTTTCTGTCGGGTCTGGCGCTAGAGACCCCGGGACTAAGCGACCAGGCTCCGGCCAACCGGACCGTGGTTGCGCTGTATGCCGCGTTGCTGGTGTTCGGAGGAGCAGCGGTGCTCGCTCGCCGACATCTCGGACTAACGCTATTCGTTGCGACTCTGCTGGGGCTGGGGCTCGTGGATCTGGGGGCCGGCTGTCAACATGTGTTCGACGCACTGCGGGTCGTCGACTACACGATACTCGGCGGGCTCGCCGCGCTATTCTCACCCGGCGTGAGGCCACGTTGGGCGACGATCGCAAGTGACACCAAGATGTCGCTGCTGATCCTCGGAGAAGGGGGCCGCAACGCCACGTACGAAGGCACGTGGTGGCTCTTTGATGGATCCCCCGTTAGACCGATCGTAGCCACCCTGAACGGGGCATCGCGGTTCCGCGACAGGCCGATCAGGTACGTCGCCCTAAGCGACTATATGCTCGAGCGTGGAGCGGAGATCGCCTGGTTCAGCGCGACCGTCAAGCCCGACCGTGCGCTTCCTCAGCGGATCGACGATCTCGGACATAGGGTATACGATCGAGGTGGTGTGACCATCTGGGAGCTCGACCCTGTTTGCGGCGTCGATGCAGGATGAAGTGAGGTTGTCGGTGCCCAGCAGGCTCCTGTATCGTCTGGATTCGGGTATAGCCGGAGGCGTGTGTAGATAAGTGATGAGCGTCTCAATTTTAGCGCCCATTGACACGACAGACCGGACCGGCATTCTGGAGGTCGCGCGTCAGTGTGCCGAGCATATCCGGCGGCGCAATCCCTACTTGCGCATGATCGCCGTTTCCGGTTCATTGACCAGGCCAGAGCATGCGGGTGGCCACGACGACGTCGACTTCTTCGTGGTCACCAGGAAGGGACGCATCTGGGAAGGCTTCATGGCATGTGTGTGGGAGGGACGGCGGGTCTCTCGCCGGCTGGGCCTCCCCCGGAAGTTCTTCTGCTTCAACTATCTGGTCGACGAAGACCATCCGGAAGAGATCGACCTGACAAGGGCCGAATACGTAAGAGAGCTTCTTCGCCTCAAGGTGCTCGCTGGCGCAGAAGTCTACGCCGCGCTTCTCGAGCGATTTCGCGACCGCCTGACCGCGGTAGACCAGCCGCTCTATGAGCGGGCAGTTTACGAAATCCAGGCGTCTCTGAAAAAGGACCGAGAGGTTGGAACCCAGCGGGGCCGGCTTGGCGGACCGTCGGTCTTCTACCGCGCTCTCCGGCTGCCGTTCATCGTGTTCGCGAAGTGGATGGAGAGGAGACGGAGGGGCCTGTACCCAGGCGGGCTTATCTACTCCAACAGCCGCGTCGTCCGCAGCCATTTTCGTAGGTTTTGGGTGGACGTGCCACCGGACCCTGACGGGAATCTCGCAGCGGAAGCCTTTTCGCGTATCGCCGACGACTACGAGCATCGGGTCGTGGCCAGCTCATCGAACCTGCACATGCGCGGGATCGTGCGTCAGAAGTTGGACGGCTTCGTCCGGCCGGGGGACTGGGTTCTCGATCTAGGCACGGGTACGGGGACCGATGCCATATGGCTGGCGCGGCGAGGGGCCTCGGTGTTGGCCGTCGACGTCGCCGAGGGCATGGTCCGAGAGGCTTCTCAGCGGGTGGACGAGGCCGGCGTGCAGGACCGAGTTGAAGTACGCAGGTTGGCGATCGAGGAGCTGCGGACCCTGCTTCCTGGCCACGCTCGCAAGTATGACCTGGTGCTTGCAAACTTCGGCGCACTTAACCTCGCCGGGGACCCCGAGCGCTGGGCGCCCGTAATCGCGCGGCTGCTGAAGCCCGGCGGATATCTTGTGGCGAACGTCATGAACCGGTGGTGCGCCTGGGAGATATTTGCTGGCCTGCTGCGTGGCCGGTTCCGCTTTGCTCTGAGACGGGCGCGGGGCGACACGATTCGGATAGGCGACGTTCCGCTATCGGCGGCGCTTTACACGCCGCGGAGCTTTGCCCGCCGGCTCGGCCCCTATTTTGACACCAGGTCGCGTACCGGCCTCTGTGTTTTCGCTCCGACTCCGGCGCTGGAGCACGTGGGCCGAGCGTCGCCCGGCCTCGGTCGTGGGCTCGCGTGGCTAGACCATCGGCTCGGGAGATGGCCGGGCTTCCGTGGTCTGGGGGACCACTTCCTGATGGTACTGCAGCAGCGAAGCCGGCCGGTCTTTAACTACAGGACCCGTGCGGCGATCACCGCATCCCCGGTGGTCGCGGACGTGAATGGCGACGGGTCACCGGAGACCGTGGTAGCTGCCGGTCGGCTGCACATTTTGCATCGACAAGGTGGGAATATGAGGTTACGTCAATAGGTGTGTAAACGACATCAGGCGGCGACCTTCTCAGCCGTTGATTCAATGGCGATTCCATCCGCATACTGTGCACCGAGATAGACGTCTTCGATCAACTCAGGGGTCTTCAGACGCCTGAAGCGTCCTTCGGCGACGATCAGCATCTTCCAGATCACCGCTATCGCCTGATCGACCCTCTTGTAGCGCTTGGCGGCATCGGTCCGAAGCCTGAGGGCCGCGAAGGGTGATTCTACCGGGTTCGTCGTGCGAAGGTGCCCCCAGTGCTCCTTTGGGAAGTCATAGAAGGTGACCATGCGGTCCCAGTCCCGCTCCAGGGCCTCTGAGGCCGCCTCGTAGGAATGGTCGCCGCACCACCTGGTGAACACCGTCCTGAGCCGCTCAGCCTCTGTCCGAGTCGGCGCGTAGGGGATAGTACGCAGCATGAGCTTGGCCTGGTCCTGTTGTCGCTTTGGAAGCTTGGCGAGTACGTTTAGGATCTTGTGGTTCCAGCAGCGTTGCTCGGCCGCCTGAGGATAGACGTTGCGCAGAGCTCCCCAGATGCCCAGATGTCCGTCTCCAATTACCAGTCTTGGGCACTCCAGCCCGCGGCGCCTCATGTCCCTGAGCACATCGGACCAGCTCTCTATGGACTCCCTGTATCCGGGAATCGCGCTCACCACCACCTTCCTTCCGTCGCTCAGGGCCGCCATCACCACCAGGATCGCCGCCTTCTCCCGCTCAAGACCGGCCTTGACGTAGACTCCATCCACCCACATGTACACCACTTCCAGGTCATCCAGGGGCCTAGCGCGCCATTGGGCAAGCTCATCGTTCCACTTATCCTTCAACCGGGCTACCGTGCTCGCCGATACCGGTGCGTCCTCTCCCAGCAGTCCCCGCACCGCCAGGTCGAAGTCACCTTCGGAAAGGCCATGTAGGTACAACTGGGGGATCAGCTCAGCAACCTTCCTGGTCCTGTTGACGAACAGCGGCAGCAGCCGGCTCTCGAACTCCTCTTCGGTGTTGCGGACTCGCGGCCTCCTCAGCTGTACCGTTCCCGAACTCAGCGTAAGCCTTCGGGGTTTGCCGTATCCGTTCCTATAGCCTCTCTCGTTGTCCGACTCAGACCTGCGGGCCGACTTCGCCCTTCCTAGAAACTCCGTCACCTCTTCCTCCAGCAACTCCTGGATCAGCCGCTGGACATGGCCTCGCACCCAATCCTCCAACTGCTCCCACTCCGGCCTTGACTCCGACCTGCTCCTAGTGCTTCTCTTTCCCATAGGCGGTGTATCTCCTCTCTTGGGCCTTGAGCCCGTGTTGTTCAGAGAGAGGGTACACCGCCTGACCGTTTACACACTTTTTGAGGATACCTCGGGAATATCCGCGGCTGGCCTCGTCGCCTCGGCGGCCCGATGGCCTCCACGCCCCGAATTGAGGCGAATGGGGAGAGAACGCGGATATACGTCGGCTCCGACGACAACACTCTTCACGGACGCTACTTCGATGGCGGGCCGGTGGAGGGCTTCCCGTTCCGCACAGGCGGCGACGTCTTTTCGTCACCCTGGGTGGGTGAGCTGGATGGCACCGGAAAGCGTGAGATTGTATTCGGCTCGGACGACGGTTGTGTCTACGTACTCGACACCGACGGTCGCCTCGCCCCCCCGGTTGGCCTGTGCAGACCGGGGGCTACGTGTCGGCCTCGCCGGCGATCGCGGACACCAGTGTTGGGCGCGCAATCGTGATCGGGTCTTGGGATGGCATGCTTTACGCCCTCGACCATCGAGGCTCCAATCTGCCGGGTTGGCCGAGACCGTTTGATATTCCGATCTGGAGCTCGGCTGCCATTGGTGATGTCGATGGCGACGGTTGGGCCGAGATCGTGGTGGCCACGAACCGGCTGTTTGTATTTCGTGGCGATGGAAGCGCGGTCGCCGGATTCCCGGCCAGGCTCGGCGGCTACGCGGTCGCCTCCCCGGCGATCGGCGACATCGACGGCCGCTCTGAGATCGTCGTCGGCTCGGACCGCCTGTACTCTTTTAGAGCCGGCGGAACTCCTGTTCAAGGATTTCCGCTCGATCTTGGCGCCTATATCTGGGCAAGTCCCATCTTGGTCGACGTGAATGGAGACGGCCGGCCCGAGATCGTGGTCGGGGACTTCGCGGGCAATCTACGGATCGTGGATGGGTCGGGCAAAATCACACGGGGATACCCGCGGAAGCTAGGCTCCCGCATCACGGCCGCCGCGACCGCTGCCGACATCGACGGCGACGGATACCTCGAGCTTGTTGTGGCGTCCTCGGATGGGAACGTGGTCGCACTGCCAACCGAGGGGCACGATGACCCGACGGCGGCTCCCTGGCCGATCTTTCCGGCCCGGGAGACGGCCGCGCCGCTGAATGTGAGCGCGACGCCAGCCACCAATGGTCGTGTGGCCGGATTCTTAGAGAAAAGTCCGGCGACCGCACCGACTACGCGGAAAGGAGCCGGTCCACCAGACTCGTTCGGGCCTGAAAACGTCAGGCTTGTGCCGGGAGTCCCACGGCCGTTCCGCCCTATCGAGGTCCATCTGCGCTTGCCTCACGGGTTAACTCTCGACCACGGCCTGCTCCACTACACGCTGAACGGCCGCGTTCATCCTTCACCGCTGCTGGGAGGCAGGGGCCGCTACTTTGCCCTTATTTAGCCTCTTCGGCCACTCAAATCCTTGAAGTTCAGCCTGGAGCTAAAGTGGGACGGAGGCGGCCGAACACGCTTGCCGGAGCAAGGCAGCTTCAAGCTCACGGTCGGCGTGCCCGGACTGAGACTCAGGAGATGAGTGATTCGTCGGACAGCTTCCCGAAGGTCCTGGACCCTGACAGGGTTCGGCCTCGTCATGTCTCGACTTGGCTTGCTCCCTCCCTCCCTCCCAACTGTCCTGTTCCTTCTGCTGGGGCTCGCTTTCCTGGTCTTCCTCGCTACACGTTTCGACGTTGACCTCACGGCGATCTGGAGTCATATCACCGATAGCAACCCAGCCCTGTATGCGTTGGCCTTCGTCCTGTACTACTTCAGTTTCGTGATAAGGGGAATGAGGTGGAGGATCATCCTTCAGAATGTGGCCTCGAGGCACGATGGCACGCGTCCGGTGCCCTCCGTACTTGAGTGCACTCAGTACGTTCTCCTGGCGAGGTTCACCGACTCGATCGCCTGGCTGAGGGTCGGGAACCTGTATCGCGCGTACCTGGCTTCGGACCGCTCAAGCGGGAGCTATCCCCGCACCGTGGGGACTTTGGTGGCGGAACATTTCCTGGACATGCTGGTCGTGCTTGCCGCACTCCTGGTCGTGAGCGCCTACATGGTGGCCCGGAACGGCACAGCGCATCTCCCACAGGTGATTGCGGCGGCAGTAATCGTGACGGGACTTGTGGCGCTGGCCCTCGTGTTGATGAAACGGTATGGGCTACGTCTGGCTCAGCGGCTTCCGCCACGTCTGGCCGGCACTTACGGCCATTTCCATCAGGGAACGCTCAGCGGCTTCAGTCGTCTGCCGCTGATAACAGTTCTGAGCGTTGCAGTGTGGCTCTGCGCCGTGGGGCGATGGTACTTCGTGATCGCGGCACTGGGAGTGCCCCTTTCGGTGCCGATGCTGCTGCTCGTCACTTTGGTAAATGCCGTGCTCGCCGCCGTCCCTCTAACTCCGGGCGGACTGGGTCTGGTGGAGCCCGGTGTGACAGGGGTGCTTTTGCTGAGCCTTGTACCCGAGCAAGCAGTCTCTGTGGCCTTAGTTGAGCGGTCCATCAGCTACGCCAGCCTCGTGGTCCTGGGCGGGCTGCTGCTGATAGGCCGGCGTGTCAACGTCGGATGGCGGCGTCCCGCAAGAGGCTGACAGGTCAATGGGCTTCCTGGCAGGCTGATGCTTCGGGGCCCGGCAGACCGTAGGGGCAGGTTTCAAACCTGCCCTTCTTTAGCCCGAATCCACCGAAGGACACCGATGGACGGCGTGAGGAAAGCGGAAGGGGGGTGAGGGAGCTACAGGGGAAATAGCCTGGGTTCCATTTGGGGTAGGGAGGTCGGCGGACGGTCTTCATCGCCGCACAGGGGCCCCTATGGCCGTTTGCGGGAGCTGCGATGCGCGGGATGGCGAGAGAATACGCAGCAGGGAACTCTCTCGGACCGGGCTGGCACGAGTCTGCGGGGATCTTCGGTTGTCCGGTGGGTGGGTCGGTCGCCGACGGTGCCGTCAGGCCGGGAGTGGAATGGCTCGCAGCCGGGCCAAGGCACGGCTGAACTTCTCAGCCCAAGGCCAGCGATCCGGAAGATGCAGGGTCAACCGGCGTGCCGAGCGGGTGAGCCGTCCGGCCAGGGAGAAGAACCGCCGCCGGAGGGTCTTGGTGGTGGCTATCCGCTCTCCCAGACCGATCCGCGCCGTCCAGCGGGCCAGGTTGTGGGCTATCGTCTGGACGGCCAGCCAGGCGCCGTTGGCGGCGAAGCGGCCCGAGGGGAGATGGTTCAGCCCGACGCCGGGCTTGAGGTCGCGTATGGCATTCTCGATCTCGGCGTGGCGGCGATGGTCAGCCTCCAGTTCGAGCAACTCCCCGTCCCGGTCGGTGATGAAGCCATGATAGCTGTATTTGGCGAAGAGGGCCAGTTGGGAACCGGGCGTCGGCTTCACCCGCCGGACGATGAGCCGTACCGGCGCGGCGTCCGCCTCGGCCTGGAAGGGGGTGCAGGTGGTCTCGGCCACATCGGCGGCACCGTCCATCCAGTAAGGAATCGGCGTCCAGGCATCTTCGGGTATCGCCTCGATGAGATTGTGCAGGCTTTTGTGCTGGCGGATGGTGATGGAGAAGCGGACATCCATCTTGCGGCAGACGGATACCACGCCATGAGTGTAGAACCCGCTGTCGGCCCGTAGCGTGAGTCGTCCGTCGGCCCCGGCGTAGCGCACCCGTCCCACTGTCTCCCGCAGGAAGTGGGCGGCGCCGCGGGCGGTGTTGGCCCGGCCCTCGCGCAGCCGGGACATCAGCACGTCTCCGGTGCCGGCGGCGATGGCCGGCAGCGGGTGGTAGCCCCGCTTGCCGGTATAGCCGTGGTGGCGGGCGCCCTCCTTGGCCAGTCCGTAGGTCTCGCAGATGGTGGAGTCCAGGTCAATGGTCAGGGGCCCGTCGCCGGGTCCCGCCCCGGCCTGCCAAGCCCGGGCCAGCAACTCGCGGCTCACCCGGTCGAGTTGACGGACGTGGCCCCATCGGAAGCTGCGCAGGAAGGTGCCCAGGGTGGATGGCGCCTTGACCGTGCCGCCCAGGGTGCAGGCCGTCCCCCCGGTGCGCAACACATCGGCGTCGTCAATGCAGTCGCCCCCAGCCAGCGCAGACGCCACCAGCGTCATCATCTTGTCGCTCGTGTCCGCCCGCCCCGGGGCATCGCCCAGGTCGAGGCGCTGCCGGACGAGTTCGGGCAGGCCGAGGTGCCGCGCCAGGGTGGCCGGAAGGAGCAGCCCGGCATTGGCCACCAAGCGGCGGTCGTCAAAGGTGATTTGGATCCGGTCGGGGTGGTTGCGTGGCAGCATCTACTGGGTGCTCCTTTTCCGGGGTCGGTTTTTTGCTACAAAACCATTATCCCAGAAGCACAAGAGCGCCTTCTTGCCGCCTCAGGACGCTAACCCGACGCCCTCCTTCGGTGGATTCGGGTTTAGTTAGCTGCCATCGGTTAACGAACGGGAGGGCCACTCGATACGTCCCGATGCCGAATCGGGACTACTCGGGGTGAACGGAGGAAGCTCCAAGACCGTAGGGGCCCCTATGCCGCATCGCGGGCCTATCCTTAGTTAGCCAGCGACGAAGTATCAGGAGCCCGCGCCGACCTGCGCTATAGCCTCGACCTCGACCAGGAGGTCGGGGGACACCAGGGTCGGCGCGCCGACGGTAGCGGTCGCCACGTCGCCGTTCGGGAATGCCTCCGTCCGCGCCGCCGCATAGTCGGAATACTGGCTCATGTCAACGAGGAACGCCGTGATCTTCACCACGTCACCCATGCTGGCGCCGGCCGTTTCCAGTACGTCGCGTATATTCTGGAAGACGCGCCGGGCTTGGGCCCCCATGTCGCCCTGACCGACCACGTTGCCATCAGGGTCGAACGCCACCTGTCCGGACACGTAGACGGTGTCTCCGATTCGGACACCCTGCGAGATGCCCAGCCTGGTACTCCACGGCCAGTCCGGCTTGAGCGCGGTTTTCGTTGTCATTCCCTACTCTCCTTTGGCCTTGGCGGCCTTTTTCCATTTTTCAGATAAGATCGCCATCTCGCTGCCGACGATCACCCACGATGCTCCCTCATTGACTGCCTGTTCCACCCCGTTTGCCGAGGAGACAATAGTGCCATACTGTATGCCTCTTTTGCGGCATACCTCACGCACGTGGTCGATCAGCGCCAACACCCGCTCGTGACTCGTCTGCCCTGGCACACCAATGTCAATCGACAAGTCCAGGGGGCCGACCATTACGCCGTTTACCTCGTCGGAAGCGACCAGCTCGTCGATTCGACGGATGGCCGGCTCAGACTCGACCTTCAACAGCAAAGAGACGTCGGAGTCGTAGTGTGTAATCTCCTCGGCTACCGAGCGTGTGGGGTTGTAGAGGTTATGGCCTGCAACGTCGGCTCGGCCTCTACGTCCCAACGGAGGGTAACGGACGGCGCTGATTGCTAAGGCAACCTCTTCGGGTGTTTTCACCTGGGGGATCATGACGCCCGAAGCGCCGATGTCCAGCACGTATGAGATCGCATGTACGGTAATGTCTCTGGGACCGACCAGCGACGCCATGCCCGCCATCCTTGCGACCTGCGAGAGGTCGTGGACGGTCTCGTAGTCGTAAGGCCGGTGTTCGAGGTCGAACATCACGAAGTCGAGTCCCGCCGCCGCGGCTAGCTGGACAGTCGTCAGGTCCCGACTGTACATGATGTACGTACCGACTGCCGCCCGGCCGGAGTCCCAGATACTTTTGAGAGGATTGACGTCCATTGTTGATCCCCTCGTAAAAACCCGTTTTGAGCAAGTTCCAGCGATTTAGCACATCTGAGCGCTACCGTATGTTGGGGTAGTATACGGAACAGAGACTGTATATTGTACCCAGGTGTGGGTACGTTTGTTCTAATTCGACCTGCACAGACTTTTTACGAGAGAATCATTGTTGGGCCCATGCGTGGAATAGTTCTGTGGCCACCTGAGGGCGAAGTCTATGGACTTATATCGGTCGTGTCAATATCGCTCCGGAGCGCTTGAAAGGGCTAGTCGCGCGTGATAGTCTCCGGTAGCTTGAGCAGCGGCCCGTAATAAGGAAAGAAGGGCCTGGTTGCAGGAGTACGATAGCGTGCAGACCTGGCTGTCGGTCTTCCGGAACATTGTGTTTGGCGTCGTCTTTGTTTCGATCGCCGCGCTGATCGCATGCGGTGACGGCGACGAAGATGGGAGCGACGAAGGGTCCGAGGCGGAGGCACCGGCGACTGCGGTAGCGCCTCCCACTCCGGCGCCCGAAGCGACATCCGCGCCCACTCAAACGCCAGTAAGGGCCGTCCCCATACCAACAGCGACAGCTGTGTCTTCGCGCCCTTCTCCTACCGGAGACGCGCCGCCGGCGTCCGCAGACTCTCTGCCGTCCATCACGACAATGGCGGATGTCTTGTTTACCAACCTTCTAACCGGGCAGCCGGCGTTCGAGGTGGACGTTCAGGGCCAGTTCGGAGAGGAACCAACGGCGTCATTCGAGTCCTACGGGGCCGACGCCAGCGTATTGGATTCCGTCCGGGCGAACTTGCAGTGGGTAAGAGACCAGGGGTACGCCTCGATCGAGACCTTTGCGATCGAGGGCTTCGGGACCATTTTTCTGCGGAGCCCGACCCTCGAGCCGCTCCGTCACGAGGGATTCGACTACGACCGCCAGTACTCAGGCGACCCCGAAGAAGAGGAGCTTGCGGTCGAGGAAGAGGACGCCAAACAGCGCTACAACGTGCTCGACGGCTCACTCGCGATGGTCCTCAACGAAGCTCACGCGTTAGGGATAGACGTCACGGTCAACGTCGAGTCTCTGGCCCACATCATTAACCGGACGTCAGGCACCGGCATAGGTGGTGGGTCGGGCGAGCTGGTGCTTGCCGGCAACTTCCCGGCGCCCACGGTCGCGCAAGTGCTGGCCTTCGTTGACGAGGTAGTGGCCGTGGGAGCCGACGCGATCTCCGCCGAGGCCTACTCTCCCGAGTACGACCAGGCGATAGCCGACCACCTTGCCGCTATAGACGTCCCGTACGTACATACGGGCGCCGACCTTGGAACGACGTGGTCAGGCTACCACTATTCGTTCTATCCAGACGAGCCTGAGGTTGAACAGGTCTACACCTACCTGCACTCCAACTGCGCGCTGCTCGGCACGACGAACGGAGGCGTATTTGCCCGGGCAAGGGCGGTGTCGCCGAGGCCCGAGCTCGCGGTTGTTGTTGGAGCCTACAATCCGATTCCGTGCGACACGTCCATCTCGCTGGCCGACGTCTACTCTCCCGACAGCGCGTCTTCGATAGACGAGAACGAGCCCAGGCTAAGCGATGGGACTCCAGTGCAGAACTGCGCGACCGGCCCCTGGAAGAACCTTCTCTTGGTGGCAGCGCAGCGGCAAGAGATCGACCGCATCTGGCTCACGGCCGACATGCCTGCCTCTATCGCGGCATCTTCGCAGGACGGCCTCGGCGCCGACATCCTGGCGCGGATTGCCGACCATCCGGCGCCCGACGTTCCGCTGCCCGTGGCGAACATCATCATCGACATGGCGGCATTTGGCGACGACGACGGCTACTCCAGTGCTGACTACTTCGACGCGGTCTCGTTTAGCTTCGTTGGGCTAGTGGACGATGCCTTGCAAGCCTCCGGGTACCAGACGGTGCTGACCTACGATCGACCATGGACGGGAGGCGCCTCCGATCTGACCTACATACTCACGCCGGGAGGCAACGAGGAGACGGGTGACGGGACCGGGATGGGCTCACCATACTGGTCGAGCGCTCAAGAGCTCCCGGCCGACCTCCTCGCCCTGCTCGATCCTGCGAATCATCCGGGTCCGGTCTTCCTCCACCCCGTGTTCGGAGTCCCCGAAGCTGGAAACTGGGCGGACGTCAGGGGCCGTTTCGGAATGCCGGGACGGTTCTCCTATCGAAACCCGACTCTGACCTCGTCCGACGAGTACCAGACTTCGCTGGTGACGTCGCTCCCCGTGACACCCGACGGCGACGTTCTCGACGACGCGCCGATGCGACCGATCACGCCAGAGTCCGCGACGTTGCTCGGCCACTCGATGCTGCTCAGGTCGTTTTCGGACTTCAACGGGCTCGGGCAGCTGGCGAACTTCGTCTCCGAAGATGAGGTGCCGCAGGACCGAGTTGTCGCTTCAGGACCGCTGCTCCTACCAGGCCCTATCGACGTACTGCAAGAACGGAGTGCCCCATACATTGTGACCGATGGACAGGGCCGGTTTATTTGGCTGGTCAGTCAACTGCATCATCAGGCCTTCACGTACCTGATGAGCCAGGCCATTGTTCAGACGAGCAACCAGCCGGCGGTCCTCGACGAGCCGGTGTTCGCACACGTCTGGAGCGGTCCCCAGACCTTTGTCCTCGCCTACGACAATACCGACGTTGTCCTGAACCTGCCCTTTGACAAGGGACAGCTGATCGACATCACCGTCTACGACGTTCATAGCAACCCGGTCCGCGAGGACCTTGGTGTCCCATACGGCGGCCCGCTGAGGGCGTCGCTGAACAAATACTCGCTGATGGTAGTCGAACCGACTCGCGGCTAGTCCACGCCAGAGATGGGCGGGCGGAAGAGTACCTGGAGGTTGTTCGATGGGGAGGAAGATCGAGCTGGTCCTTGAAAAGCGCGGCGTTCGCTGCGTCGCTGAGATGCTTGAGGGCCAGGCGCCGAAGACCTGTGAGGCGGTCTGGCGGGCGCTGCCTCAGGGAGGCCAGGCGTACCACGCAAAGTTCGCCGGCAACGAGGTCTACACCCTAGTGCCGGCGTTCGCCGACCCCGAGCCGGGCCTAGAAAACCCGACCATAATGCCCATCCCGGGCGACCTCATGTACTTCTACTTTCCGCCCGGCGAGGTAAAGTTCGCCGACGTGGACGACTTCGCGGACAAGGTGGGCGTGATCGATCTTGCCGTCTTCTACGGGCGTAACAACTTCCTGTTCAGCCCTGCAACGGGTGCAATGCCTGGGAACGTGTTCGCGACCGTTATCGAGAACTTCGACGCTCTGGCCGCGGCGGGCGAGAGCATCTGGCGCGAGGGTTTCGTAGGGGAGCGCCTGGTCTATAGCCGTCTGGAATAGTCGCGTTAGTGGGGGATTCTGACCTTAGTCCTTGCCGGGAGATATGCTATAATGTGGGCGAATCATAGGTAACTAAGCCTAAGGAGTGAGGGCTGATGCAAAATTCAAGAGTTAGGCGCATCGTGCCGGCGGCGGTTGATATGGTCAAGGTTGGCTCTTTCTCTGAGGCCGTTGAGAAGCTTGCCTATCTCGCCGCGCTGCTCATAGGGGTTGGGTTCCTGTATCTAGTGGTCAAGCTTATGGGGCTAGTCGGGATCGGAATCCTGGGCGGGTCCATGATTTTCCTCCTGATACTGAAGCTCGGCTTCTTGTGGATCCTCAAATAGGAACGGTCTTGCCGGGAGTTGGCATGGCCTTGTGAGCAAGGCTGTGTGTAGGATCAGAAGGCCTTAGAGTTCGAATAAGCAAAGAGGGCTCCCGTGGTCATTCACGGGAGCCCTCCTCGTTTGTCAGCCGGCGCGAATGGCGACCGGACAGTCTGTAGTTAGTCCCTAGTTCTGCGTGCTTTCTATCAGCTCACGAAATACCCCATGCCATTCTTCGGTGTTGCCGCGGCCATACGTAGCGCGGTACGTGATGATTCCGCGAGAGTCGATGGCGATCTTGGTGGACCGGTCCAGCACCCGGAAATCTTTGATGATACTCGAATCAAATGAGGCGACGGGCCACAAGTGCCCCTCCTTCTGCCGGTATCGTTCCAGGTCCTCCAGGCTCTCCGTAGGGTCTTCTCCCACGGCATAGAATGCGACCTGGTCTACGTAGTCCGGGTAGACCTGAGCCATGCGCCGCAACTCGGCGCGACAGACCGATCACCACGTCGCTAGAAAGAAAAGGAATACCGGCTTTCCCTTGTCGGTCAGGCTGGCGGATGCAACCGTTCCTCCGTCGGCAAGCGTAAGACTGAACTCGGGTGCCCGATCACCGACGCCGTGGCCTACCTTGACGGCAGGCGATGACGGAGCAGTAGCTGCCTCCGGCGAAGCTGACGGTGGCGGCCCGCTGCACGCCGCCACCATGCCCATCAGCCAGACAGCCAAGAATGCGGCATAGCTAGGTTTCAATGTTGGATGCTCCCTTAATAAGAGTCGTGAGTCTAGACCACGTTGTCTCGTGGCAGCACTGGGGTCGAGACGAAGCTTATCAAGTATAACCCAAATACGTCGATCTTCGCGCAACTGGTTTCCCGCACTGCCTCCGCTCCCCTGACGCGGCCGGAGCGTGGACACGCTGGGCGGTGTCTCATATAATACGCACGGCCTCAACTCAGTCTCTGCCTCGGTGGCCACGGGCGTCGCCTAGCGGTTTACGCAACCTTCCGCGCTCTGCCTGTTCGAGGTCCCGGAGGTGCAAGTGACACAGGACAAGCTGCCCGAATCAGCCATGCCGATGGTGCCTCACCGGATCCTCTTGAGCGCCGGGCCCAGCAGTGCCAACCCCAGGGTCCTTCAGGCGATGATGTCCCCCATGATCGGCTATCTTGATCCGGACTTCATGCTGATAGTCGACGAGGTCGCCGAGCTGCTGAAGCGCGTGTTCCAGACCGATGAAAGCCTGACTATGGCCCTCTCCGGTACGGGTTCCGCCGGAATGGAGGCGGGTCTGAACAGCCTCATAGAGAATGGCGACACCGTGGTCCTGTGTGTCTACGGCTTCTTCGGCGAGCGCATGGTCGATATGGCGGGTCGGGTAGGGGCCGACGTCGTCCCGCTGAGGGGGGAGTGGGGGCGGCCTTTTCCGCCGGAGATGCTCGAGGCCGAGCTCAAGAAGCACCCCAAGGTGAAGCTTGTCACCGCCATCCACGCGGAGACCTCCACTGGCATCTTGCAGCCGGTGGAGGAGTTGTCGCGGCTCGCCAAGGAGCATGACGCCCTATTCATGGTAGATGCGGTCACATCGCTGGGCGGGACCGAGGTCGCGGTAGACAAATGGGACATCGACTACTGCTACTCAGCCACCCAGAAGTGCCTGGGATGCCCGCCCGGCCTGTCGCCAGTGGCGCTGAGTCCCAGGGCGCATCAGGCGGTCAAGGATAGAGAGCAAAAGCCGGCTTCCTGGTATCTGGACCTGGCGCTGATCGCCAACTACTGGTTCGACCACGTCTATCACCATACGGCGCCCGTCAGCATGGTCCTCGGCCTCCGTGAGGCGCTCAGGATCGTGCTGGAGGAAGGTCTCGAAGCCCGCTTCGAGCGACACAAAAGGAACGCCGCGGCGCTCAGGGCCGGAGTCGAGGCGCTAGGTCTCGAGCTGGTCGCGCCGGAGGGCTTCAGGCTCGACCAGATAACCCCAGTGTGGATCCCCGAGGGCGTTGACGACCAGGAGGTCCGGCAGAACCTGCTGCGCGAGTACGACATCGAGATCGGCAGGGGCCTTGGTGACTTCGCCGGCAAGGTGTGGCGCTTCGGACTAATGGGCGACTCTTGCACGCCTGAGTACGTGTTCATCCTGCTGGCGGCGCTCGAAGAGATCCTGCCGCGTGTCGGATTCGAGGTGGCTTCGGGAGCCGGTGTCGCCAGCGCCAGCAAGTCCCTGGCGACCGCTTAGCCAAGCCCGCTCTGAAACACCCCTTGACCACGGCGTGACTCGACGTGCGTTGCTTGACTCACCTCGCGAGCGCTGAATATAATGCGGCTGGCTTTGGGAGGTCAGCGCCCAGCCCCGGATGTGGACTCAGTGCACACCCCATTTTGACTTCCGCGCACAGGTTGCGATCAGCTGCTGCTTCGGCTAGGCAACGATAAACAACAAGGAGGGTGACCCATGAGAGCCGTAGTTTACAAAGAACCGTTTAGCGTGGCCGTGGAGAGCGTACCGGACCCGAAGATACTACACCCTAACGATGCAATCGTACGGATCACGTCGTCCTGTATCTGTGGCTCTGATCTGCACATGTACGAGGGCCGGACGGCCGCGGAGCCGGGTATCGTATTCGGCCACGAGAACATGGGGGTCATCCAGGAGGTCGGCGCGGGGGTCAAAGAGCGAAAGGTGGGCGATCGGGTGGTGCTGCCTTTCAACGTGGCCTGCGGGTTCTGCAAGAACTGCCTCGGTGGGTTCACCGGCTTCTGCACGACTGTCAACCCCGGCTTCGCGGGCGGTGCGTACGGCTACGTATCAATGGGGCCGTGGGTGGGGGGGCAGGCCGAGTACCTGCAGGTCCCGTTCGCCGATTTCAACTGTCTACCACTGCCGCAGGGCACCGACCATGAGGCCGACTTCTCACTGCTGGCCGACATCTTTCCGACAGGCTACCACGGCAGCGAGTTGGCCGGCGTACGGTTGGGTGAAAGCGTTGCCGTATTCGGTGCCGGACCGGTCGGTCTTATGGCCGCTTATAGCTGCGTGATCAAAGGGGCTGCCGAGGTGTACTCTATCGACCACGTGAAGGAGCGTCTGGATGCCGCCGAAGGAATCGGCGCGATCCCCATCAACTACGATGTAGCCGACTCGGTGCAGCAGATCAAAGACCGGCGTGGCGGCAACGGCGTCGACAAGGCCATCGATGCAGTGGGCTACCAGGCGACCAGCCCGGGCTCTTCGGCCGCCGGAGGGGAGCAGGACGAGGTGCCCAACATCGTCCTCAACCAGCTGATCGATGTCACCAACCCCACCGGCGCACTCGGTATTCCGGGCCTATACGTGCCGTCCGACCCCGGCGGGGTGGACGAAAACGCCAAGCGAGGCGCGCTGTTGATCAACTTCGGACGGCTGTTCGAGAAGGGGTTGCGCCTCGGCACTGGGCAGTGCAACGTCAAACAATACAACGCCTACCTGCGCGACCTGATCATCGCCGGCAGGGCCAAGCCCAGCTTTGTCGTGTCCCACGAGGTGCCTCTGGAGCAGGCGCCGGACGCCTACCAGAAGTTCGACAAGCGCGTGGAAGGCTACACCAAGGTCATACTGCACCCGTAAGCTGCGTTAGACGAGCTGTAAGAGAGCCTGCCTGGTGGTGCATGGACCGTAGGGGCACGGCATGCCGTGCCCCTACAACAGCGGACGTCGGGAATCGGAAAGCGAAGCTACGTCAGCCCTAGGGACAGCGCCGATTCACGTCACCTCTCCCGAGAAAAGGCCTTTCATGAAGCCGACCCTTTTTCACACCGTCCTCTTGATCGTTGCCCTCGCGTCGCTGCTCGGCGCATGCGGAGATTCGGAGCCGGCCTCCCCCGCACCTGCTTCTAGTCCAACCCCTTCGATTCCCGAGATCGTTGAGATAATTAGCCGGTCGGTCGTCCACATTCAGACTGAGGCCGTGCAGCTTGACCAGTTCAACCGGCCGGTCCCGGGTGGTGGGGTGGGGACCGGAGAGATCATCGATGAGGACGGACACATACTGACCAATAACCACGTGGTCGAGGGTGCTCAACGGATAGTCGTGACTCCGAACGACAACCGAGAATTTGAGGCCGTGTTCATCGGCGGGGACTTCTTTACCGACCTCGCGATAGTGCGAATAGACGCGGAATCCCTTGTCACAATACCTACCGGCAAGTCATCAGAGCTAAAGGTTGGAGAGCAGGTCATCGCCATCGGGCACGCGCTCGACCTGCCCGGCGGACCTACGATAACCGGCGGCTGGGTAAGCGCACTGGAGAGGTCGATCGACGTCTCCGAGAACAATACCATGCAACATCTGATCCAGACCGATGCCGCCATCAATCCCGGCAACAGCGGCGGGCCGTTGGTCAACACGAGCGGTCAGATGATCGGCATAAACACGATCAGGACAGGGTCCGGAGAGGGGATAGGGTTTGCCATAGCTATCGACCACGCGCTGCCGCTGATCGAAGAGCTCAAGACCAAGGGCATCATAGAGAGAAGCTTCCTCGGCGCTAGGACCGTCAACATTACCGGGGGACTGGCGATGAACCTGGGCCTGCCGGTAAGCGCTGGTGCAGGGATAGTGGCGATCGCTCCCGGTTCACCGGCTGAACGGGCCGGGCTGCGTGATTCGGACATCATAGTCGGACTGGCGGGCACTCCGTTGACGAACGTCGCCGAGATGCGAAGCATCCTGGCCAAATACGAGAGCGGGACCGAGGTGGAGGTCCAGTTTTACCGTGACGACCAGTTGCTCAACGTCACTGTCATCCTGGGAGACAGGCCAAGGTAACCGTCGCGGTACGTCATCAAATACCCAACGCTCCGAATGCTCGCAGTACGACCTCGGGCAGCGCGGGGTGTACGTAGACCGACTGGGTGATCGCGTCCGTCGTCAGCCGCATCCGCATTGCGTTTGCTGCCTCCTGGACGAGGACCGACGCGTCGGTGCCGATGATGTGGCAGCCCAGAATCTCACCACTCTCGGGATCGGCGAGCACCTTCGCAAAGCCGTCTCGGTCCTCGATGGAGGAGCCGTAGGCCGTGTCGTAGTAGTCGTAGGTGGCGGCGGTGTAGTGGATGCCCGACTCTCTCGCCGCCTGTTCGGTCAGACCGACACCGCCGACTTGGGGTGAGGCGAAGATGGCGTGAGGTACGGCCTGATAATTGACGGCCACTTTGCCGTCCGGGTTGAAGATGTTATTTGCGACGTAGGCGGCCTCCAGATTGGCGCTGTGTTTGAGCAGGTTCTTTCCAACGATGTCGCCTAGCGCCCATATTCCGGGGACTCCTGTCTCTAGATACTCGTCCACCTTGACGAAACCTCCCTGGTCAACCTCCACGCCGGTGCGTCCAACGTCCAGCAGGTCCGAGTTCGGCACTCGGCCGGCGGCTATCAGCAGAGCGTCGCAGGCGATGGACTCTTCGACGCCTCGCTTGGACACCGTCAGGATAATCTGGTCCCCGTCGCGACGTGCGCCAGACACCGAGGCGTTAAGATGCAGTTGGACCTTCTTCTGGAAGACCTCGGTGAAACGACGGGACACGTCCTCGTCCTCCTGCTGCACGAGGAAGGGGCCTTGTTGAATGATGGTGACCTCGGTCCCCATGGAACCGAAGAAGTGTCCCATCTCGGCGGCGATGAACCCGCCGCCGACTATCGCAAGCCGCTTCGGCTGCTCCGGGAGTCGCAGCGCCTCGTCGGACGTCAGGTACGGCACGTCGGCCAGTCCTTTGATCTCGGGCACTCGGGGGCGAGTCCCCGCCGCAATGAGGACGGTCTCCGCGCTGATCCGCTCGCCGTTAACCTCGAGAGTCTTGTCGCCGACAAACTTACCGCTGCCCTTGAACACGGTGATGTTCGATAGCTGCCTGTTCCCGTCTTCGATCTGCCGGGCATCGCTATCGATGTCCTCGGTCATGCGTTGCATGATAAATTGTCAGTCGATCTTCTCCACACTGGCGTGGATACCAAATCGGTCGGCCCCTTTTATCGTCTCCATGACGTCTGCAGAATGGATCAGGATTTTCGAGGGAATGCAGCCTCGGTTCAGGCACGTCCCGCCGAAGGGCCCCTCCTCCACCACGGCAACCGACAGCCCACGCTCCGCGGCCTCGGAGGAGACCTCCAACCCCGACCCCGATCCGATGACCATTAAGTCGAACTTGTTCATTTGGCATTCTCCCGTAGGGCGCTCAGCCTGCTGCCCAGACTGTAGGGGCAGGTTTCAAACCTGCCCTCACGCCAGCCTACGCTTGGTTCCTAGATGCGACAAACTTTAACACACCGAAGGCCTTGCTCAACCCCGCTCCCGGCCCTGAGTTGCCTGATTTCGAATCACCGCCTAAACTGCTCCAATGCGCTTCTTGACACGCCCCACATCTAGTGGTAATGTCTACGCACTCCACGATCTCTTGTGGTTTCCGTGCAGTTTTATTTTCCGCCGGAAAGCCGGTTTTCATGCTCTGCCCGTTCTGCGGCCACGAGGACTCCAAGGTCATAGACTCGCGCGATTCCGGCGACGGCATCCGCCGTCGCAGAGAGTGCCTGCGGTGCGGCCTCAGGTACACGACCTACGAGCGGGTCCAGACCAGGGAGTTGCTCATAGTCAAGCGGGACGGGCGCCGCGAGGAGTTCAACCGCGACAAGCTGTGGAACAGCCTGACCAAGGCTTGCGCCAAGCGACCTCTCCCGACGGGCAGTGTCGAGAAGGCGCTCCAGGAGATCGAGGCGCAGCTCGCGGACACCGGCAGGTCGGAGATACCGGCCAAGGCGGTCGGCGAGATGGTCATGGACAGGCTCAAGAGTATGGACCGGGTGGCGTACATCCGGTTCGCGAGCGTCTACCGGGACTTCCGGGACATCGAGACCTTCAAGGAAGAGATCGACGCCTTGCTGCAGCCCCGCGAGCCGACAGGCGTCCCCGAGAACCAGCTCTCGTTCCTTGAAGAGGAGGAGCCGCTGGTGCGGGCGCCACGCCGCCGCCGCGGTCGGCCCAGGAAGACGAGCCAGCCTGAGTGATCGTGGCCCGGGTGGCCGCCTTATGTCACTCCCATGAAGATAGGGTCGAACGGGTTGGTGATCGCGGAGAATAGACAATGTTTTCCGAGCACCGATGTCGCATCGGGGCGAGGAATCTGGGGTGGGGCCTCAGATCCCCAATTGGTCTGGGCCTGTTGCAGAAAGACCCAGCCACCCCAGGCCCTTCACTCCGTTCAGGGAGACAAAGGTTGATTCTCTCGTAAAAAGTCTGTGTAGGTCGAATTAGAACAAACGTACCCACGTCTGGGTACAAGATACAGCCTCTGTTCCGTATACTACCCCAACATACGGTAGCGCTCAGATGTGCTAAATCGCTGGAACTTCCTCAAAACGGGTTTTTGCGAGGGAATCAAGGTTATCCTTTCATCCATTAGGCGTCAGAGACAACCGACGGGGACGACTCTGACGAGCGAGGAAGAGTCTACGGTGGTGTCCCATCCCGTACTAGACCGTATGTTCTATTCCATGGTATATTCAACCAGGCAACGGTAAGCGTCATACCAACGAGACGGAACACTTCGGAACGAAACGGATCACATTTTTCAGGAGCCGCGACATGCTTAGAGGTAACGAGAAGGAAATAGGACTCAGTAATCGCGCCAATGGCGCCGCCAACAGCCACGTCGAGATCTCGGACAACGCACGGGTGGTGTTGGAGAAGCGGTACCTGCGCAAGGACGACGACGGGAACCCGATCGAGACGCCGGAGGAGATGTTCCGCCGCGTCGCACATGCCATCGCGCAGGCGGAGACGCTGAATGGCACAGAGTCCGACGCGGAGCTGTGGGAAGGGAAATTCTATGAGGTCATGTCGACCCTGGAGTACCTGCCTAACTCACCAACGTTGATGAACGCCGGCATCCAACAGCCTGACGGCGAGGGCACCGGGACCCTGTCGGCCTGCTTCGTGATGGGCCTGGAGGACACAATGGAGGGGATCATGACCACGGCCAAGGAGATGGCCATGGTCCAGAAGTTCGGTGGTGGCACCGGCTTCGCCCTCTCTCCTATCCGGCCGAAGGGCTCGTCGGTCACGACCACCCACGGCAAGGCCTGCGGGCCAGTCGCGGTCCTTCGCCACTTGTCCTCCGTCTCTACGCTCGTGACGCAGGGAGGCAAGCGCGACGGCGCCAACATGGCCGTGATGGACGTGCACCATCCCGACATCCTGGAGTTCATCGACTGCAAGCGTGTTGAGGGGGAAATTCACAACTTCAACATCTCGGTTGGGGCCAGCCACGAGTTCATGCAGGCGGTCAAAGACGGTACCGACTACGCGCTGCGTGCGAAGGAGGACCCCCGAGATCCCGACTCGCCGGTCGTCGAGGTCGGCCGCCTGGACGCACGGCAGGTCTTCGACAAGATCATCGCCGGCGCGTGGCGGAACGGCGAGCCCGGCTTGATCTTCCTCGACTGGGTCAACGACAAGAACCCGACGCCGGACCTCGGTCGCATGACGGCCACCAACCCATGCGGCGAGCAGCCGCTGCTGCCGTACGAGTCCTGCAACCTCGGCTCCATCAACCTGGCCAAGTTCCTCAGGGAAGAAGACGGCGGGCTCACTGTCGACTACGACCGGCTGAAGGATGTAGTCCGCACCACGACGCGCTTCCTGGACAACGTGATCGACACCAACTCCTATTCGGTGGAGAAGATAAAGGAGATGACCTTTGCGACTCGGAAGACGGGCCTAGGGGTCATGGGGTTCGCTGACATGCTGGCCAGGCTGCGAATCGCCTACGACTCGGAGGATGGCCTCGAGCTCGGGCGGTCCATCATGCGCTTCATCCGCGACGAGGTGGACAAGATGTCGGAGGAGCTCGCCGAGGAACGGGGAGTCTTCCCGGCATTCGAGGGCAGCATATACGACGCCCCCGGCCAGCCGAAGATGCGCAACGCCTGCCGGCTGACCGTCGCCCCCACGGGGACCATCTCGATGATCGCCGGCTGCTCCAGCGGCATCGAGCCTCTGTTCGCGCTCAGCTACCACAAGCACAATATCCTCGGCGGCGAAAGCCTGATGTACGTAGACCAGGGGTTCGAGGAGGCGGCGCGCGAGGGCGGCTTCTACAGCGAAGAGCTTATGAACTACCTGGCAGACGGCGGCTCTCTCCAGGAGCGCGACGACGTGCCGGAGTGGGCTAGAGAGGTCTTCGTGACCTCGGCGGACATCTCTCCGGAGATGCATGTCAAGATGCAGGCCGTCTTCCAGGAGAGCGTGGACGCCGCGATCTCCAAGACCATCAACTTCCCCAACAGCGCCACCGAGGACGACGTGAGGCGCGCATACGAGCTCTCCTGGGAGCTCGCGTGCAAGGGCATCACTGTCTACCGCGCTGGCAGTCGCGAGGCGGAGGTGTTGACTGCCGGCGAGGCCAAGGACAAGACGGCGGCGCCCGAGTCCCCGGTCGACCTCGGTGTGCTCGTCGAGAGGGAGCGCCCGGCAGCGATACGTGGCATCACCGAGCGCGTCCGGACCGCTCACGGCAACATGTTCGTGACCGTCAACTACGACGATGAAGGCCGTCCGTTCGAGGTGTTCGCCATTCTTGGCAAGGCGGGGAGCACGGAGTCGGCCGCCCTGGAGGCGATATCGCGTCTCACGACGATGGCCCTTCGTGCCGGTGTCGACCCCAACAAGATCATAGAGCACCTCAAGGGCATAACCGACGAGCCCGTCTGGGACGCCGGCCGGCTGGTCCGCTCGGCACCGGACGCCGTGGCGCTGGTCTTGGGCCGTCACCTGAGCCTGGAGGGGACACCTTCGGTCGAGGACGTGGCCGCTTCCGAGGGCAAGTCGACCGCGCAGCTCGAGCTACTCGCGGCCCCAGCACAGGAGAACGGCAACGGCCATTCGTCCGTCAGCAGCGTCAGATGCCCGGAGTGCTCGGTCGGCACCCTGGTACACCAGGAAGGGTGCCTGCGCTGCCCCGAGTGCGGCTACAACAAGTGCGAGTAGGCGCTACCCCGCAAGGAATTCTTGTATCGTCTTCGTAGGGGCGGGTTTCAAACCCGCCCCTACCGATGTGTGGAAGGCCCCACACATACGGGGACGGCCTGCCATTACAATGGGAAAGGGGCAGGGGAACCCTGGAGGAAGTGAGGTGGTCCCGTGGGTAGAGACGCCCCGCCGGGGCGTCTCTAAGGCTCCGTCGATCGGCGCATGTTTTCACGCAATGACATTTGGTACAAATCTGGGAGGCCTCTGATTTCTTGATGGGCGGATAAGAATGACGAGCGCGCTTCCGCGCGGGAGGAAAAAAATGAAAGGCAAACCTCATATCACGAAGGTAGAGGTGTTCCAATTCAGCTACGAGGTCAAAGACGTCCAACGTGAGCCGACCATCGGTATCTCGATGTATAAGGCGGGAGGCACTCTTCCCGCGCAGGGCAGCGCCCTCAAGGTCTACACCGACGAAGGGGTCACCGGAGAGTACGTAGGCGGGACGTCGACCGAGTATGCGGGCCTTCCGATGTTCGTCCCCTCCATCATCGGCAGAAACGCCCTGAACCGGGAGGAGATCCATACGAACGCCAAGCAGGCGCTGAAGTTGTACGCGGGTATGGGCCTGAGCATCGTCGACATCGCGCTCTGGGACCTGGCCGGTAAGTACTATGATGCGCCGATCTACGAGCTGCTCGGTGGGTCTCGAACAAAGCTGCCCGCCTATGCCAGCACTCATATCGGCGACTACGAGAAGGGGGGTCTCGACAGCCCGGAGGCGTACGCCGACTTCGCCCAGCAGTGCCTTGAAATGGGCTACCCAGGCTACAAGATTCACGGCTGGGAGAGAGAGCCTATCGAGCGACAGACCGCCGTCGTGCACGCCGTGGGCAAGCAGGTCGGCGGCAAGATGGACCTGATGATCGACCCCTTCCACGCGATCAGGACTTGGGGTGAGGCGCTCAAGATGGGCTGGGCGTGTGACGAGCAGAAGTTCTTCTGGCTGGAGGACCCCTACAAAGACATGGGCCTGTCTGCGTACGCCCACCGGAAGCTGCGCCAGCTCATCAAGACACCCCTGCTGCAGATGGAGACCGTGCGAGGACTCGAGCCCCACGTGGACTTCATTGTGGCCGAAGGGAGCGACTTTGTGCGGGCCGACCCGGACATGGACGGCGGCATTACCGGCACCATGAAGATAGCGCACGCCGCCGAGGGATTCGGTCTCGACGTCGAGCTTCACGCGCCCGGACCGGCCCGCCGCCACCTGATGGCTGCTATCCGGAACACCAACTACTACGAGCTGGGCTTGGTGCATCCGAAGATCGACGTTGGGGGTCCCCCGGCGTACAAGGACGGTTATAGCGACGCCTTCAGGAACATCGACGAGAACGGCTGTGTCGAGGTCCTGGACGGCCCTGGGCTGGGAGTCGAATACGACTGGGACTACATCATGAAGAACCGGACCGGTGGGGTGGTGTATGACTGACCGGCAGCCGCCGAGGTTTCGACGAGGCTGTTAAGGTACCCGCATGCGCAGGCTACTTTACGTTTGCTCCATCGCAGGCATCGCGCTCATATGGGGCGGGTGCGGTAAGCTTGAGCTTACACCGACCGCTGTGCCCACTTCGACTCCGTTGCCCGTCCCTCGCGGCATGGCTGAGCCACGTTCGCACCACACCGCTACACTGCTCGACGACGGGACCGTGCTTGTTGTAGGTGGCTTCGGGCCCTCAGCCTCTACCGAGGTGTTTGATCCGCTCTTAGGGACCTGGTCTTCGGCAAGTAGAATGACTGGAGCGCGAGCAGGGCACACCGCTACTCGGATGGAGAACGGCAAAGTTCTGGCTGTAGGCGGGGCAGGGGATTCTACGGAGGTGTATCGACCCTCCACCGGGACGTGGTCACTAGCCGGCAGTATGACACAGGCACGTCATATCGGACCCTCAGCGACTCTACTTGGAGATGGCCGTGTTTTGGTTGCGGGCGGGAGAGGCGCGACCGGAGCTGTCGACTCTGCAGAGGTGTACGATCCATCTGCTGGCACCTGGTCTTCGGCCGCCAGCATGACAGTCCAGCGGGCGGGGCACACGGCAACACTCCTCAAGGATGGCAGGGTGCTCATCGCCGGTGGCGTCTTGTTTACGCCACTTGAATCTGCAGAGGTCTACGATCCAACCAGAGATTCCTGGTCCTCGACTGCCGGAATGGGACAGTCTCGCGCCTCGCACACCGCGGTGCTGTTAGAAAACGGCGACGTTCTGGTCGCGGGCGGGGTTGGCTCGGGCCCCGACACCGCGGAGGTTTACGACGTGTCCGTGGGGGAGTGGGCCTCCACCGGGGGCATGACAGAGCTACGTGAGGAGCACACGGCAACACTCCTGGGCGACGGTCGGGTGCTGGTGGCGGGTGGCTTCGCATACGACCAGCAGAATCGTCGTATCCCGACAGCGGAAATGTACGATCCTGCCACCGGCATCTGGGGGTCTGCTGGTAGCCTGAGAGACGCACGTTCAGGACACACCGCGACGCTGCTTAAGCCCGAATCCACCGAAGGACACCGATGGACGGCGTGAGGAAAGCGGAAGGGGGGTGAGGGAGCTACAGGGGAAATAGTCTGGGTTCCATTTGGGGTAGGGAGGTCGGCGGACGGTCTTCATCGCCGCACAGGGGCCCCTATGGCCGTCTGCGGGAGCTGCGATGCGCGGGATGGCGAGAGAATACGCAGCAGGGAACTCTCTCGGACCGGGCTGGCACGAGTCTGCGGGGATCTTCGGTTGTCCGGTGGGTGGGTCGGTCGCCGACGGTGCCGTCAGGCCGGGAGTGGAATGGCTCGCAGCCGGGCCAAGGCACGGCTGAACTTCTCAGCCCAAGGCCAGCGATCCGGAAGATGCAGGGTCAACCGGCGTGCCGAGCGGGTGAGCCGTCAGGCCAGGGAGAAGAACCGCCGCCGGAGGGTCTTGGTGGTGGCTATCCGCTCTCCCAGACCGATCCGCGCCGTCCAGCGGGCCAGGTTGTGGGCCATCGTCTGGACGGCCAGCCAGGCGCCGTTGGCGGCGAAGCGGCCCGAGGGGAGATGGTTCAGCCCGACGCCGTACTTGAGGTCGCGTATGGCATTCTCGATCTCGGCGTGGCGGCGATGGTCAGCCTCCAGTTCGAGCAACTCCCCGTCCCGGTCGGTGATGAAGCCATGATAGCTGTATTTGGCGAAGAGGGCCAGTTGGGAACCGGGCGTCGGCTTCACCCGCCGGACGATGAGCCGTACCGGCGCGGCGTCCGCCTCGGCCTGGAAGGGGGTGCAGGTGGTCTCGGCCACATCGGCGGCACCGTCCATCCAGTAAGGAATCGGCGTCCAGGCATCTTCGGGTATCGCCTCGATGAGATTGTGCAGGCTTTTGTGCTGGCGGATGGTGATGGAGAAGCGGACATCCATCTTGCGGCAGACGGATACCACGCCATGAGTGTAGAACCCGCTGTCGGCCCGTAGCGTGAGTCGTCCGTCGGCCCCGGCGTAGCGCACCCGTCCCACCGTCTCCCGCAGGAAGTGGGCGGCGCCGCGGGCGGTGTTGGCCCGGCCCTCGCGCAGCCGGGACATCAGCACGTCTCCGGTGCCGGCGGCGATGGCCGGCAGCGGGTGGTAGCCCCGCTTGCCGGTATAGCCGTGGTGGCGGGCGCCCTCCTTGGCCAGTCCGTAGGTCTCGCAGATGGTGGAGTCCAGGTCAATGGTCAGGGGCCCGTCGCCGGGTCCCGCCCCGGCCTGCCAAGCCCGGGCCAGCAACTCGCGGCTCACCCGGTCGAGTTGACGGACGTGGCCCCACCGGAAGCTGCGCAGGAAGGTGCCCAGGGTGGATGGCGCCTTGACCGTGCCGCCCAGGGTGCAGGCCGTCCCCTCGGTGCGCAACACATCGGCGTCGTCAATGCAGTCGCCCCCAGCCAGCGCAGACGCCACCAGCGTCATCATCTTGTCGCTCGTGTTCGCCCGCCCCGGGGCATCGCCCAGGTCGAGGCGCTGCCGGACGAGTTCGGGCAGGCCGAGGTACCGCGCCAGGGTGGCCGGAAGGAGCAGCCCGGCATTGGCCACCAAGCGGCGGTCGTCAAAGGTGATTTGGATCCGGTCGGGGTGGTTGCGTGGCAGCATCTACTGGGTGCTCCTTTTCCGGGGCCGTTTTTTTGCTACAAAACCATTATCCCAGAAGCACAGGAGCACCTTCTTGCCGCCTCAGGACGCTAACCCGACGCCCTCCTTCGGTGGATTCGGGTTAAGGACGGCCGGGTATTGGTAACAGGTGGCTTAGGGGAGGGCTCCATTCTCGGTCTTGCGTCGGTGGAGATTTACGACACACGTACCGGTACCTGGTCATCGGCCGCAAAGGCGCCTTAGCCCGCCGGGGCCATCCGTCGTGAGCCCGCGGTGCGACGTCGAACGGGACCCCCTCCGGCCTTTCGCACCTCACCCTCGTCTTTTGTCCAATCGGGGCGTATACTTTTAGTATGAACGTGAACGGAAAGCCCCTGGTGGCGATAACGATGGGCGACCCGGCCGGCGTCGGCCCGGAGGTGACTGCCAAGGCGCTGACGGACCGACGGGTATACGAACGGTGCCGGCCGTTCGTGATCGGCAGCGCTGCCGCGATGGAGGATGCCCACAGGCTCGTTGGCGCGCCCGCATCCGCGCGGGTCGTACACGAGTTGGGGGACGTGAACGCAGAGCATGGAACGGTTGACGTCCTAGACCTTGAGAACCTCGATTACGGAAGTGTCGCCCAGGGTAGGGTGTCGGCCGCCGCCGGCACGGCGTCCATGGAGTGGGTGCTCAAGGCGGGCGAGCTGGCGACCTCGGGCGAGGTCAAGGCGATCGTGACCGCGCCGATTAACAAGGAGGCTGGCCGCCTCGCTGGATACGAGGACATCGGGCACATGGAGGTATTCCAGCGGCAGAGCGGCGCCAAGGAGGTTGCGACGATGCTGATGGCGGAGGGTCTAAGGGTCGTGCATCTGACCACCCACCGGGCTCTCCGGGCAGCCTGCGACTACGTGACCAAGGCCAATGTGCTCGCCAAAATCCTTCTGACGCACAGGAGCTTCCAGGAGTGGGGGTTTTCGGCGCCACGCATCGGTGTCGCGGCCCTCAACCCTCACGGCAGCGATGGGGGCCTGCTGGGGAACGAGGAGCAGGAGGAGATCGCACCGGCAGTAGAGGAGGCGCGCTCCCAGGGGGTCGACGCGACCGGCCCTGTCCCGTCCGACACTGTCTTCACACAGGCCATCGACGGCGCCTATGACGTCGTGCTGGCGATGTACCACGACCAGGGGCACATACCCATCAAGGTGCACAACTGGGCCAAGAGCATCAGTGTAAACCTGGGCCTCCCCTTCATCCGAACGTCGGTCGACCATGGCACGGCATTCGACATCGCGGGAAAGGGCGTCGCAGACCACGAAAGTATGCTGGAGGCGATCAGGGTCGCCGTTGACCTCGCCGGCGACGGAAAGCTGAGATAGGGTCGAGGGGTTTGGGGTACGGGGTACAGGGTTTGGGGCAAGCGTTCTTTCGCAACTCCATGTGCTGGCGAGTCGGTGGGAACGAGGAACAATGCAGATATCGTTCATAGGGGGCGGCGTAATGGCCGAGGCTCTCGTCGGGGGCATCGTCGATGCCCACATTGCCTCGCCCAAGGACGTCCGAATCGGTGAGCCGGTCGCCGAACGCCGTGCCGTGCTATCGGAGCGGTACGGAGTGGTGGCTCAGGCAGGAAACGCGGACGTGCTGGACGGCGCCGACGTCGTCGTGCTGGCGGTCAAGCCCCAGAACCTGGATGCGGCAATGGCGGATATCGGGCCGCGTCTCGACAGCCAGCAGGCGGTCCTGTCGATCGTCGCGGGCGCCCGTATGGAAACTCTGGTGAAGGGTCTCGGACATTCGGCCGTCGTCCGGGTGATGCCGAACACGCCGACGCAGATTCGGGCCGGTATGACTGTCTGGACGGCATCGGACGACGTGCCCGAGGACAAGATCGAGGCCAGCCGGCAGATCTTGGGCACTCTAGGAGAGGAGCTGTACGTCCCGGACGAGAAGCTGATCGATATGGCCACGGCCCTGAGCGCCAGCGGGCCGGCGTACGTCTTCCTCTTCATCGAGGCGATGATAGACGCGGGCGTCTACCTGGGCATGCAACGTGATATGGCAAGGAAGCTCGTCCTTCAGACAGTGCTCGGAAGCACCAGGCTAGTGCTCGAATCAGGCAGGCACCCTGCCGACCTCAAAGACATGGTCTCCTCGCCAGGGGGCGGCACGGTGGAGGCGCTCATGGCTTTCGAGGATGGCGGATTCCGGGCGACGATACTGGAGGCCGTCTCCGCCGCCTACGAGAAATACCAGGCGCTGGGCCGGGAGGGTTAGTCTTGAACATAGTAGGACTGATAAACCTGCTGTTCACCCTCATGATATTCGCGATCTTCGGCCGCGTCATCATGTCGTGGGTATCGCCGAGGGGCGGCGACCCGCTCAGCAACTTCCTGATCCAGATTACTGAGCCCATCTTGCAGCCCATTCGCAGGGTGATCCCGTCGATGGGCATGTTCGATCTGACGCCCATGGTGGCGTTGATCCTGCTTACTATCATCCAAAGGGTGCTCATCGACGCCCTTTAGACTCCAGCTTCTTCCCAACATCTTCGACAGACATTCCGTCGACGAGGATCACCTTCCGTCTGGCTCGCTGGCCACGCAGGAGCCGTATGCGGCTCTTCGCGACGCCGAGCCGGTCGGCCAACAACGAGATTGCGGCCTCGTTCGCTTTGTCCCGCTCCGGCGGAGCCGTGACGTGGACCCTGACCTCACCGCTGTCTGTGGCCGAAAGGTCGTTGCGCTTTGCCTTGGGATGGACCGTAACCTCTAGATGTGCGCCTTCCACATGCGCCCCTTTCTCATTCTAAATAGCTGGCCTGATCGACCGAGACTCTGGGATCCCAAACTGTAGGGGCCCCGATGTCGCATCGGGCCCTCCGCGTTAGGGCCCTGACTGCCACAGGAGATCGCCGGCCCCAAGAGGGCTTCCAAAATATGAGGTAAGGTTGTATATGCCGACGAAGGCTACCGCGGAGGCGCCAAGTCCGTAGACAGCCGCGTCCGGCACCCGGCCTTTCATCCACCCGAGCAGCCAGTAAGACGCGTACCCAGCGTAGGCAAAGATCGCCGGCAGAGCGACTACCAGCCGCCCGTACGTACCGGCTTCCACGGTCAGGCCGGCCGCGACCAGGGTAGTGGCCGCCATCGTGAGTACAAATGAGTGACTACGCTCTCTCCAGTGCCACAAGCCCACAGCTAACCCCACAGCTGCTAAGAAAGCCGTGACCGGGTCCAGCAGGCGGCCACCGCCGGCTTCCGAGCTCCGACGCCATAACATGGCCCGACTCGTCCTGGCTGTGTTGGCGAAAACGTACCTGCTCTTTTCGGTGACCCCGTTGCGGTCCTGAAACTCGCCTGTACTGAATACCGAGGTGTCCCCGGCTTTTTCGATCACAACGCCAGGGTCTAGGGCCACGAATACAAGATATGGTAGCGCCACGACCAGCGCGGGGATAAAGAACGCCAGGCCTTTTTGCGATAGCCCCTTCAGCGTGTCCTCGCCGGCGAGGAGTTCCCGAATCCACCAGAGCGCCACCACCGCGGCGAAGATGAAGAAGGCGTTGTCTGTGTACACTCCGATGCCGAGAGACAGCCCGCCCAGCACCATCAGCGTTCTTTGCCTGGAAGGGTCGCGCGTTTCGCGAAACGCGACGAACAGGAAGTAGGCCGTAGCTAACTCCGCCAACAGCATCGACAAGACAGGCAAGGCCAGTCTGCTGTAGCCGAGATGCCAGGCGCTCAGCGCAAGAAGGACGCTGCCGATCTCGGCGGGCCGCCGCCCGAATAGCGAGCGGCAAAACAGATAGAACACGCCGATGGTCGCCAGGCCCACGATCGCGGATAGCAGTCGCATCGTCGCGACGCCGTCGCCGAACAGGGATGACCATCCTGCCAACCAGTACGCAATTCCCGTGGGCTGGCGGTCGGCTATCTCTGACCAGAGACCGATCCAACCGTGGTCCATTATCTCGACGGCCGCCCGGCGGAAGGCGTCCTTGCCCGAGTGAAGCGTGGATGGGATGTCGCCGAGCCTGTAGAACCTGGCGAAGACGGCGACCGCAAACGCTGCGGTGAAGCCTATGTTGGTGGCATATGGCCGCACAGCATCGCTACGCGTGGGACGTAGCGCCGCCGTCGACGAATAGCATCTGCCCGGTCACGAAATCACATGCGTCCGAAGCAAGGTAGACGAGCAGGCCGCAGAGGTCAGAGGGGTGCCCCTTGCGTCTCGAAGGAATGTACCTTGTCAGCAGCTCTCGCTTCGGCGAGTCACCGGGAGGTCCCGTCGTCATCCATCCCGCGCCAATGGCGTTCACGCGAATGTTGTGCCTCGCCCACTCCAGCGCAAGCGCCGAAGTAAGCTGGTGTATCGCGCCCTGGGCAGCGCAGGCCACCGCCGAGTTCGAGAGTCCTCGGACCGCCAGAGCGGACCCGATATTCACGATACGCCCCGCGCCCTGGGCCAGCATCTGCCTGCCCGCAGCCTGGCAGCAGAGGAACATCGACTTGACGTTGAAGTCCATCAAATCCGTCCACTCGGCCTCTGTTACGTCGACGAAGGGCTTACCGAACTCGACACGCGCATTGTTGACGAGGATGTCCACTCCGCCAAACTCGGAGACGACACTCGCCATTGTAGAGGCGACTTCGACCGCGCTTGTCAGGTCTGCCTCGACGCTCAACAGCCGTCGGCCGTGCCTTTCGACCTCGCGGGCGGCGTCCGAGATGTCAGAATTCGGCGAGCCGGCTACGGCAACGTCTGCTCCGGCCTCGGCGAGGGCAGAAGCGAGGAGGGGCGTCCACCCTCTCTTGTCGCCGGTTATCAAGGCGGTCTTACCGGTCAGGTCCCACTCGCTAGGAACCGGCACGCGAGCCTCCTTTGCGACTTCCCGTAAGCCCTAGGTACATTCACAGTAATCCATTTGAATGGATTCGATGGTTGATATGCTTGTCATTCTGAACGGAGTGAAGAATCTAGGCCTTGCGCCTCAAGGCGACCTTGTATAAGCGAGTCGGCTTAGATTCTTCGTCGCCCCCCCGATGCCGAATCGGGGCCGAATCGGGGCTCCTCAGAATGACATCTCTGGAAACTTTGTTGACTGAGGAATAAAGCCTCAAAGTTCGAGAGGCACTAAGGGGGCGTATCCCGTAGGCGCATAGCCACCGGCAAGACCTCCTCCATCCACGACAAAGGTCTCGCCGTTCATATAATCGGACGCCGAGGAAGCCAGGAACACCGCAATCGGCCCGATCTCCGCCGGCTCTCCAACCCGGCCAACCGGGACGAATTCTGCCCGTGGCAGCACCTCCTTGGAGGCCGACGTCCCCTCGGTCGGAAAGTAGCCAGGCACTATGCAGTTGCTTTTCACCCCGTACCGGGCGAGGCTTGTCGCCAGCGTGCGCGTCAGCTGGATCACGGCGCCCTTGGCGCAGGCGTAGACGTAGTTGTCCCGGCCGCCTCGCAAACCAAACCCGGACGACACGTTGATGATCGTTCCCACCTCGCGCTCGACCATATGCCGGCTGACGGCTCGCGAGCAGTAGAAAGCTCCGGTGAAGTTCGCGTCGGTCCCTTCCCTAAAGTCCTCATCCGTTATCTCCCAGATGGGCACGCCGCCCTGGTCTCCCACCATCCCAGCGTTGTTAATCAGGACGTCGACCTTGCCAAACTCATCGATGGTCCGCTGGAAAAGAAGGTCCACCTGGCCGGAGTCAGTGACGTCGGTCGGCACTGCGAGGGCACGCACGCCCGACTCTCGAGCGGTCGAGGCCGCGTCCTCGATAGGCCCTGCCCGCCGGGCCGCGACCACCAGATCGGCGCCGGCCTTGGCAAGCGCCACAGCCATCTCTCGGCCCAGGCCTGTCCCGCCGCCGGTGACGACTGCGGTCTTTCCCTCAAGACTCAGCTTCTCGAGCATATGCTGTATCTGTTTAGCTTCCCTCGCCCCTCGATACGGCGCCTTCGGCCCTTACTCGGAGACACGGAACAAGGGGCCATTTCAAACCGATTATCCTGAGTAGTCCTGATTCGGATCGGGACGTATCGAGGCCTGCCCTGAGCAAGGTCGAAGGGGACATTCCCCATGCTCTCAATAGTAGCGCTATGCCTGCAGCGTTACCTCACCGGCCACCACCGTGACCGTCGAGCCGTCCGGCTGGGCGAGCAACAGGTTACCCTGCTCGTCGACGCCGGTGGCCTCACCCTCGACTACCCGATCACTCCACCTCACCTGGACCGACTGGCCCAGCGTCTCAAGCTGTGCAGCCCACTCCTGGGTCAGAGAGCGTCCTCGCCTGATGGCAGCATACAGGCCATCCAGGCGTTCTAGCATTGATAGCATCAGCGAGGTCCTGTCCAGCCGCTCGCCCGATTCCCTGTACAGGCTCGTGGCCGACGCAGCGATCTCCGGAATCTCGGACGGGTCCAGGTTTACGTTCAGCCCTATTCCGACGACGGTGTGTCTGGGCTCTCCCCCCTTGACCGCAGTCTCCACGAGGATACCTGAGACCTTGCGACCTTTGATGATAACGTCGTTCGGCCACTTGGTAGCCGGGGAGAGCCCAGTAAGCTCGGCGATGGCTCCCGCCACAGCCAGGGTCGCGGCCATGTTGACGTACCGCAACTCGGCCGCGCCAGGCCTGAGTAGGACCGAGAACAACAGGTTTTCGCCCTGGGGCGACAGCCACGGCCGGTCGAACCGGCCCCTGCCACCGGTCTGCTGCTCCGCTATGACAACCGTGCCCTCCGGGCTTCGCTGGTCGGCCAGTCGTCTGGCCTCGTCCATAGTGGAGCCCAGCACTTCATAGTAGACGATCCTGCTTCCAACCACGCGATCGTCGAGCCGATTTCTCAGAGTACCTATGTCGAGGTCTTCCGAGGGCACGGCGGTTATGGCCGCTCTGACTCTAGGTTGCCCTGTCCCCTGTACCGCTCGGTCTTGCGGACATAGCTGTCGCACATCTCTCTTATGGCCTCGGTGTGTCGTTCCTGGACCGGGCCCCTGATCCGCCCGGGCACGCCGAGCACCAGGGAGCGGGGTGGGACGACCATGTTTTCAACCAGCATCGCGGCAGACCCGACAAGGCTGTCCTCTCCGATCTCTACGCCGTCGTTGACCGTGGCCCCGCTTCCTATCAGGACCCGGTCGCCGACCTTCCTCGCGTGGCAAAGGACCCTGTGGCCGATGACAATACGGTCCCCGATGGCGACGTCAGCGTCGCCGTGCACTACCGAGTTGTCCTGAACGCAGGTATATTTGCCGATCGCTATTCGCCCAGAGTCCCCCCGCACGACCGCGCCAGGCCAGATGCTCGAGCCCTCCCCAATTTGAACGTCCCCGATAACGTATGCGAACTCGCTGACGAATGCGCTTGGGTGTACCTTGGGGGCGATACCGTCCAGGCTCCTGATCACTGTTTCTCTCGCGGTTTGATTTGCGACAGTCTAACATAGATAGCGCGCCTCTCCGGAAAGGGTCTGTGAACGGACAGAACATTGGGGTGTGCTATCCTAGTTGTTGGACCTTGAGCCGAGCCCTACGCACCCCTTGGAAACCGCAATGCCAGCTAGTCTCCGGGACCTTGCGCCCTACCTTGTCGGCGCCGCGCTGATAGCCGCGGCCTGCTCTACGACTACGCCTGCGACTCCGACCGCAACACCTGTCCCAGTCCCCACGGCTACGCCGACCCCGGTGCCGACGCCATTGCCGACGGCCACCCCTACGCCGGAGCCCACTCCGACTGCTACCGCCGAGCCTCCCGACGTGCTGTTCCGTTACACGCAAGCCGTACGACTGCTACGGGCCGCCCAATGGGAGGACGCGATTCCGGCGTTCGACATTGTGCTCCGGGTGCTCCCCGACTTCGCCGAAGCCTACCACGGCCGGGGGCTCGCCTTCTACCAGAACGAGCAGGAGGAGCCGGCCCTAGAGGACTTCAACAAAGCGATCGAGCTCAAGCCGGACTTCGCCGACGCGTACAGGAACAGGGGAGTGCTTTATCTGAACTCCGGCGACATCTTGAAGGGGGCGGAGGACCTGCAGAAGGCGCTAGAACTTTACGCAGAGGCAGACGACGGGTTCGGGGTTGAAGACGTCATGCAGTTCCTGCCTCCACAGCGCTAGCTCTGAGGCGCCACGCAGGGCGGGTTTGAAACCCGCCTCTACGGGACAAGAATCGACTTTGTTCGTCACCCCACCGGCCGGAAAAACCCGCTCCCTATTTCGTCTGAACGGACCTTGTCATCGATCTGTACATGTGAATGAGACCCTGGTGGCGGCGGGCGAACTTCAGGTCGACGGGCTTGAGCTCAGGCGATAGCAGTCGCTTCATCTCACGAGTGATCTCGTTGTCTGCCAGCCTGGGAAAGCTACGGTACAACTCGAGGCACCGGCGGCCCAGCTCGGAGTCACGTTGCAGTCCCGCCCACGCGTGCATGAATGGCAGCACCGCGGTCACGGCCGTCTCTCTCGCCCTTCCCTCGCCGATCTGAGGCCGGAACGTCAACCCTTCCACAAGCATCCGCGCCTTACCCCGTAGGACTTCCCTTTCAAGCCCACTCACCAGGCCTGCCTCGAGATATCGGTCCAGCAGGCGCGCCGCCCCGGTGACCCGTCTCGCCGGGTGATTGGCCGGTCGCACCCGGAATAGCTGCTATGCGTCGGCAGCCATCGTCTTTGTCCGTGGCAGATGCTTGAGCACCGCGCTCAGTCGTTCGGCCTGGTCCGGCGGCTGCACCAACGACATGAGACCGGCGGCGTTGATAAGGACCGTGGTGATCGCCAATAGTCGGCTGGCGTCAGGCTCATTGCCAAGACTCCTCATGGTGGCCATGGGCACCTGTCGGGCCAGTCGTCTGAACGGCTCTCGATTGGCGGCGTACCCCAGACTTTCTAATAGGGCTCGGTAGAGGACCTCCTCGGGGTCGACGACCTCCATATCGAGGGTGAATCCCTTGCTCCTGCCGAGGAACCTCTGGTCGCCGGCGCGATCGATCAGCTTCGCCAGGCCCGTTTTGCGAAGATTGCCAGGCCAATTCGCACGGCTCAGGGAGCTCTCTTCGGTGCGTTCTAATGCGCCGACCACGGGTGCGACGGATGCGATCGGCACCACTGTCCGCGATTGCTGCGTGGAAAAGTTCTTGCGCTTCGGGAATAGGACGACGTGCAGGATGACGCCATTGAAGTTGCGATCGACATGATGATTGTGATGGACCCAGTCGGGCGCGTTGATGTGAAGCTCGACGTCGCCCGTCACCATCTGGCCGGTGTCCGTTTGGATAACACAGTCGCGAAAGTCCGGGCCTGCTCTAGCATTGGGTCGCCCTGGATAGACTACTCGCAGATGCTTGCCGTCCTCGGTTACCAGTCCGTTCGACAGCGTGTCGGCGTTCTGCCAGAGGCGGGCAAGCGCCCGCTCTTTCGGCCTCGCTGCATCGTTGCCGGCACCCTCAATTGCAACGGAAGCGCTTACCATTCTGGGAACGCCCTCCTGGGAGCAAGAGTTGGCACTCAAACTCGACGAACAGATGTACGGGCCATTGTACCGCCTTCGGCCCAGAACCAACAAGAGCGGCGATGTCGGCGGCGCCTCGTCGAGCGCCCTCTTGGCCAACCCCGTACGTGGGTTTTTCGAGATGTTTCCCTGAGTCCCGATTCGGCCCCGATGCCGCATCGGGGGACGAAGAGCCTGCACTGAGCGTGCCGAAGTGGCCTGGGGTGGTGGAGCTCCTCGTCGTTGGACACGACACTAGCGTTCCTCTATGACCACTTATCACGCAAAGGGCAGTACTGCCTCACTGCGTGACCAAGTCCCCCACCCCAGATTCTTCCCCCGACTCGGCGTCGGGGTCAGAAAATATACCTTCAGTCTCTCGCTCATCTAGAAACTGCACATCGAGTTAGCCAGTCTCCTAGCTGCGCGGCACCGCGCGCTTCTGGGACTCATTCCATTTCCGCTTCTGCTCTCGCCGTGTATCCTCGTCGGTTGGCACGAAGCCGTCGAAGAAAGCGGTACGATAGGCCTCGAATGTGCCCTTGAGTATCGCGGCACGCATCTCCTCCATGATCCGCAGCACCGAGCGCAGGTTGTGTATCGTCGCCAGTCGGTAGGCCAGCAGCTCTTTCGCGCGAAACAGGTGGTGCAGGTACGCCGCCGAGTGGTTAGAGCACGTGTAGCAGTCGCAACCCTCTTCGATCGGACCTTCCTCAGTCTTGAATCGCGCCGCACCGATGTTCAGTCTGCCCTTGCTCACCAAGAGCGCCCCGTTCCGAGCGATGCGAGTCGGCAGTACGCAGTCGAACATGTCGACTCCGCGGGCCACGCACTCCACAAGGTCCTCGGGGTAACCCACCCCCATGAGGTACCGAGGGGAGGCGACAGGCAACATCTCAGTTGTGTAGGCGGCGACCTCGTACATATCGGCTTTTGACTCTCCGACGCTCAGGCCGCCAACGGCATACCCCGCGAACCCGAGAGAGGTGAGAGACGAAGCCGAGCGCTCGCGTAGGTCCCGCAGGAGGCCGCCCTGCACTATGCCAAACAGTGCCTGGTCGCTTCTCCCGTGGACTTCGAGCGAGCGGATCGCCCACCGCCCGGTCCGATCGACGGCCGCCTCCACCTCGGCCCGATCGCTCGTAGACGGCACGCATACGTCCAGTGGCATGATGATGTCCGCTCCCAGGCCCTCTTGATGGGAGATAGCGGCCTCGGGACTGAAGCTGTGGAGGCTGCCGTCCAGGTGTGATTTGAAGACGATTGCCTCTTCGGAGATCTCGCGGAGATGGCCCAGGCTGTAGCCCTGAAAGCCGCCGCTGTCCGTCAGCACCGGGCGGTCCCAACCCATGAAACGGTGAAGCCCGCCGAGATCTCTGACCACGTCGACCCCAGGCCGGAGATAGAGATGGTACGTGTTGGCTAGTACTACCGTTGTCCCCAGCGCCTTGAGGTCGGCCGGGTCGAGGGCCTTGACAGACCCCTGAGTCCCCACAGGCATGAACGCCGGGGTGGGTATGTCCCCGTGCGTGGTGTGAAGAACGCCGGCACGGGCCCCGCCGTCCGTCGCCTCCAATGTGAACGCGCACATCTCACGCTCCCCGGTGTGTTGCTGCCGCGAAGGTCAGCCAAGGGCACACGCCAGCGCTCGCCACCGACGGTCGGCCTTCGTCGGTCTACCCGCGCAATGCGAGCAGCGCCTGATCGACCAACTCTGAGGGCACGTCGTCGCGGCTAACGGCGTGGCCGATACCGTTCAGTAGGACCCAGCGGATGGCCCCTCGACTCTTTTTCTTGTCCAGCGACATGGCCTCGTTGACGGTATCCACGTCGAGGTCGTTCCAGGCTACCGGTAAGCCGTAGGCCTCGAGGACGGCGCGCTGTCGCTCGACCTCCTGGTCAGACAGCATTCCAAGACCTCTGGCGATCCGGCCGGCGCCGACTATCCCAATGCTCACCGCCTCGCCGTGAACGAACCTTTCATATCCGGTAGCGGCTTCGATGGCGTGGCCAATGGTGTGGCCGTAGTTGAGCAGCACCCTGATGCCGAGCGTCTCCTTGTCGTCTCTAGAGACCACGTCAGCCTTGATGGCGACGCTACGCCGGATAACATCGGTGCTGACCTCCCGGTCAAGCGACAGAATCGCGTCCCTCTCCTCTTCGAAAGTCCGCAGGAGTCCCTCGTCCATGATCAGGCCGTGCTTGATCGCCTCAACCCATCCGGCGGCCAGCTCCCGGTCCGGCAGCGTCTGAAGGGTCTGCACGTCCTGCAGAACGAATCTGGGCTGGTAGAATGCTCCAACCAGGTTCTTTCCATGTGGTAGGTCGACACCGGTCTTGCCTCCGACCGAGGCGTCCATCATGCCCAGGAGAGTAGTGGGGACCTGGGCGAACTCGATGCCCCGAAGGTAGGTTGCCGCAACGTACCCCCCCAGGTCTCCGACGACGCCCCCTCCCACCGCAATTAGGAGGTGGCCTCGTTCGGCACGTCGCTTCGCCAGCCAGCCATATATCTGTTGCGCCGTCTGAAGGCTCTTGCTCGTCTCTCCGGACGGGACCACGAAGATGTGGCTCGGGATGCCGGCCGCCTCCAGCGAGACCTGGGCCCGGCGCCCGTGACGGTACGCCCCCTCGTCGGTTACGACGTAGGCGGCACCGGGGGAGAGAATGCGCAGCACCCTGTCGCCCAGCTCCTCAAGCATCCCCCACCCAACCCACACAGGGTAGTCGACGGACGACGTCCGGACCATTGTCGCCGAGTCGTTGGCCTCTTCGGACAGGACAGGCGCGGACCTATTCACGAGGACTTCCCAGGCTCTCACTACCTCGTTCGCGACTTCAAGCGGCGTTAGGTTATCCGTGTGCACCGTCCAGTCGGCCTGAGAGTATTCGAACTGCCGCTTGGACTTCAGAGCGACGATGCGCCCTAGTGGGTCGGGGTCGTCAAGCATCGGCCGGATGACAGGGTTTCGACCTTCGCGGCGCTCCTGGGACAGCCGCCGGTGGACCGTTTCGGGCAGCGCCTCCAGGCAGACGATGGCGCCGTTCTGCCGCATCAGGCTGCGGTTGCGGTCCTCGACCACAATGCCTCCGCCCGTTGAGACAACCTGCTCCTCGAGGCTGCAGGTCGCGGCCAGCGACTGGTGCTCCAACTCTCGAAACCGCTGCTCACCGTCCTGCTCAAATATGGCCTCGATAGGCTTGCCCGCGGTGGCGACGATCTCATCGTCGATATCGACAAACCGCCAGCCCAGCCGTCGGGCTACCTCCTGTCCCACCGTCGTCTTGCCCGACCCTGAGAAGCCGGTGATGAAGATGTTCGATCTCAACCTTTTCCCTTACCGGAGCCGTTGCACAGAGTTGGGCTCATATACGACCAAGGTTAGCAGAGACGTAGCCCAGTCAGCCACCTATGAAGATGGTCGTAGTGAGGTCGAGGTTCGAAGCAGACCTAGGATGCTGTGGGGACCTGGGAGGGGGAACGGCGGCCTATGCGGCGGCGAGCGCCTTTTCGCCGGCCTCGAACATGACCCCGACAGGCGCCTCCTTGCCGGTCCACAGCTCGAAGGAGGCGGCCCCCTGGTACACGAGCATCCAGAGGCCTCCCAGGGTCGCGGCTCCGACCTTGCGCGCTTCCAGCAGCAGCGGCGTCTCGGCCGGCGCATAGACCATGTCGTAGACGAGCGCGTTGGGTGGAATGATTGCGCCGCTCAAGGGCAAGCTGCCTTGGCTGGTGCCACGGCTCATGCCAACAGAGGTCGCGTTGACGATCAGATCGGAGCTGGCTACCGCCCCGGGTAGGGAAGCATCGTCCATAGGAATCGCTGTGACGTGCCCAATAGCGCCACGCACCTCGTCCGCCAGCTTTCGTGCCCTTTCCTGCGTGCGGTTGGCGATCGTCAACGAGCCGATCCCGTCCCTTGCTAGACCGAAGGCCGCCGACCGGGCCGCGCCGCCCGCGCCGAGCAGCAGCACCGATTTGCCCTTCGGTTCGAACTCAGCCTTCTCCGTCAAGCTTCGCATGAACCCATAAGCGTCTGTGTTGTGGCCGATTAGCTGTTGGTCCTTCTTGACGATGGTGTTTACGGCGCGCACGGCCTGGGCCCAGTCGTCGGCCCCGTCGAGCATGGGACGGACCCGCTCCTTGTGCGGAATTGTGACGTTGGCACCCAGGTACTCATCGTGTCGCAGTTTCGATACCTCGGCCGAAAGCCTTTCCGGAGGTGTCGGCCACGCAGAGTAGCTAGCGGGCAGACCATAGTAGTCAAGGGCGGCCTGCTGGAACGCCGGAGATACGGAGTGAGATAGAGGGTAGCCGAGCAGTTCGATCCGCTGAGTCATTAGGAGTCCGATCGATCGCCGCTCGAAAGTATAGCAGCGCTACGTACGCCGAACAAGGGAAGGCCGGTCTGGACGGGCCCTTCGATTGCAGATTGGCTTTCGCGTTTTGTAGGGGCGGGTTTCAAACCCGCCCTCCGTATGAGTTAGACTGCGCTCAGAACACCCGACCCCCGACCTCCATGATCCGTAGAGCCTGTTCGGTTGCCGCCGCGACGAGCTCTGTGGCACGCTCGGTCGACTCCTCCAAAGTCATCGGCGCTGACGTGATGGCCAGCACAGCGTCGATGCCTTGCTCGTGCACGTCGGAGAACCCCCGGCCGAGAGAGCCTGAGATCGCGACCACCGGGATTCCTCTGGCCTTCGCTCTCCAAGCCACGCCGATCGGGGCCTTGTTGTACACCGTCTGGAAATCGAGCTGCCCCTCGCCCGTGATCACCAGGTCGGCGCCGTCAAGGTGCCCGTCCAGCCCCACCGCGTCGAGCACGATGTCGACGCCGGGCCGCAGACGCTCGTTGAGAAAGGCAATGAGGCCGCCACCAAGCCCGCCGGCCGCACCGGCTCCAGGGACATCGTCGATCTCGATCCCCAGGTCCCTTTTTACGACCTCGGCCAGGTGCCCGAGCGCGGCGTCCAGTTGGGCCACCATCTCGGGTGTCGCCCCCTTTTGCGGGCCATATACGGCAGACGCGCCTTCCGGGCCTGTGAGCGGGTTGTTCACGTCGCTGGCTACCGAGAACTCCGACTCTCGGACGCGGCTATCCAGGTCGTCCATGTCTATTCGGTCCAGTCGGGCCAGGGCCGCGCCCCCGTACGGCAACTGCCGCCCGTCTGAGTCGACCAGGCGTATCCCCAACGCCTGGGCCATCCCCGCGCCCCCGTCATTGGTGGCGCTGCCGCCGATGCCGACGATAAAACTGCGGAACCCGGCGTCCAGCGCTTGCCCGATCGCCTCGCCGAGTCCGTATGTGGTCGTCACTAGGGGGTCGCGTTTCTCGATCGGGACCAGCGCCAGGCCCGAGGTACGCGCCATCTCGACGACGGCCGTGTGGCCGTCGCCCAGGGCCCCCCATTCGGCGGTCACCGGCTCGCCGAGAGGGCCAGTGACCTCCGAGCTGCGGACCTCACCACCGGTGCTCTCGACCAACGTCTCGAGCGTCCCGTCACCCCCGTCGGCCACGGGTACTAGGACGGTCTCGGCATCGCTCAAGACGCGGCGGACGCCCTCGCTCATTGCGCTGGCGGCTTCGAGGGCGGATATGCTTCCCTTGAACGCCTGGGGGGCGATGACGATCTTCATACGCTGGCCTTGTCCTCGGTTTCGGGCAGCGCGATTATATACCAACCGACCTGGGGTGTTCCTCGACGACTCACGTTCACCCTCGATACGCTCTACGGGCTACCCGGGACCCGGCTGCGGGGGAAAGGCTATTGCTCTCCGTATACCTCGAGTAGTCTCGATTCGGTATCGGGGACGTATCGAGGGGCCAGTCCGTTCGAACGCTGAGCAGGGTGAGATGTCGAGATTGAAGCGGACCTGTGGTCGACTAAAGTGCAGGCCAGGGAGCTCGTGGGGAAATATCGTGCACCGATGTTCCGGAAGGAGTACCTGACGCCGTCAGAGCTGCTCAACGAGGAGAGTTTTTCTTACCAGTGACGCTCCGCCAATCGGCGATGATCTGGTCGTCGTGTGGGAACGGCAGCGGGGGAAGGGCTTCAGGGTCGAACAGTGCCGTCTCTCGAGCGTCTCCTCCGGGCCGCAGGCTCCCTCCTACCACTTCAGCCGAGTACACCGCCAGGACTACTACGCTACCGCTGCTGGAGTAGAGTCCGACGAAAGCGGTCAGCCGAACGTCGAGCCCGGTCTCCTCCATGACCTCTCGGACCGCGGCGTCCGCCACCGCCTCGCCACGGTCGACATAGCCTGACGGGAAGGCCCATCGCCCATCGCCGGCTCGATGCCCTGCCTCACCATCACCAGCTTGCCGTCCATAGTCGCCAGGACTACGGCGGCCAGCTTTGGGTCCGCGAAGGCGATATAGCCGCAGCTGGAGCAGTAGGGCCTCTGCTTGCTTTCGATCTCTTTGAGCGAAAGCCGGTGTCCACAACGTTGGCAGAATTTTGTTTCGGAAGATACGATGCACCATTTGGATCAGGTCATGCTATATACACCGTCGACATGTTGTCCAGCTATTCGCCCCAATTTATGAACCAGTTCACTTTTAGTATCTTGTTTGCTGAACTGTAGTTTGACCTTTCTACTTCGCTGACGGCAGGCCCCTCGATACGACGCCGGGGCGCGTTTACCCGGGGAATGCGGAAAAAAGCCCTCTACCAGCCGCATATCCCGATGTGCTCAGGGCAGCCCCTCGATACGACGCCGGGGCGCGTCTACTCGGGGTATGCGGAAGAAAGGCCCTCACCAGCCGAATATTCCGATATGCTCAGGACAGGCCCCTCGATACGACGCCGGGGCGCGTCTACTCGGGGTATGCGGAAGAAAGGCCCTCACCAGCCGAATATTCCGATATGCTCAGGACAGGCCCCTCGATACGACGCCGGGGCGCGCCTACTCGGGGTATGCGGAAGCAAAGCCCTCTACCAGCCGTATATCCCGATATGCTCAGGGCAAGCCCCTCGATGCGACGCCGGGGCGCGTCTACTCGGGGTATACAGAAGCAAAGCCCTCTACCAGCCGTATGTCCCGATATGCTCAGGGCAGGCGCTTCGATACGACGCCGGGGGCGTCTACTCGGGGTATGCGGAAGGAACCCACATTTCCCAGATCAGCCGCGTGGGAGCGTCGTAATCCGGTAAGAGTGCTGCCTATTTGAGCCGCATACCTGGGCATTATGGGCAGTGTGGGTGCTAGACTGGCCGAGCTAGCGGGTCTAGTTCTGGATACCGCAATCTCGCTGGAGGCACCCAATGGGTGAAAGCTCCGACACCCCTTTGAAGCTCCAATTCGACCGCAGAGTCCGCCTGGATTTTCGTGGCGCTACCATCACCTCGGACGCCGGACTCCTGGCATGCCGCGAGCTTGATGCCGCTCTGGGGCTCACAGAGACAGCCAACGATTATATCCATGAAAGCCGTGCCGGCCGCAATGTGCAACACCGGCTGTTGCCCTTGCTCAGACAATCGGTGTATAGCCGTCTCGCTGGCTACGAGGACACCAACGACGCTGAACGGCTTGCCCAAGACCCGGCTATGCGTGTCATCGTCGGGTGGCAAGGTACTGATAAGCAGGCAGCCAACACCAACACTATGAGCCGATTTGAGACTGAGGTGTTACCCCGAATCCACCGAAGGAGGGCGTCGGGTTAGCGTCCTGAGGCGGCAAGAAGGCGCTCCTGTGCTTCTGGGATAATGGTTTTGTAGCAAAAAAAACGGCCCCGGAAAAGGAGCACCCAATAGATGCTGCCACGCAACCACCCCGACCGGATCCAAATCACCTTCGACGACCGCCGCTTGGTGGCCAATGCCGGGCTGCTCCTTCCGGCCACCCTGGCGCGGCACCTCGGCCTGCCGAACTCGTCCGGCAGCGCCTCGACCTGGGCGATGCCCCGGGGCGGGCGAACACGAGCGACAAGATGATGACGCTGGTGGCGTCTGCGCTGGCTGGGGGCGACTGCATTGACGACGCCGATGTGTTGCGCACCGGGGGGACGGTCTGCACCCTGGGCGGCACGGTCAAGGCGCCATCCACCCTGGGCACCTTCCTGCGCAGCTTCCGGTGGGGCCACGTCCGTCAACTCGACCGGGTGAGCCGCGAGTTGCTGGCCCGGGCTTGGCAGGCCGGGGCGGGACCCGGCGACGGGCCCCTGACCATTGACCTGGACTCCACCATCTGCGAGACCTACGGACTGGCCAAGGAGGGCGCCCGCCACCACGGCTATACCGGCAAGCGGGGCTACCACCCGCTGCCGGCCATCGCCGCCGGCACCGGAGACGTGCTGATGTCCCGGCTGCGCGAGGGCCGGGCCAACACCGCCCGCGGCGCCGCCCACTTCCTGCGGGAGACGGTGGGACGGGTGCGCTACGCCGGGGCCGACGGACGACTCACGCTACGGGCCGACAGCGGGTTCTACACTCATGGCGTGGTATCCGTCTGCCGCAAGATGGATGTCCGCTTCTCCATCACCATCCGCCAGCACAAAAGCCTGCACAATCTCATCGAGGCGATACCCGAAGATGCCTGGACGCCGATTCCTTACTGGATGGACGGTGCCGCCGATGTGGCCGAGACCACCTGCACCCCCTTCCAGGCCGAGGCGGACGCCGCGCCGGTACGGCTCATCGTCCGGCGGGTGAAGCCGACGCCCGGTTCCCAACTGGCCCTCTTCGCCAAATACAGCTATCATGGCTTCATCACCGACCGGGACGGGGAGTTGCTCGAACTGGAGGCTGACCATCGCCGCCACGCCGAGATCGAGAATGCCATACGCGACCTCAAGTACGGCGTCGGGCTGAACCATCTCCCCTCGGGCCGCTTCGCCGCCAACGGCGCCTGGCTGGCCGTCCAGACGATGGCCCACAACCTGGCCCGCTGGACGGCGCGGATCGGTCTGGGAGAGCGGATAGCCACCACCAAGACCCTCCGGCGGCGGTTCTTCTCCCTGGCCGGACGGCTCACCCGCTCGGCACGCCGGTTGACCCTGCATCTTCCGGATCGCTGGCCTTGGGCTGAGAAGTTCAGCCGTGCCTTGGCCCGGCTGCGAGCCATTCCACTCCCGGCCTGACGGCACCGTCGGCGACCGACCCACCCACCGGACAACCGAAGATCCCCGCAGACTCGTGCCAGCCCGGTCCGAGAGAGTTCCCTGCTGCGTATTCTCTCGCCATCCCGCGCATCGCAGCTCCCGCAGACGGCCATAGGGGCCCCTGTGCGGCGATGAAGACCGTCCGCCGACCTCCCTACCCCAAATGGAACCCAGGCTATTTCCCCTGTAGCTCCCTCACCCCCCTTCCACTTTCCTCACGCCGTCCATCGGTGTCCTTCGGTGGATTCGGTGTTAACCGAAGAGGAGAACCTGGATGGGCTTGCGCGCCTGAATGTTGAGTGGGTGGACAGGGCTATGGCCCAGACATCTCACCAGCGAGTTATCCTAGACATGGACAGCTCTGAAAGCCCGGTGCATGGGCAGCAAGAGGGAGTCGCCTACAACGGCCACTTCGAGTCCGTATGTTATCACCCGCTCTTCCTGTTCAACCATTTCGGAGATTGCGAAGGTGCAATGCTTCGCCCGGGCAACGTCCACAGCGCTGAGCGGTGGCGGGAGGTTCTGGAGCCAGTCGTGAAGCGATACCAGGAGAAAGGAGTCCGGCTGCTGTTCCGGGCCGATGCTGCCTTTGCCAAGCCCGAGGTGTACGAGTACCTGGAGTCAAGGGACACTGGCTACGCTATGCGGCTTCCGGCCAACGAGGTATTACAACGAAACATCCGGCACCTACTGAAGCGGCCCGTGGGCAGGCCGCCTAAGAAGCCCGTAGTCCGGTATCACGACTTCGTTTACCAGGCCCAGAGCTGGGACATTCCCCGGCGTGTGGTCGCCAAGGTGGAGTGGCACCAGGGTGAGCTATTCCCGAGGGTCGGGTTCGTCGTCACCAACCTCAACCTACCGCCGGCAGGCGTAACCCACTTCTACAACGGGCGGGGCATGGCCGAGCAATGGATCAAGGAAGGTAAATACGCCCTGAACTGGACGCGGCTCTCGTGTCACAGGTTCGTTGCTAACCAGGTGAGGCTGTGGCTGTTTGTGCTGGCCTACAACCTGGGCAACTTCATGAGAAGGCTGACTTTGCCAGAGTCAGTGAAACACTGGTCACTGCGAAGCGTGCAGACCAAGCTCATCAAGATGGGTGGACGTCTGGTGCGGCATGCCAGGAGGTTGGTGTTTCAGCTTGCTGAGGTGGCAGTGTCCCGGGAGGTATTCCGGCAAGTGTTGGAGCGTATCGCCGGGCTCCATCCAGCACCAGGGTAGCGATTATCCTTGAGGTCATCAGAGGTGAAGAGAGGCAACCAAGGGCGAGGTGCGTGTCCGGAGGAGTTTGAAGGGAGTGCAAACGTGGTGAGAGCCACCTCCGCTGCCTGGGGCCGCTAACTCACCACGCCAAGAGATGGTTTTGTGAGCTTGATTGGATGGTTGACGGCATCCGTGAGTGATACTACGATGGCTCTCGTCGAGGATGGTGCGTTACTTGGGTCCAGGCAGCTTGATATGGGTAATTCCGGAGGAAAGCTCTCCACCAGCTGCATATCCCGATATGCTCAGGGCAGGCGCTTCGATACGACGCCGGGGGCGTCTACTCGGGGTATGCGGAAGCAAGGCCCTCCATCAACCGTATATCCCGAGTAGTCCCGATGCCGCATCGGGACTACTCGAGGGACCCTCTCGTAACGACCTTGAATTTGCCCCGCCTCAAATTGACGGCCTCGAACGGCGGCCATATAATTGCGTGGCCCCGAGGAGACACATAGCTACAAGTCCAGGCTGGTGAGCAGGAGGAGAGATGGCGGAGCTTCGCAGAAACAGACTGAAGCACAAGCTCAAAGAGGGAGGCATCGCGACGGCGGCCTCCGGGTACATGACCGCTGACCTGATCGAGTTCCTTGGACCCCTTGGGTTCGATGCTATGTGGATCGAGGGAGAGCACGGCCCGATCGACTACGGCGACCTTCCTCATCTGACCCGGGCCTGCGACCTTTGGGGCGTGGCCTCCCTGGCGCGGGTGAATCTCAATCTGGCTGGCGTCATCTATCGGACCTTGGACGTTGGTGCCCAGGGCATCGCGGTGCCCCACGTCAACACCGCTGAGGAGGCCCGCGCGGTGGTCGACGCGGCGAAGTTCCATCCTCTGGGCGCGCGGGGAATCACGACCGGCCGACAGGGCATCGGGGTCGAGGACTACTACGCCAAGGCCAACGACGAGACGTTCGTCATGGTGCTAATAGAGGATATCGTGGCCGTCGACAACCTCACTGAGATCCTGGAGGTCGACAATATCGACGTGTTCTTCGTTGCGCAGGGAGACCTGGCCCAGAGCATGGGCCTCCCCGGCCAGCCGACCCACCCCGACGTGAAGGCCACGCTGCTTCGGGCTGTTGACCAGATAAACAAATCTGGACGAGTGGCCGGGGCCGTGGGCACTGACGCCAACCTCGCGGGCCATATCGCTGGGGGCGTTCGCTTCTTCCAGGTCCTCTGGACTCACTGGCTCGCCGCCGGCGCGAAGTCCTTTATGGAGAAGCTCGCCGCCGCCTCTCCCTAGGTAAACTCCCCGTCCTCCTGATCTATTTACTCGAAGTGTCGATTTTGTGGCGTGCCGTTCGTCGTAATAGTAGACCGGCCGGATGCGCCGGAAAATTCAACCCGCGAGGAGGTAGTTATGGAATATCTGTTGGCGATCTACGGAGACGAGAAGGCTCAGGAGGAGATGCAGTCTTCACCTGACTACGAAGCGCTGATGGGCACGTGGTTCCAGTACGACGAACAGCTCAAGGCGGCGGTAAAGGTCGTCAGCGGCAATGCCCTGCAGCCGACCGCGATGGCCACGACGGTTCGAGGCAAGGACGGTCAGGCCATGACCTCCGACGGCCCGTTCGCCGAGACCAAAGAGCAGCTGGGCTGGTACTACCTGATCGATGTAAAGGACCTGGACGAGGCCCTCGAGTGGGCAGCGAAGATGCCGAACATTCCGTGGGGTGGGGCGGTGGAAGTCCGGCCCATCCAGGTGTTCGAGCAGCAGCAGTAGGCATGTTGCGCCATCCATTTTAGGGGCCCAGTGTCACCGGGCCCCTAAATGGATATCTTGCCGGCCATGACCACCGCTTCACAAGCTGCCGAGAGGAGTACGGACGCGTCTTCGCATCGCTGGTCCGGACCTTCGGCGACTTTGACACTGCGGAGGAGGCCATTCAAGAGGCGTTCGTGGTAGCCGTTGACCGCTGGCCGAGCGGGGGCTTGCCGGACAACCCGGCGGCCTGGATCACCACTACAGCCAAGCGCAAGGCGATTGACGGCCGGCGTCGTGAACGAGTCCGGGCTGAAAAATATGCAGCGATCGACAGGCCGGACGCAACGGGCCAAGAAGAGTTCGAAATGTTAGAGGACGATGGGGACTCTTCACTACAGGACGACTGGCTTCGGCTGATCTTCACATGTTGCCATCCGGCCCTGTCCCTCGAGGCACGAGTCGCGCTGACTCTGAGGACCGTTGGAGGCCTCACCACACCGGAGATCGCGACCGCGTTCCTTGTGCCCGAGCCGACGCTCGCCCAGAGGCTCGTGCGGGCGAAGCGCAAGATCCGGGACGCGGGCATCCCTTACCGCGTGCCGTCGGACCACCTTCTTCCCGACCGCTTGTCCGCAGTGCTAGCGGTCGTCTACCTCGTATTCAATGAGGGTTACTCGGCCAGTGCGGGCGACGATCTGGTCCGCCACGACCTATGCTCCGAGGCGGTACGTCTCGGACGCCTACTGGTGAAGCTGATGCCTGATGAGCCGGAGGCGATCGGTCTGCTGGCCCTGATGCTGCTCTAGGACTCCCGGCGGAACGCTCGCGTCGACGGAAACGGCGAGCCGGTTCTGCTGGAGGACCAGGTCCGCTCTTTGTGGGATGGGGTGAAGATAAAGGAGGGCGTGAGGCTGGTGGAACGCGCCCTGCGCTCCGGTAACCCGGGCCCCTACCAGATGCAGGGTGCAATAGCGGCATTGCACGCTCAAGCCCCGGCCGCCGAACAGACTAATTGGACCAAGATAGCTGCGCTCTACGGCCGCCTCGCCGAGATCAACCCCTCGCCCGTTGTCGAGCTCAACCGGTCCGTCGCTGTCGCGATGGCCGAAGGGCCCGCGAAAGGACTAGAGCTGATCGACCGGGCTGAGGTCTCAGACGCCCTCGACGGGTACAGGTGGTTCCACTCCAGCCGAGCAGACCTGCTGCGCAGGCTAGGGCGGTACGATGAGGCGGCTGACGCGTACCGCCGGGCGCTGGCGCTGTCCGAGAACGCGTCCGAGCGAGGGTTCCTCCACCGACGTCTTGCTGAAGTCGAGCCTATCGCACCGTAGTGGCATAGAAGCCCGCAGTCCGTCCGTATGCGTCGCTAATGACACGAAAGCCTAATCTGCTATTCATCCTCACTGACCAGCAGCGCTCCGACACCATGGAGTGCTACGGCAACAGCCTGATCCGGACTCCCAATCTCAACTCACTGGTGCGGGAGAGCTCCGTATTCGAAAACGCCTATGTGACCCAGCCCATCTGCACGCCCTCGCGCGCGTCCATCTTGACCGGGCTATACCCTCAAGCCCACGGCCTGAGCACGAACGGCGTCCCGCTTGGGCAAGAGACCAGGACCATCACCGAGATGGTCTCCGAGGACTACCAATGCGGCTACTTCGGCAAGTGGCATCTCGGCGACGAGCTCCAGCCCCAGCACGGCTTCGGCCGGTGGCTCAGTATGGAAGAGTACCGAGGTCAATACTCCAGGATCGAGGACCTCTCGCGTTCCAGCGACTACCACCGCTTCCTCATCGAGAGCGGCTTCGAGCCCGACACCGAGGCTCAAGTCCAGAGGCTCTTCAGTCGAAGAATGGCAGCCAGGCTGCCAGAGCAGTTCACGAAGGCCCGGTGGCTCGGACGAGAGGCCGCCCGCTTCATCAAGGAGAGCCGAGACCGTCCCTTCGTGCTCTACGTCGGCTTCCTGGAGCCCCACATGCCATATGACGGACCGCTCAACGATATGTACTCCCGGGACCAGCTGGGCACCGGCTCGCAGTTCCTTCGAAAGCCGTCTGCCAACGCGTCCGTCCTGAATCGTGCGTTCGCGGACTACTACATGCAGTCGACGTTCGAGGGTCACGACCTCAGCGCCGAGGCCGGCTGGACGGAGATGCGTGCTCGGTACTGGGGCAACGTGACCCTCGTGGACCGGTCAGTGGGCGGCATACTCTCTGCCCTTGAGGAGTCTGGCCTGGCCGAAAACACTATCGTGGTCTATACCAGCGACCACGGGGAGATGATCGGAGACCACGGGATGTATAACAAGCAGGTGATGTATGAGGAGGCAATCAAGGTCCCCCTGATAGTACGCGTGCCGTGGCTCGGGAAGCGGGGCAATGTTGTGAAGGGACGCGTCAGCCAGATCGATCTGGTGCCAACTTTGCTAGAGCTGATGGGTGAGCCCGTCCCCGACGAGCTCCAGGGCGAGAGCCGCGCCCCCGAGCTTCGCGGAGAGTCCACCTTAGAGAGGAACGACGTATTCGTCCAAATGAATAGAGGGGCCCTGCCAGGTCAGGGTAAGTTCGCTACCGACATCCCAGAGGAGGAGATCAAAAGGGTCGTCGGGCTCCCGTGGCGGACGGTGGTGTCTGCCGAAGGCTGGAAGCTCAACCTGAGCCCGGGAGACCAGTGTGAGCTATACAACCTGAACATCGACCCCCACGAGCAGACTAACCTGTACGACGACCCTGCGCAGAAAAACCGAATCCAAGACCTCAGCTCGCGAATCAAGGCCTGGCAGGAGCGCACGGGGGACTCGACAGCTCTCTAGTCCAACTGTCGCTCAAGTGGCTTCACGCTGGGATCAAAGCTAACCGAGCATGTCATGCTGAGGCTCCGCGAAGCATCTGGGGAGGGGTCCTCCCCGCTCTAGACCCTTCGGCCTGGAAGGCCGCAGGGTGACATTGGCCTATTCTTTGCGCGCCGAGGCTGTCCCAAGGGGCCTCGTCGACGCTGGGCGGCTAGAGTTGCGTCAAGTGCCATGTGGGACACTGCAGTAGGGGTCCCTCGATATGTCCCGATGCCAAATCGGGACTACTCGGGATTTTCGGGCGCGGCAGCCCTTGCTCCCGGATCCCCTGAGCCCGTTTGTTCGGAAGAACGTTATCGCGCCAATAGCACATAGGTTGACAAGGACTGCTTTCGTCGTCTTTCTGAGACCTTCGCCAACAATCGAGCTTGGGCGAGTACCGTTTCCTTATCGTATTCCGTAACCGTGACGTCGTTGGTGGCCGCTAGCTGCTCTGCCATATGATTCGCCCAGTAGATCTCCCACTTCTTGCCGTCCTCTAGAGGCATCGACGTTCCGGTCCTAGTCTCCTTAACGACCTGCCATCCGGCCGATTCGGCCATCTCACGCGCTTGGTCGGGGGAAATCAGGGAGTAGATGTTTCCCTTGGGCGGGTCCGCCCAAATCGTACGGATATGGACTTGAAGCAGTATCGCCAACAAGTGGGCGGTCTGGTCCACACTTTTGGGCTTCAGGTCCCATTCGGCATAGCCGAGATGCACAGCCCACGGGTGAACTCGCCGGAACGACTCTTCCAGAGCCTCGGCCCTCGCCATGTACCAGGAACAATGGGAAAAAACTACGAGGTCAAATGCTTTCGACGGGAAATTGAGGACACTATCGAAGAGGTCAGTTGACAGCCGGAATTCGACCCGCGCTCCGAGAGGAGATGCTTTGATCTCCGAGTGGGCCTGACCCATGGTAATCGATCCGCCGTCGGTGGCAGCGCCCCGGTCGATGGCGACGACCCGACCGTTTGGTCCTACGGCTTCCGCCAACGCGACCGTCGTATCTCCTTGGCCGCATCCCACCTCCAACACATGATGCCCCGGTTGCGGAGCCCAAGTCTCAACAAGAGCCAGCCTATGCCTAAGCTGGGGTCTGCTTGTGAAACTCAGGCTTCTCGCCATCTCCTCGAGATCCGACACTTGATCGTCCAAATGTGCCATATGCCCTCCAGGGTCAACTGCGGCCGTGCTGACGCGCTTGCTAGAGAAAGTTTGCAGAGGCCGTTGTCGATTGTCAACTGCTCGCGCCCACGCCTTGCATATCTCGGTCGAGTGAAGGCCGCTATAATTACAATTGGCAGCGACGAAGCACGGCTATCGAGCGGAGTTGACCATGTTGGACGATACTGAACAAGAGCCGACCGAGGCCGTAAAGGACCGGGCTTACCCGCTGATCGAGCGCGCGGAGGCGGCGCTGGAGGCCGGAGAGATCGACGAAGCAGAGTGGCACCGCCAGATCGGCGAGGTCATAACGCCTGCCTATCTCGCCGCGGATACGCCTTGGGGTCAGTCTGGGAGAAGCGGCGACGAGCGTCAGTGGACCTATGCGAGGAGCCTGGTATGTGACGCCATCGAGCGGGACGGCACGTTTCTCGACGTAGGCTGCGCCAACGGCTACTTGATGGAGTCTATTGAGAGATGGTCGGCCGAGCGCGGGCACCGCATCGAGCCCTACGGGACTCGACATCGCGCCCGAGCTGGCAGATCTTGCGCGGACTCGGCTGCCGATGTGGGCCGACCGAATCTACACCGGCAACGTGATGACCTGGTCGCCGCCTCAGCGGTTCGATTTTGTTCGAACTGGCCTCGAATATGTACCGCTTCGTCGCCGGCGAGACCTGGTCCAGCGACTTCTCGACGACTTCGTGGCAATCAGCGGTCGTCTGATTATCGGCACGTATAGCGGTGCGCACGTCGGGACGGACGCAGTGGACGAATTGGAAAGCGAGGTCTCGTCCTGGGGATTCAAGGTGTCCGGCCGTACCAGCCGACCTCATCGTGACGACCGCCTGGCCCATCGCGCGATCTGGATTGACGCCTAGCGCCGCTTCTAATCGTCTCCGCTGTCTCGTTGGACAGCGTACCATTCGGTTGCCGCCGTTAGGAATTCCACGCCTCTCTCGACGAGCGTCAGCCCGGCATCTACTGTCCTCCGCTCACTTACGTAGTAGACCGAAACGCTTCGATAGAACTCGTGGATGCGTGAGCTCAAGGCACCCTCTGGAAGGAGCGAGATGACCTCGTCCTTCCGTAGCCGCCAGACCGCCGGCGGGTCGCCTGCTCGAAGTCCAGCCACCGCGTACATCACCGGCCAGACCTTCGTGCAGAGCAACCTGACTGTCCTGTCGAGACGGCCGCTGCCGTGTTCGATGAGGTCGCCCGGGATGTCGAACGGCATCGGCTTAAGGCCTACTAGAATCCGTGTCGCGTCGGCGCGGATTTCGTCGGCCGATGCCTCCGGTACCGGCAGCTCTCCAGCCAGAACGTGGTATGCCCCTGGCACCGGGCCGATGCGCGCGATGGGATGATCGGCCACGAGATGCCGAGGCAGAGCGTGACACTGGAAGTAACCGAACGGCGAAGGGTCGACACTTGAAAGGTCTCGGTGGATGGCTATCGACACCTGAAGGGGGAGCTGCCACTTCGACGCGAACGCCGAGTCCTCGAGATACAGCTTGAGATCTATGTCGCTGCAGCCAGGGATGAAACTTCCCTTGACAGCGGAGCCGAATGCAAGGAGGCCGACAAACCAGTCACGAGTATGCCGGATGTATATCTCCGCGGCCTTCCGGACCGGGGCCCGAGCCTCCCGAACGAGGGGAGTGACGTCGATCATAGGCCTACCTGTGCCCAAAGTTGTCGAGGGGAGATTAGCCAATGACAAGGGCGGGCGGCTCGCGGTCGCGTCGTCTACTCTAAACGTCTCGGACGCAGCGGAACCCCTGGTGCCCGGTGGAGCTGTCGGGCGTATTCTGAGTACGTGCGGCTACACGATAGCGGTTGCAGTATGAGGCATGGCACAGATAGGATCCGCCCTTGAGCACTTTCGCGCTGCCTGAGGGCGGCCCCTTCGGATTGTCGCGAGTACCCCGCTTGTGGTAGCTGGCGCTGAACCGGTCGGCACACCACTCCCACACGTTCCCCGACGTGTTGAAAAGCCCGTACCCGTTGGGTATGAACGATGCCACCGGCGCCGTCCCTATGTAACCGTCGTCCCTGGTATTGCGGTCCGGAAAAACGCCCTGCCAGATATTGCACCTGTGCTCGCCGTTCGGCGTGAGGTCGTCGCCCCACGGGTAGGTCTTCTGCTCTAACCCGCCTCGCGCTGCGAACTCCCACTCGGCCTCGGTAGGCAGCCGTTTCCCCGCCCACTCGCTGTACGCGTTCGCGTCGTGAAACGAGACGTGGACGACGGGATGGTCCATGCGGTCCTTGATCGTCGACCGGGGACCCTCGGGCTGCCGCCAGTATGCGCCTCCCACCGGCCACCACCATGGCGCGTCGGCCACGGCCTGCTTTACAGTCTTGGCCAGGCGGGCGGGGACGAAGCTGTGGAACACATACGACCACTTGTAGCGCTCGGCCTCGGTTTTGTATCCCGTCCTGTCGACGAAGCGAGCGAACTGGTCGTTAGTGACGGCACCGATGTCTATATAAAACGGATTGAGAGTGACCGCCCGGACCGGCCCCTCGCCGTCGGCGGGAAAGCCATTGTCGTCGTCAGTGCCCATCAGGAATTCTGCACCAGGCAGCTTGGCCATGCCCTTCGCCGATGAGTCGCTCGATCGCGAAAGTGTGACGTCCGAGACGTCGAGCGCCTGTTCCTCAGGCCTGCTTGGCCCGCAACAAGGAGACGAGTTCTCGCTTGACATAGCCGTCTCCAGGAATTGCCCACCGGATGTAGACCTGAATTCTACTTCAAAACTACGCCCTTGGCACACCTGTACTTGGCATCGCGACACCGCACCGTTTTTGTCTCGAAGACCGCCAACCTCTCACGTGCGCTCGCGTGATAACATCTATCCCCATGTACGGCTTGTCAACGAAGAAATCGGGGCAAATGGGTGCTCGGATGTCCCGCCCGCTGTTCGTCGCGGGTTTGGTACTACTAGCCATACTCTTGGTCGGCGTTGGTTGGGCCGTCGCACAGGGATTGCCCGTTCCAAGTGCCGCAAGCCCGGTCGGCTCGGGCTTCAGCTATCAGGGCAGCTTGAGCGACGGTGGCGCGCCGGCAAACGGCGCGTACGACATGCAGTTCACCCTGTACGACGCCGACACAGGCGGGAACCAAGTCGGCGGTGACGTGACTAAAGACGAAGTTAGCGTGACCGACGGCCTCTTCACGGTGCTTCTTGATTTCGGGTCGGGTGCATTTGCCGGAGAGGGTCGGTGGCTAGATATCGGCGTGCGTCCCGGGGCCGATGTTGGCGCCTTCACACTCCTGAGCCCTCGCCAAGCTATAACGCCATCGCCCTACACCATATTCGCCACCAAGGCGGTGGCCGCCGACACGGCGACCTACGCCATGTAGGCGACGACATCGCCTTGGGGCGGCCTGACCGGCGTCCCCGCCGGGTTCGCCGACGGCACTGACGACGATACGACCTACACAGCCGGAGCGGGCCTTTCATTGATTGGCAGTGAATTCAGCTTGGCAACCACCACACAGTCGCTCGGGCTCGCCATTAAGGGATCGGTCGTCACCCGGAACACGGGCACGTGCCCTGGCGCTTCTTGCGAGGTGGAAAGAATGTATATCCCAATTGGGTTGGCACCGGGGAGCACAGACTCCGTCGACTTGAGCACCTCCACCATTGCAGTGACATACATCGATGGTGACGACTTTGGGAATCTTGCGTGGAACGCCAACGCTGACAGCACCGGCACCAACCTGGGCTGGGAGATAGACTGGCTGAACAGCGCTGCAGATGTGCTTAATCCGACTGAGCAGATTCAGCTGATAGTCAATATCAACGATGGTGGTACCCTGGTAACGACGCGACCGGGCGCGTCTGCCTCGTTCATAATCGAGGTCAAACCCGCGGCAGAGGAAGTGCTTCAGGTGGCCGGGACTCTGCCATCGGAAATAACTTCGGTGGTGGCCCTGAGCGACAACCAGATCGGTGTGGCCACCAGCACCGAGTCGCTCGGGCTTGCGATCAAGGGAAACGTCGTCTCCCGGAACGTCGGTTCGCCTCTGTTAGTAGAGAGGGTCATTATACCGATTGGGGTCGCCCCAGGCGGCACTGAGTCCGTCGACCTGAGTACCTCCACCATCTCGGTAACGTACATCGATTCTGACGACTTCGCGAATCTTGCCTGGAACGGCAACGCCACCAGCACCGGCGCCAACGCAGGCTGGGAGATAGATTGGTTGAACAGTACTCCGGACCTCTTGGACCCCACTGAGCAGGTCCAACTGGTGGTCAACATCAACGACGGTGGTTCTCTTGTGACGACGCGGCCGGGCGCCTCCGACTCTTTCATCATAGAGATCAAACCGGCGATGGAGAAAGTGCTTCAAGTGGCGAGGACTCTTCCACCGGAAATGACCGCAGTGGCGACACTTGGGAACTCTTCGACCGGGATAACGCTCATCCAGTTCGTGAACATATCTACTGCGATCACGGTCGACGTCCAAAACACAGGCAACACCTCTGTGTCGGACTTCGCGAACATGGAGTACGTGATCCAATACACGACGACGGCAGGAGGTGGCACGGAGACGGCCGAGATCATGGCTTATGTCGCGGGCAGTTCGGCGAACGGCACTTGGGACATTTTGTCTATCACACCCGATAGTGTCCAGCCGGGTGTGTGGGACCCCGGCGAGACGATAAGAATGTCGGGGAACCTCTCAGGAACACCGCAGTCTGGCACTACCGGAGCGGTGTGGGTGTCGACTCCTGACGGGGCTGTGACAGGAGGGACCTTCGTTGTGCCGTAAGGCGACGGAGAGGCGGTTTGGGTCGCCATGCCCTCCAGCACTCACAGAAAGAAGCAAGAGATGAAGCGCTTGGTACTAGCATTGGTATCCACGTCAGTGGTCGCGGCCGTCGCGGGTACGGCCTTGGCCCAGACCGGCGGAGTGTATGACCTTTCATGGTCGACAATGGATGGGGGCGGCGCGGAGAGCAGCGGGGGTAGCTACGTTCTCAGCGGCACAATCGGTCAGCTCGATGCCGCTGAGTCGGCCGGCGGTACGTATGGCCTGCTTGGAGGATTCTGGCCTGTCACGCTGGCGAGCACGCCTCCGTCGGTACCTGTGCCCGGGCTCACGAGCTGGGGCTTATGGCTGCTAGCGGCGCTGATGATGGCGTTCGCCCTTAGAAAGGCCTGGTCCGCGCGAAAGGCGGAAGCCGGGTAGGGTTCAGCGGCGCAACGCGGAACCTTGGAATCATTGTACGGGCGCACAGCGTGCGCCCTAATGCCCGCAACGCCTCACGAGCCGTCGACGACCAGGTTCGCGTGCTCCTTGGGCCGCTCATGCTCCTCGTACCAGTCCTCTGCCGCCATCCAGTGATCGAGCCAGGACACGTCCTCGTTGCCTCGGTTACGCATCCGTTCAAGTCGCCGATCGCGAGGCGTATCGACGTAAACGGTGGCCGCGTAGAATGGCCTGAGCTCCGGTCGCATCGAGTAGACACCCTCCACGATGACGAGACCGCCGGGCTCGACCTCCTGCCACTCCGCGAGCCGGCCGGTCGCCCAGTCGTACCGCCTGTAGCGCGCCCGAGACCCATGGCTGAGAAGCACGAGCACGTCGTCCCGCAGCCGTTTCCAGTCAAAGTATCGGTCGTAGCCATCCTTTGGACCAAGCTCTGCGCGCGCGCTGGCCGTAATAGGCCGGTAGAAGTCGTCCACGCTGACTACCGCCGAGCGTTCGATCTCTTCGGCTATCTGGGCGGCCAGAGTCGACTTCCCGGCCCCGCCCAGGCCGTCGATCGCTGCCAGCGTCGTGCGGCCGGCCACCGTCGCCCCTTCAAGCAGCGCCAGCACCTTCAACTTGTCCTGAGTTCGGAACATCGTGGCTGTCCATCGTAGCAGAAGTCGCCGCGCCTGTTGCCGCTCCCAAAGACGACGAGCTCCCGGGTCGTGGAACCCAAGCCGGTTGATTATAATAGGGATGTCGCCATTCAGTCCGTCCGTGGATGGTGAACTGGCAAGAGGAGGGCGACCATTGGTCCTGCAGGTCCTCACGAAGAACATCGAGCTCAACTCTCAGTCGAACGACTACATCCAGAAGAAGTTTCAACGGCTGGAGAGGCACATCAAGCCCGTTCCAGACGCCAAGCTGGAGGTATCCCTCACGTCGTCTCGGTCCCAGGCCGACCGGTTTGTGGTGCAATTGACTCTGACCGGCAAAGGCTACACTCTTCGCGCCCAGGAACGAGGCCCCAACCTGTTCGCTGCCGTCGACACCGTCACCGACGTGATGGACCGGCAAATTCGTCGCTACAAGGGAAAGGCATACAGAACGGAGCAGGCCCGAAGAACTGGCAAAGCTGGCTCGCTCGACGAAACAGGGCCGGCGGCCGACGCGGTCGGACTAGAAGACGTAGATGCAGATGACCTTCTTGAACCCCGGGTAGTGCGCACCAAGCGATTTCCGGTCCCACCGATGTTCGTCGAAGACGCGATCCTGGAGATGGAGCTACTCGACCACAGCTTCTTCCTCTTCTACAACATCGACAGTAGGGAGTACAACGTCGCGTACCGTCGGCAGGACGGCGACTACGGTGTCATAGAGCCCGAAACGGGTTAGCCCGAATCCACCGAAGGAGGGCGTCGGGTTAGCGTCCTGAGGCGGCAAGAAGGTGCTCCTGTGCTTCTGGGATAATGGTTTTGTAGCAAAAAACCGACCCCGGAAAAGGAGCACCCAGTAGATGCTGCCACGCAACCACCCCGACCGGATCCAAATCACCTTCGACGACCGCCGCTTGGTGGCCAATGCCGGGCTGCTCCTTCCGGCCACCCTGGCGCGGCACCTCGGCCTGCCCGAACTCGTCCGGCAGCGTTTCGACCTGGGCGATGCCCCGGGGCGGGCGAACACGAGCGACAAGATGATGACGCTGGTGGCGTCTGCGCTGGCTGGGGGCGACTGCATTGACGACGCCGATGTGTTGCGCACCGGGGGGACGGCCTGCATCCTGGGCGGCACGGTCAAGGCGCCATCCACCCTGGGCACCTTCCTGCGCAGCTTCCGGTGGGGCCACGTCCGTCAACTCGACCGGGTGAGCCGCGAGTTGCTGGCCCGGGCTTGGCAGGCCGGGGCGGGACCCGGCGACGGGCCCCTGACCATTGACCTGGACTCCACCATCTGCGAGACCTACGGACTGGCCAAGGAGGGCGCCCGCCACCACGGCTATACCGGCAAGCGGGGCTACCACCCGCTGCCGGCCATCGCCGCCGGCACCGGAGACGTGCTGATGTCCCGGCTGCGCGAGGGCCGGGCCAACATCGCCCGCGGCGCCGCCCACTTCTTGCGGGAGACGGTGGGACGGGTGCGCTACGCCGGGGCCGACGGACGACTCACGCTACGGGCCGACAGCGGGTTCTACACTCATGGCGTGGTATCCGTCTGCCGCAAGATGGATGTCCGCTTCTCCATCACCATCCGCCAGCACAAAAGCCTGCACAATCTCATCGAGGTGATACCCGAAGATGCCTGGACGCCGATTCCTTACTGGATGGACGGTGCCGCCGATGTGGCCGAGACCACCTCACCCCCTTCCAGGCCGAGGCGGACGCCGCGCCGGTACGGCTCATCGTCCGGCGGGTGAAGCCGACGCCCGGTTCTCAACTGGCCCTCTTCGCCAAATACAGCTATCATGGCTTCATCACCGACCGGGACGGGGAGTTGCTCGAACTGGAGGCTGACCATCGCCGCCACGCCGAGATCGAGAATGCCATACGCGACCTCAAGTACGGCGTCGGGCTGAACCATCTCCCCTCGGGCCGCTTCGCCGCCAACGGCGCCTGGCTGGCCGTCCAGACGATGGCCCACAACCTGGCCCGCTGGACGGCGCGGATCGGTCTGGGAGAGCGGATAGCCACCACCAAGACCCTCCGGCGGCGGTTCTTCTCCCTGGCCGGACGGCTCACCCGCTCGGCACGCCGGTTGACCCTGCATCTTCCGGATCGCTGGCCTTGGGCTGAGAAGTTCAGCCGCGCCTTGGCCCGGCTGCGAGCCATTCCACTCCCGGCCTGACGGCACCGTCGGCGACCGACCCACCCACCGGACAACCGAAGATCCCCGCAGACTCGTGCCAGCCCGGTCCGAGAGAGTTCCCTGCTGCGTATTCTCTCGCCATCCCGCGCATCGCAGCTCCCGCAGACGGCCATAGGGGCCCCTGTGCGGCGATGAAGACCGTCCGCCGACCTCCCTACCCCAAATGGAACCCAGGCTATTTCCCCTGTAGCTCCCTCACCCCCCTTCCACTTTCCTCACGCCGTCCATCGGTGTCCTTCGGTGGATTCGGGTTTAGCTCTGGCGACAACCAACCTGCAACGAAGGGGGACGACACTGCTAGCGGGATTGCCGTGGCAAGGATGAGAAGCCAGGTGCTCGTGGAGCTACCAAGCTCCGTGAAGCCCAATGCGACACCCGTGCCTGTGATAGCGGCCAGTCCACCCGTCACCACGGGGTGGCCTTTGGTGAGAGCCAACGTCACGAAGTCTCCCTCATAACGGTAACATCAGAGCAGGGTCGCCATAGGTCTGCTGCTACCGCGTCGTCTGATTCCGTGTATGGTCTAATCTCCAGCTCCATCATGTCCTTTCTCTCACAGGTCTCGGGCATTGATAGTGTCTCCGTGAAGATCTAAACGCGCATCAATGGTCGTAGGAAGCGCCTCCAGATCCGGGTTGCTCATGATCGCCTCGATGCACTCTACGCTCCCGCCAACATAGGTGTCATACAGGTCAATATCGGTTGCCACACACCAGGCCCTATCCTCCGGCCACCAGATGTTTGGTGAGTGCCCCCAGAAAGGCCCATCTCCAGCGAGGAATGCCATGATGGCATCGATAGGCCCGCGGAATAGCAGGTAGTCTCGCCCTGGAGCTCGCACCCGAGAACTCGCCTTGTAGAGGCGAGTGTGCTGGTCTGTGCAGAACCGCCAGGACATGATAGAAGAGATCCGTCTCGCTCTTTCCCAGCGCATCGAGATAGGTTTGTGCTGCGATTGAGAGGTTGGGTCGACTCTTTAGCTCTCCCTCATTGATTCCCAATCCTTCCTCACGAAGGAGAGCTGGGATACAGTACACTCCGCTGTTCATTTGATTTAGGTCGCCGATGTCCGAAATCAAGGATGGCGGCGATAGGTGTGGGCGCGCCTTGTTTTGTAGAACCAGCCACAGGTTCCCATCGAACACATGCGGCTTGTAATCGGGCCGTGGACGATCGAGCAATCCACCATCCATCTCCCAATACAGCCATCGAGTGTCGAAGGGCCGATAAGCGTAGCGAATAAAACCCGCCTCGTCTGGGCCACCGTGCTTGAGCAGTGCACCTCGCACGGCAACACCGTCGAATCGCGCCGTGGAGTCCATGACGGATGGGTGACTCCGTGCGATCTCTTCGTGGCCAAGGTCACCGTTGAAGTAGTCAGCGACCCGTGCCTTTAGACGGTCGGAGTCGACATCGACCAAGAACCCATCACGGCTAGTCTTTACCCCAGGAAACGGACTGGGAATAGGTCCGGGAGAGAGGGCTAGTCATGCCAACCGTCGCTAGCCACCATAGCCGCGAAAGGCAGGCCCATCTCCAAGAGCGGCTCGATAGAATCATAGAGAGCGTCTGGCCCTGCCTCCGCCGTTGCCGTAAGCTCCTCATGCTTAGCCTGGCCCCACAGATTGCGGAAGCCGACCGTCTCAGTCGGCGCGTGGTCAGACTTGCGTACCAGCGTCGTGATCGCGGTGCCAACCTGGACACCAACTGGGTCGCCTGGCGTGGAGAAGATGCTCGGGTCCGGTGTGCCGTCTGGAGTGGTCTTGCCCGTCCTGTACTTGTCACCGTTAAGAGAATCGATCCTGATTACGTCGAATGCTTCCAGGTACCTCTCCCGCATTCCTGTAAAGGACAGACCGTCCAGCCAGGAGTAGTTTGAGATGAAGCAGACGACACCTTGGCCGGTCTTTTCGGCGATGCGACGTTCGGCCATGCGGAAGAACTGGACATAGAGGTCGTTGAGGCCCTGTCCTTCGGGCCGCCGCACCTGTTTAGTCTTGCGGTAGGCTTCTGAAAGCTCGCGCTCCTCATCCACCGCCATGCCCGCGAAGCCGTTGTATGGGGGGTTGCCGAGGATCACGAGAACCGGCGTCTCCTGCTTCACTCTCTCCGCGCGGTCCCGCTCTTTCTCCAGCTCTGGGAATGGGAGCGGCTTCTGCACCGTCGGCTCCCACCCTGTCAGAGCGTTCGTAAGGAAGACACCCGCTCGCTCCGTCCCATCCTCCGACAGGGGTGCATCCAATGCCTGCATGGTGATTCCGACCTGCAAATGAGCTACCACAAAGGGGGCGGGCATAATCTCGAAACCAAACACCCGCTCCATGGCGGCCTTCTTTACCTGGGCACCCGTCAACGCACCTAGACCACGGCCTTCAAGGTTCAAAGCGATTCGACGCAGGACTTCGGCCAGGTACGCGCCCGTCCCGCAGCAGGGGTCGAGCACGTAGACGTTGTCGGCGGCCAGCCCGTCGGCGATGCCCAAGTCATCTTTGAGTGCCTTGTCAACGCGAGCAACCATGTACCGCACTACCTCGGTGGGCGTGTACCAAACACCTAGTTGCCTACGGAGGTCTGGGTCGAACGCCTCAAGGAACGGCTCATAGAAGTAGGGTACCGCCTCACCTTCACTGAAGCGGTCGAAGAAGGCCACTCGGTCGAGGGCTGCCGAGGTCCAGTCCAGCACTTCCACCAAACCCAGGGGCTGTAAGCGCCCGGGGTCGGATAGCTGCTGAAATAGCGCTCGCAGTACGGGCGCACGCAGGTGCCAGACGGCGGTACGCCAATCGAATCGACTCGTGGGTGGTGGCGTCTGGCGCGCCCACAGCACCCAAGCGGCGAAGACACCGTAGAAAAGAGTCTGCACCAGTGTGGATCGGAAGAAGGCAGCGCCACGCTGGCCCTCAAATCGGACCCCCAGCGCCTCCTCCAATGCCGACCGCACGACGCTGAGGGATGGCGCATCACCAGCTGCGTCCACTCTCCACAGACCGTCCCTCGCGTAAGATGCGAGCAGCTGGGCCAGATCCTTGGGCTCAGCGAGCGTTGCCCTATGGGAAAGTGCCCGGGAGAGGTACTCACCCAAGGCCGCGCCGACATTGTTCGCGAAGGCACGAGGAGTCTGCAGTCGGGACTCGAATTCAGTCACGGACTCTGCCAATCGGAAGGTCTCCAGCTTGGCCGGATTACCGGCAGAATCCTCGCCAAGGAGCACGAAGTCACGGGTGTTTGTGACCAGAACGAGCCGGTACTTGCTCCAGTACCTGCTGACCTGATCGCTTCCCACCGTCAGCCAGGCATCATCATCGGCAGACTTGACCTCCAGCACCCCACACTCGGGAATTTGACCCTGGCGCGGCTTGCCCTTCTGGACCTGCTTCGCTGCATACAAACCGATGTCTGGGTGTCCCGCACCTTGCTGAGCCAACTCACTGATACAGAACACCTTTGGCTTGAGTGCGCTCCCAACTGCGTTCAGGAGATTGGTCAGGGGAGGGTAATAGGAACGCTCTCCTGTTCCTCCACCGGAGGCGCGAATTTTACGGAAGTCAGTGAGGTACTCCTCCACGGCTCTAACAAGCTTCGTTGTGCTCATTCATCCGCCCAAGGGTTGATGACGTCTATCCCGCTCCCCTCGAAGTCGTCCATGTCTCTCGTCGCCACTGACGCTCCACGGCTGCGGGCTATGGCCGCTATCTGGCAGTCGGCATGATTGATGGGACGCCCTGCGGCACGGCGGGCGGCGGCTACCACGGCGTAGGCTTGGGCTGCGGTGCTGTCGAAAGGAAGGATGCGCCCAGCAAAGTCCTCCCGGAGCATCCCTTCCACCTCGTCGAGCAGTCTGTCTCGCCGTGCTCCTATCGGCAGTATCTCGACGCCGTACCGCAGTTCGGCCTCACTGACAGTGGAGAGGTACAAGTTAAGGGCCGCCTGTCCGGCAACCCAGTCCACAACGCTGGCGTCGGGACCGGGGCGCATCAATTCGGAGACGACGTTGGTGTCAAGGATAATCATCGTAGTTGCCTCAGTCGAACCGGGGCGGTTTGCGCATGAGTGAACGGGGAGGGATCTCCAGTTCGACCCCGCCTAGCGGCGCGAATCTGGCCCGAATGGCGCTCGCCAGGTTCCCCTGTTCTGGTTGCTGATGATTGAGCGCCGTTCTTAGAATGTCGCGGACTTCCTCCTCCATGGAGCGGCCGTTCTCCGCTGCCCGGATTCGCAGCCGGTGTTTCAGTCCATCTTCGAGATTGCGCACGGTGATACTGGCCATGAAAGCGCCTCCATCTACGGTGTCACATCATTATACCATGATTGCGTTGCTATCACTAGATGCGCATGGCAGCCGGGCCACCGTCGAACCAGGCTCAGCGTGTAGCCAGCGCCTCAACGTGTCCCGCGTGCGCCAGGACAGCCTTGCCGTCTTCATTCACGAGGCCACCTGCCTGGGGTCTATGCCCAGCTACTCCTAGGCTGCATTGAGCAGACTTGGCACCTCCTCGCCTCTACCACAAGATCGGCTTCGACACAATGGCTAACCCCGAATCCACCGAAGGACACCGATGGACGGCGTGAGGAAAGTGGAAGGGGGGTGAGGGAGCTACAGGGGAAATAGCCTGGGTTCCATTTGGGGTAGGGAGGTCGGCGGACGGTCTTCATCGCCGCACAGGGGCCCCTATGGCCGTCTGCGGGAGCTGCGATGCGCGGGATGGCGAGAGAATACGCAGCAGGGAACTCTCTCGGACCGGGCTGGCACGAGTCTGCGGGGATCTTCGGTTGTCCGGTGGGTGGGTCGGTCGCCGACAGTGCCGTCAGGCCGGGAGTGGAATGGCTCGCAGCCGGGTCAAGGCACGGCTGAACTTCTCAGCCCAAGGCCAGCGATCCGGAAGATGCAGGGTCAACCGGCGTGCCGAGCGGGTGAGCCGTCCGGCCAGGGAGAAGAACCGCCGCCGGAGGGTCTTGGTGGTGGCTATCCGCTCTCCCAGACCGATCCGCGCCGTCCAGCGGGCCAGGTTGTGGGCCATCGTCTGGACGGCCAGCCAGGCGCCGTTGGCGGCGAAGCGGCCCGAGGGGAGATGGTTCAGCCCGACGCCGGGCTTGAGGTCGCGTATGGCATTCTCGATCTCGGCGTGGCGGCGATGGTCAGCCTCCAGTTCGAGCAACTCCCCGTCCCGGTCGGTGATGAAGCCATGATAGCTGTATTCGGCGACCATCAACATTTTCCAGATCACCGCTATCGCCCGATCGACCCTCTTGTAGCGCTTGGCGGCATCGGTCCGAAGCCTGAGGGCCGCGAAGGGTGATTCTACCGGGTTCGTCGTGCGAAGGTGCCCCCAGTGCTCCTTTGGGAAGTCATAGAAGGTGACCATGCGGTCCCAGTCCCGCTCCAAGGCCTCTGAGGCCGCCTCGTAGGAATGGTCGCCGCACCACCTGGTGAACACCGTCCTGAGCCGCTCAGCCTCTGTCCGAGTCGGCGCGTAGGGGATAGTACGCAGCATGAGCTTGGCCTGGTCCTGTTGTCGCTTTGGAAGCTTGGCGAGCACGTTTAGGATCTTGTGGTTCCAGCAGCGTTGCTCGGCCGCCTGAGGATAGACGTTGCGCAGAGCTCCCCAGATGCCCAGATGTCCGTCTCCAATTACCAGTCTTGGGCACTCCAGCCCGCGGCGCCTCATGTCCCTGAGCACATCGGACCAGCTCTCTATGGACTCCCTGTATCCGGGAATCGCGCTCACCACCACCTTCCTTCCGTCGCTCAGGGCCGCCATCACCACCAGGATCGCCGCCTTCTCCCGCTCAAGACCGGCCTTGACGTAGACTCCATCCACCCACATGTACACCACTTCCAGGTCATCCAGGGGCCTAGCGCGCCATTGGGCAAGCTCATCGTTCCACTTATCCTTCAACCGGGCTACCGTGCTCGCCGATATCGGTGCCTCTTCTCCCAGCAGTCCCCGCACCGCCAGGTCGAAGTCACCTTCGGAAAGGCCATGTAGGTACAACTGGGGGATCAGCTCAGCAACCTTCCTGGTCCTGTTGACGAACAGCGGCAGCAGCCGGCTCTCGAACTCCTCTTCGGTGTTGCGGACTCGTGGCCTCCTCAGCTGTACCGTTCCCGAACTCAGCGTAAGCCTTCGGGGTTTGCCGTATCCGTTCCTATAGCCTCTCTCGTTGTCCGACTCAGACCTGCGGGCCGACTTCGCCCTTCCTAGAAACTCCGTCACCTCTTCCTCCAGCAACTCCTGGATCAGCCGCTGGACATGGCCTCGCACCCAATCCTCCAACTGCTCCCACTCCGGCCTTGACTCCGACCTGCTCCTAGTGCTTCTCTTTCCCATAGGCGGTGTATCTCCTCTCTTGGGCCTTGAGCCCGTCTTGTTCAGAGAGAGGGTACACCGCCTGACCGTTTACACACTTTTTGAGGATACCTCGTCTACGAGGAGGTCTTGGCACATCTCCTTGAGAACAACGAGGAGTCAGAGTCTGCGGGGTTCATGTTTGTCGTGCCAGGGTTTCACACCGACGATACCCAAGTCTACGAGCATGTCGAATGGTATCCCGTCCCTCCAGACGGCTTAGTTGAGAATAGTTGGTACCACCTAGAGCTTAATGACGAATTCCGGGCCAGTGTCATCAAGCGAGCTCACGACCTTGGCGCTTCGATAGTCGAATTCCACTCCCACTTAGGTCCCCAGCCAGTAAGATTCTCCCCATTGGACCGGCGCGGGCTACGGGAGTTCGTTCCTCATGTTCGGTGGCGTCTCAGGAAGAGACCCTATTTCGCCGTGGTGGTCACGCACACCGACTTCGATGCCCTTGCGTGGATGATGGATCCCGAGAAACCTCAGCACCTGGACGGCATCGTCGTGGGAGACAGAGCGTTCCAGCCCACCAGGCTGTCATCCCTTGTCGTGGATAGCGAGAGGTACGATCGCAACGTTCGCTTCTTCGGTCAGAGTGGGCAGGATTCTCTAAGGGCCGCCAGCGTTGCGGTTGTTGGAGTTGGTGGCCTGGGGACTCACGTCGTTCAGCAGCTTGCCCTCCTCGGCATGGGGAGGCTGGTTTTGATCGACTCCGAAGAGGTCGACGAGACAAATCGCAATCGTTACGTTGGTCTAAGGCATGACGATCTCGTTCCTGGCATGCCAAAGGTTGATCTCGGGAGACGGCTTGCTGGTGAAATCAATCCGGAGGTAGAGGTCGTCACCATTGCTGAATGCCTGCGAGGTCAACCTGCCTTTGATGCCATCATGGAGGCTGACTATGTGTTCGGGTGTATGGACAACGATGGGTCACGTCTGATTCTAAATGAACTATGATTCTCTCGTAAAAAGTCTGTTCAGGTCGAATTAGAACAACCGTGCCCACGCCTGGGTACAATATACAGTCTCTGTTCCGTATACTACCCCAACATACGGTAGCGCTCAGATGTGCTAACTCGCTAGAACTTCCTCAAACCGGGTTTTTACGAGGGAATCAACTATGTCTGGCCTATGCCAAGCCCTACTTTGACCTGGCGTCAGATATCGTCGAGGGGGGTACAAAGTATGGAGGTAGGGTGTGTGTAGTAGGCGACGACACCGGTTGCCTGGTCTGTTACGACGAACTCGACCTTCAAGCGGCCCGAATCGATTTGATGAGCGACGAACAGAGAAAGGACCACGCGGCCATTTACGGGGTTCCCATTGATGACTTGGGGGAAGCTGGTCCTTCAGTGGTGTCCATCAATGGCGTAATCGCCTCTCTCGGAGTGACGGAGTTCATGCTGGCGACTACCGGCGTACCGCGGCAACCAAAGAACGTCCTGAAATACTATGGTGAGAGAGGCGTCGTCACCATTCCAACCAAAAACCCCGACCCTGACTGCTACCACTGCTCAGGGATAAGAGGCAGAGGGGATGAAGCAGATGTGCAGCGATATCTTGGAGCCTCGAGGTAGCTGTGCCGGGGCGAGTCGGGTGGTGTGCTGTCGAGTTAGGCAACTCCTCCTTCTGTATCGCAAACCTCACCGGAGTCGCCCTGCAGGTAGGAACTCAGCGCAAAGCCAAGAGGGACTCGGCTAGACCGGCCCGCCGGGTGGAGTCGGACCTATTGGACTTTGAGGATCAGGCAGGAACTGATTCAAGGGAGAGCGTGCATGCCTGAGGTGATGAATTCAAGAAGGCTAATCGTCTTTGAGGGACCTGACGGCGTCGGAAAGTCCACGCTTTCACGAGCCCTCGCCGACAAGCTCAAGGCAATGGGCCTCATATGCGACCACCTATCGTTTCCAGGTAAGGATGAGGGGACCGTTGGCCGACTGGTCTATGACGTGCATCACGCCCCGGCTTCGTATGGGCTAAAGGCGATAACAGGCACGAGCCTGCAAGCCCTACACATCGCCGCACATCTGGATGAGATAGAACAGCGTATCCTACCGGCGCTCCGTGAAGGTCGTTGGGTGATCCTCGACCGCTTTTGGTGGTCGACCTGGGTCTACGGTCGGGCAGCGTCGGTCGAGAGCCCCACTTTGGACGCCTTGATTCAGGCAGAGCGTCTACATTGGCGTGGCATCAAGCCCGATGCCCTCTTCTTGGTCGACCGGTCCGGGGAGGCATTTGATGGTGAGGACTGCACACCGCTGCGAGAGGGCTACCAGATACTTTCAGACAACGAGAAGGGCCAGTACCCTATCCACCGAATACAGAATGATTCAGCGGTGGAAGACTCTCTCAGTCAGCTACTCGCCTGTCTCCAAGGCCTAATTCCTGACGTGCGACATGACGCTCCTGCCGACTTGGCCAGCCCGCTGCGGGGACCTAGTGACCAGTTGCCCCTTCTCCCTCCTCCCACAAAGGCTACATCGGCCTTCACAACGCTAGCGTCGGCTGGAACCACGGTCGTGTATGAGAGCTACTGGCGCTTTGCTGTCGAGCGTCAGGAGGTGTTCTTCCGCAAGCTCGAAGGACTTCCCGCTCCGTGGACGACCGACCCTATCCTCGCCAAGCATAAGTTCACCAATGCCTATCGGGCATCGGATCGCGTGAGCCAGTACCTCATCAGGCACGTTATATACGATGGGGACCCGTCGCCGGAGGAAGTGTTCTTCCGCACCATCCTCTTCAAGCTTTTCAACAAAATCGATACGTGGGAGATGTTGCGCGGTCAGCTGACGACGATCAGTCATGCCGACTACTCCTTCCAGAAGTACGACCGTGTGCTGACGGAGGCTCTTGCGGCCGGCACAAGAATCTACTCGGCGGCCTACATGATGCCGTCAGGCAGGAGTTCGTTCGGCCAATCTCAGAAGCATCGCAATCACCTGATGCTACTGGAACGGATGATGGAGGATGAGGTGCCGCAAAGGATCACTGAGGCGTCGACCATGGCCGAGGCCTTCGATGTGCTCCGGTCATACCCGACCATAGGTAACTTCCTTGCTTATCAGTTCGCTACGGACCTCAACTACAGCGAATTTACCGATTTCTCCGAGATGGAGTTCGTTGTGCCCGGGCCAGGAGCCCTGGATGGCATTCGCAAGTGTTTCACAGATCAGAGCGGCCTGAACGATGCCGATATCATCAAATTGGTTACGGAGAGCCAAGAGCGTGAGTTCGAGAGGCTGGGACTGAAGTTCCGTACGCTGGGAGGGCGGCGGCTACAGCTTATTGACTGCCAAAACCTCTTCTGCGAGGTGTCAAAGTACGCGCGTGTGAAACATCCAGAGATCAAGGGGCTCAGCAAGCGCACTCGTATCAAGCAGCTGTATCGTCCCTCACCGAAACCCATAGGGTATTGGTACCCTCCCAAGTGGGGCATTAACCATCTGCTTCCTCTTCAAGGAGGGTCAGAGTGATTTCGGCCTTTCAGGGGCAATCGGCCGATGACGTGTGGCAGCAGGCGGCTGACGCATTTCGACGGTCGGAAGGGGTGGGCAGCCAAAGCAGCAGAGGAGGTCCGACCAGAGAAATTCTTCATGTCGCAATCTCAATCGCAGACCCGCGCCAGCGGTGGGTCGTTTCCAGGGAGCCACCGTTGAACTTGGCCTTTGCGTTGGCGGAGGTCGTCTGGATTATGACCGGACGACGTGACCTGGCATTCTTGGAATATTGGAACAGCCGGTATCACGACTTCGTTGGGCCCGGCCCGGAGCTTCATGGAGCCTATGGCTAATCGCCTGCGTCACCACCTTGGCATCGACCAGCTTGAGCGGGCCTACCAGGTACTTGAACACGATCCGAACACGAGGCAGGTGGTTCTGCAGATTTGGGATTCCCGACTAGACCTGCCTGCATATGACGGGACTCCAGCTGATTGTGACACCCCGTGCAACGTAGTTGCGATGCCGAAGCTTCGTGACGGAAAGCTGGAGTGGCTTCAGGTCATCCGCAGCAATGACATGTTCCTGGGAGTTCCTCACAACTTTGTTCAATTCACAGCCATGCAGGAGATACTGGCAGGGTGGCTGGGAGTCGAGTGCGGTTCGTACACCCAGATAAGCGACAGCCTGCACGTGTACGACCGTCGCTGGGAGAACGTGATGGCTTCAAGGGGTCTGCCGAGTGTTTCGCCGAATGACGACTGCCTGACCCTGACTAGGCAGGTGTCAGATCGGGTATTCAAGGAGCTGGAGAGCCGCGTTGAGCAAATGATCGACCCGAAGGCCGATCCGGATACGCTCGAAGGGTTGGCCTCCTGGGACAGCGCACCCCAGGCTTACAGGAACATGGCGGCGGTCCTCACGGCAGAAGCTCTACGCCGCCGTGGGCTGACGGACTCCGCAGCCCGCATCATGTCTCGCTGCACCAATCCCGTTTATCAACAGCTTTGGTCCAGATGGTGCTCGAGCAGACAGAGGCAGACGAGTAGATCCAGTGACAGCCCTAGTCAAGCTAGTAGACGTCGACAACGTCTGGGAAAGGAGTGGTAGACGATGGAGGACGATACGCGGAATGTCTTTATCAGTCACATACATGAGGATGATGAGGGCCTTACTCGCATTAAGGACTTAACCCAGAAGCATGGCATGACATTGCGTGACTCATCCATTACTTCGGACAAACCGAACGCAGCCAGCAACCCGGACTACATCAAGAGCCAGATACTGGCACCTCATATCAGGTGGGCCGGTGTGCTCGTCGTGTATGTGTCCCCAGACACTAAGGATAGCGATTGGGTGGACTGGGAAATCGAGCAGGCCCACAAACTTGGGAAGAGGATTGTAGGCGTATGGGAATGGGGTTCCAAGGACTGTGAACTGCCAGAGGCACTTGACCGATATGGTGACGCAATTGTTGGTTGGCATGGTGAGAGCATCATTGATACCATAAACGGCGACTCTGATGGTTGGTTCAACCAGGATGGATCCAGCCGGGATCGTCGGCCTATCCCGAGACACTCCTGTGGATAGACTCCCCAGTGACGAGACTGCACTCATACGTAGTAGCCAGGGATTTTGGATTCGCTCCGAATCCCTTCTACGGCTTGTGCACACTAGCTACCTGTAAGCCAAAAATCAGGCAAGCAGCCACGATTGGAGACTGGGTGGTTGGCACGGGTTCAAAAACTAGGCAGCGAGACGGACACCTTGTCTATGCCATGCGGGTCAGTGAGGCCGTGTCGTTTAATGACTATTGGAATGACCCTCGTTTCAACAACAAGCGTCCCAACCTACACGCGAGCAAGATGCGAGCCTTTGGAGACAACATATACCAGTGGGACGAGATCAGTGGCTCATGGCTTCAGGCCGACTCGCACCACAGCTTGCATGATGGCGCGCTCAATATTCACAACGTCCGCCGCGATACGTCCGTGAACCGCGTTCTCGTCAGTGACGACTTCGTCTATTTCGGCGGTCAGGGACAGAAGATCCCTACATTCGGTGGGACGAACATCGTTCATGCGGGAATTGGACACCGCAATAGCTTCTCAGGAGGAACTATCGTTCAGTTCGTCGAGTGGCTCAGAAGTCTTCAGGAGGGCGGTTATTCTGGTGCTCCCCTGCCAGTACGATAGAATCCCGCGATGAGCATACGGCAACGCTTCTTAAGCCCGAATCCACCGAAGGAGGGCGTCGGGTTAGCGTCCTGAGGCGGCAAGAAGGTGCTCCTGTGCTTCTGGGATAATGGTTTTGTAGCAAAAAAACGGCCCCGGAAAAGGAGCACCCAGTAGATGCTGCCACGCAACCACCCCGACCGGATCCAAATCACCTTCGACGACCGCCGTTTGGTGGCCAATGCCGGGCTGCTCCTTCCGGCCACCCTGGCGCGGCACCTCGGCCTGCCCGAACTCGTCCGGCAGCGCCTCGACCTGGGCGATGCCCCGGGGCGGGCGAACACGAGCGACAAGATGATGACGCTGGTGGCGTCTGCGCTGGCTGGGGGCGACTGCATTGACGACGCCGATGTGTTGCGCACCGGGGGGACGGCCTGCACCCTGGGCGGCACGGTCAAGGCGCCATCCACCCTGGGCACCTTCCTGCGCAGCTTCCGGTGGGGCCACGTCCGTCAACTCGACCGGGTGAGCCGCGAGTTGCTGGCCCGGGCTTGGCAGGCCGGGGCGGGACCCGGCGACGGGCCCCTGACCATTGACCTGGACTCCACCATCTGCGAGACCTACGGACTGGCCAAGGAGGGCGCCCGCCACCACGGCTATACCGGCAAGCGGGGCTATCACCCGCTGTTGGCCGTCGCCGCCGGGTTCGCTACGGCGGGGCCAGCGGGCAACTCACCATGCGTGCCGACAGCGGCTTCTATACCCACGCCGTGGTCGCCGTCTGCTGCCGGATCAATGTCCGCTACTCCATGCCTGCACAATCTCATCGAGGCGATACCCGAAGATGCCTGGACGCCGATTCCTTACTGGATGGACGGTGCCGCCGATGTGGCCGAGACCACCTGCACCCCCTTCCAGGCCGAGGCGGACGCCGCGCCGGTACGGCTCATCGTCCGGCGGGTGAAGCCGACGCCCGGTTCCCAACTGGCCCTCTTCGCCAAATACAGCTATCATGGCTTCATCACCGACCGGGACGGGGAGTTGCTCGAACTGGAGGCTGACCATCGCCGCCACGCCGAGATCGAGAATGCCATACGCGACCTCAAGTACGGCGTCGGGCTGAACCATCTCCCCTCGGGCCGCTTCGCCGCCAACGGCGCCTGGCTGGCCGTCCAGACGATGGCCCACAACCTGGCCCGCTGGACGGCGCGGATCGGTCTGGGAGAGCGGATAGCCACCACCAAGACCCTCCGGCGGCGGTTCTTCTCCCTGGCCGGACGGCTCACCCGCTCGGCACGCCGGTTGACCCTGCATCTTCCGGATCGCTGGCCTTGGGCTGAGAAGTTCAGCCGTGCCTTGACCCGGCTGCGAGCCATTCCACTCCCGGCCTGACGGCACCGTCGGCGACCGACCCACCCACCGGACAACCGAAGATCCCCGCAGACTCGTGCCAGCCCGGTCCGAGAGAGTTCCCTGCTGCGTATTCTCTCGCCATCCCGCGCATCGCAGCTCCCGCAGACGGCCATAGGGGCCCCTGTGCGGCGATGAAGACCGTCCGCCGACCTCCCTACCCCAAATGGAACCCAGGCTATTTCCCCTGTAGCTCCCTCACCCCCCTTCCGCTTTCCTCACGCCGTCCATCGGTGTCCTTCGGTGGATTCGGGCTAAGGACGGGAGGGTGCTGGTCGTGGGCGGAACGAGGCCCTCCCAAGGTCAGCTGTTCCCGACCGCTTCGGCGGAGGTCTACGATCCGGTAGTCGATACCTGGACGCAGTCTACGGAGGCGGCGCGATAGGCTGTCCTAGCTGGCAGGCATCTTAATTCAGTGGAGGGAGAGCAATGGTCTACAAACTCAAGCCACTGGAGCTAGGTCTCGAATTCGAGGATCGAGACTACGAGCTTGGCGACACGATTAACATCCAGGTCTCCCTGACCCCCAACGGCGACGTGAACTTGAGAGGGGGCCGCGTTGACCTCGTGTGCGAGGAACGCTACAGCCAAAGGGGAGCAACGTTGATTTCGGCCAGGTCGATTTTGGCCACCAGGAGCCGAAGCAGCGTAGCCCCAGGCACACGTAACGTGGCGACGGACCGTAAGGAGAGGCTAGTGCACAGCACGGTCTCGCTCCTGGAGGCGGGCCGGCTAAGGGGTGGCGCTCCGACCATACGTGCGGCCAGGCTATTGGTCCAGCCGACACCGCCTCCGCATTTCGAAGAGGCCATGGCGCTTCAAGGCGACGCTCAGAGCTCCTGGACATTCAAGTGGAGACTCGTGGCGTCGGTCAACGTAGCACGGGGTCGCGACCAGAAGAGGCAGCGGCAGGTGAGGGTGAAGCTTCCGCTGGCACCGGTCGAGGGACGCGTCGGCACCAAGCCGCGGATGTCGAAGCCGAAGAGACGGACCGGGTCTTCAGGCTGAGGTCCTGAAACGTTCTGGTTCGAGTAGTCTCCACCTCTCGACAATCGCAAACGCCAGTGCTATACTTGTTCTGAGGGACAGACCCTAGCGGCCTGTCCCATTTCTTTTGCCCCGCTGTCCCGCGGGGCGGTGAAATCCGTAGCTGAACGAGACACAACGAGACAGAATGAGACAGAATGAGACACTTTTTCAAAACCTCACCTATGTATGATGTAGGGGCGCATGGCGTGCGCCCTGCCCCGGTGGTATTCATCCGACCAGATGCCGCATTAACCGGCGTGGCTGATCTTGTGCAGGGCCCATGGAACAAGAGCCCGAGCTGACGGCCGACGACACACACCCTGGTGACGAGGCCGACGACCGACTACGCGCCAGATCACTGGAGCTGCTCGACTTCCCCGCGATACGCGAGCGCGTAGCCCACCACACCACCTTTCTCCCTGCGAGCAAGCTTGCGCTGGGGTTGACGCCAACCTACGTTGCCGGAGAAGTGGACAGACTTCAGCGGGAGACGGCCGAGGGCCTTGCGTTCCTTGAAGAGACCGGTGACGTCGATCTCCACGCGGCCGAGGACGCGTCCTCGGCCGTCGACCGTGCCGGCCTCGATAGGACCCTCACAGGTCTTGAGCTGCTGTCCGTAGCCGAATCGCTGGATGTCCAGCGCCGGGCCCGGTCTGCGGTACTCAGGGTGCGCAACACCGTACCGTTGCTGGCCCGCATCGCACAGGGCATCCCCGATCTACACGCGGTCCAGAAGCGAATTAACTCGTCCATTGGGAGACGCGGCGAGGTAGTAGACGACGCGACGCCCAGTCTGGGCCCATTGCGCAAACAGGTCAGGGAGGCGTATCAACACGCCGCGGAGGCATTAGAAGGCGTCATCCAATCGCGTGTCGGCCGAGAGGCGCTGCAGGACCAGGTGGTATCCATACGAGGTGACAGGCTCGTCTTGCAGGTGAAAACAGAGCTTCGACACCGGGTGCCAGGCATCGTTCATGACGCTTCCAATACGGGCGCCACGCTCTTCATCGAGCCGTTCTCGACCGTCGATCTCTGTAACGACTGGAGAGAGCTCGCTCTGGAAGAGAACAGGGAGACCAACAGGGTGCTGCGCGACCTTTCACTCGCGATCGGAGAAGTAGCGGATGATATCAGACGCGGCTCTGAGCTGACGACACAGCTTGACTTCATACTGGCCAGGGCCCGGTATAGCGCCCAGCTAGGAGGCGTGGCCGCCGTTTCGTCCGACGATGGGCCGTCCGGGCTGCGCCTGCTGAACGCACGGCACCCATTGTTGGAGGACGCCGTCCCTATCACCGTCAGCATCGGCCCGGAATGGTCGGTCCTCGTGATCACCGGCCCCAACACCGGCGGAAAGACGGTCGCCATGAAGACTATGGGACTGCTTGCCCTTATGCACCAGTCGGGCCTCCACATACCGGCTGACGAAGGCAGCTTTCTACCACTTTTCGATGGGGTCTATGCCGACGTCGGGGACCAGCAGAGCATACAGCAGTCTATCTCCACCTTCGGCTCTCATATGGGCAACGTCATCGACATCCTGTCGCACGCAACGCCTCAGTCCCTGGTGCTGCTTGACGAGCTGGGGACGAGCACCGACCCCGAAGAGGGTTCCGCACTGGCAAAGTCGATACTGGCCTACCTGGCATCCAGGGGTGTCGCGACGATCGCCACGACCCACCACCGAACCGTGGCCGCCCACGCGGAGGCGACGCCCGGAATGATGAACGCCAGCGTGAACCTCGATCCGGACACTCTGAGGCCAACCTACCGCCTTACCCTGGGCGTCCCCGGTAGAAGCTACGCCATGTCCGTGGCGGCCCAAATGGGCATGTCGGAAGAGATCATGGACGACGCCCGATCCCTACTGGAGCCACAGTACCTGCGGTTCGAAGACTGGCTCGGCGAGCTGCAGAACGAACGCAACCAGTTGCAGACCACGCTCCAAGAGGCCGAGAAGGAAAAGGCACGCGCTGAAGCCTCCTCAAAGGACCTTCAAGCGCAGTTAGACGACCTCGCGCTTCGTCGCGAGGAGATATTACACACGCTGCGCGGTGAGCTGGTGGAGCAGTACGACCAGGTGAAGAAGAAGCTGCGCCGTGCCGACGCGTCGCTCTCATGGGGCGAAACCTCGGGGCGAGTCAGCGAGGCCGAGGTCAAAGAGACCCGAGCCGAGATAGAGGGCGCCAAGAGCGAGATGACGGCCCTGGACAAGCGGGCTAGTGAAGAGCCCCACAGGCTCGAACGACGGCCCTTGGCCACCGGCGACGTCGTGGACATTCGAGGCCTGAACATACAGGGCACCGTGCAGTCTATCCCCACTCAGGGCGGCGAGGTTGAAGTCGCCGTCGGTGACGTGCGCCTGCGCCTGGACGCCCAGCGTTTGATACTCGCGCAGGAGCAGGAGGCCTCATCGCCAGATGGCGCAGATGTCCAGTACAGCCTCGGGCCCAGCCTCTCAACTCTGGAGTTGGACATTCGCGGCTCCCGTGCTGAAGAAGCCTTGATGAGAGTGGAGGAGTTTCTGGACAAGGCGCTCAGAGACGGCCTGAGCTCGGTCCGTATTATTCACGGTCGGGGGACGGGCGCACTCCGAGCTGCTGTGAGGGAGCTCCTTGAGCACCATCCTCTGGCCAAGTCATTCGCACCGGAGGCCGCCGAAAAGGGTGGTGACGGCGCGACAGTCGTGGAGCTGGTGTGAGGGCACGCTGAGTACTACTGCCGCTTACGGGACACTCTTGATCCTGGCCGGCGCGGTCATGATCGGTTGTGAGCCAGACCGCGCCTCAGAGGACGTCGGCCGGCTCGTCTCACCAACTACCACCGCCGCGCTCACCGCTTCCCGTACACCTGCACCGACCCCATCCACAGACGGCCCGGTGGCGGAGCCAATCACGCGCACGCCGGCCGCCTCCCCGACCCAGAACCCGACTCCTACACCAACCGCTACGCCCGCTCCAACGCCGGAATCTACCGCCTCACCCAGCCCAACGCCTACGCAAACTGCATCGCCAAGCCCAACGCCGACCCCCCGAGGGCCGGCTGTCGTCATCGGCAGCACGGTCTTCGACGCCGAGCTTGCGATAGCTCCGGCAGAGCGCGTCAAGGGCCTATCGGGCCGGGACTCGCTGCCACCCCAGACCGGCATGCTCTTCATCTTTGAGACCGGGGAGGCGACGGCGTTCTGGATGAGGGGGATGCGTTTCCCTCTGGACTTTGTCTGGATCTCCAAGGACTGCGCCGTCGCCGATATCACGCACCACGCGCCGGCGCCGGAGAACGACTCGACCGACCTACCCGCCTATGAATCAGCGGCACAGGCCGCCTACAACTTCGAGATCAACGCGGGCGAGGCCGAGAAGTACGGCATAGAGGTCGGGGACCCGGTGCTCTTCTTCGATGTCCCAGCCGAGAGCGGGGCCCAATGCAATCGAACCGAACAGAGAGTATTGCATGGTTGAATCGTGCACGAGATTCGCCTGATTGGGTGTATATGACTTGCTAAAAAGGGCGATCACCGTCGAGCGGAGCAGCTTGCTCCTCATCTTGCTGCTAGCGGTAGGGTGTCAGCAATCTCAGGCGGCGCCGCAGGATGAGGCCGAAAGACGAGACTGGGTCAATGAGAGGTTGGGCGGCCTACCGATTTCGGAACACCTCGACGCCATTAAGGACGGGACGGGGGTGCTTTACATCCCTTCGTATTTACCCCAAGGGGTCACCCTCATCGCAGTCATGAACGGTTCGCAACAGCCGCTGTGGCTTCATTTCGAGGGGCCAAGCGCAACTCTCCGGATCGGTCAGTACGCGGGGCAGGCTGTAAGCCCCCCCCCGGCTGTCACGCCAGAAACGGTCACTAGAAATGGGCTCCGTCTATACCGGCTACAGCTCGCTACATCCGGGGGAATACACTTCATGTTTCAGAAGGATGAGACGTGGTTTGAGATCGAATTCGATGCAATTGCGCGGGGCAGCGAATTCGAGACTACAGAGCTCGTTAAGGTAGCCAACTCTTTGGCAGTCTGGGACGATCCGACGACTGGCTCTTAGCTTTGGGGCGCTAGTGTGGTGACGGCAATAGTTGTATTAGGTCCTGGGTTGTTGCAACCATCGCGGAGGACCTACGGGACCGGCTGCTGGTCCGGTCCTTGGGCCGGGGCTGGTGCTTCGTCAAGTTGGCGGGCCGCCTCGGACAGTGACGCGATCCGAATGCGGTAGGTACCCGTCCGGCGAGAGGCGTATGCGATGCCGCCGCCGTCCGGGGACCAGACAGGGCCCATGTGGAGATTGGGGTCGTTGGTCGCGTTCTCCGTGATCGGCAACGCACCGGCAGCGACACCACCGGACTGGCTGATGTAGACCTCGTTGACGCCCGCGCCAAGCGCCACCGTTCCCGCCGGCGCGAAGTACCGGCCATCGAACGCGAGGAGTTGGCCTCCCGGCGACCACCTCGGTTGCGCGGCAAAACTGACCTGAGGGTTCTGAGTCAGGTTGGTCTGGTCGCTGCCGTCCGAGTTCATGATGTAAATGTCATGCGCAAGACTCGGGAAACTCTCTCCGAATGCGGTTATCGGCCGGTCCGAGGAGAAAGCGATTCGCAGCCCATCGGGCGACCAGGCCGGCAGGATGTCCGACCTATCGTTGTCGGTGAGTCTGGTCAGGCCACCGCCATCCGCGTTCATGACATAGATCTCGCGATTGCCGTCGCGGTCGGACGTAAAGGCGAGCTTGCTCGAGTCCGGCGACCACGAGATGTTCCCGTCGAAGGAACGATTGAAGGTCAGCCTGGTCTGGGCAGACCCGTCGGCGCTCATTACGTATATCTCCGGCTCCAATCGCTCGACAAGCAGAGGCGAGTCGGGGCCGGTCCTCTGCTCAATCGGCTGCAGCTCTCGGTTAGAAGTGAACGCGATTCTCGAGCCGTCTGGCGACCATCCGGGGCGTCCGTAGGAGGCGACGCGGTTGGTCAGATTGGTCCGACCGGTCCCGTCGGCGTTCATGACGTAGATGTCGGTCCCGCCGAAGGGGCTGGACAGAAAGGCTATCTTACTTCCGTCGGGCGACCATGTCGGCTGCCTATCCGGGGCCTCGCTGTTGGTGAGATTCGTCTCTTCGCCAGTACTCACTTCCACGACAAGGACCTCTTCGTTCCCGTTGCGGTCAGACGTGAAAGCTATCCTGGTACCGTCTGGCGACCAGGCGAAGTCGAGATCGCCGACGATCTCGTCGGCGCTTCCACGTGAAAGGACTACGGCCCCATAAGTGAAGGCTCCGATACCGAACAAGAATACAATCCCAATCACGGTCCCGACGATCCAGCTTTTCATGTTCGCTCGCCTGATTCGCTCTGTTTGGCGGCATCCGTGGGGGCACGGCATGCCGTGCCCCTACCCCAGACGACGGTACGTTCTCCCGAGAGGATCTCCCTTTGACACGCTAGGGACCAACCACTTCTTCCAAGGTCAGAATAATCCTGTCGCTCCCACCCCTGGGTGTCAGAAGCTCACCATCAGCCACAATAAGCGGCCGCCGAATAAGCCTGGGCTGTTCGAGCATCATAGCGATGAGCTGGTCATCCGATAGCGAGTCGCGGGAGACTCCAAGCTTCCTGAACGAAGGGCTTACCCAAGAAAAGAACTCGGAGACTGGCTGGTCTCCGAGCAGCCAGCGAAGCTCATCCTCGGAAAAGCGGTCTGCGAAAAAGTCCCGTAACCGAAGCTCGATGGGCTGCTGTAGGAGCCACGCTCTTACTCTGGTACAAGTGCTTCAGCGCTTGTAGAAATAGTACTCGACTGTGGTCATTCCACAATCGCCTCTCGGAGACTGCCGATCTGTCCATCCGTGACGCCGATCGTCCGCATGTAGGCCTCGATCCCGCCGTATTTCTCTGCGAGGTGTTGCAGCATCATCAGCATGACTTCAGGGGTACACAGCTCCTCCCGGAAGCGTTTCCATGTGTACTCCTTGAGCGGAGACCCTGCCTCGATCTGAACCTTTTCCTCGTCCGCGAACAGGTGGACGAGATGCCGAGCGGAAAGCGTGTAGTCTTCAGCGATTGTCTCAGCCGGCACGCCACCTATTCCAAGAATCAGCGCGGCAATGATCCCCGTCCTGTCGGTCCCGCCCGCGCAGTGGAACAACGCCGGCCGGGCGCCGGGCGCCGACAGCGTCGCCAGCGTCTCGCGGACCTGGGCACTCCGATGGTCGAGGATCGCTGCATACCCCCACGCCCTCTTGGCAGGGAGATCTTCGGGAGGCGGACTGTCGGCCACCTCTCCCATGGACTGGGTCCCGATCAGCTCCTGATGGTAGTACTTCACCTGCGACGAAGGGTCCGAGAAGACATTGGGCTTCTCTTCCAGCTCGGTGCTCTTCCGAAGGTCGATGACCGTACGTATGCCATAGTCTATGAGGGCTGCCTGCGACTCGGGGGGCAGCTTGTGCATGCTGTCGGCCCGGAGGAATACGTTCCAACGGGTGGTCCGGCCGTCCGAGGTCTGGTACCCGCCTAGATCTCGTACGTTGTATGACCCCTCCAGAGACAGATGTCGTGTCGGCTGTAGCGGTTCGCCCATCAGGTGTTTGCCTCCCCTAAAACGCGTAGTTTTGGACTTCGGGCACTGCGTCGGCTACAGATCGGCTACAGAGAAGATAGTCAGCCAACGAGGGCGTCGCGCAGGCTCTCGACCTGGTCCTGCGTCAGGCCGACCGCGCGCAGATACCCCTGAACGCCCCCGTACTCGTCCTCGAGGTGCTCCAGCATCTCAAGCATGGCTTCGGGTGGACATGACTCCGCCTGATAGTCTTGCCAGGTAAACTCCTTCGGCGACAGCTCCGGAGGCGCGAGCTCAGCGAGGTAGCGTTCCCTCAGGTAAGGAGCGCTGAGCCCGTAGTCCTCGGCTATCGTCTCAGCTGGCACACCGGCGATGCAAAGGAGCAACGCAGAAATGATACCCGTCCGGTCTTGCCCGCTGGCGCAGTGGAATATCGCCGGGCGCGCTCCTGGTTCCGCGAGCGTGGCCAACACTTCACCAAAACGGGGCTTCAGCAGGTCTAGCCAGCTGGTATAGCTATTGGCGATCCTCTCAGACGCCTCCCCGACTAAAATATACTCCGTTCCGGCCAGCGGTTCGTCTCCGAGCAGGTTCCGATGGTAGTACACCACATCGGACGAGCCGGAGAAAACGCTCGGCCTCTCCTCCAGCTCGCTGCTGCCCCTGAGGTCGATAGCCGCCTGCAGGCCGTAGTCAATAAGGGACGCCTGGGACTCGGCCGACAGTCGGTGCAGGCTGTCGGCCCTCAAGAACGTCCTCCATCGGGTCGTCCGACCGTCGGCTGTCCTGTACCCCCCGAGGTCTCTGACGTTGTACGTCCCCTCAAGGTCCAGGTGCCGGGTTGGCTGTGGCGAATTAGCCATTAAAACGGAGCTTCCGACAGAACCGCGGATGCTAGACTTTCGACCACGTTCAGTTACCCCACCAACGCTTTGCGCAGGCTGTCGATCTGGTCCTGCGTCAGTCCGATGGCCCGGACGTATTCCTCCACACCACCGTACTGCCCCTCAAGGTGCTGCAACACCTTTAGCATTGCCTCGGGGGGACAGTACCTCGCTTGATAGGGGGCCTATATATTTAACGCTACAAACGCTCTTTGCGCATGTAGAGACGGCAGACGGAGGCCGGAGTAATCCGAAACTTCGTCCCGTGATTGCGTAGCCCGTCACTCCCTGGTTTAGCCTCTCGGCAGTCGAAGTCGATGGCTATCTCCCCGCGCAAGACCTCGAACACGAAGTCCGCCAGGTGGAAGGTCTCATAAGCATCCGCTTGAAGGAACCTAAGACGGCCATTCGTCCGCTCACCTTTGACCATTAGCAGGCGTCGGAGTTTAGCACCAGCCGCAGCTATCAACTCCTCGTGTGACCAGTAGGGAACGGGGCCATTCCCCTTTAGGGGCCGTACCACTAGTTGATTTCCGCTGTCGTCCACTCTGAAGCGGTCCGACTTGCCTCTAATCGTGTGTCGGAAGCTCAGGCGGCCCTTGTTGTCCTTCCAGCCATACTTTCTGACCATGTAGCGCATGATCGCTTCCGGGCCATCCGCCTCTTTGTGAAAGAGCGTCACTAGGGTAGTCTTTTTGGTGTACCACTTCAGCTCCCAGCCTACGGCGTCGGGAATGTCCATTGCGCCCGCCGTGAGGCCAAGCAGGTCCTCTAGAAACATGCCGGGGCCGCCAGTTCCGCCATATTTGGAGGGGAGGTCGCACCAGCCATGGGCAATCACGGCTCGGACACGCTCGAAGAGTTCCCTTTTGCTCTTGGGGGGACTGACCGTCACCGGATCATCCGTTGGACGACCCGAATCCGCTCACGTGCGACCTTGCAGTAGTCCTCTGATACGTCAATGCCTATCCAGTCCCGTCGTGCCGTCACAGCGGCCATGCCAGTTGTCCCCGAGCCGATGAATGGGTCTAGAACTATCCGGGCGTTCGTGGACTCAATGCACCGCTGGGCCAACTCCACGGGGAACGGGGCCGGATGTGGATTGTTGGCCTCCTGGGGTATATGCCAAACGTCGCCCTGGGCATTTGCTTTCGGTGCCAGCCGGAAGTCTGATTTTGCTATCAGATAGACGACCTCATAGGTGGGCAAAAAGTACCCTGGGTTGAAATTGATGCCGCCTGCCCGCTGCCAGATGATGATCTGACGCACGGGGAAGCCGTCGAGGATGTCGGAACGGTGTTGAAGCAATCCGTCCTGGACTCGCCACTTGTGGTTGTAGAAGATCGCCCCATCCTCTCGGAGAACGCGCATCATGGCGCTGAGACACCGGCGTTGCCAGTCTACATACTCATCATGAGGCATAGCGTCGTCATGGGCCGCGTAACCCTTGATAAGCTCGGCTTTCGGCCACTTCCCGCCGCGACCGTTTTTCAACCCATTCCCCGTGCTGTTCTTGATGTTGTAAGGCGGACTGGTGACTATCAGGTCAATTGAGCCAACTGGCATCTTGTCCATCAACTCAACGCAATCTCCCGTATGAACCTTTCCTAGCCAAGTCTCCATCATTGACTTGGGAGTGCGCGTCACCGCTTCGGTGAGTAGCCGATTGAAGTTCATTCGGTGGCCTCGGCATAAGTAAGCCGTAGCCCAGGCGTGTAACCCAAGAGGGTATCAAGCCGCTCCCCGCCTTCGAGATCGGCAAGGCCCCAACGGGCCTCAAACTCGGCTAGATAGCGGTGAGCGTGCTTCCAGGTGAAATGATGATAGACACCGATGTATCCGCGCTTCAGTAGCGCCCAGAAGGACTCGATACCGTTGGTGTGCGCCTTGCCCCGGACATACTCTCCGACACTGTGACGGACGCTCTCATGGGCGAAGTCGCGTAGGCCCAAGTAAGACCGGTGTTCGTCGGTATAGAGAATAGACCCAGGCGCAACGTTAGCACGGATGAAGTCGTGAATCTCGGCAGCCGTGGTGTCGAGCAGAACCTGAGTCTTGACCCGTCCGCTTCTTGATCGCGCCCCGATTACCGGGAGCTTACCGACCGGCCCACGTCCCATGTTGAGCCGCTTAGCCTCATGCCGGTTGCGCTCTTTCCCACCGAGATACGTCTCGTCGGCTTCAACCGTCCCATCGACGGGGCCGCCGTCATCATTCATCTGTCCCCAGACTTCACGAAGTCGGGTCAGCATAAACCACGCTGTTTTCTGCGTGACGCCTATCTCCCGTGCCAGCTCGGTCGAGGGAATACCCTTGCGATGAGAGGCCGTCAACCAACCGGCTTGGAACCACTTACGAAGCGGCAGACGACTCTCCTCGAAGATAGTCCCCTTGCGGACGGAGAATCCCTTAGAGCAGTCCGCGCACTTGTACGTCATGCCCCGCTTTACCCTGTAAATCTTCCGGCTTGAGCCACAGAGTGGGCAAATGATGCCGTGCGGCCATCTTAAGCCCTCAAGGTGCTGGATACAAGCGGTCTCCGAGGGGAAGGCTGCCATCAGATCGTAGATGCTATCGTACGTGGGTAGGTTCATGATTCAACTCCTTGACACCACCATTCTACCCTATCCGACTGGTAGTGTCAAGTATATAGGCCCCCTTGATAGCCCTGCCAAGTGAGCTCTTTTGGGGACTCCTCCGGAGGCGGGTCCCAATTTAGGTGTCGTTCCCACAGATACGGGGCGCTGAGACTGTAGTCCTCGGCTATCGTCTGAGGTGACACGCCAGCGAGGCCAAGGAGCAGCGCCGAAACGGTCCCGGTCCGGTCTTTTCCACCAGCGCAATGGTATATGGCCGGGCGCGCTCGCGGTCTTGCGAGCGTGACCAGCACCTCGCGAAAACGGGACTGCAGCAGTTCGAGCCAGTCGATGTAGCTCCTCGCGGTCATCTCGCCTGTCTCCTCCGTGTTGTCGGCCTCGGGCAGCAGCGGTTCATCTCCTAGCAGATTTCGATGGTAGTACGCTACTTCGGATGAGCCGGAGAAGACGTTGGGCCGCTCCTCCAGCTCGCTGCTGCCCCGGAGATCGATAGCAGCGCGCACGCCGTAGTCCACAAGGGTCGCCTGAGACTCGGCCGGCAGCCGGTGCAGGCTGTCGGCTCGCAAGAACGTCTTCCAACGAGTCATCCGACCGTCGGTCGTCTGGTACCCACCCAGGTCTCGGACGTTGTACGTCCCCTCCAGGTCCAGGTGCCGTGCGGGCCGTAGCCGTTCGGCCATCAATCGCAGCTTTCCGTAGAGACTGACAACGTTGGGCTTTGGGGCATGTTGGTTTACTCCATAAGTGCGCTGCGCAGGCTGTCGATCTGGTCCTCTGTGAGGCCAATCGAGCGGACGTACCCGTTTACACCCCCGTACTGCGCCTCGAGATGCCGCAGCACCTTTAGCATTGCTTCGGGCGGACAGTACCTCGCCTGATAGCCCTGCCAAGTGAGCTCTTTCGGGGACTCCTCCGGAGGCGGGTCCCAATTTAGGTATCGTTCCCACAGATACGGGCCGCTGAGACTGTAGTCCTGGGCAATCGTCTCGGGTCGCACTCCTGCGATACCAAGGAGCAGCGCTGCGACGGTCCCTGTCCTGTCCTTTCCGCCGGCGCAGTGGAACAGGGCCGGCTGTGCACCTGGCTCCGCGAGGGTCTCTAGTACCTCCCGATAACGGTGCTTCATGAGGTCGAGCCAGCGAGCGTAGCTCCGCGCGATCCTTTCAGAGCGGTCGGTGTTCGTCCCCGTGCCGTCGACCTCGGCTAGCGGTCCATCTACGAGCAGGTTCCGATGGTAGTATGCCACGTCGGAGGAGGTCGAAAAGACATCAGGACGCTCTGCCAGCTCGCCGCTGCTCCTGAGGTCGATAACGGCGCGCAGGCCATAGTCTATGAGGGTCGCTTGGGACTCGTCCGACATCCGGTGCAGGCTGTCGGCCCTCAGGAATGTCTTCCATCGAGTCGTCCGACCGTCCGCTGTCCGGTACCCGCCGAGGTCCCTGACATTGTACGTCCCCTCAAGGTCCAGGTGCCGTCTTGGCTGCAGCGAATCAGCCATCAGGCGGAGCCATCTTCGGGCAGCCACTTCTCGTAGAACCGCTGCCAGTTCCGGTACATGACGTTTTCCACGTCCTGCCGGACGTAACCGCGTCGGTCGAGGATCTCAGCGATCTTCTGGTAGTCGGCCACAGTGTCGATCTCGTACGGTGCGCCCTCCCTACCCCCCTGGCCATCGGTATCGCCACCGATTGCCGCGTGGAGCGAGTTGCCCGCCATCTGACACACATAATCGATGTGGTCGACGAGGTCCTCCAGTGTGACGGCGGCCCTCGGGAACGAGGCACGGTGGGCCTGGCCGTTGGCCCAGTCGAGCTCAAAGTCTCGGCTGAGCATATGCGTGTCCATAGAGGCGCCGATAACCGCGCCGCGCTCGATGATTCGCTTGAGCAGATCGTCAGGCATCTGTCGCTCTCCCGCGACCAGTGCCCTGCAGTTCTGGTGGCTCGCGATCACGGGGCCCGAGAAGATGTCCAGCTCTTGCCGGACCGACTCGTCGGACGTGTGGGTGACATCGAGTATCATTCCGAGTGACTCCATCTCGCGCAGGAGCGTTTGCGCGGCTGGAAACAGCCCGCCGGAAACCCCGGTCCCGGTCCCGTGCGAGTACGCGCTTACGCCATAGTGGGAAAGGCTGACCACCCTGAGCCCATCGCCCCACCACTCGTGCACCTGCTCCGGCCACACAATGGCATCGGCGCCTTCCATGCCGACCACCATCCCTACCGGCAGCTCGTCGTATTCCGTCGTCTCGGACCAGGTCCTCATATGGGCCTGGACGTCTTCTCGCGACTTTAGGATTCGCGATTCGCCCTTCGCTTCCAGGACCCGGTAATAGGCGAGCTGTCCATGGGCAGCAGCGTAGGCGACCTCTTGGCTTACGTGATCTCCGTGGTCGTGCGCCGGGCGAACGACGCACGCCACCAGCTTTACGAGCGCGGCCGCGATCTCGCCTCTTCTCATCTCGGGCAGCGTCGCCATCGTCTCACTATTGGCGATCATGCGGGTCTTCTGGACCCCCACCGGAGCAGACCGGAGCTGGTCGATTGGCAGCGTAAGATCCCGGTCCATATCCAGGGCCCCGTTCGCCATGGGGTAGTCCCCGTCAAATATCAGCATCTCTCCGTCTCAAGCACCTTCTTTAGGAGTTCGCGGGACTCGCTCAACTGGCGGCGGTGAAATTTCGCAAGTAAGAGCCTCTTCTAGAGTACGACCGTCACGCTGTCGGCGGCAGAATGGCTCGCGGGCAAGCGTGCCGCATGGTACGGCGGCGCTAGCCTTATCGGTCGGCGCCGAGTGTAGCATCGGGTCGAATTACCGTCAACCGCCCTCGTTATATGGAACAGGACGTTGACCAGGCGGTCGAATGCACTACAATTGCTCTCGTTCCGCGACTATTCTTGGTGTCCCGCGCGACCCACGGAGCCCCACCTTTTGCCTTCTCCTGCAGGATCTGAGCCTCGATACACCCCGCCATCCGGCCGGCTCAGAGCGTTGTCAGCCTTTCGGTTTCGAGAGTACCGTCTGTTCTGGATAGGGGCTGCGTTCTCGAACCTGGGCATCTGGGCGTTAATGGCGGGGCGACTCTGGCTTATGCACGACCTCACCAATTCTCCTTTCATGCTAGGCCTACTCACACTGTCAAGCACGGGCCCCATACTGCTCCTCTCGGTCTGGGGCGGCGTGGTCGCCGACCGGGTAAACCGGCTCAGGTTGCTCATCTTAACCCGAGCGATGTTCTCCCTGCTCGCCTTTCTCACCGGCTTCTTGGTCGCCTTCGAGGTAATCGAGCCCTGGTATCTGATCGCTATATCACTGGCGACCGGCGTTCTCCTCTCATTTGACATCCCCTCCCGCCAGGCCATCGTGCCCAACCTGGTGGACCGAGAGCACCTTCTCAACGCCATCGTTCTCTACTCGTTCTTGTTCAGCGGCGCGGCGGTCATCGGACCATCCTTCTTTGCACCACTTATCGACCTCTGGGGTGTCGAGGGGCTCTTTTTCTACGTGGGCGTGACTTACGCGTTAACCGTAGCAACGTTGATCATGATGAGACCCATGCAGGACCCAGCGTTCGCCGGAAAGCGAAACCTCTGGGACGATCTACTGGCCGGCGTCTCCTACATTCGGAAACACCCGGCTATTCTAAGCTTGATTGCGATCGGAGTCGTGACAGGAATCTTTGGGGCATCGGTGGGGACCCTCCTGCCGGTCTTCGCCAGTCAGATTCTCGAAGGCGAGGTCGGCACCTATGGCACTCTTTTGCTCAGCCTGGGATTCGGGGGCCTAGTTGGCATAGTTGCCCTCGCTGTATTCGGCGGTTTGAAGAACTCTCTCTCTATCCAGGTCACCACGGGCGTCGGGTTTGGACTCAGTCTGGTCGTCTTCGCGCAAATCTCCTGGCTACCGGCATCGGTAATCGCAATCGCGTTGATGAGCGCGTTTAGTGCTGTATTCACGACGGTCAACAACACTCTGGTGCAGAGCATGGTGGCCGACGAGTTTCGAGGCCGCGTCATGAGTATCCACATGCTCGGTTGGGGGGCGAGTGCCGTCGGCGGGCTTCTACTGGGGTCGTTGGCTGAGTGGGCGAGCGCGCCCTTTGCCCTGACCCTCGGCGGACTGGTCACGGCCATTGCCGTGGGGACGCTCAGCCTGTCGGCAGCTCGCGGGGTCCACGGCACACCTGCGGAGGGCGGTGCGGAAGTCTCGGCGACGGACCGGTAAGATGAACGTTTACAGACCACCTTGCCGATGCTAGAATCCCCGCCTAAGGCAAGGTAGTCTTCAACAAGAGGAAACAGACAATGGAGGAAAACGCGGCGGCGAGCGAATGGAAGAGCATACCCTTTTACAAGCGTTTGACTATCACCGGGCTGCTGATAGAGGCGCTTCTTATGTTGATAATATTCGCCCTAGTGGTCGCCACGACTGGGGAACCAGAAATCGCCTTCATCTTCGACATTTTCGTGATCCTATCCGTGGTGGTTGCCTGGCTACTGTGGAAGTTCGGAACGTGGACATCGATCGTTGGTGCGGTATGGGCGGTGCTGAGCTTGCTCGCCGCCGCAGCCGCTTTTCTTCCGGGCTTCTTGTATCCAAACAGCCTTTTCGATTTCGGCTTGGGGCTCCCGATAATCGTATCGCTCATTCTAGCGGTCGTGGGAAGTATCGTGGTGATCGTTCAACAGCGCCGAGGCGCCGCTCGTGCCACGTCCACCGTCGGGGAGCGGCGGGTCTTGTTGGCCACTACCGTCGTGGTCGCGGTACTTGTGGTGATGTCAGGCGTACTTCATATCGCTGGACGTTCCACCTTGAGCGCGGGTGAGAAGGCGGACGCGATCGAGGTCCGCATGAAGAACGTTGAGTTTGAACCCACCACACTCCGCATTGCAGCCGGGCGCCAGGCAAAGATAGTTGTCAGGAACAGCGACCTCCCTGTACACACGTTCACGATCAAGGACCTGGATATCGATGAGACCGTTCTGGCTGGCGCTGAGAAGCTGATCAGTCTGACGTCCCTCAGCGCCGTTGAGTACGAGTACACCTGTGAGGTCCCAGGGCACGAGAGCATGAAAGGGACTCTCATCGTCACGGAATCGGGGTAGGAGCAGCCTAGAGGCTCAGCGGGAGAGACTTGAGAGCACGAATGACCACGTTCGGCTCCCAGTCCAGAGTTTTGTCGGTCAGCCGGACCTCAGGAAAGCGCCTGAAGACCGTTTGGATCGCGATCTGCCCCTCGAGGCGGGCCAGGGGCGCACCCAGGCACATGTGGAACCCGCTCCCGAAAGTCACGTGTCGGTTGGGGTGTCGACTGAGGATGAGTCGATCAGGGTCGTCAAACTGCTCAGGGTCCCAGTTCGCCGCACCGAGCATCTGATATACGATCTGCCCTTCGCGAATCTGTTTGCCACCCACGACGTAGTCTTCCATGGCGACGCTCCAGTCGCGAAGCACGGGGCCGTCATACCTCAAAAACTCCTCGACGGCCATCACGATCAGATCGGGGTCGGCGTTAAGCTCCGCGAGCTGGTCGGGGTCATTCAATAAGGCCAGAATACCGTTCCCAATGAGGTTCGTCGTCGTCTCGTGGCCCGCGATCATAAGGGAAACGCACGTCCCTATGATCTCGTCCTCGGTGAGCCTGTCGCCCTCGTCCTCGGCGGCGATCAGGGCACTCAACAGGTCATCTTTCGGGCTCTCGCGACGCTCCACAACGATACTACGGATGTAGTCTGTCATCTGGTCGAGGCTCCGTAGGACACTCTGGGTCTCCTCCTCCTCGGCCCGACCCGTCCCGATGAAGGCGACAAAGTCGCTGGCCCAACCCTTGATCTGGTCGCGTTCCTCGGACGGTATGCCAACCATTTCGGAGATGACGATGATGGGCAGCGGGTACGCGAATTCGCGGATAGCGTCCATGCGGCTGGCACCCTGGACCTCGTCTAGCAGATAGTCCGTGATCTCTTGAATACGTGGCCGCATCCCCCTCACCATCCGGGGGGTGAACGCCTTGCTCACCAGCGGCCGGATCCGCGTGTGGTCCGGCGGGTCGGTAAACTGCACCATCGCCGACGTGTATGTGCGGACCGGCTGTATCTGTTTCCGCACATTCTCGTCAAGCCGGTCAATGTACTGGGTGACCCTCCGAGCGTTCGACAGGCGCTTGTCCCGCAGGCTCTGTAAGACATCCTCGTAGCGGGTAAGCAGCCAGCAACCGTAGATCTCGCTCCAGTGCACCGGGTCCTCGGCGCGCATGCGATCGTAGAGCGGATAGGGGTCGACAACGACCTCCGGACTGAGAAGGTCGTAGTCGTCGTGTACCGTATTGCTTGAAGTCTGCATATGGTCTGTTTCCCCTACGACCAGCTTGCACGAGAAGCCGTCAAAGGCCTGTCACCCTGAGTCCCGATTCGGCATCGGGACGAAAGGCCTGGGGAGGGGTGCCTCTGCTGAGCTTGCACCACCCCAGATTCTTCACCCGCCTCCGGCGGCGTTCAGAATGACATGTCGTCCGAGGCCCTGCGACCGAAGGCGGATCCGTCACCGGACGGCGGTGAGCAGCCCTTGCTTACGGCACTACCATCCGAGCGCATAGCCGATGTCGCCCTTGGGCGATGCACCACCCGCGATCACCCCGTTGGCCTCGTCGTATCGGATGGCCATGACCTTTCCGGCGGACCAGGGCTCGGCGAGCTCGACCTGGTGTCCCCTGCGCTCCAGCTCCTCGATCACGTCCTTCGGGACTCGGGACTCGGCAACGACGACCCCAGGACGGGCGGGGCGAGGGTAGAACGAGGACGGAAAGTGCAACGAGTAGACGGCCGCCGCGTCCAATGCCTCCTGGAGATTCATGCCAAAGTCCACGTAGTTCAGGAAGAACTGCAGGGTGATCTGGTCCTGGGTGTCGCCTCCGGGAGTTCCAAACACCATGAAAGGCTTGCCTCTAGAGGTGACCAGAGACGGCGTCAGCGTGGCACGAGGTCGTTTTCGGGGGGCGAGAGCGTTGGGCCGCTCTGGATTGAGGTAAAACATCTGGCCCCTTGAGCCGATCGGGAATCCCAGACCCCTGATTACCGGCGAGCTGCCCAGCCACCCGCCGCTGGGCGTGGCTGAGACCATGTTGCCTTCGCGGTCCACGGCGTCAAGGTGGGTAGTATCGCCAAGATGGCCCCCATCGACTTCCAACGCTTCGACACCGGCGACTTCCAATCCCAACGAACGGCGATTGTCCTCGGCCACGTCACCGGTCGCATACGCGGGCACACCGTTCCCCACATCCCCCGGGCGCATCTCCAGAGAGGCCGAGTCGCCGATGAGGCTTCGCCTATCGGCCGCATAGCCCCTGGAAAGCAGCACGTCCAGGGGCACCTCGTCGAAAAGCGGGTCGCCATAGTAGGCCTCGCGGTCGGCGAACGCCAGCTTGGCCGACTCGATCCAGACGTGGAGGTAGTCGGCCGAGTTGTGGCCGAGCTTCTCCAGGTCATAGCCATCTAGAATCGCCAGCTGCTGGAGGAAGACGGGCCCCTGAGTCCATGGGGGACACTTATGGACGTCGAGCCCACGGTAGTGGAAGGTGGCTGGCTCCTCGACGGCTGCATGCCACTCAGCCATGTCCGCCAAGGATAGGAGGCCGGTGTGGGCTGCACCGCTGGCGTCCTCCACCGGGTTACTTGTGATGAACTGGACGATGCGTTCGGCGATCGGGCCCTTGTAGAAGATGTCTCGCGCCGCCTCGATGGCCGCTACCCTTCCCCACGACTGGGCCTGGTCCTCTGCGTCGCACAACGTCTTCAGTGTACCGGCGAAATCCGGGTTGCGAATGACCTCTCCCACCTCCGGGGCGCGGCCGTCCGGACAGTAGATTTCGGCGGTCGTCGGGTAAAGCTCGATGTACTTGAGGCGATTAGCGGACAGGTTGTCGTGCAAGCCCTGGTAGACGGGAAACCCGTTTTCGGCCAGCTCGATGGCCGGCTGCAGCACCTTTGAGAAGCTCATCGTACCGAAACGGGCTACTGCCGTCGCCCAGGTGTCTACCACCGCGGGAACGCAGGCGGGGAGATAGCCGTCGCCAGGGATAAGGTCGATCCCGTGCTCGCGGCACCAGTCAATCGTGAAGGCCTTGGGGGACCAGCCCATCCCGCTGATAGCGAATGCTTTTTGCTCTTTGGCGGAATAGACCAGCGTCGGGACCTCGCCTCCGATGCCGTTCATGTGCGGCTCCAGCAGGTTGAGACAAAAGCACATCGCGGCGGCGGCGTCGATCGCGTTGCCACCCTGCTCCATGATACGGAAGCCCGCCGCGGTGGCCAGGTAATGCCCCGACGTTACCACCCCTCGAGTCCCCATGATGACCGGACGGGTTGTGAATTTAGCCATATTAGCGCCCTCTTTAGGGTAGGTAGGTCTCTGCAGCCGTCACTTGAGCTGCGGCCACTGTCCACCTACCTCGTCAAAGCGGCGGTGTAGCTCCTGGACCGTCTCCGCCTGGACGGACGGCCAGCGCTCCGCCATCTCGACGTTGGCTATCAGATGGGACGGGTTGTGCGTGCCAACGATGATCGTGTCTACCACAGGATGAGCGAGCGCGAATCCCATCGCCAGCAGGACCGGGTCCTCCGGTGCGCCGGGAATGGGCCCCATCTGGGCCATTACCTTCGCCCGCTCGAAATACTCGTCCGCATAAGTGGATGGGCTGCGGTCCTTGCCCCACGCGCCGTTGGCTATCGGGCGCTTGATAATGATCCCCATTCCCTTTGATTCGGCCAGCTCCAACAGCTCGGTTCGCGCCCGCTGGTCCACCAGGTTGAAGCTCGTCTGAAGAGTGGCGAAAATCCCACTGTCCACGGCCCATGCGCCGCCTCATTGTCCCCACTGTACCCGACGAAGCGAGTCTTGCCAGCCTCCTTCGCCTTGACCAGCGCGTCGACGGCCTCGCCCCTTTCCAGCACGTCCAGCTCGCAGGAGTGGAGCTGGACCAGGTCCACATAGTCGGTTCTCATCCTTCTAAGGCTGCGGTCTATCGACTCCTCGATGATATTCGCGGACCAGGGCTCGTCGGTCGACCCACCTGTGACGTCGCCGCACTTGGTCGCCAGGACATACTCGTCGCGCCGGTGGGCCACAGTGCGCCCGATGAGCTCCTCGGTGGTCCCGTAGCAGGCCGCAGTGTCGAGGAAATTGATGCCGGAGTCAAGTGCCACGTTGAGCACCCGGCCACCCTCCGCTACTTCGCCCCTTCTTTCATGGCGAGAGATCCCCGCCACACCAAGCCCCAGGCGCGAAACCTCAAGACCGGTATCGCCGAAGGCGGTCCTCGCCATGGACTCCTGCCTCGCGTGATCTAGGGTACTCAGTCAGAATCCTGGTGAGAATCTAGCACGGCGACCTGGGCTTTGCAATCGCCCCCCCGATACGTCCCGATGCCACATCGGGACGTATCGGGACAAACGGGTGTCTGAGTTTCCCTTCCTACTGCACCGCGTTTGTCCGCAGTGTCAACCAGGTATAAGGAAAACAAACATTGGGAACGTTCTTGTCCCTTCTCCCGCCTTGCGGGAGAAGGTTAGAGCCTGCCCCGAGCTTGTCGAGGGGATGAGGGTTCCCCTAATCCCTAGCGGTATATCGCCTTCAGACTGCGCACTTCATCCAGCCTGCTCTCTGCCAACTGGCCGGCGGCCTCGTGCGTCGAGATCTCCTCGTCACGTGAGATGCGGATGACGCGCTCGGTGGTCTCGTAAATGCGCTCGGTCATCTCCCGCGCCCGCTCGGGCCGGTAGCCGCCGTCCATCTCGCAGGCGACGTTGATGATGCCACCGGCGTTGATCACGTAGTCGGGCGCATACAGGATACCCCGCCGTTGCAACTCGACGCCGTCCTCGTCATCCATGAGCTGGTTGTTGGCCCCGCCGGCCACTATGGCGCACCGCAGCCGCGGGACCGTGTCGCTGTTGAGGACCCCACCCAACGCACAAGGGGAGAAGATGTCGCACTCGGTGTCGTAGATGGCGTCGGGTTGCACGATCGTGGCCCCAAGCTCGTGAGCCCGCTCCCGCGCAGCCTCGTCGATATCCGTCACTACGAGCTCGACCCCTTCCTTTAGAAGGTACTCGGCCGTCTGCACGGCGACGTGGCCGAATCCCTGCATCGCGACGACACGTCCATCCAGGCTGTCTGAGCCCCAGACCGCCTTCGCACACGCCTGCATCCCGAGGTAGACACCTAGCCCGGTCATGATGGAGGTGTCCCCACTGCCTCCGAGTGACAGGGGAAGACCGACAATGTGGCTGGTCTCCTGAGCGATGTGCTCGACGTCCAGAGGGGTCATCCCCACGTCCTCGGTAGTGACGTACCTGCCGCCGAGCGTATCGACGTACCGCCCGAAGGCCCTCAGCAAGGCCTCGTTTTTGTCCTTACGCGGGTCCGCCATTATGAGCGCCTTGCCCCCGCCAAGCGGCAGCCCGGCCAAGGCCGACTTGTATGTCATCGCTCGGGCCAGCCGGAGCACGTCCAACAGCGCCTCTTCCTCGGTGGCGTGGGGCCAGATCCTCACCCCGCCACATGCCGGGCCGAGAGTCGTATCGTGAATGGCGATGAACGCCTTAAGACCCGCCGAGGGCTCGTTGCAGACGACGAGCTGCTCGTAGTCGTACCGCTGCATGTATTCGAGTATCTTCATGCCGGTCAGCTTACCATAGACATAGCTGGCTGCGGTACAATGATTCACTGGGTTAACCGCAGGCGGCCGGCGGTCCAATGGACAGCTGTGAAGTGCGGAGGAGAAGCGACAAAACTATGGAGCGTGAGGTCCTTGTTGGCACGGCCGACGGCCTGCACCAGTTGGGCGACCAGACACAGGTATCGTTGGCCAGCCGTGCGGTTAACTCCCTGGCTATGGGCGAGTCCGGATGGTGGGCGGTCGTCGACCGCACCGACGTGTGGCAGTCGAGCTCCGGAGCTGACTGGGAGCAGGTCGCTTCAGTCGAGGGCCTGCACGCCAACTGCGTGCTGCCAACCCCAGAGGCGCTCTACGTGGGTACATCGGAGGCGCGGCTCCTGGTCCTACAGGGCGAACAGTTCGCGCCGGTCGAACTATTCGACCGAGTCGAAGGAAGAGACGAATGGTCCACCCCATGGGGAGGCCTACCGGACATCCGGTCGATGGCGGCCGACCTGTCTGGGACCGTGTACGCAAACGTCCATGTCGGGGGCGTGGTCCGTTCGGCCGATGCAGGAAGGTCTTGGCAGCCGACGATCGACATCCGGTCAGACGTTCACCAGGTCATCTCCGACCCTGGCTCGGGGCAGGTGCTCGCGGCCTCGGCCCAAGGGCTCGCCAGCAGCGCCGACGGGGGCGAGACGTGGAGTTTCGACTCCGACGGCTTACACGGGGGCTACCTCCGGGCGGTCGCCGTCGCCAACGGGACGGTGCTGGTAACCGCCTCCACGGGCCCTTTCACACAGCGCGCCGCCGTCTACCGCCGGGCGGTCGATGGCGGTGAGCCCTTCGTGCGATGCCAGGAAGGTCTCCCCGAGTGGTTCCCCGAAAACGTAGACACCTTCTGCTTGGCTGCGAAGGGGGCATCGGTCGTGTTCGGGACCTCCGATGGTTCGGTGTTTGTCTCCTCGGACGAAGGGCTGAGCTGGTCGACACTGGCCGAAGGCCTGCCCTCGGTCAGATGCGTGGCCTTCGCATAAGCATGAACTCCCGCGACCAGGAGTAAGAGGACCTATGGACATGGAGATGCGCCCCATAGCGCCTGACGAGGTCGGCGCGTTCATACGGGCGCGGAACCGGGCGTTCGGCGCGCACACGAGCGAGGAAGACGTGCGCCGCACGAGCCCGACCATCGAACCTGAGCGTGCGCTAGCTGTTTTCGACGGTGGCCAGATGGTCGGAACGACCGCGGCTCGGTCACTTGTCATGGCCGTGCCGGGAGGGTCGCTGCCCGCCGCCGGGATCATCCACGTCTCCGTCCAGCCGACCCACCGCAGGCGGGGTATCTTCGCGCAAATGACGCAACGCCAGCTTCAGGATATTCACAACGCGGGCGAGCCTATGGCCGCGCTGTGGGCGGCTGAAAGTAGCATCTACGGCCAATTCGGGTTCGGCATGGCCTGCATCCACGAGAGCTGGAGCATCGAACGGCAGCACACCGCCCTCGCAAGGGCGCCAGAGCAACAAGGTCAAGTGAGGTTTGTCGAGCCCGCCGAGGCGAGAGTCTTCTTCCCCGAGGTCTATAGCCGCATTTGGCCAGCCAGGCCGGGGATGATTAAGCGCACCGACACCCTTTGGGACAGCAGGCTCAGCGACCCGGAACGAGATCGAGGCGGCGCCAGCGCGTTCTTCCACGTCGTGTACGAGGCGGATGGCAATGTCGACGGCTACGCGCTCTACCGCATCGGCCGCGGCGACCGCACCCTTACAGTAAATGAGCTGGTCGCGGCGGCGGACTCGGCCTACACGGCACTATGGCAGTTCTGCTTCGGCGTCGACCTGATCACGTCCATCGCGGCCCAACAGCGGCCGATGGACGACCCTCTACTCTGGATGCTGATCGACCCCCGTCGGTTGCGTCGCTCTCCTGGCGACGGCATCTGGCTAAGACTGATAGACCTGCCCGCCGCACTCTCCGGCAGACGCTACTCCCAAGAGGGCCGCCTGAGGTTCGAGGTGTCGGACTCGGCATGCCCCTGGAATCAGGGACGCTTCGAGCTGGAGGCCGGGCCGGACGGCGCCGAGTGTCGGCCGACGGACGCGGAGCCAGAGCTCGTCTTATCGACGGCGGACTTGGCCGCCCTCTACTTCGGAGCGGTCCGCTGCCGCACCCTGGTGCACGCGGGTCGAGTGACGGCGGACTCACCAAGGGCAATAGGCCGAGCCGACGCTATGTTCGCGACCGAGTTCCAGCCGTGGTGCGGCGACTACTTCTTTCGGTAAACCCGTACATTCCTCTGTTCGCTGTGGGTTCTCGACGAACGAAGCCGAGCCCCAATCCACCAACGTAGCCCGACGCGCTATCATAGTGGCATAATCACATGATGCTCGGCGAATTCCAAGGACAACCCACGGTCGGCAGTTTGCTTCTGGCGACGTCGGCCACCATCGCGGTGACGGCGCTGGGCGCCGCCTGCGGCACTAGTGCCAACCCTCCACCCATCGCCACGGCCGTACCGCCAGCGGCAGTCGCACCAGCTCCCACTCTCGCCGCGCCTCCCGCCACTGCGCCCGCGGCCGAGGTCGCTCCAGCTCAAGCTCCAGCGTCCGTTTTCGTATTTCCGCCTACGCGTACTCCACGGCCAACGGCCACTCCCATACCGAGGGCGGAGGGAGACATGACGCAGGCCGTTCTGTACAACCATACTGCGACGCTGCTCGAGGACGGCCGGGTGCTTGTTACGGGCGGTCAGACCGCAGGAAGTGGTACTTGGCCTCCACCTCGCCCTCCTCCTACGGGCGTAGTCTCGGCTGAGATCTACGACCCTTCAACCGACCGTTGGTCGCCGACGGCTCCGATGACAGAGCCGCGCAGATGGCATGGGGCAGTCCTACTCGAGGACGGCGAAGTGTTGGTATCGGGCGGTTTACAGATGAGTATGAGACTTCCGCGTCCAATGCGGAGGTCACCTGGGAGGGATCCTTCGCCTCCTCGGAGGTATACGATCCGTCCACCGAGACCTGGTCACTCGCTGGCGACATGCCCGACGAGACGGTCCTTCTCACCGCCAGGCAAATCAACAGACCCGCTATATTGCTAGACATGCTGGAGAACGGCATGGTGATGGCGGTGGGCGGACTCGGACCCTCGGCAGCGATTTACGACGCGTCTTCCGGCGCATGGACCCCTGCCGGCGAAGCCACGTCAGGTGAGTACAGGACACGTCAGGAGCATACAAGTGTGCTCCTTGGGGACGGAAAGGTGCTGTACATAGGCGGGTGGGACCGCGGCCCGTCGGACTCAATTGACCTTTTCGACACGCTAACGGGTTCGTCATCTCCGACCGGCAGCATGAACAAAGGCCGGTGGCTGCCTACCGCGGCCGCCCTCGGGGACCGCAGGGTACTTGTCACCGGCGGTGGAAACAACGGAAACCTCGCATCCGCAGAGATATACGATCCATCGTCTGGGACCTGGTCCTCGGCTGGGGAAATGGCAAAGGGCCGGATGAATCACACGATGACACTACTCTCTGACGGGAGAGTTCTCGTCACAGGAGGCGGCAGCAAGACGCCGGAGATATATGACCCCTCGACCGACACCTGGTCAGAGGCTGCGAATAACTTAGAAAACCGCGCGGAGCACACGGCAACAGTGCTCTCGGACGGCCGGGTGCTGGTTGTGGGTGGGGTCAGTGGCAGTAGACGCCAGCCGTTGCCCAAGAACTCGGCGGAGGTCTACGACCCGCTGGCCGATACCTGGACCCCATCCACGGAGGCGGCGCCGTAGCTCTATGTCGATGGGCGGCCTCTTCGGAGGGCGCGGCCGGGGAGCGCGCCCGTGTTCTCGCCGCCATCGATGACCACCTGCCCGTTAACTATCACGTATTCGATGCCGACCGGGTACTGTTTCGGGTCTTCTCTGGTGGCGTGAGTTTTCACCGTGTCGGGGTTGAAGATGACTACGTCGGCCTTGAAGCCGTCTCTCAGCAGGCCTCGGTCCGGAAGGCCGAGGCGCTGCGCAGGGAAGGAGGTCATCTTCCGGACCGCCTCGGGAAGTCGCAGATGCTTTTCGGCACGGACGAACTCTGCCAGCACTATTGGGAAGCAGCCGTAGCTCCGGGGGTTCGGGTACTCGCCCAATAGTATCCCGTCGCTGGCGATCATCCCATAAGGGTGGGCAACGAAGGCCGGGAGCGTGTGCGGATTGGTGCCGAGCGACACGGTGGAGATGCCCAGATTCTCCTGTACGAGCAGCTCGAAGAGGGCGTCGGCCGGGTCTTGCGAGCGCATCTCGGCGATATCTGTCAGCAGCCTGCCGTCGTAATCCCGGTTCTGCGGTTGCTTGAAGTTGGTCAGCCAGTTGTTTTCGAGCGTCTCTGCCGCTATCTCCGCCTTCAATCTGGACCGGTCGTCGGGGTCCTTGAGCGCGGCCATCAGGCGCTCAGGGCCGCCGTCCTTTGCCCAGTGGGGCAGCACAATCGTAATACTGGTACCGGAGTACGGATACGTGTAACAGTCGAACGTAACGTCCATTCCTTGGTCTCTGGCGTCTTCTACCAGGCCGAGATAGTCCATGTGGCTTCCAACGCCCTGGGCGGTCTGCCTGTAATGCGTTAGGTGGACAGGGCTGCCGCTCCCCCTTCCAATCTCCAGTGCCTCCTCCCACGGCGCGAGTAGCCCCTTCGATCTGAGACTGGCCCTCGTGTGTGTGTGGTAGAAGCCGCCGAGGCGTGCCGAGACTTCCGCAAGTGCCGTCAGCTCTTCCGTGTCGGCGTAAGAGCCGGGCGGATAGTCGAGGCCGGTAGACAACCCCCAGGCGCCCTCTTCCATGGCCTCCCTTACGACCGACCGCATGTCCTCCAGCTCAGACTCGGTCGCCGGGCGGTCGTTCCAGCCTACGCTCCAGATGCGCACCGGCGAGTTGCCGAGGATGTAGGCGATGTTGATGGCGACACTGTTGTCATACTTGCCGAGATGCTCGGCCACGGTGAGCCAGTCGGCAGGCATAGGCGGGTAGCCGTTGAAGCCGGAATCGAGCCAGATATAACGACGTAGCTCCTCCTGGCTCTTGAACGGGGCATATGAAACCCCATCGATGCCGATGAGCTCCGTGGTAACGCCCTGCCGCACCTTCGGGTCGTGATGGGGTTCACCGAGTATCGTTAGGCCGGCGTGCGAGTGCAGGTCCACGAACCCCGGACATACGACGTGCCCCGAGGCGTCTATGATACGGTCCGCCTCGAGGTCTGAGGCGTCTCCACGATGGACGGTCACGCGCTCGTCCTTCACCAGCACCGCCGCGCGAAAGCCGGGGCTACCGCTACCGTCGATCACGGTGCCATCCTTGATTAGCAAGTCCAACATATCTTCTCCAGGTTCAGAGGGTACTAGGGCTGTCCCAAGGGCGGGTTTGAAACCCGCCCCTACGTGCAGGCAAGGGCGCACGCCATGCGCCCCTACATTATACAGAGGCGAAGCACTGTTGGTGGGGCTGATGAACGGAGTTGGTAAGGTCCTAAAAAATGTGTTCCATTTTGTTCCATTGTGTTCCTCTCAGCTTGGGGCTTTGGTACACCGTGGGACAGTTGGGCAAAGAAATGGGACAGGCCGCTTGGGTCTGTCCCTAAATGTAAGTATAGCACCGATGTTCGGGGTTGTCGAGGGCTGAGGTTTGGAGGCGACCTTCTCGGACAAAGGCACAAGGGCAGGTTTTAAACCTGCCCCTACGAAGTCTGAAAACGACGTTATGTGTACAACGAATACCTGTTTGTGAAAGCATTCACAGTGGTGTTATCTTTGTGGAAACCGCGTAACGTTACGAATCTAGTTGTGAAAAGGCGCACAATGTTGACAGTTCCGCTCAGCCTGTATACTCTCGCGATGCAAGGACACTGTCGGACGTATGCCGCACGATGCGGCTACGAACCGGCGTAGTTTCCACCAACCGGACTGGCCCTGACAAGCAACTCTACTCGAGGGTGAAGGCTATGGCGAACCACACAGCGTTCCTGCGTAGTAGCGAGCTGTTCAGGACACTGACTGAGGAACAGGTCTCTAGATTCGCCCCCCTTTGCTCGCGGTTCGCGGCAGTCGAGGACGCTCTCATATTCAAAGAGGGACGCGAGGCGTCCCACCTGTACGTGGTCTCAGAAGGTCAGATAGCCCTGCAGAAGGCGTTGCGCGGACGGCACGGCAAGCGGGCCCGTCGCACGATCGTAGCGGTCTGCCGACCCGGCGAGATTTTGGGGTGGTCGGCCCTCGTTGAGCCGTCCAAATACGCCCTCTCCGCGCTGGCCTGGGAGTCGAGCGTATTGATTCGCATCGAGTCGCAGATGCTGAGAAGAGTACTGGAGAGGTCCCCAGAGATTGGGGCCGCGGTGATGGGCTCCCTCGCGGTCGTCATGTCCCGCAGGTTGAGGCAGATAACGGACATGCTCATTAACGAGCGCGAAGTATCGCTTGCCGGGCTCAAAGAGTTAATCCCGAATCCACCGAAGGACACCGATGGACGGCGTGAGGAAAGCGGAAGGGGGGTGAGGGAGCTACAGGGGAAATAGCCTGGGTTCCATTTGGGGTAGGGAGGTCGGCGGACGGTCTTCATCGCCGCACAGGGGCCCCTATGGCCGTCTGCGGGAGTTGCGATGCGCGGGATAGCGAGAGAATACGCAGCAGGGAACTCTCTCGGACCGGGCTGGCACGAGTCTGCGGGGATCTTCGGTTGTCCGGTGGGTGGGTCGGTCGCCGACGGTGCCGTCAGGCCGGGAGTGGAATGGCTCGCAGCCGGGCCAAGGCGCGGCTGAACTTCTCAGCCCAAGGCCAGCGATCCGGAAGATGCAGGGTCAACCGGCGTGCCGAGCGGGTGAGCCGTCCGGCCAGGGAGAAGAACCGCCGCCGGAGGGTCTTGGTGGTGGCTATCCGCTCTCCCAGACCGATCCGCGCCGTCCAGCGGGCCAGGTTGTGGGCCATCGTCTGGACGGCCAGCCAGGCGCCGTTGGCGGCGAAGCGGCCCGAGGGGAGATGGTTCAGCCCGACGCCGTACTTGAGGTCGCGTATGGCATTCTCGATCTCGGCGTGGCGGCGATGGTCAGCCTCCAGTTCGAGCAACTCCCCGTCCCGGTCGGTGATGAAGCCATGATAGCTGTATTTGGCGAAGAGGGCCAGTTGGGAACCGGGCGTCGGCTTCACCCGCCTCGGCCTGGAAGGGGGTGCAGGTGGTCTCGGCCACATCGGCGGCACCGTCCATCCAGTAAGGAATCGGCGTCCAGGCATCTTCGGGTATCGCCTCGATGAGATTGTGCAGGCTTTTGTGCTGGCGGATGGTGATGGAGAAGCGGACATCCATCTTGCGGCAGACGGATACCACGCCATGAGTGTAGAACCCGCTGTCGGCCCGTAGCGTGAGTCGTCCGTCGGCCCCGGCGTAGCGCACCCGTCCCACCGTCTCCCGCAGGAAGTGGGCGGCGCCGCGGGCGGTGTTGGCCCGGCCCTCGCGCAGCCGGGACATCAGCACGTCTCCGGTGCCGGCGGCGATGGCCGGCAGCGGGTGGTAGCCCCGCTTGCCGGTATAGCCGTGGTGGCGGGCGCCCTCCTTGGCCAGTCCGTAGGTCTCGCAGATGGTGGAGTCCAGGTCAATGGTCAGGGGCCCGTCGCCGGGTCCCGCCCCGGCCTGCCAAGCCCGGGCCAGCAACTCGCGGCTCACCCGGTTGAGTTGACGGACGTGGCCCCACCGGAAGCTGCGCAGGAAAGGTGCCCAGGGTGGATGGCGCCTTGACCGTGCCGCCCAGGGTGCAGGCCGTCCCCCCGGTGCGCAACACATCGGCGTCGTCAATGCAGTCGCCCCCAGCCAGCGCAGACGCCACCAGCGTCATCATCTTGTCGCTCGTGTTCGCCCGCCCCGGGGCATCGCCCAGGTCGAGGCGCTGCCGGACGAGTTCGGGCAGGCCGAGGTGCCGCGCCAGGGTGGCCGGAAGGAGCAGCCCGGCATTGGCCACCAAGCGGCGGTCGTCGAAGGTGATTTGGGGATCCGGTCGGGGTGGTTGCGTGGCAGCATCTACTGGGTGCTCCTTTTCCGGGGCCGTTTTTTTGCTACAAAACCATTATCCTAGAAGCACAGGAGCGCCTTCTTGCCGCCTCAGGACGCTAATCCGACGCCCTCCTTCGGTGGATTCGGGCTAAAGCATGCCTGGTTCTTCCCGGTCGGCGTACTGGCGAGCCTCTCCAGCGCGACGGCCATCTATGGAAACCTCTCTCTAGATTCCCACCCCGTCGCGTTCGTCTTCGCCCTCACAGTCATCTATGGCGGAGCGGCATCCTTGGCATTCTGTGTGGGCTGGATAGCGAGGCAGTACCTCCGCCGGTTACGAGGACACAGGTTACTCGTGAGCCACCTTGCCGTTGCGTCGTTGGTTGCTGCTTGCTGCTCGGTGGCCCTCAGTGCGTTCTTCATCGCGGTATCGCTTCCTTCATTGACTTTAACGCGAGCCCCGTACTGGTCAGCCGTCCTGGCGCCGATTGGATTGATAGGGGTCGTTGCGGGGTCTGCGATCATCTGGAGCGACGGTAACAGGGGGCGTTGGGGTTTTCTGGGGCTGGGACTGTCCTTGCTGTACCTGGGGGCATCCCTTGCACCGCCAGTATTCCTGACAACTGCGCACTGGTATGGGCCTGTCGCGCTGGTCCTTGTAGGGCTTGCGGTATGGAACGTTCTCAGATGGAGGCAAGGCGACGAAAGAGCAACGTTGGGTGATTCGTAGTCGATGACAGCATTGCTATGGTTTCTCGCAATGGTCCCGTCTTCCGCGTTATTCCTGATCGCAGGAATCTGGGAGGTCAGGATGAAGTACGGTGGTGTGCGTCACGTGTTCGGCGAGGCAGCGGATCCCGTCAAGCCGGAAGGACCGATATGTATGCTCTGTTCCCCAGGAAGGTTGCCAGCTAAGTCCGGTCATCACCTGAGCCGACACCACCAGATCACTTCCGTGAGGGAACGCTTTATTGATTTGAAGCGTACTATCAAGTATGGGCTCAAGCGAACAATCCAGGACCGTTGGCATCGCGCGGGCTTCGTTGCTATCGGGGAACTTTTGCTTGAGCCGATACGTCCTATTCAATGTAGGACCACTCCCACGCAATGGGTGAGCGGTGCGTCAGGGCAGAGGACTTTCCTGCTGCGACTCAATTTTCTCAGAGGAATAGGATGATTATTCGATGAGGCTTCAAAGCAGGGAACAGGAATGAAACGGGGGCTCCGAGTCTGGACCCGCACCATCATAGGAGGACTAAGGTGGACCCCATTATTAAGACAGCACGAGGGCTAAATTAAGAGAGTCTCCCACCCCTGCGCTAGGTTTCACCAAGCCCGATGGCAGCCCTGCTTCTTCAGCTGCTGCTCCCCTTTCTTCCTGGCCATGTTGGTACACCTCTGCTGGGGTCCGGTAGCCCAAAGCCTGGTGAGGCCTCTGCCGGTTGTAGAACTCCAGGTAGGCATTGATCCCAGTTCGGGCCTCGGCGACGGTCTGGTAAGCTTTCAGATACACCTCCTCGTACTTGATGCTCCGCCACAGCCGCTCCACGAAGATGTTGTCCAGGTACCTACCCTTACCATCCATGCTGACCTGGACCCTCTGCTCCTGCAACGTCTGGGTAAAGGCCTCACTGGTGAACTGACTCCCCTGGTCGGTGTTGAATATCTCCGGTCGTCCCTTACCCAGGGCTTCCTCCAACGCCGCCACGCAGAAGCTGGTGTCCATGGTGTTGGAGAGCTTCCAGGCCAGCACGTGCCGGCTGTGCCAGTCCATGATGGCCACCAGGTACAGGAAGCCCTTCGGCATGGGGATGTAGGTGATGTCCGCGGCCCAGACCTGGTCGACCCGATTAACCTCCACTCCCTTCAGCAGATAGGGAAAGATCCGGTGTCCCGGCGCTGGTTTGCTGGTGTTGGGACGCCGGTAGATGGCTTCCAGACCCATCAACCGCATCAGCCTTCGAACCCTTTTTCGGCTCACCAGATAGCCCTGTTGCAGCAGCCAGGCCTTCATCTTCCTGGAGCCGTAGAAGGGGGTCTTCAAATACTGACGGTCCATCAGGGCCATCAACTCCAGGTCTTCTGCCCTGGTCGGTACCGGCCGGTAGTACACCGAGGCCCGGCTGACGTCCAGCAGGATACATTGACGCACCAAAGACAGCTGCTGGTGGTCTCGGTCTATCATGGCTCGCCGTATGCTGCGACTCATAGACCGGACCTTTCCGACAAAAAATCGCGTTCCACCTTCAGCTGGCCGATGTGCCGGTAGAGGTGGTTAATCTGAGCTTCCTTGGCTTTCTCCTGGGATTTCTGATTGGTGGCAAATAGCTCCGGGGCTCCTTCCACCAGGGCCCTTTTCCATGCGTGAATCTGACTGGGATGGACCTCAAATCGGCTGGCCAGCTGGGCGATGGTCTCTTCCCCTGCAAGGGCGGCCAGGGCCACCTTGGCCTTGAACGCCGGACTGTGCTTATTCCTCGTCTGCTTCATGTCCTGCTCCTTCACGTCGGTTAGTTGCCGGTTATTTTAGGAGCTGGACTCTCTCTTAGCCAGTTGTCTAGTTTTTGGGTACCACCTCAGACTGGTAGTTCTCCTAATGGTGGCCGTGGCAGGATGTGCCGACGCTGAGCCTAAATCTACGGGAGTGCCCCGCGTTCCCACATCAGCACAAGTCGCGACTCCTTCGCCTTCACTTACTGCACCTCCGTCGCCGATGCCTGCCGACGCTCCGGACGTAGATGTCGTCTACGCGTCCCGTGAGCGCCAACCCCCATTTCTGTTCACGGGGGACTACGACCCCCTATGGGGAGACCTCGACACCGATGTATCGATAATCGAAAAGTTGCTCAACTCTATAGTGATGGGCACGCCTGTGGACCTCAAGGCAGGCACCGGAGCCTCAAAGCGCGAAATAGTGACAATAAAAACGGGATGGGGAGGGGATGAGGTAGAAATTGAGGCATTTGATGGAAGAACCTGGCTTTCAGACCTCAGCATGGCAATTAACATCGCGTTTCGGGACGGGACGATCTGATCTGTCCGGCAAGTGATAGGATGCGATGTCATATCAGAAGGACGAGTTAACAACTGTCTGCCTGTGCCGGACCATTGGGAGCTGCTCCACCGCAACGGGGTGGTCGTGTCGACGGCGCTGACGGAGTGGTTCGAGCGCGTCGAAGAATACATGCCCAGTGTCGAACGCTACGGCGTGCCCGACCAGATACGCCTAGGTGAGCCGTTCGCCATCTCCGGAGCGGGCTATCACGAAGGCGATAGAGTCGAACTGAGCATTGAGTTCATAGATCAGAGTAAGCTGCCTCTCGGCGAGGTGCCGCTGGACCATGGCGCCTTCCGTTGGGATGGGGAGTTCCCGAAGACGGCCCCCACTGGCTACGCCATCGTTTCCATGCGGGTCTTCGAGGGCGCGGAAGAGGTGGGAGGCTTGACCGTGTCAACCACCGTCACAAGATCGACTGCCGCAGGTGCCACGACTCCATCACCCACGCCGGCAGAGGCGGAATACAGCGCGGCCGATCTGGCTAGATGGTATGAGCGCTTAGTAGATGTCACCTGGAGGGTCCCCGGCATTGCGTGGACCGACCTAAACGAAGCTAGGAACCGCATTGAAATAAGCATATACCCACTGCGCGGGGCTCGTGAGGAATAGGAGGCTGCCCTGGCGACACTGGATGTCCCACGAGAAGCCATTGTCATCGAGGTTGGATGTGACGGCATTCACCCATGGCCTATTGATCCTGGGGAACCTCCGGACGAGGCGTTCCTCAGAGCCATCGACTACTCGCTGGAGGTGGTGTCCCAGGCCCCTTACGGAGAGACGGTGCAGATGAAACTGACGTTGCGGAACGTCAGTGATGGGACGGTGAACTTAGTGCTCGGTGGCAGACCTCCCTATGACTTCGTGGTCTCCACGGCTGACGGCGAGCAGGTATGGCACTGGAAGTGCGCCAAGATTATCGACCAACCGCTGGATGGCAAAACTCTGGAACCCGGTGAGGAGCTGGAGTTCGTTGGCGAGTGGGAGCAGGTGGACAACCGGGGAGAACCCGTCCCACCTGGGGTCTACTTGGTGCGTGGTGAATTGAATTTGGATCCGCCCAACGCGGGGCCGCCTGGCGTGGTTATTACGACGGTCCAGAAGGTGGAAGTGCTCAAGTGAGATACGCCGCTCTTATCGGAGTGCTGGTCATTGGTCTGCTCTTTATAGCCGCCTGCAGAGGCGTGGAATCGACCCCCACCGCCACTCAGAAATCTCCTGGGGCCGGCAGCCAGACCCAGCAGATACCCACACCTACGGCAACGCCGTCTCCGAAGCCCCCTGGCTCGATTACACCGGTGCCGGCCTCCGAGGGGTATAGGTTGGACCTGGGCGTTGGCGTAGTGGTCGCATTCGCAGAGGGCCTGTCGCCGAAGTTTTCAGGCAAGATCGCCTACGTGACCCACGTCCCCACCGGGTCCCAGTTGGTGTTGGACCCCGACGGGGAAATCATCGACCGACACGATGGAAGAGACGACGGACCTGACCGCCTGGACGCCGTGTTGGCGGATCAGGCCACCGTGGATCGAATCGTGGAGGGTCTCAAGGGCGATGGTGACCTGCGGCCCCGCCAGACTGCCGCCGACTGGGCCCACTCTATTCAGTTCGGCGGTATCACCTACCTGGCCAAAGGCAGTTTGGGTGGACCCATCATCACCGAGGGAGAGCGTGCCCTAACTACTGAAGACCTGGGCTCTGAGCTCTACCGGGTCGCATTCAGAACCGAGGGTTACAGTGGCTATCCTCATCTGGACGGCGACGCCACCTACCTGAACCCGGGCACGCCGGTCTACGGAGTCGAGGGCTACGTGCAGGAGTTCCGACTCGCGATATTGGAGGACGGTGGCGTTAGGCTCTTCGAATCCGACACGAACCCTTTGGCCAAGACCGGCGAGGCCTTGCTGGATATCCGAGGCAAGGTCACGTCCATCGACGTCCTCAGCACCAAGAACTCGATTAAGGTGCTCGGCACGAAAGTGGAAAATGGGGAAGATGTGGTCCTCGGCAAGATAGAGGAAGAACGCGCCATCGAACGTTTCGTCGAAATGGTGTTGGATTCGCCCGTGGACCAGGGTAACCGCGACCGTGAAGGGCCGCGTTACTTCCTAGACTTTCGTCAGGCCGACGGAACATCCGTCGTGCGGGCCTTCTGGCTGGAGTCGGGTGAGATCTCGCGGGGAACCATGACAGACCCTGCCGCGACCCTCTCTGTATGGCGCGCACTGGGCGAGGACAACCGGCCATTAGCGACCAACGGCGGGCCGAGAATCTCCGAACGATTAGCCGCCCGGTTGGGATTGGCGTACCTGGGATTCGGCATGCCCGAGGTCGTAGTCACCCGAAAACCCCACTCGCCCGTTGTCCGGCTGATGCGGAGAAGCGAGTTCCAGGCGATGCAAGGGTCCTCATCGGCGTTGGACTCGGACCCCCTCGTGTGGGTGGTTGAGGCCCAAGGCTCCTGGCGCACCGCCGGCATCGTGCCCGAGGAAAAGCGGCAGGACTTCTCGGTGGGTCTGGTAGCCTTCGATGCCGACACAGGCCGACGATACGGCGGCTCTCACGGGAACACCTCGCTGCTGGGAACGCCCGGTGGCTCTCAACCTTCAACACCACCACCCCCAAAACCTACGCCATCTCCCCCGCCGAACATACCAGAGCCTCGTTCATCCCAGGACACTGTGACCAGCGAAGAGCGGGAGGAGGTCAAAGCACGGCGTGGACCACCACCATGGGGACCGCATACTGCAGGGTCCGTGATCCAAATCGCGGGCCAACATTTGCAGTTGCCGGAAGACGTCTACGTAGAGGCGATAGTCTCGGAAATACTGTGCATTGCAGGTGAACCCTGCCCTGTGGCGCCCTTGTATGTCCTCCGCCGAGGGGATTCTCTCGCGAGCATCGAGAAGCGAACGGGACGATTCGCGCCTGGGACGCCCGTCTCCACTATGGAAACGTTCGACTTCATTGAGAAGGCTTTGCGATGAATCAGACCATGCCATCGTGAGAGGCCCTAGAGTGAGACCACTAGCCGGAAAGTTCGCAATTCAGTACACGTAGGCCCCACATGCCTGGATTCGAACCGTGAGAAATTCCTCGTGCTCTATGAGGGGACTAACCACAACCCAGCGGAAAGTTCGCAGTACAGTACACTCTGGCCCACCATCGCGTACGGTAGATACCACCATCTTCGAGATGTGGCTGGGCAGCCTGTCGACGCACCGAGGCCTCTCGATTCCTGCATTGTGATGCGGTGGTGCGAAGGAACGCGGGGAGCGTTACGCTACCTAGACCTACTACGCATCCGCCTCTCCCTGCGTCTCTCCCTTCGGCATCCGGTAGCTGGCGCGAGTCTCGGCAAAGACGCAGGTCGGGTTCTCCGCGCCCTCCCAGACTCGCGGCGCAGTCTCACAAGATGGGTGCGGAGCGTCCGCATATCCCCTGACTCATCAGGACCTCCAGACCCACTACAGCAGATGGTCGTGGTTCACCACCCGCCCGGGGCTCGTCGACAGCTCGACGGCATCTGGTATCAGGAGGAGTCTCCAGGCATCAGAAATACTTGCGGCGGAAACCACTCTGATTCAATATTCGCAGTTCACAAAAGACACGAAATTCTCAGGTACTCGTGGGCGGTGGACTTGAAGCCATCACGTAGTCAGACGACACCATTCGTGCGGGGCGCTATCGTCATTGAGGAGGATCCGTCGTCTCGCCCCTCGGCATCCGGTAGCCGACGCGAGGCTCGGTGAAGATGTATGTGGGGTCGTCGCGTCGTCGCCCAGCTTGCGCCGCCATCACCCTGGGAAGGTCCCGCGGCAGGTCGATGTTGAGGTTGTCCCGGCCCCCTCCGCTCAGGAAGGTGTTCCTGGCCCGGTCCACCAGCACCGCCGCGTCGGTGGGCTCGGGGGAGACCGACAGCGCGCCCGCCTCGATGCGGGCCCCCACGCCTGAGAGTCCTAAACGAGACGGCGGCGGGCAGGACAACGAGGCCCACAGAAGGCCATAGAGCGAAGTTGCGAGCTGGGCGGGTGTAGCAGTTACCCGTGTCCTCGGTGCGGCCGTCCCTGGTGAAGTGAGGGAACAGCCCGCAGCTCCGCACCAGCCTGAATTAAGCGCAGATCAACGACACAGAGCAAGTAGTCGTCAGGTTTCTTACTTGCTGTTTCCGCTTGCAGAGGTGTTAGGCGGGCTTGACCTGTAGTTGTAGCCTTAACCCGAATCCACCGAAGGAGGGCGTCGGGTTAGCGTCCTGATGCGGCAAGAAGGCGCTCCTGTGCTTCTGGGATAATGGTTTTGTAGCAAAAAAACGGCCCCGGAAAAGGAGCACCCAATAGATGCTGCCACGCAACCATCCCGACCGGATCCAAATCACCTTCGACGACCGCCGCTTGGTGGCCAATGCCGGGCTGCTCCTTCCGGCCACCCTGGCGCGGCACCTCGGCCTGCCCGAACTCGTCCGGCAGCGCCTCGACCTGGGCGATGCCCCGGGGCGGGCGAACACGAGCGACAAGATGATGACGCTGGTGGCGTCTGCGCTGGCTGGGGGCGACTGCATTGACGACGCCGATGTGTTGCGCACCGGGGGGACGGCCTGCACCCTGGGCGGCACGGTCAAGGCGCCATCCACCCTGGGCACCTTCCTGCGCAGCTTCCGGTGGGGCCACGTCCGTCAACTCGACCGGGTGAGCCGCGAGTTGCTGGCCCGGGCTTGGCAGGCCGGGGCGGGACCCGGCGACGGGCCCCTGACCATTGACCTGGACTCCACCATCTGCGAGACCTACGGACTGGCCAAGGAGGGCGCCCGCCACCACGGCTATACCGGCAAGCGGGGCTACCACCCGCTGCCGGCCATCGCCGCCGGCACCGGAGACGTGCTGATGTCCCGGCTGCGCGAGGGCCGGGCCAACACCGCCCGCGGCGCCGCCCACTTCCTGCGGGAGACGGTGGGACGGGTGCGCTACGCCGGGGCCGACGGACGACTCACGCTACGGGCCGACAGCGGGTTCTACACTCATGGCGTGGTATCCGTCTGCCGCAAGATGGATGTCCGCTTCTCCATCACCATCCGCCAGCACAAAAGCCTGCACAATCTCATCGAGGCGATACCCGAAGATGCCTGGACGCCGATTCCTTACTGGATGGACGGTGCCGCCGATGTGGCCGAGACCACCTGCACCCCCTTCCAGGCCGAGGCGGACGCCGCGCCGGTACGGCTCATCGTCCGGCGGGTGAAGCCGACGCCCGGTTCCCAACTGGTCCTCTTCGCCAAATACAGCTATCATGGCTTCATCACCGACCGGGACGGGGAGTTGCTCGAACTGGAGGCTGACCATCGCCGCCACGCCGAGATCGAGAATGCCATACGCGACCTCAAGTACGGCGTCGGGCTGAACCATCTCCCCTCGGGCCGCTTCGCCGCCAACGGCGCCTGGCTGGCCGTCCAGACGATGGCCCACAACCTGGCCCGCTGGACGGCGCGGATCGGTCTGGGAGAGCGGATAGCCACCACCAAGACCCTCCGGCGGCGGTTCTTCTCCCTGGCCGGACGGCTCACCCGCTCGGCACGCCGGTTGACCCTGCATCTTCCGGATCGCTGGCCTTGGGCTGAGAAGTTCAGCCGCGCCTTGGCCCGACTGCGAGCCATTCCACTCCCGGCCTGACGGCACCGTCGGCGACCGACCCACCCACCGGACAACCGAAGATCCCCGCAGACTCGTGCCAGCCCGGTCCGAGAGAGTTCCCTGCTGCGTATTCTCTCGCCATCCCGCGCATCGCAGCTCCCGCAGACGGCCATAGGGGCCCCTGTGCGGCGATGAAGACCGTCCGCCGACCTCCCTACCCCAAATGGAACCCAGGCTATTTCCCCTGTAGCTCCCTCACCCCCCCCTTCCGCTTTCCTCACGCCGTCCATCGGTGTCCTTCGGTGGATTCGGGCTTAACCTCAAGGAGGTATGGACCAACCGTGAACCTTGTAGATCCGGAAAAGCCGCCAATCCCAAACAAACCGGAACGCTTCCCAGTTTCGAGGCGGGTTGCTACTACTCATACCAGCCCGATCCAAATAGCAGCCCGTCATGCCGCACAATCCAAGTGTGTTTCTGACGGTTCTCGCCCGATTCCGGGTTGAGCAACACATAGTCGACCCAATGACCCGCCTCAGTGGCGCTCAGCAAGTCGTCGCCATAGAAATACCCCGTGGCGTCCACACGGAGGCTGGGATCACGCCCTCGGAACTGCGGGTTATGGTGGGCTATCGTGTAGCCGTCTTGGTCGATGATGAAGACATACCACTGGTCGTCGATGCTCTCCTTGGTGTTGTAGTAGGCGACGGTCTCCTCCAGGCCGAGGGCGACGTGGAGGTTCATGGCCTGCTGCACGAAGGCCTTGGTGTATGCGGGGGCGTCGGACTTGCCGGGGCCGCGTTCGTACCAGCCGGAGCCGAAGGTGATGCCGCCGTGGGTCACCACCCAGGAGTGCTTGGTCTGCACAACGCCAGAGGCGGGATTGGGGTAGGTGTAGTCGAACCAGGCGCCGTCCTGGTCGGCGGAGGCGGCGACGGCGGACCCCGTGGGGTAGGAGTTGGGTCCGAGAGCCTGGGAGACGTGCTTGCCCACGAGGTTGGGGTCGGGGGCATGAGCGATGATGGTCTGGTTCTCATCGATGATGAAGACGTACCACTGGTCGTCGATGCTCTCCTTGGTGTTGTAGTAGGCGACGGTCTCCTCCAGGCCGAGGGCGACGTGGAGGTTCATGGCCTGCTGCACGAAGGCCTTGGTGTATGCGGGGGCGTCGGACTTGCCGGGGCCGCGTTCGTACCAGCCGGAGCCGAAGGTGATGCCGCCGTGGGTCACCACCCAGGAGTGCTTGGTCTGCACAACGCCAGAGGCGGGATTGGGGTAGGTGTAGTCGAACCAGGCGCCGTCCTGGTCGGCGGAGGCGGCGACGGCGGACCCCGTGGGGTAGGAGTTGGGTCTGAGAGCCTGGGAGACGTGCTTGCCCACGAGGTTGGGGTCGGGGGCATGAGCGATGATGGTCTGGTTCTCATCGATGATGAAGACGTACCACTGGTCGTCGATGCTCTCCTTGGTGTTGTAGTAGGCGACGGTGACATCGAGTCCTTCCGATTCGTATCTGCTGATGGCGTCCCCTACTAGGAACTTGGTGTAGTCCCCGGGCGTCGACTTGGGAGGTACGGCCGCCGTGGTATAACTCGTGTCCAACTGCTCCTGCATCTGCTCAATGAGAGACGCGACGGTGGCCTCATCCACGAGGGCGGGTGCGCCCGCGGGGCCCTGCGGCCCGGGAGGCCCAGCGTCTCCCTGGCAGGCAGCAATTGACAGGACAAGAGCGATGATCGGGGTTACTGTGATTAGTGCGCGCATTGTCAAACCCCCTGGTTGCGACGGGCGACGCCGGACCTCGCGAAAGCGGATACTACCGCTGCGCCAGAAGTGTCCGAGTCAAACTTCAGCCCGCGGAGGCGCATGCGCCGCTGCCAAGTCGTACGGTATCGGCGGTTACCATTTGCCGGACCGTTCAGCGTGCGCGTGGTCAGGCAGCCGATACGATAACCCCGCGTCGTCGTAAGCCGACGCTGCGAGAAGGGTTGAGAACCGACATTCCCCATACAGACTGCGGGTGTCCAAAGAACCCGCCATCCTTCACGACGGTTATGGTAGGGGCATCCACGAACGCCGTCAACTATCCCATCGGGCTCACAAAACCATCTCTCGGTGCCGTGAATTAGCGTCCGCCAGGCAACGGAGGCGGCTTTCAGCACGTTTGCACACGATTCAACTCATCCAGGCGCACAGCTCCCCCTTGGCTACCCCCGTCACCTCCGATGATCCCAAGGATACTCGCTACCCTGGTGCTGGATGGAGCCCGCCGATACGCTCCAGCACTTGTCGAAATACCTCCCGAGGCACCGCTCCCCCGGCTAGCTGAAACACCAGCCGCCAGCGTGCCGCCTTCAATGGAATTACATTCTGGATCGGCTGCTGGCGCGTTATAGTACTTCAGCCTAAAATGTCCTGACGGCGTGATTTCAGGAACGACAATCATTTCGAGGGAATTATTCTCGTACTTCAGAGTGGCCCGTACGGGCACATCAAGCTCAGCATTTAGAATCTCCTTGAAGAGCTTGGTTTCCAAGCTACTAAGTTCCATTGCACAATCGCCTCTACAAACGTTGGTTAGGGACAACAGCAGAGGTGGTCTCGTTTGTCTGAACAGCGCTGCCCGGTTTGATAAGTGGAATCGCGCTGCCGTGCGTTAGGCCGCCGCGGACTCGGCAGGCGCTCTGTCAAAGAACTGGTCCGGCGTCATACCCCCAAGGCTCGAATGGGGCCGTCCGGCATTGTAAAACTCGAAGTACCGCCCGAGTCCAGTTCTGGCTTCCGGGACCGATTCGTAGGCTCTCAGGTACACCTCCTCGTACTTGACGCTCTTCCACAGTCGTTCGACGAACACATTATCCTTCCAGCTTCCCTTCCCGTCTATGCTGATCTGGATCCCATTGGCTTTCAGCAGGCCGGTGAAGGCATCACTTGTGAACTGGCTTCCCTGATCTGTGTTGAATATCTCCGGCGCGCCGTGGCGTCCCAGGGATTCTTCGAGCGCCTCCACGCAGAAGTCTGTGTCCATTGTGACCGATACCCGCCAGGCCAGCACCTTGCGGCTATGCCAGTCCATCACTGCGGCTAGGTACACGAACCCCCTGGCCATCGGAATGTACGTGATATCCATTGCCCACACCTGGTTGGGCCTGCTCACCTCAAGCCCGCGCAGCAGGTACGGATACACCGTATGGCCGGGCCGTCGCCGGCTGGTGTTGGGCTTGCGGTACAGCGCCTCGATGCCCATCCGCCGCATCAGTGTGGCGATGTGTCTACGCCCGGAGGAGAGTCCCTCCTGGCGGAGCAGGCCTCGCATCATCCTACTGCCTGCAAACGGATACTCAAGGTGCAGCTCATCGATACGGCGCATCAGTCCGAGACCGGCTTCGCCCACCGGCCGTGGCCGGTAGTAGATGCTCCCGCGGCTGATGCCCACTACCTTTGCCTGGCGGGCGAGAGGCAGCTTGTGATCGCGGTCGATCATCGCCTTGCGCCCGGCAATCCCGCCTTCGTGAGCGCGGACTCTAAAAAATCGTTCTCCAACGCAAGCTCACCGATCTTAGCGTGAAGGACCTTCATATCTACCGGCTTTTCAGCCTGCCCTGTCCCGGCCCCAAATAACTGCGCCGCCCGATCCAGCAACTGGGTCTTCCATTGCGTGATCTGGTTCGGGTGCACATCGAACTGGCTTGCCAGCTCCGAAAGTGTCCGGTCGCCGCGCACTGCGGCAAGAGCCACCTTCGCCTTGAACTCTGCCGAGTGGTTACGGCGGGGTCGTCTGCTCATCTCTCGCTCCTGTCTCCGAGAGCACTATCATGCCCTCAATCAGGCAGCGATTCCACTTATCCCCCTGTTCAGATTTCCGGAGCCACTTCTAGCCACACATCTCACATCCATAATGTAACCTTTCGGCAGTAACCGCGCAATCCCTGTACCGCGACCTCCCTCCGTGCCGGCTGTGGCACGGAGGGAGGGTTTCGCTCGCCTAGACGGCGCTCAGGTCCGTCACGTTCAGGTTCTTGATCTAGTCCCTCTTGGATACCCGTCCGGTGACCTCAACCACCTGGTTGCCAAGCGGTGTGGGGAGCTTGGGAGCCAGGTCTCGCCAGACGATGACTTGGACGTCGCCCGTCTCATCCTATCCCCCTGATTATCCACATCGACCGTGGACAGCATGTTGGGACCGGGGCCAGGGCTGACAAACTCCCTGAGATGGTCGTTGGGGAAACGACGCGGGTTCCCCTTGCCCCTTGAGAATGTCAACCCGACTGTGGAAGGTTTGGTCCGCCGGCAACCCGGTTTGACCCTATAGGGGCGCTCACACCTGAGCGTCCCTATAGGCCCACCACCGCGTACGGTAGATACGACCATCTTCGAGATGTGGCTGGGCAGCCTGTCAACGCACCGGGGCCTCTCGATTCCTGCATTGTGATGTGGCGGGGCGGAGAAACGATAGGAGCATCACGCTGCACCGACTTACTAGGCATCCGCCTCTCCCTTCGGCATCTCCATCCCAACTATCCAATCGACACCAAGGACTCAGGTACTCGTGGGCGGTATAATTGGAGGCAGCGAGAGGAGTTGGTCGAATCCCCCAAATTGCTGCACCGCTCTGGACCAGCCAGCTAGCCTTGTATACACTCGTCGACTGGTTCGAGTCTTCTCAAGTGGGCCGGACTTGACGAAATCAAGAACCGACGCCGATTCGCTGGTCACTCCGTCACTGGGCATGGGGACGGTGTACGTCAGCGTCGCCTCGTCTCCCATCACCTCGATGCCCTCAACGAAGTTGCGGATGAGCGCCTTGCGCTCCGGGATCGTCCCGTCCTTCAGGAAGTCCCGGAAGTCGGCGACGTACCGCACTATCTCCTCGGTGTCGGGAAGGGCAACCCTGCGCTGCTCAAGCCGGGTCTCGGCGTCCTCTCTCGCGGCCTCCAGTTGCTCCTCACGGTGCCTCAGGGACATGATGCGGGGCGACAGGACCTCCAACGTCAGCTCGCTGGTCTCAATGGCCTCGTAGAGCTTCTCAAGACGCTTCCTCACGTCCCCTAGCTCGGCCTCGACGACCTCCAGCCTGCCGGCAAGCTCCCCGGCCATGGCGTCGATCTCCTCGGCCACCAGCGTCACCAGCGCCACGATGGTCTCCTCGTTCAGAATCCTCTCCCTGATCTTGACGACTGTGATGTAATCGACACGGAACCATCGACAGGGATAGCCAGGGTGACGTCCATGTTGTTGTCCCGGTCGATCATGACCTGCTCCACGACCAGTTGGAGCACCTCCCTGCGCTGCTCGGGGGCCAACTCGTCCAGGCCCTCGCCAACCTCCCCCGCCCATGCAAGGACAGCTTCCATCAACGCCCGCTTCTCGGCTCCGCTCGCCTCCCTGGCCCGGTCGTCATCCAGCTTTGCCCGGAGGCTCTCCAGCCGTTCGGTGATGAACTTGCGCTGAAGGTCGAGCTGCTCCTCGGTGATCTTCCCAGACACGAACAGCCTGATGGCCCTGTCCTCCTCCATCTGGACGCTCCTCAGCTCGCGCTCCGCCCGGGCGACCTCCTCGGCCAACTCGTTGCTCTCCCGGTCATCGACGGTCTCGATACCGGCTACGATGAGGTCCGGGTTCTGAAGAACGCGCTTGACCTCGCTCCAGACCCGCTCCTCCAGCCGCTCCGCCCTGATGTAGGGCTTCTCCCGGCAGCGCAGGCGGTGCCTCTGCATCCCGCCGCACATATAGTACCGGCGGGGGTTGTCGGGGAAGTCGTACCTATAGACCTTGCCGTTTCGCCTGTGGGTGGTGAACCGGGTCCCCTTCGCCCCGAGCATCATCCCGCACTCGGCGCACCTGACGAGGTGTTGGAGCAGGTAGAACAGCTTGGTGTTCCTCTTGGACCGCTTCAACCGCTGCTTCTTGAGCTTCTGCGCCTTGTCCCACGTCTCCTCGTCCACTATCGGCGCGACCGGGATGTCTATCCACGTGTCCCTGGGTTGGTCGTAGACCTTGGTGCCCTGCTCAGTCAGGACCTGCCTGGTCTGTCCGTAGCTCCAGACGCCCTTGTAGGTCGCATTCGCCAGGAGACGATGGATATTCGCCTGATACCAACGCTTCCCGGGTTGGATCGTGGGGACTCCTTCGTCCACCAGTTGCCATGCTATGGAGGGCGCTCCCATCCCTTCGTGGACGTACATGCGGAAGATGCGGCGCACCAGCTCAGCCTCGGATTCCACCACCTCCGGCCTGCCGTCGTCTCCGATGCGGTAGCCGTAGGGCAGCCTGCCCGCCGGTATCCTCCCCTGCTTGGCCGAGCCGCGCTTGCCCATAGCGGCCCTCTCCCGGAAGTTGTCAAGCTCGATCTTGCCTATCGCCGCCATGAGGCCGAAGGTCTTCATGTCGATGGCGTCCATGACGGCTTCGAGCCGTATCTGGTGGGCCTCGACGACCTCCATGAGTGCGGCAGCGGGGTACATGCCCCTGCTGAGCCGGTCGGACTTCCAGCAGACGATGGTGTCGAAGCGTCCGCTCCTGGCGTCGGCCAGCATCCTCTGGAACTCCGGGCGCTTCTTGGACCATCCCCTGCCCACCTCCTGATAGCGGGCGGTGATATTCAGACCCTTGCCCTCGCAGTAGGCTTCCATCTCGCCTATCTGCTCGGAGATGGAGGTCTTGTCGTCCCCGTCCTGGCTCTTGTCCGATACGCGGGCGTAGATGGCCGCCCTCTGGCCGGTTGCCTGCTGTTGCTGTGCCCTGGTTTTCGCCATGATCGCCTCCTTTGCTCTTAGCTCCCTGAAACTAAAGAAACCCGCCTCCTGTCGGGAGCGGGTCTGCGAGTAGTACAATGCTACTTGCATCACCTGTTCCTTCAGGTGGCGCCGCGGCCCGGGGTGTTATCAGCATCGCCGGGCCAACTTGTCTGTACGCATAATCATACCTGATTGGCGTGGCGGCGTCAAAGGGCTGCCGCGCCGTTCAGACGCCACAGTGACCCTCGCACTCGTTGCCGAACCCGTCCGATTGCCCATCGGTTCCCATCTCCGCTTCGTCGAGCATGACCGCTTGGGCGAGAGGCATTCGCAGGGGGTGGAGGTAAGGCTCCTTGGCGAAGGCCAGCCTGTCGCGCATGTTGGCGTCGATCTCCACCGCCTCGGTGAACAGCTCCGGCCACCGGCGCTTGGTCTCGACCCATCTCCGGCGGGACTGGAAGGGGCAGGCGACACAGGCCGAGCGTTCCAGCGGCCTGTCGTAACGCTCCTTCCACCACGCCTGGCAGTCCCTCCGGGACATCCCCGCTTCGATCAGGGGGTAGCGGTTCTCGATCCACCTGTCGCGTGAGGTCTTCATGCGGATGGCCTCGTCGGTTGAGATGCCCAGCCACAGCTCGACGGCGGTTCCTGCGGGGACGCGCTGCCCCTTTCTGAGTCCCAGCAGCTCGCGTATCTTCCTGCGGATGGGCCTGATCTTGTAGCTGTCGGTGCATTGCCGCCGCCCGATGCCGTCGCCCTGTCCGTCACTACCCTTGAGGTATACGGGGATGTCGATGTAGCGGGGGCTGCCCGAGTGATTGGTGAGGGCCTTCACGTCCTCGCGGAGACTGCGCCCGTTGTCCACCACGTACAGGGGGACGCGAAGCTGGCTTCCGAGCCATTCCAGGTGGACGTAGATGGAGGGAGGTTCCCACTTCGTGTCGGCGAATATGGCGCAGTCCGGGACGCGGTCGAACGCGCCCTCGCTGGCCATGAGCGCCATAACGGAGGACTGGACGCCTCCGCCGAGGCTGATGACGGTCAGGGTTCGAGGGGACCGCATCAGCCTTCCTCCTCGCTGCCGTCCCCCGTATGCGGGGAGTCTGAGGGAGAGTCCTTCTCCGGCGCGGCTTCCCTGTCCTGGGTGGCGTACTTGACCAGGAGGGAGAAGAGGCGTCGCAGCCGGTCCTCGGCGTCGGGGCCGGGGTTGGAGAAGACCCTGACCACGCCGATCTCCGAGGCGTCGCTGTGGGGCTTCCCCCGTCTGTCCTGTCTCTTCTTATCCTTCATACAGGTCTATTCCATCGGTCTAGTCGCGGGGCGCAGGTGTCCCCTGCGCTCACCCCATCGGCTTTTTCGGAAGCCGCCGGTCTTTCGTGTTTGCCTCGTTAGCGGTCGTACTCCCTTCGCACCTCGGTGCGAGCGTTGGTGAAGGTGAGGAGCTGTCCTCTGCGGGGGCTGCGCAGGCCCCCGCGTCCTATTCAGCCCGGATGCGGTCCCCCGGACCGTGGGCGGGCACGTTTATGACTCTTATGGTGGGCAGCATGTGCCCGAGTCCCATGCCGACGGCCAGGTCCTGTAGGGCGAGGAGATAGTGGGCGCTGGGCCTGATCCCCTTCTTTCGCCATCGCCACAGGGTGGCGGTGGTCGTTCCGAGCAGCCAGGCGATCTCGTCCCAGGTCATCCCGGAAGCCTTCTTGAAGCGTTCCAGGGCCTGGGGAAAGTCGTCCGGGAAGGCGTCGCGTCGAACGCTCCCGCGATGGGTGGGCTGGCATGACATCAGGGTCTCAGTCCTGCCGGTCCTGCCAGTCCTGCAAGAGGTACAGCTGGAATCCCTCGCCCATGAGGATGTCGAGGCCCCCCGGTATGAGGGCTGCTATCTTCACCAGGGCGTAGAACCCTCCGCTGTCGGGCTTGGCGGGCTTGACGGGCTTCTTGACGTCCTTCTTGCGCTTGCGCCACCTGTGCACGCGCTTCTTGTCGATGCCGATGGCGTCGGCGAAGGCGTTCCAGGTGAGTCCGCTGGCCTCCCGGAGCCTTTCGAGGCGCTGCGGGAAGTCCCTGGGCAGGACGCCGCTCTGGTAGGGCGCGATGCGGCCGGCGATCATGATGCCGGCCTCCTCGCCGTTGCCGTGCCGCGAGTCGTCATGGTTTTCCATCTTGGTCTTCCTCCTCCTCGTCGAGCTTGAAGAGCTCGTGAAAGTCCTCCACTCCGAGGGCCTGGAGCATCCTTTGGCGGATGCGGCCGGAGGGTGCGCGGCCTACTGTGACCAGCTTGGACATGTAGCCGGAGCTGATGCCTATCTGGTCGGCGAGCCAGTTCTGGGAGCGGTTCAGCAGCGCCAGCCGCGCCCAGAGTGCCTGGGTGTCGAGGCGCACGGCTGAGCGTTCGCCCCGCCTCCGGCGGCCTCTCGGTTCTTCTGTCCGGTTCGTTGCCATGTTGTTTATGACCTCCTTTCAGGACGGGGCGGGAGCCGCCGCTCCACTCACGCCCCGTGCCGGGTGTTCAGCGAGTCAGGAGGACGTGGGCGGGCTCCCAGTCGCTGGGAGTCCTCCACGCCCGTCCCAACGGGCCGAGCGCGTGGATGGCCTTCCTGTGGGAGACCCACAGGGGGACTCTGACCCCGGTGCGGTCCATCTCGTCCCGCGCCACTCTCAGGAAGTTGGCGGCGGCGATGTCGTCGTCGAAGACGATGAGGACGGATGGCCTCGCGCCGTGGTCGTCGATGGGAATGTGGGATGAGTAGTAGCGCAGATAGGGAGCAAGCCTGGTCGCCATCGTCGAGGGGCGCACGGCGCGGCGCTCCCACTCCAGGAAGAAGCTCCAGCTCGCCGGGCCTCTTTGCAGGACGCCGAAGGCGTCGGGGTTGACCGAGCGAGCGCCGCCCTCGTGCCTGAAGTGGCGTGAGGCGCTCCCGGGCGGGTCGATCTGGGCCAGCTCCCACCCCAGGGCGTGGGCCTGCCTTGCGAGGGCTGCGACGAAGGCGTGGACGGCTGCCGTGTGCTCGATGTTCCTGAGAAGCTGCCTGCTCCTGCCGCCAGTCACGTTGCGCCACTCCAGCGGGGCCTCATAGTCCACGGGGGCGACGCTCCACCGCCTCCTCGCCACGGCGACGGAGGTGCGGTCCCTTCGCGCCAGGAGCGCCACGCCCCGGTCGGTGAGGGCGAGCCGTCCGCTCCCGTCTATGGGGCGGGTCACGAGGCCGAACCCTTCGAGGGGGTTGACGATCTGGGAAGCGCGGCGCGGCGAGACGTCCATCAGGCTGGCCAGCTCCTTGCGGAGCATCCAGGGCCAGTCGAAGATGAGGTCGAGGGCGCGCTTCTCTGCGGGCCTGAGCAGGACGGGCAGCGCGCGGTCGGAGTCCGGCGCGTCGTCGCCGGGCACGTCCGCCTTCGAGGGCGGGTCCTCCTCCGGAAGCCTGCCTCCGGGAGCCAGCTGCCCCAGGGCGTTCCACAGGCCCACGGCGGGGCCGGAGGCGGCGGGGCGCCATACCTCGTCTTCGGGTCCGGCGAGGGCCGCGTCCCGCTCCAGGGCCAGTAGCGCCTCCACGGTGCGGGGCAGCATCTTGCGGGCGTGTCTCAGCCGCACCTCGTCGGTGACCAGGACGAGGACCGTTCCGGGTCGCGGCTCGTCTCGCAGCTTCCAGAGCCGCCGTGAGAAGCCCGTCCTGTCGGCGGCGTGTCCCTGTCTGACGATCCCCACGGTGCGCCCTTCGGGGAGGATCATGGCGGAGTCGAGGGGTCCGGCTCGGTACAGCCGCAGGCTGACGGGGTATGCCACGCTGGCTACGGTCGAGGCCAGGCGGTAGACGACGGCGAGGGCGTCGAGCCGGTCCATCAGAAGCCGCAGCCACTTGACGGAGACGGGGCGGGAGCGCAGCAGGTCGTCGAGAGTGGAGCCCTCGGCCTCGGCGAGCGTGCGCAGCCCCTTGCCGGTGAGGCGGTAGCGGCGGGTCGGCGGTATCAGGTCCGCCGCGTGGGTGATGTATGCGATGAAGCCCCGGTCTTCCAGCCCGCCGACCGCCTCATAGACCGCGCTCCTGGACGAGCCGGATATGGCGGCCAGCTCCAGCCGGTCGATGAAGGGGCACGACGCAAGGAGGCTGAGCGTCTCCCGCTCACTTCCGGTGGTCTTCATCTGGACCCTCCTTCCTCTGCGCCCTGCGCCTGCTGGTCCGCTTCCACCGCTCCGGGCCGTGGGGAGTCTTCTTCTTCGGCTCCGTCGTGGGGCTCTCGTCCTCTTTCAGGGCCTCGACGCCCCTGCGGAACTCGTGCACCTTCCCATGGCCTTCGGCCTCGCCGTAGCCGAGCTGTTGGGCCGATACGGTGTAGGCGGAGGCCGCCTTGCGGATGCGGCCTGCCCTCTCCCGGTCTCCCACCTCCGGCTTCCTCACCTCCATCGAGAAGGCGTCCATCCGCTCCGTGCCGACGGTGGCTCTGACGTAGCATTGGTGGACGGGGAGCGACACGACGTCCTCCTCGGTCACCCGGTCCTTGCCCAGCTCCCACACAAGGTGGCGGGCGTCGGACCCGGCCACCTGGAAGACGGCCAGGCATCCCACGTTGGCGAGCAGGGTGTCGCGCATGGTGCGGGAGAGGTCTTCGAGCTTGGCCAGGCTCTGTGTCGCCAGCACGAAGGACGCGCCGAACTTGCCCAGCTCGCTGAGCATCGACTCGTAGTCCACGCCGGGCATCGACTGCATCTCGTCCACGATCACCAGCGCCCCGCGACGCTCTCTAAGGGACAAGCTACCCTGCTCACGGATCACCGCGTCCACCAGGTTGAGCAGGGACGCGCCCACCAGGGCGGCCACGTCCCTCCCCACCGTTCCCTGGGAGGTGGAGACCAGGAGGACGCCGCCGTCGAGGATGGTCTCCCGCAGGTCGATGGTGGAGCGGCGCTGGCCCAGGATGGCCCGCGCCCGCTTGGAGGATGCGTAGTAGGAGAGACGGGTCTGCACCGGGGCGAGGGCCTCGGCGCGGTACTGGCGGTGCCAGCTCCCGAAGTCCCTGGCCCACCACTCCAGCAGGTAGGGGTCGGTCACCTTCGCCAGGACGGAGTTGCGGTAGGGGTCGTCGGACAGCAGGCGCAGCCCGTCGAGGATGGTGTGCTGCTCGCGCTCGTCGGTGGCGGGGTGCTCGTTGGCCTCGTGGAGGGTCTTGACGGTCTGTTCGAGGATGGACTGCATCCTCGGACCCCACTGCTCCCACAGGCCCTTTGCGACGCGCACCACCGAGTCGGCGGTGCGGTCCCGGTCGGAGAAGACGCGGGTGTCGAGCAGGTTGATGCCGGGGGAGCGCGACGCGTCGGACAGGTCGATCAGCCGCACCCGGTCGATGAGCGATTCGGGGACGTGTTCGAGGATGCCGTCCACGAGATCGGTGTGGGGGTCTATGACGACGATGGCGTCCGGGTCCCTGCCCGCCGCCTTCTCCCTCATCTTGTGGACGGCGACGTGGTGCATGAGGGTGGACTTGCCCATGCGGGTGCGGGCGACGTAGAGGTGGTGCCGCCTGAGCAGGTCGTCGGGGAAGTGGACGGGCGTGGGTTTGCCGGCCGTGGTGTCGCCCACCAGCGCTCCCCCCCTGATTCCCCTGGCCGTGGGGATGAGCCCTCTTGCGCCGGAGCGCTCCACCAGGGGCGTCTCGTCACCGGCTCCGGGCGGGTGCCACAGGCAGGCGACCTCGCGGACTCCCAGGACGCTCCTCTTTCCGAATAGGCCGGGGCCTGCGGGGTCCAGCATGTCCGGGTCGGGCGCGGCGGGCCGGACCTTGCCCACCCTGAACCGCGCTCCTGCGGGGTTGTCGAAGTGGCGGTAGGCGGCGGCCGCCGGCCCGAGAAGCTCGCTAACGCGATGCGGTCCCGTGTCGGCGGGCAGCAACGCGGTGACCTGTATCTCCGCGTCGAAGGCGATGCGGGAGACCTTCTCCCCTATCAGGATCGGGTCCTCGACGCGGTTTCTGGCCCTCTTCCAACGCCACCACGCCCAGCCGCCTGCGGCCAGCCCCAGGGCCGTGCCAATGGCCCAGGAGCGCGGCCTTCCATATCTCCCCGTCCTGCACCCACAGGTAGCCCTTGAGGGCGGCCAGGGCGCCGATGCCGAGCACCGCCATCGTCACCCCGTCCAGTTGCAACGGCTTGGTCTGGATGGTGTAGGCGGGCTCTCGCGGCTCCATGCCGGGCCGCTTGTGGGCCTTGTCCATGTGTCCCTGCGACCAGTCGGGGCCGAGGGAGCGCAGCATCAGCCGCGCCACCACCCGCTCCCCCTCGTTGAGGGCGGAGAGCGCCCCCATCAGGGCGATGAGAGGGTCTGAGCCGGGGTCGAGCAGGTCGTCGTCCCGGAAGGTGCGCAGGGGCACGTACTCGGGGCCGTCGGACCGCAGGGTCATCGACCACGCCTGTTCCCCTTCTCCGAGTCGTAGGGGATCGTCGCCGGGGTCCACCCTGCGGATGCGGGCCTGGGGGTAGTGGGCGGAGAGCTGGCCCCGCACCACCCGGTCGTCGAGGCAGCGGGCCATGAGGGTCACGCCGTCCATGTCCCCGGCCAGCTCCAGGGAGAAGGGTTCCGGGACGGCGATGGACTGGAGCAGGTTCTCCACGCCCAGCAGGGTGCGCTCTCCCGTCCTGGGGGGCGTCACCGCCAGCAGGACGGGGTTTTTCTCTCCTTCGTCGTGTCCAAACAGGATGTTCTTCGTGTTCAGCTTCAATGCTCTACTCCTTCCTCTACGGGCTATTGACTGCGTGCTCTCCGGTCTACCTGTGCGCTCCGGGCCTCCACTCGATTACCGCCGTCTCCTCCGGGGTGGCCTCGATGCGTACGGGAAAGCGGTGCCCCTTCGCCAGAAGCAGCCCGTCTCCCCTGGGGCACGAGAGCAGCCAACGCTGTAGGTCTTGCGGCAGGTCGAAGGCGTCGCCCACCGTGCTTATGGCCGCGGCGTCCTGCTGCAAGAGCAGCTTGAAGGCGGCGTTCTGTAGGAGCGCCCTTCCTGAGTGGCCGGTGATGGTGCGGGAGGAGTCCTCGGAGAGGAGGTCCTGGACGTCCTGGGTGATGAACTGCAACCCCAGGCGGTGCTTCCTGGCCCGCTTCGCCATGCTGACCATGAACGCCGCGCCCTCCGGGTGCTGCATGATCGACCACACCTCGTCCACCACCAGCAGGCGGGGCTTGGGATCCTGGGCGGCGGCGGCCCACACCGTCTCGGTGCAGACCATCGCGGCGGCGGGCCGGAGCTCGGGTTCGAGGAGCCGCAGGTCGAAGACGGTGACCAGGGCCTCGTTGCCCAGCAGGTCGTCGCCCTCGTCGGTCAGCAGGTGCCGGAGGCTGCCGGTGGCGAAGGGCCGCAGCAGGCGGGCCAGACCGGGGTCGCCCTCCTCGTCTCGCTGTAGATAGTCATAGAAGTCCCTGAAGCCGGTTCGCTCGCGGGGCCGGGCGTAGTAGCCCGCAAGGGCGTGGTCGAGGGAGGCCCTGCGCTCCGCGCCGAGACTCTCTCCCACCATCACCTCGATGAGCCTTCTCAGGCTGCCGATGCGCTGGAGCATCTCCTCGGAGTCGCCCCGCTCGATGACGAAGGGGTTCATGCCCTCGCCCGGCACTCCGGGGGAGAGGACTCTGCCTCCCGCTGCGCGGGCCATGTCCGCGTACTCGCCCTCCGGGTCGATGACGTAGGCGGTCACGCCTCTCGTCAAACCCCTGAGCACGCCCAGCTTGGTGGCGAAGCTCTTGCCGCTGCCCGACCTTGCGAGGACGGCGGTGTTGGCGTTCAGGTGGGTGCCGTCCCAGGGGTCGTAGACCACCGGGGAGCAGGCCCGCATGTCGATGCCGTAGAGGGTGCCGCTGCGGGTGTCCAGGTCGGGCGGCGAGAAGGGGAAGAGGCGGGCAATGCTGGACGTGTCCAGCGTGCGCCACTCGGCGACGGCGTTCAGGGCAAGGGGCAAAGTCGAAAGCAGCCCCTCGCGCTGGCGGAAGGCCAGGTCGTCCAGCTTGCCCAACGTGGCGGCGAAGTGGGCCTTCGCCCGCTGGGTCATCTCCCTCAGCGACGCCTCGTCCCTGGCGTGGAGGGTGACGGACAGCGAGGCGTGAAACAGCCGCTCCCTGCCCCTCTGCACCTCGTCCCTGAGACGGGTCACGTCCTCCAGGGCGATCTCCGCCTCCGGGGACATGGTGCGTCCCCGCTTGAACGAGAGGGACTGGGCCGACTCGAAGCGGACCTTCTGCCACTCCAGCGTGCGGGCCGCCTGCTCAGCCGGTATCGGGCCGACGTGGACGGACAGGTCCATCGGCGCTCCTGCCGCCATCAGCCCTTGCAGGAAGCCGGGGGCCAGGGAGCGGGGCCAGCGGCCCAGGTGCAGGGAGCGGACCAGCCGGTCTCCGACGCGCATGTCGCGGCGGTTGATCTCCGCCTCGACGGGCGTCTCCTCGTCGAACTCGGACGGTGAGCCGCCTTGGGCGGCCGATACGAAAAACATCCGAAGCTGTCGGCCTCTCAGGGGGTGGACGGACAGCCCGGCCCTCGCAAGCAGGCCGCGAAGGTCGTCAACCCGTGCGAACTCGCATACGGCGTAGAAGCGCCGGTCGAGGATGCCGTCGCGGGCCTCAAGGTCGGTGAGCAGGCGCCCAAGCGACTCGGAGGCCGCACGCGTCTGCGGGGGAAGGTTGTCCGGCTGCGCTCGTTGCAGGTCTTCTCTGAGGCGTTCCAGGCGCGGCGGGTGCTGGCGCACGAGAAGCTGCGCCGGGAAGTCCAGGGCGTTGAGCGCCCCGGCGAAGGCTCCGAGCTTCGGCTCGTCGATCTCCAGCCCCATCACCTCGCAGACGCCGAGCTTCACCCCGTCCAGGCGCACCGGCCCGTCGTCGTCCAGGTGCGACAGCATGAAGAACAGGGGCAGCTCGGGCAGGGGCCTGGGTTCGGTCTGTTTCGCGTTTTCAGGCAGCTTCTTCAATTCGCTCGATTCCTTTTCTCTAGGGTGTTGGAAAGGACGGGATGACGCCGTGGCTCAGGAGGGCGGCGACGCCCTTGGCAGACAGCACCAGCACCAGGCCGACCACAGCCATGATGACGGCGGTCTTTGCCCTGCCCCCGCCGCGCTCCTCGGCTCCCTCGGCCATCAGGACGAACCCCGCCCAGACGATGGCGAAGAAGCACAGGCCGGAGCCCGCGTAGGCCATCGCCGTGAGCACGCGGTCGAAGGCGTGAAGCATCGCTTCCTCTTCGGGCGCGGCCCCCATGAGGACGAGGGCCGCGCCGGTGAGCGGCAACAGGGTCGCGGCCCGCCTCACCAGGGCCACTCCCATCCGAGCAGGTCGAACCAGCTGCGCATGTCGTCTGCGGGCTCTTGCTCTGCGGGCGGCTCCTCCGGCTCGGGCTCCGGCACGACCAGGACCGCGTAGAGTTCGTCCGATCCCACGCCGGACGCAAGGCTCAAATGCTCCTGGCGGCTGCGGGCGAGCGGCTCTCGCTCCACCGTCTCGGCCTTGACGTGCTCCGGGTGGACTATGGTCAGCGTCACGTCCCGGTGGACCGTCTCGCCGGGTATCGACAGGGTGGCCGACAGGACGCGCTCGGTGGTCGTTCCGTCTGGATTCTCGATGACGACCGTCTCGCTGACGGTCTCGCTCGTCCCCGGCCTCCACAGGCTCACCGTCTTCGTGCGGCGCTCCGTCCGCTCCGGGTGGTGGGTGAGCATCGTCAGCGGGGGAACCGGGATGCGGAGGGACGCCTCAAGGCTCACGTCCACGGTCACGCCGTGAATCGCCTCGCCATCCCCGACGGGCAGCCGGAAGCGGGTCTCGCCGTTTGGGACGAAGGGGACACTCGCCTGCGACGCGCCGGTCCCTGCGGCGACCGTTCCGGCGATGGCCGTCACCTGAGCGTCCATGAGCGCCGTCTCGGTGACGCTGGCGTGCCCGGCCACCGTCTGAAGCTCCACCGCCTCCTCGACGACGGCGGCGCACTCGGACTTGATGGCTCCCTCGACGGCTCCGGGCGTCCAGCCCAGGGAAGTCATACGCAGGTCACACAGCTCCCCCTCCACGACCGGTAAGGGATAGGGAAGCTGTGCTTCCTTGACGGTGACGGCCCCGGCCTGTCCGAGGGTGTCCTCCCAGGACACGGTGAAGGACGGCCTGGGGCCGTTCAGGGGGAGCGAGTAGTCGATGCGCTCCCCCTCGTCCAGGCTTGCCGAACCCCAGAAGCGCAGCCAGCTTCCCTCCGGCCCGCCGTAGGCCCGCACCCGGATGTCCAGGGCGGTCGCGGCCCGAAGGGTCACGGCGGCGCGGTCGCCGGAGACGGTCAGGCCCTCGACGAATATCCTTCGGCCTTCCACCGGCTCGGTAAGCTCGAAGTCGATCTCGTCTCGCCAGTGGTCGTCGGCGAGGGCGGCCTGGGGGAGCGTCGCGACCGCCGCCGCGAGAAGGGCGACGGCCACGACTGGCAGAAGGCCCCTGCGGGGCTTCCGCTGCCTGGTCTCCAGAGACTCGGTTCGGTGGTCGCGGCCGTGGCGGTTCCCCCCGTCCTTCCCCCTGCGCTTGCCGAACCAGCGCATCCGCCCGTTGCGCCTCTCCCTGTCCTTGTGGGTCTTCTTGCGGGGCCTGCGGAGGCTGTGCCGCGCTTTCCTGACCATCAGCCGCAGGGGTCCGGGGCCGCTCTTCACCGGCTGCACCGGCGCGGGCGGCTCGCTTCTCACCAGCTGGGCTACCGGCCCGGCGTAACGCCGCGCCCCCAGCCGGTACCTCAGCAGGTCGGCGGCCACCAGGGGCAGCCGCCGACCGCCTATCTTGCCGACGATCATCGCCACGCCGACCAGTCCGAGGACGACGGCCAGGGCCATGCGCACCTCGGACGGGCCGACGGGGGCGTAGCGGTATGCGCCGTAGGAGATGGCGCATACCGCCACGACCGCCACGACCTGCGGGAAGGTGAACCCCAGCAGCACCCTGTCCTCGGCCTGCACGTGGGTCGGGACCTCGTGCTCTCTCATTGCTTTTCCTCCCTTCGTCGTTCGCCTATTCTTGTTCCGTCGGTTCGGGCAGCACGTCGTCGATCTCGATTCCCGGGTCCACGACGGCGTTCATCACCAGCTCCACCACGCCGTAGGCGACCAGGGCCAGGACGATGCCCGCCAGGGCGGTCATCATTGCGCTCTTGCCGCGCTCCATCTGGTTGGGCGCTCCGCTGGCCGTCAGGTACAGGTACGCGCCGTAGATGAAGAAGCCCACGCCTATCGCTCCCACGACGCCCAGCAGGATGCCCACCAGGTTCGATATGGTCTGTGTCAGTTCTTCTATTCGTTCTTTCTCCTCTCTCGTTTCCGAGTGTTCCGCTCGTCTCTACCGGTCGGGTTTCGTTAGCTCCGTTAGCTGCACATTTCGCCTCCTCCGTCGTGGTATTGCGGCTACTCGCCGCTGCTCCTGGGCGCTTCCCCGCCGCCGTCTCCTCCGCCCGATGGGGTCGCCATCGAGGCAGCCGAGCTGAGGCCGCTGGACGCAGCCGAAAGGCCCGCGCTGGCCGTCATGGCGCCCACCGCCATGCCTCCCGGCCCTCCCGCGGCTCCGCCCGCAACCAGCCCGATGGTCCGGGCCGAGCGCACCATCGACGCGGGCAGGTTCATGCCGAAGTAGAGGGTGGAAAGCCAGGAGTCGAAGGTCCCGTGGTTGCCGAGCATCGAGGGCACCCTGCTCGCCATGTAGACGAAGGCCAGGGACATCAGCAGCTTCCAGATCAGGTCCTGCACCGGCTCGAAGGCGGCAATCGCCGCCACCTCGTTCAGGAACCCGAAGCCGAGGGCCAGGGCGATGAGCTGCACCGCCTGCTGGAACACCGTCGTCATGAACAGGCGCAGCCAGTGGCGGCCCCAGCCCGCCGTGTTGGGCAATATCCACAGCCCCAACGCGATGGGGGCCAGGGCGAGAAGGATGTCGATCAACGCGAGGCGCAGCACCATCTGCACGATGACGTAGAGGACGAAGAAGCCATAGACCAGGTAGAGCGCCGCCAGAAGCAGGGCCATGCCCACGCTCCCGGCTTCCACGGCGGTCATCAGGGTGCGGAGCGTCGAGCGCAGCAGGTCTCCGGGTGTGACGTTCAGCTCGAAGGCTATGAAGCCGGACACGGCGTCGGCCACGTCCAGGACCAGGGCGCACCACCACAACGACGAAGCGGCGGCCACGAGGCCGAGCACGAGACGGGGGACCATCTCCCGCCATCCCGCCTGCTGGCGTCCCAGGTGCTCGGCCATGATGAGGCTCAGCCCCATCCAGCCGAGGATGACCACCAGCGCGCCGGACGTGATGGCCCAAACGGCCATCCACGCCTGCTTGACCAGCTCGTGGCCGTAGGTCAGATTCGGGGGAGTGCCGGTGAGGATGTCGCCCATGCGCTACCCTCCCCCGCAGTTGTCGGCGTCCTCGCCGGACGCCCGCTCCACCACGCCGCAGAGCGTTCCGTGGACTCCCTCGATCACCCACCCGGCGAAGGCTTTCGCCCATCGCGCCGGGCTGAGGGCCGAGAGAATCTTGTCCCAGATGCGCTCCGGCTGGTGGATGGGGACGACGGCGTAGAAGTCGCCCCGCTTCCCGTCCTCGGCGACGGCCAGCATGACCAGCAGGTAGGCCCGGTCGCGGTCGAGATCGGGGTGCTCGTCCAGGTCGGGGTACTCCCACGAGTACTCCCAGCCGTCGCTTCTCTTCTTCTCGCCGCCCTTGACCCGGTACATGGCGCTTATCCAGTCGCCGGTGTCGGCGTCCCGGACGGCGTAGAAGAGGTCCGTGATCTTGCGGTCGAAGACGGGACGGGCGACGAACTCGCCGCCCTTCTTGCGCTCCACGAAATCCCGGTCGGCGTTGACGAGGGTCAGCTCGTTGCCGGGCGGGGCCTGGGCCTGGGCGAGGTTGCTTGCGGGGATCGCCACCAGCGCCGCCAGAAGCAGCGCGGTTGCCAACGGTAATAGCCGTCTTGCCGACCGGAGTTTCGATCTCAGCGCCAACTCGTTCGCCTCTCTGCGGTTTCTTGCGAATCATCGGATCGCATTGCCCGCAAAAGAGTGTGAACAACGGGATGGCGATTCGGAACCTCCCACGGGGCGGTGCAAAGCTGCACCTCCCTGTGAGACGGTGCAAACATGCACCCCCCTGCGAGGGCTTACGAAATACCCCCCTCTCGTGCTGTAGTTGGGGTGTACAGAGATTGGCGTTTGGTGCAGAAGTGCCGGGCGGTCGAAGTTCGTAGCTGATACAGGGGTAAATCACCCCCTACAGGACGTAAACGGGAAGCACTTTTTGGGAAGTGCTCCTTCCGCTCCGTGAGTGGGAAAACCCCGCCCTGAGTGACTGTTTGCAATCGTGCGGAAACGGGGGTCTGATTACGGAACTCTGCCTGTGAGTGACGTTTGGTAATCGAGGGAACGACCTGGCGAGAAAGGAGGTCGAAGCATGGAAGAGAGAGGTCCGGTCTTCGAGAAGAGCACGAGCGTCGAGAACGTCTACAACATGCGGCTGACGGCGCTGCTGAGGGAGCTGGTGCGGGATGGGGGGTTCAAGGGAGCGGCCAAGGCTTTGGACCTTGACCAGCGGACGGTGGCGGCGGCGTTCCGGCGCGGAGTGTTGTCCCGGCGGGTCCGCACCGCGTTGGAGCGGGGGCTTCAAGAGGGGGAGGGCTCGGCTGCGGCCGGGCAGCGGGAGCGCAACGACGAACTGGAGGGGCGGCTGACGGACGTGGAGGGCAAGGTGGAGGCGCAGGGGAAGGACGTGAGCAAGGGTTCCGCGGCGGTCCAGGGCGACGTGAAGGCTGTCAAGAACGAACTGGCCCAGGGGTTGCGGCAGGTGGGACAGCGGCTGACCAAGCTCGAAGGAGGCGGTGACGTTCAGGACGAAAGGGAGACGGCGAACGCGGCGGGCGGGCGGACGCAGAGGAGGGCCGCGCCCTGGCGGGAGTACCCCGACCTGGTGACCCGTGAGCCTGCGGACGACGACGAGGCGGTGTTCGGGGCGGCGTGGCCCCTCATCGCCGAGTGGCGGGAGCTGAAGGACGCGCATCCGAACCGTGGCAAGGGCCTTGAGTGGCTACGCGACGAGGAGCGTCTGCTGGAGATGGAGCTGTCGCTGTTGGAGGAGCACGGCATGACGCTGCCGCCGGAGAAGCAGCCGCTGCGCGACTTCGCCCGGGACGGGCAGGTCAACTGGCGACAGGCAGCGCTCTACGACACGCGTAGGGCGCTGGCCAGGCGTGAGCTTCTGCTGCGGGTAACGCGCGTTGTCACGCTGGGACTGTGGCGGAGGTAGCGGGCAGCTTCGCGGGGTAGGGGTTGAGGACCCTTTCGTGCAACAAAAGAGCCATAAAAGGAAGTGATTTGGCGGCGGGTCTCCAAAGGGCTTCCATTCGGGTCTCGGCTGCGGTAATAATTGATGCAGTTTCAGGCTTTTCCAGCGTTTCCCGCCCTAGAAACCTGGGGGTCCATCCCTTAGCCCGGGTCAGACCGAAAAGGCGGCCCACGAGGGAATGCTGCCGCTGCGGAGTGATAAGCCCTTCGCAAGCAGCACGGACCGAATCGACGGAGTGATAAGCCCTTCGTCTTCGGCCCACGTCCGGCGGTTGGAGTGATAAGCCCTTCTCCCGCCGGGCACCGTTCAGCGGTTGGGGTTGATCGACCTCGGCCGCCGGACACCCGCCTGACGGTCGGAGTTGATCGTTTCTTCCGTTGGGCACTCGTCCGACGAATCGGGGTTGATCGCTCCTTCCGTTGGACGCCGGGGACGGAGCGCGTTCTGCGCCCCGACCGGCTTCACGTGCCTGCGGCATGGCTGACACACAGCTAGGGCCGCAGCTTCGACACGCGCCGGTCTGCCGTTCTGAGCAGGCTGGCCGCTTCACGTCTCGCAGCTTTCCCCCACGGACGTTTTGCGTCCTGGGCGAGCTGCGTCTTCTTTTCCCCCGCGCCGTCCTGTGACCAGCTCGTAGGACAGCCGCTCCCCTCACAGCAGCTTCCAGAGGTCGATCCCCCCAACGAAAGACCCTGGCCGAGCTGCGCTTTCTTTTCCCCCACTCCGTCTTCCGCGTCCGGCATCCGACCGTGGGCGGAGTGCGTCTTTCGTCAACCGACCCCATCACACGCGACCCGTGCTCCGGATGCCGGTGCGGGCAACAACACGCAAGGAGGTGCAAATGCACGTCAAGGACATCCTGGCAACGGTTCCAAAGGTCAGGGGAGTCGCGGTCGGCTTCGGCGGGTTCCTGCGGCGGCGCAAGCGGCTGACGGTTGCGGTCGTGGTCGCGGCGCTGCTGCTCGGGCCGCTGCTGCTGACCGGCGACGGCGAGGTATTCGTCCTGAACGCGGTCGGCCTCGGCTTCGGCGCTCTGCTGCTCAGGCGGTTCGCCAGGCCAAGGGGCGGGAAGCGGACGGGACGGGCGCGACAGGCGCAACGGAGGGACGAAACGCAACGGACGGCAAGAACACAAGAGCATGAAGGAGGACACGATGACGACGCAAGCAACGACGATTGGTGGGACTGGGACAAGGCCACGGCCAAGCCTCGAAGAGCTGGTCGACCGGCTGATGGCGGCGCTGTTCAGGGCTGAGCCGGAGACGGCGGCGCAGGCGGAAACCCCCAGCGTGGCCCGCAGCGTCCACGAGGCGCGGCGGATGCGGCAGGCGGGGGACATCGAGGGGGCGCTGGCGGTCTTCGCCGGTGTGGACACGGCAAGGGCGGAGACCAGGGAGGCTCGGTGGGCCTACGCCGAGTGGACGGCCCTGGTGAAGCGGCGGTTCGGCGACCGCGAGCTCCTGGTCTACAGCCAGGGCGCGGGACGGGCTGCCGCGCTCACTTCCCGTGACGACGGCTCGCTGGAAGTGGTCGCGGTCCTGGGGATGCGCTGGCAACTCGGCAGGGTGGTCTCGCGGCGCAGCCTGCGGGGGCTGAAGCCTCTGGCGAAGGGAGGCGTGTCATGGTCCTAGCCAACGCTTCTTCCGTGGACATTCCCGCGCTGAAGGCCCGTCACCCCCTGGGCGACACGGTTGAGGCGTCGGGCGTGAGGCTGCGCGGTCGGGGCAGGGTCCGCCAGGGCGTCTGCCCCTTCCACGACGAGGCCGAGGCCAGCTTCACGGTGTACGCCGACACCGAGAAATTCTACTGCTTCGGCTGCGGCGAAGCCGGAGACGTGCTGGACTTCATCCAGCGCACCGAGGGCCTGAGCCTTCCTGAAGCGATCAGGAAGCTGGACGGCGGCGCTTACCCCGCCGCTACGCCTTCGGCCACGCGGCGGGGTCGAACCGTCGAGCGACGCTCGACCGCCGCCGTTCTTCCGCCGAGGAACCCTGCTCTGCTGACGGCGGCGGCGCGGTTCTACGCCGGTCGGCTTCGGCGCACTCCTGCGGCGAGGGAGTACCTTGCCTCCAGGGGCGTCGGCATGGACGCCGCCTTGCGGCTGGGCCTCGGCTTCGCGCCGGGGGACGGCCTCCGCGAAGCCTTTGAGTCCTCCGGCTTCACCGCCGAGCGACTCAGGGACTCCGGCCTGTTCACGGAGCGGGGCTCGGAGCGGTTCGCGGGGATGGTCGTCGTTCCAGAGGTAGCCGGGGGACTTGTGCGGTGGCTCGCGGGGCGGGCCGTCCACCCCGACGCTGCCCCAAGGTTCCAGGCGCTCCCCGGTCCCAAGCCGGTGCTTGGGCTTGGGCGGCTCGGCCCCGCGCCGTCCTGGGCGGTGCTTGGCGAGGGCCTATTCGACTGGCTCGCCCTTACCGGATGGGGCCTTCCCGCCTGCGCCGCCCTGGGCGCCCAGGGCGTGGAGAAGGTCGCCGCCTCCCTGCGGGGCTGCCCCCGCGTCTTCCTCGCCTTCGACTCCGACGACGCGGGCCGGGAGGCTGCGGAGCGGCTTGGCGGCTTGCTTGGCCGCAGGGCCGCTTCCGTGAACCTGCCCGAAGGCATTGGCGACGTTGCCGAGCTTGCTGCGATGCCACACGGACGCGCCGCCTTCCTGCGCCTGCTGGCGCGGGCGGCGCACACCGCCCGGTAGCCCCCGCTCCCCCACACCGCTTCCCCTCTACCGGAGCTTGAACCGCTCCGCCCTCACTTACGGGGTTCCACCCCGCCTTTCACCCATCCCCAACGCGCCACCCGGGAGACCCTATGCCCAACTCACGACGGGGCCTGCCCGTCTGCGTGGATCGCGCAGGCTTGCCCCGCCCACGGCTTCCCGCAGGGGAATCCGCACCGCTTACAGGCACGAGAAGTCAGCACATCAAGAAGGAGACACGACATGGCGAACGGAAAGAACGGGAACGGCAACGGCGTCCACAAGGACGCCTCCATCATCGGCGACCACGACCTGCTCTGGGACGGGCTCTCGCCCGCCGTGACGCAGAAGCTCTCGGAGCCCCTTGACCCGAGCCTGGTGTCCCGGCGCAAGGGCCGGGGCAACCGCAGCTACTCCTACGTCGAGGGCCGCACCGCCATCGACCAGGCAAACAGGATATTCGGATTTGGAGGGTGGGGCCACGAGGTGGTGGACGAGGTGGTCCTGCGGGAGATCGACAACGTCGATCCGAAGACCGGCGAGGTGACGCGCATCCGCGCCTACGCCGCCACGGTGCGGGTCAACGTGCCGGGAGCGCCGTCCCGCACCGACGTGGGCTTCCACACGGTGGCCGAGGAGAACGGCGAGGGCCACGAAACGGCGTATAAGGGCGCTGTCACAGACGCCCTGAAGCGGGCTCTAAGGACGTTCGGCGACCAGTTCGGGAACGCCCTCTACGGCGAGCAGCCCGCCGCCGGGCAACCCGCGAAGCGGGCCGGGGCAGCCGACTCGCTTGCGCCGTCGCTCAGGAAGAAGCTCGTGGAGCTGGGTGTGGAGCAGGGCTTCGACGAGGAGCAGCTCCACGCTGCGGTCAAGGGCAGGACGGGCAAGGGCCTGGACGAGCTGACGGCGCCGGAGCTGACGCCGCTGGTCGAGGGCGCGGCCAGGAAGCTCCGGCAGATGCGGGAGGAGCAGGAGCAGGAGGCTAGGTGAGCCGGACGCTCCTCGACGAAGCGCGGCACGGGGCCGTCTCCTTCGGGGAACGGTCCCGCTCTTTCACTACAGGACAGGACGAAAGGAGACACGAAATGACAAGGACGACAATGGACACACCCTGGGGGTCTCCCCAGGACGCCCAGGAGCTGGCCGAGGGCGTCTGGAGAGTATCCACGGCGGGCCACGGCGGGCTGAAGCTGAGCCTGGGGCGGTGGGCCTCCATCCCCCGCGCCGTTCGGGACGCGATGTTCCACCAGACCTTCGCCGAGGAGGACTGCGAGGAGCCCATCGTCAGGACGCTGCTGGGCATCGGCGACGACCGGGACAGGGCGATGGCAATCAGGGTCGCCGAACACTTCGAGCGGTACGCTCCCGCGCTTCCCTATCTCCGCGACTATCCGCCGGGGCTGCACCACCACGTCATCGCCTACCTGGGCGGACTTGCTTCGGACCCGTCCGAGCGGTTCGACACCAGGGAGCAGGCCGAGGCGTTCGCAGGCGATGCGGAGAGGGCGGGGAGGTACGAGAGGATGGAGGTCATCGAGTGCCGCCAGACGCGCCCGCGCTGCCAGGGGGAAGGGGGAAGGCCATGACCACGACGACCAGGGTCAGGCCCCGCAGCCTTCCCAGCACGACGACCAAGCTCAAGACGGAGATGGGCAATCTCTACGTCACTGTCTCGGTGGATGAGGAGGGCGAGCCCTTCGAGGTCTTTGGAACCCTTGGAAAGGCGGGCTCGTTCACGACGGGGGTGACGGAGCTTGCCTGCCGGTTGATCTCGCTGCACCTGCGGCGGGGCACTCCTTTGGAAGAGATCATCGAGCAGATAAGAGGCATCCAGGAGATGCAGCCGTTCTTCAACTTGTTGCCGGACGGCACGAGCGTCGCGGTTCTTGGGCTTGGCGACGGCATCGCCCACGTCCTGAAGGGCTTCGTTCAGGGCGCAAAGGAAACGCATGAGGGGGAGGAGGTCGAATCAGCCGAGGCGAAGACGGCCGCATGAGCGGCGCGGACAACGGAACCAAGAATCGAGCGGGGCCTGTCTCCACGGAGGCTTGCCCCGCTTCTCATCTACAGGACAAAAGCAAGGAGGAAAGACATGGCAACGACGATTGACAAGGCGGACGCCTACTCCCGTCCCAACGCCCGCTTCGATGCGGACGGGCAGCTTGAGATACGGGCCTCGGCGTCCGGCAACTGCCGACGCGCCCTGTGGTACACCGCAACCGGACACCGGCCCTCCACGACGCCCACCGAGGATTCGCTGACGATGTTGGAGGCGGGCAACGCCCTTGAGCCGGTGGTGCTGCGGGCGATGGAGCGGGCCGGTTGGGAGATAGCTCCCGCCGACCCTCACGACCCCCGGGCGGTGGCGGTGCAGCTCGCCCCGAACCTGAATGTGACGGGCCATCCCGACGCCACGGGGGTCATGCCCCTGTTCGGCGGCGAGGCGGTCATCGAGGTCAAGACCAGGGGGCCTGGGGCCTTCAAGCACTGGCAGACCCTGGGGGCGGAGCGCAGCCACCCCGACTCGGTGGCGCAGGCTGCCGTCTACACCTACGGGACCTTCGGAGAGGCCCGCGACGCGGTGATCGCCACGATGGACACGGCGAGCCGCGCCTGGGACTACGAGGTGATACCCGCCGACCGGGTGGAGCGGGCTATGGAGGCCGCAAGGTCCCGGCTCGGCGAGCTTGCCGAGCACCACGCGCTCCACGGAGAGGACCCCCACGTCCTGCCGGAGCGGGACTTCTCCGTAGGGAGCTGGCGGTGCAGCGGCTGCCCCTTCCTGAACACCTGCCTGCCTGGACGCGAGCTGGCGGAGGAAGCGACGGAGAACGAGGAAGAGGAGGTGAGCCTGGAAGATGCGCGGGACGCGGTGGCGGCCTACGCAGAGGCTCAGGACGCAATGAAAGAGCCTGAAAAGGCCAAGCGCCGGGCGCTGGACACCCTGAAGGCGTGGATGCGCCAGCGGGGCACGGAGAAGGAGGCCATCGAGGGCCGCACGGTCAGCCTGGTTCAGTCGAAACGATACTCCGTGGACTACCGCAAGCTCAACGCCCTGCTGGAACCGGAGACCAGGGCCGAGATCGTCACCGAGCACGACTCCGAGTACGTGCGGGTGAGCTAGACGCTCCCTGGCGGCAGCGCGCACGGGGCCTGTTCCTCATCTACCGGGACGGCCCCGCCGAGTCCCAACACACCCCACAGGAAAGGAGACACCATGCCTGACGCAATAGGAAACGCCACGACCTGGCAGGACACCCACAGCGGGTACCGCAGGCACAAGCTCATGACGAAGGAGCTGGGAGACACCATCCCCGCCCTCTACGCCAACGAGAACGTCGAGAACTACGACGACGTGCTCGCCCCGGCCAAGCTATTCTCGCCCTACGGCAACTGGACCTGGTACGTAACCGAGTGGGATGCCGAGACCGGAACCTGCTTCGGCCTCGTCCAGGGGTTCGAGACCGAGCTTGGCTACTTCTCACTCGACGAGCTGGCGGAGGCGACGGTGTTCGGCGGCGTCCCCGCCGTGGAGCGGGACCTGTACTGGGAGCCGAAGACCCTCGGCGAGATAAGGAGGATGGGATGAGCAGGTACGCGCCGAAGACCCTGCGGAGGATGCCTCCCGCCGCCCGCGAGATCGCGCGGCTGGCCAACGAGCTGGCCTCGGTCCAGACGCGCCTCTCCAACCGCATCGGCGGGCTGGCGAGCATGGAGATGATGGCGGGGGTCTCCCAGCGGGTGTTCTGCAACAACGATACCCACGCCAACGTGGTGAACGCCGCGCTGCGCTACGTCAAGGCGATTGACGACCCGGAGCTCCAACCGGGCGCAAGGACCAACGCGCTGATGGAGCTCCAGGCTGCGGTAGCGCCCTTCGACCCCGACAGGCTATTCGCCGAGCCGGGGCCGGAGCCTCAAGGCTTCGAGCTCAGCTAGACGCTCCGCGACGGAGCGCCCGCCTGCAACGGGCAGGCCGGACGGGGCCGCTTTCCCTCCACAGGGGCGCGGCCCCGCTTTCGTTTCAAATCGGGCGCGGCAAGACCCGCGCTACTTCACCTAAAGGAGAGTCGTAATGTCGAGAACCATCAACAGAGTTGACCTGCTCGGAAAGGGTCGGAACCGACCCTGAGATGAAATACACCCAGGGCGGCATCGCCTACACCCAGCTCCGGCTGGCGACGGACCGCCGCCGCCAGAACGGGGAGACGACCGCCGACTGGCACACCGTCGTCTGCTGGGACAAGCTGGAGGAGGCCGTGAATGAATATGTCGGCAAGGGCCAGAGGGTCTACGTCGCCGGTCGCCTGGCTCAGCGCATCTGGGAGGGCGAGGACGGCCAGCGCCGCTACTCCACGGAGGTCCACGCCTCCGAGGTCGTGTTCCTGGACTCCTCCCGCAACGGCGGCAAGGACAACGGCGACGACGGGCAGGCGGCTGACGCCTCGCCCTTCTAGCCCGCTACCGGAACATCGCCGCCCGTCAGACCGGGCGCAACACGGGGCCGCTCCCAAGCAGGGGCGCGGCCCCGCTTTCGTTTCGGACGAACAGCGAAGCAAGGAGGATGACATGACTCGGAAGAAGAACACTACCACCAGCAAGACCCCGGCCACCCAGGAACAGGCGCTGCTGGACGCCCTGCGGAGCAACCTGAGCCTGCTGGGGGAGCTGGCCGTGCGCTACGAGGTGGCGACGCACCCGGAGCGCCCCAAGGGAGAGCTTCCCGCCATCTCCTCTCCCGATGACGTGCGGCGTCTGCTGGGGCCGGAGATGTCCGCCCTGGCCCAGGAGCAGCTTCGGGTGCTCCTGCTGGACACCAAGAACCTGGTCGTCGGCCAGAGGGTGGTCTACCAGGGAAATATAAATTCGTCGGTGGTGCGCCCCGCCGAGGTGCTCCGGCCCGCCGTGGTCGAGGCCGTCCCCAGCATCATCGTCAGCCACAATCACCCTTCGGCAGACCCCACGCCGAGCCCCGAGGACGTGGCGATCACCCGTGAGTTGGCGCAGGCGGCCAAGCTCCTGAGCATCGAGCTTCTGGACCACATCATCATCGGCGGCGACAGGGCGGTGAGCCTCAGGGAACGGGGCCTCATGCCCTGACGCTCCGCAAGACCGGCCTCCCAGTCCGGCCCTCACGCGGGGAACCGCTCCCCGCGCATCGACTCGACACCAACAGCTAAGGAGACATACCATGCTTGCGAATCACGACACACTCGACCCCGAAGACCTGTTCACAATCACGGCGGGAGGATTCAGCGCCACAGCCGACGCCTTCGCCCGGGACCCCGACTCCCAGGGACTCTGGTTCCTGTCGATGGTGGGCTCCCAGACGGCGCTCAAGGCCATCTGGGCCAGCCTGCTCAAGCAGCCTCCCGACGTCGCCCACATCATAAAGGGGGCCGAGGGCATGGCGCTGAGCGAGGGATACCAGCGCTGCTCCATACCCTACGCCACCATAGGGACATGGACGACGAAGATAGCGAAGCTGCCGGTCTCAGGGGGCTGGCACGCATTGGTGTATACCAAGACTGCGGAGTACGCCTTCGAGCGGGACGACTTCCTCCTGCTGGCGCAGAGCGAGGAGGAAGCGCCGGAGATTCACCGCCGATTCCTCGACAAGAGAAGCCCGCTGCCCCTGCACCGCTCCTGGACCGGCTGGCTCTGGGACCGGGGCCTGGAGACCGGGGAGATCGCGCCGCTCCAGTCCTCCGGCGTCGTCGCCTACCGCTGCAACCCCGATGGGAAGCGGCTCAGGGAGGACCTCTCCGATGCGGTGGCGTCGGGAAGGGTGGCGCTGCCCGAGGAGAAGGGAGGGGAAGATGGATAGAACGCTGAAGCGGGCCAAGCGGGCCAGCAAGCGGCGGAACCACCGCAACGCCGGCGCATGGCGGCGCTTCTCGCCCGACGGGACGACGTGCTGCTTCTGCGAGCACGACGGCTCGGCCCACCTGTGCGCCTCCGCTCAGCCCCACTTCTACAGGAGGGCGACGGAGGGGGAGCGCGGAGACCCCAGGGTAACGCTGTACCGCCACGACACGCCGGAAGGCGGCTCGGCGCTGGTGCGGCGGGTGGTCGTCGCCAACCACGCCGAGCTGATAACCGCCTTCTGTACCGCGTGCGCGGAGGAGGCGGACACCTCGCAGGTGCTGTGCTACCAGCGCACCCTCGCCACCGGAGAGGTGGTGGGGGTCGGGACAAACAACACGAAAGGAGACGGACCATGACGACCAATCAGACCCTGTTCTTCGACTGCCCCAACTGCGAGGAGCGGTTCGCGCAGGTGGAGGAGCTCGACAGGGACATCCACACCGGAGAGATCTACCACTGCCTCTCCTGCGGAGTCCAGCTGATATTCCAGGCGGTGTCCGCCGAGGACTACGTGCCGCCGCCCAGGGCGAGGAGGGACTGCCGCTTCCGCAATCCCGATCCCCTGTTCATTCACCCCTACAAGACGACCTACAGCCTGATTGAGAAGGAGGACTGACATGAGACTGGCAGCGCAAGCAAAAGGGGGGTTCTATCCGACGCCGCCCAGGGTCGTTGACCTGATAGCGGGGCTGATTCGCGTGCCCGCAGGCTACTACCACCGGAACCGGGAGTCGGTCCGCATCCTCGACCCCTGCTGCGGGGCGGGGGAGGCATTGGCGCAGCTCGCCCAGCGCCTGGGCGGGACCAACAGCCCGCCCATCGAGACCTACGGGGTGGAGCTCCACCGGGACAGGGCGGAGGAGGCCGGGGGGCGGCTCGACCGCGCCCTGGCGGCGGACCTGTTCCAGACCTCCATCGCCAACGGGGCCTTCGGCCTCGCCTTCGTCAATCCGCCGTATGATTGGGACCAGGAAGACAAGCGGGTGGAGCACGCATTTCTGACGGCCTGCACCCGCTACCTGGCGGACGGCGGGCTGCTGGCGTTCATCGTTCCCAAGCACCGGCTCGCGGTGTCGGCCAGATACCTGGCCTCCCACTACGGCAGGATGCGGTGCTGGGCATTCCCCGACCCCGAACGGGAGGTGTTCGACCAGGTGGTGTTGATGGGCTACCGGAAGGCGGACCCGAGCTACGACGCCTCCGCCGAGGAGCAGGTGAGGGAGTGGGCCGAGGGAGAGCCGGAGCGGATGGCGTCGTACCCCTATCCCCCCTACAGCGCACCCGCCACGCCCATGGGGGACATCCTGTTCACGACCAGAACCGTCGATCCGGCGGCGGCTGCGGCTGAGGCCCGCCGCTCGGGGCTGTGGACCAGCGCGGAGATAACCGACACCCTGTGGCCCGCCAAGGACCAGCGCACCCGCCCGCTGATGCCCCTGAGAAGGGGGCACATGGCGATGCTGGTTGCGGCGGGGTTCCTGGACAACCTGGTGCTGGAGGCCGGGGGACGGCGCATTCTCGTCAAGGGCAGGACCTCCAAGGAGATGGTGCTGGTCGAGTCCACCCCGGACAAGGAGACCTACCGGGAGCGGCTGAAGACCACCGTGGTCGCCCTGGGACTGGAGGACGGCGAGATCATGGACATCGCCGCGTAGACGGCTCGCCATAGAGCCGCGACACGAGGCCCCGTTGGTTCCATCGAGAACGGCGGGGCCTCGCTTCGTTTCGACGCAACACCCCTATATAAAGGAAAGAGAGGTTTGAAAGATGCAGATGACGATGAGCATGGAAGCCTGCTGCCGGTGCGGGCAGCCCATCCGCTCCGGGGAACCCCACATGCGGACCTCCTCGGTGGACGTGATTCACGGAAGGGTCGTCGCCACCCCGCCCAAGGCATACCACATGAAGGGCGGCTGCCCCGGCGACGCCGAAGCCGCATAGACGGCTCGCTCAGAGCCGCATCACGAGGCCCCATCATCCCTCTCTTGGGAACCGATGGGGCCTCGCCCTTTGTCACGACCTAGAGACCAGCCGAAGCACACCCCTATATTAAGGAAGGAGAAAGACATGGACCTGGCAGGATTCATCGACAGCTACAAGGACGCGATAGCACAGCGGGTGGTGGAGTCCTACCCGCCCCTCTACCGGCCCTCGGAGAACGGGGACAAGCTCCCCCGCCTGCTCCGCTCCCCCCTGGGAGCGCAGGCGGACGCCATAAGGGGCGCGGCCCTCTCCCTCGAAGCCCACCGGGGAACCACCGTCGTCGGGGAGATGGGCACCGGAAAGACATTCATCGCCGCCGGCGCGGCGCTCATGGCGGGCTTCAAGAGGATTCTAGTCCTTTGCCCGCCCCACCTGACCAGAAAGTGGAAGCGGGAGGTGGAGGCGACGGTGCCCGGCGCACGCGCCGTCATCGTAGCCTCCATCACCGACCTGGAGCGCCTGCGCCTCTCCATCGGCTCTGGCCCCCTGTTCGCCGTGATGTCCAGAGAGCGGGCGAAGCTGTCCTACCGCTGGATGCCCGCCGTAATCAAGCGGTGGGCCGCGTCGGGCGGCAGGCTCATCAAGGACGAGGAGACGGGAGAGCCCTTCCGCCTCCCCTGCTGCCCCGTCTGCACCGCTCAGCTCGTGGACAAGGACGGCGTTCCCCTCACCGACGAGGACCTGTCCCGCAGGAAGCTCGGCTGCGGCCACTGCGGCTCGGCCCTGTGGCAGGCCGACCCCTCCGGGCCTCGCAGATACCCCCTCAGCGACTACGTGAAGAACCGGATGCGGGGTTTCTTCGACCTGCTGGTTGGGGACGAGGTGCATGAATATAAGGGGAGAGGCTCGGCCCAGGGCATCGCGGCGGGCGTCCTCGCCGACGCCTGCGGCAAGTCCCTCACCCTGACGGGCACCCTAACAGGAGGCTACAGCTCCACGCTGTTCCACCTGCTCTACAGGTTCTCGCCTGAGATCAGGACCGAGTTCGGGCGCTCCGACGAGCACCGCTGGATACAACGCTACGGCTTCGAGGAGCACACCATCGGCAAGCCCGACAACGACTCGGTGGAGGACGGCAGGTACAGCCGCCGCCGCAAGTACCGCAAGACAGTGCGGGAGAGGCCGGGGCTCGCGCCCTCGGCGCTGTTCCACCTCATCGGAAACACCGTGTTCCTGAGACTCTCCGACGTGGCCTCGGGCCTGCCCCCCTACGAGGAGCAGGTGCTCCTCTGCTCCATGGACGCCGAGCCGGACTCCGTCGGGTACACGCAGCAGGGGGCCTACAATCACGTCTTCGACAAGCTGCGCGAGGCGCTGGCCGACGCCTTGGCCAAGGGCTCCAAGCGGCTGCTTGCCGCCTACCTGCAAACGCTCCTGGCCTATCCCGACGGCTGCACCAGGGGCGAGACGGTGTTCGACCCCGGGAGCGGCGACGTCATCGTGCAGGTCCCGCCGCTGTCGGAGGAGAAGATCTACCCCAAGGAGAAGGCGCTGCTGGACCTGGTGGCGGCGGAGCGGATGGAGGGGCGCAGGGTGCTGGTATACGTGACGCACACGGGCACCAGGGACGTAACGGAGCGGATGGAAGACATCCTCACCCGGCACGGGTTCCGCGTGGCGGTGATGAAGGCCGACGCGGTGGCCCCGGACCGCAGGGAGGCGTGGGTGGCCGATAGGGTCAAGCAGGGGGTGGACGTGTTGATCTGCCACCCCAGGCTGGTGCAGACCGGCCTCGACCTGATCGACTTCCCTACAATCTGCTGGGAGGAAACCGATTACAGCGTATACACGATGCGGCAGGCGTCGCGGAGGTCGTGGCGCATCGGGCAGACCCGCCCGGTCAAGGTGGTGTTCATGGCCTACCGGGGCACGCTACAGGCCGACGCGCTGAAGCTGGTGGCGAAGAAGCTGCAAAGTTCCCTCGCCGTCGAGGGCGAGCTGCCCGAGGACGGGCTGGCGGCATACGGGGACGACGGCGACGACCTGATGCTGGCGTTGGCGAGGAAGATCGTGAGCGGAGAGGAGGACGACGCCGAGACGGTGGAGGCGGTGTTCGCCCAGGCGAGGGACGCCGAGGCCGCAGGCGAGGAGTACTTGGTGGACGACGGCTGGAAGGCCCCTGAGCCGGAGGTCGTCAAGGTCCACGCCAACGGGGCCAACGGCGTCGGGCCGAGCTTCGAGCTTCTCTTGGGGAACGGCCACGCCGAAGCCGTGGTCAATGGCAATGGGAAGGGCCACGCGGCTGTCCCGGTCAACGGCAACGGCCACCACGACGAGGCCCCTGAGACGCAGCAGTCGCTGTTCTCCTGGGCGGAGTTCATGGCCGAGGAGCCGGTGAAGCCGAAGGGACGCAGCCGCAAGGCGAAGCCTGCTTCGCCGTCCCTGTTCGAGTGGGCGCTCACCCTGGAGCGGGAGGCGGAGCCGGTCGGCCTGCCTAGCCGGTAGGCAGGCGTGGGACGCTGACGGTTCCACTACAGGGGGAGACCATCGCAAATTTAGCGGTGGCCTCCCCCTGCCCATCCTATGTGTGCGGCCCTTTTTTGTTGCCTGGACTTGTTGTGGGGCTATATAATATCTATATATCCTGGAGGCACGTTCATGGGCGCGAAAGCATACGTCTCGAAATGGGGCACTAGCCTAGCCATCCGGATCCCCAAGCCCGTTGCCGAACAGTGGGGCGTGCAAGAGGGCTCGGCTGTCGAGATCATCTCACGGGGCGACCATGTCGTCCTGCGCAAGAGGTCCTATGACCTGGCCGACATGCTGGCGCAGGTGACGGCCGACAACCTTCATCCTGAACTGGATGCCCCAACGACCAGGGGTAACGAAGAATGGTAGAGGGTGACTACATCCCAAGGAGGGGGGACATCGTGTGGCTGAGCGCTACGCCATGCGAGGGGCGCGACCAGTCCGGACACCTTCCCGTCTTGGTCCTGAGCCCGAAAGCATACAATGAGAAGACCAGTCTGGCGTTGCTGTGCCCAATCACCTCCAAGGTCAAGGGGAATCCTTTTGAGGTGACCCTTCCCCGGGCGAGCACCATCGCCGGCGTGGTCCTGGCCGACAAGATCAAGACTGTGGACTGGCGTACCCGCCATGCCAGATTTGAGGATGAGGCCGCGCCCCAGATTGTTGGTGAAGTCCTGGATAAGATCAAGGTTCTCTTGGAATGAGGCTGGGCATGAAGACTCAGCAGGTTAGCTCAGTGGAAGCGCGCCGAGTCACGGGACGCCCAATCGGCACCGTCGGCAGCTGTGAAGGCTCGTCGAATGGGGCTTGCGAGGTAGGCTAGATGAAAGAGCAGTTCTTCGAAGACCCAATCCTCAACTCCCCGTACGAATACCCAAAACGGCACTGGGAGCTCGACACCCAAGGCCAGCCTACCCAGCAGGTAATCGAGAGCCGCCGTAAAGCGGAATTCATCACGCCGATCCCGAAACCTCGGAAGCGCCGGGAAGGTCAGCGGGGGTTCGTGTTCGACGAGGGTGAAGGGCTTTCGACAGCGGACCAGCAGTACGAGGCCGTTACGGCTATGGTCAACGGCATTCGGCAGCGGGTCGACGCCTGGAGAACGCTGCCCAGCCCAAACAATTGGGGCGTCACACCGGAGACTGCACGCCTGCTTCAACACTGGCGGCATCACAATTTCAGCGCCTTCCGCCCCTTCTTCTGCCAGATCGAGGCGGTGGAGACCATCATCTGGCTCACCGAGGTCGCGCCGAAGATAGGTGGGGCCGGCCGGCTGTTCCTCAACAATCTCAAAGCGGCGAACCTGGAGGCCAACCCCGAGCTGATGCGTTTGGCCCTGAAGCTGGCCACCGGCGCCGGCAAGACCACCGTCATGGCGATGATCATTGCCTGGCAGACTATCAACGCAGTCCGGCGGCCCAATAGCAACCGGTTCACCAGCGGATTCCTGGTCGTGGCGCCCGGTCTGACCATCAAGGACCGGCTGCGCGTGCTGCAGCCCAATGATCCTGACAGCTATTACGCGAGTCGGGAGCTGGTCCCAACCGATATGTTGGCCGACCTCGAACGCTCCAAGATTGTGATTACCAATTTCCATGCATTCCAGCTGCGCAACCGCATTGAACTATCCAGTGGCGGCCGTGCTCTCCTCCAGGGCCGAGGAGCTCCCCTAAACACGCTGGAAACCGAAGGCCAGATGATGCAACGGGTCATGCCAGGCCTCATGGGCATGAAAAACATCCTGGCGTTCAACGATGAAGGCCACCATTGCTACCGCCGGAAAGCCGGGGAAGGCGATGAGGGAGACCTCAAAGGTGAAGAGCGGAGAGAGGCTGAAAAGAACGCCGACGAGGCCCGCGTCTGGATTACAGGACTCGAATCCATAAAGCGGAAGACGAGGATCCGGCAGGTCATCGACCTGTCCGCCACGCCCTTCTTCCTACAGGGTTCCGGCTACCGCGAGGGGACGCTGTTCCCCTGGACAGTGAGCGACTTTTCGTTGATGGACGCCATCGAGTGCGGCATCGTAAAGCTGCCGCGCGTGCCCGTGTCCGACAACATCCCCGGCGGAGACATGCCCAAGTATCGCGCCCTGTGGGAAAACATCCGGACCAAGATGCCCAAGGCGGGACGTGGCAAGTCCAAGAATCTCGACCCGCTCATCCTGCCTCCTGAGCTTCAGACGGGCCTCCAAGCGCTGTATGGACACTACGAGAAGACCTACCGTCAATGGGAGCAGGAAGGAATCAGGGTCCCGCCCTGCTTCATTATCGTCTGCAACAATACCTCCACCTCAAAGCTGGTTTACGACTACGTCTCCGGCTTTCACCGCGAGAATGAGGACGGTTCCTCCACACCCGTACCCGGACGGCTTGAGTTGTTCCGCAATATCGACGAACAGGGTAACCAGTTCGCCGTGCCTCGCACGCTATTGATCGACAGCGAACAGCTCGAGTCCGGCGAGACGCTCGATCGGAACTTCCGCGCCATTGCCGCAGTGGAGATCGATCGGTTCCGTAGTGAAATCATCACGCGGACCGGAGACCGCGCTCAGGCCGACAAGATCACCGACCAGGAATTGCTCCGGGAGGCCATGAACACCGTGGGGAAGGAGGGAAGCCTAGGCGGTTCCATCCGGTGCGTCGTCTCCGTATCCATGCTCACCGAGGGTTGGGACGCCAACACCGTTACCCATATCCTCGGCGTTCGGGCCTTTGGTACGCAGCTCCTGTGCGAACAGGTCATCGGCCGGGCTCTGCGGCGCCAGTCCTACGACCTCAACTCGGAAGACCGCTTCGATGTCGAATACGCCGACGTGCTGGGAGTGCCGTTCGACTTTACGGCCAAGCCCGTCGTCGCCGCCCGTAAGCCTCCTCGCCAGACGGTGCAGGTCAGAGCGGTTCGGCCCGAACGCGACCATCTGGAGATTCGTTTCCCCCGCGTCTCCGGTTATCGCGTCGAACTCCCGAAGGAGGAGTTAAGCGCCGAGTTCACCGCCGACCACATCCTGGAGTTGACGCCCGATCTCATTGGCCCAACCCGCACCACGAACCAGGGCATCATTGGCGAGGGTGTAGACCTCAACCTGGTGCATACCGGCGACTTACGGCCCTCTACTTTGGTGATGCACCTCACCAATCGCTTTCTCCTCACGAGGTGGCGTGGCCCTAACGAGGAGTCCAAGCTTCACCTCTTTGGCAAGCTGAAGGGGATAGTGAGACAGTGGCTTGAGAGCAGCCTGCAGTGCAGGGGCGGAACCTATCCAGCTCAACTCATGTACCAGGAGTTGGCAGACATGGCTTGCGAGCGCATCGCCGCCGCCATCACACGTTCGCACGTTGGTGAGCGGCCAGTCAAAGCGATGCTCGACCCCTTCAATCAGTCCGGGTCGACCGCCCATGTGAACTTCAGCACCTCTAAAGAGCGCCGCTGGGAGACTGATTCCCGCAAGTGCCACGTCAATTGGGCAATCCTGGATAGCGACTGGGAGGCTGAATTCTGCCGTGTCGCCGAGGCCCACCCAAAGGTGAAGGCCTATGTGAAGAATCACAATCTGGGCCTGGAGGTGCCTTACCGTTACGGCTCCGTCTCGCGTACCTATATTCCCGACTTCATCGTTCACGTGGACGACGGCAACCCTGACCCGCTGAACCTGGTCGTCGAGATCAAGGGCTATAGAGGCGAAGACGCTAAGGACAAGAAGAACACCATGGAGACCTACTGGGTGCCAGGGGTCAACAACCTGGGTCAGTATGGCCGCTGGGCCTTCGCCGAGTTCACCGACGTATATCAGATAGAGCATGAGTTCAATGAGATGCTCCTTCGCGCCTCAGGGCCGTCACAGACTGCGGCCCCCAAGCGACTGGTCGAAGCCGAGGGTAGCGATGGATAGGTGTTTAGTAGACATTGCCGAAGGACTTGGCGTCCCTACTCTGAAGGGAGCTAGCTGGAAGGTGGTGTCATGGCGAGGGTAGGAATGACTAGGGATGAAGTTCTGCAGCAGTTGCGAGCGCACAAGGGTGTGCTGGTCGAACGATTCGGCATCACCGCGCTGGGGCTCTTCGGCTCAACCGTCCGTGACGAGGCACGAGACGGCAGCGATATAGACATCCTGGTTCAGTTTGACGGTCCTGCCACGTCAAGGCGGTATTTTGGCGTGCAGTTCTATATCGAGGACCTCCTGGGCCAATCGGTCGATCTCGTGACCGACAAGGCGCTTCGCCCTGAACTGCGGCGTTACGTGGAAGCGGAGGCTGTCGATGTCTGATGCCGGTCAAGAACAACGCCAATGGCGGTTCTATGTGCAGGACATGATCGACTTCTGCGAAAGGGTCTTGTCCTACACGGAAGGTATGGACCAATCCGCGTTCGTCACCGATAGGTTGACCTACGATGCCACCCTTCGCAACTTGGAACTCATTGGTGAAGCTGCCGCACACGTCCCCGACGCCCTTCGCGAAGCGCATCCGGAGATACCTTGGCGCACAATCAGCGCGGTGCGCAATCGGATTGCTCACGCTTACCTTGGGATAGATGACGACATCATCTGGACCATTATCCGGGACGATATCCCGGCCATGCTGCCGCTACTGCGGCCATTGTTGGAAACAGATATATAAGGGAGGCGCAAACATTACATGCCGAGGAAATCCAGTCCCGCCAAGACAAAGTCCATAGAAACGCTTAGGCACCAGGAAGCCACGCGACGGAACATCCCCAGTGCGGAGCATCAGCCGCTGATGCGCGAGGAGGAGCAGAGACCTGTCAGTCTCGCCTACGAGCGGCGCAATCGCGACCTCGACCCACAGCTTGTGTGGCGGGGCAAGGACGAGCAGGACAGGTCAGACCTGGCTGTAAACGCCCCGCCGCTGTACATCCAGGAGCGGGTTCACCCCAAGGTGCTTGTGGATGACCTGATGCGGCAGACCGCTAAACAGCAAGAGACGGAGGGGGTGCAGCAGGGGTTCGCGGACCTCTTCGCCGACTTCAACGGCCTGCCCAGCGAGGCGGCGAAAACCGAGTTCTACCAGCATGACGCCAACTGGTCTAACCGGATGGTCCTGGGCGACAGCTTGCAGGTGATGGGGTCGCTGGCCGAGCGGGAGGGACTACGGGGCAAGGTTCAGTGTATCTACCTGGACCCGCCCTACGGCATCAAGTTCAACTCCAACTTCCAGTGGTCGACGACAAGCCGAGACGTGCGGGATGGCAACGCCGCGCACATCACCCGAGAGCCGGAGCAGGTCAAGGCCTTCCGGGACACCTGGCGGGACGGGATACATTCCTACCTGAGCTACCTGCGCGACCGGCTGACGGTGGCGCGAGACCTGCTCAGCGAGTCTGGCTCCATCTTTGTGCAGATAGGGGACGAGAACGTTCACAGAGTGCGAGCTGTGATGGATGAGGTGTTTGGGGAGGGGAATTTTGTCAGCTCGATTTGGTACAAGAAGAACGCATTCGACGCATCTAATATTCTCTCCAATATATTCGACACGGTGTTATGGTACTCAAAGACATCAAATCCAAAGGTTCGCAGGCTCTACGGAAGACGAACATTTGACAACTCTGACCCTCAATTCTTTGACAGTGTTCAACTCGCCGACGGATCACGACGACAACTCACGAGCGAAGAGAAATCTAGAAGCGCTTCGCTACCAATTGAGGCAGAAGTCTATGCTCGAAACCCTTTAACTTCGGCTGGTATCTCAACAGCATCGTCAGGACCATTGTCTTTTGAAGGTAAATGTTATCCATGTGCCCCGAACTCGCACTGGAAGACGACACCAGACGGAATGACCCGCATTGCTAGAGCGAACCGTATTGCGCTCAAAGGTACGCGACTCCGCATGGTTCGCTTCATAAGTGACAACGCGCTTATTCCCATGGCGAATCTGTGGACGGACACGGGAACGGGCGGATTCGTAGGGGACGAGAAACTCTACATCGTACAAACAGATAGCCGTGCGATCGAACGCTGCATCCTGATGACCACCGACCCCGGTGACCTCGTGCTCGACCCGACTTGTGGCTCCGGCACCACCGCTTACGTCGCCGAGCAGTGGGGGCGCCGCTGGATCACCGTCGACACCTCCCGCGTGGCGTCGGCACTGGCCCGGGCTCGTATCATGGGCGGCCGGTACCCGTACTACCTGCTCGCCGACAGCCGTGAGGGGCAGCTGAGGGAGGCGGAGGCGGCTCACCGGGCACCCGCGGACACGCCCACCTACGGCAACGTCAGGCAGGGCTTCGTCTACCAGTGCGTGCCGCACGTCACCCTCAGGGACATCGCCAACAACGCCGAAATCGACGTCATCTGGGAGACGGCAAAGAAAGACTTGGAGCCCCTTAGGGAGCAGCTCAACCGCGCCCTGGGCACGGCGTGGGAGGAGTGGGAGATGCCGCGGGAGATGGAGGACGCCTGGTCGCAGGAGGCCAAGGCCCTCCACGCTCAATGGTGGGAGCGCCGCATCGCCCGCCAGAAGGAGATAGACGCCTCCATCGCCCGGAGCGCCGAGTTTGAGCGCCTGTACGACAAGCCCTACGAGGACCGGAGCAAGGTACGTGTAGCTGGCCCGTTCACCGTCGAGAGCGTCTCGCCGCACCGCTTGCTCGAGGTCGACGAGAACGACGAGATAGTCGACCGCATTGCGGAGCCGAAGAGCGGCTTTGGCGGGGAGTTCGACTTTGCCCAGGTCATTCTGGAGAACTTGAAGACGTCTGGCGTTCAGCAGGCGCATCGTGAAGACCGCATCGAGTTCACATCCATCACCTTGTGGCCGGGCGATCTGATCTGCGCCGAGGGCCGCTATGTTGAAGGCGGGATCGGGGACGGCGATGAGGCCGAGAAGGAACGGCGCGCAGCCATATTCGTCGGCCCTGAATTCGGCACCGTCTCCCGCCCCGACTTGGTGGAAGCCGCCCGCGAGGCCGCCGACGCCGCTTTCGACGTGCTCATCTCCTGCGCCTTCAACTACGACGCCCACTCCACGGAGTTCGAGAAGCTCGGCCGCGTCCCGGTGCTTAAGGCGCGTATGAACGCTGATCTGCACATGGCGGGCGACCTGAAGAATACGGGCAAGGGGAACCTGTTCGTCATATTCGGCGAGCCGGACATCGACATCCTTGACGCCGAGGACGGGCATGTCCAGGTGAGGGTCAACGGGGTTGACGTGTTCCATCCCAACACAGGGGAGGTCCGCAGCGATGGGCCGGACGGCATCGCCTGCTGGTTCATCGACACCGACTACAACGAGGAAAGCTTCTTCGTCCGCCACGCCTACTTCCTCGGCGCCAACGATCCATACGGGTCACTCAAGACCACCCTCAAGGCCGAGATCGACGAGGAAGCCTGGGAGTCGCTCCACAGCGACATCTCCCGCCCCTTCGATAAGCCGGAGTCAGGCCGTATCGCTGTCAAGGTCATCAACCACCTGGGCGACGAGGTTATGAAAGTGTTTCGGGTTTGATGGATGGATTTCCGCATAGCAGACACGTTCACTGACAGCCTGGCCCGGCTGCCCAACGACGAGCAGAAGGCCATCAAGATGACGGCCTTCGACTTACAGATGGACCCATCCCGCCCGGGACTGCAGTTCCACAAGCTCGACGGAGCAAGAGACCGCAACTTCTGGGCGGTCCGCGTCAGTCGCGACATCCGTATCATCGTCCACCGGACGCAGGCCAGCCTGATGCTGTGCTATGTCGACCACCACGACCAAGCGTACCGGTGGGCAGAGCAGCGCAAGCTGGAGACACACCCGAACACGGGTGCGGCCCAGCTGGTTGAAGTGAAGGAGACGGTCCAGGAAGTCACGATTCCTGTGTATGTGGAAGTAGAGCAGCCGGCTCAGCCAAAGCCAGCCCTGTTTGTTGGGGTGCCTGAGGACGAGCTGCTCGGGTATGGAGTGCCCGTCGATTGGCTTGTGGATGTTCGCAGAGCCAACGAGGACACGTTATTGGAGTTGTCCGCGCATCTGCCCAACGAGGCCGCCGAGGCTCTGCTGGAGTTGGCCGTGGGCGGCAGGCCGCAGCGCAAGCATCCAGTGGCTGAGGGGATCGGCCCCTTTGATCATCCCGACGCCCAGCGCCGCTTCCGCGTGATGACCAATCGAGAAGAATTGGAACGGGCACTCGACTTTCCATGGGATAAGTGGTCTGTCTTCCTCCATCCTGTCCAGCGAGAGGTTGTTGAGCGCGATTTTGGCGGCCCGGCCAGGGTGTCGGGATCCGCCGGGACCGGCAAGACCGTAGTGGCGCTGCACCGGGCGGTCCATCTCGCACGAGCCAACCTTCACGCCCGGGTGCTACTGACCACGTTCTCCGACACTCTGGCCAATTTCCTTCGCGCAAAGCTACGGGTCCTGATAAGCGGCGAGCCGCGACTTGCCGAGCGTGTGGAGGTCCATTCGGTCGACGCCATCGCCAGGCAGCTGTACCGGCGCAATTTTGGCGAGCCGATCATCGCATCTCAAGAGCTGATCCCCCAACTGCTGGAAGAGGCCGTTGGCGAAGGAGACGCCGTCAGGTTTGCTCCACAGTTCCTGATTGCGGAGTGGGAGCAGGTGGTGGACGATTGGCAACTGGAGACCTGGGAAGCGTACCGCGACGTGCTGCGCAGAGGGCGCAGACGACAGCTGCAAGAGAGTCAACGACAAGTGCTCTGGTCGGTATTCGAGCGGATTCGGTCTGGCCTGAGATCCAGAGGGCAGATCACACGGGCCGAGATGTTCGGTCGCCTCACGTCCCGGTTCGGCGAGGGCGACGGCCGTCCCTTTGACTTCGTGGTGGTGGATGAGGCACAGGATGTGGGGGTAGCACAGCTGCGATTCCTAGCGGCGTTGGGATCGGAGAACCCCAACGGGCTCTTCTTCGCTGGCGACTTGGGCCAACGCATATTCCAGCAGCCGTTTTCATGGAAAGTACTCGGCCTTGATATTCGGGGCCGCTCTCACACCCTGAGAATCAATTACCGGACGTCTCACCAGATCCGGGCACGGGCCGACCTTCTCCTGGACAGTGAAATGTCTGATGTCGATGGCAACACGGAAGATCGACGCGGCACGGTGTCGGTGTTCAACGGTCCACGACCGGCTATCAGGGTTTGCGATTCGGCTGATCGTGAGGCCGAGGCCGTGAGCGAATGGCTAAGGGTGATGATTGAAGCAGGATTGAAGCCGGAGGAGATTGCAGTCTTTG